>NZ_JBHVHT010000001.1:904772-1158981 GCF_042799975.1 Microbacterium sp. NPDC057658 | reverse complement strand
GGCCGTAAAGGAGCAGCTGGGGAGCAAACAGAAGGGAGGAGGATCGGGGTGGGGGTGGAAGGGGGGAGGAGGGAGGGGGGGGGGCCGGCGGCGCCCCCCGGGTCGGGACCCCCCCCCACAGCCCTTACTTGTCGGCGCTCTTCTCGAGCGCGTCGGCGAGGTCGTTGAGGAACGTCGTGTACGTCTGGATGCTCTCGTTCAGGTAGGTGTCCGTGGGCATGTAGACGATCTGGTCGTCCTTCACGGCGGTCACGCCGGCGAGCGCCTCGGAGCTCTCGATGATCTCCGCCGCCTGCACGTAGTCCGGCGTCTCCGCCGCGAACACGGCATCCCGGTCGAGCACCAGGATCCAGTCGGGGTTCGAGGCGGCGATCGCCTCGACCGAGATCTCGTCGCCCTGGTGGTCGTCGGTCGCGTCGTCGACCTGCAGTGCCGGCGTGAGGCCGAGCATGTCGTAGATCGGTCCCAGCGAGCGGCCGACGGTCGGAGCGAGGTAGCCGATCTGCCCGCCCGAAGTGTTCACCGCCATGACGGTGTCGGCGTCGTCGTAGGCCGCCTTCGCGCGGTCCACAGCGGCGTCGAACTCCTCGACGAGCTTCTGGGCCTCGTCCTGCTTGCCGAAGATCTCGCCCAGGGCGGTGGTCTGCCGCTTGAGCTCCTCGTCGAAGGGCTCGCCGTCCCGCGGCTCCAGGTCGATGATCGTGGCGTCAGGGACGAGCTCGGCGATGGCCTCGTTGTGCTGCGTGAACCGCTGGCCGCTGATGATGAGGTCGGGGTCGGCGGCGACGATGGCCTCGAGGTCGGGCTCGGAGTGCAGGCCGATGTCGACGATGTCCTCGTCCTTCACGTAGGAGACGGTCTCCGGCATGAGGGAGACCGCGCCGGCGGAGAGCTCGATGCCCCAGTCGGAGAGGGTCTGGAAGGTCCGGTTGTCCAGAGCGACGACCGAGGCCGGCGGCGTGCTGATCTCGTGCGTGCCGGTGTTGTCCTCGATGGTCACGGTCCCCGATTCCGCCGTCGTCTCTTCGGGTTCGGCTTCGCCGCCGGACGCGCAGCCGGAGAGGGCGAGCAGGCCGACGAGAGCGACGCTCGTGGCGGTGAGGGTTCTGGGCACGGACATGGAGAGACTCCTGTTCTGCGGGGATGTGTGCGCCCTCGTGGGGCGCCGGTCCGACGGGCGGGCGAGCCGACCGCGTCGGTTTTTAGGTTAGCCTTACTTTATGAGCGATACGAAATCCGGTTTCTCGATCGAGCGTCGCGGCCTCGAGCTGCGCTTCCGCAACGTCACGCTGAGCGCCCGCGAATGGCTCGCTCCGGATTTCGTGCGCGTCCGCCTGTCCGGGCCCGACCTCGCCGGCTTCGACTCCCCGGGTTCCGACGACCACATGCGGCTCTTCTTCCCGAGCGGCCCCGTGGACTCGGTGGAGGAGCTGCGGGCCTCCCCGAGCCGCGAGTACACGCCCCTCGCCTGGGGTGACGACTGGCTCGACGTGGAGTTCGCCGTGCACGGCGATCAGGGCGTGGCCGCCCCGTGGGCCGCGAACGCCCCGCTCGGGTCGACCATCGGCGTCGGCGGGCCGCGCGGCGCCGCCGTCCTCACCGGAGAGCCGGGATCATGGCTCCTCGTCGGCGACGAGACCGCCATCCCCGCGATCCGTCGCTTCGCCGCCCTCATCCCCGCCGGCACCCCCGCACGCATCGTCATCGAGACGGTGTCGGCCGGCCGCGAGATCGAGATCGACGCTCCGGTGCCTGTCGAGTGGCTGCACCGCGGCGACGCGCCGGCCGGCTCCGCGCTGATCGCCTTCCTCGACGCGCTGACCGCGGACGACGTCGTGGGAGACGACCCGTTCGTGTTCATCGCCGCCGAGCAGTCCATCGTGAAGCCCGGCCGGGCCCTGCTCGCACGCTGGGGCGTGGACAGCGCGAACGCCGTCGTGAAGGGCTACTGGAAGCGCGGCGAAGCCGAATACCACGCTCCGCACTGACAGGCGACCGCTGCGCTGACAGACTGGGCGCATGGCTCTCCTCGATCACCTGGGCATCACCGTCGCCGACCTGGAGCGCGGACGCGCGCAGTTCCATCCCGTGCTCACCGCGCTCGGCTACGAGCTCGGTGGGGAGGACGATCACTCGATCTCCTGGCACACCGGCGACGAGACCGAGATCATCCTCTACACGTGGGACGACGATCCCACCCCTCACCGCCACGGCCGCGTCGGCTGGCAGCACATGGCCTTCGCGGTGCCGTCGCGCGCCGAGGTCGACCGACTCCACGACCTCGCCCTCGACGCCGGCTGGACCGCGGTGCGCGAGCCGAAGGAGTATCCGCGGTACAGCGAGCGGTACTACGCCTCTTTCGTCGAGGACGCCGACGGCATCCGGCTCGAGTTCATGTACAACCCGCCGAAGGACGCTTGACGCCCGGGCGTGTCGCCGCCTAGGGTGGCAAGGCTGTGCCGACCGGCGCCGCACACCAGCCGAGGAGACGACGGATGACCGCCCCGCGGAATCTTCCCCAGAACGTGGCATTGCCGCTTCCGCAGAAGCGCAATGACC
Organism: Microbacterium sp. NPDC057658; assembly: GCF_042799975.1. NCBI lineage: Bacteria > Bacillati > Actinomycetota > Actinomycetes > Micrococcales > Microbacteriaceae > Microbacterium > Microbacterium sp. NPDC057658. Next base: position 1,156,422 of record NZ_JBHVHT010000001.1, on the reverse strand, counting down.
GCGACGAGTCGTACCCTCCGGCGCGCGCCGTGTGACAGCATCCGCTCTCGCAACGCCCCGCACCGTCAGGTCCGGGGCGTTTTCCGTCGGAAGACTCCCTGACCTGTGGCCGGACACCACCACAAGGAAAGGAATCATGGAGAGGCTCTCCGCGCGGCTGCTGTCGTGGGCGTCCCTGATCGATGAGAAGACCCTCGATCAGGCCCGCACCACCTCACGCATGCCGTTCATCCACCCGCACCTGGCGCTGATGCCGGATGCGCACCTCGGCAAGGGCGCGACCGTCGGGTCTGTCATCCCGACGCTCGGCGCGATCATCCCCGCGGCCGTCGGCGTCGACATCGGCTGCGGCATGATCGCCGTCCGCACGCCGTTCACGAAGGACGACCTCGACGGGCGCGACCTCGCCGCGCTCCGGGAGCAGATCGAGCGCGCGATCCCGCTGTCCGCCGGGCGCTACAACAACAAGGTCGTGGCGACGGCCGCACCGCGCATCGCCGAGCTGGAGGAGCGAGCACGTGCGGCCGAGTTCGACCCCGAGGGCTACGCGAAGAACTGGCGGCTCCAGCTCGGCACGCTCGGCTCGGGGAACCACTTCATCGAGGTGTCGGTGGACGAGCTCGACCGGGTCTGGCTGTTCCTGCATTCCGGGTCCCGTGGCGTGGGCAACAAGATCGCCGGGCACCACATCGCGGTCGCGCAGCGGCTGGCGAAGCAGTGGTGGATCGACCTGCCCGACCCCGACCTGGCCTACCTCGTCGAGGGCACGCCGGAGTTCACGCGCTACATCCGCGAGCTCCGGTGGGCACAGCACTTCGCGCTGCTGAACCGCGAGGAGATGATGGACCGCGTCATCCGGCAGCTCTCCGACTTCCTCGGCGCTCCGGTCGAGGAGGAGGAGCGGATCAACTGCCACCACAACTTCACGGAGTCGGAGATGCACTTCGGAAAGCGCGTCTGGGTGTCCCGCAAGGGCGCGATCCAGGCGGACGCGGGTCGGCCCGGACTCATCCCCGGATCGATGGGCACGGCATCGTACGTGGTGGAGGGGCTCGGCGACCCGCTGTCGCTGAACTCCTCCCCGCACGGTGCCGGGCGGGAGTACTCGCGGTCCGCGGCGCGGAAGACGTTCACCCACGCGCAGCTGCGGGAGGCGATGGCCGGCATCGAGTTCCGGGACACCGACGCCTTCATCGATGAGATCCCCCAGGCCTACAAGCCCATCGATCGGGTGATGGAGGATGCGGCGAGCCTGGTGCGGATCCGGCACATGCTGCGACAGCTCGTGAACGTGAAGGGCGACTGACCGAGGGCCGGGTGAGGAGGGATCCTCACCCGGCCCTTCCTCCCGAATCCCCGCGATCTCCGGTGTCTCCACAGAGCGCGAGGGGCCGGGCGTGGCGTCCGCCAGGATGCTGGCAGGCTGAAGGATCCGGTGCCACGATGAGGGGATGGAAACCATGGACGGTGCGCAGGTCTGGACCATGATCGGCGCGTTCACTGCGCTGATGATGGGCATGCTCACGGTCGTCTCGACGCTGTTCATCCGCGTCCTCCGCAGCGAGATCGGGGGCCTGCGGAACGAGATGACCGCGCGCTTCGATGCGGTCAACACCCGCTTCGACGCGGTCGGCACGCGCATCGACGGCGTCAACGCCCGCATCGACGGGCTCGACCGTGATGTGCAGGCGCTCGTGAAGCGCACTTTCGGGCTGGATCGGGAGTGAGGATCGACGCATGAGGATCGTCGTCGCAGGAGGGACCGGCGTCGTCGGCACGCCCACGGTGGAGGCCGTCCGGGGCGCCGGTCATGAGGCCGTCGTGCTCAGTCGTTCGCACGGCGTCGATCTGGTCAGCGGGCGCGGGCTGGAGGCGGCGCTGACCGGAGCCGATGCCGTGATCGATGTCGTGAGCGTCGAGACCCTGAAGGCGAGCACGGCGATCGAGTTCTTCACCGCCGCCACCGGGAACCTCCTCGCCGCCGCCGCGGACACCGGCGTGGGACACGTCGTCCTGCTCTCCATCGTCGGCATCGACCGGATCCCCTACGACTACTACGCGGGCAAAGTGGCCCAGGAGAAGCTGGTCTCCGCGTCCGCCGTCCCACGATCCTCCGAGCCACGCAGTTCCACGAGTTCGCCGCGCAGATGTTCGCGCGCGCGAAGGCGGGGCCGCTGCATCTCGCCCCGCGTGCGCGCACGCAGCCGGTGGCGGCCCGCGAGGTCGCGGAGCGGCTCGTCACGCTCGCGATCGGGGACGCGCAGGGTCGAGTGCCTGACTTCGCCGGCCCCCGCGAAGAGCAGCTCGCCGACATGGTGCGGGCGTTCGCTCGGCGCATCGGGTACCGAGGCTGGATCCCGGCGCTGAACGTGCCCGGCCCGCAGATGGCGGGGATGCGCGCGGGGAAGGCGCTGCCGGGACCGGATGCCGTGCGCGGGACGCAGACGTTCACGGAATGGCTTGCCGAGGCGGTGCCGGCGCGCGCAGACTGAGGAGGGGCGGGGGTCTTCCAGCAGTCGAGCGACCAGGAGCACGCATGGCGAACCTCAATCCCTACCTGTCCTTCCGCACCGAGGCCCGCGAGGCCATGGAGTTCTACCGGGGAGTCCTCGGCGGAGATCTCGACATCACGGTCTTCGGCGACTTCCCCGACATGGTGCAGGATCCGAGCCAGAAGGACCTCGTGATGCATGCGCAGCTCACGACCCCCGACGGCCTCGTGCTCATGGCCTCGGACACCCCGGAGGGCATGACCTACGAGAAGCCGCAGGGCGTCTCCGTGTCCCTGAGCGGCAACACCCAGGAGGTCACCCGGCAGGTGTGGGACCGTCTCTCCGAAGGCGCCACGATCACGATGCCGCTCGATGTGCCGCCGTGGGGCGGGACGTTCGGGATGCTCGTCGACCGCTTCGGGATCGCCTGGATGCTGCACGGCGACCCGGAGTGACCCCGGACGGTGTGCTCCGGGCTCAGCCCGGCAGCACCGCCCGGCACGCGAGATGCAGCGCCAGCCGCGCCTCGGGGTCGTTCATGTCGATCCCGAGGAGCTCCTGCACCCGGCGGATCCGCACGGCCACCGTGTTGCGGTGCAGCCCGAGAGCGGCCGCGGTGGCCGCGATGCCGGACTCGTGGTCGAGGTAGGCCGACAGGGTCCTGAGCAGTTCCCCGTTCCCCTCGGCCAGAGGGGCGAGCAGCGACTGCGCGGCCGGGACGAAGGTGTCGTTGCCGGTCCAGGCGAGCAGGAGCTGTTCGAGCCCGAGGCTGTCGACGCGGACGAACCATCCGGTGGCCGACCGGGCCGCGGCGATCCGTGCGGCGTCGCCGGCTTCGTCGAGGGTCGCCGCCAGTCCTTCCGGCCCGGTCTGCGCCGAGCCCACCCCGGTCGCCACGGCGAAGTCGCGCAGTGCCGTGAGGTGGAGGTCGCGCAGTGCCGTCACGGCCCGCTCGATGCGATCGGGCCCCGGGGCCTCAGCGAACGAGAGCCAGCCGCTGAGGCCTCGACCCGCCGTGGTCGCGTGCGCCTCGGCGTCGATCGCGCTGAGCCCGGGCCTGATCGCACGGAGGAGTGCGAGCGGCTCCACCCGGCTGCGCGCCACCATGCGGAAGCCGAGGTGATGCCCGCCGGTGCGCCACCCCCGCTCCGCCATGCGCCGTTCCACATCGGCATCGGCGGCTCCGCGGAGCTCGACGAAGTCCCGCAGCAGCCCCGACGATGCCGCGACGTCGTTGACGGCCGCGATCTCGTCGATGAGGATGCGGGCGGCCACCGCGGGCATGGCGACCTCCGCGGCCACCAGGAGCGACCGCAGCTGTGCCTCTCCGAAGCCGTGGCCGAACAGGACGAGACGCAGACCGGACCGGCCGGGGCTGTCCACCCGCACCGAGGCGGCCGCGCCCTCCCCCGCCCTGGCACTGTCGCTCCACGCGTCGAAGCGGATCGCCGCGTGCAGTTCGGCGTCCAGGTGTCCGCCGGCTTCACGGAGAACTCCCGCGGCATCGACGAGGGCGACGCCCAGACCGAGGTTCGCCGCGAGGTGTCCGAGCAGGTCGCCGAGGTCGTCGGCGGCGTACTCGAACGACTGCGCGACCTTGCGCACCCGCGTGAGCGTCAGAGCGTCGCGGGCCTCGATGAGCATCCAGCAGGCGCGGGCGAGCTGGACCGGCCTCTCGACATCGAGCAGGGCGAGACCGATCCGGTCCGCGAGGCGGAGCGCCCCGGGGTCGACACCGGCGGCACCGGGGAGGGCGAGCCCCGTGAACCCGCGGTCGCGGACCCGGCGCAGCATCGCGTCCTGCTGCCAGGTGGCGATCGGCGCCCCGGACGTGAGGATCGCGAGCCGGCCGATGCCCTCGTCGGGCAGGTCGGACTCGCCGGCTTCCACCACCACCGCGTCCCACGCGACATCCCGCGGGCCCGCGACGTGGCGGAGGACGCCGTTCTCCTCCTGCGCCAGCAGCGCCGGCAGCGCGAGCGCCCCGCTCACGCCGCGTCCAGATCGACGAGCCCGTAGGCGGAAGGCACCACCCGGGCCCGACGCTCGGGGCGGGCGTTCCACCATGCGGGAGCGGGGAGGGCGAGGGCCGCCACGGTGCGCCCGGGGGCCAGCTCGGTGACTTCGAGGACGTCTCGGGACACGGCATCCAGGAGGACGATGATCTCGGGCGCCGCGGCCACCAGCAGGCCGTCGGTGAGCACCGCGAGGGTCTCGGACCGGGTGACGATGCGGTGCACCGCTCCGCCGAGTCCGGCGATCTCGACCGCGTTCACGTGCGGGTCGGCTGCGGAGGACGCGGTGGTCACGATGCGGCCCTCGGCGAGCAGCGTCCCCCCGAGCACCTCGGCGAGGACCGGCAGCGGTGCCGCCCGGTGCACCAGGAAGCTGCGGCCGAGGGCGAGCGCGCGGGCGAGGTGGTCGGCGATGGCGTGCTCGCGCAGATCGCCGACGGTGAAGCCGGCGAGAACGGCGCAGCCGACGCCTCCGGCCTGGATGATGGCCGAACGCACCACACGCTCCGCATCGATCGCCCTCGTCGCCTCCACGAGCGCCACCCCGTCGGCCCCGGTCTCGCACGCGAAGACCAGTCCCGGCACGCGGTCGACGAACAGCGACATCTGATCGAGTCCCGGCACCGCACGCCCCGTGCAGTCGGCGTCCACCACGGTGTGCGATCCGGCCAGAGTGAGCGGCGCGAGGCCGTTCATCCCTCCACCCTCGAGCGAGCACACCGCCGGGACGGGATGCCCGAGCCATCTCTCCACCGCCCGCAGCAGCGGGGCGAAGGGCGCGGCACCGGGCATCCGCTCGCCGAGCAGCATCGTCGACCCGACGAAGGCCACGCCGAGACAGGGCGTGGCGGGGTCCAGCGCGTCCACCGGCGCGACGTCGAGGGGCCAGGGCGCGGTGGTGCCGAGGATGAGTTCGAGCATCGTCGTGGACCCGCCGCCGCCGGAGCCGAGCAGGGCGTACCCGCGGGCGAGCGCCTCCAGGTCGTCCCGCTCCAGCCTCATGGGATCCAGCCTAGGACGCGGCCATCCCCTCGACGGGAGCGAACTCCTCGGTCAGGCCGAAGGCGGAGGGCCCGAAAGCGGCCAGAGCCTCGGGGGTGCGCATCATCGCCGGCGTCGAGATGCCGAGCACCCGGACGCGCTGACCGTAGCGGAGGCCCTCCGTGGTGATGGGCTCGGCGGTCTCGTGGTCGACGACGCAGATGAGATCGGGAACGATCGCGACGAGCCGTCCAGCCCGCCGCGCGGTGAGGTTCTCGTTCTGGAAGGCGATCTCGAACGTGTCGTCCTCCGCGGCGCCGAGCGGAGCGATGACCGCCCGCCCTTTCGCGAAACCCTCGGTGGTCCGTCGTTCGACATCCACCACCTTCCCGACGCAGAGCTCGCGCACATGCGGGTAGAGCGTGGTCGCGAGCGTCGCGGCGATCGCCTCGAACGGCGAGCGGTGCTCTTCCCGGGCGAGCCGGATCGCTCGGCCCAGGGCGAGAGCCATCGAGATGGTGCGCGGCACCGCCGTGCGCCGCACGTCGGCCCCGGTCATGGCGTACTCGGCGATGTGACCGACGCCACCCAGCCGGATCGTGATGCCGCGGGCGAGCCACTCCATCTGACGATCGTCGTCTCCCGTGTCGATGACGACGCGCTCCCCGCGCTCTCCGGCGAGCGCGAGCGGCGAGCCGTGCACGCCGTAGACCGCGAAGGTCTCCATCGACAGCTCGGGGAACGCCCGGCCCATGCCGTCCGCGTCCACGACCGGAAGACCGGTCTCCGCGGCGACGATGAGCGGGATCATCGAGTTGATCCCCCCGCACTCGATCGGCATGGTGGCATCGGCCCGGCGTCCCAGGTGGTCCTCCAGGGTGCGCAGGGCGAGGGTGGGTTCGATGCCGGCGGGGATCTTCTCGACCATCACCGTCGGCGCCCCCATCTGCGCGGTCGGGATGACGAAGAGGTCGTCGGCGAGGTCGTCCGGGTCGAGGATCGTGATCGCCCCGTCGCCGAGCACCCGCTCCACCAGCATCTTGCCGATGTAGGGGTCGCCCCCGCCGCCGGTGCCGAGCAGCGTGGCGCCGCGGGCGAGGTCGGGCAGGTCTGCCGCGGTCAGCTCCCAGCTCATGCGGCGGCCCCTGCCGCGGCGTCTCCGGCGGAGACCGTGCCGTCGAACCGGTGCGCCGGGATGTCGTAGCCGAAGTACCCCGGGCCGACCATCGCGAGAGCCGCGTCCGAGTGCCAGCGCTCGTCAGCGGGAGCGGCGATCACGCGGACGCGCTGGCCGTAGCGCAGCCCCTCGGTCGTGACGGGCTCCCCCGACTCGCCGTCGAGGACCATGATGAGGTCGGGGGTGGTCGCCAGCACCCGCCCGTCCGCCTCCGCGACGAGGTGCTCGTTCTGGAACTGCAGCGTCAGCGAGGCTCCGCTCTCTCCGTCGATCCGTGCCCGACCGCGCGCGAAGCCGGTCGTCGTGGCCCGGTTCACGTCGGCGACCTTGCCACCGAACAGCTCGCGACCGCCGAGGAGCTCGACGACGGCGGCGACCGGGTCGGTCTTCGCCTCGCGGGCCTCCGCGATCCGCTGACCGATGTCGATGCACCGGGACAGCGATCCCGCCACCAGCGACTGGCGTGCGGCGGCACCCGACATCGAGAAGCCGGAGATCATGACGGAGCAGCCCATCTCGACGCACGCGACGCGGGCGATGCGCTCGGTCCAGGAGTTGTCGGCGGTCTGCAGCACCCCCGTGTTCCCCTTCTCGTCGCTGAAGGCGAGCGGCGAGGCCGTCACGCCGTACAGCGTCGGGAGCACCATCTGCAGCTCGGGGAAGGCGCGACCCATGCCGTCCGCGTCGACGAGCGGCAGCCCGAGCGCGGCGGCGGCGGCGATCGGGATCGTCGAGTTCACGCCGCCGACCTCGGCGCAGGCGATGTGGGTGACCGGGCGGCCGAGGTGGATCCCGAGCGCCTTGACCGGCTCGATGACCTCCGCGAGGCTCGGCAGCTTCTCGACCATGACGGTGGGCGCGCCCATCATGGCGACGAACAGCACGAGGGCGTCGTCCGGCACCTCGTCGAGCGCCACGACCGTGACGTCTCCCGAGGCGAGGGCCTGGCGGGCGAGGAGCGCGCCGATGTACGGGTCGCCGCCCCCGCCGGTGCCGAGCACGGCCGCGCCGCGAGCGAGACCGTCGATGTCGGCCGCGGTGATCGTCGTGCTCATGTCAGGCCCCCATGTCGAGGTCGCCGACGGCCTTCACGCGGATGCGCGTCGCGTTGCCGGGAAGATACGGAATGGGGACCTCGTCGAAGTCGATGATCGACACCGTCGCGGGCTTGGCGCCGGCCGCGATGGCCTTGTCGACGGCCTCGGCGCGCACCTCCGCGATCGTCTCGTCGCGACGGCCCGGCTCGATCGCGTAGACCTTGTCGATCTCGCCGCCGACCTGGGCGATCGAGGCGCCGATGGCGTTCGCGACCGCATAGTTCTCCGGGCGATGGACGGTGCCGAACAGGGGCAGCTCGTCGGGCAGCAGGATGGACCCGCCGCCGACGGCCACGACCGCGATGGGCTCCGGCGACGTGCGCATGCGGTCCACCGCCTCCGCGACGCGCTCCGCGATGCGGGCGAGCACGCGCTCCACGAACGCGGGGTCGAGGTGCGCGACCTTGGCGGGATCCCCCACCTGCGCACGACCGGCGGCGACCGCGATGTCGGTGGCCGTGAGGGTCGAGCCGCCGAAGACCAGAGCCTCCGTCGTCAGCCGGTATCCGACCGAGGCCGGACCCACCTCGGCCGTCTCCTCGTCGACGATGCTGCCACCGCCGATGCCGAGGGAGAGCACATCCGGCATGCGGAAGTTCGTGCGGATGCCGGCGACCTTCACCTCGTTCGCCGTCTCCCGGGGGAAGCCGTTGATGAGCAGGCCGATGTCGGCGGTGGTGCCGCCCACGTCGATGACGGCGCAGTCGACAAGGCCGCTGGTGGCCGCCGCCCCGCGCATCGAGTTGGTGGGGCCGGAGGCGAAGGTCGCGACCGGGTACCGGCGCACGTAGTCCTCGTCCATGAGCGTGCCGTCGTTCTGGCTGAGGAAGATCGGCGCTTCGATGCCCTGCGCACGGACCGCCGAGGTGAGCCCGTCGACGATCTCCGACGCGAGCTCGCGGAGGGCGGCGTTGATGATCGTCGCGTTCTCGCGCTCCAGCAGTCCGATGCGGCCGATCTCATGCGACAGCGAGATGGCGGCGTCCTCTCCGAGCACCGAGGCGACGATCTCGGCCGCCTGCACTTCGAGGTCGTGGTTGACCGGGCTGAACACCGACGAGATGGCCACCGAGCGGATGCCGTTCGCCTTCATGTCCTCGGCGTGCGCGCGGATCTCGTCGGGGTCGAGCGGCGAGATCGGGCGGCCGTCGAACTCGTAGCCGCCGTGCGCCAGGTAGCTGCGTGCCTGGGTGGCCGCGACGAGAACCTCCGGCCAGTCGATCAGCGGCGGCAGCGCGCGCGTCGCGGGCAGGCCGAGTCGAAGGGCCGCGACCGGAGCGAGCCGGCTCGCCTGCACGAGCGCATTGATGAAGTGCGTCGTGCCGATCATCACCGCGTCGATGTCGCCGCCCTCGAAGGAGTGCCTCGCACGGAGGTCTGCGATGGCCTGGACGATCCCGCTCGTCACGTCCGGGGTCGTGGAGTGCTTGACCCCGGCCAGGGTGCGGGTGCCGTCCATGAGGACGGCGTCGGTGTTGGTGCCGCCGACGTCGATGCCGATGTGCATGATGCTCGCTTTCGTGGAGGTGGTTCGTGTCCGGCGGGTCTGCTCAGACCGCGGCGGGGGCGCTGTCGACGGGGTCCGCCTGCCGGGTGGTCGCGACGCCGACGCCGCGCACCCAGCCGAGCTTGCCGGCGACGATGTAGAGCACCATCGACAGGAAGAGGCTGAGCAGCGAGGGGATGCCCCAGGTCACGAAGTAGCCGACCAGCGAGGACACCAGCCAGACGACGATCGTGGCCGGGACGATCCGGGGCGCGGTGCCGGGCAGTGTGCCGGCCTCGCGGGTCGCGTCGAGCTCGGGACGCCAGCGGCGCACCACGTAGTACTCGGCGACCATGATCCCGGCGATCGGCGGGAACGCGACGCTGAGCACGACGAGGAACTCGGTGAACTGGCCGAGGATGCCGACCGCCGCAAGCACCGATCCCACCACGCCGAGGACGATGGTCGTGGTGACGCGGTGGAGGTTCTTCCCGAAGGCGGTGGAGATGAAGTTCACCAGGCCGAGCGTGGAGGAGTACAGGTTCCAGTCGTTGATCTTCAGCGTGCCGGTGAGGACGATGAACAGGCCGACGAACCCGACGGACGAGGTGACGATGGCGACGATGTCGCCGGTCGCCGCCGCGTGGGCGAGAAGCACGCCGGCGAGGCCGATCACGAACTCGCCGAGGGAGACGCCCAGCACCGTCTGCTTGACGACGTCGGCGCGGGAGCGGTTGAAGCGGGTCATGTCGCCCGTGATGATCGCGCCGACGATGAGACCGCCGGCGACGATGCCGGTGCCCGCCCAGACGCTCATGGTCGGGCCGGGGGCGGGGCCGGTGAGCAGCTCGCCGATGTCGTGGCGGGTGAGCTCGGAGATGACGGACCACCCCACGAGGATCAGGAACAGCGGCACGGTGATGTTCGCGAGCCACTGCATCCCGACGAAGCCGAAGGCGACGATCGCGGTGACGGCGAGGCCGAAGATGAGGCTCCACGCCCAGACCGGCAGGGCCCCGGGCATGAGCGCGTCGAGCGACTGCGCGGAGATGGCGGACTGGATGCCGAACCAGCCGATGAGGCTGATGCCGATCGCGAGGCCGACGAGCGAGGCGCCGATCTCGCCGAAGCCCGTCCAGCGGGCGAGGAGCGCGGTGTTCAGGCCCTCACGCTGGCCGATGAAGCCGACCACGCACATGATCACCTCGAGGATGAGCGAGCCGAACAGGAAGGCGAGGACGGCCTCGCCGAAGGTCATGCTGTAACCGAGGGTCGCGCCGAGGAGGAACTGCGAGAGGGCGGAGACCTGTCCGAATCGCTGGACGGCGATTCCGAACCAGGGCTTGCGGGCCTCAGGAGTCACTCGGGAGAGCGCGAAGTCGTCTGCGTGCGCCGTGCGTGCCATGGGGAGTCCTTCGGGAGGAGGATACGGGTTGCCCGCCACGGTACTCACCCCCGTCCCCTCCCCGACATGTGCACTCCGCCCCGATCCCCCTTCCCTCTGTGCACACTGCCCATTTCCGCCGAGACCCCGGGTTCACGTCGAAACCCCCTGTCTCCGGCGTCCGGGACAGGGGGTTTCGGCGCGAAAGCGGGGTCTCGCGGGTCAGTGGAGGGCGTTCTCCTCGATGAAGGCACGGAGAGCGCGCTCGTCGTCGGGCATCTCGGTCACGTGCTGGGGGGCGTCGAGCATGGCGCGCAGCTCGGGGGCGTACGCCAGCTCGACCCCGATGGCCTCGTGGATCGTCTCGGCGAACTTCTCGGGCTTGGCCGTCTCCAGCACCAGCATCGGCACTCCGGGCTCGACATACTCCCGCGCGACCTTCACGCCGTCGGCGGTGTGCGGGTCGATCACCTCGCCGGAGGCCTCGTACACGTCGCGGATGGTCGCGAGCCGGTCCTCATGCGTCGAGGTGCCGCTCACGATGCCGAACTCCTCCGCGAAGCGCGCCTGCTCGGCCGAGAAGTCGAAGAAGCCCTGGGCCTCCAGGTCGTCCCACGCGCCGACCACTCGCGCCGGATCGCGGTCGACGAGCTCGAAGATGAAGCGCTCGAGGTTCGACGCCTTCGAGATGTCCATCGACGGGCTCGAGGTCGCCAGCGTCTGGGCGGCGCTGCGGGGGCGATACACCCCCGTGCGGAAGAACTCGTCGAGCACGTTGTTCTCGTTCGCGGCCAGGACGAGGCGTCGGATCGGCAGTCCCATCTGCTTCGCGAAGAATCCGGAGAGGATGTTGCCGAAGTTCCCCGAGGGGACGGTGAACGACACCTCGGCCCAGCCGCCGGCGTCGGTCGCGCGCAGCCACGCCCAGAAGTAGTAGACCGTCTGCGCGGTGATGCGGGCGAGGTTGATCGAGTTCACGGCGCCCAGGTGCTGAGCGCGCTTGAAGTCGAGGTCGCCGGCGAGCTTCTTCACGAGGTTCTGGCAGTCGTCGAAGACGCCCTCCACCGCGATGTTGTGCACGTTCGCGTCGTCGAGCGAGAACATCTGCGCCCGCTGGAACGCGCTCATCCGGCCCTGCGGCGACAGCATGAACACCGCGACGCGCTCCTTGCCGCGCAGGGCGTGCTCCGCGGCCGAGCCGGTGTCACCAGACGTGGCACCGAGGATGTTGAGGACCGAGCCCTGGCGCTCGAGCGTGTACTCCAGCACCTGCCCGAGGAACTGCATGGCCATGTCCTTGAACGCCAGCGTCGGGCCCTCGGAGAGGCCGACCAGCGTGAGGTCGTCGTCCACGCGACGCAGCGGGACGACGCCGTCCGGGAAGTCCGCGTACGCCGCCGCCGTCATCCGGGCGAGGTCCTCCCGCGGGATGTCGGTCGCGAAGAGGCCGAGCACCTCGGTCGCCAGCTGCGGATAGGTCAGGGCCCGCCAGCGCTCGAGCGTCTCGCCGTCGACCTCGGGCATGACGTCGGGGACGGCCAGGCCGCCGTCGGGCGCCAGGCCCTCCAGCAGCGTCTCGCTGAACGACTGCGGCTGCATGCCGCCGCGGGTGGAGATGAACGGCACGTGTGCTCCTCGGCTCGGGACTCGGCGCCTCCATTCTCGCAGGCCGTGACGACCGAAACGGACGCGTGACGACGGTCAGATCCAGCCGCGCTCCTCGGCGACGAGCACGGCCTGCTGACGCGTGCTCACCGAGAGCTTCCCGAGGATGACGGAGATGTGGTTGCGCACCGTCCCCGGCGCCAGCGCGAGCGCCCGGGCGATCTGTCCCGTGGTCTCCCCGCGACGCCCGGCGCGGAGCACATCCAGCTCCCGATCGGTGAGCGGCGACCGCTCGTCGCTCAGCGCATCCGCGGCGATCTCCGGGTCGACGTACCGGGCGCCGGCCGCGACGCGGCGGATGATCGCGGCGAGCTCGTCCGCACCTCGCGACTTGGGCACGAACCCGGAGACGCCGGAGGCGAGCGCCCGCCGGAGCACTCCGGGGCGGGCGTGCCGGGTGACGACGATGCAGCGGGTGGCGATCGTGCGGTTGAGCCTCTCGGCGACCTGCACACCGTCGAGTCCCGGCATCTCCAGATCGAGCAGGCATACGTCGGGTTCGAGCCGGACGGCGGCGGCGACGGCCTCCTCGCCGTCCGCGCACTCCGCGACGACGTCGATGTCGGCCTCGAGACGCAGCAGGGCGGCGAGCGCGGAGCGGATCATGCCCTCGTCGTCGGCGAGCAGCACCCGGATCATCGGACGATCTCCGCCCGCGCGGGCACGGTGACCGTCACGACGAACTCGTCGGCGTCCCGCCGCTGCTCGAACGTGCCGCCCGCCTCGCCGATCCGTCGGCGGACGCCCTCGAGCCCGGAGCCGCCCGCTCCGTCCTCGGCCGCGGGGTCGGCGTCGTTGGCGACCTCGTACCGCCAGGCGTCCGCCGTCCGGTCGAGGATCAGGCGCGCGTGACCACCGCGTCCGTGCCGCAGGACGTTCGTCGTCGTCTCCCGGATCACCGGGCCGAGGTCGGCCGCGGGTGCCGCGTCCGCATCCGGGTGGATCCGCGCCTCCACCGTCAGTCCTGCCGCCACGAGCAGGTCTCGGGCGTTCGCCAGCTCGTCGCCGAGGGGCACGGATCGGAACCGCGTGGCGAGGTCTCTGGTGCCCTGCCGCGCGTCGTCGACGCTCGCCCTGGCGGCGCGGAGCTGCTCCATCCCCGCCTGCGGATCGGTGGGCAGCAGGCGCTCCGCCAGTTCGAGCTGCAGGGCGATCACCTGGAGATGATGCCCCTGGAGGTCGTGCACGTCGGTCGCCACGCGCAGGCGCTCCTGCGTCGCCGCCAGTCGCGCCTCCGAGGTACGTGCCCGATCGAGGGCCACGAGCACGTCCCACCACCACAGCGAGCTCACGGTCATCCCGGGCAGCATGACTCCGTAGAGCACCGGCACCCACACCGGGACCTCGGAGCCGAGGGGGGTGGTCGAGTCGAGCAGCGCGAGAGCGACGAGCACGACCGTCGCGGCCACGGCCACGCGCACCCGGATCCCGCGGGGCCAGCTCACCAGCACGAAGACCTGCACCACCGGCATCGCGGCGAGCTGCCAACTGCCGACCAGAGTCCCCGCCGCGCCGCCGTAGATCAGGGCGACGACGGTCGGCACGGCCAACCGCACCCAGCCCACCCCGGGGCCGGCGTCGACGCGATGACGGTAGTCGACCAGCAGCAGGACGGTCGACGCCGCCCAGAGCACCCCGCCGACCCCCACGACGAGCAGCGCGACTCCCGAGCGATCCAGTGCCACGGCGATGCCCAGCCAGGCGGCCACCAGCATGAGCTCGATGAAGACCACCCCGCCGACCGTGTACCACCAGGTGGCGGTGATGCCCCGCGCGAGCTGGCGGGCACCGGGACCGGGATCGGAGAAAGCGGGGGAAGGACTGCTCACGCTCCCCACGATAGAGGCGTGACACATGTCACGGGATCCGGGTGCGAACCGCACGGAGAGCGATGACGCGGCGGCACTGCCGCCTCGGGCCGCCATCGACTGGACTGGGGTCATCGCGACGGAGAGACCGTCTGCACCGACACCCGGAGCTTCCCCCATGAACCTCATCGAGACCTTCCAGAACCTCGTCGCCCAGGTCCCCGACCTCGTCCAGCCCCTCATCGTCGCCCTCGCCGGAGCGGTGCCGTTCGTCGAAGGCGAGGGTGCCGCGAGCATCGGCATCCTCGGCGGCATCCCGCCCGTGATCGCGGCCATCGCCGCGATGGTCGGCAACTTCCTCTGCGTCGCGATCCTGGTGCTCGCCAGCGCGGGCGCCCGCCGAGCCATCGTGGACCGCTCGCGGGCGAAGCAGCCGGTGACGGTGGGCGGCGGGACGAGCCTGGAGGCCGACGGCGTCCCGGTGGAGACCGGACGCGGCTCCGCCCGCCGCGAGAAGTTCCAGCGCGCGTTCGAGCGCTACGGCGTGCCCGGGGTGAGCCTGCTGGGACCGCTGCTGCTGCCGACGCACTTCACCGCCACCATGCTCGCCGCGTCCGGCATCGGCAAGGGGCGCATCCTCGTGTGGCAGGCCGTCGCGATCATCGGCTGGACGACCGTCATCGCGGTGATCGTGGGGAGCGCCGTCTACGCCATCCGCTGAGCGTCGAAATGTCGGACGCCCGGTGCAGGATGAGCGCATGATCACTCTGCTGTCGGCCCCCAGCAACCTCGGCCTGCGCCCACCGGAGCCCGGCAGCGTGCCCGGCTCCGCGAAGGCGCCGGAGGCGTTCCGGGAGGCGGGGCTGTTCCGGCGCTTCACCGATCAGGGCGCGAGCGACGGCGGCATCGTGCTCGCCGGACGCTACGTGGACGACGACGCCACGCGGCCCGCCGGCCGGGTGCGGAACGAGGCCGCCTTCGTCGACCACTCCCTCCGCCTGGCTTCGCGCATCGGCGAGGTCCTCGACGAGGGCCGCGCCCCGCTCGTGATCGGGGGCGACTGCGGCATCCTCGTCGGCGCCGGGATCGCCGTGAAGCGCCGTGGAGGCGCGGGCCTCGTGCACATCGACGGGCACACCGACTTCCGCCACCCGGGCAACAGCGACGAGTGCGCGAGCGTGGCCGGCGAAGCGCTGGCGGCCGCGGTCGGCGAGCACTGGCCGGCGATCGCCGACATCGGCGGACTCGCGCCGTACTTCTCCGCCACCCGCACGGCCCACATCGGGCACCGCGACGACGACGAGGAGCAGGAGGAGGTCCGCGGCCTCCTCGCGCGCGTCACGCCGGCGGCCGACGTCCTGGCACGAGGAGCCGACGCGGTCGCCGCTGAGACCGCCGCGTCCGCCGGCGGGCGCTACTGGTTGCAGCTCGACGTCGACGTGCTCGACCCGTCGGTGATGCCCGCCGTCGACAGCCCGGATCCGGGCGGCCTCGATGCCGCGGAGCTCACCGCCCTTTTGCGCGCCCTCGCCCCGCAGGCGATCGGGGCGAGCATCACCGTGTTCGACCCCGACCTCGATCCGGACGGCCGCTACGCCCAGCTCCTGACCGAGGTCCTCGGCGACGGACTGCGCGAGCTGGGCAGCGGAGCGCGCGACTGACGCGCCCCGTCACCCTGCTGCCCGTCAGTCCTCGGTGCCCCGCTCGGCACCCGGATCGGTGTGCATCGAGACGCGCACCCGCGCGATGCGCCGCCGATCGACCTCGGCCACCTGGATGGTCGCGCCCGGCACCTCGACGGTGTCGCCGACCACGGCGAGCCGGCCGAGCTGCTCGGTGACGAATCCCGCGATCGTGTCGGAAGACCCCCGGGGCATCGCGAGCCCCGTCGCCTCCTCGAAGTCCTGCAGGTTGAGGCGCCCGTCCAAGCCGTCGTCAGCGGAGATGAAGACCTCGGCGTCATACTCGTCGAAGATCTCGCCGACGACCTCCTCCACGAGGTCCTCCAGCGTGACGAGACCATCGGTGCCGCCGTACTCGTCCACGACGACCGCGATGTGGTGTCCCTCCGCCCGCATCCGGGTGAGGGTGGGCAACACCCGCGCGGTGGACGGGATGTAGGGGATGTCGCGGACGAGCCCCTGCAGCGGACGCTCCGGATCGTCGGCCGCAGCCTCGAAGAGGTCGCGCACGTGCACGAAGCCGGTGATGTCGTCGATCGACGTCTGGGACACGGGGTACCGGGAGAAGGGCAGCTCGCGGACCTGCTCCATCGCCGCCCCCACGGTCGCCGCTTCGTCGAGCGCCACGACCTCGGGACGCGGGCGCATGACCTCGCTCACCTGACGTCCGCGCAGGGAGAGCACGTCGTCGAGGATGCGGCGCTCGTCGTCGGGCAGGCCCTGGTGGGTCGCCACGATGTCGCGCACCTCCTCGTCGGTGAGCTCGTCGCTCGTCTTGTGCGGGTCGCCGCCGAGCACGCGGACGAGGGCGTTCGTCGAGACCGACAGCAGCCAGATCACCGGGCGCATGACGGTCGCGAAGCCGTTCAGCGCCGGCGCCACGGCGTACGCGAACTGCGCGTTGCGCTGGATCGCGAGCCGCTTCGGCACGAGCTCGCCGAGCACGAGCGACAGGTACGCGATGATCAGCGTCAGCACGATGGTGGCGAGCGTCATCGCGAGCGGAGGCGCGACACCCCAGCCCTCCAGCAGCGGCGCGACGGACGGCGCGATCGAGGTCGCGCCGTACGCGGCGGACGCGAAACCCGCCACGGTCACGCCGATCTGCACCGCCGAGAGGAAGGTGTTGGGGTTGCGGGCCAGGGCGGCGACTTTCGCTCCGCGACGGCCGCGAGCGGCGATCGCGTTGAGCTGGCTCTCACGCAGCGTGACCAGGGCCATCTCCGTCGCAGCGAAGACACCGCCGATCAGCACGAAGAGCAGGACGAGGGCGATGTTCCAGAGCAGATCGCCCATCAGCGGGCGACCTCCTCGGTGGCGGGGTGAGCACCCGGGATGAACCGGGTGCTCGTACTGTCAGAGTCCGAAGAGTCAGAACAGCGCTGCGCGCTCAAGAGTGCTCCTTGTCGATGGTGGGGGTGGAATCGGTCGAGGAAGAGACGGCGTTGCGGTGCCGGCGCGTCTTCATCAGGCTCGCGACGGTGGCGACCGCGATGGTCGCGGCGATGAAGAGCAGCGAGAACCAGATCGGGATCTCGGGCGCCCACAGCATCGGCTCGCCGCCGTTGATGAACGGCACCTCGTTGACGTGCAGGGCGTGCAGCACGAGCTTCACGCCGATGAACGCGAGGATGACGGCGAGGCCCTGGGCCAGGTACACCAGGCGCTCCAGCAGACCGCCGATGAGGAAGTACAGCTGCCGAAGACCCATCAGGGCGAACGCGTTCGCGGTGAACACGATGTACGCCTGGTCGGTGAGGCCGTAGATGGCGGGGATCGAGTCGACGGCGAAGACGAGGTCGATGAAGCCGATCGCGATGATCGTCAGCAGCATCGGCGTGACGTAGCGCTTGCCCTTCTGGACGACCGTGAGCTTGTCGCCGTTGTACTCCTCGCTGACGGGGAGGTGGCGACGGACGAACGTCATGAAGCGGCCGTTCGCGGGGTTGCTCTCGTGGCTGCTGAAGGCCTGGCGGTATGCGAGGAAGAGCAGCAGCGCGCCGAAGACGTAGAAGATCCAGGAGAAGTTCTCGATGAGGGTCGCACCGACGGCGATGAAGATGCCGCGGAGGATCAGCGCGATCACGATGCCGATCATCAGCACCTTCTGCTGATAGATCTTCGGCACCGCGAAGCCCGTCATCACGATGAGGAACACGAAGAGGTTGTCGATCGACAGCGCCTTCTCGGTGAGGTAGCCGGCGAAGTACTCGCCGCCGTAGGTCCAGCCGGACACCATGCCGATGCCCACGCCGAAGAGCAGCGCGAGGCTGATGTAGAAGATCGACCAGCGTGCGGACTCGCCGATGCTCGGCTCGTGCGGCTTGCGGACGTGCGCGAAGAACTCGTACACGAAGAACGCGATGGTGACCGCGATCGTGATGACCCAGATCAAAGGGGTGATTTCCAACGGGTACTCCAGACTCGGGCGTGACGGAACAGCGCCAAAGTCTTCCCCATCCCGAGCGGGACCGGTAGGCCGGGATGCAGACGCATCCGTAATGACGACCCGACCGTGTCGGAGTACTCCCCTTGGATAATCCAGGGTACGAGACGGTGCCCGAGCGATTCTGTGGATCTGCCGAGAACGCCCCTAGACTGGACGCGGCGACCGCCGGGGCGTGACGACCCCCGGCCTCCGGGCAGGCGGTCCCCGCGCGTCCGGCGTACCGACGAGAGGCCGGCTTCTCACCGGCGAAGGTGTGGTGGCACCGCGATCTGGCCCCCGCCCACACCTCCAGGGCTCCCACAACCTGGAGGAGAAATGAGAACACCCGACCCCGCCCGCACTCTCGCCGCGGAGCTCGCCGAGGCCGTCCCCGGCCGCCGTGTCACCCTGCTCGGTCACGTCCATCGCCGGAGGGAACTCGCCACCGTCGCCTTCCTGATCATCCGCGACCGTTCGGGCCTCGCACAGGTCGTGGTCCGTTCCGCCGAGCATCCAGCGGATGGCCTCCCTCCGGAGGAGACAGTGGTCCGCGTGACGGGGACCGTCGCCGCGAACCCGCAGGCCCCCGGCGGCGTCGAGATCGTCGACCCGCAGATCGAGAGCCTGTCGGAGCCGGCCGCACCGCCGGTCGTGGAGCTGTGGCGCCCGACGCTCGAGACGAGCCTGCCGACTCTGCTCGACCACGCGGCGGTGACCTGGCGTCATCCCGCACGCCGCGCGACCTGGCAGATCGCCGCGGCGAGCGTGCGCGCGTTCCGCCGGGTGCTCGACGCCGCGGACTTCACCGAGGTGCAGACCCCGAAGATCGTCGACACCGTGACCGAGTCAGGGGCGAACGTGTTCCCCGTCGACTACTTCGGTAGGACCGGGTACCTCGCGCAGAGCCCGCAGTTCTACAAGCAGCAGCTCGTCGGCGTGTTCGAACGCGTCTACGAGGTGGCGCCGGTCTTCCGAGCCGAGCCCCACGACACCGTGCGGCATCTGTCCGAGTACGTGTCGCTGGACGTCGAGCTCGGGTTCATCCGCGACCACCGCGACGTCCTTCGCCTCCTCGGCGACGTGCTGCGCGGCATGCTCGACGGCATCCGCGCCGACGCCGCGGAAGAGCTCGCGCTGCTCGACGTGACGCTCCCCGTCATCCCCGAGGACATCCCCGTCGTGCACTTCCGCGACGCGCTGCGCCGGGTCGGTGCTCCGGCCGACGAGCCCGACCTCTCCCCGGCGCACGAGCGGGCGCTCGGGGCATGGGCGAAGGAGGAGTTCGGCAGCGACGTGTTGGCCGTCGAGGGCTACCCGATGCGCAAGCGCCCGTTCTACACGCATCCGCAGGCTGACGACGCGGAGGGGAGCAACAGCTTCGACCTCCTGTTCCGCGGCCTGGAGCTCGTGACCGGTGGACAGCGTCTGCATCGGCACAGCGAGGTCGTCGCCGCGATCGAGGCGCGAGGAGAATCGCCCTCGGCGTACGCCGGCTACCTGGAGGCATTCGCGCACGGGATGCCTCCCCACGGCGGCTTCGCCATCGGACTGGAGCGCTGGGTGGGCCGCCTGGTCGAGGCGGCCAACGTCCGCGAGGTGACGCTGTTCCCGCGCGACGTCCATCGCCTCACGCCGTAGCCCCGGGACGCGACGAGGGCGACCGCGGTGTGCGGTCGCCCTCGTTCGTCAGCGCAGGATCACTCCGACATCTCGGCCAGTCCCGACTGCTCGGCCCGATCGATGATGGCTGGGAGCGTCTCATCGAAGAAGGTCACCAGCACGGCACGGGTCTTGACCGCGTCGCGCTCCGACGTCGCCTCGCGGATCGCACCGACGAACACCTCGACGGCGGACCAGTCCACGGCGTCCTTCGCGTGCTGGGTGAACCGACGGATCTGCGGGCCGAGGCGCTCGATGGAGTTGGCACGCGTGGCGTTGCCCTCGATCCGGGCGAAACCCGTCGCCGCGCTGCGGAGCGCCGCGCCGAACGCGATGATGTCCCGCGCCTGCACCGACGCCGCCATGTCGTCGGCCAGCTCGACGAGATAGGCCACATCGTCGTCCTGGATCACCGGCATGACGTGACGGACCGAGCCGATCCAGATGTCACCGAACAGGTCGACGGCGTTGCGCACCCGCTCCAGATCGATCGGAGCCACGCGGGTGTAGCGATTGCGCTGCATCTCGACGAGGCCGTTGTCGGCCAGGCGGTCGAGGGCATGACGGATCGGCGTCTTCGAGGTGCCGAGGCGTTCGGCGAGCTCGTAGTCGCGCAGGCGCTCGCCGGGCTGGAGTTCGCCGCTGATGATCGCATCCTGCAGGCGCACGAAAGCCTCGTCGCTCATCGACCGGCGTTCGAGGGGGCCGCCAGAGAGTGTCACACTGCCTCCAGTGGGGGTCATGGAGAGTGAAGTTCTACGTCTCAAGCAATATATCTCAAATGCGCTGGCGGCCCGCTCCGGACGTCAGGCGGAGGGCGTGACTCGCACGAGCATCTTCCCCGTGTTGGCTCCGCGCATCATGTCGAGGAACGCGTCGACCGTGTTCTCGATGCCGTCGACGATGGTCTCGTCGTAGGCGATCCGCCCTTCCGCGAACCAGCGGGTCATCTTCTCGCTGAACTCCGGCGACAGGTGCAGGTAGTTCGCCAGGGTGAAGCCCTGGAGACGGAGCCCGCGCGTGATGATGTTCGCCATGTTGTCGGGCCCGGGCACGCGCTCGGTGGTGTTGTAGCTCGTGATGGCGCCGCACAGCGCGATCCGGCCACCGTCGTTCATCACGTCGAGCGCGGCTTCGAGGTGGTCGCCGCCGACGTTGTCGAAGAACACGTCCACGCCCTCGGGCGCGAGGGCGGCGAGCTGCTCGCGCACCGGGCCGTCCTTGTAGTTGAACGCCGCGTCGTAGCCGTACTTCTCGGTCAGCAGGGCGACCTTCTCGGGTGAGCCCGCCGAGCCGATCACGCGGCCCGCGCCGAGGAGCTTGGCGATCTGACCGACAGCCGTGCCGACGGCACCGGCGGCGCCGGAGACGAAGACGGTGTCGCCCGGGGCGAGTCCGGCGATCGCGGTGAGGCCGACGTACGCGGTGAGGCCGGTCATGCCGAGGATGTGCAGGCGCAGCGACAGCGGCATGCCGGGCACCTCGGGCACGGCCCGGAAGGTCGACGCGTCCGCCTGCACGACATCGCTCCAGCCGTGCTGGTGCAGCACGACGGTGCCGATGGGGAGGTCGTCCGCCGCAGAGGCGACGACCCGGCCGATGGCGCCACCCGCGATGACCTCGTCGAGGGCGTAGGGGGCGACATAGCTGCGGACGTCGTTCATCCGCCCGCGCATGTAGGGGTCGACGGAGACGAACTCGTTCGCCACGCGCACCTCCCCCGGCGCCGGATCGCTCAGCTCGACCTCGACGGTGCGGAAGTCGTCGTGGGTCGGCCACCCCTCGGGGCGGCGGGCGAGCTGGATCTGGGTGCTGATGGCGTGGGACATTACTCTCCTTCGTGAGGATCTGGGGGGGCTGCGGCCGGACTCAGACGAGGAGGCCGATGGCCAGCGCGATGACGCCGAGCGCCGGGATGACGCCCTGCTTCAGGGCGGCGGACGCCTTGTCAGGGCTCGACAGCAGCAGCACGAGGCTCGCGGCGACCATCGATCCGGCGCCGGTGAAGACGAGGGTCGCGCCGACGGCCGTCGCTCCCGTGGCGAAGAGGACGATGCCGAGGAGGACGGCGATCGCAAGGAACAGGTTGTAGAAGCCCTGGTTGAAGGCGAGCTCCTTCTGTCGCCCGGCCTCCTCCGCCGTGCCGGTGCCGAACGTGCGGCGAGCGCGCGCGCTGGTCCAGGCGAACGACTCGAGCCAGAAGATGTAGACGTGCACGAGCGCGGCGATGCCTGCGAGCACGAGTCCGGCGATGACCATGGCAGTCCCCCTTCGACGCGGCGAGGCCGCGCATTCTGTATCGGTCGTTCCAATATATACTGGATCGAGCGATTCACAAAAGGGCAGGAGCAGGGCGGATGGGGCGCACACAGACCTTCGACACCGCGGAAGCGGTCCGCGCGGCACGCGGCGTGTTCTGGGAGCGCGGCTTCGAGAGCGCGCCGCTGCCCGAGCTCGAGCGCGCGACCGGTCTCAGCCGCTCGAGCATCTATCACGCCTTCGGTTCCAAACGTGGACTCTTCGACGCCGCCGTCGAGAGCTACCTGGACGAGGTCATCCGCCCGCGCCTCGCCCCGTTGACGGGTGAGACCGTGGCGCCGGAGGCCCTGGAGACCTATCTCGGCAGACTACGCGCGGCCCTGCTGACGACGGGCAGCCTCCCGGCGACGAGCGGCTGTCTGCTGGTCAACACCGCCGCCGCCCCCATCGGCACCGACGACGCGGTCGCCCGGGTCGTGGCGTCCTATCGCGCGGAGCTCCGAGAGGCATTCGCCCGCGGCGTCCGGGCTGCTCTCCCCGCGCTCACGGGAACGGAGATCGAGACCCTGGCCGACGCCTGCACGGGGCTCGTGGTCTCCGCCTTCGCCCTCGTGCGCGTGGCCCCCGACGCGGCGGCGAGTGCGATCGATGCGGCGCTCGCCCTCCTCGCCGACCGGCGACGCCGCGGCTGAGGCCGCACCGAGACGACGAACGCCCGGGAGGGCGATCCCTCCCGGGCGTTCGAGGCCGACGTCAGGGGACGATGACGGCGCGTCCGCGGATGCTGTTCGACGCGAGGTCTTCGTACGCCTTCGGGCCGTCGTCGAGCGTGTAGCTCTCGGTCTGGACGTGGATCTTGCCGGCGCGGGCGAGGTCCAGCACCTCGATCAGCTCGGCGCGCGAACCCCAGTATGGGATGCGCACGGCCGCGTCGTAGGCGATCGAGCCGAAGCCGAGCGTCATGCTGCCTCCGCCGATGCCCACGATCGTGATGTCGGCCTCGAGCGCGGCCACGCTCTGCGCCAGGGCGATCGTCGGGTTCGCGCCGACGAAGTCGAACACGGCGTTCGCGCCGAGACCGCCGGTGAGCTCGCGGATCTTCTCGGCCGCCGACGCGTCGCTGATCAACACGTGATCCGCGCCGACCTCGGTGGCGAGCTTCAGCTTCTCGTCGTTCACGTCCAGCGCGATGACCGTGGCACCCGAGATGGCCTTGAGGATCTGGATGCCGACGTGGCCGAGCCCGCCGGTGCCGATCACGACCGCGACCGTGCCGGCGCCGAGCTTCGGAAGCGAGTTCTTGATCGCGTGGTACGGGGTGAGGCCCGCGTCGGTCAGCGAGACGTTCTGCACGGGGTCGAGGTCCCCGAGCGGCACGAGGTGGCGCGCGTCGTCGACGATCATGTACTCGGCCATCGACCCCTGGCTGCCCAGGCCCGGAGGACGGATGCCCTCGGCGGCGGCGTTCGTGCAGTAGTTCTCCTTGCCCATCGAGCAGTTGTGGCAGCGGCCACAGCCCCAGGGCCCGTAGACGGCCACGGCATCTCCGACCTTGAGCGTCGAGTCGACGCCCTCGCCGATCTCGTGCACGACGCCGGCGCCTTCATGCCCGAGCGTCAACGGCAGCGGGTAGCCCTGCTCGTGGTAGTCCTTCTCGGAGAGTCCCATGACGTAGTCGTCGGAGTGGCAGACACCACCCGCGGTGATCTTGAGCAGGACCTGTCCGGGGCCGGGCTTCGGAATCGGGATGTCGACCACCACCGGGGGCTTGCCGATCTCGACGTAGCGGAGAGCTTTCATGAGCATCTTCTTCCTGGCGTTCGAGAGGTCTGCCGCGCGGTGCGGAGGCGGGGGCTCTCGAAACCGTCCCTTCCAGTATCCGCCCGAATCATCGTGATCAAACCGTTGCATTCGTTACCTCGCCGTTATACAGTGATCACACGGTGAATGTTTGCTGTGGCATCCACCGCATGTGATTGCAGGACACTCTTGGTGCAAGGGACAAGGGCCGGTCGGGAGCCTCTCCGACCGGCCCTTTACTGCGCCCGGTACTCTGTGAGGATGACCGATCGGAAGCTCGCGCTGGAGGCCTGGGAAAGCCTCTTCCGCGCGCAGCACGAACTGTTCACCGAGATGGCGGCCGACTTCGACACCGGCGACATCACGCAGGCCGAGTACGACGTGCTGCTCACCGTCACGCGCTCGCCGGAGATGACCGCCCGCCTGCGCGACATCACCGCCAACATGCTCATCAGCCAGCCGAGCGTCTCCCGCCTCGTCGACCGGATGGTGACGCGGGGACTGGTCGCGAAATGCGCCGACCCGGACGACGGCCGCGGCGCCCTGATCCGCGCGACGGACGAAGGCGCCCGGGCGTTCCGTGCGCTCGCGACCGTGCACGGCCGGTCCATCGCCGACCGGATGTCCCGGCTCGACGACGAGGAGCTGCGCCTGCTCCGCGACCTCGCGGAGAAGCTCCGCACCCGCTGACCCGCACGCTCCTCCACAATCGTCGCGGTCGGTGGCGTCTCCACCGACGACGGGATCATGACGCCCGCGACGGGGCGGTCGTCGCTTTTCTGGCAGGGTGGGTTGCGCACGCCCACATCGACCGTGGGCATATCGGACCGCCCCCTCGGGGGGAACCAGGGAGGTCATCCATGGAGATCGCCGGAATCATCGGCATCCTCACCATCGTCGGGATCGCGGTCGTCGCCGCGATCGTCGTCCTGCTGATCCTGCTGCTGTTCGCACGCAGCTGGATCAAGGTCGCTCGCGCCGACGAAGCGCTCGTCATCTCCGGACGCAAGCAGAAGGTGCAGCGCGCCGTCATCGGCGCCGACGGCACCAGCAGCTCTGAGATGTCGGAATCGCCCGTCACGGTCATCGTGAACGGCAAGTCGCTCGTCAACCCGATCACCCAGCGCCACGAGATCATCTCCCTCCGGTCGCGGCAGGTGTCGCTCAACGCCGAGGCGCAGTCGCTCGACAACGTGACGCTCAACGTCGACGGCGTCGCGATCGTGAAGATCGGCTCCGACCCGCTGCTGGTGCGCCGGGCCGCCGAGCGCTTCGCCTCCCAGGACAAGGCCATCGAGCAGTTCACCACCGAGCAGCTCGAGGGCGCCCTGCGCGGCATCGTCGCGACGCTCTCCGTCGTGGAGCTCATGCGGGAGCGCAAGAAGTTCTCCGACCAGATCGCCGCCGACGTCTCCCAGGAGCTCGCCGAGCAGGGCCTCATCCTCGACTCCTTCCAGATCAAGGGCATCACCGACAAGGTCGGCTACATCCAGTCCCTCGGTGCCCCGGAGATCCAGGCGAAGCGCCAGGCCGCGGAGATCTCGCAGACCAACGCCGACCGCGCGATCAACCAGAAGAACATCGCGAACCAGGAGGCGAACCTCGTCGAGCAGACCGCGCTCGACACGAACACCGCCAACGCCAACGCCGGCATCGGCCGCGCGCGCGCCGAGGCGGAGCAGGCCGAGCAGCTCGCCCGCGCCCAGGCCGAGCAGGCCGTGCTGCAGCAGCAGGCCGAGAACAAGCAGGCGCAGCTCGACGCCGACGTCAAGCGCGTCGCGGACGCGCAGCGGTACGAGGCGGAGACCCGCGCGCAGGCCGAGCTCTACACGCGTGAGCGCGCGGCCGAGGCGGCGGCGATCGAGCAGGTCAAGCAAGCCGAGGCGCGCACCCGCATCGCCGAGCAGCAGGCGCAGGCCGACAAGGCGCGCGCCGACGGTGAGGCGGCGGCCGCGATCGCGAAGGCCACCGGTGACGCCGACGCGCTGCGCGCCCAGGCGGAGGCGGAAGCCGAAGCCCGTCGCCTGCGCGCCAACGCCGAGGCCGAGGCGATCCGCGCCGAGGGTGAGGCCCGTGCCGCCGCCGTCGAGGCTGAGGCCAAAGCCATCGCCTCCAACCAGGACGCGTTCCTCTCGCAGCGCGTTCTGGAGGTGCTGCCCTCGATCATGTCCGAGTTCGCGAAGGGCTACGCCGCGATCGGCAGCGTCTCGATCGTCGGCGGATCCGGCGAGGACGGCGCGTCCAACGTCGTCGGTGCCGACAGCGCGAAGGCCCTGCGTTCGGTCTTCGACAGCGTGCACTCCGCGACCGGGCTCGACCTCGCCGGCATCATCCAGGGACAGGCCGTCGGCCGCGGTTTCGGGGCGGGAGTCGCCGAAGCGTCCGCGCCCGCCCCGGCGCCGCGTACGCCCGCGCCGACCACTCCACCGCCGCCCGCGCCGCCCGCTCCCGCCGCGGAGTAGGCAGCGTACGACAGCGGATGCCGCGGCCGATCGGGTCGCGGCATCCGCTGTCTCATGACCGGGCAGACTGGACGGGTGACCCGCGCCGCCTTCGACCTCACCGCCATCGGCGCCGGTCTGTCTTTCGAGGGCGCCCTCGACGACCTCTCCACCGCCCTCGACACGAGCGGATCCGTGGTCGTGACCGCGCCGCCAGGTACGGGCAAGACCACGCTCGTCCCGCCGCTCCTCGCCTCACGCCGCACCGGACGCGTGATCGTCACCCAGCCGCGCCGGATCGCCGCGCGCGCGGCCGCTCGCCGACTCGCACAGCTCGACGGCACACCCCTCGGCTCCCGGGTGGGCTTCACCGTCCGCGGCGAGCGCACTGTCGGGCCGGACACGAGGGTCGAGTTCGTCACCGCTGGCGTGCTCCTGCGACGGATGCTCGACGACCCCGGACTCGACGGCGTGAGCGCGGTCATCATCGACGAGGTGCACGAGCGTGCCCTCGAGACCGACCTTCTCCTCGGCCTGCTCTCCGAGGTGCGCGAGCTGCGAGATGACCTCGTCGTCATCGCGATGTCCGCGACCCTCGACGCCGACCGGATCGCCGCGGTCATCGGCACCGAGGAGTCTCCCGCGCCGATCGTCGACCACGACGTCCCGGCTTTCCCCCTCACCGAGCGCTGGGCACCAGGTTCCGCGCCCCGCCTCGACGAACGCGGAGTCACCCGGGGCTTCCTCGACCACGTCGCGAGTGTCACCGCCACCGCCGCCGCCGAGCTCGTCCGGGAAGATCCCGAAGCCGATGTGCTCGTGTTCGCCCCCGGCGCGCGCGAAGTGGCGGAGATCGCGCGACGAGTCCGCGACCGGAACAGCGCCTTCGACGTCCGGGAACTGCACGGCCAGATCCCGCCGGCGGAGCAGGACGCCGTGATCCGCGGTCGTGCGTCGGAAGCCCGGCCCCGCATCATCGTCGCCACCTCCCTCGCCGAGTCGTCTCTCACGGTGCCGGGTGTGCGGCTGGTCGTGGACAGCTGTCTGGCCCGGCAGCCGCAGCGCGACGCCGCCCGCGGGATGACCGGTCTGGTCACCACCGCCGCCTCCCGTTCCTCGTGCGTGCAGCGAGCCGGACGCGCCACTCGACAGGGCCCCGGCACCGTCATCCGCTGTGTGGACGAGCGCACCTATGCTGCCGCTCCTGCGCGGCCGTCGCCGGAGATCGCCACGGCAGACCTCACCGACGCCGCCCTCCTGCTCGCCTGCTGGGGCGCCCCGGGCGGCGCCGGCCTGCGCATGATCGAACCGCTGCGAGCCGACAGCCTGGCCGATGCCGTCACGGTGCTCCGCGGTCTCGGAGCGATCGACGACGACGGGCGCGCCACGGCAGAGGGCCGTGCGCTGGCACGAATCCCCACCGATCCCCGGTTGGCCAGAGCGCTGCGGGACGGCAGCCCCGCGGTGGGGAGCCGGCTCGCCGCCGAGGTCGTGGCGCTTCTCGGCGGGGACCAGCGCATCCCGGACGCCGATGTCGCCCGCGCTCTCGTCGCGTTGCGCGGAGGGAGCACGGCCGAGGCCCGGCGGTGGCGCGAGGACGCTCGCCGTCTGGAACGCCTGGTCGCTCCGGCACCGGACACCCGCGCCGGTCTCGACGGCGTCGGTCTCGTGATTGCGCTGGCCTTCCCCGAGCGCGTCGCCCACCGCGCCGAGCACTCGGGATCGGGAGCGACGTTCCTGCTGGCGTCCGGCACCCGGGCCGGTGTCAGCGGCGCCCTGGCCGCGTCGGAATGGCTCGCCGTGGCCGACGTCGCCCGAGCCTCGTCCCGGACGGCAGCCGGCTCCGGTGCGGTCATCCGCGCCGCAACGGCCTTCACCGAGGAGCAGGTGGAGCGCGCGGCAGGCCCCTTGATGAGCGACCGCGTCGAGGCCGAGTTCGTCGGAGGCCGCGTACAGGCCCGCCGCGAACGCCGGATCGGTGCGATCGTGCGCTCATCGGTGCCGGTGCGCCCGTCGGCCTCGGAAGGCCGGGATGCCGTGGGCCGAGCACTCCGACGCGATGGCCTCGGCATGTTCACGTGGTCCGACGGGGCGGAGGCCCTGCGCCGCCGACTCGCGCTACTGCGACGTGAGCTCGGAGACCCCTGGCCCGATGTGTCGGACGCGGGTCTGCTCGCATCGCTCGACGTGTGGCTGGCACCGGAGCTCGACGCTCTCGCCTCCGGCACGCCCGCGAGTCGGCTGGATCTGTCATCCGCCCTTCGTCGTCTGCTGCCCTGGCCCGAGGCCGTGCACCTCGATGCGCTCGTCCCGGAGCGGCTCGAGGTGCCCAGCGGCTCCCGTGTACGCATCACCTACCCGGAGCCCGACGGCGACGCGACCGCACGGCCCGTCGTGGCGGTGAAGCTGCAGGAGTGCTTCGGCTGGGCGGAGACTCCCCGGCTCGTGGACGGCCGCGTCCCCGTGCTCTTCCATCTGCTGTCCCCGGCGGGGCGGCCGCTCGCGGTCACCGACGACCTCGCCTCGTTCTGGTCGGGCCCCTACGCCCAGGTACGCGCCGAGATGCGCGGCCGCTACCCCCGGCACCCGTGGCCCGAGGACCCGTGGGCCGCCGTGCCGACGAAGCACACCAAGAACCGCGCCGCGCGCTGACCCAGGCCAAGACTCCGGCTCAGCGTGTGCGCCGCCGCAGCGTGAGCGCGGCCAGCACCAGAGCGCCGACGGCGAAGGCCACGACGATGAGCAGCGGACCGAACACGTCCCCACCGTCGTCCCCCGCCGCGACCGCGTTGATCGTGTCGATCGCGTAGCTCAGCGGCAGCCAGTCGGAGATGGCGTACAGCACGTCGGGCATCTGGTCCCGCGGCATGAACAGACCGCCGAGGATGATCTGCGGGAACACCAGCAAGGGCATGAACTGCACCGCCTGGAACTCGGTCTGGGCGAACGCGCTCGCCAGGAGCCCCAGCGCCGTGCCGAGCAGGGCATCGACCACCGCGACGAGACCCAGCTGCCACAGCGGCCCGTCCACGTCGAGCCCGCACACCCCGACCGCGAACGAGACCGTGATCACCGCCTGCAGCAGAGCCATCAACCCGAACGCGAGCGCGTAGCCGAGGATGAAGTCGGCCTTCTCGAGCGGCGTGGTCATCAGCCGTTCAAGCGTGCCCGAACGACGCTCCCGCAGGGTGGTGATCGACGTGATGAGGAACATCACGATGAACGGGAACAGCGCCAGGATGGCACCGCCGAACTGGTCGAACACACCGTCCTGCTCGCTGAACAGCCAGGCGAAGAGACCGACGAGCAGGCTCGGGGCGATGAGCATCAGGGCGATGGACCGCGGGTCGTGTCGGAGCTGCGTGAGCACGCGGCCGGCGGTCGCGAACAGCCGGCGGCCGTTCATGTCCCGTCCTCCTCCTGGCGTTCCTGGGCTTCTCGGCGTGCGCGCCTGGTGGTCGCGGTGCCGGCGGCCCTGTCCCGTTCGATCAGCGCCAGGAACGCGGCCTCGGCGTCGGTCGTTCCGGTGTCGGCGAGCAGTGCGGACGGCGTCGTGTCGGCGATGATCCTCCCCTCCCGCATCAGCAGCAGCCGGTCGCAGCGCACCGCCTCGTCCATCACGTGACTCGACACGATGAGCGTGACGCCCCGGTCGGCCAGCCGGCGGAACAGGGTCCAGAGCTCCGCGCGCAGCACGGGGTCGAGTCCGACGGTCGGCTCGTCCAGCACGATGAGCTCCGGGGAGCCGATCAGGGCCGTCGCGAGCGACACCCGCGTCGCCTGGCCGCCGCTCAGCGCATCGACGAGCTGTGTCGCCTGCGCGTCGAAACCGACCTCCTGGATGACCCGGTCGACGTCGCCCTTCGGCGCCTTCAGGAGCGCGGCGAAGTAGGCGAGATTCTGCCGCACGCTGAGATCGCCGTAGACCGAGGCGCCCTGCGTGCCGTACGCGACACGGTGCCGGAGCCGGCGGGACCCGCCCGGCTCGCCGAGAACGGTCACGTCACCGGAGGCGATCCGCTGCACACCGACGATCGACCGCATGAGCGTGGTCTTGCCGCACCCGGAGGGGCCGAGGAGACCTGTGATCTGGCCGCGGGGAACGGCGAGGTCGATGGCGTCGAACACGGACACGGCCCCACGCCGCACGCGGAGCTGCGTGATCTCGACGGCCGCATTATTCATCATGCGATGAATTATGCGCCTCGCCTCGTCGGGCGTCAACGCCTCTCGCCGCGGCGCGGGTCAGTCGAAGAGGTAGCGCTGGACGGTGGGGCCGACGCGGCCGACGAGCTCGTCGACGGAGGCGCCGGCGAGCGCGGGAAGCTGCAGGACGTAGCGGCCGATGAGCATGCCGGCGATCTGCGACGCGACGAGGGCGGCACGGAAGTCGGCGTCCTCCACGTCGAGGCGGCGCGCCACACGGGAGAGCAGTTCGCGGGAGAGGAAGCCAGCGAGCAGGGGCGTCGTCAGTCTGCTCCCGATCGCCGTACGCAGGAGCAGCACGCCGCGGCGGCGCACGTCGGGCTTCTCGAACGCGTCGAGCACATAGCGGACGAGCCGGGCCCCCGCTTCGTCCTTCGGCCCCGCGAGGATCTCGGGGACGTCGAGGTCGGGGCGCAGCGGTATTCCGGCGGCCTCGGCGAACAGGTCGGCCTTGGTGCCGAAGTAGTGGTGGACGAGCGCGGAGTCGACCCCGGCGCGGGCGGCGATCGACCGCACCGTCGCGCCGTCGTACCCCTGCGCACCGAACTCGTCGACGGCCGCGGACACGATGCGCTCGCGGGAGTCGGTGCCGCCGCGCGGGCGCCCGCGTCGTCTCGGCGCCTTCTGTTCGGTCATGCCCGCCAGCCTACGGCTCCGCGGATCCTCACTCACCGAGCAGATGCCGGAGATACCGCTGCGGCTGCCCGAGGAACGAGCGCCAGTGGTTCACGATCTCGAGGTCCTCCCAGGCGGTCGGGCGGAGTCCCCACTCCCCGACCTCCAGGATGGCCGCACCCGGAAGCGCCGCGAGCACCGGCGAGTGCGTGGCGCACAGCACCTGGCCGCCCTCGTCGGCGATGCGCTGTAGCACGGCGATCAGCGTGAGAGTCGAGTGGAACGACAGCGCGGCCTCCGGCTCGTCCAGGCAGTAGAACCCCGGATCATCGAAGCGGCTGTCGAGCAGGGCGAGGAACGACTCCCCGTGGCTCATCTCATGGAAGGGCACATCGCCGCGCAGGGAGGGGTTCTCCTCGAGATACGTGTAGAACGAACGCATCGTCTCCGCCCGGAGGAAGAACCCCCAGCGGTGCGCCCCGACGCCGCGCTGGAGGCGCAGCCAATCCGACAGCGGCGACTCGCTCGGCCGCGTCCGGTGCTGCGCCTGGCGGGACCCGCCTTCCGGGGAGAGACCGTACGCGATCGCGATGCCCTCGACGAGGGTGGACTTCCCGCTGCCGTTCTCGCCGACGAGGAAGGTCACTCCCGGCCCGAGATCCAGTCCCTCGCGCAGCACCTGGGCCACCGCGGGGATGTTCGTCGGCCACGTCCCGTTCGGGATCGGCGCTTCCTCGTTCGGCCGCACCGCGACGACCGGCTGCTGCCGCATGTGCCTCTCCCTCCTCCGTCGACCCACCCCTCTGTGTGCCTGCCACCCCCCTCCGTGCGCACGCAACGGGCCGGGGCGCGCGAAAGGGGGTGGGCCGGCGAGGTCAGCACTCGATGACGTTCACCGCCAGACCACCCTCGCTGGTCTCCTTGTACTTCGTCGACATGTCGAGGCCCGTCTGGCGCATCGTCTCGACGACGGCATCCAGCGAGACGTAGTGGCTTCCGTCGCCGCGGAGCGCGAGGCGGGCGGCGGTGACGGCGGTCGAGGCGGCGATCGCGTTGCGCTCGATGCACGGGATCTGCACGAGTCCCCCGATCGGGTCGCACGTGAGGCCGAGGTGGTGCTCCATCGCGATCTCCGCGGCGTTCTCGATCTGCCGGTTCGTGCCGCCCATCACCGCGGTGAGCCCGCCCGCGGCCATCGCGCACGCGGAGCCGACCTCGGCTTGACACCCGCCCTCGGCGCCGGAGATCGAGGCGTTGGCCTTGAACAGCGACCCGAGGGCGGTGGCCGTCAGCAGGAACCTGCGGATACCCCGGCGGCGGTTGGCCTCCGCGATCTCCGCGTCCTCGCCGTCGAGTGCGGGAGGCGACGGCGGAGCCCCGTCGAACCCGAGCAGCGCGCTGCCGACGAGCTCGCCGTACGGCGTGACCGCGTTCCCGGCACCGAGGCCCGAGTCGGCGAGGAAGCGCCACCAGTACATCGCCACCGCCGGGAGGATGCCCGCCGCGCCGTTGGTGGGTGCCGTCACGACGCGGCCACCCGCCGCGTTCTCCTCGTTCACCGCGAGCGCGAACGCCCCGAGCCACTCGCCGGGGAGCTCCCGGTGCCCGTCGGCTTCGACCGCCTCGAGCTGCGCGCGGATCGTGCCGGCGCGGCGCTTCACCTGCAGCATGCCCGGAAGGACGCCCTCGGCGTGCAGGCCGGCGTCCACGCAGCCCGCCATCGCGTCCCAGATCGCATCGAGGCCGGCGGCGACCTCCTCCTCGCTGCGCAGTGCCGTCTCATTGCGGCGGGCGACCTCCGCGATGGACAGGCCATGCTCATCGCAGAGGGCGAGCAGCGAGGCGGCATCGGCATAGGGATGCGGGAAGGCGCCGGTCGAGAGGTGCGCCTCCTCCCCCTCGCGCCGGATGAACCCGCCGCCGATCGAGTAGTACGTCTGCTCGAACAGGGTGGTCCCGTCGGCATCACGGGCGATGAGCGTCATGGCGTTCGGGTGGCCGGGGAGTCGGGTCCGGGGCGCGAACACGATGTCGTCCTTCTGGAACGGCACCGCATGGGCGCCGTCGATCCGCAGCGGCTCCCCCTCCGGATACGCGGACCACGCCGCACGGACGGCCGCCGGATCGCACGTCTCGGGAGCGAGACCGCGAAGCCCCGCGACCACCGCGTCCGGGGTGCCGTGGCCGATCCCTGTGGCGCCGAGCGAGCCGTACAGCGTGCACTCGACGCGGCCGACACGGTCCAGTTCCCCGGAGGCGGTCAGCTGCCGCGCGAAGTCGAGCGCGGCGCGCATGGGTCCGACGGTGTGCGAGCTGGACGGGCCGACGCCGATGGAGAAGAGGTCGAAGGCCGAGACGTACGCAGTCACCCCTCCAGGCTACGCCGAGTTCGGGATTCCGGTTCACCGCGATTAACCGCGTGGCCGGCGGGTCCGCGTCAAGGCCCTTCATCTCCCGGAGAGGCGGAGGCAGGCTGAGAGCACGACATCGCAGAAAGGGACGATCATGACCGACAGCACTCCCGAACCGACCGCGAACGACGATCTCTCGCCCGAGGCGCAGACCCCCACCCCGACCCCGGCCTCCGACACCACGGAGGGCGAGGCGACGACGCCGGAGCAGGCGGACTCCCCCGAGGACGCGGACCCGGCCGAGGTCCCGAGCACCGAGGAGCTGGAGGAGCCCAGCACCGAGAAGGCCCCGGGCGAGGAGCCGAAGGCCCCGAAGCGCGACGACCCGGAGCCTGACCACGAGGCCGTCGGCCTCGGCGTCGACTGACTCCCGCCCCGAGACCCCGCACTATCGTCGAGACCCCGCCCTGCTGATGCGTGCAGGGCGGGGTCTCGACGCGAAACCGGGGTCTCGGGGAACTACTCGACGAGCTTGCCGGTCGTGTCGACGTCGCGCATGAGCTCGGCGATCTCGTCGGGAATCGCGGGGATCTCCTCGCGGGTCACGCCGGCGGTCGGCGACCAGACGAGGTTCACCTGCAGCGTGGGATCGGTGTCCGGGAAGTCGCTGCGGTTGTGGCATCCGCGGGTCTCCCGCCGCTCCCGCGCCGCCTCCAGCGTGGCTCGGGCGGCGAGCGCGGAGGCCTTGAGGTCGAACGCGTGCGCGAGGTCCTGGAACCCGGCGATGTCCGGGTGGATGCCGATGTCCTCCATCCGCCCCTCGATCATGTCGAGGTCGGCGAGGCCGGCGTTCAGCCCGTCCTCCGACCGCACCACACCGGCGTACTCCGTCATGAGGTTGCGGATCGCGCGCTGCAGAGCCCGCACGTTCTCGCGCCCCTCCGCGGCGAGGAGGTCGTCGATCTCGGCACGGGCGGCGGCGACCGCATCGGCCGACCGGCGCTGGGCGTCGAGCCCCGCGGCGTGGGCCATCGCGGCCTGACCGACGATCCGGCCGTAGACGAGCAGCTCGATGAGGGAGTTGCCCCCGAGACGGTTCGCGCCGTGGAGTCCGCTCGACGCCTCCCCGATCGCGTACAGCCCGTCGACGTCGGTCTGGTGGTCGTCCGGCCGCACCCACACTCCGCCCATCGAGTAGTGCGCGGTCGGCGCGATCTCGATCGGCTCCGCCGTGATGTCGAGCATCTGCAGCTCCATCATCGTCTGATAGACGCGCGGAAGCCGGGTCATGATGGTCTCGCGGGGCAGGTGCGACACATCGAGCCAGACGCCGCCGTTCGCGGTGCCGCGCCCTTCCTGGATCTCGGTGTAGGCGGCGAGCGCGACCCGGTCCCGCGTCGACAGCTCCATCCGCTCGGGGTCGTACTTCGCCATGAACCGCTCGCCGAGGGCGTTG
Organism: Microbacterium sp. NPDC057658; assembly: GCF_042799975.1. Lineage (NCBI taxonomy): Bacteria > Bacillati > Actinomycetota > Actinomycetes > Micrococcales > Microbacteriaceae > Microbacterium > Microbacterium sp. NPDC057658. The sequence continues at coordinate 1,121,420 of NZ_JBHVHT010000001.1, read as the reverse complement.
CGGAGGATGCCGCCCTCCCCGCGCGCGGCCTCGGAGATGAGCGTGCCGGCGGCGTTCTCGGGCTCGATGATGCCGGACGGATGGAACTGCACCAGCTCCGGATCGCGAAGTCGCGCCCCCGCCTCGACGGCGAGCCGGAAGGAGTCTCCGGTGTTCTCGTCGCGGCGCGACGACGTGCGGCGCCAGATGCGGTTGTGTCCGCCGGCGGCGAGGATCACGGCGTCCGCATGGATGAGGTAGCGCGTGCCGTCCGCCTGGTCGAAGCCATAGGCGCCGAAGACGACGTTGTCGCGCACGAGCAGACGTGTGATGTAGACGTTGTCGAGGATGGGGACGTCGAGCTGCTCCGCGCGGGCGACCAGCGTCCGCTGGATCTCGAGGCCCGTGTAGTCGCCGGCGAAGGCCGTGCGGCGGTACGTGTGCGCGCCGAAGAAGCGCTGCGAGATGCGGCCGTCCCCTTCGCGGGCGAAGTCCATGCCCCAGCGCTCGAGGTCGCGGATGCCGCGTTCGGCACCCTGGGTGACGATCTGGACGGTGTGGGGGTTGGCGAGGAGGTAGCTCTCCTTGATCGTGTCCGCCGCGTGCTGCTGCCAGCTGTCCTCGGCGTCCATCGTGCCGAGGGCCGCGTTGATGCCGCCGGCCGCGAGCGACGTGTGGGCGTCCTGCCGGGGGCGCTTGCCGACGGCGAGCACGTCGACGCCGTGCTCGGCGACCTCGATCGCGGCGCGGAGCCCGGAGCCTCCGGTGCCGATCACGAGGACCGTGGTGGAGATCTGTCGTTCGGGTGCATTCATGCTCTCGACGCTAGTTAGGTGATCCTAATAACTCCAATGCATAGTTCGTCTGGAAACCATGCGGGTACGCTATGGATATGAACCTCGAGCAGCTCCGCGGGTTCGTCGAAGTGGCTCGCCTCGGCCATTTCACCCGCGCGTCCGAGCACCTCCACCTCGCGCAGCCCTCGCTGAGCCGTCAGATCTCGACCCTCGAGAGGGAACTCGGCGCCGAGCTGTTCCATCGCGCGCGCGGTCACATCGCCTTGACGGCCGCCGGCGAGACGGTCCTCCCCCATGCGCAGCGCATGCTCGCCGAGGCCGACGCCATCCGCGACGAGGTGGCCGAACTCGCCGGACTCCGCCGCGGCCGCGTGCGCCTGGGCGCCCCGCCCACGCTCTGCATCAGCCTCGTGGCGGAGGCCCTCAGCTCGTTCCATGCCACCCACCCCGGCATCGATCTGCACCTCACCGAGGGCGGCTCAAGGCTGCTCGTCGAGCAGCTCGCGGTCGGGGCGGTCGACATCGCCCTCGTCACCCAGTCCGAGGGACCGGTGCCCGCGGGGGTCAGCCTCACGCACGTTCCGCTCCTCGCCGAGGAGCTCGTGGTGATCTCATCGGCGGCCGCACCTCCGGTCACCCACGGCCCGTCCGTGAGCCTCGCGCACCTCGCCACCCTCCCGCTCATCCAGTTCGACGAGAGTTATGAGCTGCGGGCCGCGATGGACGCCGCTTTCCGCGCCGCCGACCTCACCCCGACCCTCGCGCTGGAGGGTGCGGAGATGGATGCGGTGCTCCGCTTCGTCGAACGAGGCGTCGGGGTCGCAGTGGTCCCGGCGATGGTGCTCTACGAACGCCCGGCGCTGCGGTCGGCGCGCCTCGCCCACCCGGCGATGTCGCGGACGATCAGTCTCGCCCATCGCTCCGACGTCACCCCCGCGGTCGCGGTGGCCGCGATGCGCACCGCCATCATGGCCACGGCGGCCGACCTCGCCGAGCGCGACCCGGCGATCACCAGCCTGCTCTGACCGGAGCACTCGCCCCGGAACAGCGAGAACCCCCGCCGCTTCCGCGACGGGGGTTCTCGTACTGTCTCAACACAGTGTGCGCCTCGAGGGACTCGAACCCCCAACCTTCTGATCCGTAGTCAGATGCTCTATCCATTGAGCTAGAGGCGCAGGACCCGCGGTGCTTTACCGCTCAGCGGGCCGACGACCAGCCTACAACAGACGAGACCGGAAAGCGAAACGAAGCCTCACTCCCCCTTCGCGGCCGCCTTCTCCTGTTTCTTCCGCCGCTTCTCCTTGGCCCGCTGCTGCGACGAGAGCGCCTGGAGATCGACAAGGCGCAGCGCCTGCATGCGCGCCTCCCGCATGCGCGCGTAGTCCGGGTCCTGATCCGGTCGCATGCCCTCGACGCGCAGCCGGCGGTCGAGGTTGTGCCGCACGTCGGCCCAGGCCGCCGCGCGCGCCTCCTCGACGATGCTCTCCAGCCGGGCACGGTCGTCCATCATCTCGCGCAGACGCTGCGCGACGCCGAGCGACTGCTTGGCCCGCCGCCGGAGATTGCGCACATCGCGGTCACGGTAGTCGTGCGTGCCGACCGGATCGGAATGCCGGCCGCGGGCGCGCTTGCGCAGGGCGGTGACCGTGGCGGCGGCCTCCTCCGACTCCTCGGCCATCGCCCCGAGGGCAGCCCTCGCATCCTCGACGTACTTGTCGAGGTCGAAGACGCCGTCCTCCGCGATGGTGCCGATGAGGATGTGATTCTTCACGGCGAGGCGCGCAGCGGCCGTCGCGATCGCGACGCCTTCGGCGATGGCATCCGCAGTCCGTCCCACCCGCACCTCCTTCTCTCGAGCGTACCGGTATCGATGCCGCGCAGTCTCGGCCGGAACGGCTCCGATCAGGATGCCGGAGGCCTCCGACATCGCGTCGTACTGCGACTCAGCCGACGACGCCGACCCAGATCCCCGAGGCCCAGGCCTGCTGCTCGCCGGAGCAGCCCACCGCCCCCGGGAAGCCGCGGACCACGGCCATGCAGTTAGCGAGGAACTCCGGGTCGCCACCGAACATCGCCCCGTACGCGCCCGAGGAGGTGAGGGAGCCCCAGACGCGGAACTGATAGATGTGGGCCAGCTCATGCGCCATCGCCCAGTTCAGGCGTCCGTCACTCCACCCGGTGATGTCGGCGCGGTACTTGATGTAGCCGTTGCTGTTGGCACAGGCCGGTGCCGTGCCGCCCGCGCACGACGACGACTCGTACAGCCCCACGCCCCCGCCGCCGACCCTGTCGAGGGCGGCGCGCACCCGCGCGTAGCCGTCCGGCCCGCTCGACGTCCATGCGGGCCCGCCGGGGCCGGCACTCTGCGACGCCTGCCATCCGGCGACCTCGGTGCCGACCTTTTGCGTGAGCGCCTCCACCGTCGCGGTCGCCGCGACCACGGTGTCCGGGTCATGGCGCTCGGCGCGCACGGTCTCCTGGGCGGACCGGGCGGACGCGAGGTGTGCCGCCGTGTCGACCTTGCCGTCCGCACCCTGGAGGACGGCGGCCAGCGTCGAGAGCTCCTCCAGGAATGCCGGCCGTACCGCCAGCACGGCAGCCCGATCCTCCGCGTCCTGCTCGGCCTGCGCCACAGCGCCGGACAGGTGGTCAGTGCGCTGTGCGGCGCCGTAGGACTGGTCGGCCAGCACGGAGAGCTCGGCCACCGCCTCGGCGCGCTCCTGGTCCAGTGCGTCGGATCGTGCGACGGCGGCCGCCGCGACGAGCACGGCCGCCGACACCGTCACCGCGAGCACCCGGCGCCTCACGGCAGGAAGCCCGTCGTGTCGTTCAGCTCGGCGTCCTGCTCCGCGATGCGCGATCGCAGAGCGGTGAGACGCTCCGCCAGTTCGAGGTTCTCGGCCTGCGACTCCGCGAGCACCTGCTCGATCCGCGCGATCTCCGCCTTCACGGCGGCGACACCGGCGGCGCGCTCCTGATCGGCCACCACCAGGAGCGCAGCACCTCCGAGCAGGAGGATCCCCCCGACGACGACAGCAAGACTTCGCATCTCGCTCCCCAGGACAGCGCGAACAGACCGGACCGACTCCGACCGGACAAGGATACAACCGCTCGCGGCGCGTCCGGGGGTCGTTCTCCCGACGGACGGCTCAGGTGGTCGCCGTCTGCGCCAGCCGCCGTTCGGCCGCGGAGTGCCCGCTCGCCAGGTGCGCGGGCACGATCCGTCGCAGCGCCTCGACATCGCGCGCGCGGACGGCCTCGAGGATGACGCGGTGCTCCTCCGCCATCGCCTCCAGATCGTCGTGCTGTCCGAACAGCCAGCGCAGGCGCGTCAGGAACACGGCGATGAGCTCGCCGAGCATCTCGTTGCCCGCCAGGTCGACGGCGATCTCATGGAACGCCGCGGCCGCCGTCCGGGCGGTCTCCGCGTCGCCGGCCCGGGCCGCGGCGACTTCGCGCTCGTACGCCTCGCGCAGCCGGGCGAGCCCTTTCGCGTCGTGGCGCTCGGCCGCGAACACGAAGATGAGGGTCTCGATCGCCTCGCGCACCTCCGCGAAGTTGCGGATGTCGTCATGGGTGAACTCCCGCACCACGGCCCACGTCCGGGGCCGTGCGACGACCACGCCCTCCGCGACCAGCGTGCGGATGGCTTCCCGCACCGGGAGTCGGGACACATTCAGCTCGGCGGCGATATCCCGCTCCACGAGCCGGGAACCGGGCGCGCGCCGACCCAGCACGATGTCATCCCGGAGGATCCTCGTGACCCTGACCGACTCGAGTTCCCCGCTTACCCCCACAGCCCCCGCCATCCGGGCATTGTCGCACCCCGGCCCGGGATTGGCCAAGTTTGGTATCCCAGACCGGGGCGCGCGCCGCGTCAGGGCAGACGGTTCGCCCGCGCGACGTTCGCCGCCAGCTCTTCCGCGTTCTGCCGGATGACGTACGCCGGACGGTCACGCTCGACTCGCCACGACTCGCTGAGCGGGCCGACGTTGACCGTGTCGAAACCGGCCTCGTCGTAGAAGCGGGTGACGAAGGCCACGGCCTCTGCGTCGTCCCCGGCCGTGGCCAGCGCGCGACGGTTCGGCGTACCGGCCGGCGTCCCGTCGGTGGTGATCTCGGCGGCGTAGATGTGGTTGAACGCCTTGGCGATCTTCGAGTCCGGGAGCTGCGCCTGCACGAGCTCGGACGTGGTGGTCTCGCCCTTGTCGAGGGCCTCGATGTGCCCGTCGCGCTCGAAGTAGTAGTTGTTCGTGTCCAGCACGATCTTCCCGGCGAGCTGCGCGGCGGGAAGCTGATCGATCGCGTGCAGCGGCACCGTCACCACGGCCACGTCGGCCGCGGCGGCCGCCTCCTCCGCCGTCGCCGCCTTCGCGCGCGGCCCGAGCTCTGCGACGAGATCGGCCAAGGTCTCCGGCCCTCTCGAGTTCGCGATCACGACGTCATAGCCGTTGGCCACCGCCACACGCGCGACCTGGCTGCCGATGTTGCCTGCTCCGATGATTCCGAGAGTTGTCATGCTCGGGCCAACGCCTGCCGGCGGATGCTATTCCCGTCGAGGAGGGAGGCGAACGCGGTCAGAGGCGCGTGAGCGCGTCCTCCGCCGCCACCCAGGCGAGCATGGCGCACTTCACGCGCGCCACGTACCGCGAGACTCCCCCGAGCGCCGCGGCATCGCCGAGCAGTTCCTCATCCGGCTCGATCGTTCCGCGGGAGCGCATCGCCTCGCGGAAGGCAGCGATCCGCACCTCGAGCTCGTCCACGGTGAGGCCCTCGGCGAGCTCGGCGAGCAGGGACGCGGAGGCCTGGGAGATGGCGCACCCGTGTCCCTCCCACGCGATCGCCTCCACGCCGCCGTCGGCGCTGCGATGCACCTGCAGCGTGATCTCGTCGCCGCAGGTCGGGTTGAGCTGATGCGACTGGGCCGGGATCTCCTCGCGGAGCCCGAAGCCGTGCGGCGTGCGCGAGTGGTCGAGGATCAGCTCCTGGTACAGGCTCTGCAGGTCGCTCATGCGCCCCTCCCGAAGAACGCGATCGCCCCGGCGACCGCCTCGATGACGGCGTCCACCTCGGACGCGGTGGTGTACAGGTAGGTGCTCGCCCTCGTCGATGAGGTCACGCCCATCCGACGGTGCAGGGGCTGCGCGCAGTGGTGACCGACGCGCACCGCGATGCCCTGGTCGTCGAGGAACTGCCCGACGTCGTGCGAGTGGATCCCGGCCACGTCGAAGCTCGCGAGACCGACCCGCGGCAGCTCGATGCCCGCGCCCAGCACGCGCACGCCGTCGATCGCGCCGAGTCCTTCGACGAGACGCTGCCCGAACGCGGCCTCGTGGGCGGCGATGCGCTCCATGCCGACCGCGGAGAGGTAGTCGACGGCAGCGGCGAGCGCGATCGCCTGGGACACCCGCTGCGTGCCCGCTTCGAAGCGCTGCGGTGGCGGCAGGTACTCGGCCGCGGTCGTGGTCACCGTCGTGATCATGGAGCCGCCCGTGAGGAACGGGGGCATCGCGGTGAGGACCTCGCGACGGCCGTAGAGCGCCCCGATGCCGGTGGGGCCGAGCATCTTGTGGCCGGAGAGGACCGCGAAGTCGACGCCGAGCGCGTGCAGGTCCAGCGGGAGGTGCGGAGCCGACTGGCAGGCGTCGAGCAGGGTGAGGGCGCCGACCTCCCTGGCCAGCGCGACGAGGGTCTCGACCGGGTTGATCACGCCCAGCACGTTCGAGACGTGGGTGAAGGCCACGAGCTTCGTGCGCTCCGAGATGATCTCCGCGGCCGCATCCAGCCGCAGGGCCCCGTCGTCGTCGAGCGGGATGACCCGGAGCGTCGCCCCGGTGCGCGCGGCGAGCTCCTGCCAGGGGATCAGGTTGGCGTGGTGCTCCATCTCGGTGGTGACGATCTCGTCCCCTTCGCGGAGCCGGAGAGGTTCGGCCGCGGCGCCACCCCGGCCGAGGGAGGCGTTGGAGAGAGAGTAGGCGACGAGGTTGACCGCTTCGGTGGCGTTCGAGGTCCAGACGATCTCGTCGTCATCGACGCCCACGAACCGGGCGAGGGTGCTGCGGGCGTCTTCGAAGAGCTCGGTCGCCTCGGCGGCCAGCGTGTGGGCACCGCGGTGGACGGCCGCGTTCATCGTGGTGGCGAAGCGGCGTTCGGCGTCGAGCACGGACTCCGGACGCTGCGAGGTCGCCCCCGAATCGAGGTACGCCAGCGGGTGACCGTGGACGCGGGTGTGCAGGATCGGGAAGTCCTCGCGGATCCGCTGCACCTCGGTCTCGGTCAGCGGGGTGATCACGTCGACTCCGGGAGAAGCGCTCATCGTTCCAGTCTCCCATCTTCCGGCTGACCGGGGCCCGGCTCCGGACGGGCACAGCTTCGGAGACGGGGCGAGACACGCCGGGCTGCCGCACCGTCGAGCGGCGTGTCGGCAACGATCTCCGAAGTCGTGCCCGGCGGGAGGCTAGGACATGCGGGCGAGGCGGGCGCGGGCGATGCAGAAGGCCCCGTACAGCGCGAAGCCGATGCCGACCGCACCGAGGATGAGCCGGCCGAACGGCAGACTGAGGAGGCTGTGCAGAGCGGCGTCGAGACCCGCAGCGCGTTCCGGGTCCTGCGTCACGGCCGCCACCACGAACAGCACCCCGGTGACCCCCACCGCGATGCCCTTGCCGATATAGCCCACGATGCCGAGCGCCATCACGCCGGCGCGGGCGGCTCCGGTCGGCACGTCGATGAGCTTGCGGAAGGAGCGCATGATCCCGCCGATGATGAAGCCGATGCCGACACCGATGACGCTGAGGCCGATCACCACGAGCAGGGCCACCCCGCCCGGTGCGGCGAGGACCACCTGGCTCAGGGTCTTCGAGGCGTCGGAGGACTCCGCGCGGCCGCCCACCGCGTAGACGAGTGCGAGACCGGCGATCACCAGGTAGGTGCCCGAGATCCCGAAGAGCTTGAGGCGCTTGCCCCACTTCTTCGTCTCCGCGGGGTCGGCGGCCAGGAACCCGCTCGCCACCTGCCACACGGCGAGCGCGAAGAGGCCCACGGCGATCGCGAGCAGCAGCAGTCCGCCGATGGGGTTGTTGCGCACCTGCTCCATCGCGCCGTCCTGGTCGGCGTCCCCCGACCCGCCGGCCGCGATCGTGATGGCGATCGCGCCGATGATGATGTGGATGATGCCGAGGACCACGAATCCCGCGCGGGCGGTCCGCCGGAACGCGGTGGAGTCCTTCGCCACGCGCGCCGCATGCTTGACGGTGCTCATGCTCGAAGAGTATCCGCCGCGGCGCGTCCCGATCAGGGGGTTGCTTTCCGGACCCCCGGTGCGACAGCGCTCAGGTGATCCGTTCGACGGGCTGCCGCAGGATGGTGCGCAGCTTCTCCGGAGCCGTCCGACGACGGTCGCTGAGGTAGATCTCGTGGTGCCGTCCGCGCATCTGCAACCCGTTCTCCGGGACGAAGCGCTCGTGCAGCTCCTCGAGCACGGGTCCTTCATCGTCGAACGGCCCGATGTGCAATGTCTGCACGCAGAGGCCCTCGTCGAGGACCTCCCGCCGGACGGCGGCCAGCGCCGGAAGCTCTTCCCCCTTCTTCGCGCTCTTCGCCGCGACCGTCTCGACCGCGCGGTCGAACAGGGCGGGAGTGACGTGATCGCCCACCATGATCATGAGCGTCCAGAGCCACGTCGACTTGTCGCGTCGCGTGGTGAACGAGGCCATGTCGGGCGCATGCCACAGGCCTTCCAGGGGCATTACGACCTGATCGACGTCGAGCTCTGCCCGGCTGGCGAACTTGAGGGTGTACGCCAGCGGGTAGAGCGCCGCGACTGCGTCGAAGAAGGCCGGAGCGGTGTTCGGATCTCCGGCGCCGTCGATCATCAGATAGGTCAGCGGCGGCACCTCGAGGACACGGAAGGCGCCCCGCTTCGCCCGATACGCGTCGAGCGTCTTCTTGGGATCGATCGCCGTCATGGCCCGCCTCTCGGTACGTCGTGCGGCCAGTGTGCCACGGCGCACCGACATCGGGTCGAGCCCCAGGGGCTCGACCCGATGGCGGTCAGCTCTGCTCGACGGGGAGCCAGAGCTCGCAGGAAGCCGTGTCGCCGGTGAACTCCCGGTAGCGGACGATCGACGGCCCGGGCCGCAGCCGCCACGGGTTCGACGGGAACCATTCGGTCGCCGTCGCCGCCCACAGATTCTGGAGGGTCTCGGGGAAGGGTCCGCTCGCGCCGAACACGGCCCAGGTGCCCTCCGCCACGCGCAGGGCGTCGAGGTCGTCGGGAACCGCGGTGTCGGCGCGCACGGCCACCCCGTGCAGGTACGTCAGCGGCGTCCCCTCCGGGGCATCCGGATCGATGTCGGCGGTCACGGCGAGGATGCCTGCGGGCTCCTCGTTCCCGAGGGCCTTGACGCGGGCGTGCTCCTCGGGTGGGATGGCGGCGATGTGCGCCTGGATGTGCGGATTGACGCCGACGTGGATCAGCGGGACCTCCGCGGCATGGCCCGCGAGGACGAACGCGGGACGGTGGGTGATGGTGACATCCATCGGGGTACTCCCTTCGACGCTCAGGCGGAACCGGAGCGTGGGTTGTGTGCGGAGAGGACCCCCGTGCCGACGCGCGTCCGCCGGCCCGATGCCGTGCACGGCGCGGAACGCCCGGGCGAACGCCTCGGTCGAGCTGTAGCCGTGCCGAACGGCGACATCGAGCAGACTCGGCGCGCCGGCGGCGAGCTCCGCGCCGGCGAGAGTCATCCGACGACGCCGCACATACTCGGTCAACGGCATCCCGGCCAGCGCCGAGAACATCCGTCGCAGGTGGTACTCGGTGGTGCCGTGCGCACGGGCGAACGCGGCGACGTCGATCTCCTGACCGTGGTCCGCGTCGACGAGGTCGACCAGGGCGTTGAGCGTGCCGATCACGGGGGCCCTCCTTTCCCCACCATCGTTTCGCCGCAGTCCCCGCCTGCACCCGATCGTCGTGGTCCGATGCGATCGGGCCGGGGATCAGAGCTCGACCGGGACCGCCGGCTCGGCGTCCTCCACCTCGGGATGGCGGGCGAGGTTCACGACGGCGGCGATGAGGCCGCCCCACACCGTGACCATGGCGATGATCATCATGACGATCGCGGTGGTGGTCATGCTCCCGCTCCCTTCGTCTGCGCCGCCGGGACGGCGATGCTCGTCGTCTCCGGGTCGGCGGCGTACTCCTCCTGGTCGAGGAAGTCGTCGTAGCCGACGTCGTCCTTGGCGCGCGAGCGCCTGCTCCACGGCACCAGCGACAGCAGCACTCCGCCGACCACCAGCGCGATGACCATGCCCCAGCCGAACACGCCGAGGAACCAGCCGGGGTAGCCGCTGTACGGCTCGGCGATCTTCGTCAGGAGTTCGGTGATGAGCAGGTAACCGAGCACGAGCGGGGCCAGCACACCCACGAGCAGGCGCCAGAGCAGCCCGACCCGGAAGCTGGATCGCCGGTTGAGGTGCTCCTGCAGCTGCGGCAGCCTGTGCAGCACCCACGCCACCACGATCACCGCGACGAGGGCGACCGCCATGATGCCGAAGGCGTTGACGAAGGCGTCGGTGGTGTCGAGCACCGACAGCGCAGTGGTGGTGGAGAACAGGGCCATGGAGATGACGGCGAGCGGGATGGAGACGATGAGGGTGGTGCGCACCCGTCCCCACCCGAGCTTGTCCTGCAGGGCGGCCACGATCACCTCGAGGATCGAGATGAGGGAGGTCACGCCCGCGAAGACGAGGGCACCGAAGAACAGCACGCCGATGATCGACCCGCCGGTCGCCTGCGACACGATCGTGGGGAAGGCGACGAACGCGAGACCGATGCCCGAGGTCGCGACGCCGGAGACATCCGTGCCCTGCGCCTGGGCCATGAACCCGAGTGCGGCGAACACGCCGATGCCGGCGAGGATCTCGAAACCGGAGTTGGCGAATGCGACCACGAGACCGGAGCCGGTGAGGTCGGTCTTGCGCTTGAGGTAGGACGCGTACGTCACCATGATCCCGAACGCGACGGACAGCGAGAAGAAGATGTGCCCGTAGGCGGAGGCCCACACGGCCGGGTCGGCGAGCGCCTCCCAGTTCGGCGTGAAGAACGCGTTCAGACCGTCCAGGGCGCCAGGGAGGAAGAGAGCCTGCACGACGAGCACCGCGAACATGAGGGTGAGCAGCGGCATCAGGATCATGTTGGCGCGACCGATGCCGCGCTTGACGCCGAGCGCCATGATAATGATGACGATCAGCCACACCGCGATCAGCGGCAGGCCCACCTGCGGCACGAACTCGCCGGACAGGCCGACCTCCGCGACGTCGGCGGACTTCAGGAAGTCGACGAAGAAGAAGTCGTTCTCGTTGCCCGCACCCCAGGTGAGCTGCGCGGAGAACCAGGTGTACATGCCCGCCCACGCGACGATCACGGCGTAGTACACCGCGATGACGACGCAGATCAGCACCTGCCACCAGCCCAGCGGTTCGGCGGCCCGGTGCAGGCGTCGGAACGCGAGGGGCGCGGAGCCCCGGAACCGGTGGCCGATCGCGTAGTCGAGGAACAGCAGCGGGATGCCGGCGGTCAGCAGCGCGCACAGGTACGGAATGAGGAACGCACCGCCGCCGCCTTCGTAGGCGACGTAGGGGAAGCGCCAGATGTTCCCGAGACCCACGGCCGAGCCGATCGCCGAGAGGATGAACACGTTCCGCGAGCCGAAGGCCTCGCGCTGCGGGGTCTGGGTCGGTTCAGGCATGCCCGCGAGGATACCCGAACCGGGACACCCGAGCGACTCGCCCGGCCGCGCTCACAGCATCGCGGTCAGCACCCCGCCATCCGCCCGCAGCGCGGCGCCGTTCGTCGCCGATGCGCGCACACTGGAGAGGTAGACGACGAGGTCGGCGACCTCGGCCGGATCGAGGAAGCGCCCCAGCAGTGTGGTCGCATTCTGTCCGATGATCGCCTCCTTCATCACCTCCTCGGAGACGGACCGGGCCTCGGCGACCGCGGCGACGCTCGCCGCGACCCCCTCCGAGTAGGTCGGGCCGCCCAGGACGGTGTTCACCGTCACGCCGGTGCCGCGGGTGAGTTTGGCCAACCCGTTCCCGAGCGCGATCATCGCGGCCTTCGTCACGCCGTAGTGCACCATGTCGGCCGGGACGTTGACGCCGGACTCGCTGCTGACGAAGACGATGCGCCCCCAGCCCCGTTCCCTCATCCCCGGCAGGAGAGACCGGGAGAGGCGCACGCCGCTCATCACGTTCACCTCGAAGTAGTGCGCCCAGTCCGCATCGGCGACGTCCGCGAAGTCGGCGAGACCGAAGAGACCGACGTTGTTGACGAGGATGTCGACGTCACCGAGCCGCTCCGTCAGCCGCGCCACCTGCGACGGGTCGGTGAAGTCCGCGGCGATCCCGGACACGGTCACCTCCGGGTGCGCGAGGGCCAGCACGCCGACCGCCGCGTCGACCCGTCCCTCGTCACGACCGTTGATCACGACATCGACCCCCTCGGTGGCGAGAGCGGACGCGACCGCGTATCCGATCCCCTGGCTCGATCCGCTGATGAACGCCCTCTTGCCGCGCAGCCCCAGTTCCATCCGTCTCCCTCTCACTTCCGCGGACGCCCCGCATCACTTGCCTGAGCAAGTCATACTAGCTTCCAGTCACTTTCCTGAGCAAACGAAGAGCACGGCTCGACCGCTACGGTGGAGGAATGTCGTCATCCTCCCCCGCCCCCTTGAGCACCGAAGAGATGGACGTCTGGTCGGCACTCGCGACGCTCCTCGAACGGCTCCCCGCGGCCCTCGACGCGCAACTGCAGCGCGACAGCGGACTGACCCACTTCGAGCACGGCATCCTCTACGCTCTCGATGCGGCACCGGAGCGCACGCTCCGCCTCAGTGTCCTCGCGGGCTACGCGAACAGCACGCTGTCCCGACTCTCCCGTGCGGTCACCCGCCTGGAGGCGAAAGGCTGGATCCGGCGCGAGGTCGATGCGGAAGACGGGCGCTTCACCCTCGGCATCCTCACCGACGCCGGCCACCGGAAGGTCGAGGAGTCGACCCCCGCACACCAGGCCCTCATCCGCCGCGTCGTCTTCGACACCCTGACCCCGGCGCAGGCCCGGCAGCTCGGCGCGGCCAGCCGGAAGATCTCCGCCGCACTCTCCCCCGACCCGACCTGGATGCCGGGGACGCGGGCGTGAGGAGGGCCCGCCCGCACGCGAGAACACGAAAGCCCCGGCGAGCGGACTCGTCGGGGCTTCTCAGTGCGGAGACGAGGGGATTTGAACCCCTGGTCCCCGTAAGGGGACTCCACCTTAGCAGGGTGGTGCACTAGGCCGGACTATGCGACGTCTCCAGGCATCCGGCTCGAGAGCACGGATGCACCCCACCATCATAACGGGTCCTGCGCGTGGTCACGAACCGCCGGTCTCGGATGCTCCCGGGAGCCGGCCGCATGCCCTGCGATACTGGCCGCACGTTGCGAGGGTCCGGCGCCCGCGGACGCGAGAGGAGACGCCATGTCCGAGCCATCGGGAGCGCACGTCCGCGCGGGGTTCGCTGCCCCGGCCGACCCGAGGCGCGGCGCCCTGGGCTATGCCGCGGTGCTCGCCCTCCTCATCGTGTCGTACGGACTGTGCGCGGCCCAGCCCGGCACGGTCCCCAGCCCCTGGGCGTTCCTCGCGATGCTGGTCACGGTCGCGATCGTGTTCCGCGTGACCAGGGCGCACGCCCTCGTGCAGCGGGTGTCGTGGGTCGTGCTCTCGGCCGCGGGGCTGGCTGCCCTCCTCGCGGCATTCTTCGCCACGGACAGTCCCGCCCTCGCGGTCGCCCTGTCCGCCGCCTCCATGCTCGCGCTGCTCGTGGCGCCGTGGGCCATCATCGCGCACCAGGTCACCCGCCGAGGCCTCGACGTCGAGGCGCTCCTGGCCGCGGTGACCGCGTACATCCTCGTCGGCATGTTCTTCGCCTTCGTCTACAACCTGCTGTCGCTGCTGCTGCCGACGCCGCTGTTCGGAGATGCGGCGAACGACTCGCTCGGCAATCAGCTCTTCTTCTCGTTCACGGCACTGACCACGACGGGCTACGGGAACCTCGTCCCCGTCGGACCGGGCGTGCAGGCGGTGGCCGTCGCCGAGGGGATCACCGGGCAGCTCTTCCTCATCACCGCCGTCGCCCGCATCATGCGGGGTGCGAGCGCCCAACGCACCACATCGACGCCGGCCTGACGGTCACTCCCCGGTCGTCGAGCGGCGGGCGACGAGCTCCGGCCGGAACAGCACGTGCTCCGGCGCCGGCGCCACCTCGTCCTGGCCTCGCAGCAGCAGGTCGACGGCGGTCGAGCCGATGAGAGCGGCCGGCTGCCGCACCGAGCTGAGCGGGATCACGGCGGCCGCCGCGAAGTCGATGTCGTCGTAGCCCACGAGCGCGATGTCCTCGGGGACCCGGGCATCGCCGGTCATCACCAGGCTCTGCAGGAGGCCCAGTGCCAGGAGGTCGTTCGCCGCGAAGACCGCGTCCGGCCGGTCCCCGGGGGCGCGGTCGAGGATCTGCGCACCGGCCCGGCGTCCCTCCTCGACGGTGAGCGCGGAGGTCGGGATGAACTCCAGCCCGATCCCCGCCGCGGCCGCCGCGGCCTGCGCGCCGCTCAGGCGGTCGGAGACCTGGCGCAGCGCGACCGGGCCGCCGACGAAGGCGATCCGGCGACGACCGACCGCCAGCAGGTGCTCGGTCGCGATGCGTCCGCCCTCGACATCGTCGACGGCGACGGAGGCGAACCGCTCGTCCTGCGATTCCCGGTCGACGAGCACGGCGTGCGTCCCGCGCTCATGCATCCGCACCAGCCGCGGCAGGGATTCCGCCACGGGAGTGACGAGCACGCCGGTCACCCGCTGCTCCTCGAAGAGATCGAGATGCATCGCCTCCCGCTCCTGCTTCTCGTCGCTGTTGGCGACGAGGACGGAGAGTCCGTGCTGGTCGGCGCGCTCCTCGGCTCCGCGGATCACCTCGGCGAAGAAGGGGTTGCGGATGTCGAGCACGACGAGGCCGATCGTCCGACTGCGCCCCGCACGGAGCTGCCGTGCCGCGTCGTTGCGCACGAACCCGAGGCGGTCGATCGACGCCTGCACACGCGCGACGGTCTCCGCGGCCACCTTCTCCGGCCGGTTGAGCACGTTCGAGACGGTCCCGACGGAGACACCCGCGTCCTCGGCGACCTCCCGCACACTGACGGCCATCGCGCCCTCCCTCCGGCTCCCGCCGCTGAAACGACTCATCCGCGGGGATCGCCTCAGACTCTCATGCCGTATTGACACGCGTCAACACAGCCCCTAGTCTCATCTCCATCAGGGTTTGAAACGATTCATTCCCTCAATGGAGAGAGAAATGATGTCCTCACCCACGACGGCGCCCGTGCTCGAGCTCGCCGACGTCCAGAAGGCGTTCGGGTCGGTGATCGCCCTGCGCTCCGGCACCATCGCCGTCCGCCCCGGCTCCATCCACGCGCTCGTCGGCGAGAACGGGGCCGGCAAGTCCACGCTCGTGAAGATCGTCGCCGGTCTCTACCAGCGCGACGGCGGGGTCTTCCGGCTTCGCGGCGAAGACGTGGACTTCACCTCGACCGCCCAGTCGAAGGCGGCCGGCGTCGCGGTCATCTACCAGGAGCCGACGCTCTTCCCCGATCTCTCCGTCACCGAGAACATCTTCATGGGGCGCCAGCCGACCGGGCGGTTCGGGCGGATCGACCGCAAGGCCATGCGCCACGAGGTCGAGCGGCTCTTCACCCGCCTCGGCGTCACCATCGACCCCGACCGCCCCGCCGAAGGCCTGTCGATCGCCGACCAGCAGGTCATCGAGATCGCCAAGGCGGTCTCCCTCGACGCCACGCTGCTCATCATGGACGAGCCCACCGCGGCGCTCTCCGGCGTGGAGGTGGAGCGCCTGTTCGCGATCGCCCGGAGCCTGCGCGACGAGGGCCGCGGCCTCATCTTCATCTCGCACCGGTTCGACGAGGTGTTCGCGCTCTGCGACACCGTCACGGTCATGCGAGACGGCGCGTACATCGCGACCTCCGCCATCGCCGACACCACGGTCGACGAACTCGTGCACCAGATGGTCGGCCGCGAGGTGTCCGAGCTGTTCCCGAAGCAGGAGGCGACGATCGGCGAGCCGCTGCTCGAGGTCGAGGGGCTCACGAGCCCCGGCCTCTTCCACGACATCTCGTTCTCCGTCCGTGCGGGCGAGATCGTCGGGCTCGCCGGCCTCGTCGGCGCCGGGCGCAGCGAGGTCGCGCGCGCGGTCTTCGGCGTGGACGGGTACCGCGAGGGCAGCGTGCGCATGAAGGGCCGCCGGATCCGCGCGCGCCGTCCGGTCGACGCCATGCGCGCCGGTCTCGCCCTCGTCCCCGAGGACCGCCGGAAGCAGGGCCTCGTCATCGAAGCCGGCGTCGGCGGGAACATCACCCTCGCGATCCGTCGGCGTCTCGCCCGCCTCGGCCTGCTCACCACAGCGATGGAGAACCGCGCCGCCCGGGAGTGGGCGTCGCGGCTCGAGGTGAAGACCCACGCCCTGGACACCGTCGCCGCGACGCTCTCCGGCGGCAACCAGCAGAAGGTCGTCCTCGCGAAATGGCTCGCCACGCAGCCGCAGGTGCTGCTCATCGACGAGCCGACCCGCGGCATCGACGTCGGCACCAAGTCCGAGGTGCACCGCCTGCTGTCCCAGCTCGCCGGTCAGGGCATGGGCATCCTCATGATCTCGTCCGAGCTGCCCGAGGTGCTCGGCATGGCCGACCGGGTGCTCGTGATGCGCGAGGGTCGCATCACGGCCGAGATCCCCCGCTCGGAGGCCACCTCCGAGAACGTCATGTTCGCCGCGACGCACGCATCGGAGCTCAGCTCGTGACCACCGCCATCCCCGTCTCCGCGCTCACCAAGCGCATCTCCGGTCTCGGCAGAGCCCGCGAGTTCGGCATCCTCCTCGCCCTCGTGCTCGTGGTGACCGCCGCGACCCTCAACAACCCCAAGTTCCTGTTCAGCGCCGACGGCTGGCGCGACCTGCTGCTGACGCCCTCGATCCTCGTGCTCGTCGCCGTGGGGCAGGCCATCGTCCTCATCACGCGCAACGTCGACCTGTCCGTGGGTTCCGTGATGGGTCTGACCGCGTACCTGACCGGTCGGCTCTTCATCGACATCCCCGGCATCCCGATCGTCCTGGTCGTGGTCGCCGCCGTGGTGCTCGGCGCTCTGCTCGGCCTCATCAACGGCGCGCTCGTCGCGTACGCCAAGGTGCCGGCGATGGTGATCACCCTCGGCACCCTCTACGCCTACCGCGGCATCAACGTGCTGTGGACCGGCAGCGACCGCGTGAACGCCTCCGACATGCCGCGCGACTTCCTCGCCCTCGGCACGGGGCAGGTCCTCGGCATCCCGATCCTCGCGATCGTCGCGGTCGTCGTGCTCGCCGTCGCCGCCTGGTACATGAAGAACACCCGCGGCGGCCGGGAGTTCTACGCGATCGGCTCCGACCCCGCGGCGGCCGAGCTCTACGGCCTGCGCGTCACGCGCCGAGTGCTCACCGCGTTCGTCCTGTCGGGAGCTCTCGCCGGACTCGCCGGCGTCTTCTACGCGGCCCGGTACGGCACCATCAACTCCCAGGCGGGAGCGGGATGGGAGCTGGACGCGGTGGGCGCGGCCGTCATCGGCGGCGTCGCGATCACCGGCGGCATCGGCTCGGTGTGGGGCGCCGCGATCGGCGCCGTCCTGCTGCTGACCATCAACCGCGCTCTGCCGATCCTCGGCATCCCCGACTTCTGGCAGCGTGCCGTCGTCGGCCTGCTCATCATCGGCGCCATCGTGCTCGACCGCGTGCTCGCGGTGCGGCAGAGACGGCGGCTCATCGAGGCGAGGGACGAATCATGACCACCGCGACCGCCACCGCGACCACCCGCGTCATCCGCGACTACGACAAGCCCCTGTGGCGCCGGCTCCTGCTCACGCGCGAGGCCGCGATCGTCGGCCTGCTCCTGCTCGTCGCGATCGTCTCGGCCTCCAGCATCCGCGGGTTCGGACAGCCCATCACGCTGACCTACCTGCTGCTCGACATCGCCCCGATCCTCCTGATCGCCCTGCCGATGACCCTCATCATGATCACCGGCGAGATCGACCTCTCGGTGGGCAGCATGGTCGGGCTGTCCAGCGTCGTCACCGGCGCGCTGGTGCAGGCGGGGCTCCCGTTCGAGCTCGCGGCCCTCGCCGCCCTCGTCGTGGGCGTGGTCGGCGGCGCGTTCAACGGCTTCCTCGTGACGGTCGTCGGCTTGCCCTCGCTCGCCGTCACGATCGGCACGCTCGCCCTCTTCCGCGGCCTCGCCGTCGGACTGCTCGGCACGGCGGCGGTCACCGACTTCCCGGAGTTCTGGACGGCTCTCGCCAAGGCGAAGATCGCGGGCACCCCGATACCCGTCATCACGATCCCGTTCCTCGTGCTCGTCGCGGTCTTCGCGGTCCTGCTGCACTTCACGCCGTTCGGCCGCGGGGTGTACGCGATCGGGCTGTCGAAGGACGCGGCGCACTTCTCCGGTGTGCACGTCGAGCGCACGAAGCTCATCCTGTTCGTGCTGTCCGGAGCGGTCGCCGCATTCGCCGGCATCTTCTACACGCTCCGCTACGGCAGCGCCCGCGGCGACAACGCCACCGGCCTCGAGCTCCAGGTCATCGCGGCCGTCGTGCTCGGCGGGGTGTCGGTGTTCGGCGGTCGCGGCAAGATCTACGGCGTCATCGCCGCCGCCTTCCTCATCGGGGCGCTCGCGAGTGCACTCCGCCTGGTGAACGTCACCTCCGACGTCATCAACATCATCACCGGCACGCTCCTCGTGATCTCGGTGGTGGCCGCAAGCTTCCTGGCCTGGCTGCAGAAGGCACGCCGCCGACCGGGCAGACCCCCCGCCGGTGCCGCCACAGCGACGAAGGCACCGATGGACGCCGCATCCGCGGCATCTCCCGACGAAAGGAACGAACAATGACGTTTGCACGCAAGCGTGTCACCGCCTTCGCCGCCCTCGCGGTGGCGGCGGCGGTCGCACTGACCGGCTGCGCCGGCTCCACCGACGGCGGAGGAGACGGCGGCGGCGACGGGGCGGACGCCTCGATCACCTTCCTGCCCAAGAACCTCGGCAACCCGTACTTCGACACGTCCAGCGAGGGCGGCAAGAAGGCCGTCGAGGAGTTCGGCGGCACGTTCTCCGAGGTCGCCCCTGCCGAGGCCACGCCCGACGCCCAGGTCAGCTACATCAACACGGCCACGCAGCAGGGTGTCGGCGCCCTCGTCGTCTCGGCCAACGACCCGCAGGCCATCTGCGACGCGTTGAACGAGGCCAGGGAAGCCGGGGTCAAGGTCGTCACCTTCGACTCCGACACCAACACCGACTGCCGCGACCTGTTCATCAACCAGGCCGACTCCGAGGGCATCGCGAAGGTGCAGATCGACCTCATCGCCGAGCAGATCGGCGGCGCCGGGGAGATCGCCATCCTCTCCGCATCGGCCAACGCCACGAACCAGAACGCCTGGATCGAGCTGATGGAGGAGTACGTCGCCAGCGAGTACCCCGACATCACGATCGTCGAGACGGTCTACGGCGACGACGACGACCAGACGTCGTTCGACAAGACGGCCGCGCTGCTGCAGACCCACCCGGACCTCAAGGGCATCGTCTCGCCCACCACGGTCGGCATCGCCGCCGCGGCGCGCTACCTGTCGACGTCCGACTTCAAGGGCCAGGTCGCGCTGACCGGACTCGGCACGCCCAACCAGATGCGCGAGTACGTGGAGGACGGCACCGTCACCGCCTTCGCGCTGTGGAACCCGGCCGACCTCGGCTACCTGGCCGCTTACGCCGCCCAGGCCCTGATCGCCGGCGACATCACCGGTGAAGAGGGCGACACCTTCGAGGCCGGCGACCTCGGCGAGTACACCGTCGGCGCCGACGGCGTCGTCCTGCTGGGCGACCCGTTCGTGTTCGACGCCGACAACATCGGCGACTTCGACTTCTGAGTCGCCTCCGGCCGGCGCTCCCCGCGGGCGCCGGCCGGACCCCGAGAGGAATCGCATGACCCGCGTCGCCTTCCAGCTCCAGGTGAAGCCCGAGCTGCTGCCCGAGTACCTCGCCCGTCACACGCCGGTGCGCCCGGAGATGCTCCGCGAGATCGCGGCCGCCGGACGGCGCGACTACAGCCTCTTCCTCGGAAGCGGTGGCGTGCTCTTCGGCTACTACGAGACCGATGACGATGCGGCCGCGCAGGCGTACCTCGCCGCCTCCCCCGTCGCCGCACGCTGGGAGGCCGAGATGGCCCCCTTCTTCCTCGACCTCGACGGCCGTCCCGATCAGGCCGCCACCCCTCTCACCGAGGTGTTCCACCTCGAAGACCAGCTCGCCGCCGCCGGCGAGAGCGCCACACCCGCCACCGACAACGAAGGCCGTGCATCGTGAGCATCCTCACCCCCGACATCCTCGCCGCGCTCGAGAAGCAGAGCATCGAGCTGCCCAGTTGGGCGTTCGGCAACTCCGGGACCCGGTTCAAGGTGTTCAGCACTCCCGGCACGCCCCGCGACCCGTACGAGAAGATCGCGGACGCCGCACAGGTCCACGCCCACACGGGGCTCGCCCCGACCGTGGCGCTGCACATCCCGTGGGATCTGGTCGACTCCTTCGACGACCTGCGCCGTCATGCCGAGGACCACGGCGTCGCCCTCGGCACCGTCAACTCCAACACCTTCCAGGACGACGACTACAAGTTCGGCGCCCTCACCCACGAGGATGCGGCTGTGCGCCGCAAGGCCATCGACCATCACCTGGCCTGCGTCGACGTCATGGACGCCACCGGCAGCCGCGACCTGAAGATCTGGCTGGCGGAGGGGTCGAACTACCCCGGTCAGGCCGACCTGCGCGGACGGCAGGATCGCCTGCACGACTCGTTGCAGCAGATCTACGCGCGCCTCGGCGACCACCAGCGCCTCGTGCTCGAGTACAAGTTCTTCGAGCCGGCGTTCTACCACACCGACGTCCCGGACTGGGGGACGTCCTACGTGCAGGTGACCGCCCTCGGGGACAAGGCGATGGTCTGCCTCGACACCGGTCACCACGCGCCGGGCACCAACATCGAGTTCATCGTGATGCAGCTGCTGCGCCTCGGCAAGCTCGGCTCGTTCGACTTCAACTCCCGCTTCTATGCGGACGACGACCTCATCGTGGGTGCCGCCGACCCGTTCCAGCTGTTCCGGATCCTGTTCGAGGTCATCCGGGGCGGCGGGCTGAACAACCCCGACGTGGCCTTCATGCTGGACCAGTGCCACAACATCGAGGACAAGATCCCCGGACAGATCCGCTCCGTCCTGAACGTGCAGGAGATGACCGCGCGGGCGCTGCTCGTCGACCGGGATGCGCTGACGACTGCCCAGCGCAGCGGCGACGTGCTCACCGCGAACGCCGTCTTCATGGACGCCTTCTCCACCGACGTCCGCCCGGCCCTGGCCGCGTGGCGAGAGGAGCGCGGGCTGCCCGCCGACCCGATGGCGGCGTACGCGGCCTCCGGGTACGGGCAGCGGATCGCGGAGGAGCGCGTGGGCGGCGTGCAGGCGGGCTGGGGAGCCTGAGCGTATGAGCGCGCGCGACATCCACGATCACGTCTTGGACGGGCCGCACGGGCCGCTGCGTGTGCGCGTCTACTCCCCGAAGTCGCCGAGCGGCCACGGCCTGGTGTGGGCTCACGGCGGCGGATTCGCCGGCGGCGACATCGACATGGCGGAGGCCGACGCCGTCGCGCGGGCGTTCGTCGACCACGGGATCGCCGTGGTGAGCGTGGACTACGCCCTCGCCCCGATGACAGCCGAGTGGAGCGCACGCCTCGGCGCGGAGAAGCGCGGGGGTGTGCACTACCCCGTCCCGCACGACGAGATGGTCTCCGCGTTCCGCTGGGCCGCCACGTCGGACGTCGCTTCGCGAGGTTGGGCGATCGGCGGAGCCAGCGCAGGCGGCAACCTCGCCACCGGCGCGGCGCTCCGCCTCGCGCACGAGGGCGGCGTGGTGCCCGCACTCGCGGTCCTCGCCTACCCGACCCTGCAGGCGGTGCAGGCCGCTCCCGACCCGGAGCTGCGTGCCCTGCTCGACGGAGATCCCTCCGCTGACGTGTTCACCCCGGACTTCGTGCGGGGCATGTACGAGAACTATCTCGGGAGCGACCCCGACACGGCGGACGTCTATGCCGTCCCCGGCACCGCAGAGCCGACGGCGCTCGCCTCTTTCCCGCCCACCATCATGGTCAACGACGAGACCGACGAACTCCGTATGTCCGGCGAGGCGTTCGCCGGCTCCCTCGCCACCGCCGGCGTGGAGGTCGACGTCGTCGTCGAGCCGGGCACCACCCACGGGCACCTCAACCGCCCCGAGGAATCCGCCTTCGCCGCGACGATCGATCGGTTCGCGACTCGGATCCTGCAGCTCCCCTGACTCTCCGGCGTCGACCGGCATCTTCACTCACGAACCGAGGACTCACATGACCAACCCCACCGCCGCCGACCTGATCGCGCGGGGCAACCGCCTGGGCGCCGACCCGAAGAACACGAACTACGCGGGCGGCAACACCTCCGCCAAGGGCACCGAGATCGACCCGGTGACGGGGCAGCCGGTCGAACTCCTCTGGGTGAAGGGCTCCGGTGGTGACCTCGGCACCCTGACCGAGGCCGGTCTCGCGGTCCTCCGCCTCGACCGCGTGCGCGCGCTCGTCGACGTCTATCCGGGGGTCGAGCGGGAGGACGAGATGGTCGCCGCCTTCGACTACTGCCTGCACGGCAAGGGCGGCGCCGCCCCCTCGATCGACACCGCGATGCACGGCCTGGTCGACGCCCCGCACGTGGATCACCTCCACCCCGACTCGGGCATCGCGATCGCCACCGCGGCCGACGGAGAGGAACTCACGACGACGATCTTCGGCGACCGCGTGGTCTGGGTGCCGTGGCGCCGCCCCGGCTTCCAGCTCGGACTGGACATCGCGCAGATCAAGGCGGAGAACCCGCAGGCCATCGGCACGATCCTCGGCGGCCACGGCATCACCGCGTGGGGAGACACCTCGGAGGAGGCGGAGGCGAACTCCTTGTGGATGATCGACACCGCCGCCGCCTACATCGCGGAGCACGGCTCCCCCGCGCCGTTCGGCGGCACGCGATCGGGCTTCGAGGCCCTGCCGGAGCCGGAGCGCCGCGCACGGGCGGCCGCCCTCGCCGGCACCGTCCGCGGTCTCGCGTCGACGGACAAGCCGATGGTCGGCCACTTCACGGACAGCGACGTGGTCCTCGACTTCCTGGCCTCCGAGAAGGCTCCGGCCCTCGCCGCCCTCGGCACGAGCTGCCCCGACCACTTCCTGCGCACCAAGGTCAAGCCGCTCCTCCTCGACCTGCCCGCCACCGCGACCCTGGAGGAGCAGACGGAACGCCTGCGGGAGCTCCACGCCGCCTACCGCGCCGACTACCAGGCCTATTACGACGCCCACGCGACCGCCGAATCCCCCGCGATCCGAGGCGCGGATCCGCTCATCGTCCTCGTGCCCGGCGTCGGGATGTTCTCGTACGGGGCGAACAAGCAGACCGCACGGGTCGCCGGCGAGTTCTACGTCAACGCGATCAACGTCATGCGCGGTGCCGAGGCCCTGTCGACCTACGCCCCCATCTCCGACGCGGAGAAGTTCCGCATCGAGTATTGGGCGCTGGAGGAGGCGAAGCTGCAGCGGATGCCGAAGCCGAAGTCCCACCAGGGCCGCATCGCCCTCGTCACCGGTGCCGCGAGCGGGATCGGCAAGGCCATCGCGACCCGCCTCGCCGCGGAGGGCGCCTGCGTCGTCGTCGCCGACCTCGACCTCGACAAGGCCAGAGCCGCGGCCGCCGAGCTCGGGAACGAGGACGTCGCCATCGGCGTGGCCGCCGATGTCGCCGACGCCGACGCGGTGCAGGCGGCGATCGACGAGGCGGTGCTCGCGTTCGGCGGCCTCGACCTCGTCGTGAACAACGCGGGCCTCTCGCTGTCGAAGCCGCTGCTGGAGACGACCGAGAAGGACTGGGATCTCCAGCACGATGTGATGGCGAAGGGCTCGTTCCTCGTCTCGAAGGCGGCAGCCCGGGTGCTCATCGATCAGGGGCTCGGCGGCGACATCATCTACATCTCCTCCAAGAACTCCGTCTTCGCGGGTCCGAACAACATCGCCTACTCGGCGACGAAGGCCGACCAGGCGCACCAGGTGCGGCTGCTCGCGGTGGAACTCGGCGAGCACGGCATCCGGGTCAACGGCATCAACCCCGACGGTGTGGTCCGCGGTTCCGGCATCTTCGCCTCCGGGTGGGGAGCGAACCGGGCGGCCACGTACGGCGTCAAGGAAGAGGACCTCGGCCAGTTCTACGCCAACCGCACCATCCTCAAGCGCGAGGTCGTGCCGGAGAACGTCGCGGATGCCGTCTTCGTGCTGACCGGACCGGAGCTGAGTCGGACCACCGGGCTGCACATCCCCGTCGATTCCGGCGTCGCCGCGGCGTTCCTGCGATGACCGACGACCGCTCGCCCGCAACCGCACGGCACGTCCGTGCGGTCGCGGCGGTGGATCTCGGCGCCACGAGCGGCCGCGTGATGATCGGCCGCGTGGGGCCGGGCGTCCTGGAGCTCGAGCCGGTCTCCCGCTTCCCGAACGGCCCGGTCGCCCGCGGCGACGGTCTGCACTGGGACTTCGACGCGCTCGTCGCCCATGTCCTCGACGGCCTGGCCGAAGCGGTCCGCCGGGAACCGGGCATCGAGTCGATCGGGATCGACTCGTGGGCGGTCGACTACGGCCTCCTCCGCGCCGGCGAGCTGCTCGCGGAGCCGTTCCACTACCGCGACGACCGCACCGCCCGCGGAGTGGACGAGGTGCACTCCCTCGTCCCGTTCGACGACCTCCACGCACGCAACGGCCTGCAGTTCCTCCCGTTCAACACGCTCTACCAGCTCCGGGCGGACGAGCTCCGGCACGACGCCGATACCGCGCTCCTCATCCCGGACCTCCTCGCCTTCCTCCTCACCGGCGCCCGCGTCGCCGAACGGACCAACGCCTCGACCACGGGGCTGCTGGATGTGAGTGCCGGCACCTGGGACCGGGCGCTCGCGACCCGCCTCGGCATCGACGCCTCCCTCCTGCCGGACCTCGTCGATCCCGGCACGGTCATCGGTCGGCTGCGCCCCGGGGTCGCGGAGCGCATCGGCGCGGATCTGCCGGTGATCGCCGTGGGCTCGCACGACACCGCCTCGGCGGTGGTCGCCGTCCCGATGACGTCACCCCGTGCCGCGTACATCTCCTGCGGCACCTGGGGACTGGTCGGGGTCGAGCGGGTCGAGCCGATCCTCACGGCGGCGGCGCGGGACGCCAACTTCACCAACGAACGCGGCGTGGACGACCGCTTCCGCGTCCTCCACAACGTGACCGGACTGTGGCTCCTCAGCGAGACCGTGCGGGCCTGGGAGGCCGAAGACGGAGCGTCCATCGATCTGTCGGGACTGCTCGCCGAGGCCGCCGCCGCGGAGCCTCCGTCGGCGGTGTTCGATGCGAACGACCCCGCGCTCTCGGCCCCCGGCGACATGCCGGCGCGTATCGCCGATCTCCTGCGCGCGAGCGGCGTCGCCGCCCCCGCCTCGCGCCCGGCCTTCGTCCGGCTCGTCGTGGAGAGCATCGCGGCCGCGTTCGCCGACGCCGTCGGGACGGCGGCGCGGCTCTCCGGCCAGCCCCTCGACGTCGTCCACCTCGTCGGCGGCGGGTCTCTCAACCGGCTGCTGTGTCAGGCGACCGCGGACCGCACCGGGCTTCCCGTCCTCGCCGGTCCTGTCGAGGCGACCGCTCTCGGCAACGTCCTCGTCCAGGCGCGGGCCCGGGGAGCGGCGCCGGCCGCGCTCTCGGAGCTCCGCGCTCTCGTGGCGACGACGCACCCGCCGACGGTCTACCGCCCGCGGGGCGCCTGAGGGGCGATCAGCGCACGTTGCCGTTCGAGCAGGTCTGCTGGGCGGCGGAGTTGCCCTTGATCGAATCCGGCAGCGCCACGACGTCCGGGGCGGTCGTCGGCGTCGGCGTCGCCTCCTGCGTCGGTTCGGCGGGCTCGGTCGGCTCGGTCGGAGTCGTCGGGTCCTGCACGACGACGCCGTCGTTGCTGGTGTTCTCGTGAGTGATCTGCAGCTGGGCGTTGGCCTCGATCGCGTCCCAGAGCGCGACGGCGGCCTCCTCGTTCGGCACGACCTTGTTCGGGTCGTTCCAGTCGGTCAGCGTCGGGTACTGCACGAACACGATGTCCTCGAAGGGCACCGACTTCACGGCGAGCGCGATCTGCACGATCATCATGGGATCGGCGAGCGACGTGCTCGTCTCCAGGTTCTGGATGCCGGTGTTGGCGAGCTTCAGCATGACCGGCACGTTGCCCAGCACCTCACCGCTGATGAGCTTGCGCGCGAGGCTGGACATGTACTGCTGCTGGTTGCCGATGCGGCCGAGGTCGCTGCCGTCGCCGACACCGTGCCGGGTGCGGAGGAACTGCAGGGCTTCGAGGCCCTGGACGGTGTGGGTGCCGGCGGCCATGTCGAGACCGGTGTAGCGGTCGCGGATCGGGTTGGCGAGGCAGACGTCGACGCCGCCGATCGCGTTGGTGATCTCGATGACGCCGCCGAACGTCACGGAGGCGGCGAACTGCACCTCCTGGTCCGTGAGGGCGGAGATCGTGCGGACGACGCAGTTCAGCCCGCCGTCGGTGTACGCGACGTTCAGGGGCTGCTTGCTCATCGCGGCGGTGGCGTTGCCGTCCTCGTCCTCACAGGACGGGATCGGGATCATCAGGTCGCGAGGGAAGCTGACGACCGTGATCCGCCGCGGCTCCTCCGAGACGTGCACGAGCAGGTTCACGTCGTTGAGGGTGCCCTCGGCGTCGCCGCCCGTGCACCGGTCGCCGAAGTACTGCTTGTAGTCGTCCTCGCACGTGTCGACGCCGGTGAGGACGAGGTTGAACCCGCCCTTGTACGCGCTGATGTCCGGCGGGAGGTCTTCCTGGCCGTCGAGGTCGACGGCGTTCGCCGAGACCGTGCTCGAGAAGTCGAACCAGATGTAGGCCGCGACCCCGATGCCGCTGACGAGCACCACCGCCATGCTGATCGCGAGGAGCTTGAGCAGCTGACTGGCGGCGCCGGGCGAGCGCAGCTGACCATGTCGCGCGACGGTGCGGCGGCGGCGGGTGTTCTCGCTCACTCGGGCCCTTTCGAATTCAGCGACGGCGGGGGTACCGCGCTCAGGAAGCGGAGGGTGTGGGATTCGAACCCACGAGACATCTCTGCCCACTGGTTTTCAAGACCAGCTCCATCGGCCGCTCGGACAACCCTCCCGACAGAAACATCTGCCGACCAGGCGCGAGTCTAGCCGAGTTCTATTCTCCTGCGTCGACCTGGGCGGGTGCTGGAAGCGTGTTCAGCGCCGCCGCCAGCCCTCCCTGCTCGACGTCGGCGGTCACCTCACCCGCGGCGTCCTTCACCTCGGCGGGCGCCTGCCCCATGGCCACGGCGCGGCCGCCGCCGGTGCGCGCCCAGCCGAACATGCCGATGTCGTTGCGTCCGTCCCCGGCGACGAGGACCCGGGCCGCGTCGAGGCCGAGCTCGTCGCGCACGCGCTCCAGCGCCGTCCCCTTGTCGACGCCCTGCGGGGCGATGTCCAGCCACGCCGTCCAGCCGATCGCATACGAGACCTCGTTGAGCCCGGCGTCGGCGACGAGTCGGTGGAAGTCGTCCTCGTCGTGTCCGGGCGAGACGACCACGATGCGGGAGACGGGGAGGGCCCCGAGCTCCTCGAAGTCGACCTGGCGGCCGCCGTCGAGCGTCCAGTCGTCGAGCTGCTCGGTGAACAGCCGCTGCCCCGACCCGAGCTCGACCATGTAGCGCGCGTCCGGAAGGCGCTCCTGGAGCAGGGCGAGCACCGGCGTCGGGTCGAAGGTCTCGACGTGCCAGCGCTCCCACTCGTCGCCGTCACGGCGCATGGTCACCGCACCGTTGGAGCACACCACGTAGTCCGCGGTCAGCCCGAGCTCCTCCACGTAGCGGCGGGTCGCCATCCAGCTGCGTCCCGTCGCGATGGTCACCACATGACCCGCGTCCCGCACCCGGGCGACGGCCTCGGGCACGCCGGGGCTCATCGTCTCGTCCTGCAGGAGGATCGTCCCGTCGACGTCGAGGCCGACCAGCCAGGGGGCTGTCATCGGGCGGCCTGCTCGTCGGCGAGCGGGCGGATCACCTCGAGTCCGCCGAGGTAGGGGCGCAGGACCTCGGGGACCCGCACCGAGCCGTCCGCCTGCTGGTGCGTCTCGAGCAGGGCGACGATCCAGCGCGTGGTCGCGAGCGTGCCGTTGAGCGTCGCGACGTGCTGGGTCTTCGGCGCCGTGCCGCCGTCCTCCGCGGCCGGGCGGTACCGGACGTCGAGACGCCGCGCCTGGAAGGTCGTGCAGTTCGACGTGGAGGTCAGCTCGCGGAAGGCGCCCTGAGTGGGCACCCAGGCCTCGATGTCGTACTTCCGCGCCGCGCTCGACCCGAGGTCTCCTGCGGCGACGTCGATCACCCGGTAGGCGAGGCCGAGCGAGGTCAGCATCTCCTCCTGCAGCGCGACGAGCCGCAGGTGCTCCGCCTCGGCGTCCTCGGCCGTGGTGTAGACGAACATCTCCAGCTTGTTGAACTGGTGCACGCGGATGATTCCGCGGGTGTCCTTGCCGTGCGAGCCGGCCTCCCGGCGGTAGCAGGTCGACCATCCGGCGTACCGGAGGGCCCCGCGCGCGAGGTCGACGATCTCGTCCTTGTGGTACCCGGCGAGCGCGACCTCGCTGGTGCCGACGAGGTAGAGGTCGTCGTCCTTGTCGAGGTGGTACACCTCATCGGCATGCTCGCCGAGGAAGCCCGTGCCCTGCATGATCTCCGGACGCACGAGCGTGGGCGTGATCAGCGGCACGAAGCCGTTCTGCAGCGCCTTGTCGAGGGCGAGGTTCATGAGCGCGATCTCGAGGCGGGCACCGATTCCGCGGAGGAAGTAGAACCGCGCACCGGAGACCTTGGCACCGCGCTCCATGTCGATCGCGCCGAGCATCTCCCCGAGCTCGAGGTGATCCCGCGGCTCGAAGTCGAACGCCGGCACCTCCCCGACGCGCCGCAGCTCGACGAAGTCCTCCTCACCGCCGGCGGGAACACCGTCGATGACGACGTTCTCGATCCGGGCGAGGGCCGCGGCCGCGGCGTCGGCGGCCTCGTTGGCCGCGTGCTGGGCCTGCTTGACCCGGTCGGCGAGGTCCTTCGCCTGCGCGACCAGGGCCGCCTTCTCCTCCTTGGGCGCCTTCGCGACCTGCTTGCCGAAGGCGTTCTGCTCCGCGCGCAGCTCCTCGAACGCGGCCAGTGCCGCGCGGCGCGATCGGTCGGCCTCGAGTGCGACGTCGACGGTGCTCTGGTCGTTGCCACGGGCAGCCTGCGAACGGCGGACGATCTCCGGATTTTCGCGGAGGAGTGCGAGGTCGATCATTCCGCAAGTCTACGAGGTGCGCGGCGCGGGACCGGGCGTCCTGGTTTTCCCTCCACCGGCGTCCCGCCCCTCGGCGGATGCCGGTCTAGAGTAGCGCCATGACCACGAGTCCCCGCGTTCTGAAGCAGGCGGCGCTCGTGTACAACCCCGTGAAGGTCGACGGGAAGCGCCTGCGCGCGCAGGTCCGCGATCTGTCCCGAGAGGCGGGATGGGATCACCCCGCCTTCTATCCGACGACCGTGGAGGATGCGGGCCAGGGGGCGACGGCCGAGGCACTGACGCGCGGCGTGGATGTGGTGCTCGTGGCCGGCGGAGACGGGACGGTGCGCGCCGTCGCGGAGGCCATCGCCGGCACGGGGGTCCCCCTCGCCATCCTGCCGAGCGGCACCGGGAACCTCCTCGCTCGGAATCTCGGGCTGCCGCTGGCCGACCCGGCGGAGATGATCCGCGCCGCCCTCGGCGACTTCCGTCATCCGATCGATATCGGCTGGGCGCGGATGACCAGGGAGGACGGCTCCGAGGAGGAGCATGCCTTCGTCGTGCTCGCCGGCATCGGCCTCGACGCCGACATGATCGCGAACACCCGTGCCGATTTGAAGAAGTCCGTCGGCTGGATCGCCTACGTCGACGGCGCCGCCCGATCCCTCCCCCGCGCCAAGCCCTTCCGGGCGGTGTACCAGATCGGCACGGGGCGCCTGCATTCCACCAAGGTGCACAGCATCCTGTTCGCGAACTGCGGCACGCTTCCGGCCGGCATCTCCCTCATCCCGGACGCCTCCATCACCGATGCGACCCTCGACGTGGCGGTCATCCAGCCGACCGGCGTGCTCGGCTGGCTCGGGGTCTGGCGCAAGATCTGGTGGGACAACTCCGTGCTGCGCCGCTCACGTGCCGGTCGGTTCGTGCTCGAGCGCCGCGGCACGGATGCCTCGGTGCACTACTTCCGCGGTGCCCGCGCCGAGGCCGCCGCCTCCGCCCCCACACCCGTCGAGCTCGACGGCGACGAGTTCGGCGAGGCCGTGCACCTCACGTGTCGAGCCGACCCCGGCGCGCTTCTACTCGCGCTGCCCACCGGTCACCCGGTGCACATCCTCTGACGAGGGCGTCCGACTCAGCGGACCTCGACCGTGCCGTCGAGACCGCCGCCGACGAGCGTCAGCTCGAACGGGGCGTCGTCGTCGACCTCGTCCTCGGCGAACTCGACCACCGTGGCCCGCGGCGCCATGTCCATGGTGCACACCTGATCCTCGTCCGTGACGAAGGTCACGGTGCCCGTCGAGCCGTCCGCTTCGACGGAGTCGACGACCGGAGCGCAGCTGGAGGAGCCCCAGGTCAGCAGCACCAGACCGCCGTCGTCGAACCAGGCCGCGGACGGCTGGTACTCGGTCGACGAACCGGGAGTGGCCGTGGCGGCGGGGTCGCCGTCGACGTCGATCTCGTCGATCAGGTCGCCGTACGTCACCACCAGCGTCACGTCCTTGGTCGGGTCGACGCCGTCCGGCAGCGCTCCGAGGCTGGCCCGGGGCGCGAGGTCCGCCGTGCAGGCCTGCTCCGTGGCGCCGTCACCTTCCGGCTCGACGAGCGTCACAGAGACCCGCTGCCCCTCGGCGGAGACCTCGTCCACCTGGGGGAGGCAGGTCGACGACCCCCAGCTGACGACAGCGAACATCCGTCCGTCGTCGAGGAGCGCTCCGTCCATGTCGTCCTGGTCGTCCGCGCTCCCGGCGCTTCCCGGGCCGCTGGAGGGATCGGACGTCGAATGCGGTGCGGCTCCGCCGGGACCGACCGTGCAGCCGGCGAGGACGAGGGCCGCGGCGAGCGCGGAGGACACGGCGAGCACGAGCCTGCGGGGAGTCATGCCCTCAGGGTAGCGGCGGGTTCCGCTCCCCGGAACCGGGGTTGACGGATCGCGCGATCACTGCAGAGCGGAGGTGAGCCGCGCGAGATTGTCGAGCACGGTGGAGCGCAGCGGCTGCTGCAGCCACTCCTCGAGCGTCAGCTCCCGGCTCAGCGACCGGTACTTGTCCTCGACCTCGCGCATCTCGGCGACGAACTCCTCGCCGCGTACGAGCATCGACACCTCGAGATTCAGGCCGAACGAGCGCATGTCCATGTTGCTGGAGCCGATGACGGCCACCTCGTCGTCGATCGTGAGGCTCTTGGTGTGGAGGATGTAGGGCTTCCGATACATCCAGATCCGCACCCCCGCCCGGAGCAGCGCCTCGTAGTAGCTGCGCTGGGCGTGGTAGACCATCGCCTGGTCGCCCTCTTCCGAGACGAAGAGCTGCACCTCGACACCGCGATCGACGGCCGCGGTGACCGCGAGCAGCAAGGCCTCGTCCGGGACGAAGTACGGACTGACGATCATGATCTGCTTCTTCGCCGCGTACAGGAGGGCGAGGAAGAGCCGCAGGTTGTTCTCCACCTCGAAGCCCGGGCCGGACGGCACCACCTGGCAGTCCAGGTCGCCGGAGCCGATGTTGGCGTGGGAGATGTCGATCTCCTCGAGCACGACGTCCGTCTCGCTGTACCAGTCGCTGAGGAAGATCGCGTTGACGCTCAGCACCACCGGCCCGTCCAGGCGGACCATCAGGTCGACCCAGTGCAGGCCCCGCCGGATGTTCTTCGGCAGGTTGTAGGTGGAGTCCGTGATGTTCTGCGACCCCAGGAAGGCGATGTTGCCGTCCACGACGAGGAGCTTGCGGTGATTGCGTAGATCCGGGCGCTGCATCTTGCCCTTGAGCGGCTGCACGGGAAGCATCAGGTGCCACTCCGCACCCATGTCGTTCAGGCGGGCGATGGTCTGGCGGTAGCGCGGCTTGCCCCGGTTCGCCCAGTGGTCGAGGAGCACGCGCACGGCCACACCCCGCGCAGCCACCTCTTCGAGGGCGCGGAAGAAGTTGTCCGT
Source organism: Microbacterium sp. NPDC057658 (assembly GCF_042799975.1). Lineage (NCBI taxonomy): Bacteria > Bacillati > Actinomycetota > Actinomycetes > Micrococcales > Microbacteriaceae > Microbacterium > Microbacterium sp. NPDC057658. The sequence continues at coordinate 1,089,151 of NZ_JBHVHT010000001.1, read as the reverse complement.
CGAGTCGTCGGACTGCAGGATGTAGAACTCGACGTGCACGTACTCCTGCGCCGTGCGGATGGCCTCCGCCATCTCGTCGAGCGACTCCTGGTAGTCGGAGATGAGGTGGGCGCCGTTGTCGCCGGAGAGCGGCAGGGCACCGAGACGCTGGTTCATCTGCACGATCGGCCCGAACCAGGCGGGGGCGTTCGGCCGGAGCGTCCCGAAGTGGAGGTGCTCGCTGGTCTCCGCGATGTACTGGTTGATCTGCTCCTGCTTGCGGCGCCGTGCGCGCGGCAGGCGGGGATTCCCGATCAGCAGGAACAGGAAGACGCCGACCACCGGGATGAAGAACACGGCGAGGAGCCAGGCCATCGCCGCGGTGGGACGGCGGTTGCGCGGGATGACGATGATCGCGGTGACGCGGATGATGATGTCGAGCACCAGGACGAAGGCGGCGACCCACCATCCCCAGGACTCCGCGGTCATCACGCCCCCTCACCCACACCGAGGATGGTCACCCCGGGGCGCGCCGGACCGGGCGCGCTCGCTTCACAGTAGCGGATGGGTCGGACTCAGGGGCGCGGCGGCAGCCCGCGCGCGGCGCGTTCCTCGGCCTCGATCTGCGCGTGCACCTTGCGCTCCGTGCGATCGAACCGGAGGATGCCGCGAAGCACGACGAAGAAGACGATGCTGACGCCGACCGTCGGCAGGAGCGACCATGCCGCGGCGAGCCAGAAGTTGTCCATGCGTCCATCGTACGCGAGCGACTACTCGTGCACAGGTGGCGCTTCCCAGGATTCTCATCCACAGCGCCCCTCCGGTGCCCCATCACGTGCGCAGAAACGTCACCCTCTCCTCATGACAACCGTGCTCCGCGCCTCCGACTCCGCCCAGTTCCTGGCCATCGTGCCCGCCCTCGCCGGCTTCACGCCACGCGAGAGCATCGTCCTCCTCCCGTTCCGCGGCTCCCGCAGCGACGGGGCGATGCGCCTCGACCTCCCCGATCACGTCATCCCCGTCCTCCACTACGCCACGGCGGCGGTCGACCTGGTCGTCCGGGTGCCGGGGACCGACGCCCTGGCCGTCGTCGTCTACACCGACACCCCGGCGGAGCAGACGCCGGACGGCCTCGTGCTTCCGCACGCGGTGGCGGTCGACACGCTTCTGGGTTGCGCCGAGGGCGCGGGGCTCCGAGTGGTCGAGGCCCTGTGCGTGACGCCGGAGGGCTGGAGCCGGTACGAGGACACCGATCCGGTGCTGCATCCGCTGACCGACATCGTTCCGCCGCCCGGGGCCGCCGCGCTCGGCGATGTCTCGGGAGACCAGTTCTCCGGAGCGGCGTTGCCATCCGCCCCTGCGGCGGAGGCCCGCCAGGTCGCCCGCATCCTGCACGGCCTCGACCGTGCGCTCGGTCCGGAGCGCACGACGCGCACCGGCGAGCCGCAGGTGATCGCCGCCGCCGCTCTGCTCGACGACATCCCCGCGTTCCTCGAATCGGTTCTCGAGGCCTCGGATCCGCTCCCGTCCCTCACCGCCGCCGCGCTCGTGTGGTGCCTGGGGCGACCACCGGTCCGCGACACGGCGATCGCGCAGTGGGCGACCGATCACCGTCAGGGCATCCGCACCATGGAGGCGCAGCTCGCCTTCACCGCCGCCGGGGCACCCGTGCCCGACGACATCGGGCGTGTGTTCCTCGGCCGCGGCACGGCGCCGGACGGCGAGCGACTCCGCACCGCGCTTCGTGCCGTACGCGAGGCCACGGCACGAGCCCCGCGGGAGGCACGCCCCGGCCCGCTCACCGTCGCGGCCTGGTTGTCCTGGGCGCTCGGACGCGCCACGCACGCGGGCCGCTACCTCGAGATGGCGCGGGAGATCGACCCGACGTACAGTCTCGCGCTACTGCTCGACGCCATGATCGGCGGTGCGGTCCTGCCGGAGTGGGCCTTCCGTGGGCGGCGAGGAGAATGAGCGCCCCGCTGCTACTTGACGAGCGGGAAGAGGATGGTCTCGCGGATCCCCAGGCCGGTGATCGCCATCAGGAGACGGTCGATGCCCATGCCCATCCCTCCGGACGGCGGCATGCCGTGCTCCAGAGCCCGGAGGAACTCCTGGTCGATCGGCATGGCCTCGACGTCGCCGCGGGCGGCGAGCTTCGCCTGCTCCTCGAACCGCTCACGCTGGATGACCGGGTCCACGAGCTCGGAGTACCCGGTCGCCAGCTCGAATCCACGGATGTAGAGGTCCCACTTCTCCACGACGCCCTCGACGGAGCGGTGCTCCCGCACGAGCGGGGAGGTGTCGACGGGGAAGTCCATGACGAACGTCGGCCGGACGAGGTCGCCCTTCACGAAGTGCTCCCAGAGCTCCTCGACGAGCTTGCCGTGCGTGGCCTGAGGCGGCACGTCGACGCCGTTCGCCTCGGCGAAGGCGATCAGGTCCGCGACGGCGTCCATCGGCGTGACGGTCCGCCCGGACGCGGCCGACAGCGACTCGTACATCGAGATGCGGTCCCACTCGCCACCCAGGTCGTATTCGGTGCCGTCCGCCCACGTCACCGTGGTCGACCCGGCCACCGCGATCGCCGCCTGCTGCACGAGTTCCTGCGTCAGTGCCGCCATCTGGTTGTAGTCGCCGTAGGCCTGGTAGGCCTCGAGCATCGCGAACTCCGGGCTGTGCGTGGAGTCGGCGCCCTCGTTGCGGAAGTTCCGGTTGATCTCGAAGACCCGCTCGATGCCGCCGACGACCGCGCGCTTGAGGTACAGCTCCGGGGCGATGCGGAGGTAGAGCTCCGTGTCGAACGCATTGGAGTGGGTGACGAACGGGCGAGCGGACGCGCCGCCGTGCTGCACCTGCAGCATGGGCGTCTCCACCTCGAGGTAGCCGTGGGAGGCGAACGTCGCCCGCAGGCTCGCGTTCACCGCCGCACGCGCACGCACGGTCGTCCGCGCCTGCTCCCGGACGATGAGGTCGAGGTAGCGACTGCGGACGCGTCCTTCTTCGCTCAGCTCGGCGTAGGCGTTGGGCAGCGGGAGGATCGCCTTCGACGCGATGGCCCAGTCGTCCGCCATGATCGACAGCTCGCCTCGACGGCTGGAGATGACCTCACCGTGCACGAAGACATGGTCGCCGAGGTCGACGTACTCCTTCCAGTCCGCGAGCGACTCCTCGCCGACGTTGGCGAGGGAGACCATCGCCTGGATCCGGGAGCCGTCGCCGGCCTGGAGCGTCGCGAAGCAGAGCTTGCCGGTGTTGCGGCTGAACACCACGCGGCCGGCGACACCGACGACGACGCCGGTCTCGGCGCCGGGCTCGAGGTCTCCGTACTCCGCGCGCAGCGCGGGAATGCTGTGCGTCACGGGCACCGCGACCGGGAACGCACCGCCGCCGGCGTCCGTGCGCTTCTCGATCAGACGCTCGCGCTTGGCGAGGCGGACGGCCTTCTGCTCGTGGATGTCCTCTTCGGCGGAAGGGGCGGCCGAGGCCGTTTCGGGCGCGGCGGGCGCGTCAGTCATGTGCGGGGCTCCTTGGAAGTCCTCCCCAGTTTACCGAGATGGCGCGGGACGTCCTCGCCGCGCGGCGTGCTGAGTAGCCTCGAGGCATGGCCCCCACTCGGATCCTCCGCGCGAGCGCCGTCGTCGCTCTCGCCACCGTCCCCGTCCTCGCGCCGGAGATCGCCATCGCGGCGGCCCCGGCGACCGCGACCACCGTCGTCTCCGCCGCCGACGTGGACGACTTCTCCTACGCCTCCTGGGACGCGGTGTACGACGTCGGGCTCGACGAGGACGGGCGGGCGCGCATGCAGGTGACGGAGACCGTCGTCGCGCGATTCCCCGACGCCGACCAGAACCGCGGCATCGTGCGGGGGCTGGCGACGACGTACAAGGACGCCGCGCTCGACACCCGGGTGCTCGCGGTCACCGACGAGGACGGAGCCGCCGTCCCGTACGAGACCGACGAGGACGACGGGACGCTCTTCATCCTCACCGGTGACGACGACTTCGTCCACGGCCTGACCACCTACGTCATCGAATACGAGATGCGCGACATCATCGTCGGCAGCGCTCCGGACGCGTCGGGTTCCCGCACCGCGGACGAGTTCTACTGGGATCTCCTCCCCCTCGACAGCACGCAGCCGATCGAGGCGTTCCGGGCCGACATCCGCTTCGACGCGGCCCTGGCCACCCACCTCACCGGCGCGACGAGATGCTACATCGGCCCTGCCGGATCCACGGCTCCCTGCGAGCTCGCGGGGCCGATCGCGGGCGGGGAGGGCGCGACGTTCCGTGTCGAGGCCCGGTCGCTTCCCGCCGGGGACGGGGTGACGGTGGCCGTCGGCTTCGCACCGCGGACCGTGACCCAGCCGGCCGCCCGCCAGCCCGATCCCGTCGCCGACCTCGGGCCCGTGCTCGCTGCGGTCGGCGCCGTCGGCCTATCCGCGGCCGGGTGGGCGGCCACGGTGAGCTCGGGACGACGTCGGCGCCGCGCCAGCGGGATCATCGTGGCGCAGTACGAGGTCCCCGACGACCAGCCTCCCCTCCTCGCGGCCGCGCTCCTCCCTGGTGCCGAGAACGTGGTGCCCGCCGAGATCGTGCACCTCGCCGTCCGCGGCGCCCTGCGCATCGAGGAAGGCACGTCAGCCGAAGCGCCCCGGCTGCGACGACAGCCCCACGGCAGGGCGCCGAGCCCCCTCGATCAGGCTGCGCTCGACACGCTCTTCCTCCACGCGGATGCGGACGGCGTCGTGGACCTGCCGACCGAGAGCGAGGCCTTCGCGACGCGGATGACCGCGCTGACGACGAAGGGCCAGGAGGAGGCCTCCCGCCGCGGTCTGACGACCACGGCGCGCAGCCGCGCTGCCGTCATCCTGCAGTCCGTGGCCATCGCCCTCGCCGTGGCCGGTCTCGTCGTCGCCATCGTGGCCGTGGCATCCGGACGCCTGTCCGCCGGCCCCGCGCTTCTCGCCATCTCCGTCGGGACGCTGCTCGTCGCGGCCTCGAGTTTCTTCACCTTCTCGCGGCACACGGTGCTGACGCCGGAAGGTGCGCAGGCGTACGAGCATCTGCAGGGGGTGCGCGAGTTCATCCGGGTCGCGGAGGAGGATCGGTTGCGGATGCTGCAGTCCTACACCGGCGCGGAACGGCGCACCGAGGAGGGGGCGGACGTCATCCATGTCTACGAGCGCCTCCTCCCCTACGCGATGCTGTTCGGCATGGAGGACGAGTGGGGCCGGGTGCTGGAGAGTGCGTACAGCCGGGAGGCGCACGGCCCGACCTGGATCGGCGACCCCACGTCCTTCGCTCTCCGCACGTCGCTCGTGGCGTTCATGAGCTCCTCGACCGCGGCCGCGACCTACTCGGCCCCGTCCACCGGCACCTCGTCCGCTACCGGCGGCTCGTTCGGCGGCGGGTTCTCCGGGGGCGGAGGCGGAGGCGGCTTCTCCGGCGGACGCTGAGCCCGAGACGCCGCGCCGGGACGGCGATCAGACCAGCGGGGGCGGGTCCGAGGCGTCGCGCAGCGCCCGCTCGACCGTCGACTGCACCAGAGCCGACAGGAAGCCACCCGGGTTCTCGACCCCGATGTCACGGAGCCGCGAGGTCGACTGTCCGATGATCGAGCGGGAGAACTCCGTGGCCGTGGCGATCGCGTCGGCGTAGACGGCACGGTCGGCTTCCGCGATGACCACCGGTTCGCACCCCATCTCCACGGCCAGCGCCTGGGCGATCGGGAGCACGGCGGCGGGAGCGGTGACCGCCGCGAAGCCCGCCTGCAGCTGTCGGAGGTCGATCGAGGTCCCCGTGAACGTGATCGCCGGGTGCACCGCCAACGGGATGGCACCGCGCTCCGCCGCCGGGCGCAGGACCTCGATGCCCTGCGCCGGATCGGTGTGCAGGACGAGCTGGCCGATCTGCCACCCGCCGACCTCCGCGATGCCCGAGACGAGGGACGGAAGCTCGGCGGAGGGGACCGCGAGGATCACCAGTTCGGCGCGCCGCACGACCTCCTGCGTGTCCAGCACCGGGACGCCAGGGAGCACCGCGGACGCACGCTCGTCGTCCGATCCGCTCGTGATCCCGATGATCGCGTGCCCGGCTCCGGCCAGTGCCGCGCCGATCACCGGACCGACGCGCCCGGCCCCGACGATGCCGACGCCCAGGCGCCCGTCGCGCACCACGCTCACTCCTCGCGCGACGTGTCCGGTCGCGCCGGCGGGGTGGGTGGCGGGGTCGGGCCGGTCGGCGAGGGAGAGGTCGAGGGGGCAGCCGTCTGCGGCGGTGGCGGCGCGACCGGCGGAGCAGGCGGCGGCGCGACCGGAGGCGCCGTGACCGGCGGAGCAGGCGGCGGCGTCACCGGCGGAGTCCGGACGGGCGGGACCGGCGGAGTCGCCGACCCCGGAACACCGGTCGGCGGAGCAGGCGGCGCGAACGGAGCCGGTGGAGCGGGCGGAGCAGGCGGAGCGGATGCCGCCCCTCCGAACGCGGGAGACGCCGGCGTCGCAGGACCACCGAACACCGGCGGAGCGGGCGGTGCGACCGGAGTTCCCGCCGCGGCGTGCTCGCTCCAGCGGTGCGTGTGGTCTCGGGACGCCGCCTCGGCCGCGGCGACGCTGACCTCGTTGAGCAGCGCAAGGGCGTCGGCGCGCTCGAGCCCCGAGAGGAGGCCGGTGATCGGCCCGGGCACGGTGTGCACCTGCGCGCCGGAGACCCCCTGGGCCCGGTCGATGGGCCCCTGGCTCAGCGACACGCCCTGGAGACGCGCGAGCGGGAAGACCGCGAGCTTGCGCCACACGATTCCGCGGCGCAGGAGCAGGCCGTCCGAGGTCACCGTGTATCCGTGACGCTTCCAGGAGAACGGTCGCCGCCACCAGGCCCGGCGCGGCATCGTCCGATAGGGGTCGGTGTCGGTCGGACCGACGACACCCTGGTCCCACAGCGCGGGGATGCTCTCGGCCGGCACGTCGGGCAGCACGAGCGACAACACGCGCTCCACGTCCGCGCGCTTGCCGACCGGGAGCACGACGTTGAACTGCTGACCGCTGCTCGACGACTGCTGCGCGGCGCTCTTGCCGCTCATGCGGTTGATCTTGATGGTCCACCAGCCGAACGGCCGCCACAGCAGGGACTGCGACACCTCGACCGCGAAGATGCGGCCCGGCGGAAGGGTCTCGGTGACCGTGGTGAGTAGGCCGTAGGTGATGCGCACGCCGTCGGGGGTGGGCGCGATGGAGTAGCGCAGCGACTTGGAGATCTGCGCCCACGTGATACCGACCACGGCGATGACCATGGGGACGCCCATGCCGAGCCCGATGCCCAGCAGCACCACCCCGCCGTCGGGATCGCCGTCGACGAGGATGCCGATGAGGGTGCTCCCGATCGCGATCGCGAAGATCACGCCGAAGAAGACCAGCCACAGCAACCCGGAGATGAGCTGCGAGCCGATCAGCCGGCCGGCCGGGATCTTGACGACGCTCTCGGGGACGACGTCCTGCAGGTCCACGCCGGCGAGCAGGCCGTTGACGCCCTCGTTCATCGAGCCGACGAGCTGTGCACGCGCGGTAACCGGAGCGGTGCCGCCGGACGTCGCGCCGCTCTGCGGATCCAACGCCGCGTGCCGAGCGGCTCGCGCACCGGAGGCCAGGCGCAGGATCTCGGCGCGCACGCCTTCGGCGCGCGGCGTCGCCAGGTATTCCAGCGCGACGTTCGCGTCGGTGCCCGCGCCGACGACCTCGAGCTTCGCGAGGCCGATGATGCGTGCGGGGAACGGCCGCGTGAGGTTCACGCCCTGCACACGGTCGAGCGGGGCGCGACGGTGCGACCGGAAGATGATGCCCTTGCGCACCTCGACGTGCTCCCCGGTGATCCGGAACTGCTGGAAGCGCCAGACGAACCAGAAGATGGCCACGAGCACCACGACGAGCGCCAGGACACCCAGCAGCGCGATCAGGGCGAAGTTGTTGGCGAGCACCCAGTCGACCGGATCGCCGCCGGTGTAGTCGTCGTAGTGCGCCTCCTCCGGCGCGAACTGCCCGACGAGCCAGGCGATGACGCGGTCGCGCATGTTCGCGATCACGATGCCGCCGACGATGATGAGCGCCAGGCCGCCCTTGAAGAGCGGCGTCAGCGGATGCATCCGATGCCATTCGCCGTCCGCGAGGTGCGTCGACGGTGCGCCCGCGGAGGTCTGCCCCGGCGCGGCGGTGGGGAGCTGCGACTCGCTCACAGTCCGGTCCGGCGGGTCTCGGCGACCTGGATGAGCGTGTCGCGCAGCGCCTCGGCCGCCGCCTGGGTGAGGCCGGGGATCTGCACGCCGGTGGTGGCCGCCGCGGTGACCATTTTGAGCTGGGAGATGCCGAACGCCCGGTCGAGAGGCCCCTGGGTGATGTCGACGAGCTGCATGCGACCGTACGGCACGGCGATCATGCGCTGCCAGAGGATGCCCTTGCGGAACACGATGTCGTCCGCCCGCAGCATGTAGCCGATCGCCCGCGCCTGACGCGGGAGGATGACCAGCGTCACGAGGGTGATGAGGATGATGACCCCGGCCGGGATCCACACCCAGTCCTGTTCGAGCACGATGTTCAGCACGACGGCCGCCGCCACGACGATCGCCAGGAAGATGACGTTCTGCACGATCTGCGACACCACGTAGCGCGGCGAGATCTGGTGCCAGGTGCCGTCGAGCTCGAGGCGGGCCTCGTTGCGCGCCGTGCGCAGGCCCGTGTAGGTGCCCTGGTCGAGGGCGCCGAGGTCAGTGCCCTCCGCCGGGTTCAGGGGCGCGGTCTCTGGGTTCTGAGTCATCAGGATCCTTCGGCAGGGTGCAGAACTGTTCGGCGACGAGAGCGGCGATGACGAGCACGACCGCACTCGCGATCAGCGCCACCATGGCCACAGTCGACCCTATCGGGGGATCGATGGGGCGCGTGAGGAGGAAGGCCAGCAGGCCCGCCCCGAAGCCCGCCAGGATCGCCCCCAGCAGACTCGACGCCCGCGCGAGGGTCGCGGCCCGGAGGGCACGGAACGGGTCGATGCGCACCCCGGAGCGGACGCTGCGCCGCACCGGCCAGGCCACCCCGAGCGATGCGCCCGCGATGAGGACGAGCAGCACCGGGAGGAAGAGGGACGGCGTGAACGTGGCCCGCCCCGTCGCCGTGAGCATCTGGTCGAGGATGAAGCCGGCCCCGGCGCCGACGAGCGCGAGGACGGCGAGAAGTCCGGCGGAGGTGCGCTTCATCCCTCGCCTCGCGCGCGAAGGTCCGCCGCCAGATCGGCGACCCGGCCGCGCCCCACGAGCTCGGCGTCGGGGTCGACGTCGAGCCACGGCTCCAGGACAAACAGCCGCTCCGCCGCGCGCGGATGCGGCAGCTGGATGCGGGGGTCGTCCGAGACGACGTCGCCATAGGCGATGAGGTCGAGGTCGAGGGTGCGGTCGCCCCACCGCTCGCCGCGCACGCGGCCGTTCTCGTCCTCGATGGCGTGCAGCATGCCGAGGAGGATCTCGGGAGCGAGCCGTGTGGTCACCAGAGCCACCGCGTTCACGTACCCGGGGGCGTCCGGGTCGGGGCCGTCCACGCGCAGCGCCACCGTCTCGAACAGGCGCGACAGGCCCACGTCCGAGACGAGCGGCAGCCGAGCGATGCGCGCGGCCGCGGCGCGGATCGTCTCCTCGCGGTCTCCGAGATTGGCGCCGAGCGCGACGACCGCCACCGTCTCGGGGCGCGGAGCTCGGGGGCCCGGCACCTCCGGCGGGCGGGTGAGGTTGCGGCTCATGTGGTGATGTCCTCCAGCGACTCCGGAGCCCGCGTCCGATGGACCGTCACAGCCACGTCGCCGAAGGTCAGGGCGATCGGCGCCTGCGGCTTGTGCACCGTGACGGTCACCTGCTGCACGCGGCGGTCACCGAGGGCGACGTCCGCGATCCGCTCGGCCAGGGTCTCGATGAGGTTCACCGGCTCCCCCGCGACGACGGCGGCCACCCGCTCCGCGAGCTCGCCGTAGTGCACGGTGTCGGCCACATCGTCGGACGCGGCGGCCTGTTCGAGGGAGAGCCGCAGCCGGAGGTCGACCGTGAACTCCTGTCCGTTCTCCCGCTCGTGCGGGTAGACGCCGTGGTGGCCGAACACGGTCAGCCCTGTCAGCACGATCTCGTCGAGGAAGTCCATGCCTCTAGGGTACGGCGACGCTCCGACCTCGCACTCAGCCTTCCCAGGCGCGGGTGATCGCGAGGGCGTCGCGGGTGGCCGCGACGTCGTGCACGCGCACCGCCCAGGCACCGGCGCGCATCGCGAGCGCACTCGTCACCGCGGTGGCCAGGTCCCGGCGCTCCTCGGACACGCCGTCACCGCCCGGGGCAGCCTCCTGCAGCACGTCGGCGAGGAAGCGCTTGCGCGACGTCCCGACCAGCACGCGGAAGCCGAGACCCACGATCTCGTCGAGGCCCCGCAGCACGTCCCAGTTCTGGGCACCGGCCTTGGCGAACCCGATACCGGGGTCGACGATCAGGCGGGAGGGCGCGATCCCGGCGGCGGCCGCCTCCCCGATGCGCTCGCGCAGTTCGCCGGCCACCTCTCGGGCGACGCGGCGGTAATCGGCGTTCGCGTACATGTCGGCGGAGAAGCCCCGCCAGTGCCCGATCGCGAAGTCGGCACCCGACTCCGCCACCGCGGCGCGCATGTCGGGGTCGGCCAGTCCGCCGGAGACGTCGTTGACGATGCGCGCTCCCGCGCGCACGGCGGCCGCGGCGGTCGACGCGTTGAGGGTGTCGATGCTGACGACGGCACCGGCCGCCGTGAGCTGTTCGACGACCGGAAGGACGCGGCGCTGCTCCTCGTCCACTCCGACGCGTTCCGCGCCCGGCCGGGTCGACTCGCCCCCGACGTCGAGGACGGACGCCCCTTCCGCGCGCAGACGGAGGCCGTGGGCGACCGCGCGGTCTGCGTCGAGATACCGCCCGCCGTCGCTGAACGAGTCGGGGGTGACGTTGACGATGCCCCAGATGCCGGTCATGCGCGCGACGTCCCGGCCCCCGGCACGGTCATGCCGATCAGGGTCACCAGCTCCGCGCGTGCCACGGGATCCGTGTATACCCCGCGCGCCGCGATGGTCAGCGTCGAGGCCTCGGTCTGCCGCCCGCCCCGCATCGTCACGCAGCCGTGGCTGGCATCGAGCACGACGAGCACGCCGCGCGCGTCGAGGTTCTCGGCGATCGTGTCGGCGATCTGCTCCCCCAGCCGCTCCTGCACCTGCGGCCGCGCGGCGAGGATCTCCACGACGCGCACGAGCGCACCGAGGCCGACGACCTGCTCGCCCGGAAGGTAGGCGATGTGCGCGTGCCCTGCGAAAGGCAGGAGGTGGTGCTCGCACACCGAGCGGAAGCGGATGTCGCGCAGCAGCACCGCGCCGGACGGCAGGGTGTCCGGCGCCGGCCCGCGGGTCACGCTGATCGTGTGGGCGAGCGGCTCGGCGGGATCCTCGCCCACCCCGGCGAAGAACTCCGCGTAGAGCTCGGCCATCCGGGAGGGCGTCTGCTTGATCCCCGGACGATCGGGGTCCTCGCCGATCGCCTCCAGGAGTTCCCTGGTGAGCCGCTCGACGCGTCCCTTGTCGACGGTCACGTCACGCCGTCGCGGGACGAGGGGTGCCCGCTCCGGCGGAGCCCTGCTGCGGACGCGGCGGGGCCGTCGGCGCCTCGACGGAGGCGGCGAGCGAGACGTCCTTCTTCGGGACCTCGATCGGCGGCCGCTCCGAGACCGGGCGGTCTTCGCTGGACAGCCACAGCGGACGCTCGGGGAGCTTCTTCACCTCGGTGAAGATCTCGGCGATGCGGTAGTGGTCGAGGGTCTCCTCCTCGAGGAGCGCGAGGGCGAGACGGTCGAGGATGTCCCGGTTCTCGCTGAGCACCGCGTACGCCTCGTTGTGCGCCTGCTCGATGAGCGCTCGTACCTCGGCATCGACACGCTCCGCGACCTTCTCGGAGTACTCGCGGCCACGGCCCATGTCGCGCGCGACGAACATGTCGCCGCCCTCGGTGCCGAGCTTAACCGGACCGACCTGCGTCGTCATGCCGTACTCGATGACCATCTTTCGGGCGATCGAGGTCGCCTTCTCGATGTCGTTGGAGGCGCCGGTGGTGGGGTCGTGGAAGACGAGCTCCTCGGCCACGCGACCACCCATCGCGTAGGTGAGCTGGTCCTGCAGCTCGTTGCGGGTCACGGAGTACTTGTCGTCCAGCGGCAGCACCATCGTGTAGCCCAGCGCCTTGCCGCGGGGCAGGATCGTGATCTTCGTCACGGGGTCGGTGTAGTTCATCGCCGCCGCCGCGAGCGCGTGTCCGCCCTCGTGGTACGCCGTGATGAGCTTCTCCTTGTCCTTCATCACGCGAGTGCGACGCTGCGGACCGGCGATCACGCGGTCGATGGCCTCGTCGAGGGCGCGGTTGTCGATGAGCTGCGCGTTCGAGCGGGCCGTGAGCAGCGCGGCCTCGTTGAGCACGTTCGCCAGGTCGGCACCGGTGAAGCCGGGCGTCTTGCGAGCGACGACCTCGAGGTCGACGTTCTTCGACAGCGGCTTGCCCTTGCTGTGCACCTCGAGGATCTTCTGGCGGCCCTTGAGGTCGGGGGCGTCGACACCGATCTGACGGTCGAAGCGGCCGGGGCGCAGCAGCGCGGGGTCGAGGATGTCGGGACGGTTGGTGGCCGCGATCACGATGACGTTCGCGTTCGGGTCGAAGCCGTCCATCTCGACGAGCATCTGGTTCAGCGTCTGCTCGCGCTCGTCGTTGCCGCCGCCCATGCCGGCGCCGCGGTGACGGCCGACGGCGTCGATCTCGTCGATGAAGATGATGGCGGGAGCGTTCTCCTTGGCCTGGCTGAACAGGTCGCGCACGCGGGAGGCGCCGACGCCGACGAACATCTCGACGAAGTCGGAACCGGAGATCGAGTAGAACGGGGCTCCGGCCTCGCCCGCGACGGCGCGGGCGAGGAGGGTCTTTCCGGTTCCGGGAGGGCCGTACAGGAGCACGCCCTTCGGGATACGGGCGCCGATGGCCTGGAACTTCGCCGGGTCCTGCAGGAACTCCTTGATCTCGTGGAGCTCCTCGATGGCCTCGTCGGCACCGGCGACGTCGGCGAAGGTGACCGTCGGGGTCTCCTTGTTGACCAGCTTGGCCTTGGACTTGCCGAACTGCATGACCTTGCCGCCGCCGCCCTGCATGGAGGACAGGAGCCACCAGAACAGGAGGCCGAGCAGCACGAGGGGAAGCAGCAGGGAGAGGAAGCCGTCGAACCAGGTCGCGCGCGGCACGGCGTCGTTGAAGCCGTCCTTCGGGGCGGCCGCATCGATCGCGGAGACCACCTCGTCGGCCCGGGCCTCGACGTAGTAGAACTGGACGTTCTCGGAGCCCTCGAACGGCTTGGACAGCGTCATGTCCACGCGCTGATCGCCGTCGGTGGTGACGACCTCGGTCACGGTCTTGCCGGAGAGCAGCTCGAGCCCCTCCTGCGTCGTGATCTGCTTCGGCGCACCGAGGTTCGAGATCAGCAGGAATCCGCCGAAGAGCAGCACGCCGATCAGAGCGACGTAGATCAGCGGATTGCGGGTGAGCTTCTTCACATCCATGGTCGGATCAGCGTATCGCCTCCGTGCTAGGGGGCCGCTGTGCGTTCACCCACGGCGCAACGCCCTCGGCGCTGCCGCCCGGGTTCTGAACCCGCCCGGCTTCTGAGCCCGCTCGGGTCGCTGAGCCCGCCTGGGTCGCTGAGCCTGTCGAAGCGTCAGCTGTAGACGTGCGGTGCCAGCACGGCGACGTCGCGGAGGTTGCGGTAGCGCTCCGCGTAGTCGAGTCCGTAGCCGACGACGAATTCCACGGGGATGTCGAAGCCGACGTACTTGCAGTCGATCTCGACCTTCGCGGCCTCCGGCTTGCGCAGCAGCGCGAGCACCTCGATCGACTCCGCACCGCGGGACTCGAAGTTCTCCAGGAGCCAGCTCAGGGTGAGGCCGGAGTCGATGATGTCCTCGACGATGAGCACGTGCTTGCCGTGCAGGTCGGTGTCGAGGTCCTTCCGGATCTGCACGACGCCGCTCGACTTCGTGCTGGCGCCGTAGCTCGACACCGCCATCCAGTCCATCGGCGCGTGGAACGGCAGCGCCCGCGCGAAGTCGGCCATGACCATGACCGCGCCCTTCAGCACGCCAACGAGGATGAGGTCCTTGCCCTCGTAGTCCTTCGCGACCTGCGCCGCGAGCTCGTCGAGCTTGGCGTGGATCTCCTCCTCGGTGACGAGGATCTGTGCAAGGTCGTCCTGGATCTCCGCGGCGCGCATGGATCGATTTTAGGCGACGCGGCGGTGTGCTCCGGTCGCGGGCGCGCACCCTCCCCAGCAGGGCGACACCGCACTACTCTGACGGTGACGCGGGCGCACGCCCCGACGGAAGGAGATCCCCATGGCGACCCAAGACATCCTCAGCCAGGTCCCCCTCGACGACATCGCGCAGAAGCTCGGAGTGTCGCGCGACGAGGCCAAGCTCGCGGTCGAGCAGGGCGGCGCCGTGCTCCTCGGCGGGCTGGCCAAGAACGCGGAGAGCTCTGAGGGGTCGGCGGCCATCGAGAAGGCCCTCGGCAAGCACCGCGGCGCGTCGAGCCCGGCGACGGTCGACGACATCGATCAGGAGGACGGCGAGAAGATCGTCTCCCACATCCTCGGCGGAAAGGAGAAGGAGGTCACGAAGGAGCTGACGGAGTCGAAGGCGACTCCGGGAATCGACTTCGGAAAGCTCCTCCCCATCCTCGCGCCGATCGTGATGGGTCTGATCGCCAACGCGACCAAGGACAAGACGGCGAAGACGGACGCGGGCACGGAGGGCTCCGGCGGGATCGGCGACGTCATCGGCGGCATCCTCGGCGGCGGCGACTCCGGCTCCGGCGGCGGGTTGGGTGACGTGCTGGGTGGCCTCCTCGGCGGCGGCAAGAGCGGCTCCGGCGGCGGCATCGACCTCGGCGGCATCCTCGGCGGCCTCTTCGGCGGCAGGAAGTAGGACGCGACGCCGCCGCGGCCCGCGATTCAGCGGGTCGCGGCGGTGAACACGATCCGGCCGCCCTGGCGCACGGCGGCGCACCCCGGCAGGTCGATCGGGCCCTGACCCGACCAGTCGGTCACGAGGCGGGCGACCTCGATCGTCTGCGCGCGGCTCAGGCTCGCCCCGAACTCGCTGTCGACCACGAGACGGATGATGCGGTTGCGCAGCGCGGCCGGGTTGGCGGCGAGCGCGGCGACGCTCACCGAGATCCCGGCCTCGGCGTGCTCGACGATGTCCTCGATCGTCTCGTGGATCATCTCGTCGAACGCCTCCGCGTCCTCCCGGAGCTGCTCGGCGGTGCGCGCCAACGCCTCGGCGATGCCCGGGCCGAGTTGCGTCTCCAGCACCGGGAGCACGTGGCGACGCACCCGCACGCGCGTGTAGCGGTCATCGGTGTTGTGGGGGTCGTCCCACGGCTGCAGCTCCGCCGCGGCGCAGAACGCACGGGTGGTCTCGCGGCGCACGCCGAGCAGCGGGCGCAGCCACCGGAGGCCGTCGTCGTCCTCCCGATCCGGCGCCATGCCCTGCAGGCTCGTCGCCCCGGAGCCGCGCGCGAGCCCGAGCAGGACGGTCTCGGCCTGGTCGTCGAGGGTGTGTCCGAGCAGGACCGCCCGCGCGCCGATGTCGCCCGCCGCGTCCCGGAGAACGCGGTAGCGCGCATCCCGCGCGGCCGCCTCGGGACCGCCGTCGCCGTCGACCTCGACGCGGACGACGAGCGCCTCCAATCCGAGTCGTCCGGCGATGCGTGCCGTCTCGGCGGCGACCTCGGCGGACCCGTCCTGCAGACCGTGGTCGACCGTCACCGCGGTCGCACGCACCCCGACTTTCGCGGCCTCGAACGCGGTGGCCGCCGCCAGCGCGAGCGAGTCGGCGCCGCCGGACACCGCGACGACGACGGTCGAGCCCTCGGGCAGGTCGGCGAGCGCGGTGCGCACGGCGAGGCGGATCTCGGCGACGGCGGGGTCGAGGGAAGGCATCCCTCCACGCTAGGGCACCGTCTCGGCTGCCGTGTCGCCCGAAACCGCGCAGGGCTATCCTGGCGCCGTGACCGGTCGCTCCCCTGCTCCGTCGTTCCGCCCTGAGCGCTTCAAGGCGTTCGTCGATGCGGTCGTGGCGATCGCGATGACGTTGCTGATCCTGCCGCTCACGGACTCGGTCGCCGAGGCGGCCGCCGATCACCTGGATACGGCAGAGTTCCTCGCCGCACACGCGGGCCAGCTTCTGAGCTTCGGATTGAGCTTCCTCCTCATCGCGGTGTTCTGGATGGGGCACCACAGTCAGTACCGGGACGTCCAGGCGGTCACGCCGGCGCTGCTGTGGATCAACGTGGCGTGGATGGCGACCATCGTGTGGCTGCCGGTGCCGACGGCGATGATCGGTCAGATGGAGCCCGATCCTCTGCAGGCGGTCCTCTACATCGGCACGCTCCTTCTGACGCAGGTCACGACGCTCGCCGGCTGGCTCTATCTGCAGCGGCACGGGGAGCTCATCACGGCACCCCCGCTGGTGATCCGCGGCGGAATCGCCGGTGATCTCGCGGCGATCGTCCTTTTCGCCATCGCCCTGGTCATCGCCGTCGCCGCGTCGCCGAACGGATACCTGGGGTTGCTGGTCCTCCTGTTGAGCAGTCCTCTCTCACGCCTCCTGAACAGGATCGTCCAGCGGCGGCACCGGGACAGCCATCCCGCGGCCCCCGAGTAGGCTGGTCGGCGGCATCCCAACCGATCTTCCTGAGGAGCACACGCATGGGCGCACACGACGCCGTCATCGAGATCCCGCGCGGCAGCCGCGTGAAGTACGAGGTCGACCACGAGACCGGGCGAGTGCACCTCGACCGCGTGCTCTACACGACCTTCGGCTACCCGGCCGACTACGGCTACTTCGACAACACGCTCGGCGAGGACGGCGACCCGCTCGACGTGCTGGTGCTCCTCGACCACCAGATCTACCCCGGCGTCGTCGTCGAGGTCCGCCCCGTCGCCGTGCTGAAGATGAGCGACGAGGCCGGCGGAGACGACAAGCTCGTCGCCGTGCTCTCCAAGGACCCGCGCTGGGCGCACATCCAGGACATCGACGACGTGCCGGAGTACACGAAGAAGGAGATCGCGCACTTCTTCGAGCACTACAAGGACCTCGAGCCCAACAAGTGGGTCAAGGTCGACGAGTGGGGCAACGCCGCCGAGGCGCAGCGCATCCTCGACGAGGCCATCGTCCGCTTCGGCGAGCAGGGCCACTGACCTTATCTGGGTCGCTGACCTCTCTGGGTCGCCGACCTTCTCTGGGTCGCTGAGCCTGTCGAAGCGAAGACCCCCGGACGCCAGGCGTCCGGGGGTCTTCTGCTGTCCAGCCGTCCGTCAGACGGAGATGCCCTTGCCCGCCATGAAGTCGATGGGGTTCGTGTAGCGGCCGTTGATGTAGACCTCGAAGTGCAGGTGGCAGCCGAAGGAGCCGCCGGTGTTGCCCGCGTAGGCGATGACCTGTCCGGCCTCGACCCACTGGCCGCTGCGCACGGCGAACCCGCCGGGCTTGATGTGCGCGTAGCCGGTGGCGATGCCGCCGCCGTGCTGGATGCGGACGTAGTTGCCGTAGCCGCCGTTGTAGAAGGCCGCGTCGACCGTGCCCGAGTGGGCGGCGTAGATCGCCGCGCCGCAGCCGTTGGCGAGGTCGACGCCGTAGTGCCAGCTCGAAGAGCAGCCGTTGGCGTTGCACTGCTGCGAGCGGGGGCCGTAGCCGGAGCTGCGGTAGCCACCGTGCGGACGCACCCAGCCACCGCTTCCCGGGGTGCCGCCTCCGCCGCTGTTCCCCCCGGCGTTCGCGGCGGCCTCGGCGGCCTCGCGGCGCTTGCGCTCCTTCTCGCGCTCCTCGACGCCCTTCTGGTACCCGGCGACGGTGGTCGCGGTGGTGTCCTTCAGCGCGGCGAGCTGCGCCTGCATCGTGGCGAGGTTCGCCGACTGCTCGTCGAGAGCGGCCTGGGCGGCGTCGGCGGCCTGCTGCGCTGCGACCATCTTCTCTTCGGCGATCTTCTGAAGCCGGTCGCGCTCGTCCCGGGCGACGACCGCCTGGTCGCTGAGGGACTGCGCGGAGTTCCGCGCGGCGACCGCGTCGTTGTAGACGGTCTGGTTGTACTCGAGGAGCTTGTCCATCGAGCCGAGGCGGGCGAGGAGCTCGTCGGCGTTGCCTGCGGAGCCCGCGAAGAACAGCTCCAGCGAGGTGTCGTCACCGCCGTTGCGGTAGAGCTGCGCGGCGACCTGGCCGGCCTTGCGGGCGGACTCGTCGGCGACGGCGGCCTGCGCGTCCGCCTTCTCCTGCAGCGAGTCGGCCTCCGCGATCGCGGCGAAATAGGCCTGCTGCGCGTTGTAGAACTCGGTCGAGGCGACCTCGGCGGCGGCCTGCGTCTCGGAGACCTTCTGCGTGAGCGACTGGATCAGCCCCTCGATGCGCTTCACTTCGGCGGCCTTGGAGGCCTCGT
Source organism: Microbacterium sp. NPDC057658 (assembly GCF_042799975.1). Taxonomy (NCBI): domain Bacteria; kingdom Bacillati; phylum Actinomycetota; class Actinomycetes; order Micrococcales; family Microbacteriaceae; genus Microbacterium; species Microbacterium sp. NPDC057658. The sequence continues at coordinate 1,070,629 of NZ_JBHVHT010000001.1, read as the reverse complement.
TCTGCTTGGCCTTCTGCACGTCGTCCCAGCTCGGGTACGACGCGGCGTGGGCGGCCGTGACTCCTGATGTGATGCCGAACGCGCTGAGGGCGACGACGCTGAGCGCGCCGAGTCCGAGAGCGCCGCGGCGGCTGATGCCGTCGCCGAAGAGGGTACGTCGCTCCGTCGGGGTGGGCGCACACCCGCAGTCCGCGGATGCCGCGAGTGCCGCATCCTGCGTGGTCTTGTCGTTCACGCGGCCCCTTCCGCCGGTTTCACAGATGCCACAGTAACAACAACTTTCACACCAGCACCAGACTCCTGGAGCGGCGCGAACGGCATCCCCGGCCCCTCCATGGTCCCGCTCGAACACGCCCGGGGGAAGCGGGTTCCAGCCTCGATTCGCGATTTGCCCGGATGATCCCTTATGCTTGAGCGTCGGCAAGGAAGTCCCCCGGGACTGACTCGGCCCCATCGTTTAGCGGCCTAGGACGCCGCCCTTTCACGGCGGTAGCACGGGTTCGAATCCCGTTGGGGTCACTCCATCCGATACAATTGAAAACACCAGTATGGCCCTGTAGCGCAGTTGGTTAGCGTGCCGCCCTGTCACGGCGGAGGTCGCGGGTTCAAGTCCCGTCAGGGTCGCTCCGTGCGACGAGCTCTTTCTTCGGAGAGGGCTCTTCGTCTAGGACGCGGCAGCATCATCGCCGCGCGGCTCTGTAGCTCAGTTGGTAGAGCGTTCGACTGAAAATCGAAAGGTCACCGGATCGATGCCGGTCGGAGCCACAAGGCTGATCATTACAATCAGCCCAGAAACCCTCGCCTAGCTTCTACATGGCGGGGGTTTTGCTTTGCCCCGCCTCGACCGCGTGCGGCAGCGCGTGGGTCACGAGACTCACCAGGAACTTCCCGGGCTCCTCGAACATGCACAGGTGCGCGGAGTTCTCGAACCACACGACGTGCGTCGACGGTGCCGTCACGGTCTCCAGCCAGCGGGCGACCGGTCCGGCGGGGGTCGTACAGTCGTGCCGGCCGAGGAACTGGAGCATCGGCACCTCGAACGCCGTCTGATCGCGGGCGTCGAAGCCGAGCAGGGCGGGCAGCACCGCGGGCATGGTCGCCCGCTGCCCGACACCGATGAGGCCCAGGTCGGCGTCCGTGTAATACGGGGACAGCTCCTGCGACTCGGTGAAGTACGCGAAGTCGGAGCGATACGCCGAGAGCCCGCCGTAGTACTGCGCCCATCTCCGGCAGGTCACGATGCGTTCGACGGTCAACGGCTCGTCACCGGGGTACTCCCCGAGCGCCTGCAACTCGGAGATCGCCTGCTCGTTCCCGTCCGCGACGGCACTCCGCATCGCGTGGCGGAAGCTCTCCTCCTCGTTCTCGGGACCGGAGATGACCTGCCCGACGCCGACGTACGCCCAGAGCAGGTCGGGACGCCGTCGGGCGAGGGTGAGCCCGAGGACCGTCCCCCAGCTGTGCCCGAGCACCCCGACCTTCTGCACGCCCAGCTCGCCCTGGAGCCACGCGATCAGGTCCACGAGATCGTCGACGTACCGGTCGACGCTGAGGTCCATGTCCTCGGACACCGAGCCCGCGGACTTGCCGCTCGCACGCTGGTCGTAGTTGACGACCGTGAAGTAGTCCTCCACGCCGCGTTGCCAGACCCACGACGAGGGCAGCGACGGGAGGGCAGGACCGCCGTGGCAGACGACGAGCACGGGGTTCCGTGTGCTGCGACCGCGGATCGAGACGAACTGGGAGACACCGCCGAGGTCGACGTACGCCGTCCTGTCGATCGACTCCGGGTTCGGGATCCGGCACAGATCCGCGATCACTGCGCGGCCGACGTCGTCACTCATGTCGATCACCCTAGGAGAAGCAGACCGGCGGAACCTCATCCCAGCGCGCGCTGCCATACACCCCGATGCGCGGTGACGTGGTCGAGCACCGCCGCCCAGTGCGCCCCGTGACCCGTGCGGTACATGGTGCCCCACGGCTCGCGCCCCGTCTCCGCGGACGAGCGCAGCAGGTCGAGCATCGCCTGCGTGCGCCGGCGCATCATGTCCGGGAGCACCGCGCGCAGCTCCTCGTCGGCGCCGTATCCGTCGATGAACGCCGCGAGGTCGGCGGCGGAGCGCTCCGGGTCCCGGGTCGGATTCGGAAGCGCGAACGTCTGCGCGGAGAAGGCGAGGTCCCATGAGCGGGTGCTCGGGGAGGCGCCGTCCCAGTCGATGAAGACCCAGCGGTCGCCGAGCATCAGATTCCACGGCGCCAGGTCGTTGTGGCAGATGAGCTCCTGCGCGGGCGCCGAGAGGGGCGGTTCCCAGATCGCGTCGACAGCAGGGACGTACCGCGCCGAGACGTCATGGATCCGGCGAACCATCCCGCCCACGTGACCGAGCTCGGCGGCGGAGAGCGGTGCGGCGTCCATGGCGAGCGTCCCGGGGAGGAACTCGATGATCTGCCGCCCCTGCGCATCTCTGCCGAGCGGCTCGGGCGCGTCGACGCCGCCGTCCCGCATCGCCCGCACATAGGCGATGACGTGCGGGGTCGCGGGTGTCCACGCCTTGCGGACGGTGCCCCCGACCCGCACGACGGGTCCGCTCGCATTGCCGCCCTCGAGGACTTCCTCCCGCATCCCCCGAGGCTATCGGAGACGCCTCCGGCAGAGATCACTCCTCCGGGTGACGAGGGATACCTCCCCCGACGGACGCCGCCCGCGAGCCGCGCCCGCAGAGTGAAGGTATGACACGACGACACCTCCTCCCCGCTGCCGCCCTGCTCCTCGGCGGCACCCTGCTGCTCGGCGGATGCGCTGCCGTGGAGGGTCTCGTGCACAAGCAGTCGACCACGACCTTCGACGACGCCGACGCCTTCCGGGCGGACACGCCGGTCGACGCGGACTGGGTTCCGGACGACGCGACCGCTCTCACGCTCCGGACGTCGACCATCGAGGACGCCGACGACGCCGTGCTCCTGCTGACGAGCACGACGGCGCTGCCGGACGACTGTGTGGAGACGGAGCGGACCTCCGCCCCGACGTGGACTCTGGACGACGGCCCGTCCGCGTACGAGGCGAAGACCGTCTTCGTCTGCGGCGACTGGAGCGTCATCCCGTCCGACGACGGCTGGTTCGGATGGACGCCGAACTCCGACGAGGAGAAGGCCTCCGCCCGGAGCTGAGGTCCGCTCAGAGGTCGTCGAGGGCCTCGCGCGCCGACTCCACGGCCTCGGCAGCGGCGTCCTTCTTCTCCGCGGCCGCCGTGCGCCTCTGCTCCGCGGCGGGACGGTCGCGCTCAACGCGATCGGCCTCCTGACGCAGCTTCTCCAGCTGCGCCTCCACCTCGGCGATGCCGTCCGCGAGCTCCTCGGCGCGGTCACTCAGTGCCCGCACCGCCTCGTCCTCGTTCGTGAGAGCCCGCTCCGCCGTGGCCAGGGCCTTCTCCGCCGCGGCCACCTGCCGCTCCGCGTCCCGCCGCTTCCGCCGCTCCTGCAGTTCGTCCCGCGGGCGCGGGGGTTGCGGCTGCAGGGTGGGGAGGGTGCCGGCCACGGCGTCGCGGACGTCGTCCGCGGTCCCCGACGGCTCCAGAGCCCTCACGAGTCGTCCGGACGCGACGGCCGCGGCGGCATCCTGATCGAAGAACGCCGCAGAGATCGTCTGCTCGACGGCGTCCCGCGTGGCTGCCGTGACGCGTTCGCCCCGGGACCCCGCGAGGTCCGCCGCACTCTCGGCGAGCCGCCGGGTCAGGGCACGGCGCTGCCTGCTGAGCGTGGACAGCGCGGCGGCATCCAGGTCTTCCTGCGCCTCGCGCAGCTCCGCGGCCAGCGCCAGGGCCTCCCCGAGCTGGGCGGCCCGCTCCTGCGCGAACACGTTGACCACCCAGGCCGCGACCGACGGCTTCCGCAACGCCTTCACCTCCGCGGCGAGCGCAGCGTCCTCGATATCCTTCGCCGCGGCGTTCCGGCTGGCGGTGAACGCTTCCGGCGGCCCCGCGTACAGCGCTGCCACGATGTCGTCGAACGTCCCCGCGGCCATGCGCCCACGATACGCGCCCCGGAGTGCTCGACTCCGGCCGGTCACTCGATCGCGAGGTAGTCCGCGGCGTCGGAGGCGACGAGCACTCGCGCGCCGAAGGCGCCGTTCCCGTTCCCCGGATAGAGGTAGAGCTGTCCGGCGTGAGTGCGCGCCAGCAGATCTGCGCGCCCGTCGCCGTTGTAGTCCACACCGCCGGTGACCTCGGTGAACTCCTGCCAGCCGACGCCCACCTGTCGCACCGTACGCAGGCCCGACGCCCCGGTGTAGAGCAGGAGCTGACCGTCGGCCGCGACTGCGACGATGTCGCCGCGTCCGTCCCCGTCGAAGTCTCCCGCGATGAGGTAGTGGACGCTCTCCCAGCCGCCGCCGATCATCGTCTGCGAGGAGGTCAGGCCGCCGCTGCCGTTGCCGTGGTAGACCCTCAGGTTGCCGGACCCGGAGACCCCGAGGATGTCCTGACGTCCGTCACCCGTGAAATCTGCACCCGAGGCGATGTGCCGCATGCTGTACCACCCCGAGCCCAGCCCGACCGCCCCACGGAAGCCCCCGCGTCCGTTTCCGGCGTAGAACTCCAGGACCCCGTCGGAGCGTGCCACGAGGAGGTCGGCATTGCCGTCTCCGTTGAGATCGGTGTGCGTGATGTGTCGCCGCGAGTTCGCCCACCCGCTGCCGAACAGCGTGGTCGGGCCGGCGAGGCCGGCGCGCCCGTTGCCTGCGCGCAGCCGCAGGTCGCCGTTCCCCGCGACCACGAGGAGGTCGACCTTGTCATCGCCGGTGAAGTCTCCGGCGCTGACGCCGGCGGGCGATCCGGCACCGAGACCGGGGAAGAACAGCGGGATGGTCCCCCCTCGTGTGACGTCGGAGAGACACGTGAAGCCCTGGTTGATCTGCGAGTAGACCTTGCCGTTCAGCCACACCTCGAAGTGCAGGTGGTACGCGGCCGAGTTGCCCGTGTTGCCGACGACGCCGATCTGCTGCCCGCGGAGGACCTTGGTTCCCGGTGCGAACCACCCCGGAGCCGCCATGTGCGCATAGCGGGTCACGTATCCGCCCGCGTGCTGCACGTCCACGTAGTTGCCGTAGCCGCCGTTCGACGTACGACTCTTGATCACCCCGTCGTACGCGGCGAGGATGGGCGTGCCGCCGTTGCGGGAGATGTCGATGCCGTCGTGCGCGCGGTAATTGTTCCGACAGCCGTCGCCGACCTTCGACTGGATGTTGCCGGACGCCGGGTAGACCATGTAGCCGTCGGACGCGGCGGTCGCGGTGCCAGCCGTGGAGACAGCGGGGACGAGCGCGCCGACCACGATCGCGAGCACGGCGACGATCCCGATCCGGCCCCGGCGCCAGCGGGACGTGCGCGTCATCTCGAAGCTCTCTCTTGGTCTGCGGGCCCCAGGACAGGTTGTCTCCCGCGGTCACCGTACCAAGAGCGGGCCCTCCGCGACGCGAACGCCACTCCCCCGGTCGGCCGGGATGCCGTCCGCGACCGGCGCGGGCGCACAGGATCCGTACGCCCCCGCGCTCGGGTGTACCGTCAGCATCATGGGAAGACTCCGGTACGACGGGCACTCGGATCCGATCCTCATCGAGGACGAGACGCTCGCGCATCTGAAGATCGTCATCGGCACGAAGCTCCGCCGGCAGGAGAGCTTCATGATGACCTGGCGGCCCGTCGAGGGGGGCGTCGACCGGCGCGCGAGCGTGTGGATCCATCCCGCCATCCCGCTGCAGTTCGGGTTCGACGACGCCGAGCCGCCGACGGTGGACCCGCACCGCATCCAGGAGATCATGCAGGCCCTCAACGCCTCCGGCGAACTGGTCCTCGATCACCTGTCCGGCCCGCGCTGACGCGCGGCCGGGAGGTCGTCTCCATGGACTCCGTCCTCACCGTCGTTCTCGTCGTCGTCATCATCGCTCTCCTCGTCGGCGCGGCCTTCCTCCCTCGATGGGTGCGACCCAGCTCCACCGCGGCCGGCGCCCGCGCGGGCGCGCGATTCACCGCAGAGCGGATGACGGAGCTCCTCACCGAGCTCGGCACGACGCTCCGGATCCAGGCGCCGCCGGAGGTCGCGGCCGCGCTCCTGCACGCGGCGGTCGCCGGGCACGAGAAGGCCTACGCCGTCCTCGACGACGGCACCGTCGGCATCCGCTTCGTCGAACCGGACGACACCGTCGTGCGGCTCGGTCCCGACGCCGAGGGGACTCTCCTGCGCGTGGAGACGTTCCGCGACTACCTCGGCTTCCCGCAGACCGCGCCGCTGTGGCGGGAGCTGCGGGAAAGGGTGACCGCAGAGGCGGCAGCGCGCCGGATCGAGGTGAGCGACGGACCCGTCTCCGTGTTCGAGCGCGGAGACCTGCTCGACGACCGCAACGCCCGCTGGTTCCGCCGCGCCTGATCGTGCCGCTGCCTGCCCGTGCAAATGGGGGTCACGATTCACAGGCGACGCAATTAGGCTAGACGCGCGCCGCGCCCCGCAGGGACTCCGATGAGGACCCGGACGCGGTGCACGCCGGGGCCTCCTTCCCCGTGCTTGCGAACCCGTCCACGGAAACGAAGACCGCTTCGTGTCGCGGACACGCCAGAAAGGCTTGAACCCATGAGCGATTCCTCGGGCACCCCCCGCGACGACGACCGGTCGCCGGACTTCTTCGATCAGCTGATCGAGACCACTCCGCGCGAGTCGTCCTCCTCGTCCACCTCGGCGTTCACGATCGGCTTCCGGGGCTACGACAAGAACGAGGTCGACGCCGCGCTGGCGTCGATGCGCACGCAGCTCCAGCAGGCGGCCGACGAGCTGGCCGAGGCGAAGGCGCGCGAGGCCGAGTCCGTCGAGGCCATCAAGGCCGAAGAGCGCGAAGCCCGCGAAGCCCTGGAGGCGGAGCTCGCGGCCGCGAACGCCAAGGCCTCCGACGCCGAGCAGCAGGTGGCGACCCTGACCTCCGAGCTCGTCGACATGCCGCAGGCCGATGGCGAGGAGGCACCGTCGCGTCAGCAGTTCGAGGCGATCCTGCGCGTGGCCGAGGAGCAGGCGAACGTGCTCATCCAGAACGCCGCTGTGCAGGCCGACCGCCTGATGACCTCTGCCCGCGAGGAAGTGGCCGCGCAGCGTGCCGAAGCGGAGGCCGACGCCGAGCGCATCATCTCGCAGGCGCAGCGCGACGCCGACCAGGTGCGGCTGAAGATGGAGACCGAGTACACGGCCCACGAGGCGCGCATCGAGCGCGAGGCGGCGCACGCCGCGGAGAAGGTCAGCCAGGCCTCCCAGGAGGCCACCGCCATCCGCACCGAGGCCGAGAAGGGCGCCGCCGCGCTCCGCTCGCTGGTCACGCGCGAGACCACGCAGTTGCGTGCGGACGCCGAGCGCGAGGTCCGTGAGATGAACGCCCGCGTGCTGGAGTTCGAGGAGACCCTCACTCGTCGTCAGGACGACGCGCAGCAGGAGTTCCTCGTGCTGCACAACCAGGCCGTCGCCCACGCCGAGCGCATCACGACCGATGCGAACGAGCAGGTCACGGCCTCGCTGGAGCACGCGCAGCGCATCTCCGCGAAGGCGGACGGCTACGAGAAGCTCATGCGCTCGCAGGCGCAGGCGATCGAGGCCGACGCCCAGGTGCGCGCCAGGGAGATCCTCGAGCGTGCCCGCGTGAAGTCGCAGAAGATCGTCGACGCGGTCACCGGACACACCTCCACCGTCCTCCGCGACGCCGAGGACCGCGCCCGTCAGCTGCGGTGGCAGCAGCAGCAGCTCACGAGCTTCATGGCCGAGGTGCGCGAGCTCATCCGCCCGGACGGCATCTTCAGCGACGACAGCCTTCCCACCGAGATCGCGGTGACCGAGGCCACGATCGACGAGGACGACGACGACATCGAGGACGACGTCGTCGAGGCATCGGTCGAGACCTTCCGCGGCGACGAGGTCCTCGACGACGAGTTCGACGACGACCGCCCCCTGGAGAAGATCACGATCGACGTGATCGAGACGGACGACTCGAAGCGCTGATCCCGCGCAGAGACACGAAGGGGCGAGCAGGTGTCTGCTCGCCCCTTCGTCGTATCCGTGTGCTCAGGCGCGGCGGAGCTGTGCCGCCGCCGGGCAGTCGAACGGGTCGCGCGCCGCCAGGCCCACGCGGTTGAGGTAGGCGATGACGATCGCGTACGACTGCCCGAGGCTCGTCTCCGTGTACGGGATGCCGTTGGCGGCGCAGTAGTCGCGCACGATGCCGCGTGCCTTCGACAGGTGCAGCCGCGACATGTTCGGGAACAGGTGGTGCTCGACCTGGTGGTTGAGGCCGCCCATCAGCCCCGTCACCCACCATCCGCCGCGGATGTTGCGCGACGTGCGCACCTGCTTCGAGAAGAAGTCGAGCTTGGCGTCGGGGGCGATGACCGGCATGCCCTTGTGGTTGGGGGCGAAGGACGCGCCCATGTAGACGCCGAAGACCGCGAGCTGCACGCCCAGGAACGCGAACGCCATGCCGACGGGGAGCAGGAGGAACAGCGGCACGAGGAGGACGGCGAACCGGAGGACGATGAGACCGAGTTCGGTCCAGCGTCCCTTCACGTTCTTCCGCGTCATCAGGTGCTTCAGGCCGAGGTAGTGCAGGTTGAGCCCCTCGAGCGTCAGGAGGGGGAAGAAGAGCCACCCCTGCGTGCGCGTGATGAGCCGGACGATGCCACGCGACTGCGCCGCATCCTCCTCCAGGAAGGAGATGGTGTCGACCTGGATGTCGGGGTCCTTGCCGACCTGGTTCGGGTTGCCGTGGTGCCGGGTGTGCTTGGAGTCCCACCAGTGGTAGCTCATGCCGATGATGCCGGCGAGCACGCGGGCCAGGCGGAAGTTCGCCGGTCCCGTGGAGAGGATCTGACGGTGCGCCGCCTCATGGGCGAGGAAGGCGACCTGCGTGAAGACGACCCCGAGGGCGGCGGCGATGAGGAGCTGGAACCAGCTGTCCCCGAGGAGGAGGAAGCCCGCGACGCAGCCGGCGAACGCGACGACCAGCGCCGCGCCGACCAGCGTGTAGAACACGGGCGTGCGCTGCAGGAGCCCGGTCTCCTTCACGACCTGCTGCACGTCCCGGTACGCCCGGGTGAGAGGCGGGAACTCGGCGTTCCCGGCGTAGGTCTGACGCACCGGGCCGAGGGTGGCGGTGACGGACGGGGAGGATGTGCGGGAGATGATGCTCTCCTGTCGATCGGGAGCCCTTGAGCTGAAGAAGCCAAGGGCGGTTGCCGATCGCTGTGGCCACACTAACCGCGCTCGCATACGCGAGGCGGCATACGACTCAGGCCCGTGCTCGACGCGGCCGCCGACCGCGCGTCCGAGGGAGGGCCGGCGATGCCGCCGGTCGCGCGGGCTGCTGCGCGACGGCGAGCGCACGGAAGGCGTCGTCGAGCGACGGGAACGACCCGAGGTCGGTGCCGCGCTCGTCGCGCAGCCGGTGCGCGGATCCGTCGAACTCGACGAAACCGGCGAACTCACCGTTGCGGGTGGCGACGTGCACGTCGACGTCGGCCTGTTTCCAGGTGAGAGGGATGGAGGAAGGGACGGTGGTGGTACTCATGCTCATGCTCATTGCTGTGGGGCGGGCGCGCTGTGGCGCTCCGCGCGTGAAGAGACCGAGGGCGGATTCCGCGCGCGTCGATGTGCGTGGTCCGTGGATGGCCCTGATCAGTGGCGACGAGGCGGCCGAGAGGGGGCGAAACGCACACGTTGCACGATCAGCTTAGCAGATCCACGAACCACGCGCCGAGAGCCTCAGCTTCCGGGGGGACGACCACCGCCACCGGTGGGCGCGACGCCGGCGCTCGGCGTGGTCGTCGTGTCGACGCCGACCACGAGGGTCGCGGTGTATCCGCCGGTGACGCTCCCCGTCGTCGTGGCGAGCTGCGACACTCCGCCGTCGTCGCCGAAGACGTTGTCGGAGGTCAGGGAGATCCGCGCCAGGTTGTCCGCCGATCCGGAGTACGCCGTCTCCGCATACACCGCACTGCAGGCGTCCTCGGGCAGCGCGAGCTGGGACGTGGCGATCGCGTTCGACGCGTCGGTGATCGCGGTCGCATCCGGATAGACCTCGAAGTGGATGTGCGGCCAGCGCCCGGAGTAGCACCCGGGGAAGACGGAGGTGAAGGACACCTTGCCGTCGTCGTCGGCGACCTGCACCCCGCGCAGATAGGAGACGTCCTCGAGCCCGGACGAGTACAGCGAGTACTCCCCCTGCGCGTTGCAGTGCCACGCGTAGACCGCGACGCCGGCGAAGGGCACCCCGCCGTTCGCGAGATCGAGGATCTGGAGCTCGAAGGAGAGCGGGACGCCGTCGGCCGTGGCCCCGCCGTCGATGGACGAGCGGATGTCCTGGCGGATGATCCCGGCCTCGTCGAGGACGTCCGGACCGTTCGAGCCGTCGCCCGGATAGGGGCCGGCGGTCTCGTCGGGGATCTCCGTGACCGTGCCCGACGCCGTGCCGGTGGCGCTGGGCGTGGGGGTGGCGATCGTCGACGACGATCCGGTGGCGCCGGGAGCGCAGGCGGCGAGGACGACGGCACCGAGGCCGAGGCCGCCGCCGATCAGCAGCCCGCGACGGCTCATCAGCGTCCGGAGGTCGAAGGCGACGCCCTGGTCGACGACCTCTTCGTCCGCGCGGTCCAGCAGTCGTCCTTCGTACATGGGTCCCTGCGGCGTGGGGGTCGGTTCGGGGATGCGGCTCATGATGTGCTCCTCTCGAGCGTCGGCGGCGTTGCCCCCATGCTCGACGGGTGAACAATCAAGAAGCTATGCGTGATCCCTGGGGCTCCTGTGGAGTCAGGAGCAGAGCGGAGGATGCGGGGACATCGCTCCGCTCTGCAGCGCTGGCGCTCGAAGAACTCGGCGGACAACGCAGGGCCGGGGCGATGGGGGGATCGCGCGCGCGGCCACGAAGACGGCCGTCATGCAGGGGACATGCGCGGCCGTGGCGCATCCAGTGGAACATGACACTTGGCACCTGTCAAGTTTTTCCCGGACACCTGTCCAGATCGGGCGAGATGCCATAGCATTGCCCGCACCGATCCCGAAGGGGACGAGACCGGGGGACAGCATGACGACAGCGGACAAGCGCGCGGAACGCGCTGGGGTGGACAAGTTCGCACTGCGCCGGCGGGCGCTGGCCGAAGCAGCCTTGGAGGCGATCGCCGAGCGGGGGTTCGCGCGGACGGGACTCCGCGAGATCGCGCAGCACTCGGAGCTCTCCCACGGGTCGCTGCACTACTACTTCACCGACAAGAACGACCTCATCGCGGAGGCCGTGCGGATATCCAAGGGAGGGCTCGGCGACCGCTACCTCGCCGTGCTGGAGAGGGCCGAGACCGCGGAGGAGCTGGCGGCCGGGGCCGCCGAGGAGCTCGCCAGGAGCGTGCACGACGACGCCCGCCTGCACCGGCTCTGGTACGACCTCCGCAACCAGTCCCTGTTCGAGTCGGGCTTCGGCGACACGATCGCCGAAGTCGAGGCCGACCTGCAGGATGCCATCTGGCGCGTGGTCGAGCGCTACTCCGAGCTCTGCGGACGCCCATGCCGCTTCACGCCGCTCTTCGCGTACGCGCTCACGGACGGCATGCTCCAGCACGCCCTCATCCGCCACCTGCGCGGCGACGGCGAGGCGATCGCGCGCCTGCGCCGCGAGTGCCGGGAGCTCTTCGCCGCCAGCGTGTGACGCCGCGGATCACTCGTCCGTGACGACGGTTCCCCGAGCAACGGGCGGCCGGATCACCAGCACGATCACGATCGCCACCATGACCGTCGCCGTCAGCGCCACGGGCATCGGCACGAACGGATCGAGCAGGACGAGCAGCGCGCCGACGGGGATGACCGCGTTGACGACGCGGTCGGCGTTGTCGCGGATCGCGATCCACCAGATCCCCAGGAGGAAGACGGCGATCGGCACCGAGACGGTGAACGTGGCGATCACCGGGGCGAGGTGGCTCTCCCCCGTCATCACATCCAGCTCGACCTCGACACCGGCCGAGAACGCCGCGGCCGCGGCGAACACGAAGTAGTGCGTGTAGCCGTAGCGCAGGGAACGCCCCAGGGTCGTGATGGCCCGGTGGTGGGGCGGCCAGAAGTAGATCCACCACAGCGCGGCCGTGACGATGAAGGCCAGCGCCGAGATCGCGAGGAGCGGACCGAGCGCCTCCACCTCGTCGAGCGCGTCGATGATCGCATTCGCGGAGGCGAGAAGGCTCTCGCCCAGCACGATGAGGGTGAAGAGACCGTAGCGCTCGGTGATGTGGTGCGGGTGCCACGGCGTCTGTCCTCGGCGCTCCGCGAACACCGGGACGCCGACCTCGATGAGCGCGAACACGACGAACGCGACGAGCTGGACCGGACCGGACGGGATGAGCAGGAACAGGATCCACAGCACCTGCACGACCGCGATCCCGAGCGCGTAGCGGAGCGCGACGCCCCGGAGCGGTTCCTCGGTCCGCGAGGCGCGCAGCCATTGGGCCACCATCGCGACGCGCATCACCACGTAGCCGACGACGGGGAGCGTGAAGTTCCCCTCGTCGAACGCCTGCGGGACTCCGGCGGCGAGGATGAGGACGCCCGCCATCTGGACGAACGTGGCGATCCGGTACGGCCAGTCGTCGGTGTCGAACGACGTCGCGAACCAGGTGAAGTTCATCCACGCCCACCAGATCGCGAAGAAGAGCATGGCGTAGGAGGTGATGCCGTGGAGGAAGTCGCCGTGGCTCAGCGCGTGGTGCAGCTGGGCCGAGGCGATGCTCACGGCCACGACGAAGACGAGATCGAAGAAGAGCTCCAACGGGCTCGCCGTGCGGTGTGGCTGCCCCGGGTCCCGCGGTGCCATGGGACGCAGGTGGAAGCGCGTGCTCGGTGTCTGGTGCGTGGTCACCGCGAAAGAGTAGCCCCGCCCGCCCGGCGCTGTGCGGTATTCCGGAACGGATTTCACCGAGTCGGCGGAACGGCTTCCCTCCGACGAGCGGATCCGCTACAGTGTTGGACGTCTGCAGTGCCTGCTGCACGCCTCGTCGGTTGGGACGACGAGGACCTTCACGATGTGGGATCGCGAAGCATCAGCAGGACCCGAGGGGTCGGGACGCAGACGTGTCCGTGAACGTGGGGTTCACGGTCTGGGGAAAACTGGGGAAACGATGGCGCACTGGGGTTATCTGCGTACATTCACGGCTCAAGGGGCCTCGGCATGACTTCCGTCGAGGATGCTCTGAGCATCGCTCGTACGGGTTTCACGCCGATCACGGCACCGCGAGCGACCGCGTCGGTGACGCCTGCGGCGAGCACGCCGCGTGTGTCGGCGACGCTCGAACGACGCCGCCAGTGGGAGCGTCGCTATCGGATGCGGCTGCGGATCACGGATGCGGCTGTCATCCTGATCGCGGTCGCACTGACGGCGATGGTCCAGCTGGTCTCCGGCGTCGCGGTGATCGAGGCCGTGCGCAACGCCGCATTGCTGGGTCTCGCCTGGTACCTGATGCTGTCGGCGCTCAACAGCCGAGCCGCCGCCATCTTCGGGTCCGGGGCCACGGAGTACCGTCGCGTCGCGCACGCGGCGGGACTCGCCTTCGGCATCACCGCCATCGCGGGCGTGCTCCTGGAGTGGGAAGGACTGCAGCCGCTGTTCTTCATCGCCCTCCCGGTCGGCATGCTCGGTCTCCTCTTCGCCCGCTGGACCTGGCGCCGCTGGCTGCAGCGGCAGCGTCTGTCCGGTCGGTTCGCGTCGAGGACACTGGTGGTCGGCGCCACCGAGGACGTCGAGTATGTGATCGACTCCCTGCAGAAGGGCGGGGAGAACGGCTATCACGTCGTGGGGACGACGCTGCTGGATCGCAATGCCGGCGCGCTCAGGATCGGGGAGAGCATCTACCCGGTCGTGGGCGATCTGGACACCGTCGCCGCGGCGGCGGCACAGCTCGGGGCGGACACCATCATCGTGGCGAGCCGCCCCGAGGGGTCCCCCGACTTCGTCAAGCAGCTCAGCTGGCAGCTCGAGGGCACCGCCGCCGAGCTCGTGCTCTCGAGCCGTCTGACGGACGTCGCGGGGCCGCGCATCTCGCTGCGCCAGGTCGACGGCCTGCCGCTGATCCAGGTGAAGATCCCGACCTACGAGGGCGGGGTCCACCTTCTCAAGCGCGCGCTCGACATCGTCGTGGCCACCGTCGCGCTCATCCCGATCGCGCTGCTCACCCCCGTGCTCAGCGCGCTCATCAAGCTCGACTCGCCTGGCCCGGTGTTCTTCTTCCAGGAGCGCGTGGGACGGGACGGCCGCCGGTTCAAGATGGTGAAGTTCCGCTCGATGCGCACCGACGCCGAGAAGCAGCTCGCGGCGCTCAAGGAGCAGAACGAGGGCGCCGGCCTGCTCTTCAAGATGAAGGACGACCCGCGCGTGACCCGCGTCGGGAAGGTGCTGCGCAAGCTGTCGCTGGACGAGCTCCCGCAGTTCTGGAACGTGCTCGTCGGCGACATGAGCGTCGTCGGCCCTCGTCCGCCGCTGCCCAGCGAGGTCACGGCCTATGACGGCACCGTGTTCCGCCGCCTCTACATCAAGCCGGGCATCACGGGTCTGTGGCAGGTCTCCGGACGCAGCGACCTCTCGTGGGACGAGAGCGTGCGGCTCGACCTGCGGTACGTGGAGAACTGGTCGGTCATGAACGATCTGCAGATCATGTGGCGCACGGCGAAGGTCATGGCGCAGCCGAGCGGGGCATACTGAGCGGATGAGCACTACGACACCCCTCACGATCGCGATGGTGGGGACCCGCGGCGTGCCTGCCGCGTACGGCGGTTTCGAGACGGCCATCGAGGAGGTCGGACGTCGGCTGGCCGACCGCGGACACGACGTCGTCGTGTACACCCGCGGCTCCGAGCACCGGGAGAAGCGGTACCTCGGCATGCGCGTGGTGCATCTGCCCGCCGTCCCCGTGAAGCAGGTCGAGACGCTCAGCCACACCGGCCTCTCGGCCCTGCACCTGCTCGTCCACCGCCGGCCCGACGCGACCTTCGTCTTCAACGCCGCGAACTCGCCGTTCCTCCCCCTGCTCCGGCTGCGTCGCGCGCCGGTCGCCCTGCACATGGACGGTCTGGAGTGGCGCCGTTCGAAGTGGGGTCCGCGAGGTAAGGCCTACTATCGCTGGGCCGAGCAGTTCGGCGTCCGCACCGCCGACGCGCTCATCGCCGACGCCCCCGGCATCTCCGACTACTACCGCCACCAGTTCGACGTGCCGACGGAGCTGATCCGCTACGGTGCACCGATCCTCGATGAGCCCCCGACGCATCGTCTGGCCGAGATGGACCTCACGCCCGGCGGCTACCACCTCGTCGTCGCGCGCTTCGAGCCGGAGAACCATGTGCTCGAGATCGTCCGCGGCTACCGGGCCAGCGCCGCGCGCCTGCCGCTCGTGGTCGTCGGGTCTGCACCGTACGCGGCCGGGTACATCCAGGAGATCCGGAACGCCGCCGAGGGCGACGAGCGGATCCGCCTCGTCGGCGGCGTGTACGACCAGGAACTGCTCGACGCGCTCTACGCCCACGCCGCCACCTACCTGCACGGGCACTCCGTCGGCGGCACCAATCCGTCGCTCCTCCGCGCCATGGGAGCGGGCACGGCCGTGATCGGCTACGAGGTGCCCTTCAACCGCGAAGTGCTCGACGGCAACGGGTGGTTCTTCGCCGATGCGGACGACGTCGCCGCGCATGTGACCGCCGCGGAGGGCGATGCGGCCGCACGCGACGCGCGCGCCGCGGCGGTGCAGGAGATCGCCCGGACCCGGTTCCGGTGGGACGACGTGGCCGACGAATACGAAGACCTCGCTCGCCGCCTCGCCGAGGGCTCGAGCATCCATCCCTCCGCCCGGCGCGCACGCCGACGGAGCACGGACTGGGCCCCCGCCCCCGCGGACGCCGCCCGATGACCGAGCGAGAGAACCGCAAGACCGTCCTCCTGGTGCATCCCGGAGCGGAGATGTTCGGGTCCGACCGCATGCTCCTCGAGAGCGCGACCGGCCTCGTCGAGGCGGGGGCCCGCGTCGTGGTCGCCCTGCCGAGCACGGGTCTCCTCGTCGCCCCGCTGCGAGAGGCCGGCGCGGAGGTCGTCATCCTGCCGATGCTCGTGCTGCGCAAGGTCCTGCTCACCCCGCGGGGGCTGCCCCGCCTCTTCCGCGACATGTTCCGCGGCCTCGGCGCGGCGTGGCGGCTGATCGGACGCGTCCGTCCCGACGCCGTCTACGTGTCGACGATCATCATCCCGCAGTGGCCTCTCGTCGCCCGGCTCCGGGGCACCCGAGCGGTCAGCCACGTGCATGAGGCCGAGGCCTCCGCCAGCACGCTGGTGAATCGGCTTCTCTACGCGCCGCACCTCGCCTCTGCCCGGACCCTGGTGAACAGCCGCTTCAGCCTGGACACGATCCGACGCGCGCTCCCGGCCCTCGCCGACCGGACCCGCGTGGTCGCCAACGGCGTCGCGTCACCGGAGCACCCTGCTCCGCCGCGCTCCCGCCTCGACGGCCCCCTCCGCGTGCTCTACGTGGGCCGGCTCTCGCCGCGGAAGGGCCCCGACCTCGTCATCGACGCCGCCGCCGCGCTTCAGGCCGCGGGCAGCCCGATCGAGGTCACCCTGCTCGGCGCGGTCTTCGAGGGGTACGAGTGGTTCGAGCGCGATCTGCGCGCGCGCGCCGACGAGACCGGCGTCCCCGTCACCTTCGCCGGGTTCCACCCCGACATCTGGCCCTTCCTCGCCGAGGCCGACGTCGTGGTCGTACCGTCCCGAGTGGACGAGCCGTTCGGCAACACGGCCGTCGAGGGCGTGCTCGGGCTCCGTCCCGTCATCGCGAGCGACAGCAGCGGCCTGCGGGAAGCCGCTGGCGGGTACGCCACCGCGCAGCTGGTCGCTCCGGACGATGCCGACGCGATCACGACCGCGCTCGCGGAGGTCCGCGCACGCTGGGACGACCATGTCGCCGGCGTCGCCGCGAGCCGGGACGAGGCCTTGCGTCGGCACGCTCCCGCGGTCTACCGCGCCGGCGTCACCGCCGGCGTCCTGGACTGACCCGCGAGGAACGCCCGCGGGTCACACCGATGCGGGGGCCTCGGCGGTCAGCCGTGCCCGGTTGCGCACGATGTAGATCGAGAACGGGATCAGCTGGCAGACCAGCAGCGCGAACGCGACGCCGACCAGCGGGCCGACGATGCCGAGGATCGGCGTGAGCACGAACGCGAGGATGATCCCGACGGCGGCCATGCTCAAAGTCGGGATCACCTGGAAGCGGATGCCCGGCTTGTCCATGATGAACATGCCCAGCGGGTACACGGCCGCCGTGAGCATGATCATGAGCCCGAACGCGAAGATCGTGGTCGGCCGCACCTCCAGCTCCCCCTGGGTGATGAATCCGAACAGCCAGGGGCCGACGAGCCACACCATGACCGTCGCGAGAGCGACCGCCGTGGCGAACAGCGCGGACAGCAGGAACGGTCCGCGGCGCAGGTCGCCCTGGTGCCGCATGCGGGCGAAGTGCGGCCAGAGGGCGAGCCCACCGGCCATCACGAGGCCGTTGAGCGCGAAGAACACCTGGCCGGCCACCCCGTACTCCGCGACATCGGTCGGGCCGCCGAGCTGCGCGATCACGTAGCGCTGCGACCCGACCGCGATGGGATAGGTCACCATCTGCGCCAGCATCGGCCAGCCGACGTCCATGACCCGGACGCCGGGGAAGCGTCGCGGCCGCAGCACCATGCGGGCGGCCTCGGGGATCAGCGGCGAGGTGGTGCGCGCCGTGATGAGCACGCCCAGGATCGAGACGATGAGCGACGCGGCGAAGGATGCCATGGCCGCATAGGAGTGGAGGTCGTCGCCGCCGAACGTGAGGAGCACCCAGACGCCCGCGAGGGTGAGTGGCGAGATGAGGCCCTGCAGCAGGATCACGATGTGGTTCTTGCGCTGCCCGAGCATGATCCGCGCCCAGATGCCGAGCGGGATCCCCAGGCAGAAGATCGTGACGCAGAAGAACGCCGCCAGCGACGCCCCCGGCTGCTGCCCGGCGTCGCCGAAGATGAGCTCCCAGGCTCCGGTGGCGAGGAGCACGGTGTTGATCGCCATCGCGGAGGCGGCGAACAGCAGCAGCACCCGCCCGACGGAGGTCAGCTGATAGCGCAGCTTCTCGTCCGTCCGGACGTCGTCGCTCGTGGCCACGGCGTTCACGAGCACGGCGCCGCTGCCCAGGTCGGTGAACGTCAGCAGCGACGGGATCGTCGTGAGCAGCGTGTAGAGGGCGAAGCTGCCGACGCCCGCGTCCCCGATGATCATCCGTGTCGTGAGAACGCCGCAGACCAGCGCGATGACCATCGTCAGCGCGCGGGCGCCGACAGCGAGAAGAGAACCCATACCTAGATCGTCACCGCGGCAGGGCCCCCAGGGTCGCGCTGTTGCCGGGGAGTCGCGATACCGACGCGATATCCGCCGGGACGGGGACCGCGATCGCGGCCTGCCGCTGAGCCTGCGCGGGAGTCAGCGCGTACGTCGCGGACACGACGGACGCTCCCTGCACGAACTGCGAGCGGCGGTCCTGGCCCGTCGCCGCGGTGAACGCGGCCAGGGTGTCGGCGACCGCCGGATCCCGCGAGACCGATCCCTTCGACCACGCGGAGAACCACCGCGGCGTGCCCGCGGCGGTGCGGTGATAGAGATTGCCGTTCACACTCGACATCATCTGCGAACCGGTGAAGGTGGTCGAGAAGTCCTGCACGCAGACGAGGCAGTTGCCGGCGCTCTCCGCCATGACGTTGTTCGACATGACGGTGTTGCGCACGATCCACGGCGCCAGGGGCGCGTAGCGGGTGCGGGGATCGTGGCCGGCCGCGTTCGGGTCGGAGGCCCGGCGATCGTCCTGGCCGATGCTGATGTTGCGGTTCGCGTTGCCCACGAACGTGTTGTTCCAGATCTTCACGTTGCCCGCGTTCAGCACGAACAGACCGAACTCGCCGTTCCTCGCGATGATGTTGTCGGCGATCGTCGCACGCTCCGACAGCTCCACCATCACGCCGTGACCGGTGTTGCCGATCACGTCGTTCCCGGTGAAGACGATGTCGATCGTGGACTCGTCGAACCACGGCCCGCGTCCGGCGTTCTCGGTGAAGGCGCTGTCGGCCACCGTGACGCCACGGGTGCGGGTCACCTTGAAGGCGCCCGACACCGGGGCGTGGTTGAAGTGCTCCGCGTTGTTCCCGAGGGAGAGCATCTGCCGCACCTTCAGCCCGTCCGCCTGGGAGGCACCACCGCCGAGCAGGCCGTTGCCGATCAGCGAGACGCGCGTCAACGTCGTGCGCGGCGCCCACGAGTAGAACCCGGTGGTCGAGTTGTCGCGGATGGTCACGTCGGCGAGGGTGACGTCGTTCGCCGCGGCGACGACCGTGCCCATCTGCGGCACGCTGGTGGCGTACCGCCGGACCCCGATGCCGCGGACCTCGGAGCCGGCGGAGCGGATGGACAGCGCCTGCGTCAGCACGCTCGCCTCCACGGTCTTGCCCGTCGGATCGGTGCCGATCACGAGACGCTTGGCGCGGTCGTCGACGAAGAAGGTGCCGGCGACGACCTGCGCGGCCGAGCCCACCTCCCGCAGCTGCGCACCGGCGACCCAGACCTGGTCGGGGTGCGCGGCCATCGGATGAGCGGGATCGACGAAGCGCCAGTCGGCGTTGGTGTTGTCGGGCGCGCCCTTGGTGTACGTGGGGCTCGAATCCAGAGCGGTGTTCCAGCCGTCGACGACCCAGGTCCTCCCGGAGGCCTTCCAGCCGGTGACCACCTTCGCGCCGTCCATCCAGACCGCCTCGTTCGGCGCCGGCTGGATGGTCACGCGCTTCTGCGCCGGGACGATGACCTCTTCGTGGTACGTGCCTCCGCGGAGGACGATCGTGCCCCCGTTCGGCACCACCCGGAGGGCGGCGGTGAGGGTGCGCACCGGCGCGCTCTTCGTGCCGGCAGCGGCGTCGGATCCGCTGGGAGACGCGTACACCGCCGTGGCGGGCACCGGGTAGGAGAGGGCTCCGGGAGCGGCGGCACCCGGCTTCCCCCGCACCCCGGCGGGCGTCGTCGGCGGAGCAGGGGTCGTCGGCGTCACAGGCGGGGCCGGGGCCGGAGCCGGTGCGGGAGCGGGTGCGGGAGCCGGAGTCGGCTTCGGCGCGGGTGCGGGTGCGGGCGTCGGCGCGGGCGTCGCGGCCGGGGTGGGCGCGGTGACCAGGATGTCGTCGATCGCGACGGGCACTGCGGCCTTCGCCCCGGCGGAGGTGTACAGCGCGAAGCCGTAGCCGCCGGCAGCGGTGATCTTCGTGGCTGACGAATCCGTGTGCGTCACCTGCCACGCGGCGGGTTCGGCGCTGCCGTCCGCCCAGGCCTTCGCGGACAGCGTCACCGGGTTCGTCCCCGTGACGTCGAGGGCCACCCGCAGAGTCGTGCCGTTCTTGACCGTCACCGGCAGGCGTCGCTCACTCAGGCTCTGCACCGTGGTGAGGTCGGTCAACCGGACCACGGAGACGTACGCGGACCCGTCGGGGTGCACCCGCACGCGGACACCGTAGGAGTCCTTTCCGACGACGCGCACGGCCTGCGCCAGGTACAGGGGGCCGCCGACGGGAAGCGCCGGAACCGAGACCGAGAAGCGGCTCGCCACGTCCGCGGCCGCGACTCCGGACACCGTCGCTCTGGCGGTGATCCCGGGCTTGCGGCTGGCGAGCATCGCGCGCCCGTTCGCAACGCTCGAGGCGCCCTCGACGACGCGCCAGGCGCCGACCGAGGAGGCGCCCCACCCGGAGGCGACGGTGCGATCCATGGCATCGGACAGGAGAGGGGCGGCGGCCGCTGCGGCGGGTCGGACAGCGGACGCGCCCGCCGCGGAGGCGGGGGCGGCGACGAGGACCCCGGAGAGGGCGACGGCGGCGCCGACCGCGGCCGCGAGCATGCGGCGGCGTCGGGGCACGCCGGGCGGCGTGACGGGCGAGCGACGGACGAGGAACGGAAGGGACACGATGTCACCGTTTCTGGGGCAGACTGCACGATCAACCCACGCTTCGCCGCAGTTTCAACCCCGGCGACAAAGAGCGAGCCCCCCTCGCAACCCATGAAGAATAACCGCCCGTCTGGGCGAAGGCAAACGTTTCGGCCCCATCAGCCGATATGCTGCGTGCCGGCTCGGCGGTCGGCCGCGAGGGCGTCAGCCCCGCTCACTCGCCGTAGTACTCGCTGCGGTGACGGTCGGGACGGGCGCGGTTGAGGACGGTTCCGAGGATGCGTGCGCCACCGGATTCCAGCGACTTGATGCTCTTCGCGAGCGCCGCGCGACCGGTCTTGGTCGCGTCCACGACGAGGATCACGCCGTCGGTCTGGGTGGCCAGCAGGTTGGCGTCCGCGACGCTCAGGGTCGGCGGCGAGTCGATCACGACGTAGTCGTACTCCGCGGCGGCGAAGTCGAGGAGCTGCGCCATGCGGGCCGACGTCAGCAGCTCGGCCGGGTTCGGCGGGATCGTACCGGCGGGGAGGATGTCGAGCGTGGTGTCGGCGACGCGGTGCTTGGCCACCTCGAAGCCCACCTCGTCGAGCAGGACGCTCGTGAGGCCGACGGACCCGTCGATGCCGGCGTGCTCGTGCGCCCGCGGGCGGCGCATGTCCGCGTCGATCAGCAGGACCGAGTTACGCAGGGCCGCGAGGGTCATGGCGAGGTTCACCGAGACGGTGGACTTGCCCTCGGCGGGCATGCCGGACGTGACCAGGAGCACCTTCACGCGGGATGACACGTTCGCGTAGGCGAGCGCCGACCGGATGCGGCGGAACTCCTCGGAGGTGTGACCGAGCGGCTCCTGTGCCACGGCGATCCCCCGCGCCTCCAACAGCGGCGACTTGGAGACCACGCCCAGCACGGGATCTCCCCCGGCCTGCGTCAGCGCCTCCTCATTGCGGACGCGGGTGTCGAGCACACCGATGAGCACCGCGGCCGCGAGGCCGAGCACGCCGCCGAGGAATCCGCCGAGGAGGGCATCGCGGGGCTTGCTCGGCGTGAACTGGAACTCCGGGACGACCGCATCGTCGATCACCTGGGCGGTGATGGTGGACTCGCCCTTCGGGTCCTTCGGAGCCACGTCCTTGACGACCTCGATGAGCTGGTCGGCCACGGCGTTCGCGAGCTCGGCGGAGGATTCCGCGTCGTCCGTGATCCCGGTCACCCGCAGCGTCACGGTGCTCTGCGGGATGGTCACCTCGATGTCGCGGGCGAGGGCGCGCGGCGTCGTATCGAGGTCGAGCTCCTCGATCACCGGTTCGAGGACGCGGGAACTCGTCGCCAGCTGGGCGAAGGAGAGCATCTGGCTCTGCGTGTACACCGAGCCCTGGTTGAGATCCGAGGCGCTCGTCCCCTGGTTGAGGGCGAAGTAGAGCGAGGTCGTGGCCTGGAACAGCGGCGTCTGCAGCGACGCGTATCCGTACGACCCGGCGGCGCCCACCACGCCGCACAGGACGATCAACCACCAGAACTTGCGCAGCGAGCCCGCGATCACACGCAGGCTGACCCGGCTCTCCGCCATGACTCCCCATTCCCCCTGAGATCTCGATTCTAGAGGAGCCACCTGACGAGTCCCCTCACGTCTGCCGCGCCTGTGGAACGGCGCCGTCCCTCGGTCCCGCGAACGCGGTCCTCCCCGCCTCCCGGAAGAGCGCGTCGTCGGCTTCGCTCTCGCGCCTCCCGGCGTCGCGCGCCCAGGTAATCGCCAGGCCGACGCAGAACCAGAGGAACATGCTGTACTGCGTGATGAGCGCCACGACCACCAGGCTCGGGAGCTGGCCGACGACCGCCAGGGCCGCCGGGCTGCGGGTCGAGCGTCGCACCGCCATCAACGCCGCGCAGACGACCGCCGCCATGATGAGCAGCGTCGGCACGTAGCCGTACCGGAGCAGTGTGAGCACGAGGGCGTTGTCCACCGAACGGGCGAAGTAGCCGAGGTAGTAGTCGCCTGAGACGAGGGAGTGCCAGTCGCCGGGATTCCCGAGCAGCTGAACCTGCTCGAGGAGCACGAGCAGATCGGTCCGGTAGTCCGCGCTGCCCCCGGCCTCATCGCCGGCCGCGCCGAACACCGAGTCGATGACGGGGATCGCGATGGCCGCCCCGATCACCCCGGCCAGGGCCACCGTCACCCGGAAACGGGTCGAGACGCCCACGATGAGGAAGGTGGACAGCACGAGGGTCAGCACGAGGGTGAGCAGCCCCGCCCGGCTGAAGGTGAAGACGGTGGCGACGGCGATGAGCACGACACCGCTGATCTTCGGGAACAGCCGCCACTTGGTCGCCACGACGAACGCGGAGGACATCGCCAACGCCGCGCCGAGGGCGATCGAATGACCCCACGCCCCCTCGGCCCGCAGCACGCCGCCCCGCTCCTGGAGCGGACTCCACGTCTCGTACACGACTCCGGAGCCCGGGATCAGGACGAACGGGTTGAAGGACGTGACGAACTCCACGATCGCGAGCGCGGCGGCGACGATCGCCACGACGGCGATCGTCGAGGTGACCCATTCCGGCGCCACCCTGGCGAGGACGACACGGCCCCAGATATAGGGGATGACCCACTCCAGCAGCGCGGCCACCAGCGAGGGGAGGTCCACCGTCCCGAAGCCGTACAGGCCGACGACGATCACCACGAACACGGCGACCCAGGCGTCCGCCGCGCGCAGCGGCACGACCGACCAGTTCACGAGGATGAGCACCACCGTGAGCAGGGTGATCGCCGCCCAGTAGAAGCCGACGTTCACCCCCACCCAGAGCGGCACGAAGAACAGCACGCACGCCCAGACGACGAAGGCGGCTCGCGGCATCAGCCGGAGCACGAACACGACGATGGCCACTGCCGCGATTCCGCCGATGGCGAGGAGCGCGATCGGAACAGCAGTGGCCATGCGTCAGGATCTTACTGCGGCGCGGTGACGCGGAACGAATCGAACGACACGCCCAGCGGAGCCGTCGCGCTGCCGGAGCGGTTGCCGCTCAGACCCACCGCGCCCGCACCCAGCGGTGCCGTGTCGGTCGTGGTGATCTGCCAGGCTGCCGGCTTCGTCGTGTCGGTCGGCCAGAACTTCGCCGACAGGGTCGCCGTCGACGTCCCGGTCACCGACACCTCGAGGTTGTACGAGGTGTTCGCCGCCCACACCAGCCCGGGCACGGCCTGCGTGCGCAGGACGGTCCCTTCGCGGTGCACGACGAGCCAGACCGTGCCGTCAGGACGCAGCCACGCGCGGACGAAGTACTTCCCCGCCGCCGACTGCCGCGCGATCACGCCGATGTAGGCGCCACCCGCTGCCGGGGCCTGGTCCACCCGGAACTGCGTCTCGAGCACCGCATCGGCGACCGAGGTCGTGTTGAGCGTCGCGTGGCGGGTGTCCCCGGCGATGAGGTTCATCTTGCCCTGGCCGTCGGCGACGGTCGCCGCCGCCTGGGATCCGCCGGCGATCGTCCACGCCCCGCCGACCGTGGCGGTGCCCCAGCCGGGTCCCGCGGTGCGGTCGAAGCCGTCGTCCGCCACCGGAGCCGGCTGCGGTTCGGGCTCCGGCTCGGGCTGGGGGTCGACCGGCGGCGCCGTGACGGTCACCGGCTTGCTGGTGGTGTGCGTCGCCCCCTTGTCGTCCGTGACCGTGAGCTTCACGGTGTAGGTCCCCGCCGCGGTGTAGGTACGGGTGCTCGTCGCGCCCGTGCCCGTGGTGCCGTCGCCGAAGTCCCACGCGTACGAGGCGATGGTGCCGTCGGAGTCGGTCGATCCGCTGCCGTCCACGGCCACCGTGAGGTTCGTCGCGGTCGCGGTGAACGCGGCGGTCGGCGCGACGTTGGCGGGCTCCGGCTCGGGCTGCGGCTCCGGCTGCGGGGCGGGCGCCCCGAGGTTCTTCACCGTGAAGTCGTCGAAGCTGGCCAGGTTGGTGCCGGTGGCGCTGCCCGCCCGGTACGAGAACACCGTGGCCGCGCCGGCGACCTGCAGGGCCGGGGTCGCGTCCGTCGTGGTGAGCTGCCAGTTCGCCGGCTCCGCCGACCCTGCCGCCCACAGCTTGGCGCGGATGGTCGTCGTGGAGGACCCGGTGGTCTCCATCAGGAGCGTGAACGAGCTGCCCGCGCTCCAGGTGAGACCGGAGACCGCGGTGCTGGCGATCGCCGTGCCATTGCGGTGGATCACGAGCCAGGTCGTCCCGTCGGCACGGTGCCACGCGAGGGCACGGTAGCCGGAGGAGCCGGAGCGCCGGGCGCCGAGTCCCTCGTAGGCCACCCCGGTCGAGGGACCGGAGGCGAGCGTGTAGCTGATCCGCGCCGAGGAGTCGAGGACGGAGGTGCCCTGCAGCAGCATCTCCCGCGTCTCCCCCGGCGTCAGGTTCACCTTGCCCACCCCGTCGCCGACGGACAGCACCGTCGCGGAGCCGCTCATCGGCGCCCAGGTGCCGCCCTTGTCCGCCGCTCCCCAGCCGCTCGAGACGACCCGCCCGAAGGCGTCGGACGCGGCGAACACCTGTGCCGTCAGCGTCACCGACTTGGTGGCCGTGGCCGTCGCGCCGAGGCTGTCGGTCACGGTGAGGGTGATCTCGCGGGCGCCGGCCTCGGCGTACGTGTGGCCGGCGGTGGCCCCGGAACCGGCGGGAGAACCGTCGCCCCAGTTCCACGAGTACGACAGCGTGGCGCCGTCGGACGCGCTCGACCCGGTCGCCGACACATCGACGTTCAGGCCCGATGCGGTCGCGGTGAAGGCCGCCACCGGGTCGGCGTGCGTGGCCGCCACCTGCCGGGTGGTCGAGGCGCTGCCCCCGCGGTCATCCGTGACGGTCAGCGTCACCGTACGGGTGCCCGCCGAGGGATACGTGTGCGTCGCGACCTGACCGGTCGAGGTCGTCCCGTCGCCCCAGTTCCAGGCGTAGCTGGCGATGGAGCCGTCGGAGT
This sequence comes from Microbacterium sp. NPDC057658, assembly GCF_042799975.1. Lineage (NCBI taxonomy): Bacteria > Bacillati > Actinomycetota > Actinomycetes > Micrococcales > Microbacteriaceae > Microbacterium > Microbacterium sp. NPDC057658. The sequence continues at coordinate 1,044,653 of NZ_JBHVHT010000001.1, read as the reverse complement.
CCGACGAGGCGGACGCGTCCGCCGAGACCGTCAGGCCGTTCGCCGTCGTCTCGAAGGAGGCGGTCGGGAGCACGTTCGGCGCCTTGACGACGACCGGCTTCTCGACGGACGTGGCGAGGCCGTTGCTGTCCGTCACGGTCAGCGTGGCGGTGTACGTGCCGGACTTCTCGTAGGTGTGACTCGTCGTCTTCCCGGTGGCGGTCGCGGAGTCGTCGCCGAAGTCCCAGCGGTAGCCGGCGATGGTCGCGGATCCCGCAGCCGTCGATGCACCGGCGTCGAACGCGACGGCGAGGTCGGTCGCCGTGGCGGTGAAGTCCGCCGTCGGAGCCTGGAAGCCCTTGCCGATGCCGTAGTGCGTCTTCACCTGCGTCGGGGTGAGGGCGAACGGGTACACGGCCACCTCGTCCATCGAGCCCTTGAAGTACCTGGAGCTCGGGGCGGAAGGCCACCCGGCGATGGTGTCGCCGCCGATACGCCAATATCCCAGTTGATTCTCGGCCGTGGTCGCTCCGGGGAGCGACGACGCGAGCTGACCGTCGATGTAGAGCTTCATCCCGTCGGCACTCTGCGTCGCGACCGCGTGATGCCACGCGTTGTCGTTGAGCGCCGCGTTGTTCTGCACCGTCTGCGTGCTGCCGTTGTACGTGCCGAAGACGAGCCGGCCGTTGTTCGTCATGTAGAGATGACGGTCATAGCTTCCCGAGTCGCCCGAGATCGCCGACCCGTAGCCGAGCAGCTTTCCGCCGCTCGTGGTGTTGGTCTTGAACCAGAGCTCCGTGGAGAACTCGGACGGAGCGGCGATCCTGTTCCCCGACGCCACGCGTCCCGTGGTCGTCCCGGTGAAGGTCGAGGCACCGGTCGCGGTGTTCTCGACGCCCGAGGTCGACGCGCTCACGCCCGAGTCGAAGACCGGGGTGTTCGAGCCGGCCCAGTCCTGCGGAGCGGTGCCCAGCGGGTAGTAGAGCTGGGGGCCGTCCGCGATCACGGCGTTGACGTAGTTCGAGACGGCACCGGCGGCCACGGTCACGCTCATGGCCTGGCTCGTGACGGTGTTGCCCGCGCTGTCCTTCGCGACGACGGTGTACTCCTGCGTCGATCCGGGGGTGGCGTTCTTGTCCTCGAGGGTCACCGACGGACGATCCCACCACGTTCCGCGCGCGGTGGTGGTGGCGATCGGCGTGGTGGTGCCCGTACGGCGCAGCTCGTAGGTGAGGGTGAGGTCGTCACGGTCCCAGTTCGCCGGGATGGACACGCGCACCCGACCCGGGATGAACGACTGGGCGGTACCGGTCCAGTTCGCGCCGGACAACCGAGGGCCGTCCTTGGCGCCGCCGGGCGGGTTGGTCGAGAAGCGCACGAGTCCCTCGAAGCGCCCGTTGTTCACGGAGCGGAACTCGCCGCCGATCGAGATCATGTTCCCGGCACCGGTGATGGAGAGTCCGGCCTGCCCCATGCCCGTCGTCACGCCGACGGCCCAGTCCGGCGTCCAGGCGTAGGCCGAGGGCGCCGGCGTACCGGCCCAGTTCTTGTACGTGCCGCCGGCCGCGGGCTGGTTGCCCAGCAGGCCGCGGGCATCGGCCGTGTACGCCTCCGAGTAACGGTGAGTCCGCGGGTTCTGCTCCGGGTGCAGGCCCATCGTGCCGCAGGCGTGCGTGTGGCTGGTCGTGTAGACCGTCTTCCCTGTCGAGTAGACGCCGTAGTGGTCTCCGAGGCAGTCCGCGATCCAGCGGACCTGGCCGCTCCCGGCCTCGGCCGCGAAGGTGCCCTCGAGGTTGCCCGTGGCGGCATCCGCGTAGACCCAGCCGGTGCCGTAGACGGCGTTGGCGTCGGCCGCGAGACCGAAGATGCCCGCCTTGCCCGAGTTCGCCCCGGTGTTCGAGCCGTTCTTGACGGTCTGCGGGAGCGCCCAGCCGGCGTCCACCGCGCCGGTCGTCTTGTCCAGCGCGACGGTGCCGCGCATCGTGAGGTCGCCGTTGACCTGCGAGAAGCGGCCGGCGGCGATGACGTTCTGCCCTGCGGGATCCATCACCATGGCGTCGACCTGCAGGTCGCTCTGCGGCGCCCAGCTGAGCAGGGCACCGTTCGTCGCGGAGAACGCGGCGAGGTTCTTGCGCGGCGTGGCGTTGCCCTGCGTGAACAGGCCGCCCACGTAGACGCTCGACCCCGAGGTGGCCAGGGCGTACACGCCGCTGCCGCCGATCGAGGGCGAGAACCCGGGCACGAGCTGGCCGGTGACCGCGTCCAGCGCCGCGAAGTTCCAGCGGGTCTGGCCGTTGACGGCGTTGAAGGAGCCGCCGATGTAGATGCGGCTCCCGTCGGGCGATGCGGCGACGGCCTTGATCACGCCGTTGACCTGCGGAGCGAAGGGCAGCAGCTGCCCGGTGTTGATGTCGTAGGCGAGGACGTTCGAACGCGCGGTGAGGCTGGTGCCCGGCGCGGCGAGCGGGGCCCGCGCGTTGTCGAACTTGCCCACCGCGTACACGGTGGAGCCGATCGTCGTCTGCGCCCACACATACCCGTTGTCGATCTGCACCGTCGGGATCGGGTCCGACGTCACTACGTCGTCGTTCCGCTGCAGCAGCGGTGGCGGTGTCGACGGTGTATCGGCCGCCGCGGCCCCGGTCGCCCCCAGCGTGGTCATGCCCGTGATCAGCAGCGCCGCCGTCACGACCGACGCGAGTGCGCGCAGCGCCCGCCTCGAAGTGGATGTCTTACCCATGTTGCTCCCCAGCCCCAGATTTCTTCTTCGAAAATGTCACGTACGAGACGCGGTGGTAGTCGTCGCGCCCACGGCTCAGGAGAGCTCGCCCGCGAAGGTCGCCACCGGCTCGCCGGCGGCGTAGTTCACGCTGATCTTCACGGCGCGGCCCTTGGTCGGGTCGAGCATGAAGACGTACGTTCCCGTGGCCGCGTCACCGGCGGCCAGCTCGCCGCGGAGCGGTTCGTTCGGCCCGGCGGTGGTGGCCACGCCGACGTCGCCGTCGTCCGTGACGAGACTGACGACGGCGGAGTCGATGCTCTGCGCCCGCTTCGAGTCGTTCGCGACCTTGACGGTCACCACGACGGCGGAGCCGGCGTACTCGCCCGGCGTCTCCGGGGTGATCTCGGTCGTCGAGATGTCGTCGACGGTCACCACCATGTCGGTGGACAGCGCGATCTCCGCATCCAGTGCGCCGGTCTCCTCCGTCAGCGCGGGCGCCTCGGTGGGGCCCTCCGCCTCGGGATCGGCGGGCGGCGTCCAGTCGGTCGTGCTGGTGCCCTCGGGCTCCGGCGTCGCCGCTGTGTCCGGTGCCGCCGTGCATCCGGCGAACACGAGAGTGAGCGCCACGACGGGCGCGATGAACATCGCACGTCTCACGCGCGAAGAGCCGTCCCCAGAACGGCATGCTGAAACAGTGAACACTGCAGCTCCCCAGAACCCAGATTCCCCAGCCAGAGCCCCCTCGGCTCCGGTTTCCCCCCAGCCGTGCGAACACGGCGTCGGCTAATGGTAGTGCGGTCCGTGAAAATCCACAACCCTCGCGTCAGGAGGAGTGTCGGCGGTGCCCGGTGAGCTGCGCCGCGATGGCCTCGACCGCCTGCTCCACCTCGCGGATCGTGTCGGCGTGTCCGCGGCTGCCGTGCCGATCGGCGATCGACGCGGGATCCGCCACAGGGCGACGGCCGACGAGACGTCCGAGCCAGCCTCCGGCAGGAGATCCGCCGAGCGGCGTCGCCCTGGTCCGGGCGCGGTCGAGCGAGGCGACGTACTCCTCCACGGCATCGGACCCGCCGGGCAGGAACCCGACGCCGAGGTGGGCCGCCTCGCGGAGAGTGAACATGCGGTCACGGAGCTCGGGCGCCGAGCGCACCAGCTCGCCCCGGATGTCCCGCGAGGCCGTCAGCACGAGATCCGCCTCCGCGAGCATCTCGGGTGTGACCTCGCGGGCTCGGTGCTCCCCCGCCTGCTCCTGCCAGTCGCCGTCGGTATGCCGCGCGGCGACCTCGCTGCAGATGGGGTCCCCGTCCTGGGCACGCACGCCGGCGCTCCGCACCGAGACCGACGAGCCCTCCCCGAGGCCCCGCCGGAGAGCGAGCTCGGCCAGGGGCGAGCGGCAGACGTTGGCGGCGCAGACGACGAGGATCGATCCGCCGGTCATGCCGCCTCACCGAGCCTTCCGATCTCCCGGAACCACTTCACCGCGGCGAGCGCGAGGAAGAGCACCGCCGCGGCGCAGAGCGCCCCGTAGGCGACGAGGAAGCCCGGCGTCCAGCCCCACAGGACGAACACGAGGCAGACCAGGCCGAAGTCCGTCGGGAGCAGCACCAGCGAGCGTCGCAGCGTGCCGCCGCCGCGCTCGTGCGTGGACGCGACCGCGTGCTTGCCCTTGAGGAGGTCGTTCAGGAGCATTCCGGAGAACGTGGTCGAGGCGACGATGCTGAACACGATCGGGATGAGCAGCAGCGCCGGGGTGTCGGGCAGCACCCGGTACAGGCCGATGAGGACGGCGAGGTGCAGCGAGGCGATCTTGAGCGTGTCGATGAAGTGATCCAGCCACTCGCCCTGCGGGCTTCCGCCGCCGCGGAGTCGGGCGACCTGGCCGTCGGCGGAGTCCCATGCGTACCCGAGGACGAGCAGGAGCGCGATGAGCAGGCCCAGGGCGACGGTCACCGGAGCGAACGCGATAAGGGCGATCGCCGCGAACGAGTGGGCGGCGCTGATGATCGACACCTGGTTCGGCGTGAGGCCGAGCCGGAACGCCACGGCGGCGAGCACCCGTCCGAGCCGGCGGTTGACGTACACCGAGTAGGCCGGGGCCCCGCGCGCGTGCCCCTTCTGGGCGCGGGCGAGCTGTCGGTACGCGTCTACGACCACGTCGTCTCCTTCTGGTCGGTGCCGGCTGCGCGGGCGATCCGCCGGGCCTCGCGCACGCCGCGGAGGTAGGCGCGGAGCGGAGAGGCGGAATGCAGCAGCTGTCTGCGGCCGCCACGGAGGATCACCTCACGGGCGGTACGGGGGATCGACCGGCGCCAGCGATGCACGGTCTCCTCGTCCAGGTGCCGCACGGCGTACAGCATCCTGTTGCGGATGTTGTAGAAGTAGTACCCCTCCGATTTCGCCCGCGAGAGTGCGGGCTCGTCGCGTTGCGTGCCCCCTTCGTCGTGCACGGCTCGTGCATCCTCGACGAGGGCGAGGGTGCCGCCGGCCGAGACGACACGGCGCGAGAAGTCGACGTCCTCCCAGTACAGGAAGTAGGCGTCGTCGAAACCGCCGGAGAGCTCCCACACCTCGCGGGTGATCCACAGGCACGCGCCGCTCAGCCACGGCTCGTAGGGACGCTGGTCGTCCGAGCGGCGCTTGCGGCGGGCGCGCATGGTGCCGTCGTCGAGCAGGAGATCGATGCCGGCGAACCAGGTCCGCCCGTCGGAGTCGGTGATGACCGGCGACGCCAGAGTCGTGCGGGAGGACTCCGTGACGGCGGCCAGGCGCGCCAGCGAGGCCCGGTCGATGTGGGCGTCGGGGTTGATGACGAGCACGTCGGTCGCACCGTCGGCGAGGGCCCGGGCGACGCCGAGGTTCACCCCGCCGCCGAACCCGGTGTTGGTCTCGGAGGCGATCAGCGTCCACCCGTGGGTCAGCGCGACCGCGGCGGCGGCCTGCCGCTCGGCAGCTCCTGCGAAGTTGTCGACGACGATGACGGACGCCTCCTCGTCGACCGCGCGGGCCTCGCGCTCCACCACCACGAGGTTGCGCTCGAGCAGCCGCGCCGAGGCGTAGTTCACGACGACGACGGCCAGCCGTCCGTGCACGATTGACACGCGATCCTCCCCCCGGATCCGCCCTCACGGTCCGCTTCGGGTCGCCGGTCGAATTCCCCAGAGTCGCGACCGGCGTCGACTCCCAGGACACCGACTATACGCCAGAGCCGGCTCGGCGCACCCCGGCGTTCACGGTACGATGAGCCGGCGCGGGGACACAGGCGCAGGGACTGCCATGGGGATGAGGCGGATGACGAGGGGACCGGAGACGGGCGACGCGATCGCCGTGACGATCGGCGTACCCACCTACCGGAGGCCGGAGCTGCTGGCGGCGCTGCTGCGCGCGCTCCCGGAGCGGATCGCGGAGTGCGCGGAGCTGGGTGTGGACGTCGAGGTGCTGGTCGTCGACAACGACGCCGTCGGCTCCGCGCGGGAGGTGGCCGCGAGCGCCGCACTCCCCGTGCGCTACGTCGTCGAGCCGACGCCGGGCATCGTCGCCGCGCGCAATCGGCTTCTGGACGAGTCCGCCGACCGCGACCTGCTCGCCTTCATCGACGACGACGAGGTGCCGCGTCCCGGCTGGCTGTCGGCGCTCATCACGACGTGGCGCGCCTCCGACGCGGATGCCGTCATGGGTCGGGTGATCTCGGTGTTCGACGACGATGTCGACCCGTGGCTGCTCGCATCCGGCACCTTCCGCCGCCCGCCCCGGCCCACCGGGACCGTGCTGTCGGTGGCCGCTGCGGGGAACCTCCTGCTCGACCTGCGCGCCGTGCGCGAATCCGGCGTGCGGTTCGACCCGTCGCTGGGCCTCGGTGGCGGCGAGGACACCCTGTTCACCCGCGAGCTGGTCGCACACGGCGCGCGCATCGTCTGGTGCAACGAGTCGGAGACCGAGGACCTCGTCGTCGCCGCACGGCTCAGCAGGGCCTGGGCGGCGCAGCGGGCGTTCAGCTCCGCCAACGCGGGCACCCGCATCGCGCTGAAGCTCGCTCCCGGAAGGCTGCGCCGAGGCCTGCTCCGGGCGCGCGCGCTCCTCGGAGGCATCGCCCGGATCGCCGTGGGCGCCGTGCGCCGGGTCTTCGGCGCCGTCACCGGGAACATCACCCACCACGCCCGCGGCACCCGCCTGATCCACCGCGGCCGCGGCACCATCGCCGCCGCGCTCGGCCACCGCTACGACGAATACCGTCGCCCATCGGAGGACACCACGATGACCGAATCCACCGCGAGCATCCGCGTGATGCAGTCCCTGGGCGCCCCGCGTCCGACGACGAATCCGTACAACAAGATGCTCGACGAGGCGCTGGGGACGACGGAGGGCCTCGAGCACCTCCGGTTCTCGTGGAAGACGGCCCTCTTCGGGCGCTACGACGCCTTCCACTGGCACTGGCCCGAGGCGAAGCTCCACGGCTCGACGTGGTGGAAGTCCGCCGGCAAGTTCGCGCTCACGACCGCCCTCGTCTTCCGGCACCGGCTGTCGCGGCGGATCGCGGTCGTGCGCACCGTGCACAACCTGGAGCTCCCCGACGACAACGCCCCGCGCCTCTGGCTGCTGCGCTTCATCGACCGGCACACCGACTACCGCATCGTCATCAACGAGACCACGCCCCTGCCCGCCGGGACTCCGCACAGCCTGATCCTGCACGGCCACTACCGGGACTGGTACGCGGTCTACCCGTCCGCGGAGCGCGTGCACGGGCGACTCGGCTCGTTCGGCGGCATCCGCCGGTACAAGGGTCTCGACGGATTCATCGACGCCTACGGGGAGGCGGTCGCGGTCGAGCCGGCATTGAGCCTGCGCATCGGCGGCCGGCCGTCGACTCCGGAGCTCGCCGACGACCTCCGCGCGCGCACCGCCGCTCTCCCCGGCGTCGACCTCCACCTCGACTTCCTCAGCGACGCGGAACTCGTGGATCTCGCGACGTCGTCCGAGCTGATCGTGCTCGCGTACCGCTTCATGCACAACTCGGGCAGCGTGCTCGCCGCCCTGTCCATGGACCGTCCGGTGCTCGTGCCGCGGAACCAGGCGAACGAGGCCCTGGCGCGCGAGGTCGGCGCCGACTGGGTGCGCATGTACGACGGCGAGGACCTCGACGCCGAGACGCTCGTCGCCTCCTGGCGCGCCGCCTCGGGCCTCACCGGCACCCCGGATCTCTCCCGCCGCGAGTGGGCGGACGCGGGCCGCGCACACCGCGACGCGTTCCGCGCCGCCGTCCGCGTCAAGCGCCGAGGACGACGACGCTGACGACGATCAGAGGTCTCAGTCCGCTGCCTGCAGTCCGCGCACGAGCGCGTCGACCATCGTCTTCGTGGTGAACCGCTGCTCGACCTCGGCCCGCCCCTGCCTGCCGAGCTCGGCCGCGCGGTCCGGGTCGTCGAGCAGCGCGAGCACCGCCCGCGCCAGCGCCGCGGGTTGCCCCGGGTCGACGAGCGCGCCGGTGCGCGGGCTCACGTAGTCGCGCATCCCCGGGGTGTCCGACACGACGACCGGCCGCGCGGTCGCGAGAGCCTCGAGGGCGACGGTCATCCCGGAGGCGTGCAGGTTCGGACGGGTCGCGGTCACCACGACGCTGGCGGTCCCGTACAGGTCGCGGAGCTCGGTGTGCGGCAGGCGACGGACCACCTGCACCCCTTCCGGAGGAGGCAGCTCGGACGGCGTCTGCACGACGACGTCGACGTCCGGGCGCACGGCCAGCACCAGCGCGAGCGCAGCGTACAGCGTCGCCGGGTCCCGGTCGCGGTCGTTGCCCGCGCTCACGATGCGCGGCCGCGGCGCCGGCGGCCGTGCGGAGAAGAACTCGTGGTCGATGCCGAACGGCACGACGAACACCCGTGGTCCCCGAGCGCCGAGGAGCCGCTGCAGCGGCGCGACCTGAGCCGCACTGAGCACCCAGAGCGCCGTCGCTGCCCGGAGCATCGCCACGAGCCTCTCGGGCGCCGCGCCGGTCGTGGCCATGTCGGTGAGCCAGATCACGCCGGTCGCGAAACGCGCCCGCGGCCGCAGGATCTGCAGACGGTACGCGGTGTTCTCATCCCAGGCGAGCGCGAGGTCGCTGCGCGGACGGGGGCCCATGCCGGCCCGCGCCCGGAGGCGGGCGATCCGGCCGGGGTCGGGGAGCTCCTCCACCTCCACGGAGGCGTGCTCGAGGAGAGCGTCCAGCCCGTAGGGCCAGACGCTCGGAACCTCTCCTCTGGCGTGTGCGCGCGCCCAGGTCTGCACCGATTGCTCGGCACGATGCGCCCAGGTGACGGACAGCGCCGGGCTGTCCTCGGATCCCACGTCGCCCACTATGGACCCGGGTCCCCGCCGTGTAAAGAGGGACTTCCGCTAGAGCTCGCCCGGCTTCATGGCCTCGGCATCGATGGCGCGGATGATCCGCAGCGTCGCGGTGTCCGGCTCCGGCTCGCCCGCCGCCGCCCTCTCCTCACGCCGCCGACGGGGCGCGTAGACGACGAGGGAGTGGAACAGGAACCGGGCGAAGAAGGCCACGATAAGAGACAGCGCGGTCGCCAGGACGCTGGAGATGTGCCATGTCTCGACCATGAGCGCCATCACCGGGATGCGCAGGGCCGCCTCGACGTTGTTGAACGTGAAGGACGCCGCGAAGCGCACCCCGGCGCTGCGGGCGTCGGTGCGCATGTCGGCGAAGACGAAGCGCTCCTGCAGCAGGAAGTTGCCGATGATCGTGACCTCGGCGCCGATGATGGCCGCCCAGACGTAGGGGACGCCCGCCGCCGTCAGCGCCCACATGATCGCGAGGTTGGCGATGGCGCCGAGCACGCCGATCGCCGCGAACAGCGACATCTTCCCGAACCGCAGCCGTGCGAGATGTGCGATGAACGTGGCCCCCTGGCGCAGGCTCGCCTTCGAGGTGCCGTGTCGACGCTCGGCGAACTCCATCGGGATCTCCGCGATCCGCAGATCCGTCCGGGCGAGGATCTCCAGGAGGATCTTGAAGCCCTGCGGCTGCAGTGCATCCAGCCGCAGGCGACGCCGGTCGACGAGGAAGAACCCGGTCATCGGGTCGGTGCTCCGGGCGAGCCGCCGCGGGAACATCGCGCGGGTCAGCCACGTCGCGGCGCGGGACACGCCGAAGCGCACGGCCGTTCCCAGGCCGCTCGTGTCACCGCCGCCGACGTAGCGGGAGGCCGCGACCACGTCCGCGTCGCCGTCCGCGAAGCGGTCCAGCAGTGTCGGCAGCAGCTCGGGGGGATGCTGGAGGTCGCCGTCCATCACGATGCAGACATCGGCCGCCGCGGCGCCCAGGCCGACGACGACCGCCCCGCCGAGGCCTCCGACGTTGTCCGAGCGATGGATCACCCGCACCGGGATCGGGGCGTCGACCGCGACGCGCTCCACCTCGGCCGTGGTGTCGTCGCTGCTGTCGTCGACGAAGAGGATCTCGGCGTCCCTTCCCGCCAATGCCGCGGCCGTGCGCTCCACGAGCTCGGCGACGTTGTCGCGCTCGTTGTAGGTCGGCACGATGACCGTGACCCCTGCCCCCAACGTGGTCCCCTTCGTCGTTCCGCAGCCCCATCGGCTCCGACATCCATCGTTCCATGGGTTCCTATGGGCTGCAGGACACGTTCCTGCTAGAGTGTCGTCTGCGGCTGTGGGAGTCGCGCCGAACGGGTGGGGATCCGTTCGACTGGGGAATGATCGATCTGGGGAGATCATGGGGACGCGTATCGGCTATGCCGTCGGAGCTTTCGACCTTTTTCACGTCGGGCACCTCAATCTGCTGCGACACGCCAAACAGCACTGCGACATCCTGATCGCCGGTGTCGTGAGCGACGAGATGCTGCGTCAGGTCAAGGGGATCGAGCCGGTCATCCCGACCGCCGAGCGTGCCGAGATCGTCCGGCACATCTCCTTCGTCGACGACGTGTACGTCGAGACAACGCCGTCGAAGATGGACTCGTGGCGCGACGTGCGCTTCACGCACTTCTTCAAGGGCGACGACTGGCGCGGCACCGAGAAGGGCCTGCGGCTGGAGAGCGAGTTCGCGGAGGTGGGTGTCGAGGTCGTCTACTTCCCGTACACCGCGCACACGTCGAGCTCGGCGCTCCGCCGCGCGCTCGACGCGATCACCTCCAACGCCACGGCATCCGCCGTCGGCGCGACGCGCTGAGCCGGGACTCAGTTCGCGACGCCGAGGAGGCTGCGCGCCATCCGCGCCACGTGCGGCGGAGTGTGCGGGCCGAGCCACACCGTCCAGTGCTCCGGGGGCTCGCTGCACGTCCACTCCAGGCACCACGCATAGACGGCGTTCGCCAACCGCTCGCCCCGCGTGTGAGCGTGCGCGCCCTCCGCGCGAACCAGCCAGCGGACCGACACCCCCTGCGGCACGTCGATGTGGCGGAATTGGATGCGGGCGGCGGCCTCGATGAGAATGACGCCCTGTGCATCCCACGGGAGCCGGGACGCGACGCGAGCGATGGCTCCGACATCGGCCGCATCCCCGGCGATGAGCACCCGCTCCTTCCATCGCTTCCCAGTCCGGATCCTCCAGGTGCTCACACGCGCTGCTCATGCCTCCACTATAGGTAAGGCTACCCTTACTCTCAAGGGTGGCTAGTCCTCTTCCGTAGCACCGTCAACGCCGTTGCCCGCGTCGCGGCTGTGCGCCATCCTGAGGCCGTGAGCAGTGACAGGATTCGACGGACATCCGCCGGACGACGCCTGATCGGCGCCCTGGCCGGCCTCCTCGTCGCCACGGCCCTCGGCGGATGCGGGATGACGGTCCCGGCGGACCCGGACGGCACCCTGGACCGGGTCACGGGCGGGGAGCTGCGGGTCGGCACCTCGCCCGACCCGGGCCTCGTAGAAGTCGACGGCGGCGAGCCGCGCGGGCCGGTCGTGGATCTCGTCGACGACTTCGCCGCGAGCGTCGACGCGGACGTCACGTGGACGGTCGCGACCGAGGAGAGCCTGGTGGGCATGCTGGAGACGGGCGACCTCGACCTCGTGGCCGGCGGACTGACGCCGGACACCCCGTGGATCGACAAGGCGGGCGTGACCCGCGGCTATCCGGGTATCGAGGGCGCGGGAGATCGGGAGCTCGTCATGCTCCTACCCCTCGGCGAGAACGCCTTCCTCTCGGCCCTCGAGGCCTCTCTCGACGAGGAGGTCGGTCAATGACCGGGACGAAGCAGTTCGGGCGCACCGAGCTCCCCGAGGAACAGCAGCAGGCCACGCGCAAGGCCGTGCGCTGGGAGATCTTCACGATCGTCTACACCTCGATCACGATCACCGTGATCGCCCTCGTCGTGGGCGAGTCCCAGGCGATGCGCACGGCGTGGATCGAGGACATGCTGTCGCTCATCCCGCAGTTCGCCTTCCTCCTCGCGCTCCTGTTCGTGCGGCGACGCCCCACCCGGAAGCACCCCTACGGCCTGCACCGGGCGATGGGCGTCGGCCACCTCGTCGCCGGTGTCGCGCTCCTCGCGGTCGGCCTGAACCTCGCCGCCGAGGCCGTGGCCGGGCTCATCCGCGGGGAGCATCCGACCATCGGCACCGTGCAGGTTTTCGGCCAGACGATCTGGCTCGGCTGGCTGATGGTCGCCGTCATGGCCGTCGTGATCGTCGGGCCGGTGTTCTTCTACGGTCCGGCCAAGGCCAAGCTCGCCCCCGTCCTGCACAACAAGCTGCTCTACGCCGACGCCGACATGGCGAAGGCGGACTGGCAGACGACGGTCGCCTCCATCGTCGGCGTACTGGGCGTGGGCGCCGGCGTCTGGTGGCTCGACGGTGCTGCGGCACTCTTCATCTCGCTCGGCATCATCTGGGACGGCTTCCGCAACACGAAGACCGCGATCGTCGACCTCATGGACCAGCGGGCACGCACCTTCGACAGCGCGGAGCCGCACCCGCTGGCCCGCGATGTCGTCTCGTACCTGCGCAGCCGCCCCTGGGTGGATCAGGCTGCCGTGCGCATGCGGGATCAGGGCCAGGTGTTCCACATCGAGGCGTTCGTGGTGCCGCATCATCGTGGCGTCCGTACGGCCGACCTGACCGCCGCGTCCGAGGGGATCGCCGACCTGGACTGGAAGGTGCAGGACGTGGTGATCGTGCCGGTCGAGAAGCTGCCGGACGAAGCGGACCCCGGTCGATGAGCAGCTCCGACGAGGCACTGTTCCCCGGCTTCACGACCACGCGGATCCCAACCGCCGAGGCGGACATCCTCGTGCGCCACGGGGGCTCGGGACCGCCCGTGGTGCTCCTGCACGGTCACCCCCGCACCTCGGCGACCTGGCATCGGGTGGCCCCGGTGCTCGTCGAGCGCGGCTTCACGGTGATCTGCCCCGACCTGCGCGGATACGGGCGTTCCCGCGGCCCGGCGCCCACCGCCGATCATGCGGCCCATTCCAAACGCGCCGTCGCCCGCGACATCCGCACCGTCGCCGAGCGACTCGGCCATGAGCGCTTCCGCCTGGTCGGTCACGACCGTGGCAGCTACGTCGCGCTCCGACTCGCCCTCGATCACCCGGAGACCGTCGAACAGGTCGCCCTGCTGGACTGCCTGCCGATCTCGGAGCACCTCCGACGCTGCGACGCGACCTTCGCCGCGCACTGGTGGCACTGGTTCTTCTTCGCCCAGCCGGACATCCCGGAGCGCGTCATCGGCGCGGATCCGGAGGCCTGGTACGCCCCCAAGGCCGACCCGTCGACGATGGGCACGGCGAACCACGCCGAGTTCCTGCAGGCGGTGCGGCAGCCGTCGGTCGTCCGGGCGATGCTCGAGGACTACCGTGCCGGCCTCACGATCGACCGCGCGCACGAGGAGGCCGATCGCGCCGCCGGGCGTCGGCTCCGGATGCCGACCCTCGTGCTGTGGTCCGAACGCGACGATCTCGAGGAGCTCTCCGGCGACCCCCTCCGCATCTGGCGGGACTGGGCCGACGATGTCCGCGGCCACGGCATCGACAGCGGGCACCACATGCCGGAGGAGGCGCCTGAACCTCTCGCCGCCGCACTGGCGGGCTTCTTCGGAGCCAGCCCTCCCCCACGGCCGTAGGCTGGAGGCATGACCAACCCCGCCTCCGACACCATCACGATGTTCGGCGCCGACTGGTGCCGCGACTGCATCCGCACGAAGAAGCAGCTCGACGAGCTCGGCGTCGCGTACACGTATGTCGACCTGGTCGCCGACCCCGCCGCCGCGGACATCGCGAAGGACATCTCGGGCCGCACGAACATCCCCGTCGTGGTCTACCCCGACGCCTCGCACCACGTCGAGCCGTCGAACGCCGACGTGGAGTCGAAGCTGCGCGAGCTCTCGATCATCTGATCGTCCTCGCACTCGGCGGATCTCCGCGCGGACGCCTAAGCTGAAAGCCCGTTCGAAGGAGACGCCGATGACTTCTGCGCCCACGACCGCGCCCGCCACCCCCGCCCTCGGCGAGGGCGAGAAGGAACGGCTCGACGCCGCCGTCGCCGACCTGCAGACCGGGACGTCGGTGTGGACCGCGCTCACCGTGGCGCAGCGCGCGACGCTGCTCCGGCAGGTCCGCACGAGCGTCGCCGCGACCGCGGAGGACTGGGCGACGATCGCCGCCGCCTCCAAGGGCCTGGACGCGCGGCATCCGCTCCGCGGCGAGGAGTGGCTGAGCGGCCCGTACAGCGTGCTCGGAGCACTCGACGCCTCGATCGCCACGCTCACCCGGATCGCGAACGGCGCGAATCCGCTCGACGGCATCCGGGTCGACCGCGCACCCGGCGGCCGTGCGCGCGTACATGCCTTCCCCCTCACCGGCATCGACCGGTTCCTGCTGTCCGGCTTCACCGGCGAGGTCTGGCTCGAACCGGGGACCACGCCGAACACCGCCCGCGCGACCGCCGGTCTGGCACAGCGCACGCCGACGGTGTCCGGGGGCGTCGGACTCGTGCTCGGCGCCGGGAACGTGACCTCCATCCCCGTGCTGGACGTGCTGTACGAACTGCTCGCCCACAACCGCACCGCCCTGCTGAAGGTGAACCCCACGCAGGATGCGCTGGTCCCCGTCTACAAGCGCGCGCTCGCCCCGCTCATCGAGCCGGGACTGCTGCGGATCGTGCGCGGGGGCCCGGCCGCCGGCGCCTATCTCACCCAGCATCCCGGTATCGCCCACGTGCACATCACCGGCTCGGCGGCGACCTTCGACACCATCGTCTGGGGACCGTCGACCGGCGAGGGGGCGGCCGCGACCAAGCGCCGCCGTCGCGAGAACCGGCCGCTGCTGAAGAAGCCCATCACCGCGGAACTCGGCGGGGTCTCCCCCATCATCGTCGTGCCGGGGAAGTGGACGGCCGCCGACCTCGCGTACCAGGCCGAGCACATCGCGACCATGCGCCTGCAGAACAGCGGCCACAACTGCATCGCGGGGCAGGTCGTCATCCTCTCCGCGGACTGGGACCAGGCAGACGACTTCCGCGCCGAACTGCGCCGCGCCTACGCCACCGCTCCGGAGCGCCCCATCTGGTACCCCGGCGCCCCCTCCCGTATGCAGTCCGCCGCGGACGACTACCCGGACGCCCTCGTGCTCGGCGACCGGCTCCTCGTCGAGATCGATGCCGACGACGACCCCTCAGCCCTGGAGAACACGGAGTACTTCGCGCCGGTCCTCGGCGTGGTGAGCCTGCCCGGCACGGGCCAGGAGTTCCTCGACGCCGCGGTCGCCCACGCGAACGAGAAGCTGCAGGGCACGCTCGGCGCGAACCTGCTCATCGACCCGGCGACCGAGAAGGCGCTCGGCAGCGGGTTCGAGCGCGCTCTCACCGCCTTGCACTACGGCTCGATCGCGATCAACGGCTGGACCGCCTTCGGGTTCATCACGCCGACGCTCACCTGGGGCGCATTCCCCGGCGGCACGATCGATGACGTCGGCAGCGGCATCGGTGTCGTCCACAACGCCCTGCTCCTGGATCGGGTGGAGCGCTCCGTGCTGCGCGGCCCCTTCCGGCCGTTCCCGCGCTCGCTCCCCGTCGCGAACGGCGGAGGTCGGATGACCATCCTCCCCAAGCCGCCGTGGTTCGCCTCCTCCCGCACCGGTGCCGCCGTGAGCGAGGGCCTCACCCGCCATCGTGCGGACGGCGGCGCCCTCGGCCTCGTGAAGACACTGCTGCGCGCGCTCCGCGCCTGAGCGGAACGCGTCAGCCCTCGGGACGGAACCGATCGGTCGCGGCGCGGAGAGCCGCGCGGATGCCGGGTTCGGCGGCGGAGTGCCCCGCGTCATCGATCACCTGGAAGTCGGCTTCCGGCCAGGCACGGTGCAGGTCCCACGCCGTCATCATCGGCGTGACCACGTCGTGGCGGCCCTGCACGATCACGGTCGGGATGTGCCGGATGGCGTGGATCCCCGCGAGCAACTGCCCCTCGTCCCACCAGCCGCGGTGCACGAAGAAGTGGTTCTCGATGCGTGCGAAAGCGACGGCCCGGCGGGGATCGGCCATCGCCACGATCTGCTCCGGGTCGGGGCGCAGCGTGACGGTCGCCGCCTCCCACGCCGCCCACGCGAGGGCCGCCGGTTCATGGACCGCCGGGTCCGGGTCGAACAGCCGCCGGTGGTACGCCTCGATCATCCGGGAGCGCTCCAGGACCGGGATCGGCGCGATGAAGTCCTCCCACAGGTCGGGGAAGAGCGCCGCCGCCCCGCCCTCGTAGAACCACTCGAGCTCGGCGCGACGGAGCGTGAAGATCCCGCGCAGAATCAGCTCGGAGACCACGTCGGGGTGGGCCTGGGCGTAGGCGAGCGCGAGGGCGCTGCCCCAGGACCCGCCGAACACCTGCCACGTCTCGATGCCGAGGTTCTTGCGCAGCAGTTCGAGGTCGGCGATGAGGTGCGCGGTGGTGATGTGCCGGAGATCGGCCTCCGGCTCCGCGGCGGACGGCGTGCTCCGACCGCATCCGCGCTGATCGAGAAGGACGATCCGGTAGACGTC
This sequence comes from Microbacterium sp. NPDC057658, assembly GCF_042799975.1. Classification (NCBI taxonomy): domain Bacteria; kingdom Bacillati; phylum Actinomycetota; class Actinomycetes; order Micrococcales; family Microbacteriaceae; genus Microbacterium; species Microbacterium sp. NPDC057658. Next base: position 1,027,990 of record NZ_JBHVHT010000001.1, on the reverse strand, counting down.
GGGGTCGAAGAACTGGCGCTGCCACGGCGAGGTGCCGCTGCCGGGGCCGCCATGGAGGAACACGACGGGTTTACCCTCGGGGTTGCCGCTGATCTCCCAGGCCACGCGATGCCCGTCGCCGACGAGCAGCACTCCGGTCTCGTGCGGCTCGATGGGCGGATAGAGCCCCTCGGTGTTCGTCATGTTCGGTCCCCCAACCGGTCGTGCGGTCCTGCCGAGTCCACGTTATCTGACAACGGCGGGACCACCGGGCCTACGGGTCGAGCTGATCGGCGGGGAGGGTGAACACCTGCCCGCACGCATCGAGCCCGTTCTGGTATCCCTCCGCGAACCAGCGCTGACGCTGCTCGCTGGAGCCGTGGGTCCAGGTCTCCGGGTTCACCTGCCCGGACTGCTCCTGGATGTGATCGTCGCCGACGGTCGACGCCGCGTTCAGGGCGTCGCGGATCTGCTCCTCCGTCGGCTTCTCGAGGTACGGATCGCCGTCGGCGTCGGTCTGCTCGGTCGCGCGGCCGAGCCAGCCGCCGGCATAACAGTCGGCCTGCAGCTCCATGCGCACGCCGTTGCTGCCGGGACCCGTCCCGTTGTTCGGGTACCGCTCCATCGCCCCGAGGAGGTTCTGGATGTGGTGACCCCACTCGTGCCCGACGATGTAGAGCTGCGCGAGGTTCCCGGCCGAGGCCCCGAACTGCTGCTGCATGAGCTGGAAGAACGTGGGGTCGATGTAGACGGTCTCCTCCGGCGGGCAGTAGAACGGGCCGACCGCGTTGGAAGCGGTGCCGCACTGCGTGGAGGTCGCTCCGTCGACGACGATGAGCTGCGGAGCCTGATACCCCTCCACGTTGTCCTCCCAGAAGGCGTCGAGCGCGACCTGCGCCCCCGCCATGCGGCAGTCGACGTTCGCGTTCGCGTCGGCGCCGCTGTCGCAGTTCTCGATGGCCGAACCACCGGCGGGCTCGCTCCCGCCCCCGGGCGCGCCCCCGACGAGTCCGCTCAGGTCGATGCCCAGCAGGGGGCCGGCGATGAGGGCGAGGAGGGCGAGCACGCCGACGCCGGAGCCGCCCGCGATCGCCGCCGTGCGTCCGCGGCGACGCGTGGTGTTGCGGGAGAGGTCGGCGTCGGGATTGAACGTCATGCGTCGAGGGTACTCCGCGCGCCGACACCGCGACGGACGTAGGCTCGTGACATGGCCACCACGATCACCATCACCGGCGCGGGCGGACAGATCGGCTACGCGCTCCTCTTCCGCATCGCCGCCGGGGACATGCTCGGTCCGGATGAGAAGGTGCGGCTGCGGCTGCTGGAGATCCCGCAGGGACTCGGCGCGGCAGAGGGCGCGGCGCTGGAGCTTCAGGACGGCGCATTCGACCTGCTCGAGCACGTGGAGGTGACCGACGACGCCGCGGTCGGCTTCGACGGCTGCGACCTCGCCCTGCTCGTGGGCGCCCGCCCCCGCGGTCCCGGGATGGAGCGCGGCGACCTGCTGGCCGCGAACGGCGGCATCTTCGGGCCGCAGGGCGCCGCCATCGCCGCGAACGCCGCCCCCGGCGTCCGCGTGACCGTGGTGGGCAACCCCGCCAACACGAACGCCCTGATCGCCTCCGCGGCGGCCGACGGCGTGCCCGCCGACCGCTTCACCGCCCTCACGCGGCTGGACGAGAACCGCGCACGGGCCCAGCTCGCCCAGACGCTCGGCGCCCCCGTGCACACGGTGCGGCGGGTGCCCATCTGGGGCAATCACTCGGCCACGCAGTTCCCCGACGTGTCGCATGCGACCGTCGGTGGGAAGCCCGTGCAGGATGCCCTGGAGCGGATCGTCGGCGACGTCCCGGCGTGGCTGGACCAGACGTTCATCCCCCGGGTCGCCAAGCGCGGCGCGGAGATCATCGAGGTCCGCGGGTCGTCCTCCGTCGCCTCCGCCGCGAGCGCGACGATCGACCATGTGCGCGACTGGGTCCGCGGGACCGAGGACTGGACCTCCGCCGCCGTCGTCTCGCGCGGGGAGTACGGTGTCCCAGAGGGCCTCGTCTCCTCGTTCCCCGTGCAGTCCGTCGACGGCGAGTGGCGCATCGTGGAGGGTCTGGAGATCGACGACCGGGCCCGCGCGCGCATCGACGCCTCGGTCGCGGAGCTCGTGGAGGAGCGGGACGCGGTCCGAGCCCTCGGATTGCTCTGATCCGGTCGCCGCGGGACACCTGGGCAGGGCAGAATAGAGGGCGGAGGTGCGGGATGAGCGACACGATTGACCCGGCGGGAACGACGCCGTCTCTCGACGATGCGCTGACGAGCCCGCTCCACCTCCCGCACGACGCAGCGAAGTGCCCGAAGTGCTTCACGGAGCTGCAGCAGAACCGCAACTTCTGGACCGCGCGTCCCGCGGGCTCCCGCCTGGTCGGCCTCGTCGTCGCCCGCGAGGGCATGCCGTCGGTCGTCGAGCAGCGCGCCGACCTCACCCGCTTCGGCGTGCCCATCGAGGGCTTCCGTCACCCGGCGCCGGACATCCTGGAGAGCTGGAACGACCGCCTCGCGCGACTCATCTCGACGCTCCGGACCGGAGACGTGGTCGTGGTGGCGAACATCCGGGCCCTGGGGCTCGACGCCGAGGAGGGCGCGCGCACCGTCGCTGAACTCCGGCGCCACGGGATCATCGTGAAGGTCCTCGGCCACGAGGCGCGTCATCTCGCCGACGCCGCCGGCGCCCGCTGAGAGGCACCGCTAGAACTCCCCGGACCGCAGGCGGGCGAGCGTGCCCGCACCGATCTCGGCACGGACGTCGGGACGGTTCGCGTAGAAGGTGACGAGCTCGGCCAGGAGCACAGGGTCGCTCGCGAGGTCGGCCGCCGCCCACGAGGACGGCTGCGCGGTCGCCGTCCGCAGCACCACACGGTTGCCTTCCAGGCCGGCGCCGACGACCTCCTCCCATGCCACGGCCACGTTGTTGCGCGGGATTCGGAGCTCCACCCCGTCCGGGCGCAGCGTCAGGCGATGGGCGGAGGGAGCCCGGAACCACGACCGGATGCCGGCGATCGTCATGATCAGCGCGACCACCGGGAGGAGGAGCAGGGTGAGGAGCGGCAGTCGGTCTGCGGGCACTGTGAAGATGCTCCATGCCCACGCCGCGAGGAGCAGGGCCCCCACGGGCGCGAGGGCGCGCAGCGGCCAGACGATCCCCGCGGCCCCGCCGAACGCGATCGCCGGACCGTCGACGACCGGCCGGACGACTCGGACCCGGGAGACGCGGGCGTGCGCCACCATCAGCCAGACGCCCACGGCGACGGCCGCGAGCACACCGATCCCCAGAGCCTTCATCGCCGGAGCCGGATCGGCGAACAGGATCAGGCTGAACAGCAGGACCACGATGGCGAACACGACGCCGAACACGGTGAGTGCCGTGGTCGCCCGCTGCTGCCCCTGCCACCCCGTATGACCGGGTACCCAGATCGCCTCCGGAGACGTCGACTGCTGCTGCCCTGTCACCCGAACAGTCCCTTCCACGCCTTGCCGATGTTGTGCCCCGCGTCGCCCACGAAGTCGGTCGTGTTCTCCCAGGCGTCCTCCGCGAAGTCCGTCGTGGCGTCCCATGCATCCGCCATGCCGGCGTCGATCGACTCCCGGACGTCCTGCGGCACCCAGTTCTCGTACGCCCACACCGCACCGGCACCGACCGCCACCGCGGCCCCGCCGACGACCACCGCCGTGCCCCAGACCGGGAGCGTGACGACACCGGCCGCCGCGAGCGCGGCGACCCCGGCAGCCGCAGCCGCGCCACCCGCCGCACCGCCGATGATCTCCACCGCGGTGGACGACGGGTCATCGCCCGACGACATCGCCGAGCCGAGGTTCCAGGCGTCGACGCCCCAGCCGATGAACGGCACCGCCCGACTCGCGCGAGAGAGTCCGCGGGCCAGATCCTCGGCCTCGTCAGCCGCCCACCGCATGCCGGTGGGGTTGGCGGCCTCGGCAGCGGCCTTGACGGCAGGGTTGCCGGAGCGCAGCTCGCGAACGAAGTCCGATGCTCCGAGACGCAGATCCTCCGCGTGGGAGGTGAGCTCGGCCGCCGTCTCCGCCCACGCCAGGCCCTGGCCCTCGAGGTAGATCTTCGGGACCTCGCCGCTCGCCTCCCGCAGACCGGACAGGATCTTGTCCGCCGTGGACTGGCTCGGCATGGTCCCGAGGAAGCCGTCGAGGTTCTCGCTGATCCAGACCTCGAGCTCGCCCCACCAGGAGCCGACGTCGGCGGCGATCTCGTTGTACAGCTCGATGCGGTCGAGGTGCTCCTGCCACTCGTCCCAGTAGGGGTCGTCGCGCGAGGTGGGGCATACCGGGATCAGGGACACCGGCCGGCCGATGATCATCCCGTTGACCGGGAGCCCCGCCGCCCGCGCATTGTCGCGGTGCGTCGCGAAGTCCTCCTTCATGCGCCGCAGCTGCCCGGCGTACGACCGGAGCTTCTCGGCGGCGTCACGGGCGAGGTCCTTGATCTCCTTCGCGGCGTCGGTCGTGCGCGAGAGGATCGTGACGTAGTCGTCCGCCGACTCGCCGTACCAGTGCCCGCGCACGCCGGTCGGGATGAAGGTCGTGACGTTGGAGGAGACGTCTGCGGCGTCCTTCAGGTCGGGGTCGAGCCAGTCCGCGGCCGCCTGCACCTGGTCGGCGTCGCCGTACGTGGTCGTGTCGATCGTCATCAGAGGTCCTCGACGATGGCCGCGACCGGGTCGAGCTGGTCGATCACGTCCTGCTCGTTCGTCTCCGCGTCGTCGGCGATGGCGCGGACGATCTCTCCGAGGGTGCCGTTGATCCGGTACAGGGCGTCGACGCCCTCCCCCACCCGCTGCATGATCGCGGCGACCGTATCGGAGGCGAGCCCGCCGTCGACGGCCGTCGGAATGCCGGAGAGCTTCGTCTCGATGAGCTCGACCGCCTCCTCGTGCATGTCCGCATGGACGGCCATCACCTCCGGGTCCATCGCGATGCGGCTCATGCGATGGCTCCGTTCCGGCGGTAGGACGCGGGCACGTCGAGGTCGAAGATCACGACGTCGTAGGGCTGCGCCTCCTTGATCTGACCGAGGTCCTCGGTGCGCACCAGCACCCAAGGCTGCCGCTCGCCGGCGAGCTCCAGCAGCCGGTCGAGGGCGGTGTAGGCGAGCAGTGCACGCCGCCCGTCCTTCAGCTCCCGGATCTCGACGAGCTGCTCCTCGGGCGTCGACGTCACGCTCAGGGGCAGGTACAGCACGGGTGGGACCATCGGCGTTGCGGCCGGCATCGGTTCGAAGGTCATCTCGGTCTCTCCTCGGTTGTCACTCGTAGCTCGGCGGCACCCACAGCAGCTGCGCGGAGACGAGGCCCCGATCGCGGCTGACGATCTGCGCACGGCCCGGAATCGCGGGAACGGCCTTCACCTTGCCGATGAGCTGGCCCTCCTCGGGGCTGCCCGAGAGCAGGATGCCGGTCGCACCCAGGTCGGTCATGCGCTGGATGATCGGATCGTACGCGGCGCGGCTCGCCCCGCCGGTGCGGCGGGTGAGGATCACGTGGAGGCCGAGGTCGGCCGCCTGCGCGAGCAGCGGCGCGAGGACCGCAACCGGATTGCCCTGCGAGGTCGCCACGAGGTCGTAGTCGTCGATGAGGACGAAACCCTCCGCCCCCTTCCACCACGACCGGCTGCGGAGCTGGTCGGGCGTGACGTCGGGTCCGGGGATGCGGCTCCGGAAGAACTGCGCGAGCTCGTTCATCCCGCCCTCGGTCATCTCATGCGACGTGAGGTAGGCGCCGAGGTATTCCTGCGGGATCTCGCCGAGCAGGGCACGACGGTAGTCGACGACGAAGATCTTCGCCTCGGTCGGCCCGTACAGACGCGTGATCTCGTGCACGACGCCGCGGAGCATCGACGACTTGCCGGAGTCCGCGTCGCCGTACAGATACAGCAGCGGCTCGGCGACCGGATCGATCGAGAACGGGGCGAGGTTCGCCTCGTCGATACCCAGCAGCAGTTCGCGGGGCTCCGCGCCGTCCGGCGACTGCGCGGCCGCGACGGCGCGCAGATCGGCATGGCTGATGCGCGAGGGCAGCAGGCGCAGCTTGGGTCCTGCCGGTCCGTGCCACGCCGCCGCGACGCGGGCCACGAGGTCGTCGATCCCGTCCGGCAGGCTCGACGCGTCGTCCACGCCGTCGACACGCGGCAGCGCCGTGAGCATCTGCAGGCCGCGGTCGTTGAGGCCGCGGCCGGGGATGGCCGTGACGTTCTCCGCCGCCTTGCGGTTGACCTCGGAGTCCGTCGGGTCGCCCAGACGCAGCTCGATGCGTGTGCCGATGAGGTCCTTGATGTTGGCCCGGATCTCCATCCAGCGCGCCGCCGTGATCACGACGTGGACGCCGTAGGTGAGACCGCGGGCGGCGATCGCCTGGATCTGCGGCTCCAGCATCTCGAACTCGGCGCGGAGCGTGCCCCATCCGTCGACGATGAGGAAGATGTCGCCGTAGCCGTCGTCGGCCAGTCCCTGCCCGCGGCGCTGCCGGTAGGCGTCGATCGAGTCGATGCCGTGCTGCCGGAAGTACACCTCGCGGGCGTTCAGCAGGCTGGTGACCTCAGCCACCGTGCGGCGGACGACGTCCGGCTCGGACCGCGTCGCGACGCCGCTGATGTGCGTGAAGTCCTGCATGCCGGTGAAGCTGCCGCCGCCGAAGTCGATGACGAAGAACTGCACCTCCTGCGGCGTGTGCGTGAGCGCCAGGGCGGCGACCGTCGTCCGCGCGAGCGTGCTCTTACCGCTCAGGGGCGCGCCGACGATGGCCATGTGTCCGGCCGCGCCGCCGAGCGAGACCGCGAGGTTCTCGCGGCGCTGCTCCAGCGGCACGTCGACGATGCCGAGCGGGACCGTGAGCGCTCCCGCCTTCCGCCAGCGCGGGGAGACGAGACCGAGCGACGGGTCCTCGACGAGGTCGCCGAAGAGCTGGTCGAGGGTGGCCGGTGTCACCAGCGGCGGCAGCCACACCTGGTGCGCCGCGGGGCCGCGTCCCTTCATGGACTCGACCGCGATCTCGAAGGTGTTGCGCTTCTCCTCCGGCTCGGCGTCGACCACGACCTCCGGCTCGTCCAACGGCGCCTCCGCCCGCCACACCGGCGCGGCGGTGAACAGCTCGACCGCGGTCGAACCCGTGCTCTGGCCGGAGCCGGACGAGGCCCGACGACGACGACGCGGCGGTGGTCCGGACACGTACGCGGCGCGGAACTGGGTCATGGTCTCGGTGTCGGACTTCAGGATGCCGGCGCCCGGCTGCGTGGGCAGGTGATAGGCGTCCGGCACGCCGAGGACCGTACGGGACTCGGCCGCCGAGAACGTCCGAAGACCGATGCGGTAGGAGAGGTGCGTGTCGAGGCCGCGCAGCTTGCCCTCCTCCAGCCGCTGGGAGGACAGCAGCAGGTGCACCTGCAGCGAGCGGCCGAGCCGGCCGATGTTGACGAACGTGTCGACGAACTCCGGCTTGGCCGACAGGAGCTCGGAGAACTCGTCGGCGACGATGAGCAGGGCCGGCAGCGGCGCCAGGTCGGTGCGGCCGCCGCGACGCGCCTTCTCGTAGTCGGCCACGTTGGCGAACGGACCGGTGGCCCGCAGCAGCTCCTGTCGGCGCACCATCTCGCCCTGGAGCGCGTCCTGCATGCGGTCGACGAGGGAGATCTCCTCACCGAGGTTCGTGATGATGGCCGAGACGTGCGGCATGTCGGCCATGCCGGCGAACGTCGCGCCACCCTTGAAGTCGACGAGCACGAAGTTGAGCTGCTCCGGCGAGTGGGTCATCGCGAGCGCGAGCACGAGCGTGCGGAGCACCTCCGACTTCCCCGAGCCTGTGGCACCGATGATGAGGCCGTGGGGGCCCATACCCTGCTGCGCCGATTCCTTGATGTCGAGGATGAGCGGGCTGCCGTCCTCGGTCTGGCCGATCGGCACGCGGAGCCGGTCGCGCTCCAGGCGCGGTGCCCAGGCGGCGTCGAGGTCGAGGTCGCGCACATCGGGAAGACCGAGGAGCTCGACGAGCTCGGCCTGGCCGGTCGCGCTCTTCTTGCTCGCGATCGCCGTGCCGCCCGAGTACAGGGCGATAAGCCGACGAGCGGTCGCCTCGGCCTCGACGATGGTGATCGCGTCGGCCTCGAACGGGCGCGCGGGCACCTGCAGGCTGACGAGCTCGGCGCGTGTGCTCGCACCGCCGGTCTCGAACGCGATGCGCAGGGCGTTCGGGTCGTCGAGGTCGCCCCACCGGGCGGGCAGGTCGATCACGGTCACACCCTGGACGCCGTCGCCGGTGACGAGGGCGTCGTTGAACGACGTCGTGGCGCCGTCCGTGACGATGACGATGTGCGGCGTCTTCGGTCCGGAGCCGTCGCGGGCGAAGCGCGAGCGCTCGCGCACCTCGGGCGGCAGCATGTCCTCGAGCTCGGACAGCTGCGAGCCGATCATCCGGGCGGCGCCGAGGCCGTCGCGGACGGTGCGCGAGTGCGTGTGCGGCAGCCACTTCGCCCACTCCCACTGCGGGAGCACCCCGGTGTCCGCGGCGATGACGATCTGCAGCACGTCGGGGTCGTGCATGGTGGCCGCGTGCAGCAGCATGGCCCTGGCCAGCGCCCGGGTCTCGTCCTCGTCACCCGTGATCTCGATGCGGGCGTAGTCGCGGAGGGTGACGCCGAGCGGGAGGTTCTTCTGGACCTCGTGCGTCAGCATGAAGCGGTGCGCGGCCGAGGCGGCGACAGGGTCGAGCTGCGCCAGCGGCGGGAGCTCCGGAGCTTCGAGCGTGACGCACAGCGGCTGGTCGGTGACCCCCACGCGGACCGACAGGAAGTCGGGGTCGTTCACGCCGCGCTCCCAGACGCGGGTGCGCTCCTCCGCGAGGTACGGCAGGGTCGACGGCGCCGGCAGGTGCCAGTTCGCGGAGCGGCGCTGCTGCCGGGCGGCGACGCGGACGGTCTGCCGCAGCTCGGTCAGGTACGCCAGGTACTCGCGACGGGCACCGAGCGTGGCCGCCTGCCGCTGAGAGCGCTGCCGCCAGCCGTTGACGGCGACGAAGCCGAGAGAGGACAGCAGGAACATGCCGCCGGTGAGCAGACCGGTGACGGATTGGTTCGACATGGTGACCATGACGATCGCGCCGACGCTGCCGAGCATGGGCAGCAGCGACCCGAGGATCCCGATGCCGCCGTCGTTCGGCTGCAGCTCCGGCGGGGCCTGGACCGGGAGCCTCCCGGAGGGGACACGGGGCGGGGCGAGACGGGGTCCTGTCATGCTCTCTCTCCGGCGCTGCTGTCTGTACCTAGCAGGAGGCTGATGGTGAAGCTGCGGTTGCCCATGCGGACACGGTCGGCATCGTCGAGGAGCACGCGCTCGCCAGCGACGAGCTCGGTCGTCTGGCCGTCGTCGCTGCGGACGTCGGAGCCGTTCGTGGAACCGAAGTCGGTCACCCAGGTGCGGCCGCGGGAGTGCTCGATGCGCAGATGGGTCTTCGAGACGGACGCGTCGGGGTCGGTGACGACGATGAGGCGGTCGTCGTGCGCGCTGGCGACGGGGCCGCGCCCGAGGTTCGCGGCCACGGGGAGGGCGAGCTGCACCCGCTGGCCCGTGTCGAAGATGAGCAGGAGCGCCCCGGTCTCCGGCGCGGGAGCCTCGGCGCCCGTCTGCGGCGCCGGGGCGGGGGCGACGGTGAAGAGCGGCCGATCCGATCCGGGTGCTGCCGGTTCCGGGGTCTCGGTACGGCGGGAGGCGGCGCGGGCGTCGGTGGGCTGGGAGTCCTCGTCCACGACGGACGGCGCCGCCACCAGCGGCACGACCTGCGGCGGAGCGAGCGGAGCGGCTTCCGCCGCGGCAGGAGCCGGCGGAGCCTCGACGGCCGCCTTGGCGGGCACGGCGACCACGACGGTGCCGGCGACGCGGTCGGCCCAGGACTGCCGTCTGCCGCCGCGATCCCAGGCGCTGGAGGCGACGACCACCCAGCTGCCGACAGCCACGAGGAAGCCGGCTCCGGTGATGATGCCGCGGACGAACTGGCGCCCGATCCCCGGCGACCACGGCCGGTCGGCGCGCGCGCTGCGCAGGCGCAGCACGGCGTTGCCGAGGGTGAGGCCGGTCCGCGCTTCCAGCACCCAGAGGAACAGGGCGAGCTCGAAGACCGTGATGGCGGCGAGCAGCACGCTCTGCGTCAGCACGAGGACGACGGCGGAAGCGAGGAACACGGCAGCCGCGTCGAGGGTGAAGGCCGCGATCCGCTGAACGGTGCCGGCGGGGGCTCCGCGGAAGGCGGGGCCGAGTCCCTCGGCCGGCCGAGGGACGGTGCGCCGCGACGAGGCGATCGGCGTGGGCGGCGCGGGCGTCTGGCGCAGCGGCGTGCCGTCGACACCGGGGGGCGCCGCGATCAGGGCGGGCGGCAGCGCAGGGATCTCCCCCGGACGGTCTCCGCCGGGCGCCATCGGCGGGATCGGACCCCCGCTCGGCCAGGACTGTGATGGGCCGTTCCCGCTCATCCGGCCATCATTCCACGAACCAGGGAGAGCGCATTCGCGTACAGCAGGGCCGACGGCAGGGCGAGCGCGACGGCGAGCCATTCGAACGCGTCTCCGACCCGCGACCAGACCAGCGACTTCGCGCCCTTGGACACCGGGATGACGACGGCGACCGCCGCCAACCCGACGAGGAACAGCAGGGCCGCTCCGAGCAGGTGGAAGCCGCTTCCGAGGGCCGCCGCGACCTGGATGCCGGCGACGAGGCAGACCACGGCGGCCGCGGCACGGGGGAACCACCGGAGGAGGCGCGAGGTGGTGTGCCGCGGCGTGAGCAGCAGGGCGAGCGCGAGGCAGCAGAGCAGGGCGATCCCACCCGAGACCACGAACGCGTCGTCGGGCCAGGGCCGCAGGAACGCGACCGGAGCCATCACCGCGGCCACGATGCTCAGCACGGCGGTGCCCGCGATGAGTCGCGCGGAGGAATCGTCGACGACCGCGGTGATGCGCTCCGGACGCAGCAGCCCGACCGAGTCGGGGATGGCTCCGCGCACGGTCCACCGGCTGGTCATGAAGTGCTTGTAGTCGATGAAGTAGCCCTCGGGCAGGTTGACGAGGCTGCTCGGGAGGGCACGCAGGCCCAGCGGCACGAGGCCGAGCGAGAGGGCGGCGGCCTCCGCCTCCCCCCACCGCAGCAGCAGGGCGAGGCCCCAGACGGCGGCGAGGCCCACGAGCAGCACCGTCGCCGTGCCGGCGGCGGCGCGCATCGGCCGAGCCCTGGCCGTGACGGCGATGATCGCGGTGGTGATGCCGGCCGCGAGGAACCCGGTGGCGGTCGACAGGTGCGACGCGTCCTCCAGCCCGGCCGGGATGAGGAGAGCGCCGGCCGCGAACGACAGCAGCACCGGCGCGAGCACCCCGAGGATGCCGCGCACTCCCGCCGCGGAGTCCCGTCGCGCCCACGCGACGGCGCCACCGACCGCACCGGCGGCGACGAGGAGGGCGACGAGCAGCCGGATCAGGGGATCGACGGCGCCCTGGGCGAAGACCGCGACGAGCAGCATCCCGCTCACGGCCAGCAGCCACCACCGTGCGCCGTGGTCGGCGCGCGTCGGGCCCGTCGCCTTCTCTGCCGGGCGCACCGGCGGAGCCAGAGCCGTACGGTCGATGAGCGCGTAGAGGCCGCCGTCGACGAGGTCTTCGCACTCGGTGTCGCCGGGGATCTCGTATCCCCCGGGGCCGATCGTGACGAACCGGTCCGCGTCGGGGATCCCGCTCAGGGTGAGAGCGTCCTCCAGCGTCTCGTCGAGCGGCAGGGAGAGGTCGATGCGGCGGTCTTCGCTCTGGAGGACGATCCGACGCCGCTCTACGATCTCGACTGACACACCTGCACCTTATCCACTGCGCGCGACTCTCGCTGCGGGGCACCGCCTCCGGCGTTCCCGGGGTTCACGATGCCCCCGCGTCGACCCTCGTACCGCGCCTTCTCGAACCGGAGCGGCGTCATTCAGTCGGTGGGTTCGTCGCGGGATCCGGCGCGCGCTCCCTTGGCGCGGGGACCAGCTTCCTCGTCGTCCTCCAGCTTCGGCGCGATAGGACCACCGAGGCCCGAACGCTTCGCCTTCTCCTCCTCGTCGGCGCCACCGGCGCCGCCCATCATGCCCATGCCCGGTCGGCCACCGGCTCCTGCCGCGCCGGAAGACCCGGTGCCCGCGGCACCCGCCCCGCCGACGCCGCCAGTACCGGCCATACCGCCAGGGCCGCCTGCACCACCGACGCCGCCAACACCACCGACGGCGGAGTTACCGAGCAGACCGCCACCGGCCTTGAGTCCGGCACCGGCACCCGGGCCCAGGCCCGCACCGCCGAGTCCGCCCATGCTGCCGAAGCCGGCGATCTTCGAGCTCGCCGCGATCGCCGCCGCACCGGCGCCGCCGCCCACGATCCCTCCGAGGCCCCCGCCACCGCCGGGGAAGACCCCGCCCGGAAGGGCACCGCCGGGAAGCGAGCCGGAGCCGCCGGGACCACCGGAACCGCCGGGAAGACCGCCACCGGGCCCGCCCGGAAGCAGGCCACCGCCGGGAGAGTCGATTGAGGGATCATCGATACCCACATCGCCCGGGCGATCGCCGGGACCTTCTGGAACCCATCCTCCGCCGCCCGGCCCGGTGGGGACCGAGGGCACCGAAGGGTTCGTCGGGACCGGGGGATGATACTCGCCGACACCGGCGCCGGAAGGAGGCACACCTCCGACGCCCGGTGCGGAGCCGGACGGGCCGCCGATGCCGCTCGGATACGAGATCCGTGGAGCCGTCACACCGGGATCGGATCCGCCGGGCTGGTCATCCGTGCCGCCGGGCACGGTGACGTCCATGTCGAGCGACGCCACCCGCGCGGAGGACTCGCGGAGTTCCTTGGCCGGCTCCTGGAGCGACGCCTCGACCCGCTCGACGATCTTGCGGGCCTCTTCTTCCCGCTTGTTGCCGAGGAAGTTCCCGATGGCATCGAGTGCGGTGTCGGCGGCCAGCGGCCCCAACACAGGGTGGACGACCACCGAGCCGACGCGCGCGGCGTTCGCCCAGAAGGAATCGACCTGCGCGCTCGGGAGTTCTGCCGCTGCGGTCTCCCGGCGGATCGAGTTCGCCGTGTCGATGACCCGCGTGATGTGTGAGACGTGCGCTTCCACGTTGCGGAACCGTGCACGCAGGGTGTTCAGCGACGTCCTGGCGCTCTCAGCAGCGCTCCCCTCCCAGGCAGACGATGCGAGCACAGCAGCAAGCGCACTGTCCAACGAGCGCAGCGCGTTCTGAAGCGCAGGAGCCTTCGGGATGCGCCAGTCCTCAACAGCTCGGATGCGATTGAGTTCCGCTTCGTAACCGCCACCAGCCTGCTTACCGGCCATGGGCTCCCCCTTGCTCGTTGTTCCGTCGTCGTGAAGATCGTGTGAGCACGACCGCGAGAATGATGCCGCCCACGAGAAGGACAGCGACCAGGATGCCGCCCCCGACCAGCAGCGGCACCAATGCGTCCTGCGTGGACGAAGTCTCGCCAGGCTCGTCGCTGTCGGCGGTCGGCGCCGGCGTCGCAGCAGCAGCTGCAGCGCGGACGTCGGCCGCCGACGGCTGGGCGTTCGGGTCTTCTGCATCGAAGATCGGGTTGACATCCGGGTACGCCGTCGGATCGACAGCGAGCATCCCCGTCAGCGAGACCGCTCCATAGCCGACGCTGTCGTTCCACTCCGGCTCGTGCTCGCCCTTGGTGCCCGTGTTGCGGATGAGGCTCTGCAGCAGCTGACCCGAGGTGGCATCCGGGTACTTCTGTTTCACCACGGCGAGGAAGCCCGCCGCGATCGGCGTCGCATACGACGTGCCGGTGAGGAGGACCTGCTCGTCCCAGGAGTTCTCGCTGCCCTGCCCGAGCAGACCCATCCCCGGCGCAGCGACGATCACGTCGTCGCTCTGATTCGGCGAAGGCTCGCCCACGCCCTCGATGGTGGTGGAGCTCTGGATCTTCCCATCGGCACCGAACGACTGCACTGCAACGACGCCGTTGCCCGACGCAGGCTGCGAGGCCACCCCGGAGTTGTTCGGAAGAGCCGCCACCACGATCACGCCGGCGGCCTCCGCCTTGGCGAGGGCGTCGGTCAGATCGAAGCCCTCGAGGGAGATGGAGATGATGTCGGCGCCATCCTCGACCGCATCCTCGATCGCACGCGACACCCCGGTCGTCCCATCAGCCATGACCGTGCTGCCGTCTTCGAGCAGACACTGCTCGTCGAACTTCTCCCCCATCGCGGTATCGAACACCCCGTCGGTGACGATCGCCGGGTAGTAGAGGACCTTCGCACCAGGCGCGGCCCCGGTAACGGGAAGGCCGCCTGCCGGCGCATCTCCGGTCCCTGCGATCATCGAGACGACGTGCGTCGCATGCGACGCCGCCACATAATCGGTCGACGTCGCCGGCACCGGGTCTCCCTTGGCGTCGCGACAGTAGGAGTCCTTCACCTCGAGATCCGCGCCGCGGAGACCGACGATGTCGGGATTGATCTGACCGTCGATGACCGCGACGGTGACACCCGTCCCGTCGAAGCCCGCATCGTGCGCTGCCTGCACCTTTCCGCGATCGAACCACCACAGACCCGACTCCAGCGTCGCTGCGTGAGCGGACGCAGGGAGGAGAAGCGCCAGCGCGACGATCGACGCGACCGCAGTGGATGCGCCGGATAGCACACCGCGTCGCATCAGTAGTCGGCCTCCGCGCTCGTGTCCGAGTCGCTCTGCGCGACGGCAGAGTCGAGGAGCGACAGGATCAGCTTCGAGTCATCAGCGATGGCTGCGTCCTGCTCCGCGATCATCATGACGGCCTGACGGATCGTCTCCTGCGTCTCGTTCAAGGAGTCCACAGCATTCTGCGTGGCCACGCTCAGACGACCGGCCGCGTAGGCCACCGCGTTCCGCAGCTCATCCGTCGCCTTCGACGTGCCACCCTCGGACACGGCGACTTCGTTCGCGGCAGGAAAAGCCGCTGCTTCACGGGCCAGCCGCTTGAGCTCGGCCATGATCTGATCGAAGTCGATTCCGATGGTCATCGACGCCCCCTCTTCTTTCCTCCGGCGATCCCGTCACGCCTGCTGTGCCGTCCGGTGGCTCACCGAAAAGCACAGCAGACGGCGCGGGCCCGACGCATCTCCGCGTCAGACCCGCGCCCCGGGTTCACGCGCCGAAGCGCCCCGCAGCCGACTTATCGGTCTGCACGTACTGACCCGAGATCTCCTCGGTCTTCCCGGCGATCTGCGTGAGCAGCTGCTGCATCTCGCTCAGCGAGCGGTTCCACTTGGCCTGCGCCTGGTCGTAGGCCTGCTGCGCGGCACCATCCCACGCCGCACGAAGCTTGCTGACCTCGGACTCGAGGCGGTCCAGCTCGGAACGAATACCCTGCGACCCGCTGCGGATCTGCGCCGCGAGAGCGTTGACCTGCTCCGGGCGAACGGACATCGACTGCATCATGTTCTCCTTGAAATCTCTGCGGACTGCGCTCAGGCGCCCATCATCGAGCCGAGGCCCGCGATGGTCTGCTGGTGGGATTCTTCGGTCGCGGCCTGGTCGCGCTCGGTGCCGGCGAGGGCATCCTCGAGCGTCACGAGGACCTCGTTGAGCTGACGAGCCTGCTCGTCCCACCGCGACATCAGCGTGGTGAACGATGCGGCGGCCGCACCCGTCCAGAACCCGCGCAGCTGCTCGATCTCACCGCGGACCTTCTTGGTCTGCTGATCGATCCCGGACTTCGTCTCCCGCACGGCCTGGGCTCCGCGACGCAGAGCCCCCTCTTCTGCGGAGATGACATCAGCCATTACTCACTCCCTCCGGTCCCCATGAGGACACACGCGGGGGAGCGCCTTCCCGATACGGGACGACTTCGGAACAACCCCCGACAATCTGTTTCCGCACATAGGCTAAAGCAGGTCGGTGCCCATTTCCAACGGCCTGGACAGATCCGTATCGAAATTTCTACGTTCGATCGATGAATGGCCTGACGCAGGCCCGAGCCGCCTCAGCCGCAGCCCGCGCGTGCGCAACAGATAGTATCTGGCCTGTCAACTAGAGTGAGTCCGGGCCGGACCCCCCGCAATGCCTGCGGCGGGAGAGCATCACACACGTGGGGGGACACCACCGATATGAGCCAGAGCGGCACCGTGGCAGGAACCGTGCTGCGGATCTCCGTGGTCAGCGACGACCGCAGGCTCGACGTGGGGGTGCCGTCGCAGGTCCCCCTGGTCGAGATCATCCCCGGCTTCGCCCGCAGTCTCGGCGTGCTCGACCCGACCCTCACGCACGGCGGATACGCGCTGCAGCGGGCGGACGGCACGCCCCTCGACCCCGCTCGCGGTGCTGCGGCCCAGGGCGTGCACGACGGCGAGCTGCTGACCCTGGTGCGCGGCGGGCTCATGCGCGAGCCGCGCGTCTACGACGACGTCGTGGAAGCCGTGATCGACGCGACGGCGGAGCAGCACAACTCCTGGACCCCCGCGGACAGCTCCCGCACCGCCCTCTTCGTCAGCCTCACCTTCCTCGCCCTCTGCGCCGTGCTCCTCGTCGCGACGCCGCCGACGTCTCTGCTCCCGGCGATCATCGCGGGATCGGGCGCGGTCGTGCTCAGCGTCGCCGCCGCCGTGCTGATGCGGCTGCGGCAGCCCGAGGCCGGTCATGCGCTCGGACTCACCGCCGCGGCGTACGGCGGGCTCGCGGGCTACCTCGCGGTCCCCGCGCAGAGCATCTGGGGCTGGCCGCTCGCGGCTCTCGGGCTCGGACTCGTCGTCGTCGGGGGCCTCAGCCTGGCCGTCACCCAGGACAAGCCCGAGATCCACCTCGTGCCCATCGCCCTCGGTGCCTCGATCGGGATCACGGCCACGGCGGCCGCGGTCTTCGGCGACCCGCTCGCCTCGTACGCGCTGATGCTCGCGACCACGGCCCTGCTCGCGAACGGCATCCCCTGGCTGGCTCTGAGCTCCACCCGCATCCGGGTGATCTCGCCGCAGAGCGACGCCGACATGTTCTCCGCGCCGCAGCCCATCGACGCCGAGGAGGTGAAGCGTCGCGCCGCCGCCGGCACCCGCACGCTCATCGCGCTCCGTGCCGCGCTCGGCCTCGCCGCCCTCATCGCGACCCCGCTCGTCGCCGCCAGCGGCGTCATGGGCGCCGTGCTGTGCGTGCTCGCCTTCGTCGGCATGATGTTCCAGTCGCGGCAGATGCACGCCCGGCTCGGGGTACTCGTGCTGATGGCGATCGGGGCGATCGGCCTCGCCGCGACCGGTGTGACCGTCGCCCTCGCCCTCCCCGACGTGCGCACCTGGATGCTGCTCATCCTCGTGGTCGCCACCGTGGTGCTCATCGGGCTCACGCTGCTCACGCCGAAGGCCCGCCTCCGCCTCACGCGGCTCGGCGACACGGTCGAGGTCGTCGCGCTCGCCCTCCTGCTCCCGCTCGGGGTCATCACGGCGGGGCTCGTCTGACCGATGGCGACCAAGAAGGACCTGATCGAAGCCCAGGGCTTCAGCCGACGACGGCTCCTCTCCGCCTTCACCGGCGGTGCCCCCGGCGGCAAGGAGCTCGAACCGGCCAAGCCGCTGCGCGCCGTCATCGCGGGCATCGCCCTCACCGTCGGCGTGATCCTCGTCGGCGTGTTCTGGGGCATCATGCAGCCGGGCCTCCCCGGCGACTGGCAGAACAACCGCCTCATCGTCGCCACCGACACGGGCGCCCGCTACGTCTCGGTCGAGGGGACGCTGTACCCCGTCATCAACACCGCCAGCGCCCGCCTGCTCATCCCCGCCGGCGAGTTCAAGGTCGTGCGCACGGATCAGGCCGCCCTCGACGGCATCCCGGTCGGCGGTTCGATCGGCATCCTCGGTGCCCCTGACGACCTGCCCACCCCGAGCGCCCTCATCAACACGGCATGGACCGCGTGCATCGACGACTCTGCCGGGACCGCCGTCTCGCTGTCAGGGGCGCCGATCGCGGAGCCGTCGACGGGCACCGGCGCGGTCGTGCAACGCGGCGACGAGCTCTTCGTGATCGCGGACGGCCTCCGGTACGCCGTCCCCGCCGACGACGCCAACGCGGTGCTGCGCGCGGTCGGCCTCGGCACCAGCGACGTCATCGAGGTCGACGGACGCTGGCTCAACCTCTTCGAGAGCGGCGCCGACCTCGAGCCGATCCGTCTGAACGCCGTCGGCGCCCGGGTGCCGGGGACCAATCTGACGGCGGGCACGATCGTGCACGTGCAGGGCAGCCCCGCGGACGAGCGCTACGTGGCCCTCGCGACCGGAGAGCTCGCGCGCCTCAGCCCGCTCGCGTACCAGCTCTACCTGCTCGGCAGCGCGCAGGAGGCCGGCGCGGACGAGGAAGAGGTGTCCCCGGCGGAGGTGGCCGACGTTCCCACCGTTCCGAACGCCGGTGGCGACGACTGGCCCATGCTTCCGCTGACGCCGCTCGCCTCCGGCGAGACCCCGTGCGCGGTCCTGGGCGGCGACGCCCGCACCGTCCTCGGGTCCACGAGCACCGAGCTGCCGGAGGACCGCGACCGTGTCGCCGTCACCGTCGGCGGCGGGGCCCTCGTGCAGACGAGCGGCCCGTCGGACGAGGCGGTGGGCATGGCCGTGCTCGTCGACGAGTCCGGTACCGCGTACGCCATCCCGGGCGCCGTGCCGGACGAGTCGGCGGAGGACGCCGCCAGCGGACCGCTCGCCCAGCTCGGTTACACCCCCGGCGACGTCGGGCGGGTGCCGAGCGCGTGGATCGACTTCTTCGCCGCCGGGCCGGCGCTGACCACAGAGGCCGCGAGAGAGTCGCCCGGCTCCGGGGACGAGTGATGCGCCGCCGCGCCGCTCTCGCCACCCTCGTGGTGGGCGCTGCCGTATGGGGGGCGCCGGCCGCCGCGGTGGCCGCGCCGACCGCTCCCACGACGATCGTGTCGATGGCGACCGGCGCCTGCGAGCCCGGCACCGTGGTGTTCGCTCCCGAGGCGCCGTCGGCACTCGCGGCCCTCGGGGCGGAGGATGCGAACCGTCTCGCCACCGGGAAGGGCGTCGTCGTGGCGGTCGTCGACTCCGGGATCGACGCCGGCAACCCGCACCTCGCCGGCGTCGTCGTCGGGGGCGTGAACCTCGTCGGCGACGGCGAACGCGGCGACGGCCTGAGCGATCTGACCGGGCACGGCACCGCCATCGCCGGGCAGATCGCGGCGCAGCCCGTCTCCGGCTCCGGCGTGGTGGGGCTCGCCCCCGATGCGCGCCTGCTGTCGGTGCGCGCGTTCCGCAGCGACTCGCCGCAGGACATCGACAAGGGGTGGGGACCGAGCGCCCAGCGCCTCGCCGACGGCATCAACTGGGCGGCGGACAACGGCGCGGACATCATCAACGTCTCGTCGTCGCAGGAGACGGACTCGCCTGCGCTGCGCGCGGCGGTGGAGCACGCGGCCGCCGTCGGAGCGCTCGTCGTCGCCAGTGGTGGCAACAGGGCCTCCGACCCGGAGGCCGAAGACGGAGCCCGGTATCCCGCCGCCTACGAGCAGGCGCTCGGCGTCAGCGCGGCCGATGCGACGGGGCTCGCGACCGACAGCTCGATCCACGGCCCGCAGGTCGGAGTCACGGCCCCCGGCGCGAACGTGCTCACCGCGGCGACGGGCGGCGGGGACTGCCTGTTCGCCTCCGACGCCCCGGCATCGAGCTTCGCGACCGGCTACGTGAGCGCGGCGGCGGCCCTGGTCGCCGAGGCGCACCCGGAGGATCCGCCCGCGGGGTGGGCGTACCGGCTCACGGCGACCGCACTTCGCGCGGATGCCGACAACCGCGATGACGTGAACGGCTGGGGCTTCATCCGGCCCTCCGCCGCCATTCAGCTCCTCCCCGACCCCACCACCCGCGGACCCGTCAGCCCCTTCTTCGACACCGGGGAGAGTGCGGTGCGGCCCCCGGTCGTGAGCGTCGAGCCCGACCACGGGGTGCCGCCGTTCGTCCTCACCCGCGAAGTGGCCCTCATCGCCGCGATCGCCGGGGCGAGCCTGCTCGGAGTCCTCGGCATCCTCATCGTCCTCCGGCGACGCCGGGAGACCCCCGCCGACGCGGCGGTCGAGGTCGAACGACAGGGCGGCCTCCTCGACCGCCCCGACCCCGAAGCCTGAGAGGCAGAGGCCGGATCAGCGGCCGGCGGCTGCCGCCTGTCGCGCCCGGACGACCGCCCCCACAAGCACCGCACCGGTGACCATGACGCCTCCCGCCAACGGCAGCAGGAGCAACCCGACGGCCGCGCTCTGCGGGTTCTGAACGACCTGACCGTAGACGAACGCCCCCATGCTGCCGAGCACTCCGACGAAGAGCGCCGCCGCGACGAGCCAGAGCAACGGGGTCATCGCGGTGCGCATGGTCGACGGCTCGCGGACGAACCGGAAGGCGAAGCCGGCGAAGAGGAACGACACCGCTGCGACGA
Source organism: Microbacterium sp. NPDC057658 (assembly GCF_042799975.1). NCBI lineage: Bacteria > Bacillati > Actinomycetota > Actinomycetes > Micrococcales > Microbacteriaceae > Microbacterium > Microbacterium sp. NPDC057658. The sequence goes on along the minus strand of NZ_JBHVHT010000001.1, from coordinate 1,007,525 downwards.
CCAGAGCCACGAGACCCCCGAAGAGGAATTCCGGGTCGGTCGACACCGCGACGAGCGCAGGAATCGCGACGATCGCCGACAGAGCACCGAGCACGACGGCGAACACGCCGGCGACACGCGGCCTGCGCGACGTGCTGCTCGTCGCCGTCGACTGCTTCGCATCTCGATCCATCCGTCTGTCCCCCCTCTTTGGACTTCCCCCACCCTAGCGAGGGCCGCAGGGCGCCGGCCTCCTCAGGCGAAGACGACGAAGCCCAGCACAACGAGACCGACGACCGACACGACGCCCGCCCCGACGGTCGCAACAAGGGTGACGACGCTCCATCGCTGCGCCTGCTTGGCGACCGACGGCAGCCCGGGCTCCACCACCCGCGTGGGCGCGGCCGCCCCGACGACGACGGGCGGAGCGGCGGGGGTGCGCGGAGCCGGACGCGGCTTGTAGATCGCGGGAGCCGGCGCGCCGTCCGGGGCGGCGAAGGAGTCGACGCGGAACCGCGGTTCGGCGGCCTGGGGTGCGGTGCCGTCGCCCTCTGCGGCGGCGCCCTTCTTCCGCCGCAGGCGTCGAGCCGGACGCGCGACCGCCACGGTGGCGTCCTCGGGGGCGTCGGCCGCCGGAGGCCCGGAGCGATCGACGACCACGGTCGCGTCATCGATGGCCTCGCCCACGGCGTCCTCGGACCCGGCATCGACCGGCTCATCGGCGACGGCGCCTTCGGGCGCATCCTCCGCGGCATCGTCGATCCGGTCGGGAGCCGGAGCCGTCTTCGCGCGATCCACCACGATGGTGGCCTCATCGACGGCGGACGATGTGTCATCGGCCGCCGGGGGCACCGGGTCCGCCGCTTCGGCCCGCCGGCGGTCGCGCCGTGTCAGGATGACGGTCTCCTCGGCCTCGTCGTCGCTCATCGCGCTCGCACCGGGACCGTCGTGCCCTCGAGCATCGAATCGGTGACCGCGGACACGGCGGCCCGTCCGCCCGTGGCGTCGTCGGGACGCGTGCGTGCGCCGCCGGAGACGACATCGATCACCAGGACCGAGATGTTGTCTCGTCCTCCGCCCTGCAGCGCGCGGCGGACGAGGGCCGCCGCCGCGGTCTCCGGGCGGCCGTTCATGGTCAGCGTCGCGCGGATGGCCTCATCGCTCACCTCGCCGGTGAGTCCGTCGGAGCACAGGAGGAGCCGCTCGCCGTCGACGACGGGGAGCAGCCAACTGTCCGCGGTGCTGTCCGGAGCCCCGACCGCGCGCGTGATGACGTTGCGGCGCGAGAACGAGGCCAGGTCTTCGGGGCGGAGCTCCCCGGCATCGACGAGCTCCTGTCCGAGGGAGTGGTCGATCGTGAGCTGCGCCAGCTCGGTACCGTGGTGCCGGTAGACCCGGGAGTCCCCCACGTTGAAGACGAGCCAGTGCGGCGCACCCTCGTGATCCACGAGGGCCACACCCGTCACGGTGCTGCCCGCACCGCGGGCGTGCGCGGCGGCGATGCCCTCGACGACGGCCGCGGCTCGACTCAGCGCGTCACTGATGTCGCCGACGTCGACCGTCCGCCCGCGCAGCGGCTCGAAGGCGGCGACGACGGCCGCGCTGGCGCGATCACCGGCGTCGTGCCCGCCCATGCCGTCGGCGACCAGGAAGACCGGACGCGCGTCGAGCACCGCGTCCTCGTTGGCCGTCCGCGTGAGCCCGGTGTCGGTCAGCGCGGCGACCCGGAGGACGACGGATTCCACGGTCACGAATCGCGCTCCGCGACGACGTGCATGCCCACTTCGCCCAGGATGAACCGGCCGGTGCCCACCACGCTCTCACCGGCGTCCAGGAGCGTCTCCGAGCCGTCGTCGGCCACCACGACGACGCCGTTGGTGGCGTGCAGGTCGGTCAGGCGCCACTCGTCCTCCTGCACCACCAGGCGGGCGTGGGTCTTCGACAGCGTGCGGGTTGTGTCCGGGATGGCCAGCCGCTGCTCGCCCGGCTCCCCGGTGGGGTTCCGGCCGATCACGACGCTCGCGCCGGACAGCGAGAACCGACGACCGTCGTCCAGCACGAGGACGCGCCGCACCCCGCGCTTGCGGGCGACGACCACCGTGGCGTCGAGGTCGTCGTCGGTGGGACGCGGCGTCACCACGGTCTTGTCGACATCGGGGATGAGGCCCTCGGGCGCAGCCGGAGCCGGTACGGGCGCGCTCTGCGCTGCCGCGGGGGCATCGGCCGGAGACGGGACGGGACGGATCGTCGGCATCGGCGGGGCCTCGGCCTGACCAGCGTCGCGGAACGACGGCGGCACCGGGCGCACGACACGATTCGCCTCCGTCGTCGGCGCGGAGGCCGGGATCTGCTCGGCCGGCGGGACGGCCGGTGCCGGCGCGGGCTGCGGGGCCGGCGGAGGCACGTCGCCCATCGCGGCCATGATCCCCGTCGGCGGCTGCGCTGCGACGGGCGGCTCCGGCTGCGGCGCCGGGGCGGCGGGCGGGAGAACGGGTGCCGGGGGCGAGACGGGCGCCGCGGGCGGGGTCGGCGGTGCCGGGGGGACCGCGGCCGCGGGAGAGGGAGCAGACGGTGCCGGGGGTGCGAAGGTCGGGGACGGCGGAGCCGACGGCGAGGATGCCACGGACGGTGCCGGCGGGGATGCCGGGGACGCGGCAGGCGGAGCGAACGACCGCGGGGCCGCCGGCTCGGCGGTCGGCGCGCTGGGGGCCGGAACCACCGCGGGCGGCGCGGCGTAGTCGGGGAAGATCAGGGACGGCGTCTCCGGCGATCCGGTCCCGGCCGGGGCGAGGGAGGGGATCGTGTACCCCGAGGCATCACGCGCAGGAGCCGTCGCGGGCGGAGCGCTGCGGCGCGGCCCGGGCTGGAGCGCCGCGAGACGGTCGCCCTCGGGATAGGGGGCGGGGCCCCAGGCGAGGACAGTCGCCCAGACCGGCGGCAGCAGGATGGCGAGCACCGTCATGCCGGCGCCCCGTCCGAAGCGCCGGTTGATCCGGTGGGTCGCGACGACCTTGAGGTAGATCCCGTAGAGCTGGACGATCGGGATGAAGTAGAACACCACCGACCAGGCGGGCACTCCCCCGCGTGCGAGGATCTCGGCCTCGTTCAGGACGGGCACCCAGCCCTTCCACCCCTCCCCGTCGATCCGGGGGAACAGGCGCGAGAGCGCGAGGGCGTACCAGACGTAGACGGCCAGGCCGACGAGCAGGCCGAGTCCGACGATGATGACGAGCATCGTGGCCAGACCGGAGTCCGCGGGCGCGGTCATGAGTCCCCCTTCTTCCGGTCATCCAGTGAACCGGTCCATCCGAGCGTACCGAGCATGGGTCGTGCACCGAAGCCGGGGAGGCGCAGCGACCGCGTCCTGGCCACGAACGAGGTCGGCCGGATGCGGGCACGCAGGCGCTGCCACCGTGTCCCCGTCTTGGCGAGCTCCGCCCGCTCCGCGTCCACGAGGGCCCACGCGGCCGTCGCGTCCTCGGGAGTCGGCGGGTGCTCGGCGAACACGGCACGGTCCACGAGGGCGGCGAGCCGTTGCGCGGCCGCGCGACCGCTCGACTGCGCGCGCTGCGTCCGGGTGCCCTGCCCGGCCATGGGCACGTCGTGATCGGCGTAGACGTCGGCGAGCTCCTCCCAGGCGCCGGCCAGACGGACTTCGGGATCCGGGGCCGTGCGGCGCGCGTGTGCGCGCCTGCTCTTCGCGACGAGGAGCACGAGGAAGGGCAGGGCGAGCAGCAGCAGGGCGAGGAGGCCGAGGCCGACACCCCGGAGGATCGGCAGCAGGACGGCGAGGACCTCCGACGCCGGCTCCGCGAGCGGCGGCGCGTCGTTGTTCGCGTCGCTCTGCGCCTGCGGCGGGTCCAACGCCTCGGACCGCGGCTGCTCGGGGACCGTGGGATGCTCCGGCAGCTGCTCGCCCTCGGTGAGGGTGCTCGGCAGCATGGAGTACTGGGGCGTGGTGTCGACGGGGATCCACTCTCCCCCTGAGGTGCGAACCTCGACCCACGCGCTCATGTTCGCGCCGGTGCACACGTCGCCGCAGGCGGGGATCCCCGGGACCTCGTCCGCGCCGGCGAGGCGCGCGCCCATCACCACCCGGGACTCCAGCCCCCAGTGCTGCGCGAGGAGAGCCGCGGCCACGGAGAACTGCTCGTCGTCGCCGACCGCCGACACGAGCATCTCCGGCTTCGCGTCGGCGCCCGCCCGCCGCTCCTGCTCGGTCAGCGCCGTGAAGAGCTCTTCGATGCGGGCGGCGGAGTGCCCGGCATAGCTGGGCGCGAAGGCATACCCCTCGGACTGCTGCAGAGCGGCGATCCAACCGGCGGCCGCTTCGTCCTCCAGCAGCGCGTGGCTGAGATAGCCGCGGGACCGCAGGCGATCGATCACCTCGAGGTAGCCGGCGCCGGTCCGCGGCTGCTCCTGCATCTCGGCCCATTCGACGAGCGCCGGGTACCGATCGGTGTCGAGGGTCGAGCGTCCGCCCTGGAGCGCTGTGAGGTCACCGGGCTTGCCCGGCGCATCGATGAGCACGGCGTAGCGATCCCCGGGCACCAACCCCTCCCCGCCGCCCGGCGCGTCGGCGACGGTGATCGCGGTGTCGCCGTCGGCGTTCACGTGGAAGCCGTCGGCGAGCGCGTCCGCCCGCTCCCCGGAGAAGGCGGGAGCCTCGGCGAGGCCGGCCGGCGACGGAACCCAGATCCCCCGGTAGCCCTCGCCGATCGTGATCTCCATCGTCACCCGGCCGGGGCCGGGGAGGGCCGAACGGGGCAGGCGGCTGAAGCGGTCGTCGGCGTCGATGTGGAAGTCCTCGCCGTCGTAGGCGTCGAGGGTGACCAGACGGAGGCGATCCACGGCACCGGGATCGCCCTCCAGCTGCACGACCGGCGTGTCCAGCATGCCGCCGGCGAACCAGGATCGATACGAGCTGAGCGGGCTCGGCTGCTCCTGCACCACCACCATGGGCTCGATCTCGTCGCGGAGGACGGAGCGGTCCGACCAGCCGGCCGCCGCGGGAGCGATCGCGAAGCCCGCGGCCAGGGCGATAACGGCCAACCCCGCGGAGAGGAGGTGCCGGCGCACGGTGAGCCAGGCGGGGGTCGCACGGCGGGAGATGTTCGCCGCCGCCACGCTGCGCAGGGCGGCGGCGCGCTGCAGCCGCGTGCGTCCGACGAGCCAGACGAGGGACACCACGAAGACGGCGACGCCGATCAGCCATTCCCGGGGCGCGGGGAGCTCGACTCCGGCCACCGAGACCGGGGAGGACGTGCCGCTCACGCCGAAGGCGATGCCGAAGACGCTCATCGCCACGACCACGGGGACGGCGGCCACCGCCCGCCTGCCCCCGCTCCAGACGAGGAGGGTGGCGACGAACGAGCCGGACAGCATCACGACGAGGAAGGGGATGAGGACCGCCTGGTACTCGCCCAGCGGCGGGTTCAGGGTGAGCATCTGCTTCCACCCGAGCACGACCCCGAGCACCGCGTCCCGCACGCCGCCGAGGAATGCGGGAAGAGAGGTGAGCGCGGACGGGATGGCCAGTGGCACCGAGACCAGCAGGTACACGCCGACTGCGGCAAGCGCGGCGAGCAGCGTTCCCCAGCGCAGGATGCGCGCGACGACGGCGACGGCCATGCCGAGGAGGCCGCCGACGATCCCCACGGCGAGGGCCCGGGACGACTCGTAGACCGGCCAGGCGGCCGCTGTGGCGAGGAGCACGCCGACGAGCACGTATCCCAGCGACCAGAGGGTCAGGGCCGAGGGGAGGCTTCCGCGACGCGGCCGCCCGCGCTTCGGGCCGGCCGCGTTCATCGCAGGGCTCCGCGGGCGAGCATCTGCGGGAGGTCGCCGAGCGCCCCGAGGGTCATCACCGCGAGCTCCCTGGCCGTCCGCATCGTCGGCTGCGCACCGAGCTCACTGCGCACCGCCACGGCCTCCACGGCCGCCGGGAGCTTCACCGCCGCGTGACGCAGACGCTCGAGAGGCAGGAGGGAGCCGGTCAGCAGGAACCCGATCGACAGGTCGGGGTACGACTGCGCCGTGAGGGCGGCGACGGCTTCGAGCCGCATCACCCGTGCCGCCTGATCGATCGTGGAGGTCGCGTCGAGGAGCGCCTTGGGAGTGACCGTGGGCAGAGTGCGGATCGACAGCACCTCCGCGCGGCCGTGTTCCGGGATCTCGTTGCTCACCGAGAAGAGCACGTCCCTGCCGTCCCGCACGCCCTGCAGCGCCAGGGACGCGGCGGCGCTGACCGTGTTCTCGAACTCGTCGTCGCTCGCGTAGGACTCGGGGTCGAGGTCGAGGATGACGGCGATGCGCGCGTGCCGGGACTCCTCGTACTGCCGCACCATGAGGGTGCCCGTCTTCGCCGTCGACTTCCAGTGGATGTGGCGCGGCGAGTCGCCGACGACGTACTCCCGCACGGCGTGGAAGGAGAGGTCGGCGTCCACCAGGGTGGTGCTCGGCGTGCCCTCGAGGTCGCGGATCAGGCCCGCGCTGGTGCTGGGGAGCCGCACGGTCACCGGGTGCACATGGATGCGCTGCACGTCCGGCCAGCGCAGTTCTCGGCGGAGGATCCCGATCGGGTCGCCGCGGGTGATCGTCATGGGGCCGACATCGATGACGCCGCGGCGGTGCGCGGCGATCGTCAGCTCCTCACGGTGGTGCGCGCCCGGTCGGAGCAGCGGCACGTGCGCCTCGACGAGGCCCTCCCCCACCGGCACGTCCACGACGCCGGGGAGCGAGAGGCGCTCGCCGTTGTTGCGGACGTCGAGCGTCGCACCGATCTCGGCACCGGCGACGACGCGGTCGCGGTCGAGCACGAGATCGATCCGGTAGTCATGGGCGCCGAGGATGAACGGCACGCAGGCCACCAGCAGCACGAGCGCGATCGTGGCGACCGCCCAGGCCTCTACCCAGCCGAACAGCAGCCCGGCGAGCACGCCGAGCACCACGGCCGCGGCGACGAGCATGCCCGCCGTGGTGACCGTCTCACGGACCCAGCCGACCGTGGCCCTCGTCGCGCGCCCCACGGAGCGGGCCACCCGACGCGCGCCGAAGACCGCGCCGCGCACGGGACCGCGGCGCGTGCGGTCGTAACGCGTGACGGTGGACGTCCGCGTCGACGTGCTCGTGCCGGCGGTCGTCCGCGTCAGGCGGGATTCGGTGCTGAAGGTCACGCAGTGCCGTTCTCGCGCGGAGGTTCGACGTCGAGGAGGATCTGTCCGACCACGGCCACGGCCGTCACCCCGTCGAACTCGGCTTCCGGTTCGAGCACCAGACGGTGCGCGAGGGCGACGACGGCGAGTTCGCGCACGTCGTCGGGCGTCACGAACGTGCGCCCGTTCTTGGCCGCCCAGGTCATCACCAGGCGCGACAGCGCCAGGGCCCCGCGCACACTGGCCCCGAGACGGACCTCGGACGCGCGCCGCGTGGCGTCGACGATGCGCATGATGTAGTCCGACACCAGCGGGTTCACGTAGACCCCGCGCGACATCTCCGCCATCGTCAGGATCGTGTCGGTGTCGACGATGCCGTCGAGCACCGTCTTCGCCCGACCGGCGCCCTGCAGGATGCGCATCGTCGCCGCCTCGTCGGGGTAGCCGATCGAGGTCTTGATCATGAAGCGGTCGAGCTGCGCCTCCGGCAGCCGGTAGGTGCCGCCCTGCTCGATGGGGTTCTGCGTCGCCATCACGAGGAACGGGGAGCCGACGGACCGGGTGACGCCGTCGACCGTGACCGTGCCCTCCTCCATGACCTCCAGCAGCGCGGACTGGGTCTTCGGGCTCGCCCGGTTGATCTCGTCGGCGAGCACGATGTTCGCGAAGACGGGCCCCGCGTGGAACTCGAACGTGCCCTCCTTCTGGTCGTAGACCGTGATGCCGGTCACATCCCCCGGAAGGAGGTCGGGCGTGAACTGGATGCGGCTGCTGGTCCCGTTGACCGTCTGGGCGACGGCGCGGGCGAGCGCTGTCTTGCCGGTTCCCGGATAGTCCTCCAGGAGGACGTGGCCGCCGCTGACGGCGGTGGCGAGCACGAGTTCGACCACGTGGCGCTTGCCGAGGATCGCCTGCTCGATGTTGCCGGTCAGGATCGAGAACGTCTCGGCGAACCAGGAGGCCTGCTCGGGAGCGATGGTGACGGGGGCTGCTGCGGTGGCTGGCATAGGGAAAGAGTATTCGTGTCGGTGTGCTCGGCGGTCAGGGGCACAGGCCCGTGACGCGATGCGTGATGGGGGTGAGGGTGGCGAAGGCTCCGGTCCACGTGATGGTCACGTCGAAGGTGCCGGGAGTGTCGACCAGGGGCGTCGCCTCGAGGATGTACGAGCCGCGTGCGGCGGCGGACACCGTCACGACGTCGCCCTCGACGACGGGCATGCAGGGTTGGAACACGGCGTTGACCACGGTCGGTGCGGTCGTCGCGGTGATGGTGACCTCGCCGGAGCAGGAGTTGCTCTGGCTGGCATGGCAGGCGCGGGCGAGGACCTGGCCCGGTGACGAGTCCGGGGTGAGCGCGAAGTCATCGCGCCACGATCCGTACATGTAGTACTTCGGCACGAACCCGTTCTCCACCTCGATGCGCGGGGCCGAGGCCAGCCCGTACTCGTAGCGGTTCCCGTCGCGCCGGGGGTCCTTCGCGACCGTGTAGGTCGTGTCGCCGCCGGGGCCGTCGACGAACGTGAACGTGAAGACCGTCGCGGTGGACGACTCCGCCACCCCGTAGCCGTTCGAGGCGCAGGCCTTGACGGAGTACAGCTGGTACGGCCGCAGCCCCTGGAGGGACGGGGACTCGGACTGCACCTCGCCGCCGGACACCGCGAGCGTGCCGTCGCCGCGTGCGGTGCAGCTGACGTTGCCCGACCGCCACGCCACGTACACGACCTGGACTCCCTTGGCGCTGCCGTTGGCCTGCGCGGCGATGCCGGAGACGTTCACCGCCGTGTTCGAGACGACCGTCGCCTGGGTCGCCGCCGGGTCGAAGTACACCGAGCCGGCGACCGTCACCGAGGTGCGGAACCCGCCGCCCTCGTTGCCGCCGCCGGTCGGCGGCTGGAACTGGCTGATCGGGACGATCGTCAGCGTCTGCGCCCCCGGGGACAGCGCGATCTCGGCCGTGGTGGTCGCCCCCGTGCGGTTGATGACCTCACCCGTCTCCTCGATCCGGAACGAGACGGCGTCGTCGGCGGCGTCGATCGACACCCGGACCGCCCCACGTCCCCGGTCGGAGACCCCCGGTCGGTACTCCGGCGTGGCCGTCGCGTTCGAGACGACAGGAGCGGCGTAGGCCCAGCTCGTGTGCGGCGACGTCGCGGCCGAGGTGCCGACGGCGTTGACGGCCGCGGCGGTGAACGTGTGCGGGGTGCCGTTCGTCAGCCCGTTGACCGTGCAGCGGTAGACGGCGCCGGCCGGGCTGCAGGACGCATTCGCCGGGGCGCCGTCCTGGAGGATCGTCACACCGGAGACCGCGGGATGCGCGCGTCCCGCCTCGCCGAGCGGCACTTCCAGCGCGACGGTCGTGCGGGTGAAGCCGACCGTCGTGACGCTCGCGGGGGCCTGCGGGAACCCCTGGAGGTCGAGGGTGAGCGTGCCGGTGCCGGTGCGGCCCTGCGCATCCGACACGACGAACGGGATCACGCACTGTCCGCCGGGCGCCTGCCCGCCGCCGGGCCAGCTCGCCGTGATGGTCTTGGCGCCTGCTGTCGAGACCGAGGCCACGTCGCAGCGCGCGCCGGCCCCGAGCGACATCAGGCGCAGCCCGGATCCCGGCTTCCCGGCGAAGGGATCGTACTCACCGGCGACGTCGACCACGTCGATCGAGCAGTTGGCGCTCGTGACGACGCACTGCTTGGTGAAGGTCGCTCCCCGCGGGGCGTCCGGCGGGGCCGCGCCGACGACGAGGCGGACGGACGCCGACGGCTGTCCGTACTGCGGCACGGTGACGCTGACGTTCTCGGTGTTGCCCGGTCGCGCATCGGCGCGCGCCTCGATCGTCAGCTTCCCGCCGCTCTGCGTGACGAGGAACGCCGAACCGGAGTAGACGATGCGGTACTCGAGGGAGGAGGCGTTGCCCTCCCGGCCCCCTTCCCACGCGGCCATGTTGGCGTAGAGGTCGACGCTCTCCGTCGCTCCGGGGGCGATCGTGTGCGAGATGGAGGAGAGCAGCAGCTGCGGCTCGGACGGGCGGACGCTGATGGGCACGTCGAGGTACGACCACCGCTTCTGCCCCTCCAGGCGCACCGGGATCAGGCAGGTGTCCGACCACGGCGCCTCGCGGCCGGCCCGGTACTCCGCTTCGCGCGGGCCGTCGGCGGTGCATTCTGCGGCAGCCCGCTGGGCGGTGAACGACCCGGTGCCGATCTCGATCGCATCGGACGACGGGAGGTCGGCGTAGTCCTGCACGGCGAAGGAGACGGCCGCGTCCTCGTCCACGACGACCGGCGTCGCACCGGGGACGAGCTGCACCTGCATGTCGTCGAACGCCGGGATGCGCAGGAAGCCGTAGGCGGCGACATTGCGTCCGTTCGCTGCCGTTCCGGTGAGCTGGAAGGGCACCAGGGCGCCTTCCTTCGGCGCGGTGCCCACGATGCGGTTCCCCTGCACCGAATAGCCCGGCTGCTCTCCCCACAGGCGCAGCCGCAGCGAGCCGACGTCGCCGGAGGGCCAGCGGACCCTGTCGGTCACGACATCGATGCCGCGGTCGGCGAGATCGTCGCGGTCGCGCGCGGTGAGCACGGTGTCCGCGATGACCGGCTGATCGGCGACCGTGCCGTCGGTGACGGTCACGACGATGAGGCCCTGCGCCGTGCTCCCCGTGCGCGACGACTTCACCGTGTAGAAGTACGAGTTGGTGCCGGCGGTCTCGCCGGCACGCAGCACGACCCGGCCGTCCTTCAGCGAGGTGTCCGAGTCGATCAGCGCGTTGAGCCGGTCGTACAGCGGATTCCCCTTGACGGGCGGCGCGTTCGGCACGAGCTCGGTGATCTCGAGCTCGCTCTGCGCCGGGTCGAGATCGTTCGAGCGCGGGTCCAGCACGACCGGCGTGCGGGATCCCGCCTCGACGCGGACGTAGTCGCTGAAGGTCACAGGGGCGGCGTCGTCCACGTCCGCATCGAGGACGCCGATGCGCACGGCCGCGCTCCCCTCCTCGCCCTGCGGATCACGGACGCTGTAGCGGAATGAGACCTGGCCGCCGGCGACGCCTCCGGCCGGCGCGCGGTACACGATCGCCTCACCGTTCGCCGAGATGGTTGCCGTGCCGCCGCCCTTCTTCGGCTGCTCGACGCCGGACAGCACCACGCGGTCGCCGTCGCCGTCCATCCCGGTCGTCGGCACCGGGATGGAGACCGTCTGGCCGCTCAGGACGCGGCCGGTGAGCGGCGTCGGCGTGGGGGCCCGGTTCGTGCCCGGCGGCACGACCGTGACCGTCACGACGCCGTCGTCCGACAGCGACGGATTCCGTTCGAGGGAGACGGAGTACGTCAGGCGGTACGTGCCGGGAGTCTTCGGCGCCAGATAGCGCAGTGCGTTGCGGTCGGCGAACACGAGCTCGTCCGGCTCGCCGGATCCGGTCACCTCCGGGAGCACGAGGAGCGGTTCCCCGCGCGGCGCCACATCGTTGGCCGCCACTTCGATGCGCGTGAGCGAACCGGCTCGCACCGTCACCGCATCCGGGAAGACGATCGGCCGGGTGACCGTCGACGGCGGAGTGAGGAACACGCTGACGGTGCCCTGCACGGCCCCGCCCGCGCCGTCTGCCACCGTGACGGTGGCCTTGCCGATCAGGCCGGGCTCGCCGTCCTCGGTCGTGCCGTTGACCCGCAGGCTCTCGTTGCCGACCACGCGCACGTTGAGCTGCGGCGTCGAGCTCACGGCGTCGGACAGCAGCAGCACCCGTCCGCTGGTGTTCTGCACCGCGCCGAGGACATCGACGGTCGTGTCCTCGCCCTCGCGGACGAACGCCGTCAGCGGCGCCATCGCGAGCGCCGCGGAGCCGTCGACAGCGGTGATCCGGATGACCGCGGACTGCTCGGCCTGGGTCGTGACGTCCTGCGCGGTGTAGGTGACCACGTACTGCCCCGGCTCGGCGGCGGTCAGATCGACGGTGCCGGAGGCCGCGTTCGGGGTGACCTCGAAGCCCTGTGCCGTCGCGGCGGTCTGGACGGCGTCGACGAGGCGGTACGAGCCCGACCCTCCGGACAGGTGATCGGAGATGCGCAGGGATTGCCGCTCGCCCACGCGCGCGGTCACCGCGACGGCCGACGCCTGCAACGCCGGACTGCCGCTGACCTGGACCTCGATGGTCTTCTCCGCCGTCGCCCCGTGCACGTCCTGCACGACGACCGTGACCGAGATCACGGCGTCCGCGGCATTGGGGTCGGTGTGCCGGATCGCGACACGGCCGTCGGCCATCGGGGCCACCATCACCGGGGACGAGGAGTCCGTCTCGTACGCGTCGCTCAGGACGAACGCATCGCCTTCGGGGTCCACCCATCCGGAGAGCGCCGAGACGATCGTGCTCCCGCCGGCGAGGATCTGTGGTGTCGGCCATTCCTGGGTGCAGGCGTCGACACCGCACCACACCGGGGCGGAGTTGACCCCGGGATCGACCACCGTCAGCGTCACAGTCGCCGGGGGCGACACGGCGGCGCCGTCGGTCACGGCGTAGGTGAAGCTCGTCTGCCCGGAGCCCGCCTTCACGTTCACGACCAGGGACTGACCGTTCGCCACGAGCGACAGATCCCCGAAGTCGGGGTCGCTCAGCCCGGAGGCGACCGAGTCCGGGTCGATCGTGAGGACGTCCTTCTTGTTCGGATCGTGATCGTTGAAGAGCACGGGGAGGATGACCTGCTCCCCGGCCCGCACGCCGAACGCGTCGTCGACGGCGACCGGCGGGAGCTGTTCCGCCACGTCCTCGACGACGATCGTGCCCTCCTGCTGCTCCGTGTCGTCTTCGATCTTCCACTGCTCGAGCGGGATCAGCACGCCCTCCGGCGCGGTCCAGATGAGGCCGGTGCCCTTCTCGACCAGCACCGCGCGATCGCCGTTGCCCTGGAAGACCGGGTCGATGGCGGCCGCGTCGAGCGTCTCGTCCGGGACCTGCAGCGGGGTGGTCTCCCCCGCGCTCCACAGGGTTCCGCCGCCGCTGTCGAGCCACGCCGCGTAGGTCTCCCCGCGGACCGTGACCGGTGCGGCGGGGACGCCGGAGGCCTCGGCCACCCGGTCGGCCTCCCCCGACGCGAGGTCCACGGAGACGAGGCCGTCCGAGTCGGCGACGAGCACCGCGTCGCCCTCGGCGGCACCGCGCTGCAGGCGTGCGTCCTCGGTGACGTCGAGGGTGACCGCCGCATCGCGCCCGGAGAGCCACAGTGCACCCGAGCTCGGCTGCAGCATCGCCCAGCGCTCGCCGACGACCGCGATCGCCAGTCCCTCGCCCGCCTCCGGCGCATCGGCCACGGGGGACTCGTCCCCGAGGAACCGGTGCTCGTCGATGTCGAAGCGGCGCACGGCCTGCTGGTCCGCCGAGTAGAGGACGAGCAGGCCATCCGGCGACAGCCCGATCGCATCGGCGGTGTAGGTCGGCGGGTCCTCCCCCTCCTCGACCTCGACCTCCGCGAAGGGGTCGACGAGGGCCGTGCCCGCTCCGGCCGCGAGGGTCGACACCGACACCTGCCCGGTGTCGGTGCGGTAGGCCACATAGGGCCCGGCGGAGAGGACGTCCCGGGTCCCGGCGGGCGTGGGCTGCGAAGCGAGCGGCGTCCCCTCCTCCGAGCTGTCGGAGAGCAGATCGGCCGGGCTGGCCGGATCGACGTCCCACCGCTGCCGGTTCCCCTGCGCGAACAGCACGGTGCTGGAGCCGCTCTGCCAGACCGCCTCGGGGTCGTCGACGTCGCGGACCGTGTCGATCTCGGCGAGTTCGGTGTTGACGCGGGCGTACTGCCCGCTGTCGCGCATGACCCAGACCGAGGGCTCGAGTCGCGGCACCTCCTGGGACTGATACCCCTGGGCCGTCACCGCGAGCGCCACGACGACCACGAGCGCGAGGATCCCGGAGACCAGCGCGATCAGCCGCCCCCGAGACGGGCGCGCGGCCTCCGCCCTGGCACGGTTCCCCGCTGCCATCAGAGGACCCCGGTGAGGAACAGTGCGGCGGTCCCGAGGCCCGCGATCACGGCGGCACCGATCACCGCTCCGACGATGCCGACGACCAGCGGCGAACGGCTGCGGCCGCGGGGGCCCGCGGGGATGTCGTCGCGGTCGCGCGGGGCGGCCTGGGCCTGAGCGGCGCGGGCGGCCCGACGGGAGTCCGGTGCGACCGTCGTGATGACCGGTCCGCGGACGGCGGTGTCCGAGAAGTTCACCGGCGCGGCCGCCGCCCACTCCGACGACGCCGCCTCGAAGGCCGTCGGCGAGATGCCGAGCTCATACTGCGCCCAGCGCAGCTTCTCCGCGAACTCCGCCATGCTCGCCGGCCGCTTCGCGGGGTCACGGTGCATGGCGCTCGCGAAGATGTCGTCGATGATCGGCGGGATGCCGGGGACGGGCACCGCGGTGTAGCGCGCCTTGATGATCCGGTCGGTGAGCTGATCGCGCGAGTTCGAACCGCGGTCGGCGCGTTCGAACGGACTGCGGCCGGCGAGCAGCGTGTAGAGCGTCGCGCCGAGGCTCCAGACCTCGCTGGGGATGGATCCGGACACGCGCTCCTGCAGCACCTCGGGGGAGCTCCAGGGCACGGACATCGCGATGGTCTCGCCCTCGCCCTCCTCGATGACGGCCGCGGCGATGCCGAAGTCGGCCAGCACGGGCGCGCCGAGCGAGTTGATGAGCACGTTCGACGGCTTGATGTCGCGGTGCAGCAGACCGGCCCGGTGCACGGTCTCCAGCGCGCCGGCCATGCGGACGCCGATGTCGAGCACCTCCGCGAGCGGGAGCGGGGCCTTCTTGTAGCGCGCGCTCATCGTGTCGGGGCAGTACTCCATCGCGAAGTACGGCCGCCCGTCCGCCGAGATCGACGCCTGGTAGATGGTGACGATCGACGGGTGGGCGCTCAGCCGCGCGGAGATGTCGGCTTCCACGTTGAAGGTCTGCAGCACCTCGGGGTTCACGGCATCCGCGAGCAGGACCTTGACGGCGACGACGCGGCGCGGCATGTCCTGTTCGTAGAGGAACACATCGGCGAATCCACCGGACCCGAGCGGACGCACATAGCTGTACCCCGCCAGCGTCGGCGGTGTCGCTGCCATGCGCGTTGCCACTCCTGCTCCTCACGGTCTGATGGGAGACCGCGCGCCTGCAGCCACCCGGCGTCGTGCGCCGGGGGATCCCCCGATGTGCCGAGTATATCGGGCGAGGGCGTGTGGCCCCGCGCTCTTCTCCGTCGAGGCGTCAGGCCTTCCAGCACCCCTCGATGTGGTCGTCCACCATGCCCGCGGACTGCATGAGGGCGTACATCGTCGTCGGCCCGACGAAGCGGAAACCCCGGCGTCGCAGTTCCTTGCTCAGCGCGGTCGACTCCGGCGTGACCGCGGGGACGTCGGCGAACTCGCGAGGCCGTGCTCCGGTCGCCGGCGGGGCGAACGACCACATGAGGGCATCGAGCTCTCCGTCCGCCATCGACTCCACGATCCGGGCGTTGCCGATCGTCGCGAGGATCTTGGCGCGGTTGCGGATGATGCCGGGGTCGCCCATAAGGCGTTCCACGTCCGCCTCGTCGAACGCCGCCACCGCCTCCGGCTCGAACCCCGCGAACACCTCGCGGAACCGCGGGCGCTTGCGCAGGATCGTGATCCAGGACAGCCCCGCCTGGAACCCCTCGAGCGCCATCTTCTCGAACAGCGCGCGGTCCCCGTGCAGCGGCGTCCCCCACTCCTCGTCGTGGTACCGGCGGTATTCTGCGTCGTCGCCGACCCAGGCGCAGCGCGCGCGGGAGTCGGGCCCCGTGAGGAGGGAGGTCATCCCCTCACCGTATCCACCCCCACCGACACCCCCGTCCCCGGTCCCGCGCCCTCCCGTCCTCCCGTCCTCCCGTCCTCGGTGCGAGTTCACTTCCGCCCCTCCCCCCGCCTCCCCAGGCCCGTTTCCCATCCCGCCCCGACGCCCACCTCCAACGCGAGATCGAAAAGGGCCCTTCGACGCAGATCCGCGGCCCCTTTCCCATCCCGCACCCGCCCCTCGGACGCGAGATCAAAACCGACCCCCCCGACACGGAACTCCGGCACCTTTCCCATCCCACACCGACCGCGGAGGCAGCGGACCGAGGTCCTCCGTGACGGATCAGGAAGGCGCCTCGGACGGACCGGACGGACCGGACGGAACGGGCCGGGCGGAAAGACCGGAGCGCTCCGGGCAGCTCGGACGGGACCGGGGTCAAAAGGGTCCCTCGTGTGAGCACCAGAGGTGCGCTTCTGATCCCGCACCGGACGGGAGCGGGAGCGAGACGGGAGTGTGAACGGGAGCGGGACGGGACCGGGATGGATATCGCGCCTCGCGAGGGTGGGGGGGCGCGCTTTTGATCCGGCACCGGGTGCGGCGGAGCGGGACCGGGACCGGGACGGGGTCAGTCGGCGAAGGTGGCGGCGTCGATGACGAAGCGGTAGCGGACGTCGGACGCGAGGACGCGCTCGTACGCGTCGTTGATGGCCGACGCGGGGATGACCTCGATCTGCGCCGTGATGCCGTGCTCCGCGCAGAAGTCGAGCATCTCCTGGGTCTCCCGGATGCCGCCGATGTTCGAGCCGGCGATGGAGCGTCGTCCGGCGATCAGCGACCCCGCGTTCAGGGCGAGGGCCTCCGCCGGAGCACCGACGCACACGATGGTGCCGTCCACGTCGAGCAGCCCGAGGTAGGAGCGGAGGTCGATGACGGCGCTCACGGTGTTGAGGATCACGTCGAAGGAGCCTCTCAGGTCGCGGAAGGTGTCGCGGTCGCCCGTCGCGAAGTAGCGGTCGGCGCCGAGGCGGAGGCCGTCGTCCTGCTTCGCGAGCGTCTGCGACAGCACGGTCACCTCCGCGCCGAGGGCATGCGCGATCTGCACGCCCATGTGACCGAGGCCGCCGAGTCCGACCACCGCGACGCGCGTGCCGGGGCCGACCTTCCAATGCCGCAGCGGCGAGTACGTGGTGATGCCCGCGCACAGCAGGGGAGCCGCCGCGTCCAGGGGCAGGGCATCCGGGATCCGCAGCACGAAGTCCTCGGTGACGACGACCTGCTGCGAGTAGCCGCCCTGGGTGATCGTGCCGTCGCGGTCGACCGCCCCGTAGGTGCCGACGGCGCCCTGCGTGCAGAACTGCTCGTCACCGCGGAGGCAGTACACGCATTCCCGGCACGAGTTCACCAGGCAGCCGACGCCGACGCGGTCGCCGAGGGCGTGCTTCGTGACCTCGGACCCCACCGCGGCGACCGTTCCGGTGATCTCGTGTCCCGGGGCGAGCGGGTACTGCTGCGGACCCCAGTCTCCGCGCACGGTGTGGATGTCGGAGTGGCAGATGCCGGCGAAGGCGATGTCGATGAGGATGTCATGCGGGCCCAGCTCCCGGCGCTCGATGACGGTCTTCTCGAGCGGGGCGGCTTCGGCGGGGGCGGCGTAGGCGGTGACGGTCGACATGATGCTCCTCGGGTCGGTACTCGCCGAGACT
The DNA here is from genome assembly GCF_042799975.1 of Microbacterium sp. NPDC057658. NCBI lineage: Bacteria > Bacillati > Actinomycetota > Actinomycetes > Micrococcales > Microbacteriaceae > Microbacterium > Microbacterium sp. NPDC057658. The sequence goes on along the minus strand of NZ_JBHVHT010000001.1, from coordinate 989,920 downwards.
ATCCGCCGGCGTCGATGAATCCGCTGTCCGGAGGGCCCGGGCCGTCTACACAGCCCGGGCCGACGGCTCAGCGCGTCTGCCGCTTGAGGGTCTTCTCCAGCACGGGAGCCTGACCGGTGGCCTCGAGGTCGGCGTAGTACGCGCGGGCCTCGTCCTGCCGCTGCTTCTCCGCACCGCTCGCGATGGGAGCCCGCACGTGCTCGGGCTCGTAGCCGAACGCGTCCACGAGGTCGAGGGCGTACGGACGCAGCCGCGCGCACAGCCGATCGATGTAGCTCGACACCGCCGCCGCCCGCTGGGTGGAGAGCCGCCCGTGGATGAGGTGCCAGGCGAGGTGCTTCTCGATGAGCTGCAGACCGAAGAGGTCGCGGAGCCAGGTCATGACCTTCTTCGTCTCGGCGTCGTCCATCGCGTGGACGGCGTCGGTGAAGGCCTCCCACTGCAGCAGCTCGCCGTGCGCCCTGGCCGCCTCGATGAGCTCGGCCTGATTCTCGTTGAACAGCCGCGCCCCGAGCACCTTGTCCTTGCCGGCGGCACGCAGCCGGGTCGCGATGTCGGCGACCATCTGCTGCACACGCCCTGCGAGGAGGTCGTGCTGCTGCTCCTCGCGCAGTCCGCGCTCCACCGACCGGGCGACCTGACCGAAGTCGGTCACCGCCTGGCCGAGCTGGCGGAGGCCTGCCCCGTGGAACAGCTTGCCGGCCGTCATGCCGACGGCGTAGCGCGCGAGGGCCGCGGCGTCCTTGCCCTGGAACTGTTTCGCGTAGTCGGTCAGCAGCCGCTTGCCGACGAGCTGGAGCAGGACGTTGTTGTCGCCCTCGAACGTGACGTAGATGTCGAGGTCGGCGCGGAGTCCGACGAGCCGGTTCTCGAACATGAAGCCGGCGCCGCCGCACGCCTCGCGGGCCTCCTGCAGGGTGTCGAGCGCGTGCCAGGTCGACAGCGGCTTGAGCGCGGCCGCGAGCGTCTCCAGGTCCTCCCGGTCGTCCGGGGTGTCGGTGCGGCCGGAGAAGACGCCGTCGAACTTCTGCAGGAACTCGTCGTGCGCGAAGATCTGCGCATACGTCGTGGCCAGGCGCGGGAGCAGACGGCGCTGGTGCTTGCCGTAGTCCATCAGCACGACCTCCTGCCCGTCCGCGCCGTCGAACTGGCGACGCTGCGTGGCGTAGGTGATCGCGATGTGCAGGCCGAGCGCGGAGGCCCAGGAAGCGGCGCCGTCGAGCGAGACACGTCCCTGCACGAGGGTGCCGAGCATCGTGAAGAAGCGGCGGCCGGGGCTGTCGATCGCGCTGGAGTAGGTGCCGTCCGGGGCGACGTCGCCGTAGCGGTTCAGCAGGTTCGTGCGCGGGATGCGCACCTGGTCGAAGGAGAGGCGGCCGTTGTCGATGCCGTTCAGTCCGCCCTTGAGACCGTCGTCCTCGCGACCGATGCCCGGCAGATCCACGCCGTCCTCGCCGCGCAGGGGCACGTAGAAGCAGTGCACGCCGTGGTTGACGCCGTTCGTGATGAGCTGGGCGAAGACCGTCGCCGCGATGCCGTGCAGCGCCGCGTTGCCGAGGTACTCCTTCACAGCTCCCCGGAACGGCGTGTGGATGACGAACTCCTCCGTCTCCGGGTCGTAGGTGGCGGTGGTGCCGACCGCGGCGACGTCGGAGCCGTGCCCGATCTCGGTCATCGCGAACGCGCCGGGGATCGACAGGTCCATGACACCGGGGAGCCACCTGTCGTGGTGCTCCTTCGTGCCGAGCTGCAGGATCGCGGAGCCGAAGAGCCCCCACTGCACACCCGACTTGATCTGCAGGCTCGGGTCGGCGGCCACGAGCTCCTCGAACCCGGCGATGTTGCCGCCGTTGTTCTCCTCGCCGCCGAAGCGCTTCGGGAACGCCCGGTGCACGGCCTTGTTGTCGACGAGGAGGTGGAGCTGGCTGAGCACGCGCTCCCGGTGGTCATCCTTGCCGAGCTCGTCCTTCCGCCAGAACGCGGAGTCCTTGATCATTTCGCGGGCCTGGCGGCGCACGTCGCCCCAGGTGCCCATCAGGGCGTCGTTCAGGCGGGCGACATCGATCCGCGGGGCGGTCGCGCTCTCGCGCGGGTCAGGTGTCGTCGAAGGGCGGACGGCGGCGTCGACCATGAGCGTTCCTCTCGGAGAGACGAAAGTGGATGCCTCTCATGGTAGGTGTGCGACAAAACCGCACGAAGTCCCCTGTCCGCATCCTCCAACGCCTGGCCGCCCCGTCCGCGCCCGTCGTTGTCGGCTCGCGACAGGTTCCCCGTTCGGAGCTCCGTCGACCCACCCCGTTCCGTGCATCCCGGCCCCCTGCGAGCGTCCGCAAAGGGGTGGCTCGCGCGGAAGGCGGTGGGTCGGGGTCAGGAGGCGGCGATGACGGCGAGGACGCCGTCTCCGTAGGCCTCGCGCTTCTTCGCACCGATGCCGGTGATGCCGTCGAGGTCGGCGTGCGAGGTCGGCCGATGCTCGGCGAGCGCACGGAGCGTGGCGTCGCCGAAGACGATGTACGCCGGGACGCCCTGTTCCCTGGCGGTCTCGGCGCGCCAGGCCCGCAGCGCCTCGAACAGCTCCCGGTCTCCGGCGTCGAGGGCGTCGGCGGCACTCGCCTTCCGGGCGCGGGACGGCGACGACGGGCGTCCGATCGTGTCTTTCCGGAGCGGTACCGCGGTCTCGCCGCGCAGCACCCCGGCCGCGGCCTCTCCGGGTGCGAGCGTGCCGTAGTCGCCCTGCGCGACGAGGATGCCCCGGGCGAGGAGCTGGCGCACCACGCTCCGCCAGTCCTGGTCGGAGAGGTCGGCGCCGATGCCGTAGGTCGCGAGGGCGTCGTGCCGCTGCTGGCGGATGCGCTCGGTCGAGGCCCCGCGGAGGATGTCGATGAGGTGGCCCGCGCCGAACGCCTGATTCCGCTCGCGCTTGAGCCGCACGATCGTGGACAGCAGCTTCTGCGCGGGGACGAGCCCGTCGAAGGTCGCCGTGTCGTCGAGGCACGTGTCGCAGTTGCCGCACGGCTGCGAGTCCTGGCCGAAGTACCCGAGGAGGTTCTGCCGGCGGCACTCCACCGTCTCGCACAGCGCGAGCATCGCATCGAGGTGCTGCCCCATGCGCATCTTGAACGTGCGGTCGCCGGGACTCTGATCGATCAGTCGGCGCTGCTGCACGACGTCGCCGAGCCCGTACGCCATCCATGCCACGGACGGCTCACCGTCGCGGCCGGCGCGCCCGGTCTCCTGGTAGTACCCCTCGACCGACTTCGGCAGATCGATGTGGGCGACGAAGCGCACATCGGGCTTGTCGATGCCCATGCCGAACGCGATGGTCGCCACCATCACCACGCCGTCTTCACGGAGGAAGCGCGACTGGTTCGCCGCCCTCACCTCGGCGGGCAGACCGGCGTGGTACGGCAGCGCGTCGAGACCCTGCGCGGCGAGATAGGTCGCCGTCTGCTCGACGGACTTGCGGCTGAGCGCGTAGACGATGCCCGCCGCCCCCTCCGGCTGCGACCGGATGAACTGCACGAGCTGCTTGCGGGGATCGACCTTCGGGACGATGCGGTACTGGATGTTGGGCCGATCGAAGCTCGCCACGAAGTGCTTCGCCGCGTCGAGGTGCAGGCGCTCGGTGAGCTCCTTGTGCGTGGCCCGCGTCGCGGTGGCGGTCAGGGCCATGCGCGGGACGCCGGGGAACCGCTCGCCCAGGTCGCCGAGCGCGAGGTAGTCGGGCCGGAAGTCGTGACCCCACTGCGACACGCAGTGGGCCTCGTCGATGGCGATGACACTGAGCGTGCCGCGCTGCAGGAGGGAGGTGGTCTGCGCGCTCGACAGCCGCTCCGGGGCGACGTAGATGAGGTCGAGCTCTCCGGCGACATAGGCGCGCTCGACCTCGCGGCGCTCCTCGATCGACTGGGTGGAGTTGAGGTACGCGGCCTTCACACCGTTGGCGCGCAGCGCGTCGACCTGGTCGTGCATGAGCGCGATGAGCGGGCTGATGACGAGTCCGGTGCCTTCGCGCACGAGCGCGGGCACCTGGTACGTGATGCTCTTGCCGCCGCCGGTGGGCATCAGGACGACGGCGTCGCCACCGCCGATGACCTGCTCGACGATGGCTGCCTGGTCGCCGCGGAAGTCGTCGTAGCCGAAGACGGTGTGCAGTGCCTCACGGGCCGTCGCATACCGGCTGGGCGTGGCGCGGCGGACGGCCGGCGCGGTGGTCACCGCCGTCGTCGGACCCGGACCCCAGTCGAGGGGCGGCTCGAAGCCCGCGCCCTGCGGCTCCCAGTCCATCGGCTCCGGCGGCTCGGTCGGCTCCCACCCGTCGTCCCAGGGCTGGTCGGATGCCGCGTCCGGCTCGGGGATCCATCCGTCGTACGGATCGCGGGGAGTCTGCGGCATCCCTCCAGCGTAATCACCCCGACGGACAGCGGCACGGCGACGTCCACAGGCCCGCACCCTCGATCCCGGGCGTAGGTTGGTTCCAGACGCCGGAAGGAGCATCCGATGACCGACATCACCGTGACCCGCAACGACGAGGCCTCCCGCTACGAGATCCGTTCCGATGACGTGCTGGCCGGGTTCGCCGAGTTCGACACCCGCCCCGGCGCGATCCGCTTCCTGCACACCGAGATCGACCCCGCTTTCCAGGGCCAGGGCCTGGCCGGGAAGCTCGCCGCGGCGGCACTGACCGACGTGGCGTCGACGGGCGACGCGATCGTGCCGCTCTGCCCGTACATCGCGAAGTACCTCCAGACGCACGAGGTGCCCGGCGCCGAGATCCGCTGGCCGCAGCGCCCGGGCTCGACGGCGGACGCCCCGGTGCAGAAAGAGTCGGCCGGCGCGGACGAGGACCCCACGGGCAGGGCGGAATGATCGGGCAGCGCCGCCTCGTCCTCGAACCCCGGGCGGTGCCGCTCGGCGGTGTGCGCGGCATGGAGGTGCTGCGGGTGCTGCCGCATCGCAACCTCCCCACCATCGGCGCCTGGTGCTTCCTCGACCGGTTCGGCCCGGCCGAGACCCGGATGCGGGTCGAGCCGCATCCGCACATCGGTCTGCAGACCGTGACCTGGCCGCTGGTCGGCGAGATCCGGCACCGCGATTCGCTGGGCAGCGATGCCGACCTCCGGCGCGGACAGCTCAACCTCATGACGGCGGGCAACGGCATCTCGCACTCGGAGTACTCCATCGGCGACGAGCCCGTTCCGCTCGATGCGCTGCAGTTCTGGGTCGTGCTCCCGGAGTGCGCGCGCCACGGGGACGGCGGCTTCGAGCGGCACACCGACCTGCCGACGACGACCCTTCCGGCCGCGACCGGATCGGACGCCACGGCCACGGTCGTGCTCGGCGAGTTCGCGGGCGTGCGCTCGCCGGCGACCGTGCACACGCCGATCGTCGGGGCGGAGATCGTCGTGCCCGCCGGAACCACGGTGCGCCTGCCGCTGCGGCCGGAGTGGGAGCACGCGCTGCTCCTCGTCGAGGGCGACGCCGCCGTCCCCGAGCACGCGATGACCCGCAACGACATGATCTACCTCGGCGATTCCCGCGACGGCGTCGAGGTGACCAGCAGTGAGGGCGGCTTGCTGTTCCTCCTCGGGGGTGAGCCGTTCGAGGACGAGATCGTCATGTGGTGGAACTTCGCCGGGCGCTCCCACGACGAGATCGCCGCCGCCCGCGAGGACTGGGAGGCCGCATCCCCCCGGTTCGGCGTCGTCGAGGGGCACGACCAGCGCATCCCCGCGCCGCCGCTCCCCCCGGTACGCCTGATGCCACGCAGCCGCACCCTCTGACCCTCCCGCACAGGCACTCCCGCCGATTCAGGCACTCCCGCACAGGCACTCCCGCCGATTCAGGCACTCCCGCTGATTCAGGCACTCGCCACCCTCCATGCCTGTTCTCACGTCACTGCCTGCCCTCGCGCGCCATCCCGCTGACGCGTCCGAACAGGCACCCACGCCAGTTCAGGCACCCACGCCAGTTCAGGCACTCCTGATCCTCCCTGCCTGTTCTCACGCCACTGCCTGCCCTCGCGCGCAACCTCGCTGACGCACCAGCACAGGCATCCACACCAGAACAAGCACTCCCGCCAAAACAGGCACTCCCCACCCTCCCTGCCTGTTCTCACGCCACTGCCTGCCCTCGCGCGCGACCTCGCTGACGCGCCAGTTCAGGCACTTGCGCCAGTTCAGGCACTCGCCCCAGTTCAGGCACCCGCGCCAGTTCAGGCACCCACGCCAGTTCAGGCGCTCCTGGTGCTCCCTGCCTGTTCTCGCGCTAGTGCCTGCCGCCGCGCCGGAGTCCTGTGGCCCGACCACACCTACCCTTCCCGCTCTTCAGGCACTCGCGCCGGCTCAGGCTCGATGGGCTTTCACCTGCCTGAACCCGCGCGAACGCCTGTTCCAGGAGACAGAGTCCGGGAAGCAGAAGCAGGCTCAGGCGCGGTCGGGTGTGTGCACGCGGGCGAGGAAGCGGTCCGTGCGGGGTGAGGGCCCACGAGGGTCGAGCAGCGACACGGCGACCGTGACCCCGGTCGCCAGCGGTATCGTCCAGGCGGCGGGCTGCGCGAGGTAGGGCGCCGCGACGCCGACCCCGTCCACCGCGGCGTGCACGAGCAGGGCGAGCCCGGTCGCGACGCCGCCGCACACCATGCCCGCGACCGCCCCGCGCGCGGTGAGGCCACGCCACCACACACCCAGCAGCACCACGGGCGAGAGCGTCGACGCCGCCACGACGAACACCACCCCCACGCTCGACACGAGCCCCGCGGGAACCGTGAGCAGCGCGACCCCCAGCGGCACGAGCGCGCACAGCACCGCGGACAGCCGGAAGGAGCGCACGGAGCCGGAGAAGACGTCCTGGCTGATGACCCCCGCGAGCGAGACCACGAGCCCGGCCGAGGTCGCCAGGAACGCGGCGAAGGCTCCGGCGACGATGAGCGCCGTCAGCAGCTCACCCGCGAGCCCAGGGAACACCCGCGACGGGAGCTGCAGCACCACGGTGTCGGCGATCCCCGGCTGCGCGAGGTCCGGGGCGGCGATCCGCGCCAGGAGCCCCATCGCGCTCGACACGGCGTAGAACGCGCTCACCATGGCGATGACGATCACGGTGGTCCGCCGCGCGGAGGCTCCGGTCGGGCTCGTGTAGAACCGCACCAGGACGTGCGGCAGCCCCATCGTGCCGAGGAGCAGGGCGAGCAGCAGCGACGCGGTCTCGTAGGCGTCGAAACCGGACGGCCCGGCCTCGGCGGGGAAGACGAGCGCGGGATCGAAGTCGTGCGGCCCGCCGCTCAGGGCGAACGCGATGCACACCACCGGCACGAGGAGCGCCGTGAGCTTGAGCCAGTACTGGAAGGCCTGCACGAAGGTGATCGCACGCATGCCGCCCGCCGCGACCGCCGCCGCCACGAGCACCGCGATCGTCACGGCGCCGACCCACTCCGGCAGCCCGGCGACCACGACGAGCGTGATGCCCGCGCCGTGCAGCTGCGGCACGATGTAGAGCCAGCCGATGATGAGCACCGCGAGGCTGGTGACACGGCGCGCGGCGGTCGAGTCGAGCCGGGCCTCGACGAAGTCGGGGATCGTGTACGCCCCGCTCCGGCGCAGGGGCGCGGCCACGAACACGAGCACGAGCAGGTACCCCGCGGCGTACCCGATGGGGAACCAGAAGCCGCGGGCGCCGTCCAGCAGCACCAGCCCGGAGAGGCCGAGGAAGGTGCCGGCCGACAGGTACTCGCCGCTGATGGCCGAGGCGTTCCAGACCGGACGCACCGTCCGCGACGCCACGAAGAAGTCGCTCGTCGTGCGCGACACCCGCAGCCCGTACACGCCGATGAGGAGGGTGGCGATCACGACCAGGGCGACCCCGACGAGGTCGAGAACGGCGTTCACTCGCGGTCCCGCAGGGCGCGGTACCGCCGCTCGTTGCGGACCGCCGTGCGCACGTACAGCACCGCGAACACGAGGATCACCGGGTAGAACGCGAAGGCCTGGAGCAGCCACGACAGCGGCAGCCCGCCGAGGACGACGGCGTCCACCTCGGGGATGAGCGCGATCCCGAGCGCCAGGGCGACGACGACCACCACGAAGCCGGCGACGGTGCCGAGGGCGAGCCGGAGCTGGCTGCGCATCAGGGCACGGGCGTAGACGGCGTTGGCCTCCGCGACCGGGGCTCCGGGCAGCGCGATGCCCCGCGTGGCAGCGGAGGAGCGGCGGGGCGGGGTGTCCGCCGTGACCCGCACCCGCTTCGGCGCCTCGGTCATCCCGTTCCCTCTCCGCGCACCAGGGCCTCCCGCACCGCCGCGACGAGCCTTCTGCTCACCGGCAGCACGGCCGTGCCGACGACGACGACGGGTTCCCCACCCGACAGCCGCGCCTCGGTCACCGCGGCGATCCGGACGAGCGTGGAACGGTGGATGCGGAGGAATCCCGCCGGCGCCCACCGGGATTCGAGCTCGGAGAGCGGGATGCGAATGAGGTGGCCGGGCCCGTCGTCCTCCGTGTGCAGCCGCGCGTAGTCGCCCTGCGCCTGCACCCAGCGCACGTCGCTGCGCCGGACGAACCGCACGGACACGCCCACGGTCACCGGCAGCACCTCGTCCTCGCCGCGCGGTGCGGCCTCCTGCTCGATCACCCGGTCCACGGCGCTGCGCAGGCGTTCCCGCCGTACGGGCTTGAGGAGGTAGTCCGCCGCGCGCAGCTCGAACGCCTCGACCGCTCGGGCCTCGTCGGCGGTGACGAAAACGACCGCGGGCGGCTCCGCGAGACCGAGGAGCGCGCGGGCGAGCTCGGTGCCGAGCAGGCCCGGCATGTGGATGTCGAGGAAGGCGATCCGCACCGCACGCGCGGAGAGCTGACGCAGCGCATCGGCGCCGTTTGCCGCGGTGAGGATCTCGCCGATGCGCGGGTCGGCACGCAGCAGGTGCACGAGCTCGTCGAGGGCCGGCTGCTCGTCGTCGGCGACGAGGACGTCGATCATGCCGCTCCTCAGTCGTCGTCCGGGTCGTGGAGGGGCTGCGATTTCGGGACTCGCATGCGCACCAGGGTACCCGCGCCGGCGTTGGTCTCGACGACCAGACCGCCCCCGCTGCCGTAGACCTGGCGAAGCCGGGTGTCGACGTTGCGGAGACCCACGTGACCGCCCTCCTCGCGCGCCGTGAGCAGCGCGCGCAGGCCGTCCGGGTCCATGCCGACGCCGTCGTCCTCCACGAGGATCTCGGTGTGCGTGCCGTCGTCGCGGGAGGTGATGCGGATCTCGCCGCCGTCTTCCCCCGGCTCCAGGCCGTGCCGCACGGCGTTCTCCACGAGCGGCTGCACGGAGAGGAAGGGGATGACCGTCGCGAGCGTCTCCGGCGCGATCTGCAGCGTCACCCGCAGGCGATCGCCGAACCGCGCGCGCTCCAGTTCGAGGTAGGAGTGGATGCTGCCCAGCTCCTCCGCGAGCGTGGTGAACTCCCCGTGCCGGCGGAAGGAGTAGCGGGTGAAGTCGGCGAACTCGAGCACGAGGTCACGGGCCCGGTCGGGGTCGGTCGTGATGAACGAGGCGATCGCGGTGAGGGCGTTGTAGATGAAGTGGGGGGAGATCTGCGCACGCAGAGCCCGGAGTTCCGCCTCGGCGAGCTGGGTGCGGGAGGCCTCGAGTCCGCCGAGCTCGACCTGCGCCGCACACCAGTCGGCCACCTCCTCCGCCGCCCGCACGAGCGCGGCCCGCACCGGGGACGCGAAGGCGACGACCACCCCGACCGGCACCCCGTCGACGAGGATGGGCGCGCCGACCGCCTCCAGGTCGTCCGTCCGCGAGGGCGCGGGGAACACCTGCCGCCGGCCCGACCCGCGCACCTGGGCGGCGATGCGCACGGCGGCGGATTCGAGCCCGTCCGCGGCGCCGTCGAGAATGACCGTGTCGTCCTCGCCGACGATGGCGACCGCGGCGCTGCCCAGCAGAGTCCGCAGGTGCCGGGCGGCCTTGACGGCATCCGGCCCGGTCAATCCGCCGCGGAGGTGCGGAGCGGCGAGACTCGCCTGGTGCAGCGCCCGCAGCGCCCCCTGCTCCGCCTCGCTGCCGAGGTCGGCCGAGCCGCGCGCGAACCGCCGGGCGAGCAGCAGCAGCGCCGTGAGGGCGATGCCGCCGAGAGCGCCGAGGATCGCGGCGAGGACGACGTCGTTCATGCGCTCAGCCTAGGGACGCGCAGGCAGGGTCAGCGACCCGCGCTTCGACAGGCTCAGCGACCCACCCTGGGGCCCTGAGTCTGTCGAAGGGTCAGCAGCAGCGGGCACCGGGATTGCGGTCTTGGTCGTCCATCCGCTGACGCCAGAACTGCCGCTCCGTCAGCGGCTCCTCGTCCGGATGATGCCGACGGTGATGGGCGACGTACGTGGCGTACGCGGTGTCGCCCATCAGCGTCGTCATGTACCAGCGGATGCCGCGGCCGACCCGGCCGAGGGCGCTCCACAGCGCCCGCAGCGGGGAGGTCGCGGCATCCGTCCGATCCACCGTGGAGGTCATCTCAGTGCCGTGCCGCCGCGCGCTCTTCGGCGAGGATCGGCTCCCACTGCTTCTCCAGCTCGCGCTCCTCCGCGTCGGGGAGGAACCCGGCCGGGGCGAAGCGGCGGGACGGCACGGGCGGGTCCTCGGTGTTCTCGCCGCCGCCGTTGCGGATCGCCTTCACGGTCGCGATGACGGCCATGACGATGACGATGATCGCGAGCACCACGAAGATGATCGACAGCGTGCCCTGCACCGCGGTGTTGCGGATGACGGCCTGCAGCACCTCCGGCGCGCCGAGCGTGGTGTCACCGGAGTTCAGCGCCTCCAGGTAGCGGAAGTGGTTCGCCCAGTATCCGATCGCCGGCACCGGCGAGAAGATCTTGTAGAGCGAGGCCGTGATGGTGACGACCGCGGTGAACGCGAGCGGCAGCGCGATGATCCACAGCCACCGGAAGTAGCTGCGACCGCGCTTGGCGACGATGGCCAGCACCACGGCGAGCGCGATCGCCGCGAGGAGCTGGTTCGCGATGCCGAACAGCGGGAAGAACGTGTTGATGCCGCCGAGCGGGTCGGTGACGCCGAGGATGAGGATCGCTCCCCAGCCGGCCACCATGATCGCGGTGCAGATCCACACCCCTGGGCGCCAGGAGACATCGCGGAACTTCGGGAACCAGGCGCCGATCGAGTCCTGCAGCATGAAGCGGGCGACCCGGGTTCCGGCGTCCACCGCCGTGAGGATGAACAGGGCCTCGAACATGATCGCGAAGTGGTACCAGAACGCCATCAGCGCCTGTCCGCCGAGGGCTTGCTGCATGATGTGCGCGAGGCCGAGCGCGAGCGTCGGAGCCCCTCCGGTGCGCGAGACGATCGACTCCTCGCCGACCGCCGCCGCCGTGCCGGTGAGCATGTCGGGCGTGAGGTTCACCCCGGTCAGCCCGAGCGAGTTCACGAAGGCGACCGCTCCCTCCACGGTGCCCCCGGTCGCGGCGGCCGGGGCGTTCATGGCGAAGTAGATGCCCTGGTCGATCGAGATCGCGGCGACGAGGGCCATGATCGCGACGAACGACTCCATGAGCATGCCGCCGTAGCCGATGAACCGGGTCTGCCGCTCCTTCTCGACGAGCTTCGGGGTCGTGCCCGACGCGATCAGCGCATGGAATCCGGACAACGCGCCGCACGCGATCGTCACGAAGAGGAAGGGGAAGAGCGGACCGGCGAACACCGGACCCATGCCGTTCTCGCCGAAGATGCTGACCGCGGGGACCGAGATCTCCGGACGCACGAGGACGATCGCGCCGGCGAGCATCACGATGACGCCGATCTTCATGAACGTGGAGAGGTAGTCGCGGGGCGCGAGCAGCAGCCAGACCGGCAGCACCGCGGCGATGAAGCCGTAGATGATGATGCCCCACGCGATCGTGGTGCGGTCGAGGTGGAAGATCGCCTGGCCCCACTCGGTGCCGGCGACCCAGCCGCCGCCGATGATGGCGGCCATGAGCAGCACGAAGCCGATGATCGAGACCTCGGTCACCTTGCCCGGGCGCAGGTAGCGCAGGTACACGCCCATGAAGAGGGCGATCGGGATGGTCATCGCGACGGAGAAGACGCCCCACGGGCTCTCGCCGAGGGCGTTCACGACGACGAGCGCGAGGATCGCGACGATGATGAGCATGATGAGCAGCGAGGCGATGATCGCCGCCGTGCCGCCGATCTTGCCGAGCTCCTGCCGCGCCATCTGGCCGATGGTCCGGCCGCCGCGCCGCATCGAGAAGAAGAGGACCGTGTAGTCCTGCACGGCTCCCGCGAGCACGACGCCCACGATGATCCAGATGGTGCCGGGGAGGTAGCCCATCTGCGCCGCGAGCACGGGGCCGACGAGGGGTCCGGCGCCGGCGATGGCGGCGAAGTGGTGGCCGTAGAGCACCCGGCGGTCGGTGGGGACGTAGTCCTTGCCGTCCTGCTTCACCTCGGCGGGCGTGGCCCGGCGGTCGTCGGGGCGGGTGATGTACCGCTCGATGACCTTGGAGTAGAAGCGGTAGCCGATCAGGTAGGTGCACACGGCGGCGAACACGAACCAGATCGCGTTCACGGTCTCTCCGCGCACGATGGCGAGCATCACCCAGGCGACGCCGCCGAGGAGGGCGATGGCCGTCCACAGCAGGATCTTCGGCAGGGTCCAGCGGCGGCTCTTGGCCTCGTGCTCCGCGGAGAGGGCGACGGGTGGGAGGTTCGGGTCGGTCTCGATGACGGGGTCGCCGTCGACGAGCCCGGCGCCGTCGCGGCGGCGCGACGAAGGTGCGGTCATGGGGTTCTCCTCTGGGGGCGCATCATTGCGTCTCCCCACGGTAGGGAGTGCGCCCCGCCGTCATGCCCGGATCCGAGGACGCTGCGACGAGCGGCGGGGGCCATGCGACGAACGGAGGGCCGGACGATCTGCGCCCGGCACGTCTGCACGACCCGGAGACGACGGCACGGCCGCACGAGGGATTCCCTCGTGCGGCCGTGACCGGGTCGTGCAACCGTTTCCGGATCACCCGGGGGCGTCGGTCTCCGGAGGCGCGGTCGGCTCCGGAGTCGGCCCCGGCGTCGGGGTCGGATCCGGCGTCGGCGTCGGCTCGGGAGTCGGCGACGGCTTCGGCGCGGGAGTCGGCGTCGGCGCGGCATCCGCGGGCGTCGTGACCGTCACCACGGTGCGCACGGCCGAGTCGCCGTACTGGACGAGTCCGAGGTAGCGGGTCCCGGCGGTCAGACCGGTCCAGCTCAGCTCGTAGCTCGTCTTCTCCCCGCGGACCGCGGCGATCGGGTTCGGCGTCGCGGTGAACGACCCCTCCCCGTCCGGCAGCACGGAGGCGTGGGTCATGTCCCACGTCATCGGCCCGGTGGTCGCGTACACGTTGGCGACGACGAGGTAGGTGCCCGCGGTCGGTGCGGGGATCGTCACCTGCTCGTCGGCCGAGCCCGTCGCCGACTGCCAGCGCTCGTAGTACCGCAGGTCGTCGGGGCCCACGACCCGGTAGACGGTGAGGTCGAGGTCACTGCCCTCGTCGTCGGACGAGTCGAGGTCGAAGCGCGAGAGCGTGGCGCCCTCCGGCACGTCGACGATCCAGGACACGTCCTTGTTCGCGTCGCCCGAGTTCTCGTTGCCCGAGTGCCCCTCGACGGGGTTGTCCGGGTCGCTGAGGAGCTGGAACGGCGTGAGACCCGAGACGCCCAGCGCCAGATCGCCGTCGAGGCCGGGGGTGATGTCGACGGTCGTGCTGCCGTCGACGCCGCTGCCGGTGATCTCGGCCGGAGCATCCGCCGTGACCGGGAAGACCGCGATCGGCGAGCGCACCGTGTTCTTCTTGCTCGTCCAGGTGAGCGAACCCGTGGCCCACTGCTCGACCGGCGCGGTGGTGCTGTCGAACGTGACCGTGAAGGTCTTCGTCTGCCCCGGCTTGTCGAAGGAGAGCTGGGACGGCGTGACGGTGACGTTCACGCCGGGGACGGAGGCCTTCGCCGTGAACACGCCCTTCTCGGTCGAGGTGACCGAGCGGGTGACGGTCTGCGCGCTGGCCAGGGACCCGATCGAGATCGATGCCTGGTTCAGATCGCTGCCGTCGATGGGGTCGATGCCGGGGAAGTCCGACAGCCCCTTCCCGTCGAGGAACGCCGCCCAGTCCTTGAAGCCGTTCAGGTAGAGCAGACCGGGGTTCAGGAACCGCGTCGCATCGACCTGTCCGGCACCCTGTTCGAACGGGTTCGTGTTCTTCGAGCCGTCGGGGAGCACGGTGTCGGAGGCGGTCGTCATCAGGGCCGAACGGATCTCGCCCGGGGTCGCCCGCGGGTGCTCCCCGAGGTACAGCGCACCGAGGCCGGCGATGTGCGGGGAGGCCATCGACGTCCCGGAGAGGATGCCGAAGGTCGGGTCCTCACCCGGGGCGTTGTGCGTGGCGGCGAGGATCGCCACTCCCGGTGCGGCGATGTCCGGCTTGAGGACGTCGGTGCCGTCGGCGAGGACCGGTCCGCGGCTCGAGAAGCCCGCGATCTGCGGGGTCGGCGTGGTCACACCGGTGGTGTTCTCACCGACGAGGGTGATCGGCCGATCGACGCCGCCCTGCACGTAGGCGAGCACGGCCGCACGGTGCACGGCGTTCAGGTGCACGGTCGGCACCGCGTGGAAGTCGTTGTCGAGGGAATCCGCGCCGCCGGGCACGTTCACCAGGACCATGCCGATGCCCCCGGCGTCCTTCACGACCTGGGACTTCTCCGCGCGGGCGTTGCCGCCGCGGTCGCAGACGACGATGTGTCCGGCGACCTTCGCCGGGTCGAGGGTGCCCGGCAGGCACAGCTGCGCATCCGCCGCACCGGAGGCCGCGGCATCCGCAGCGGCGATGGAGGGACCGGAGACGCTCTCACCGAACGGGACGGTCACCGAGGCCCCGGCCTGCTCGAAGCCGTCGAACTGCACGGTGCCCTCCCACGTCGGAATGGTGGAGGCGGCGACCGTCGTGTACCACGGCGAGGCGTGGTCGGCGGTGACCGGATCGGGGCCGTCGTTGCCGGCGCTGGTCGCGACGAAGACACCGGCGGCCGCGGCGTTGAGGAACGCGAGGTCTTCGGGAGCCATCACGGTGCTCGCGGCGCCGCCGCCGATCGAGTAGTTGATCACGTCGACACCGTCCGCCACGGCCTGATCGATCGCGGCCACGAGGTCGCTCAGGGCGCAGATGTCATCCGTCGTCACGGTCGTGTCCGGGCCGACGTAGCAGGCCTTGTAGGCCGCGACCTTCGCCCCGGGGGCGACACCGGAGACCGTTCCGAAGTCGACACCCTCGACCTCGGCGTCCACTCCGAAGTTGCCTGCGGCGGTGCTCGCCGTGTGCGAGCCGTGACCGTCGCCGTCGCGCGGGGAGAGGTAGTCGTACTGGAAGTCGAACCCGGCCGCCTGGGCTCCCGCGAAGAAGTACTGCCCGCCGATGAGCTTCGTCGAGTAGTCGCGCTCGTCCCAGTCCTGACCATCGACCATCGCGCCGCGGAACTGTCCGCCGTCGGACTTGTCGAAGTAGACGTAGGTGCCGTCGGTGTACGGGTCCGTGCCCTTGTGCCGGCTGTTCTGCTTCTTCTGCTGCTTGAGCTTCTTGCCCTCGAACGAGGGGTGCTCGGGCGCGATGCCGGTGTCGATCACGCCGACCACGACGCCCTCGCCCGCCTTCTTCACGCCTCCGGTCTGCTGCCACACCCCACCGCGGCCCTTGCGGTCGTCGCCGAGGCCGAGGTAGTCGGTCGAGGTCTGCGCGTCGGGGTGACGGATCTCGTCGGGATACACCCCGAGGACGTCCTTCGAGGCGCGGAGCTGGTCCACCTGCTCACCCGAGAGGTCGGCGCTGAAACCGTTGAGCACCACCTGGTAGGTCGTGTCCGGGGTGACGCCGACATCGTTGATGAGGCTGCTCTGCTCGGACTCGAGGTGCTTGACGTAGCGCTGCGCGTCCTGCGACTGCGTCTCGAGCTGCTCGCCCTCGTCGGGCTTCGTCGCCTTGAGGCCCTTGACGTCGCCTTCGTAGCTGGCGAGGGGATCGGCCTTCATGATCACGATGTAGTGCCCGGGGGTCCCCGCGACCGGAACGGGGTGCGTCACCTCCCCGGTCGCTGCGTGGCCTGCGGTTGCCGTCGATGCGATGAACAGCGTCGCCAGGGTGGTGGCTGCTGCGATCCGAAGGGGTGTTCGACCCATATCTCGCTCCTGATGATCCGATGATCCCGATGCCGCGTCGTCGCCGCACCGCGGCTCACGATAGCCCCGCCGTTCGGCGCCGGATCGAGAACTGAACGATGGTCGCCCTCGATCGTGCCGATCGGTCAGGATGGACGGCGGCCGACTCTCCGAATGTCGCCAGTAGGCTGGAGACGTGGCCCGAACCTCCGTCCTGTCGACCAGAGTGCTGCTGATCTGCGCGGCGATCGGTGTCGCCACGGGCATCCTCGGCGGCATCGCCGGATGGGTCACTCCCCTCCTCCTGGCCAGCCCGCTGCTGTTCCTCTACGGCCTCGTGCTGGGCTCGCACGTGCTGCCGGGCATCATCGCGCAGGAGGTGCTGCGGCTGCCGTTCGTGGCGCTCATCACGCACGTGTTCGCCGCCCTCATCGCGAGCGCCTTCAACCCGGCGTGGTCGCTGCGGTTCATCGGCACCGCGCTGCTCTTCGGCCTCATCCAGGAGGGTGTCGCCGCCCTCACCCGGTATCGCTCCTGGGGCGCCTGGCGGTTCTTCGTCTCGGCGGTCGTGATCGGCATCGTCGTGGCGGTGGCGGTGTTCTTCGCGGCGAACCTCGCGGTCATGCCGCTGTGGGCTCAGCTGCTGTACCTGACGATCTCCGTCCTCGGTCCGGTGGCCTGGACGGCGATCGGTCTCGCCATCGGTTCGGCGCTGCGCACCGCCGGGGTCGCGCGCCGCTGATCGCGCACGGGCCCCGCTGGCAGCACAGGTAAGGCTCAGCTAAGTTAGAGTCACACCCTCCGTCGAACCAGGGACGTGCCGTGCGCCCATCCGCACCCCTCCTCCGCGTGCGCGAGCTGACCCTCACCCACGCGGACGCCGCGCACCCGTCGCCCCGTGACGTGACCTTCGACATCGATCCCGGCGAGGTCGTGCTGCTGCTCGGCCCGTCCGGTTCCGGGAAGTCGACGCTCACGCTCGCCCTCAACGGGCTCATCCCGCACGCGCTCCCCGCGACGATGACCGGCACCGTCGAGGCCGGCGGCATCGGCACCACCACCGCGCACACCGCGACGCTCAGCACGCACGTCGCCATGGTCTTCCAGGATCCGGACGCGCAGATCGTCACGGGGACGGTGTACGACGAGGTGGCCTTCGGCCCGGAGAACCTCCTGCTCCCGGTGGAGGCCGTGCGCGTCCGCGTGGAGGAGGCGCTGCGGCGCGTCGGCCTGTGGGAGCGCCGCAACGACAACCCCGACCACCTGTCCGGCGGCGGGCGGCAGCGTCTCGCCATCGCCTGCGCCCTCGCGATGGGCTCTCCTCTCATCGTGCTGGACGAACCGACCGCGAACCTCGACCCGCAGGGGATCGACGACGTGTACGCGGCGCTGACCGAGGTCGTGGCCGCCGGAGACCGGGCCATCCTCCTCGTCGAGCACAACCTCGACGCCGCGATGCGCTTCGTCACGCGCACCATCGTGCTCGACCGCGAGGGCCGGGTGGTCTTCGACGGTCCGGCGGCCGAGACCATCCGCGCGCACGCCGACGAGCTCGTGGCGATGGGGGTCTGGCTGCCCGCCGCGACGCTCGCCGCGCTCCGCCTCCGCGACCGGGGGATCGTCCTCGACCCGCTGCCGCTGACGCCCGAGGCGCTGGCCGCCGCACTGCCTCCCGGCCCCGGCGCCGCGTCCTCGGTGCCGGTCGGCGACCCTCGCCCCGCCGACCGGGAGCCCATCATCCGGGCCCGCGGCCTGACCGTGACCCGGCGCCGCACCGAGATCCTGCACGGGGTCGACCTCGACATCGCCGCCGGGAGCCTCACCGCGATCGTCGGGGCGAACGGGGCGGGCAAGACGACGCTGATCCAGGCTCTCGCCGGGGTCGTGCCGCCGCCGAGAGGTCGGGTCTCCGTCGACGGCATCGACCCAGGGACGGCCTCGCCTCGGGAGCTCGCGGCGCGCATCGGCTTCGTGT
Organism: Microbacterium sp. NPDC057658; assembly: GCF_042799975.1. Classification (NCBI taxonomy): domain Bacteria; kingdom Bacillati; phylum Actinomycetota; class Actinomycetes; order Micrococcales; family Microbacteriaceae; genus Microbacterium; species Microbacterium sp. NPDC057658. The sequence goes on along the minus strand of NZ_JBHVHT010000001.1, from coordinate 971,771 downwards.
TCCAGAACCCGGAGCACCAGTTCATCGCCGCCACCGTGTTCGACGAGCTCGCCCACGGGCTCCGGCTGCGCCAGGTACCGGACGACGAGGTCCGCACGCGGGTGGCGGAGATGCTGGAGCGGTTCGGGCTGACGCACAAGGCCGACGTGCATCCGTTCCTCCTCTCCGGCGGCGAGAAGCGACGGCTCTCGGTGGGCACCGCCCTCATCACCCGTCCCCCCGTCCTCGCCCTCGACGAGCCCACGTTCGGACAGGACCGGGCCAGGGCCGCCGAGCTCCTGCACCTGCTGGAGAGCCTGCGGGCGGACGGCACGACCGTGGTCATCGTCACGCACGACCTGCAGCTCGTCGCCGAGCACGCCACCGACACGGTCGTCCTCGCCGACGGGCGGGTGCGGGCCGCCGGTCCGACGGCGGCACTGTTCGCCGATCCCGCGATCCTCCCCTCCGCCGGCCTGCGCGTCCCCGCGTTGCAGCGTGTGCTCACCGCAGCCGGGTGGGAGGTGTCGCCATGACGATGACCACGCTCGATCCGTACGCGCCGCTCACGGCCACCTCGCGGCGGCAGTTCCTCTACGGCCTCAACCCGCTGGCGAAGGTCGCCGGGTTCGCCCCCGCCATGCTGCTCCTCGTCTTCGTGCGGGACCTGGCCACCCCCGCCGCCTTCCTCGTGCTCGCTTACGCCCTCATCCTCGTCGGGGCGCGGGTGACGGGGCGCCTCCTCGCGCTGCTCCTGCTCGGTCTGCCCGCGGGCATGGTCGCGATCGGCGTCGGCTTCTCGCTGTGGGTCGACGCGGCCCTGGTCGCCGACACCACCCCCGTCGTGACGATCGGCGACTGGACCCTCTACGGCGGCGCCCTCCTCATCGGCTTCGCCACGGCGCTCCGGCTCGGATCGATCGTCGCGCTCGCGCTCGTCGGCGGCCTCACCACCAGCGGCTCCGATCTCGTGCGTGCGAGCGTGCAGCAGCTGCGCGTGCCGTACCGCATCGGGTACACGGCCCTGGCCGCCTTCCGCTTCGTGCCCCGGTTCGGGCACGAGCTCGCCGTCATCCGCGCCGCGCACCGGGTGCGCGGTTACCACGGCGGCCGCGGCCCCTTCGCACGGATCGCCCGCGGCTGGGGGTACATCGTCCCCCTGCTCGCGGGTGCCATCCGGCATGCGGAGCGCGTCGCCCTCGCGATGGACTCCCGGGCGTTCGGTGCGCATCCGACACGGACCGAGCGGCACCTCGTGCCGTTCCGCACGAGGGACACCGTCTTCACCGTGGTCATGCTCGCCGTATCGGCCGCGATCTTCGTCCTCTTCTTCCCCTGGCAGCTCCCCTGAAAGGCGCCCGCATGGCATTCAGCAAGATGGTCAAGCCGGAGACGGCCGAGCTCCTGCACCTCACTGTGCTCCGCACCGAACGGCTCGCGCCGCACTGGGTGCGGGTGACCCTGGGCGGCGGCGAGATCGACCGCTTCCGTCCGATGGGCTACGACCAGTGGTTCCGGCTGTTCCTGCCGATCGGCGGGGAGGCCGGACTGGAGCGGGTGCCCGCCAAGGCGAACCGGATGTTCGGGTATCTGAAGTTCCTCCGCATCCCCGACGGCGAGCGCCCCGTGATGCGCAACTACACCGTGCGCGCGTACCGCCCGGCCACGCCCGAGACCGGCGCCGAGCTCGACGTCGACTTCGTGCTGCACGGCTCGGCGGCCGACGGCACCGCCGGTCCGGCCTCCCGATGGGCGGAGACCTGCGCCCCCGGCGAGCACGTCCTCATCATCGACGAGGGCCTGACATTCAACCCCGAACGGGGCACCGACCGGGTGGTGCTCGTGGGCGACGAGACCGCCCTTCCCGCGATCGCGTCGATCAGCGCCTCCCTGCCGGCCGACGCCGCGGGCACAGCGATCATCGAGGTCCCGTCCGCGGAGGACGCCCTGGAGTTCGCGCATCCGTCGGGGCTCGACGTGGTGTGGATCGTACGGCCGCACGAGATCCCGCCCGGGGTTCTCGCCCTGGACGCCCTCGCTCGCACCGCTCTGCCCGATGCTCCGTTCCACGCGTACGCGGCCGGCGAGCAGTCCCTGGCCTCCGGCGTCCGCAAGCAGCTCGTCGGCGAGCGCAGCGTCGACAAGAACGCCGTCAGCTTCTGCGGCTACTGGAAGATCGGCGCCGCCTCCCCCGCCTCGAAGGCCGCCCGCGAGGCCGCCGCCGAGCCCCTCGCCTGAGGCCGGGCACAGCTTCGGAGACAGGGCACGACACGCCGGGGCGGAAGAGGCCGCCCCGGCGCGTCGTCGGGAATCTCCGAAGTTGTGCCCGCTGACCTCACTTCACACTGCCCTGCGTGAGCCCGCCGACGAGCCACTTCTGCAGGAACAGCGCCAGCAGGTAGATCGGGATCAGCCCGGAGAGGCTCGCGGCGGCCATCTGCCCGAACATCACCTCTCGACCGCCCTGCATGAGCGCGATGCCCACGGGGAGCGTCTGGGAGTCGACGCTCTGGGTGAGCAGCAGCGGGATGAGGAAGTCGTTGTACGCGAGGATGAAGACGATGATCGACACCGCCACGATGCCCGGGGCCGTGAGCGGCAGGATCACCGCCCAGAGGGTGCGTAGCGGACCGCATCCGTCGATCTGCGCCGCCTCGTCGACCTCGAACGGGATCGAGCGGAAGAACCCGTCGAGCAGCCACACCGCCACCGGCGTGAGCAGCAGACCCTCGACGATGCCCAGCCCGATCACCGAGTCCATGAGCCCCGCGGTGCGCACCAGGACGAAGAGCGGGATGATCGCCACGATCGGCGGGGCGACGTACGCCGAGACGATGAGCCCGAGGGTCTGCTTCCCGCCGGCACGCAACCGGGCCATCGCGTAGTTCGCCGGGATCGCCACGAGCAGCGAGACGACCACCGCCCCGACCGCCGCCCCGATCGAGTTGCGGAGGTAGGTGAGGATGGGCCAGTTCTCGAACGCGGCCACCCAGTTCTCGAACGCAAGGCGGGACGGGAGGATCCGGGTCGACAGGATGTCGTCCGGGCTCTTGAACGACATGCTCACCATGTACAGCACGGGCAACAGCGCGAGGACGATCGCGACGACGATCACGGCAGCCTTCACCGCCGTGACGGTGACGGACGGCCGTCCGGGTCGGGAGATGCTCGCGGTCCGACGGCGCCGTTGGCGACGGCGGGCGTCGGGGACCACCAGCGTGACGGTCGCGCTCTCGTCGACCCGATCCGTGGAGCGGAGTGTGAGCGACATGGTCAGCCCTCTCTGTGCAGCCGCTGCCGCACGGCGTTGAGCGGCAGGATGACGATGGTGACCAGCACCAGGAAGGCGATGGTCTGCGCGGCGGCGGCGCCGACGTCGAACGTCTGCAGCCCGGTCCGATAGATCTGGTAGCTGCTGACGGTGGTGTCGAAGCCCGGCCCGCCGCTGGTCATGATGAACACGAGGTCGAAGACCTTGAACGAGACGACGAGCTTGAGCAGCAGCACGGTGATGAGGCTCGGGAGCACGAGCGGGAACGTGATGCGCCAGAACGTCTGCCACACCCCGGCACCGTCGACCTGGGAGGCCTCGTACACCTCGGTCGGCAGGGTCTGCAGCGCGGCGAACACGAGCAGCACGCAGAACGGCGTCCACTGCCAGGCGTCCACCAGGATCACGGAGATCATCGCCGCGGGGCTGGAGCCGAGGAACAGGAACGGCTCGGACCCGGGCGCGAACGACTGCCCGATGTTGTTGAGCAGTCCCCCGGTCGGGGCCAGCATGAGCTTCCAGATGACGCCCGCCATCACCGGCGGTGTCATCAGCGGCAGCAGGAGCAGCACCCGGATGACGCGGCCGCCCTTGACCGCGGCGTCCAGCGACAGGGCGACGACCAACCCTGCCACGAGCGCGATCAGGGCGGAGGGGATGGCGAAGAGCAGCGACCTGCCGAGGGACGGGAGGGTGACCCCGTCCCCCAGCAGTGCCGCGAAGTTGTCGAACCCGACCCATTCGGTGAACGGCCGGCCCAGCGACGACTCCGAGAAGGAGGCGGCGATGATGTAGCCGAGCGGGTAGATCGCGATGATGACGATCGCGATGACGGCGGGCGCGAGCAGGGCGCGTCCCGTCCACGACGCGCGTCGGGCGCGGCGCCGGGAGGTGACGGGGTGCGACATGAGCGGTCCTTTCGGGTTCGACGAGGGGATCAGTCGGCCAGGGACTGCCAGGTGTCCCAGGTGTTCTGCATCGCCTGTTCGGCGGTGAGGCCGCCCTGCAGCATCAGCGCCAGGTTGTCGCTGAGCGACTGGATCATCTCCGGCGCCTGCGGCGAGGTCGGCCAGGACTGCGCGTTGGGCAGCACCTCGGCGGCGACCGCCGAGACCTCGGGGGCGAACTCGACGTACTCCGGACTCTCCAGCGTGGAGGTGCGGGTGGGGTCGACACCGGAGCCGGTCGTCGTGATGAGCTTCTCGTTCGTCTCCTTCGACGAGGCGAACGCGACGAACTGCTTCGCGAGGTCCTCGTCGCTCGCGTTGGGGCTGATACCCATCGCCCATCCCGCGTTGAGCGCTCCGGAGACCTTGCCCTCGGGGCCCACCGGCAGCGGGGCGACGCCCCAGCCGTCGACGATCTTCGACTGCTCCGGGTCCTGCGCGAACACGCCCAGGTCGGTCCAGAACTCGATCATCCCGACCGACCCGGACAGGAACTGCGGCAGCGCCTGCTCGAATCCGATCTCCAGCGGACTGGGGAGGGCCGACGGCGAGGCGTCGAGCATCGACTGCGCGGCGGCCACCGCGTACTCGGTGTCGAGCTGCGGCATCTGCGGGTCGATCGGGTCGGGCGACATCGTCGCGAGCCGGTTGAAGAACGTCGACCCAATGTTGAACGCGCTCTTCGAGCCGAGCAGCGCGTTGCCGTAGACGCCGTTCGCCTTCTCGGCGTCGGTGATCTTCTTCGAGACCTCGACGTACTCGTCCCACGTGGTCGGGACCTCGACGCCGTTCCGCTCGAAGATCGCCTTGTTGTAGAAGAGCACGTGCGTGTCGCCGTCGATGGGCAGACCGTAGGTGGCGCCCTCGTACTGCGAGTACGGTCCGAAGATCGCCTCGATGAAGTCGCTGGAGTCGATGTCCTCGTCGGACTCGACCCAGTCCGTGATGTCGGCGAGCGCCCCGGCGTCGGCGAGGGCACCGACCGACGTGTACCAGTACTGGATGACGTCGTAGTTGTTGGTGCCGGACTGCGCGTCGAGGATCGCCTTGGTCTGGATCTGGTCGTAGGGGACGACCTCGACCTCGACCTCGACGCCGGTCTCGGCCTCGAAGTCCTCCTCGAGGATGGCACCGGCACCCTCCTGGGGTGCGGCGATGAGGACCTTCAGGGTCTTGTCGCCTCCGTCGCCGGAGGCGCCTCCCGCGTCCCCGCCGCAGCCGGCGAGCACGAGGCCCGCCGTGGATGCCACGGCGATGACGGGAAGGGCACGGCGCACGAGGCGCGCGGTCGGAGAGGGGCGTCGTTGCCTGCTCATGGTGGTGTCCTTTCGGTGGTTCTTCTCGGGTGAGGGGGGGAACGTCAGTCGCCGGATCGAGGGCCCGGCGTCCAGGGGCGGTCGACCTTGTCGCCGTCCACCCAGGGGGTCTTGACGAAGACCGCACGGAAGGTCTCGTCGAAGGGGTTGCGGACGAAGTGCTCCTCGTGCGGCTCGGCCCGCAGCACGTCGCCGGCGGAGACGACCCGGCACGTGTCGCGGTCCAGCCAGATCTCCGCGCGGCCCTCGATCACGACGAAGGACTCCGTGTGGTGCTCGTGGAGGTGATTCGCGAACTCGTCCCCCGGGCGGAGCACGACGACGCCGAACGCCGCGTCCTCCCCCTGGGCGAGGTATCCCGGACCCCAGTCGCCGAACCGCAGCTCGGCATCGGCGGTCCGCAGCACGTCGGCGCTCATGCGGGCACCGGGGCCTCGGTGGCCGCGCGGAACAGCTCGTAGGCGTCGGCGGGGTCGAGGTCGTCGTGTACGACGGCGCGGACGGCGGTCATCATCGCGGCGGGGGCCGCGCTCTGGAAGATGTTGCGACCCATGTCGACGCCGGCCGCCCCGGCCCGCACGGCACGGGAGGCCATGGTGAGCGCGTCGAGCTCCGGGAGCTTCTTGCCGCCCGCCATGATGACCGGGACGGGGCATCCGGCCACCACGTCCTCGAAGCCCTTCTCGCAGTAGTAGGTCTTGACCAGCTGCGCGCCGAGCTCGGCGATTATGCGGGTCGCGAGTCCGAGGTAGCGGGCGTCGCGGACCAGCTCCTTGCCCACCGCGGTCACGCCGAGCACGGGGATCCCGGCCGCGTACCCCTGATCGACGAGGGTGGTGAGGTTGCGGATGCTGCGGCTCTCGTGCTCCCCGCCGACGAAGACCTGCACGGCCACGGCATCGGCGTTGAGACGGACCGCGTCCTCCATCGCCATCGCCGTGTACTCGTCCGAGAGGTCCTTGAGGATCGAGGGGCCCCCGGAGGCGCGCAGCACGAGCCCGGCACGCGTCGCCGGCGGGAGGGAGGTGCGCAGCGCGCCTCTCGTGCCCATCAGCGCGTCCGCCTGCGCGGCGAGCGGCGCGATGTTGAGGTCGATGCGCTCGAGTCCCGACGTCGGCCCCTGGAAGTAGCCGTGGTCGAAGGCGAGCATGACCGTGCGCCCGGTCTCCGGATCGAGGATTCGTGACAGGCGGTTCTGCATGCCCCAGTCGAGGTTGGCGGCGCCACGGATGTTCTGCGTGAACCGGACGCCGGGCGTCCCGACGTGGAACTGCTTGGCGTCGGCGTTGCCGTCGAGGTCTGCCATGGAGGTCTCCTTCGTGTTGTCGTCAGCCGGCGTGGCCGACGGGCGAGAGGCGGGGGGTGGAGGGGTCGAGGGGGCCGCGGGCCGCCCCCGGCGGGGTGAAGAGCGGAGGGAGGTCGGGGCTCGAGATCGCCAGGACGTCGCGGTAGACGCGGTGCCAGCGCTCGGTGACCGCGCGGTACTGCTCGTGCTCGGCGGGATCGACCCGTTCGACCCGCTCGGCGTCGCCCATGGGCGGGAGCGTGGCGCCGACACCGGCAGCGGCCAGGCGGGCGGCACCGTACGACGTGGCCTCGGGGGCGGGGGTGACGCGCGTGTCCAGGCCGGTGACGCCGGCGATGATCCGCGGCCACAGCGCTCCCGCACTCGACCCGCCGGTGAACGTCACGGTGCCGTCCGCGACCGCGCGGCCCGCGGTGAGGGCGGAGAGGATCTCCAGGTGCGCGCCGGCGACGATGGCCGCGGACTCCTCGATCGCCCGGATGAACGCCCCGCGGGACGATCCGGCGGCGTCGTTGATGTCGAATCCGACGAACGCGGGCGCGGCGTGGTGCCACGCGTCGGCCTGCATGACGTTCGCCATCGTGGCGACCACGCCGTTCGCGCCGACCGGGACCTCCGCGGCCCACTCCTCCATGATGCGGAAGGCGGAGCGGCCCTCCGCGCGTCCGAGCGCCGCCGCGTCGGGGCACATCGCGTCCCGGAACCAGCGCATGGCGAGTCCCGAGAGGAAGCCGATGCCCTCGATCATCCAGGTGCCGGGGTCGACGTGGCAGAGGGTGCGCAGACGACGATCCGGGTCGACGAGGGGCTCCGCGACGACGGCCGTCGTCTGCCAGAACGTCCCGGCGACGATCGTCGGAGTCCCCTCTCGCGCCGCGATGCCGTGGAGGGCGAGCTGCGTGTCCGCCCCGCCGGCGACGACCGGGGTGCCGACGGGCAGCCCCGTCGCGGTCGCGGCTTCGGGGGTCACAGCGCCGACGACCTCGCCGGCCGCGACGACCGGGGGCAGGATGCGCCGGTCGATGCCGACGAGATCCGCGAGGTCGGCGGACCATCCGCGCGCGCGGAGGTCGAAGAGGGCGGAGCTCGACCCGCAGGTCGGCTCGGTGACGAAGACGCCGGTGAGCCGGGTGGTGACCCAGTCGCTCAGCATGCCGAGGTGGCGCGCACGGGAGAGGACCTCCGGCTGGTGGCGCGCGATCCAGCGCAGCCGAGCCGGTGCGGTGATCGACACCCAGTCCCCGGCGGTGCGGTAGATCTCGTCGGCTGTGCCCTCCGCCACGAGCTCGTCCGCCTCGGCGCGGGCCCGACCGTCCGTGTTCGGGCAGGCCCAGATCTCCGTGCCGGCCTCGTCGAACAGCACGAAGCCCTCGCGCATGCTGGAGGCAGCGACGGCGGCGACGCGGCGGCCGTCCAGCCGCGCGACGACCTCGGCGACCGCGCCGGCGATGGCCTCCCAGCCGTTCGCGGTGTCGAAGGCCGTGCCACCGGGGTGGCCCGGGATCGCGCGGTGGGTCCACTCCCGGGCGGCGTGGGTCACGAGCCGGCCCTCGATGTCGAAGGCGAGGGCGCGTGCGGAGCCGGTCCCGGCGTCGATCGCCAGGAAGACGTCGGTCAGCGCTCCCATCGCAGATCACCTCCTGCCAGGAACCGCTCGACTTCCGCGGCGAGCATGTCCGCACCGCGGGCGAGCGTCTCGTGTGTCGCTCCGGCGAGGTGGGGGGTGAGGACCAGGTTCGGCTCCGCGACGAGCTCGCGCCACGGCCCGTCGGGCTCGTTGACGTCGAGGGCGACGCCGGCGAGCTGTCCGGAACGCAGCCCGTCCAGCAGTGCGTGCTCGTCGACGAGCGACTCGCGGGCGGTGTTGATGAGGAACGCGCCGCGCGGCATCCGCTCGATCTGCGCCCGGCCGATCAGGTGCCGGTTCTCCGCGGTCGCCCTGGCGTGCACGCTGACGACGTCGCTGGCGGAGAGCAGCGCGTCGAGGTCGCCCACGATCGTCGCATCGGTCACCGTCTCGGGATCGACGAAGGGGTCGTACGCCGTGATGACGGCCCCGAGGGCGCGAGCTCGCGCCGCGACCAACCGGGCGACGTTGCCGTAGCCGATGAGCCCGAGGCGCAGCCCCTTGACCTCGCGTCCGAACCACCGGGCGCCCTCGAACGTCGACTCGGCGAGCGCACGCCCGTCCGCCACCCGGTCGTCCACGTCCCGAAGGGAGGCCGGCACGTTGCGCACCAGGGAGATGAGGAAGCCGATGGTGAGATCCGCGACGGCGTCGGCGTTCTTGCCCGGCGTGGTCGTCACGCGGACGCCGGCTCCGCGGGCCGCGTCGAGGTCGACGTTCACGGGGCCGCCCCGCGCGCAGCCGAGGAGGCGGAGGTCGGGCAGGGCCGCGATGACCTCGGCGGTGACGGGGGCGGCATGGAAGGCGACGACGTCATACCCCGCGGCGAGCCGGGCGACCTCGGCCGGATCGCCCTCGAACTCGCGGATCGCGGCGGTGTTCCAGGTGGGCTCCGCGATCGTCATCGTGACCGCGTCGGTCTCGATCCCCCGCTCCCGGAAGGCGCGGGTGAAGACCTCGGCGGTCATGTAGCTGTCGCCGATGACGAGGATGCGGTGGTCGGTCATGCAGGGCTCCCGGGGGATCGAGGGACGGGGAAGGGGTCAGCGGAGCGCGGCCGGGTATCGGCCGGAAGCGGTCTCGTTCGAGATGCCCGCCGCGTCGAAGCCGGTGTCCACGCTCACGCGCAGACGGTCGGTCCGCACGGAGGCGCGGGAGATGTCGATGGGCTGCCCGCTCTGGTCGTAGGCGACGGCCTCGACCACGACGATCGGATGCCCCGGCTCGACCTCGAGCAGTCCCGCGAGCATGCGGTCGGCCGAGACGGCCTCGATCGTGCGGTGCATGCGCGCGATCCGCACACCGGTGACGCGGGAGATCGCGGCGTAGAGGCTGGCCCGGGGGTCGCGGAGGTCGGGAAGGACGCCGACGAAGCGCGTCGGCAGGTAGTTGATCACGTGGACGGCGGTGCGGGCGCCGACGGCGCGCACGCGCTCCAGGACGAAGCCCATGCCGTCGGGCGAGTCGCGACCGACCACCGCGGCGGCCCAGGACGGCAGCGGCTCGATCCCTCCGCGGAGGATCTCCGAACTCAGGGCGCTGCGTCCGTCCTCGCTGTACTCGCCGAGCAGGCTCGGCGCGGAGGGCAGCGTCCAGGCGGACGGCCCCTGGGCACGCTCGACGAACGCGCCCTTGCCCTGCTGCCGCGAGATGATCCCGGCGCTCTCGAGACGGGACAGCGCATCGCGGACCGAGGTCCGGGAGGCCGCGAAGTGCGCGCGCAGCTCGCTCTCGCTCGGCAGGCGGTCCCCGGGCGCCCAGGCGCCCTGGGCGATCTGCCCCTCGACGGCGCGCATGATCTGGAACCAGATCGGAGCCGTCGACGTACGGTCGAGCTGCGGCAGGGTGAGCGTGGACATTCCGGCCTCTTCGGTGAGCGGGTGCGAGGACATCGGCGTCCTCGAGCCGGACGTTGCCTGTCCGGACATGTATCGATCATGGACCAGCACATGTATCCCCTGAAGAGACAAGTCAGAAGAAAGTCGGCCCCCTGGTCGGACCCGGAATTATCCGCTCGTCATCAGGCTTTTCTGCGCAGAACGACAACCCAGGGACCGGCACGCCGCACGGCCGACTGTCCCCGCCGGCGCCACTCGTCGATACAAGTGGGGCCGCACCCCTCTGCCTCCAGACGGAAAGCGCACCCTCGGGATGTCCCGAGGGTGCGTTTCTCCTGCGGCCCGCCGCGCGGGCCCTGCGTCAGCGCTTGCCGGCGATCTGACGCCCGACGATCTCGCGCATGATCTCGTTCGTGCCGCCGTAGATGCGGTGCACACGGGCGTCGAGGAAGGCGCGGGCGATCGGGTACTCGGTGATGTAGCCGTAGCCGCCGTGGAGCTGGACCCCGGCGTCGAGCACCTCCCACTCGCGCTCGGTGGCCCAGAACTTGACCTTCGCGGCCTCTTCGGCCGAGAGCCTGCCGTCCTTGTACGCCAGGAGCGCGCGGTCGATGAAGGCCCACAGCGCGTCGACCGTGGCGGACATGTCGGCGATGGTGAAGCGGCTGTTCTGGAAGTCGATGATGCGCTCCCCGAAGGCCTCGCGGTCCTTCGTGTAGGCGACGGTCCAGTCGAGCGCGGCCTGTGCGGCGGCGGCTCCGGCCACGCCGATCGAGAGGCGCTCGAGCGGGAGGTTCATCATGAGCTGGATGAAGCCCTTGCCCTCGACGCCGCCGATGAGGTTCTCCTCGGGCACGAACACGTCGCTGAACGACAGCTCGGCGGTGTCGTGACCGTGGAAGCCCATCTTCGAGAGCTTCTTGCCGTTGTCGAACCCCTCCATGCCCTTCTCGATGAGGACGAGGCTGAACGCGTCGGGCCGGTTGCCCTCGCCCGTCTTGACGAAGGTCACGACGAGGTCGGCGGTCGCACCGGACGAGATGAACGTCTTGGCGCCGTTGACGAGGTAGCCGCCGTCGACCTTCTTGGCGGTGGTCTTGATGCCGCGGAGGTCGGAGCCGGCCCCGGGCTCAGTCATGGCGAGCGCGCCGACGACCTCGCCGGTGGCCATGCGGGGCAGCCATTTCTCCTTCTGCTCCTGCGTGCCCATGTGCACGAGGTACGGGACGGCCAGGTCGTCCTGGATGCCGAAGGCGCCGGCGAGCGAACCCGCTCCGGCTGCGATGACCTCTTCGTTCACGATCGCGCGGAAGCGGTAGTCCTGCAGCATCCCGGCGCCGCCGAACTCCTCGGGCACGGAGAGCCCGATGATGCCGGCCTCACCCGCGGCGCGCATCGTGGCGCGGTCCACCTCGCCGGCGGCGTCCCACTTCTCGATCGCCTCGTGCGTGACGTGGCGCTTGACGAAATCCTTGACGAGGTCGCGGAATGCCTCGTGATCCTCTTCGTAGATGTCGCGTTCCATGCCGTCCTCCCGAACGTGTCGTGCGTCGTTGCTCCGGCGAGTCTACGGCGGGGACACGGGGCAGGACAGGCGATTGTGAGAATGCATCCCATCCCGAGTGGGACTGGGTACCGCCTTTGTGGAAAGCCTCAGAGCACACCGAGCGCCACCGCGGACGCCCCCATCAGTGCTCGTAGTCGGGAGCGGCGGGCAGGCCGAAGAACTCCTCGAGGGTGTGGAAGCCGCCCTCGTGATACGCCGCCGCGAGCTCCGTTCCGACGTAACGCAGGTGCCAGGGCTCCGGCGCGTACCCGGTGACGGCGGTGCCGACCTGCTCGTAGCGCACGATGAACCCGTACTCCCAGGCGTGCGCGGCCACCCACTCGCTCTGCCGCGTCGCCCCGAAGCCGTCGAGACCGCCGCATTCGGCATCGCAGGCCACCACGTCGAGGGCGAGACCGGTCTGATGCTCGCTATGACCCGGCCGCGCCGAGCCGGCGTCCGCGTCGGCCTGCCCCTGGTCCCGCACGTGGGCCCCGTAGGTCGCGACCTGGAGCCCGTAGGACCGGTAGCCGTTGTTCGCGCCGATGCGGCCGACCCCCGCGGCCGCGGCGGCCTCCGCCATGCGCCCGACCGCGTCGGCGACCTCCGCGCGCACGCGGCCCGACGGCGTCGTCATCTGCAGGGGCACCTGGCCCAGTTCCGCGGGCTCGTAGGCGGCCGGATCGAGCGGACGGCCCTTGTTCACCACGACCCAGATCCGGGCGGGATCGCTGAGCGAGACGCAGGGCGCGTTCCCGGCGACCACCGCCTGACGGAAGCGCGCTCCGCCGCCGAACCCCGCGATGGTGGCGGCGTCATCCCCCGCCGCGATCGCCTCCTGCACCCCGGGGTCGGCACAGGGGTCCGCCGCGGGCGTCGCCGCGTTCTCCACGGTCGGCACCTGCATCACCGCGACCGGCCGCGGCATGTCCTCCGAGGCGACAGGGGTCGCGGCCGCCCCGGTGAGGGACAGCAGCACGCCCACCGCGGTCACCGCCAGCCCGACCGGGAGGGCGGGGCCGAAGATCGGGGAGCGCGGCGCCGCATGCTGAGCGTACGGCGAGGAGGGCATGGCCCCATTCTTCCATTCGAACATTGATGCCATACTCGCTTGACTTCGATTCGGTTCTTTGTTCGACTAGGACGATGCGGTGGCAGGGACAGAAGCTCGCGGACAGCGACGAGGCGGCGCTGCCCGGTCTCGAGAACCGGTCCAGCGTCCTGCGCACGGTGACGACGCCGGAGTTCGCCGGGATGACGTTCCACGAGGTGCTGTCGAAGTCCGCTCTCAACCACGTCCCCGGGGCGTCGCGCATGCCCTTCGCCTGGACGATCAACCCCTACCGCGGCTGCTCCCATGCCTGCACGTACTGCTTCGCACGAGGCACGCACGAGTACCTCGACCTCGACGGCGGTGCCGACTTCGACACCCAGATCGTCGTCAAGGTCAACGTCGTCGAGGTGCTCGAACGGGAGCTGCGCCGCGGGAGCTGGCAGCACGAGACGGTCGCCCTCGGCACGAACACCGACCCGTACCAGCGGGCCGAGGGGCGCTACGCCCTCATGCCCGGCATCATCGAGGCGCTCGCGGCGTCGGGCACCCCGATGTCGATCCTCACGAAGGGCACGCTGATCCGCCGCGACATCCCGCTGCTGAAGAAGGCGGCGCAGCGCGTGCCGGTCGACGTGCAGATGTCGATCGCGATGTACGACGACGCGCTGCAGAAAGCGATCGAGCCCGGCGCTCCGACCACGCAGGCCCGCCTCGACACGGTGCGCGCCCTTGCCGACGCCGGGTTCCCGGTCACGGTGTTCCTCATGCCGATCATGCCGCACCTCACCGACTCCCTCGCCGCGATCGACGACGCCCTGCGCCGCATCAAGGCCGCCGGAGCGCGGAGCGTGATCTACGGAGCCCTGCACCTGCGTCCGGGCGTCAAGCCGTGGTTCTTCCAGTGGCTCGGCGAGAACCGTCCCGACCTCGTGTCGTCGTACCGGGGGCTCTATCCCGGAGCGTCCGTCGAGGCGCCGAAGCCGTATCGGCAGTGGCTCGCCAAGCGCGCTCGTCCCCTCATCCGGATGCACGGACTCGACGGCCGGCACGAAGACGACTATCCGCGGCGCGGGTTCCGCCCGGGCCAAGGCCACGTGCAGACGGAGACCCCGGCGGCCGGGCCGGTGATGTTCACCCCGAGCGGCCGCGCTGCCGCGGCCCCTCCTCCCCAGCCGATGCTGTTCTGAGTCGGTCACGGAGGGGGTGCTGCTCCACGTAGGCTCGAGGATCATGGCGATCGGTTCGACAGTCCACACGTTCGAGATGCAGCTGGCCGACACCGATCGCGGGGTCTACGAGGACGTCTCGCTCCGCGCCGCCCGGCATCCCTCCGAGACCGACGCGTACATGCTCACCCGGGTGCTCGCGTACGGACTCGAGTTCGCGGAGGGCATCGCCTTCGGCGGCAGCGTCTCCGACACGGAGGAGCCCGCCGTGCTCGTGCGCGACCTCACGGGGCGGGTCACCGTCTGGATCGAGGTGGGCGCTCCCGATGCCGCACGGCTGCATCATGCCACCCGCCTCGCGGACCGGACGGTGGTCTACACGCACCGCGATCCCGCCAAGGTCATGGCGCCGTGGGCCGACAAGCGCATCCACCGGGCCGAGGACATCCGGGTCTACAGCTTCGATCCCGGCTTCGTCGACACCGCCACGCCCCACCTCGCCCGCCGCAACACCCTGACCCTCACGGTCACCGAGGGCGTCCTCTACCTCGACCTCAACGGTACGTCCCTGATGACGCCCCTCCACGAGCACACCCTCCCCTGACCCGGCCGGTGCGGAGTGCGAAAAGGCCCCGGAGACCGAAGTCTCCGGGGCCTTTCTGATCCCGAACGGGTCAGGAGGTGAGCTCGGCGGCGGATGGCACGCGGCCGGCGATCTCCTCGATCACGTCGTCGTCCAGGCGGGCCTGCTCGAACGGGGCCTCGATCTCGGCGCGACCGAGCAGCTCGGTCATCCGGCGCTGGCGCTGCCGAGTGATGAGCGTGACGACCCGGCCCGAGCGCCCCGCGCGACCCGTGCGACCGGAGCGGTGCAGGTACGTCTTGTACTCGTCCGGCGCGTCGGCCTGGACCACGAGGTCGATGTCGTCGACGTGGATGCCGCGCGCGGCGACGTCGGTGGCCACGAGGACGTTCACCCGACCCGAGGTCAGCTTCTCCAGGTTGCGCGTGCGCTTGGCCTGGTTGAGATCGCCGTGCAGCGAGACGGCCGGGATTCCCGCGTCGTCGAACTGGTCAGCCAGCATCTCGGCGTAGGCGCGAGTACGGGCGAAGACGAGCGTCTTGCCCTCGCGGTCGACGAGCGACGTGAGGATGTCCGCCTTGTCGCGGTGCTCGATGACGAGCACCCGGTGCTCGATGGTGCTGGAGCCCTGGTCCTCGCCGGCGACCTCGAACACGGCGGGGTCGACGAGGAACTCGTCCACCAGCGCCGCGACCTCGCGGTCGAGCGTCGCGGAGAACAGGAGCTTCTGGCTGCCCTCGGCCGTGCGGCGGAGGATGCGCTGCACGGGCTCGACGAATCCGAGCTCGCACATGTGGTCGGCCTCGTCGAGCACCGCGATCCGGCAGTCGGACAGGTCGAGCTTGCCCTGGTTCATCAGGTCCTCGATACGGCCGGGAGTGCCGATGACGATGTCGACGCCCTTCTTCAGCGCGCCCACCTGGCGGCCCTGCGGCACACCGCCGTAGATCTGCGTCGTGAAGAGGCCGACGCTGCGGGCGATCGGCTGGATGGTCCGGTCGATCTGCAGCGCGAGCTCGCGCGTCGGGGCGAGGATGATCGCGCGCGGCGCCCGTCCGAACTCACGACGCTTGCCCGCCTGCGACTGCAGCACCCGCTCGACGAGCGGTGCCCCGAAGGCGATGGTCTTGCCGGAGCCCGTGCGTCCGCGGGCGAGCACGTCGCGCCCCTCGAGGACGGCGGGAATGCTCGCCGCCTGGATCGGGAACGGCGTCGCGGCGCCCATGTTGTTCAGGGTCTCGGTGATGTTGGAGCCCAGGCCGAGGTCGGCGAACGTGACGCCCTCGACCTCGACGGCCTGCACGGCCTGTGCCTCGAGGCGCTCGTGGACGACGTCATCGGCCTGCTCGAAGGCCGCCTTCGGCTTCGCGTTCCAGTCGCTCCGGGTCGGACGCTCGTCGCGACGAGGGCGCTCGTCCCGACGCGGCCGCTCGGTGCGGTAGGCCCCTCCGGTCGACGGCCGCTCGCGCCCGCCCTCGAAGGAGCGCTGCGTGCGGTCGCGGTCGAACGCGCGGCGCGCACGGGCGGCGTCGTACGAACGCTCGGTCCCCTGCTCACCGCCGCGGGTGCGATCGCCGCCGCGGTCGTCCCGCCGCGGACGGTCGTCGCGGTCGAAGCGCGGACGCTCGTTCCGGCGGTCGTCGAAGCGCGGGCGTCCGCCGTCGCGGTGGTCGCCGTCGCGGAACCCCTGTCGCTGCGAGCCGCCGCGGTCGTCGCGCCGCGGACGGTCGTCGAACCGTCCAGCGCCGGACCGGTCGTTGTACCGCGGACGCTCGGCGCGGTCGTCGAACCGGCCGCCACCGGCGCGGTCGTCGCGGCGGTGCGGGGCCTCGCGACGCCCGGACTCCGCACGGTTGCGGATGCTGCGGGCCTCGTCGCGACCGGCGCGCTC
This sequence comes from Microbacterium sp. NPDC057658, assembly GCF_042799975.1. Classification (NCBI taxonomy): domain Bacteria; kingdom Bacillati; phylum Actinomycetota; class Actinomycetes; order Micrococcales; family Microbacteriaceae; genus Microbacterium; species Microbacterium sp. NPDC057658. The sequence continues at coordinate 955,247 of NZ_JBHVHT010000001.1, read as the reverse complement.
CTGGGAGCTCCAGCGGCGCTTCGGAGCACCGGACTCGGCCTCCTCCGGGCGGTAGCCGCGGTGCCCGGGGCTGCGGCTCCCGGGGCGACGGTCGTACCCGCCGGTCGCGCGACCCTCGCGGTCGTCGCGTGCGGGACGCTCGTCGCGAGCCGTGTCCCGACCGCCGGCCGGACGGTGGCGGTCGTGGAACGAGGTCTTCTTGGCGCCGTAGCGCGGCTCGAAGTTCGCGGCGGCGCGACCGCCGCGGGGCTTCTTGTTCTTGGGCATTCGGGTGTCCTTCTTGCGTTCTCGCACGAGAACAGCGCTGCGCGCACGCGCGAGCACTCCGATCCAGCGGAGTCCGGACGATCTGCGGCCGGGGCCATTCCTGTGATGGTTGATTCGCGTCGATCGACGCGCACCATCGGCCCCTGGACTCACACTTCACACACTGAAAAACGTCCGCGCCCTGCGCGGGTGTCCGAAGCCGACCGTCTCAGTCTACCCGGCATCCCTGGGAGACCCCCGCACTCCGGCGGCCTGCGGCACTACGATGTCGAGGTGAACTCCGTCTCTCCCACCGGCACCCAGGTCCATCTCCGTCTCGGCGACGTGACCGCGCAGATCGCCCAGGTCGGCGCCTCTCTCCGTGCCCTCCGGATCGGCGAGGTCGATCTCATCTCCCCGTATCCGCTCGACATCCCGACGCCGTCGTGCTCGGGCGTCGTGCTGACCCCCTGGCCCAACCGGGTGCGCGACGGCCGCTGGGACGACGAGGGCACCGTGCGCCAGCTCGCGATCACCGAGCCGAAGACGGACAACGCCAGTCACGGCCTGCTGCGCTTCACGGCGTACGCCATCGAGCAGACGGAGGGCGCCGCGACGCTGCGGGCGACCGTCTTCCCGCAGACCGGCTACCCGTACCTGATCGAGACGTCCGTCGCGTATGTCCTCACCGCGGACGGCATCGAGGTCACGCACACGCTCACCAACTGGTCCGACTCCCCCGCGCCCGTCGCGGTCGGCACTCACCCGTTCCCCACGATCGGCGATGTCGACCCGCACGACCTCGTCCTCCGGGTGCCCGCCCGCACCGCCTTCGAGACGGATGACCGCATGCTCCCGATCGGCACCCGTCCCGCCGATCCCGAGCTGCGCGAGGGCATCCGCGTCGGCGACGTCTCGCTCGACACCGGGTTCACCGACCTCGACCGCGACCCGGACGGCCGGGTGCGGCACACCCTCACCGCCCCCGACGGCCGGACCGTCACGCTCTGGCAGGGCGAGGGCTTCGACTTCGTGCAGGTGTACACGGCCACGAACTATCCCGGTACGCCGCTCGCCGTCGCGATCGAGCCGATGACCGCCCCGGCTGATGCCCTCAACAGCGGCCGCGGCCTGAGACGCCTGGCCCCGGGCGAGACCTGGACCGTGGAGTGGGGCCTCTCCTTCGCCTGACCGCGGTCCACCGGTCCGGAGAACACACGCGGAAGGGCCCCGATCCTCGTCTCCTCGACGGGACCGGGGCCCTTTCTCCGCGTTGCGGACGCGCGACTACTCGCCGTGGTTCTCGCGCAGCTCGCGCCGGCTGACCGGCGTGCCGTCCGTGTGCACGGGGACCGGGGCGCCATCGTCGTGCGGCTCGCCCTTCCGCGCGCGACGGCGCTCCCGCGCCCCCTCGACGAGGTTGTACAGGGTCGGCAGCACGATGAGCGTCAGCACGGTGGAGGAGACGAGCCCGCCGATCACCACGATCGCCAGCGGCTGCGAGATGAAGCCGCCGTGCCCGGTGATCCCGAGCGCCATCGGGGTGAGGGCGAGGATGGTGGCGAGCGCGGTCATGAGGATCGGGCGCAGACGCTTCTCCCCTCCCGCCATCACCGCCTCCGCGGTCGACAGTCCCTTCTCCCGGTACTGGTTCACGAGGTCGACGAGCACGATCGCGTTCGTCACCACGATGCCGATGAGCATCAGCACGCCGATCAGCGAGGCCACGCCGAGCGGTACGCCCGTGATGATCTGCAGCAGGATGGCGCCGGTCGCCGCGAACGGCACCGAGATCAGCAGCAGCAGCGGCTGACGCAGCGACTTGAACGTCGCCACCATCACCACGTACACGATGAGGATCGCGGCGAGCATCGCCAGGCCGAGCTGCGCGAACGAGTCGGCCTGCTGCGAGGCGACGCCGCCGACCTCGGCCGAGGCGCCGTCCGGCAGGTCCGCGGCGGCGAGCGCCTCGGTGACCGACTGGGTGGCGACCGCGAGGTTGTCCGATGCGGGCGGCACGGTGACGGTCGCGGTGCGCCGTCCCTGCTCGGTGGTGATCGAGGTCGGACCGTTGCGCTGCTCCACGGTCGCGATGTCCTCCAGCGGCACGATGCCCGCCGCGGTGGGGATCGCGAGCTGCTGGAGGGCGTCGACGGTCGTCGGCGGCTCCGGGTTGACGAGGTACACGGTCAGCGCGGTGTCGTCGATCTCGACCGAGCCGATCTGCTGCGGACGCATCGTGTTCGACACGATCGATCCGACGGCGACCTCGGACAGTCCGACCTGGGCGGCGGCCTCGCGATCCACGACCACGGCGATGTACGGCAGCGCCTCGGCGAGGTTGTCGGTCACCTGCCCGATGCCCTCGCGGCCGTCGAGTTCGTCCACCACGGCGGAGGTGGCGGTGGCGAGGTCGTCGCCGGTCGCGGCCGACACGGTGATCTCGATGTCGCTCGAGCCGAAGCCGGCGGATGCCGCGACGGCGACCTCGCCGACCTCGTCGCCGAGGCCGTCGATCGCGTCCTGCACCTCGGCGCGCAGCTTCTCCTGGTCGGCGTCGCCGTCGGTGAGCACGGAGTACGTGATGCCCGCACCGCCGGAGAACGCGTCGCGCAGCGCGGAGCCGCTCGACCCGATGGACGCCTGCACGTGCTCGATGCCGTCGATGTCGAGGAGCGCCTCCTCGACGGGGACGGCGGCGTCGGACTTCGCCTGCAGGCTCGCCGTCGGGCCGAGGTCCTGCGTCACGGTCATGGTGTTCTGACCGGAGTCGCTGAGGAAGTTCACCTTCATCAGCGGGGCGGCGGCGAGGGTGCCGGCGAGGACCACCACCGCGAGCGCGACGGTGATGCCCGAGTGCTTCAGCGTCCAGCCGAGGATGGGCCGGTAGCCGCGCTGCAGCCGCGTCGGCGGGGCGGCCGGGTCCTCCGGGTCGATCGCGTTCCCCTGGTCGTCGAGGAGCGGCTTGCCGGGCTTGAGGAACCAGTACGCGAGCACCGGGACGATCGTCAGCGCCACGAAGAGCGACGCGACCATGGCGATCGTGACGGTCATCGCGAACGGACGGAACAGCTCGCCCACCATGTCGCCCACGAACACGATCGGCAGGAACACCGCCACCGTCGTGATGGTCGAGGCGGTGATGGCGGCGGCGACCTCGCGCACGGCGAGACGGATCGCGTCGCCCTTGTCCGCGTCGCCCACGTAGTGGCGCTTGATGTTCTCGATCACCACGATCGAGTCGTCGACCACGCGGCCGATCGCGATCGTGAGCGCCCCGAGGGTCAGCACGTTGAGGGAGTAGCCGAACGCCTGCAGCCCGATGAAGGTGATGAGGACCGAGGTCGGGATCGAGATCGCGGTGACCAGGGTCGAGCGCACCGACATCAGGAACACGAGGATCACGAGCACGGCCATCACGAGACCGAGCAGACCCTCCGTGGCGAGGGTGTCGATGGACTGCACGATGAACGGCGCCTGGTCGAACACGACCGTGAACTCCGCGTCCGGAAGCGCCTCCCCGATCTCGTCGAGGGCCGCGATGACCCCCTGCGACACCTCGACCGTGTTGGCGGCGGGGAGCTTCGTGATGGAGATCGACAGGGCGTCCTCGCCGTCGACGCGGGAGATCGAGGTCACCGGGTCGGACACCTGCTCCACCGTCGCGACGTCGCCGATGGTGACCGCGGTGCCGACGAGCGGCAGGGCGGCGATCTCGTCGACCGAGGTGATCTTCGCTCCGGTCTGCACCGTGAGGGTCTCGTCATCCTCGGTGATCTCGCCGCCGGGGAACAGGGTGCCGTTCTGCTGGAGTGCCGTGCTGATCGCCTCGCTGCTCTGTCCGGCGGCGGCGAGCTTCGCGAGGTCGGGGGTGATGGTGATGCGCTGTCCGACGCCGCCGACGATCTCGGCCGCGTTCACCCCGTCGACGTCCTCGAGGTCGGGGATCGCGACGCTCTCGAGCTGCGCCTGGGCGTTGTCCGCGTCGTCGAAGCCGGTGACCGCCACCTGGATCACCGGGAAGTCGTCGATCGAGACCGAGAGCACCTGCGGCGTGACGTCCTCCGGCAGCTGCGAGGAGATGCGGTTGATCGCCTGCTGGATCTTCTGCTCCGCGGTCGCGAGGTTCGTGCCGTACGAGAACATCGCCTGCACGATGGACGCATTGGTCGTGCTCGTCGCGGTGGTCGACTCCAGGTCGGGAACCCCCTGGATGGCCGACTCGATCGGCGTCGAGACGTCGTTCTCGACCACCTCGGGCGAGGCGCCGGGGTACGTGGTCATGACCACGAGTGCCGGCAGCTCGAGCGACGGGATGAGCTCCTGCTTGAGGTTGGTCAGCGCGAGCCCGCCGAACACCGCGGCGACGATCGTCACGAGCGCGATGAGGGCGCGGTTCTTCAGGCTGAGGATGGCGAGTTTCGACAAGGCGTGGTCCTCGGTGTCAGGGGGTGGCGGTCGCTGCGGATGGGAGGGAGAGAGGTTCTCCGAGGATCCGCGCCAGTGCGGATTCGAGGAAGGACTGTTCGAGATCGACGTCGCGGATCTGCGTGCTCCACATGACGCCGTCGATGAAGATCATCGCCGCTCGGGCCCGGTCGGCGCCATAGGTCGGCTCCAGGAGGTCAACGAGGCGGTCGGACAGGTGGCGCGCGAGCTCGCGCAGACGCGGATCGTGGACGGCCGCCGTGACCACCGCTCGATCCGCCTGCACGGCGTGTCCGTCGTGGATGCTGTCGTGGACGAGCGCGGCGATGACGTCGGCCCCGGCTCCGCGGTCGGCGAGGGTCTGCCGCACCCCGTCGAGCCGGCATTCGATCTCGTCCGCGAGGGCACGGAAGGCGGCGCTGCGCAGGTCGTCGAGGGTGTCGAAGTACTGGGTGGTCGCCCCGAGCGGCACTCCGGCGCGGGCGGCGACCATGCGGTGCGTGATGGCGTCGGCCCCGACCTCGATGATGAGCTCGGCGGCAGCCGTGACGATCTCCCGACGGCGCGCTTCGGGATCACGCCGCCGACGCGCGCTCTCCGCCATCGCTCACCCCCTGGACATCCGTACATGTACGTTTGTACATTCGCTCCGGTGTGAACTCCCTGAGAGCCCCACCCCTCTCCCCCTCCCCCTCGCTGCGGGATCAGAAACGTGCCTGGGAGACGCGGTTCGGGTGCCCTATTGCACTCCCCTGCCGGTGGGTCAGGCGGCGGAGGAGGAGGGGGTGGAGGAGGGGGTCTGGCCGCGCTCGAAGTAGGCGACGAGCTCGGGGTCGAGCGGAGGGACGGAGATCGCGGAGCCGTCGCCCCGGAGGGACGCGGTCGCGAGGATCCCGGCGGCCACGGCCTCCCGCGCCGCGACGGGAGAGGTCGCCGTGAGACCACCGTGCCGCACGAACCGGAGGAACTCGGCCACGAGCAGCGCGTCGGCACCGTCGTGTCCGGCGTCGGGCACCTCGGGCACGATGAACACCTCGTCCGCGTCGGCCGCCCCGGCATGCCGACGGTTCCACAGCCTCACCTCGCTGCCGGCCACGTCGCCGAAGTTCTCGATGCGCCCCTCGGTGCCGATCACGGTGTAGTTCCGCCAGTAGTCCGGGGTGAAGTGGCACTGCTGGTAGGACGCGAAGATCCCGCCCTCCAGCCTCAGGTTCACCATCGAGATGTCCTCGACGTCGACGACGGGGTGGAGTCCCGTGAGCGCGGTCGGCGGCCAGTTGTCCATGCTGAACCAGTCGGGCATCCGCTCCCCCGCGCGGTCCCGCCGGTCGGTGATGTCGCCGTAGACGCTCAGGCCGCCCATCGCCGCCACCTGCTCGGTGTACGCGCCGGCCAGCCAGTGGATGATGTCGAGGTCGTGCGCCCCCTTCTGCAGGAGGAGTCCGGTGGTGCGGCTCCGGTCGGCGTGCCAGTCCTTGAAGTAGAAGTCGCCGCCGTGCCCCACGAAGTGGCGCACCCACACGGCCTTCACCTGCCCGATGCGCCCGTCCTGGATGAGCCCGCGCATGAGGGTGATCACGGGCATGTGCCGCATGTTGTGACCGATGTAGAGCCGGGTGCCGGTGCGTCGCGCGGTCTCCAGCATGCGGTCGGCGTCGGCGAGATCGATCGCGAGGGGCTTCTCGCAGAAGACGGGCACCCCGGCTTCCAGCGCCCGGATGGTCAGGGCGGCGTGCGTGTCGTCCGGGGTCAGCACCATGACCGCGTCGACGCCGGATGCGAGCAGCTCGTCGAGGGAGTCGGTGATGAGCGCGTCGGGGACGAGCGCCCTGGCGTCCTCGCGGGCGCGCGGGGCGAGGTCGCAGACGGCGGTGATGCGGGAGCCGTGCCCCGGCCGGTGCACCTCCTCCTGGAGAGTGGAGCGCGCGCCGAAGCCGATGATGCCGATGTGGAGGTCCAACAGAAGTCCTTCGTGACAGAGGGGGAGAGAAAGGGGGCGGCTCAGCGGCCGCGGGCTGCCGGGGCGTCGAGGTCGGTCGAGCCGCCGGGGACGAGGGCCCAGGGGAACTCGTGCAGCGCCCCGGGCGAGGGCTCGCTCTCGAGCGCCTTCTCGACGATGATCCGCGCCTGACGCTCGTAGAAGTCCGTGGGGCCGACGGTGGTGAGGGTGGGCGCGATGAGCCGTGCGTCCGGCGTGTTCCCGACACCGATCACCGCGACGTCGTGCGGCACGCGGAGCCCGAGCATATGCGCGGCGTTGATCGCGGCGATCGCGGCGAAGTCGGTCGTCGCGTACACGGCGTCCGGGCGGTTTTCCTGCGACAGCAGCTCGATCGCGGCGGTGAAGGCGCTGGCCTGGGTCTCCGCATAGGTCACGGTCCACGCCGGATCCGGGGAGATGCCGGCCGCCGCGAGCTTCTCGACGTACGGCGTGTAGCGCGTGACCTGGGTTCCCGCGAGGCGGACGGCACCCTCCGCGGCGATGCAGCCGATGGCCGTGTGCCGCTCCAGCAGGTGATCCATCGCGAGCTCGCACCCCGGGATCGCGTCCGAACGGATGACGTCGAAGCCGTCCGGCTCCAGGTGCTCCGAGAACACCACGAGCCGCTGGCCGCGCTTGACGAGGTCGCCCAGCCGTCGCGCGTCCTCCTCGTCCAGGCCGACGCCGTCGAGATACGCCACGTCGCTCTCGACACGGTCGAGGGCCGCGTGCCAGTCGCCGTCGGCGAGGATCAGCGTCGTCAGCCCGTGCCGGTTCGCCTCGGCGTTCACGGCGTCGGCCACCGCCAGCGACCACGGATCGCTCAGCATGTGCAGGGAGAGCTGCACCATGCCGCTGCGACCCGTGCGGATCGCCCTCGCGGCCGTGTTCGGCCGGTAGTTGAGCTCGTCCGCCGCCGCGAGCACCCGCGCCGCGGTGGCCTCGGCCACGCCCGCCCCGCTGGCCCCTGCTCGCCCGGAGAACACGTACGAGACGGTCGCGGTCGACACTCCGGCACGTTCGGCCACCATCCGCAGGGTCGGGCGGCGGCTCGGGGCGTGCTCACGCTGTGCCATGTCTCAGCCCTTCGTCCCGCTGAACGCGATGCCCTGGATGAACTGCCGCTGCAGGATCATGAACGTCACCAGCATGGGCAGGGTCGCCAGCAGGGCACCCGCCATGAGCACCGGGTAGTCGGTGCCGTGGATGCCGACGAGCTGCGAGAGTCCGACCGACAGCGGCATCTTCGCCGGATCGGTCGTCACGATCAGCGGCCACAGCAGATCGTTCCAGGACCACAGCACAGTGAACACCACAAGTGCGATGATGCCAGGCTTCGCGAGCGGAACCATGATCCGCCAGAAGGTCTGCCACGGATTCGCCCCGTCGATGCGCGCCGCCTCCTCCAGCTCGGCCGGCATCGAGAGGAAGAACTGCCGCATCAGGAAGGTCCCGAAGGCGCTGAAGATGCCGGGCACGATGAGCGCCTGCAGCGTGTTCAGCCAGCCGAGCGCCTGGATGATCTCGTACTGCGGCAGCAGGTAGAGCTGCGAGGGCACCATGAGCACCGAGAGGAACACGACGAACAGGGCGTTCCGGCCCGGGAAGGCGATGCGCGCGAACGCGTAGCCCGCCATGGTGCACAGGGCGACCTGCCCGACCGTGCGGCCGACCGTGAGGAGCACGGAGTTCAGGAACATCTGCCCGAACGGCATCGAGTCGAAGACCTCGGCGAAGTTGGTGAACACCCACTCGCGCGGAAGGAACGACGGCGGCACCTGCACCGAGTCGGACAGCGTCTTGAACGAGGTCAGCAGCTGCCAGACGAACGGGAACACCATGAGCGCGGCGCCGACGATGAGCACGACGTGGACGATCCACAGCCCGCGGTTCCGTGGGGTGCCCGCCCTCCGCGATCGTGCGGGGGCGGCACCGACGACCGCGCGGGTGTCGAGGGAGACGTCACTCATAGTGCACCCACCTCTTCTGCAGCCGGAACTGCACGATCGTCAGCACGAGGATGATCAGCAGCAGGAGGAAGGCGACGGCGGCGGCGTAGCCGCGGTCGTTGTCGAGGAAGCCCGCCTCGTAGAACAGGTAGACGACGGTGCGGGTGTTCGGCATCGCGGGGTTGCTGCGGCCGAGCATCATGTAGATGAGATCGAACACCTGCAGCGCCCCGATCACGCTGATGACGCTGACGAAGAAGATCGAGGGCGACAGCAGCGGGATCGTGATCGAGAAGAACTTGCGTGCGGGGCCCGCCCCGTCGAGGTCGGCCGCCTCCATGATCGTGTCGGGGATGCCCTGGAGCCCGGCGAGGAAGATGACGATGTTGGTCCCGAGGCCCGCCCAGATGCCGACGACGGCGATCGCGACCAGCGCGGTGTTCGGATCGGTCAGCCAGCTCCGCCCCTCGATGCCGACCGCGCCGAGGGCCGCGTTCAGCACGCCGTAGTCGCCGTTGTAGATCATGCGCCACACGAGCGCGATCGCCGCGGGCATGGTGACGACGGGGATGAAGTAGAGCGTGCGGTAGGCGCTGCGGCCCTTGAGACCGGTGGTGTTCAGCAGCGCGGCGATCCCGACCGCGAGGGGGATGCCGATGAGCGCGATCACCGTGTAGACCGCGGTGTTGCGGAGGGCGCCGAGGAGCTCCGGATCCTGGAACAGCCGGACGTAGTTCTCGAACCCGATCCACTCCGCGCCGCCGAACGGCCCCGACTTCGTGAAGGAGATGATGAGCGTGCGCACGGTCGGCCACAGGTAGAACACGGCGAGGCCCAGGGCGGTGGGCCCGAGGAACACCAGAGCCCACCACGGCGAGGCACCGGGCGTACGGCGCCGCCGGCGGACCCCGGAGGGCGGGGCCTCCGGGGTCCGTCCGGCGGCGGGGGCGACCGCGCGAGGCGCGAGGACGGTCACGCGGTCACTCCTGCTCGGCGTCCAGCGCGGTCTGCATCTGCGCGGCGAGATCCTGCAGTCCGTCCTTCGGGGAGACCGCTCCGGACCACACCTGGGACAGCACCTCGCTCTCGATGCTCGTCCACGCGGAGGTGTTCTTCGACACGGGGTACGGGACGGCCGTCTCCAGCGCGTCGATGTAGACCTGCAGGTCGTACTGCGGGAGGGCGTCGACCCAGGCCTGCTGCGTGCCGTTGTACGCGGGGATCACGGTGCCGGTCTCGGCCTGGATCTTCGCGGCCTGCTCGCCGCTCGCGAAGGCGGCGAAGTCCTTGGCCTCCTCCACGTGCGCGCTCTTGGCGTTCGCGACGTTCCCGACGCCGTGGATCACGCTCTGGTTGCCCTCCGGACCCGCCGGCAGCGGCGCCACGTCGACGCTGCCCCCGATGTCCGCGTTGTCCGCGTAGGCGATGGCGGCCCAGGAGCCGTTCTGGAACATGGCGACCTTGCCGGACAGGAAGAAGTCCTCCGGGTTCGTGTCCGTCATCTGCTGCGCCGTGGGCGAGGAGCCGTCGGCGATGAGGTCGGTCCACAGCTCGATGCCCTCGAGAGCCTCGGGGGAGCCGTATCCGCTCTGGGTGCCGTCCGCGGAGATGACCTCGCCGCCGGCCTGCGCGATGGAGTTGTAGAAGTTCTCCTGGCCGTACTGGCTCGCGGCGACGCCGAACTGGCCCTTCGCCGGGTCGGTCAGCTTCGCGGCCGCGGAACGGAAGTCGTCCCAGGTCCAGCCCGCGCTCGGATACTCCACCCCCGCGGCGTCGAACAGCGCCTTGTTGTACCAGAGCGCGACGGTGTCGAAGTCCTTGGGGGCGCCGTAGAGCGCGTCGTCGTAGGTGTAGAGGTCGACGAGCCCCTGGGGGTAGTCGGCCGCGTCCACGTCGTCGAGCGGGGCGAGCTGTCCGTTCGAGGCGTAGAGCTGGAAGTTCGGGCCATTCATCCAGAACACGTCGGCGGCCGAGCCGCCCGTCACCGCGGTCTGGAGCTTGGTGAAGTACTCCTTGTACGGCGTGACCTGGATCTCGATCGTGACGTTCGGGTGCTCCTCGGTGTACGCGGCGGCGATGTCCTCCATCGCGGGCTTCTGGTTCTCGTCCCAGATCGCGTAGCTGAGGGTGATGTCGCCGCCCGACGACTCCCCGGTCGCGGAGGAGGAGCAGGCGGAGAGCGCCAGGACGGCGGCCGCGGAGGCGGCGAGGGCGCCCAGGGCGCGGCGAGAGGTGCGGGGCATCGAGGTCTCCTTTGACGGGTGCACGAGAAGGCGGTGCGCGATGTTAACCGTTTAGCGTTAAACGATTAGCAGCGAGAGTAGCGCGGCACGTCGGCTCTTCGCAAGCGTCGATCTAGAGCGCGGCGCCCAGCGCGAGCCCCAGCCCCGCGGCGAGGAGACCGAGCACGAGCATGCCGACCGCGTCGAACACCGCGGCGCCGCGCTCGCCGTCCCGCCACAGCGCGACCGCATCGAGCATCGCGGTGCTGAAGGTCGTATAGCCTCCGAGGAGGCCGGCGCCGAGCACGAACGCCGCGTCCGGCAGCGCCGTCGTCACGAGCCCCAGCGCGAACGAGCCGGTGAGGTTGACGACGAGGATCCCCCACGGGAACCGTCGGCCGGCGAGCCGCGCGACGCCGAGGTCGACGAGGTACCGCAGGACGGCGCCGACGCCCCCGGCGAGCGCGGCCGCGAGGAACAGCAGTGGACTCACGACACCCCTCCCCGGCGCGGGCGCCCCAGCCGGAGCCCCACGGCCGCCGCGAGGAGACCGAGGACGAGACTGCCCACGGCATACGCGGCGGCGAGGAGCGGAGCCGACCCCCACAGGGCCAACGTCCCGGTCATGAGGGCGCTGTAGGTCGTGAAGCCGCCGAGGACGCCGGTGCCGAGCAGCAGCCGCAGCTCCGCCGAGGCCGGGAGCCGCGCCGCCACGACCCCGATGAGCAGGGCGCCCAGCACGTTGGCCAGCAGCACCGCGAGGGGGAAGCCGCCGGGATCGTCCACGAGGAGTCCGAGGCCCAGACGCGCCGCCGTCCCGAGCGTGCCGCCGAGCGCGACGAGCAGGACACGACGGAGACTCACGCTCGCCACTGTAGTCGCCGCATGACAGCGCGACCGTCGGATGTCAAGGCGTTGGGGTGGGGGCGGGGACAGGCGTTGACTGTCGGCATGAAGCCCCTCTGGAAGGTCGACCAGGACGCACCCCACGGCACTCCCTTCGATCCCGGCGCGCAGCACGACGTGCTGATCGTGGGGGCGGGGCTCACCGGCCTCTCGACCGCGGTGCTCCTGACCCGCGCCGGACTCGACGTCGTGGTCGTCGACGCGGGGGACGTGGCGGAGCTGTCGACGGGCGGCAACACGGGCAAGCTCTCGCTCCTCCAGGGGCAGCAGCTCGCCACCATCCGCAGGCACCATCCGGCGGCCCTCGTCCAGGCGTACGTCGACGCCAACCGGGCCGGCATGGAGTGGCTCACCGGCTTCGCCGACAGCGCGGGCCTGAGCTACACCGAGCGGACCGACCACACCTACGCCCAGGGTCCGGACGGGCTCGAGGCGGTCCGAGCCCAGCACTCCGCCGCACGGGAGGCGGGGCTTCCGACCCGGCTGCTCACCGCGGGCGAGCTGTCGACGCCGTTCCCCGTCGCGGGCGCGGTCGCCCTCGATTCGCAGGTGACGATCGACCCGGTCGCCGTCGCCGACGCGCTCGCGAAGGAGTTCCTCGCGGGAGGCGGCACGCTGCACACCGGCGTCCGCGTGACCGGCGCCCACGCCCTGCCGGAGCCACGGGTGGAGACGACGGCGGGCCCGATGTTCGCCGAGCACATCGTCCTCGCGACGGGGACCCCGATCCTCGACCGCGGCCTGTACTTCTCCAAGGTCGCCGGGATGCGGTCGTACTGCGTCTCGTTCCGGGTCTCCGGCGGCGTGCCGGAGGGGACGTTCATCTCCGCCGACGGCCCGACGCGGTCCATCCGGCCGGTGTCCGCCGCCGACGGCCCCGCCGACACCGCGCAGCTCGTCGTCGGCGGCAACGGGCATCCGGTCGGCCGCTCGGACGGCGAGACCGCGGCGATCGACGACCTCGTGGACTGGACCCGCCTGCACTTCCCGGATGCGGAGGAGACCCACCGCTGGTCCGCGCAGGACTACCAGTCGCACAACCTCATCCCCTTCGTCGGCGCCCTGCCGCGCGGCCTCGGGCGCATCCGCATCGCCACCGGGTATGCGAAGTGGGGGCTGTCGAACGCGCCCGCTGCGGCCCTGCGGCTCACGGAGGAGATCATCGGGACGAAGCGCCGCGAGCGCCCGTCCTGGATGCTGCGCCTCGGCACCCGGCTCACCGTCCCCGCCGATCTCGCACGGGGGGCCGTCGAGGGGGCGAAGGTGGCCGCCGCGGCCACGAAGGGCTGGGTCGAGGCCGAGACCACCCCGGTCCCCGTGCCGCAGCCCGCGGAGGGCGAGGGCGTCGTGGCGAACCGCGGCGGTCGCCCGGTCGCCATCTCCACGGTCGACGGGGTGACCAGGGCCGTCAGCGCCGTCTGCACGCACCTGGGCGGCGTTCTCGACTGGAACGACGCCGAGTGCACGTGGGACTGCCCGCTGCATGCGTCGCGGTTCGCCGCGGACGGCACGCGCATCGAGGGACCGGCGCTGAACGATCTCCCGGAGGTGCCGCGGACGGTCGGGGGCTCCTGACTCAGGTCCGCGCCGGCGGCGTGTCCCAGCCCTGCTGCGGGGTGTCGCAGTCCTCGCGGAACACGTACTGCGACACGAGCTTGCGCTGGCTGCTGGACCAGTCGATCGCCGGGCGGCGCTGCTCGGGCGGCAGGTAGCCGAGCCGGTACACGGCCATGAGCTCGAGATCGTCGGGCACCCGCAGCAGCCGGACGATCTCGTCCCAGCGCCCCGGCACCTCCATCGGGAACGAGATGAACTGGATGCCCATGCCCAGCTCGACCGTGGTCAGCCAGACGTTCTCCATGGCCGCCCCCATGCTGAACACGGAGTAGAACGACGACAGCTGCCCGGGCCGGTACTCGCTCCGGTCGAGCATGACGCCCAGGAGCAGCGGCGATCCGGCGACGAGCTTGCGATTCTCCGAGCCCAGCGTCTTCGGCACGCCGAACGTGTTCATGAGCGTCTGGCCGCGCTTCGTGAACACCTGGGACGTGAAGGGCCGAAGCGGCGCGGGGAGCTTGTCGAACAGCATGCCGCTGCGCTTCTCCTCCATCTCCTCCTGGCTGAAGCGGAAGTACGGCTTGTACCGCTCGAAGAACGTGCCGTTCGACATGGCCTCCGTCATGCTCTCGCCGGAGATGCGCGCGATCTCGTCGATCGTGTCCCTGTTCTCGATCACCACGAAGCGCCAGGGCTGGCTGTTGAGCTGCGAGGGCGCGCGCCCGGCCGCTTCCAGGAGGATGCGCTGGTGCTCCTCGGAGACCGGGTCGGGCAGGAACGCCCCGTTCGTGGTCTTGCGGCGGCGGATGGCGTCGAGCAGTTCCATGCGGTCACTTCCGGTCGGAGGGGAGGCGCGAGACCACGAGGCCCGCGAGGACGAAGGGCGCCGCCGTGAGGGCGACGAGCGGGTGCCGCCGGGTGTGCGTCCCGGCGTAGGGGATCGCGGCCAGGGGGACGGCAGCGGGGAGGAAAGCGAGGGCGGCGCGACGGGTGCGCGGCGTGCGGGTGGCGAGACCCGCGACGACGGCGAGTCCGGCCGTCGCGCAGGTCAGGATGTAGAGGGCGTGGTGCACCCAGCGGAAGCGGCGCGTGTCGATGAGCCGCGCCGCCACCGCGGCGCCGAGGGCGCAGTTCGCCGCGTAGGCCGTCGCCGCCACCGCGAAGGCTCCGGACGCGGGGCGGTCGTCGTGCCCCCGTTTCCGTCGCCCCGTCATGGCACGACCCTACGCCCTCCCCTCCTCCCCCGATCCACCCCCTTGCGTGCGAGCCACCCCCTTGAGTACGACCGCAGCGGGGTGGGTCGCACGCAAGGGGGCCGCTCGACGGATCAGAGGGAGGCTTCCGCGTAGATGCGGAGCGCGTCGCGGACGAACTCCGCGCCCTGGGTCCCACCCGCGGACGTCGCGTAGTTCGCGCCGAAGCGCGGATCTGCGACGTACATCTCGCCGAGACCGATGACGTAGGCCTTGGCATCCGCGTCCGGTCCCTGCCGGAGCGCGGCGGCGGGAGTGCCCGGGATGCCCGTGAGCCAGGCCACGTGACGGCGCGCGAGCTCCTGCGCCTCGGCGGACGCGGGATCGATCCCGCTCTCCGCCGCGGCGATCCAGTCGCGTCCGAGGTCGGACACGCGCTGCTGCCACTCGGCGCGCTCGGCGCCGCTCATCCCGCGCCACCAGCGGTCGCTGTCGGCGTAGGCCTTCTTCCCCCAGCGGTCCTCGACCTCCTGCTTGTACTGCGTGTGGTCGAAGCCGTCGAACATGTTCTCTGCCATGAGGTTCTCACCTCCTCTCAATGCCGTGATGGTGGATTCGACCGACGCGATCTGCCGCGCCAGCCTGGTCTGCTCCTCGCGCAGCAGCGCGAGGTGCGTCTCGAGCGCCGACGCCTCCGCCGCCGAGCCCCCGCCCTGGGCCCCTGAGCCCCCGCCCTGGGCCCCTGAGCTTGTCGAAGGGCCCAGCACCTCCGCGATCTGCGGCAACCCGAGCCCGAGCTCCCGCAGCAGGAGGATCCGCTGCAACCGCACGAGCGCCGCTGCGTCGTAGTGCCGGTATCCGTTGGGCGCGATGCGCGACGGAGGCAGCAACCCGATGTCGTCGTAATGCCGCAGCGTCCGGCTCGTCGTCCCCGCCAGTCGCGCGATCTCCTGGATCGACCAGTCCTTCTCGCTCATCCCGCCCACCCTTCCGTGTCGTTCCCCTCCACCGTAGAAGTTGCCGTTACGTCAAGGTCAACCCCGTTCGAATCGCTTGATTGGCTCGATTTCCGGCCGATATGGGACCAATCAGGCGATTCGAAGGAAAGAGGGGTGACGGGATCGAGATATATCGTGTTATCGTGACGGCAACACGATATATCGTGAATCCCTCGACACAGGAGAAGCAGACATGACCGAGAAGTGGCTCATCGCCCCCGGCGAGGAACGCGTCATCGACATCGCCTCCGCGACCCGGCTCAAGGTGGGCCTCGTCGGCGGGCAGGTCGACGTCATCGCCCACGACGAACCCGGCATCCGGATCGAGGTGCACGGCGTCACCACCAAGGACCTCCGGATCGAGTCCCGCGATGGCGAGGTCGAGATCGACCACCCGCAGCTCGGCTGGGACAACTTCCTCGAGGTGTTCCGGAACTTCGGCTCCGGCGGTCCGCGCGCCGAGGTGAGCGTGGCCGTCCCGCGCAGCATCGCCCTGACCCTCGGCGTCGTGAGCGCCGGCGCCCTCGTGTCGGGCATCCGCAACGACACCCGTCTCAACACAGTGTCCGGCGACATCATCGTCGACACCCTCATCGGCGACCTCAGCGTGAACTCGGTCTCCGGCGACGTGCAGATCCGCAACCTCACCGGCTCGCTCAGCGCCAACAGCGTCTCCGGCGACGTGGCCGTCACGGGCGCCATCCGCAAGGCCACGGTCGACATCGTCTCCGGCGCGACGCTGGTGGACGCGGCGGGCGACGTCAACACGATCACCGTGAACTCGGTCTCCGGCGGCACCACGGTGCGGCTCGACGAGTCCCTCGCGGCGAACTACGTCATCCGCTCGCTCAGCGGCCGCCTGCTCATCGACGGGGTCGAGCGCAGCTCGTCCGGACCGAGCACCTACAACGGCACCACCGGGGAGCTCGCGGGACGCTTCGTCGACCTCCGCGCCAACTCCGTCTCCGGAGGGGTCACGGTCCTCCGCCGCGCTCCGCAGACCATCGAGAACGATCCGGAGTGGGAAGCATGAGCCCCGCGGTCTTCTCCCACGGCGATCTGCGCCTGTACCTGCTGTCGCTGCTCGCGGAGTCCCCGCAGCACGGCTACGGCATCATCCAGTCCCTCACGGACCGGACGGGCGGCACGTACACGCCGAGCGCCGGCACCATCTACCCGCGCCTGGCGAAGCTCGAGGAGGAGGGGCTGGTCACCAAGACCGTCGACGGACGCACGACGATCTACGCGATCACCGAGGCCGGACGCGCCGAGCTGGCCTCGCGCCAGAGCGACCTCGCCGACATCGAGGCGGGCATCACCGACACCGTCCGCCTCATCGCGAACGAGGTGCGCCAGAGCGTGCAGGAGGCGATGAAGAGTCTTCGCGCCGACCTGGCGACGGCCACCAAGGACGACCGGGCGGCGGCGAAGAACAGGCCGCGCACCGCGGGCGACGATGCACGGCTGACCAGCCGCGAGGAGCTGCACCGCGCCGACGCCGTCGTGAACGCCTTCCGCGCCCACATCCGCACCGACCTGCGCACCCATGTCGCCAAGGGCGGCGCCCTCCCGTCGTCGGTGGTCACCGACCTCGAGAACGCGCTGGACCAGGCCGCCCGGAGCGTGACGGTGGCGCTGAGTCAACCGGACTCCTGAGCCCCTGGCATGACCGCACGAGGCCCCGTCGACATCCGTCGGCGGGGCCTCGTCGTGTGCGGATCACTCCGGCCAGATCTCCTTCTGCTCGTCCGGTACGGACTCCCCCAGGGGGACGACGAGCACGGAGCGGTGCTGGCGATGGGCGAGGCGCGCGGCGACCGAGCCGGTGAAGAACTCCCGGATGGACTCACCGATGCCGCGCTTCCGGGTGCCGACGACGATGAGCTGCGCGTCGAGCTTGTTCGCGAGCTGCTTGATCGCCAGCGCCGGGTCGCCGACGAGCTGACGTGCCGTCCAGGTGACTCCCTTGCCGTCGAGCATCGTGGCCGCAGCCGCCTCGACCGCCTCGAACTCGGCAGCCCCCGCGTCGAAGTTGATGTCGATGGGAGCGGAGTGCACGTAGCCGTCCGGATCCTCGTAGGTGACGAAGCGCGTGATGTCGACGTGGGCCACCACGAGCGGGGCGTTCAGCAGCCGGGCGAACCGGACGGCCTCATCGAGAACGTGCGGGTCCTGGTCGAGCTGCATCCCGACGATCACGGCCTTCTGCAGAGCGGCGTTCTGCGTGGCCTCATCGGACGGAGTGGAGGTGCTGTCGGTCATGGAGATCGCTCCCTTCGCCGGCCTGGCCGCGGCCAGGGTCTGTTCCCCGCGTGCTATCCTGAATGCTACTCTTACCGGCCTCGAGCCGGTGTCGTGAATGACTCGGGCGCCTGTCTGCCCGCAGCTTAACTCGTGAGGGGGTCTCAGGCATGGGCCGTGGCCGTCAGAAGGCGAAGCACACAAAGATCGCCCGCGAACTCAAGGCGTACAGTCCGTCGGTGAACTACTCGGCGCTGGAGCGCGAGCTCGCGCACTCGAGCGACTCCGACGAAGACGCCTACGTCGACAAGTGGGCCGACGAGTACGCAGACGAAGACGAAGACGAACTAGAGAAGGCGTAGCCCCTCGGTTCGAAACACCCGCACGGCTCGTGCGGGTGTTTCGTCGTACCCGGGCGGCGAGCCCCTCAGCGGGAGGCCCGCCGCGCCCCGCCGTGCCCGACTCCGTCCCGACGCCGCCGATCGATGTCAGCGCTCCCTCCGCGGCATCCGAATTCGTCCCCGTCCCGCGATTCCGCGTCTTGTGAGCGCAAACATTTTCTGATTTGATGTGCATGTGATCGACGGCGCACCCTCGCCGCGTCCCCGCTTCGGGCGATCCGCAGGAACATGACCTCAAAGAGGAGAACAGCATGGCACCCACCTCACGCACCCCCCGCGTCGCCGCGGTCGTCGCCCTCGGCGCGGTGTCGGCGTTCGGACTCGCGGCCTGCGCGCCGGCCGCATCCGGGGGCGGCGACGCCGGCGGTGAGCCCGTCACCATCGAGTACATGCACCGCCTGCCCGACGGCGAGGGCATGACCACGGTCGCGGAGATCGTCGACCGCTGGAACGAGGAGCACCCCGACATCCAGGTCACGGCCACGAAGTTCGACGGCAAGGCCAGCGACATGATCCTCAAGCTCGAGACCGACATCAAGGCCGGGAACGGCCCGTGCCTCGCGCAGACCGGATACTCCGAGGTGCCGCAGCTCTATGTGAAGGGTCTGCTGGAGGACGTCGCCGCGGAGGCCGAGAAGTACGAGGACCACTACTCGGCCGGAGCGTTCAGCGGCATGCGGGTCGGCGACGCCATCGTGGGCCTCCCGCAGGACACCGGGCCCCTCGTCTACTTCTACAACACCGCGGAGTTCGAGGCGCTCGGCCTCGACGCCCCGGCCACGCTCGACGACCTGACCGCCGCCTCCGCCACGGCCGCCGCCGCCGGCAAGTTCGTCACCGCCTTCACTCCGGACGAGGCGCAGAACTGGCTCTCCGGACAGGCCGCGGCCGCCGGCGACACCTGGTTCTCCACCGAGGGCGAGGAGTGGAAGGTGGACGCCGAGGGCGCCGGCTCCGAGCGCGTCGCCGCCTTCTGGCAGGGCCTGCTCGACGGCAAGCAGACGCTCGCGACCGAGCGCTGGGGCGAGGGCTTCACGGCGGCGCTGAACGACGGCAGCCTCATCGGCCACGTCGGCGCGGCCTGGGAGGCCGGCTTCCTCCTCGACTCGCTGGACGGCACCCCGGCCGAGGGGAAGTGGCGCGTCGCCCAGCTCCCGGACTTCGGCGCCGGGGCGATGAGCGGCCCCGACGGCGGCTCCGGCGTCTCGGTCATGAAGGGCTGCGAGAACCCCGAGGCCGCCATGGAGTTCAACGACTGGTTCAACACGCAGGTCGACGACCTCGCGTCGCAGGGTCTCGTCGTCGCCGCGAAGGGTGAGGTGGAGACCCCCGAGAAGATGCTGCGGCAGTTCGGTGGCCAGGATGTGCTCGCCGAGCTCGGCACCGCCACCGAGAACCTCAACCCCGACTTCCCCTACGCCCCCGGCTTCTCGACCCTGGCGAACATGAACGAGACGGCCGCCGCGGCCGCCGCCGGCACGGCCTCGGTCGCCGACATCTTCACGACGGCGCAGGACACGGCCGTCGCGTCGCTCAAGGACCTCGGCCTCCCGGTCGCGGAATGACCGGACCGGACGGCATCATCGGATGAACGACGGCGGAGTGCACGGGCGATCGTGTACTCCGCCGTCGTCGTGAGAGCGAGAGGCACATCATGGCCACAGTGACCGAGACGAGGGCAGCGGCGCCGCTCCCTCCCGCGCGCCGCCCCGTCGCCCCGTCGACGAGGCGATCGCGGATCCGACGGGAGGGGCTGACCGGGTGGCTGTTCATGGCGCCGTTCGCGCTGCTGTTCGCCGTCGTCTTCCTCATCCCGATCATCGTGTCGGTCCGGTCGTCGTTCTTCGCGCAGGTACCCGCCGGCGGCGGCCTGTACGGTGGCGGCGAGCTCGTCGACACGTTCGTCGGCCTCGACAACTTCGCGGCCGCGGCGACCGACGGCGCGTTCTGGGCCGGCATGGGACGGGTCGTGCTCTACGCGGCGTTCCAGATCCCGGTGATGATCATCGCGGCCCTCGCCCTGGCCCTGCTGCTGGACTCGTTCATCGTGCGCCGCCCCGCGCTGTTCCGCCTCGCCTTCTTCCTCCCCTACGCGGTCCCCGGCATCATCGCGGCGATGATGTGGCTCTACCTCTACACGCCCGAGGTGTCGCCCTTCCTGCCCTATCTGCCCGAGGGGACCGACCTCATGTCGCCGCAGACGATCCTCTTCTCGATGGCGAACATGACGACGTGGACCTACACGGGCTACAACATGCTCATCTTCCTGAGCGCCCTGCAGGCCATCCCCCGCGACCTCTACGAGGCCGCCCGCCTGGACGGCGCGACCGGATTCCAGATCGCGACCCGCATCAAGGTGCCGCTCGTGCGCGGTGCCGCCCTGCTGGCCGTGCTGCTGTCGATCATCGGCACGATCCAGCTGTTCAACGAGCCGGTCATCCTGGAAGCCGCGAACTCCTGGATGGGCAAGGACTTCACGCCGATGATGCTCACCTACAACACGATGATGGGCGAGCTGTCGCCGTCGGGCAGCGGTCCGGCGTCGGCGTACTCGCTGCTCATGGCCGGCATCGCGGGTGTGCTCGCGATCGTGTACGCACTGCTCCAGCGGCGGAAGGGCGACGCATGACCACCACACGACTCGTCACCGTGGCTCCGCCGACGAAGCGGCGCTCCCGGAAGCCGCAGGCGGCGGACGCCCCTCCCCCGTCGATCGCCCCCGGCCCCGCCGCGCGCACGTTCGGCATCATCGCCCTCGTCGTCGCCACGCTGTACTTCCTCGTGCCGGTGTTCTGGCTCGTGGTCGCCTCGACGAAGAACAACACCGACCTCACGTCGACGTTCGGCTTCTGGTTCGCCGAGCCGAACCTCGCCGCCAACTACGACAGCCTCATGGGCTGGACGCAGGGGCTGTTCTGGCGCTGGGTCGGCAACTCCCTGTTCTACTCGCTCAGCGCCGGGGTCATCGGCACGCTGTTCGCCGTGATGGCCGGCTATGCGATCGCCAAGTTCGCCTTCCCGGGGAAGAAGCTCGCGGTCGGCATCATCATGGCGGGGCTCCTGCTGCCCGTCGCCCTGCTCACGGTGCCGCTGTACATCGAGTTCCAGGCGCTCGGCCTCACGAACACGGTGTGGGCGATCATCATCCCTTCGGCGGTCTCGCCGTTCGGCGTCTTCCTCGGCATGGTCTACGCGCAGTCGTCGGTGCCGACGGAGCTGCTGGAAGCCGCCCGCATCGACGGCGCCGGTGAGGGCCGGATCTTCTTCACGATCGTGCTGCGGCTGCTCGGCCCCGCGATGGTGACGATCTTCCTGTTCATCTTCGTGGCCACGTGGAACAACTTCCTCCTCCCGCTCATGATGATCTCCAGCCCCGACCTCAAGCCGGTCACGCTCGGCCTCTACGGCATGATGAGCTACTTCTCCCCCGACAAGGGCGCCGTCATGCTCGGGGCCCTGCTCGGCGTGATCCCCCTCATCGCGCTGTTCTTCACGCTGCAGAAGTACTGGCGCTCGGGTCTCGCCGCCGGCGCCGTCAAGGGCTAGGCACCTCGACCGCGCACAGACCGGAGGCCGCCCGCGCGAGCCTCCGGTCGTGCGTCAGGAGCGGGCAGTCGAACACCGCGGCGAGCGCGACGTACGCGGCGTCGTAGGCGGTGAGGTTCGCCCGCAGCGCGAGGATCCGCGGCACCAGCGGGAGCGTCGGATGCAGGTCGACCGGGAGGCGGGCGAGGTCGCCGGCCGCGGATTCGAGCGCCGCGGCGTCGAGGACACCGCCGCGTTCGAGCCCCCGCAGAGCGCTGGCCACCTCCACCGGCAACAGCTCCGGGGCAAGCAGAAACTCGTCCTCCAGCCGCGACCCCAGGACACCGGTCGACGTTCCGGTGCAGACCAGGTCGACGACGATCGAGGCGTCGACGACGATCACCGCCCGGCGCGCCCCTCGTGCACGGCGGCGACGATGCTCTCCGGGGTGAGCGCGGTCATCTCCGGCTGCCGCGCTCGTCGGCTCAGGAACTCCGAAAGCGTCGGGCGCGAGGCGAGGCGAGTGAGCTCCGTCGACAGATACTGCTGAAGCGACTGTCCTCGCTCGCGCGCGCGTGCGGCGAGCACGGAATGCACGCCCGGATCGAGGTCGCGGATGAGGACGTTCGGCATGCTTACAGTATGCATGTACGGCTCCTTTCGTGACTACCCCTCGAGTATCGGGGAGCGGGGGCACGCTCTCCCGCCCCGGAACCGCGACCCGTGGAGAACCGGCAGACTCCCCGCCGCGTGCAGAAGAGGCCCGGGGCGAACCCCGGGCCTCTCGTGTGCAGAGGAACTCAGCTGCGTCGCCGTCGCCAGAGCGCCGCACCGAGTGCGCTCAGGGCGAGCGCGCCGACGGCGACCGCCAGCCAGGTCATCCCCTCCGTGCCGGTCGTGGCCAGCGCCCCACCCGCGGCGGTCGCGGCCGCGGTGACCGCCAGATCCGCGCGGGCCAGCTCGGCGCCCTCGGTGTCCGTCGCGACGAGCGCGTGGGCACCCGCGGGCGTGGCCGCCGGGATGAGGACGGTCGCGACCGCGCCGCCGTCGGCGGCGATCGTCACCTCGCCCACGCGGACCGGCTCCGAGTGGAGCCAGAGCTGCACGACCGCCTCGGGGTCGAAGCCGCGGAGCTGCACGCGGAGGGAGTCTCCTGCCACCGCGGTGCCGACCGACGGGGTGAGGACGGCTTTCTTCGCCGGCTTCGCCTTCTTGACCTTGAGGTCCGCGCCGGCCACCTCCGCGCCGGAGGCGTCCTTGACGAGGAAGCGGTGCTTCCCGACCGTCGCATCCGCGGGGATGAGCACGCGGGTGGTCAGCGCGCCGTGCGCATCGACCGTCGCGTCCGCGAGCCGCACGCCGTCCAGCCAGAACGAGACGGCGGCGCCGGGCGCGAAGCCTGAGAGCACGGCCTCGACCGTCTCCCCTGCGCGCACGGAATCCGCGCCGAGCGTGAGCACCGGATCGGTCTCCGGGGCGCACGCCCCGAGGTCGTCCGCTGGTCGCTTCTCCGGGGCGTGCCCCGTCTGCGGGGACGTGACACCGTACACCGCCATCTCCGCCACGGCCGCGAACGGCGTGCCCGAGATCGACGAGGTCGCCGTCACCCGCACGTATCGCGCGGTCGTCGCGGCGAAGTCGACATCCTGCCACTCCGCGACGTTCTTCCACTCACCCACCGCCACGTCGGTGAAGGTCTGCCCGTCGGTGGAGACCGCGACCTGGAAGCCCTTGATGGGGCCGTTCTGGTTCGCGCCGCGCCGCAGGTAGGAGATGCCGTCGACCGTCTCCGCGGAACCGAGGTCGAACGTGAGCACGTGCGGATACCCGGGGGCGTCGCTGCTCCAGCGGCTGTGCCAGAACGTCCCGGCATTGCCGTCGAGCATGTTCGTCGCTGGGCCGTCCTCACCCGCGGTCTCCTCGGAGCTCGCGGTCGCCGTGATCTGCGCGTTCGGGATGCGGGCGCGGGAGGCCACAGCCGCCTCCTGCGCGGTCTGCACGGTCCGCACGTCGCAGTCGACGAGGTAGGTGGCCGCGATGCCGATGCTCACGGCGGAGCCCGCGGCCGACGCCGGTGCCGTCAGCAGCCAGTCCGTCGTCACGCTCTCGCCGGGGGCGACCTTCGCGAACAGGTTCGACGACCCGTCTGCGACCTCGACGGTGTAGCCCTCCGGGAGGTCGAGCTGCACGCCGACGTTCTCCGCCAGGATGTCCTCGCTGTTGGTGAAGGTCGTGGTGAACGGGGTCTGCGCCCCGGGGCTCAGGGTCACGGCCTCGCCGGAGACGGTGGCGCACGGCGTGCCACCCTCCGTCGGACCGAGGTCGGTGACCGTGAAGTCGTCGAGGACGAAGTCGACGTCCGGGCCGCCGACCCGCTCCAGACCGACCCACGTGTAGTCGCCGCACCCCACGATCACGTCCTCCTGGAACGCGGTGGTCTCCAGGGCCTGCACGACGGGGGTGCGACGCAGGGTCGTCGAGGAGATCTCCCCGTCGAGCACGGCGTCGGTGCCGGTCAGCCAGCGGTAGGCCCCGCTCGCGCCGGCCTGGTAGTCGAACCCGATGCGGTAGGTGTGCCCGGCCTGCAGCGGCACCAGCGTGGGGTCGGTCCGGTAGACGACGCCGGAGTTCTCGGAGTGGGACATCAGCGAGTGCTCACCGGTGAGGGTGGTGTCCACCGCCAGCCCCGCGAGGGCTCCGCTGTCGAACGGCTTGGCTGTGTTGCGCCAGTCGCTCGTCGTGTACGGGTCGTGCCGCCGCGAGATGCTCGTGCGGGGGTCGTCGATGCCGTTGGCGTCGCCCTTCACGAACGGGCCCCACCCGGGCTGGTTGCCCTCGAAGTCGTTCGAGTACACCGTGCCGGCTGCGGCCGGCGCCGTCGTGTCCGCCATCACCCTGGCGTTGTCGATGCGCACCGCCGCGTCGCCGGCGACCGCCGAGACCGAGACGGTCACCTCGCCGGAGGCCGGCGCCAGGAACGACACCGATCCGCGCTGGTAGTACTGTCCGGCCTTCGAGTCGGCGCGCATGTAGTTGTACGTCGGGGACAGGTTCCAGGTGCGGCTCACGACGCCGCCCCCGGTGTCGACCGCGACGCTCACGTCGCGCGTGGCCGTCGGATCGATCTGCACCTGCGCGGAGAACGCGTAGCGCTTCCCGGGGGTGAGGCCGGTGACGGTCTGCGAGATCGCGGAGGGGGACGAGCCGAAGACCGCGATGTTGTCGCCCCGTGAGGCGTTCTTCGCCGCGCCGAGGTCCGTGCGCTCGATGGTCACGTCGCCCCGGGGGTTCCAGCCGTCGAGCGCGCCCGAGTTGAACCCGGGATCGGTCAGGCCCGCGTCGCGGTACTCGATCGCCGCCCGCTGCGCTCCGCCCTGAGGCACGACGACGTAGGCCGTCCCCTTCTCACCGGACAGCGTCAGCTTGCCGTCGACCGCGGTGACGGTGCGCACCTTCTCGCGGCCCTGGTCGCCGAGCGCGAACACGTCGAAGGTCGTGTTCCCGCGGAAGGCGTCCGTGAGACCGAAGGTCTTCTCGCCGCCGGAGGCCGTGAAGAAGTACATCTTGTCCGCGTCGACGGGCGAGCCCGACTCGGCGCTCGACGGCAGCGACTGCCACGGCAGCAGGTAGGAGTCGCCCCGCAGGACGGTCGCGCCGTCCATCGTGACGACCCGCGTGCCGCCGTCGATCCGGGCCGCCACGTCGTCGGTGAAGGTCGCCTCGACCCCCGCCTCGTACGTCTGCAGGTCGAAGTGCTGCAGGAACTTCGTCGGCAGGCTCTGCGACCAGATGTTGCCGATGAAGCCGTCCCAGTTGCGGTTGCCCACCCAGCCCTCGGCGTCGACGAGACGCTGCTGGCCGAGCAGGACGTCGTCGTTCCAGACGTCCGCCTGCGCGTTCTGGATGAACCGCACCATGGTGGAGTTGATGCCCTTGTTGTCCTTACCGCCATAGGCGAGGTCGTTCGGCCAGTGCGACCAGACCGTGCTGTCGACGAACTTGTCGCCCCACTCGGTCGCGACCTCGAGATCCATGGCGTTCAGCTCGTCCGCGAGCTCCTCGGCCACCCAGCCGTTGGAGTAGTACACGTCGATGTAGACGCCGCTGAGCCCCGGCACCTCGTCCCGCAGCTGCTGGAAGCGGTCGAGCACGCGTCCGGTGCCGAGATCGGTCTGCTGGTTGATGTAGTACGACTGGTCCAGCCAGTTCCAGCCCGGCTTGTAGGGCGGTGTGCCATCGAGGATCGCCGCGTCGAACGCGTCCGCCTGCGGGTAGATCTCCGTGGCGTTGACGTGCACGCTCATGTCGGCATTGAGCTTCGCCCCCTCGTCGACGAGGCGGTTGAGGTCGGCGAGGCCGCCCGCACGCTCGTTGTAGTTCCCGCCGTAGTCGGTGTTCGCGGAGTCGTGTCCCTCGCTGCCGAAGCCCTTGTTGAGCACCCACTGCCCGAGGCCGTCGGTCTGGTTCGCGATGCGCTTGGTGTTGTCGAGCACGAGGTCGAAGTAGTTCGTGGCGCTCGAGGCGAAGTTGAACGGGATGCGGCTGACCACGCGGTCGGCCACCCGGTCGGCACCGAGGCGCGGGGCGTCGACCTCGCGGTAGCGGATCGCGGCGTCCTGCCAGTCCACGGTCTCGTCGCCGTTGCGGTCGGCGGTGAGGAGCACCGTGACCTTCGGAAGGGCGTAGGTCGTCACCCGGCTGTCGACGGCGGAGGTCGGATGGATGAGCCAGGTGTTCGAGCCGATCTCCGCGGTCCGGCCGTCGGCCGCAGTCACCCGCGTCGTGAGCCGGGTGTTCCACGAGGCGGTGCCGCCGGAGGCCTGCGTCGTCGCGTTCGTGATCACGCTGCCGGCGAGGGTCCCGTCGCCGAGGAATGCGAAGGCCGCGCCCTTCGTCCCGGTGGCCGTCGCCGCTCCCACCGCGATGTGCTCATCGGCGTTCGTGGTGCTGTTCGGGCTGATCACGGTGCGATCGAGGACGGCGCCGTCCGCGGCCGTCGCGGAGAGGAACGCGTTGTCGGGGAGCGCCAGGGTGTTCACCGCGGCGGAACCGTCCACCCCGGTCACGGTGAACTCGACCGTGCCGTTCGCCGCGACGCGGATGCTGCTGCGCACCGTGACGTCGATGCCGGTCAGGGTCGAGACGTAGTCGACGCCGCTCGCCGTCGCCGTGGAGGTGGTGGTCGACGCATAGGCGGTGCCGTTGACCGCCCAGGTGCGCGGGGAGCTCTTCTGCCCGCCGAGGCGGTCATCGCCCACGCGGTAGCCGAGGATCTGCGGGAACGCGGCGGAGACGGTGGCGGTGGTGCCGCCCGCGGCGATCTCGACGGTGTCCCCGGTCTCCGGCTGCTCCGGCGTCTCCGGCTCCGTGACGATCGGCGGGAGCTCCTCGTCGGAGAGCACCTGGATCTCACCGGCGCCGCCGCCCGTGGTGCCCTGCGCGTCGATGACGAGCAGCGCGACGTATCGGCCGTCCTTCGCGGTCTCCAGCGTGATGCGCTGCTTCTCGTCATTCGCGGTGGGTGCGTGCAGTGTCGCGGCCGCGGCGGCGGCGCCCCATCCCCCATCGGCCGGCGAGGTGCGCGCGGCGTCGGCGTCATCCGTGACGTACACCTCGACGGTCTTGGCCGCGACGCTCTGCCCGCGCTTGACCGAGTAGTCCAGCGCCTTCACAGAGAGGGGCCGCTGCAGGTCGAGGGCGATCCAGTGCGGGAAGGGCGCGTTGGACGAGTACCGCGACGTCCACTGCGTCGCATAGTCGCCGTCGAAGGCGCCGAGAGCCGTGCCGTCGTGCGAGGGCGGCGCCGGATACGGATCCGATTCGCTGGACACCGCGTGCAACCGGTACTCCGTCTGCGGGACGGGGAGGAGATCGGCGGCCTGTGCAGCGGTCGCGGGGAGGAGCGCTCCGCCGAGCGCGAGAGCCGTCGCCAGCAGGGAGCTGATGGCGACGGCGGTGCGCGGCGGTCGGGAAGGTGTCGACACGTCTTGCCTCTCGAACGGTGCGACGGCCGGAGGAAAGGACGCCCCGATGCGCCGCAGGTGGATCATCGATCGGAACCGATGTTTGCGCTATCACCGTAGAGCGAGGGTGTGGCTTAAGACAAGAGTTGAACGCGAAGTATGCGCAAACATTGGCCGAAGGTCATCACCCGCGGCCCGTGTGCGGCTCAGGAGCCGATGAACTCCTCGGTCTCCCCGAAGGACGGCGCCTCCCGGATCTCCACCGTCGCCCCGAGGCCGTCGGTGTCGAGCACCACGATCTCGTTGCGCCCGGCACGCCACAGCGGCGCGGGGGCGTAGAGCGTCTCCTGCGGACCCACGCTCCAGTAACGTCCGAGCAGGAATCCGTTCAGCCACACCATGCCCTTGCCGCCGCCGGGGAAGGCGAGCCACGCGTCCAGCGGTTCAGCGACATCGAACCCGGCGACGGCGAGGCCGTCCTTTCCGCCCGACCCGGCGGCGTCCGCCGCCGGTGCCGTCTGCGGCAGGAGGCGATGCGTCCAGCCGTTCACAAGGCGGCGGCCGATCATCACACCGCGCATGATGCCCTTGCCCTCGCCGGTATACGGCCCGTAGTTGATGCGTCCGAGGCTCTCGACGACGAGCGTCAGCCGACCGGAGCCGCCGTCCACGGGGAGAGCGAGAGACGTCTCGCCGTCCCGCTCGAGCACACCGAGGCGACGGTCGTCGAGGAAGACGACCGCGCGATCGTGCAGGCCATCGATGGTCAGTGTCGCCTCGTCGGGGAACGACACGTCGGCCTCGTAGGCGACAAGGCCGTCCTCCGCCCCGAGCTGCTCGAAGGTGAGTGGACGGGGCGAGAGCGCGCCCGCCGCAGGGGTCGCCCGGACCACGTCGAGCAGAGCCGCCCGCGGCTCCAGGGGCGCGGACGCCGCGGACTGCCGCCGCGGCTGGTCGGGGACCGGCGGCAGCTCGTCCGCGTGGAAGGGGGCGAAGAGCGCGCGAAGCGCATGGAACTTCTTCCCGAGGGTGCCGTCCTCGCCGATCGGGGCGTCGGAGTCGTAGCTGGTCACCGTGGGCTGCAGCACGAGGTCGTGGTTCGCGCCGTTCCACAGGCCGAAGTTGGTGCCCCCGTGCGCCATGTAGAGGCTGACCGAACCGCCCTCGTCGAGGAGCTCGCGGATCGTCCCGCCCATGCTGTCCGCCGACCGCACATGGTGCCGCTCGCCCCAGTGGTCGAACCAGCCGCCCCAGAGCTCGCTGCACATGAGCGCCTCCCCGTGCCGACGCAGGGAGGCCGCCACCGGCACCCCGGTGCCGAAAGTGAACGTCGTCATCGCGCCCGGCACGCTCCCGTGCGCGATCATGTCCGGAGTGATCCCGTCGGCCGTCGTCAGCATCTCCACCATGCCCCGTCGCCGGAGCCCGTCACGCAGGTGGGCGAGGTAGGCGGCGTCGCTGCCGAACGATCCGTACTCGTTCTCGATCTGGATCGCCACGATCGGCCCGCCGTACGCGGCCTGCAGGGGCGCGAGCCGCGGAAGCAGCGCGTCGTACCAGGCATCGACGGCGGCGAGGAACGCGGGATCGCTCGTCCGCAGCGCCGCGACCCGCCCGGTGAGCCAGAAGGGGAGACCGCCGTTGGACCACTCCGCGCAGATATAGGGGCTCGGCCGGAGGAACACGTCGAGACCGACCTCGCCGGCCAGCCGCACGAAGCGCTCGACGTCCTGCCAGCCGTCGAAGCGGATGTCCCCTTCGACCCGTTCGTGGAAGTTCCAGGCGACATAGGTGTCGACCGTGTTCGCGCCCATCGCGGCGAGCCGGCGCAGGCGGTCCTCCCACTGGTCCGGGTGCACGCGGAAATAGTGGATCGAGCCCGACAGGATGCGGTGCGGCGCACCGTCGCGGAGGATCTCCCCGTCGCGCCAGGACAGGGCGGGGGCGCCGGGGGCGGCGGCGTCTGTCGGCGCGGCGACGGCGGTGGAGAAGCCGTCGGAAGCCGCGGCGAGAAGGTCGGACATTGCACTCCCAGCTGAATTGTTTGCGTTCACATTATCGCATCGCCGATGTCCGCGCTCCCTGGTTTTCCGCCGATGGATCGCTACCATTGGGGCATGTCCCCTCGCCGTCCGAAAGACGACCGCGCCCCCAGCCAGGTCGACGTCGCCCGCCTCGCCGGCGTCTCCACCCAGACCGTCTCGCGCGTGATGTCCGGACAGGACAACGTCCGCCCGGAGACCGCACGACGGGTTCTCGCCGCGGTCGAGGAGCTCGGCTACCGGGTGCACGCCGCCGCCGCGTCGCTCGCCTCGGGCCGCACCCGTGTGCTCGGCGTGATCGTGGTCTCGACCGATCGCTACTCCTCCGCCGCGCTCGGCGTCGGCATCCAGCAGGCCGCGGCGGCGAACGGCTACACCGTGACCACGGCGGCGGTGGCCGACCATGCCTCGGACGACGCGTTCCTCGAGGCCTTCGATCGCCTGGAGCGGCAGGGCGCGGAGGGCATCATCCTCGGTGTTCCGATCGCCCTGGACACGCCGGCGATGCGGGCGCGTACCGAACGGACGCCCGCCACCCGGAGTGAGCGCACCTCCCTCGAGGAGGACGCCCCGCTCGCGGTCGACCAGCGCGCGATCGCCCGCCTCGCCGTGGAGCATCTCCTCGACCTCGGCCACGAGACCGTGTGGCATGTCTCCGGCGACGACTACTGGACGGAGACGCAGCAGCGCAGCGAGGCCTGGGAGCAGACGCTCCGCGAGCGCGGCATCGTCCCGCCGCCCGTGATCCCGGCGGACTGGACCCCGGAGTCCGGGTACCGGGCGGGCCGCACGATCGCCGCGATCCCCGAGGCGACCGCGGTCTTCGTCAGCAGCGACGAGATGGCGTTCGGCCTCATCCGCGCCCTGCATGAGGCGGGGCGCAGCGTGCCGGAGGACATCTCCGTCGTGAGCGTCGACGACATCGCCCTCGCCGCCTACGCCTCCCCCGCCCTGACCACCGTCCGTCAGCCGTTCGAGGCCATGGGCCGCGCCGCCGCGCTGCGGCTCATCACCCAGATCGAGGGCCACGACCCGGTCGGCGAGATGCCCTCCACCGACCCGCAGCTCATCGTGCGCTCCTCGACCGCGCCGCCTCGCGTCACGCGTTGACGGCCATCGTCACCAGCGGCCGTGACGCCGCTCCCACTCGTCCTCGATCGTGCGGCGGCGACCGGCGATGATGCCCGCGGGCACCGAGACGACCAGCACCCCTGCCACCACGAGAAGCGGCACCTGCCACCCTCCGCTGGTGTCGTGGAGAAGGCCGACGAGGAGCGGGAACACCGCCGCGATCGCGTAGCCGATGCTCTGCACGAAGCCGCTGAGGGCGACTGCGCTCTCCGGCGTACGGGCCCGGATGCTCAGGAGCACGAGGCTCAGCGGGAACATGATCGCGGTGAGCCCGAAGATCGCCACCCACAGCGGCAGCGCGACGGTCGGGAAGAGCAGGAGACCGGCGAGCCCGACGAGACCGGCCACCACGGCCACGAAGAACAGCGGGCGGGTGGCCTGGAACCGCACGACGAGCACCGGCACGAGCATGGAGCAGGGCAGTCCGACGAGGGCGAAGAGCGAGAGCAGGAAGCCGGCGGTCGCCGGGGTCACGCCACCGAGGTCGACGAGGATGGTGGGCAGCCAGGCGAAGGCGACGTAGGCCATGGTCGACGACGTGCCGAACACGAGCGCGAGGGCCCACGCCAACGGCAGCCGCCAGAGCCGGCCGAAGACGCGGGGGCTCGCCGACTGCGTCGTGATCGGCCCGGTCGAGGCGGCGACCGCGTCGCGCACATCGTCCACGCCGTCGGTGGGGTCGGGAACCAGGAGCTCCGTCGGCACCGCGCGGTCGTCGCCGCGGGAGCGCACCAGCAGCGTGACCCAGGGCACGAGCGCGAGGGCGGCCACCACGCCCCACATACCCAGCGAGATCCGCCACCCGAGCGAGTCGGCGACGGGGACGGCGACCAGCGGCGGGAGGAAGGTCGAGACCGCGAGCGTCGTGGAGTATGCGGTCATCATGACGCCGAGCCGGTCGGCGAAGTACTTCTTGACCAGCGGCGGCAGCAGGACGTTGCCCGATCCCACACCGGCGAACACGACGGCGGTCGCGGCCAGCAGACTCCAGGAGTCGGGGGCGAGGCCGCGCAGCAGCATGCCCGCCGCCATCAGCACGATCGCCACGACCGCCATCCGCTCCAGCCCGAACCGGCGCTCGAACAGCGGGGTCAGCAGTCCGAACAGCGCGAAGCAGACGGGCGGAGCCGCGCCGATCAGCCCCACGATCACGGGGGCCACCGAGAAGTCCTCGGCGACGTGGTCGAGGACAGGAGAGAGCGAGGCGACCGCCGACCGCAGCGAGAACGCGACCAGCACGATCCCGATCAACGCGAGGGCGCGCCCCTGCCAGAGGGGTCGGCCCTGCGGCGAGCTCAGGGACCCGGACATCAAGAGGTCTGCGACCCCTCCACCCAGGCGAGGTACTCGTCGGTGACGGTGCCGGTGACGTAGCGGCCGTCGAAGCAGCTCATGTCGAGGTCTTCCAGTACGGAACCTTCGGTGATCGCGGCCTTCAGGTCGTCGACCTCCTGGTACACGAGGTGGTCGCAGCCCAGCTCCTCCGCGATCTCGGGGATCGTGCGGCCGTGGGCGATGAGCTCGTGCCGCGAGGGCATGTTGATGCCGTACACGTGCGGGTGCCGGACGGGCGGGGCGGCGGAGGCGAAGGTCACCGAGGCGGCTCCGGCATCCCGGGCCATCTGGATGATCTCCTTCGAGGTGGTGCCGCGCACGATGGAGTCGTCGATCAGCAGCACGTTCTTGCCCTGGAACTCCGTCGACATGGCGTTGAGCTTCTGACGGACGCTCTTCTTGCGCACCGCCTGCCCCGGCATGATGAAGGTGCGGCCGACGTAGCGGTTCTTGTAGAAGCCCTCGCGGTACTCGATGCCGAGCTTGCGGGCGACCTCCATGGCCGCGGGACGGGACGAGTCGGGGATCGGCATGACCACGTCGATCTTGTCCATCGGCACGTGCTTCGCGATCGTGTCGGCGAGCTTGTCGCCCATCCGCAGGCGGGACTCGTACACCGAGATGCCGTTCATGACGGAGTCGGGACGAGCGAGGTAGACGTACTCGAAGGCGCAGGGTGCGAGGTGCGTCTCGGTGGCGCACTGCTTCGTGAACAGCTCGCCCTCGTTCGTGATGAACACGGCCTCGCCGGGCTCGACCTCGCGCACGACCTCGTAGTCGCCGTTCTCCAGCACGAGGGACTCGCTCGCCACGACCCACTCGTCCTTGCCCTCGGCTCCGGGGACCGTGGAAGGGCGGCGGCCCAGGATCAGCGGACGGATGCCGAACGGATCGCGGAACGCGAGCAGGCCGTAGTTGGCGATGACGGCGATCACCGCGTACGCGCCCTCGATGCGGTCATGCGTGCGGGCGACGGCCTCGAAGATCCGGTCCGGGTCGAGGTCGACCGTGGAGGTCGTGGCCTGCAGCTCACCGGCGAGCACGTTGAGCAGCAGCTCGGTGTCGCTGGACGAGTTCAGGTGCCGACGGTCGCGCTGCGCCATGTCGGCGGCGAGCTCGCGCGTGTTCGTGAGATTGCCGTTGTGGATGAGGATGATGCCGTAGGGCGCGTTCACGTAGAACGGCTGCATCTCCTCTTCACTGGACGCGGTGCCCTTGGTGGCGTAGCGGACGTGGCCGAGACCGACGTTGCCCAGCAGTCCGCGCATGTCGCGGGTGCGGAACGCCTCGCGCACCATACCCTGGGCCTTGGCGTTGTGCATGACGCCGTTCGCCTCGGCGGTGGCGATGCCCGTCGCGTCCTGCCCGCGATGCTGCAGCAGCAGGAGGGCGTCGTAGATGTCCTGATTGACCGGGGCAGAGCCCACCATTCCGACGATGCCGCACATGGGCTCTTACTTCGCTCCGTCCGCGTAGGCGCCGACGAGGCGCACTGCTCCACCATCGACGCCCTTGGCGCCCTGTTCGAATTCGCCGGCCGGACGCGGGCCGAAGCCCACCGTGCCGACCTGCCAGGAGGGCATGCCCTCGGCGTTCAGCGCCGCGATCGCGGCGTCCGTCCTGTCCGCCGCCACCACGGCGAGGAATCCGATGCCGAGGTTCCAGGTGCCCTCGGCGGATTCCAGCGTGGAACCGGCGATGTCGCTCAGCACGCGGAACACCGGGCTCGGCGACCAGGTGCTGCGGTCGACCTCGACCCAGCTTCCCTGGGGGAGCACGCGCGCGAGGTTCGCCGCGATGCCGCCGCCGGTGACGTGGCTCAGCGCGTGGACCCCGCCGGAGGCCTCGATCAGGCGCAGCAGCGGCAGCGTGTAGAGGCGCGTGGGCTCGAGCAGAGCCTCGCCCCAGGTCGAACCGAAGTCTGCGGCGTTGTCGCCGTAGGAGATCCCGGCTCGGGTGATGATGTGGCGCACGAGCGAGTAGCCGTTGGAGTGCAGGCCGCTGGAGGCGACCGCGATGACCGCATCGCCGTCCTGCACGCGCTCCGCGCCGAGGATGGCGTCGGCCTCGATCACGCCCGTCGCCGCGCCGGCGACGTCGTAGTCGCGCGGACCCAGGAGACCGGGGTGCTCCGCCGTCTCGCCGCCGACGAGCGCGGTGCCCGTCGCGGCGCACGCCTCGGCGATGCCGCGCACGATGTCGGCGATCCGCTGGGGGACGACCTTGCCGCAGGCGATGTAGTCGGTCATGAACAGGGGCTTCGCGCCCACCACGACGATGTCGTCGACGACCATGCCGACCAGGTCCTGGCCGATCGTGTCGTGCTTGTCGATGGCCTGCGCGATGGCGACCTTGGTGCCGACGCCGTCGGTGCTGGTCGCGAGCAGCGGACGCCGGAAGTCGCGCAGGGCGCTGGCGTCGAACAGACCGGCGAAACCGCCGACACCGCCGAGCACCTCGGGGCCGTGCGTCGCGCGCACGGACGACTTCATCAGTTCGACGGCGAGGTCACCCGCCGCGGTGTCGACGCCGGCTTCGGAATAGGGGTTGGTGGGGGAGGCAGCCACTCGAACAGCCTACCGCCCGCGGGCGCCCCGTCGGCTCGCGGCCCGCTTCGAGCGCGGGGCGGATCGAGCGATACCGAAACGTCCTCATATGTAGCGTAATCATCCGCGCATGTGAGAGTCTGTCGGCGAATCGTGCGGGCTCGACGACCGGGTGTCCCGGAAAGAACAGGAGAGGTGGACTGTGCGCATACAGAAGAAGAGAACGGAGCGACGACGCAGGCGAAGCCGGGGCGTGGCGAGCAGCGCCGTCGCCCTCCTGGCCCTGGTCGGACTCGCGGTGCCGCCGACGGCGCAGGCGGCGGAGCTGGATGCCATCACGGCGGTGACGGTGGTGGAACCGACAGGCGACATCCACCTGTACGACACCCTCCGACTCGAGGCCACCTGGGCCGTTCCGGACAGCGCGCAACCGGGGGACACCTTCTCGCTCGCCTTTCCCACGACGCCCCGCTTCGTCGGGGTGGCTGCGACGTTCCCCCTGCGGGACCCCGCCGGCGCGACCGTCGGCACCTGCACCGTCGCGGCGACCGCCATCGCCTGCACGCTGAGCGACTACGTCCTCACGCATGACAACGTCCACGGCACCCTGTTCTTCCAGATGAAGGCGGAGGAGTCCACCGAGGAGGACACCGTGACGTTCACCACCGGGGACGGTGGTCCGATCACCGTGGAGATCCCCGGCGGCGGCGTGGGCCCCCAGCGCCCGGAGCCGGTGCCGACGGATGCGACCAAGTCGGGCGTGCAGACGACCGACGGGACGATCGAGTGGTACATCTGGGTCCCCGGACGACTGCTCGGTGGAGAACGCCCGACCCTCACGGACACCGCGACCCCGGGACTGAACCTGCTGCCCGACACCGTGGCGATCGGCTCGGTCGCGACCGACGCGTGGGCAGGCGGCCTGTTCGACCCGGCGGACTTCCACCCGCTCTCAGCGGGGTCGGACTTCGTCCTCACGCCGGGCGACGCCGGCTCGTCGTTCACCGTGGAGCTCACGGCGCCGGCGCAGGCCGACCGCCTGTATCGGCTGTCGTATCAGACCGAGCTGCCGGCGGATGCGCACAACGGCCAGGTGTTCGCGAACACCGTCTCCGGATCGAGCGTCACCACCACCACGGCGACCGTGACCGCGAGCGTGGCGGGCGGCGACGGCGAAGGGGACGGGCGCGGCGGGTTCTCGGTCGCGAAACGAATCGTCGGCGAGGGAGCATCCCTCGTCCCGGCCGATGCGACGTTCGCCGTCGACTACTCCTACCCCACCGCGGACGGTGCGGTGACCGGAACGCTCATGCTGCCCGCGGACGGCACCGCGCGCGACGTCGCGCAGATCCCGGTGGGCGCGGTCGTGACGCTGTCCGAGCACACCGCGGAGGCCGTGCCCGGTGTCGTGTGGGGAAGCCCGCAGTTCACCGGCGACGGGGTGACCGCGACCGACGGAGGCGCACAGCTCACGATCAGCGCGGATTCCGTCGTGACCGTCGAGCTGCGCAACCCGACCACGCTCTCCCCGCCATCCCCGACCACCCCGCCGACCACGGTCGAGCCACCCTCCCCCTCGGCTCCCGCGACGCCGCCCGCTCCCCCCTCCCGGGGCCTCGCGGCCACCGGCGGCGACGCCGGCGGCCTGATCGGACTCGCCGCCGGGGCGGTGCTGGCCCTCGCGGCGGGGGTCCTGCTCAGCCGGCGCGTCCGGACCCGCGCAGACTCCGCACCGGGACGCACCGGCATCGAGACCTGACCCGGCCCTCGGCACGCGAAGGGCCCGGTCCGACGGATCGGACCGGGCCCTTCATGTGGCGGGTGCGCGGGCATCAGTTCCCGCCGGCGACGTTGTCGCGGGCGTCCTGCGCACTGCTCTTGACCTCGTCGACCGCGTGGGTCGCGTCGTCACGGACGTGGGCGGCGGCACCGGCGGCCTCGTCCTTGACGGTGGCGAAGGCCTCCTGCGCCGGCTCCTTGAGATCCTGGCCGATGGTCTTGGCGACGTCGGTCGCCTCGTCGACGAGAGGCTGCGCCTTCTCCTTGATGTCCTCGGCCAGTTCCTTCTCCTTCGAGGAGGCGGGGATGACGGCGGCCACGACGAGCCCCGCAGCGAAGGCCATGAGCCCCACCGCCAGCGGATTGCCCTGCGCCTTGGCCACGGTGTGCCGTCCGGCGTCGGCGACCGAGGAGGATGCGTCCCCCAATCGGTCCCCGGCGTCGTCGGCGGCGCCCATGACACGGTCGACCGCCGAGCGCACGGCGCCCTTCATCTTCTGCGTCTGCCGGTGCACGACCTTCGAGGGGGTGACCTTGTCGGCGAGGGCATCGACATCCCTGCCGAACTCCGCTCGGGTCCGCTCGATGTCGGCGCGGATCGCGTCGGGTGAGTCGCTCATTTGTTCTCCTCATTCCTCTTCACCGCATCAGGGATGCGCTTGAGGCTGTCCACGGTGCGCGGAGCCCCTTCGATGCTCTTCAACTGCTTGCGTCCCATCACGAACAGGACGAGGGCGATCAGCGCCCAGATGACGGCGACGATCACGGCCGACCAGCCGAGGCCGGTGACGTAGGCGCCGAGGGCCCACCAGAGGGCGACCGACAGGAAGAACACGGCCATGAGTGCGCCGTATCCCGCTCCGCCGAGCATCCCCGCCCCCCGGCCCGCGCGCGTGGCGGACTGCTTGAGCTCGGCCTTGGCCAGCTCCAGCTCCTGCCGCATGAGGGTCGACAGATCGGTGGTGACCTCGCTGAGCAGATCGCCGAGTGACGTGGTCTCGGCCTTCTGCTCCGAGGGCGTGGGGGTGGCGTCGGTCATGGTCGCCCCTCTTCGTCGGATCCGCGGGTGGCGGCGTCGGTGCGGTCGTAGAGCGGGGTGTCCCCGTCGTCGACCGTCTCGCCGCGCGGCGTGACGCCCCACGGGGCGGTGCCGGCATCGATCCCGCTCATGCCGTCCGGCGCTCCGGGCACGGTGCCGTCGGTGGGCAGCGGCGGCTCACCGAGAGTGGTGTTCTCTGCGGTGCCCGCGCCTCCGACCACTCCCGCGGCGCCCGCGCTGCCGGGGACGGCGCCGGGCGTGGTCGCCGGGGCGACGACGGGACGCGGCGGGACCGCGGGGGCCGCCGCTCCCGCCACCGACGGGGAGCCGGAGCCCGATGCCGCGCCGGACGAGGCGGACTCCGCCGCACCCTCGGAGAGCGCCCTGGTCAGCCGGCCGGCGACGAGACCGGCGAGCGCAGCCACCGCGATGAACGTGCCGGGCTTCGCCCGCGCGTAGGACTTCACCTCGGTGAGCAGCGAACCGGGGTCGCGGTCGCCGATCCAGCCCGCGATGCCCTGGATGCGTGTCGACGCCTGGCGCACGAGGTCGGCGGCGACACCGCCGTCGGACCGCTCCGCCATCGTGCCCAGCTCCCCGCCCACGGACCGGAGTCCGTCCGCGACGCGGCGCTGCTGCACCGCCGCCTGCTCCGACAGCTCCGTCTTGGTCTGGTGGTACAGGTCGCGCACCTGATCCTTGGCTTCGTGGGCGACCGCCCCGGCTTCGGCCTTCGCCGTCTCGACGACGTCCGCGGCCTGGCCCTTCGCCGTGTCGGCGACACCCGCGGCCTCATGCGCGGCGGTCCGGACGGTGCCCGGAGACTCGGTCGTACCGCTGCCCGCGGCACCTTCTGCATTGCTCTGCGACATCGTTCTTCCTCTCGACTCCCGCCGACGGCCGCCGGCGTGTGAGCAGGTCTACCCCCGGGTGCGGCGATCACAGCGAGGGTTGACGCGGCTCGCAGTGGGCATTACCGTGCCGGGACTCCGCACGGCTGCCGCACCCGCCTACGATGGGGGCCATGGCCGACAAGCCGCAGTGGCTCATCCGCGAAGACGCGAGCGTCCCCGTGCTCGTCGCGCTCGCCCTGCGCCAGCTGCTGGGCATCAGGGCGCCCCTCGATCTGCCGTCCCTCCGCGACCTGTCCGTGCGCGCGCCCGATGCTCCGGACGCCTCCCCCGAGGTCGAGACGCAGTGGCAGGGCTACTGGGACATGACCGTGGAGCCGCGGGCCCACCACTCCGGCGTCCCGCTCGAGCTGATCGACGGTTTCGACACCCTGGTGGCCCTCCCGGCGACCGGCGCCGAAGCGCTCTCGACCGCGATCCGTCCGCATGCCGGCACTGCGCTCCGGTATGCCAACGCCGCGCACGACCGATACGTCGGGTCGATGAAGAGCCACACGGGCGGAGACGCCTATCGGGCGTACGCGAGCGCGATCGCGGAGTTCGAACGCGATATCGGGCGCCGCGCGCACTCGTTCGAGCTGAACGTGCAGGTGCTGCCGCTGTCGCAGCGCGGGATCTGGTGGATCGGCGACCTCACGGTCGCGGTGACCGATGGGCTCCGCCGGGACGTCGTGGCGTTCGACTCCGCCATCCGTCCCGTGATCGCCGAGCTCGCCTAGGCGCGGTCGGTCGTCGTGTCGTCCTCGTCGATGACGGTCTCCCGGTCGACCCTCATGACGCGGTCATGGCGGCGGGCGATCCGCTCGAGAACGAGACCGGCGACGCCACCCAGCGCCAGCCCGATCGGCACGGTCCACAGCAGCAGGAAGCCGAAGACCTGACCAGGCGGGTAGACAACGTCGAGCGCCTGCGACTGCTCGAAGCTGCCGACCATGGTCAGGATGCCGGCGGCGATGATGCCCAGCACGACCCCGATGCCCATGAGCACGCCGTACCGCGGTACGCGGCGCACGGTCGCTTCGACGGTCTGGTGGGTGTCGTGGGAGGGCATGCCTCCATTGTCCCACCCTCTGCGGGCGTACGCAGCCGCACGCGGAACCGCCCTCCCCGATCACCGGGGAGGGCGGTTCCGGTAGCCGCCGGACTCAGACCTCGGTCGTCGTCTCGGCCGGCTCCCCCCTCCGGGTGCGCCGCACGATCAGCACCCCGCCCGTCGCGGCCAGCGCCACGACCACCAGACCGCCCACGATCCAGGGCCACACCGGAGCCTCCTCGGTGGCGACCGGCGCGCTGATCGCGGTCACCGCCGCGTCCGCCTCGGCCTCCGGCTCGGACTCCTCCTCGGCGGGAGTGCCGCAGGCGCCGTCGACCGGGATCACGGCGGACACCGGGTCGAGCTCCTCGCCCGCCTCATACGTGCCGAACGCGGAGGCACCGGCCGCTGTCAGCGTCGTGGGAACCGCATCGAGGGTCAGCGCGCCGTCGACGACGGCGGCGTCCGCGAGCGCGAACTCGGCGAGACGCACCCCCTCTTGTGCCACGGCTTCTCCGGCCTGCGTGGTTCCGGTCACGTCGAACACGAGGTAGCCGGTGTCGCCCGTGAGCTCGACGCGCGCGTTCGCCAGCGTCGTGTTCAGCGCCCCATCGTGGCCCGTGAAGGTGATGCTGCCGCCGTAGGTGACCAGACCCGAGCCCGCCGCGTCGTCCAGCGAACCGGTGCCGTTCGACCACACGAAGGCGGGGTACTCGTAGGCCACGTCGGTGAGCGTCCAGCCGCCCCGCGCGATGCCCTCGATGTACGTGCGGAACGACTCCTTGTAGCCCCAGTGCAGGGTCGCCCCCTCGACCGTGCACACGCCGATCTCCGTGGTCGCTCTGGCGAGCGTGAACGCGAGACCGCGATCGACCGAGCCCTGGAAGGTGAGCGTGTGCTCGCCGTCCGCGAGTGTGGCCGGGAGGGCACCCGACCACGTCGCGACGCCCGCCGCGTCGGCCGTCACCGTGCCGAGCAGCACCGGGGTCGAGTACACGACCACCTTGATGCCCTCCTCGTTCGCACGGAAGCCGGAGGCGGAGACCGTGGCCGTCTTCCCGGCGGCGAGCGCGGCGAGGTTCTCCTCGTCGACCTCGATGCCGGCCGCCGTCGGCGCGGTCGTCGGGAGCGTGGCCTTCGGGACGACCGCGGCCGCCGCGACCGTTCCCGTCGTACCCGACGGAGCGGCGGCGACGGAGCCGATCGTGAACGAGACGGGGTTGAGCGTGGTGCCGTACCCCGAGAGGACGCGGTCGCGTCCGGCATCCGTGAGGGCGGCGGGTGCCGCCGTGTAGGTTACGGCGCCACCGGCCGTCGTGCGGACGGCGCGGGAGAGGTCGAGGGTCGCGAACGGCACCTGCGCACCCCCGCTCGTCACGAACAGCGTGGCGGAGGACGCCGAGGTGATCCGGATCATCGGATCGGCGACCGTGACGTCGAGCACCCCGTGGTGGCCGGTGAAGCGCACGGCACCGCGGTAGACGACACTGCCGCGTCCGGAAGCCGCGTCGAAGTCGCCGCCCACGGTCTGCCCGAACTGGAACTGGCCGCCGGACCGGGTGGCGCCACCGGACACGGCGATCGCGCCCTGGGCGATCGGGCCGGTGATGTAGTTCGTGAACGAGGACGAGATGGCCCAGCGCAGCGACCCGCCGGGGACGGTCGCGGCCGGCTTCGCCGGCGTCACCGGGGGCATCGGCGTGACCGGGGGCTTCGGCTCGGTCGGCTTCTCGCCGAGCAGTGCGCGCCACTGCGCGTCGGTGATCGTGACCGCTGCGCGCGCGTAGATGGTGTCGGCGGTCGGCATCGTGTGCTGCTGCCACACGATCGCCTCGTATGTCTTCGTCCGGTCGAGGTTCTTCGCCGCCGCGTTCAGGTCGACGGCGAAGACTCCGAAGCCGATGTTCCGGACGTACTGCATGGCGAGGAAGCCGCCGCCGGCGGTCACCTCGGACTCCGTCCCCGCCTCGATGAGCGCCACGTAGGCGCCGGTGACCGCGCCGAGCTCCGCGGCAGTGACCTTCACCGTGAGCCCGTCCGCGGCGGTGGCGCCGGTGACGGCGGTCGTGACCGACGGTCCGGAGGAGGGCAGCAAGGCGTTCCACTGCGCGTCGGTGACCGTGACGGTGGAGCGCGCGTAGATGGTGTCCGCGGTCGGCATCGTGTGCTGCTGCCACACGATCACCTCGTACGTCTTCGAGCGGTCCAGAGCACTCGCCGCCGCGGTCAGGTCGACGCTGAAGCCGCCGCCGGTGATGCCGCGCACGTACTGCATCGCGAGGAAGCCGCCTCCGGCGGTGACGTCGGCCTCCGTACCCTTCTCGATCAGCGCGGCGTAGGCACCGGTGACGGCACCGAGCTTCGTCGCCGCGGCCGTGACCGTGAGGCCGTCCTCGGCGGTCGCCGCGGTCACGGTGGTCGTCAGCCCCGAGGCGATGCGGTAGTCCAGAGCGACGCTGCGCTCCTGGTCGGCGTTGACGACACCGCCTGCCGGGTAGGTGTACACGCCGTAGGAGCCGGGCGTCGCCGGGGTGTCCTTGAGCGTGAGCGTGACCTGGAACGAGCCGTCGGGCGAGATGTCCACCCACTGGGCGCGGATCGCACCCTGGTACTGCGTCGGGACCTGGGTCAGCACATCCTCGGCGAGCGCCCAGGCCTGAGCACCGACCGAACGCGCCGAGGACGGCGCCCCCTGCGAGGGCTGCCACGTCGCGGCGAAGTTGCCGAAGACCACATAGGCGCCCTGGGGCAGATTCGACGGGATCGGGACGCCGCGTCCGCCGACGTTCGCGGCCGGGTCGTATCCGGTGCCCTTGACGACGATCTCGTCGCCGGCCTGGAGGCGAGCGCCCGCAGCGGGCGTCGTGCCGTCGGCGAGGAACACCTCGATGGCGGCTTCGGCGGGCGCCGGCTCGGTCTCGCCCGGGGCCGTCTCCCCGGGCTCCGTCTCCCCGGGCTCGGCCTCCCCGGGCTCGGTCTCCCCGGGCTCGGTCTCTCCGGGCTCCGTCTCGCCGGGAGTCGTCTCCCCCGGCTCCGTCTCGCCTGGAGTCGTCTCTCCCGGCTCCGTCTCACCCGGCTCGACGGGCGTCGTTCCGAAGACCGTGTCCCACTGCGCAGCTGTCACCGTGACGTCGCCGCGGCCGTAGATCGTGGCGGCTGTCGGCGCGGTGTGCTGCTGCCAGACGAGCACCTCGTACGTCTTCGTCCGGTCCAGGGACGCCACGGGCGCCTGCAGCGTGAAGGACGCGGCCCCCTGCTGCACGCTCGGGAAGGGCAGCGCGAACGCGGCGTAGCCACCACCGGCGGAGATGCCGCTCTCGGTGCCCGACACGATCAGTGCGGCATAGACGCCCGTCACGTCGGGCAGGCCCTCGGCCCGCACCTGCACGGTGAGGCCGCTGGTGTCGGCGGACGACACCGCCGCGGTGACGGTCGCCGCAGCCGCGTGGGCCGGTGGGCTGACCATCGCCCCGGCGGCGACGAGGACGAAGGAGACGAGGGCGGCGAGCAGGACACGCAGGCGTGTGCTCGCTGAGGGCGTATGTGCTGTGGCGTTCACGGTTCTCCGCGGCGCGCCGGGCGCGATCGATCGCGCGCCCCTGCGGCGCCGCACGGCAGTCGGGCGAGGGTGGACTTTGGTTAGGCTTGGCTAAGCAAGCCGCCGATCCCGAGCGTAGAGGGGCGCCAGTGAGGGCGTCAAGTTTTAGGATAGCCTTGCCTAATGCGACGCGCTCCTGCCCTGCTTCTCGCCGCCGCGTTGGCCCTCGGACTGGCCGCGTGCGCCGGGTCGGACTCCGGCCCCGGGTCGGCGGCACCCCCTGTCGACGACGCCTGCCCGCAGGCCTCGACTCCTCTCGCCGATCTGGACCTGGTCGCCGACGTGCGCGCAGCGACGGGCCCCTCGACCGCGTGCCTCGCGAGTCACGCGGTCGCGCCCGTCGATGACGACACCGCCCCGGCGCTCCCGGTCACCGTGACCGACAGCGAAGGCCGCGAGGTCGAGATCACGGATGTCGATCGCATCCTCCCGATCGACATCTCCGGCACGATCGCCGCCACGGTGTTCGCGCTCGGGCTCGGCGATCAGGTCGTCGGACGTGACGCGTCCACGCAGTTCCCCGGCACCGAGGATCTCCCGGTCGTCACCAAGACCGGGCACACGCTCAACCCGGAGGCCATCCTCGAACTGGCCCCGACCGTCGTGCTCACCGACACCACGATCGGCCCGAAGGAGGTCCGCCAGCAGCTGCGGGATGCGGGCATCGCGGTCGTCGTCATCTCCAGCGACCGCCGGATCGACACCACCGACGCGCTCGTGACGGAGATCGCCACGGCCCTCGGCGTCCCGACGCGTGGCACGGCGCTCATCGCCCGCCTCGACACCGAGCTCGACGCCGCCATCGCGGAGATCGCCGAAGTCACCCCGTCCGCCGCGACGGACCGCGCACGCATGCTCTTCCTGTACGTACGCGGGAGCGCCAACGTGTACTACATCTTCGGCGAGGACTCCGGGGCGGACTCCCTCATCGATGCGGTCGGCGGTGTCGACGTCGCGGAGGAGATCGGCTGGGAGGGCATGAAGCCGATGACCGCGGAAGCACTCGTCGCCGCGCAGCCCGACGTGCTCGTGATGATGACGGACGGGTTGGAATCGGTGGGCGGCGTCGACGGGCTCATCGAACGCATCCCCGCCATCGCCGAGACCCCCGCAGGAGCACACCGGCGGGTGATCGACATGGCGGACGCCGAGATCCTCAGCTTCGGCCCCCGGTCGGCCGATGTGATCAGCGCCCTCGCCCGGGCCCTGTACGCGCCGGAACCCGCCTCGTGA
Source organism: Microbacterium sp. NPDC057658 (assembly GCF_042799975.1). Classification (NCBI taxonomy): domain Bacteria; kingdom Bacillati; phylum Actinomycetota; class Actinomycetes; order Micrococcales; family Microbacteriaceae; genus Microbacterium; species Microbacterium sp. NPDC057658. Next base: position 910,990 of record NZ_JBHVHT010000001.1, on the reverse strand, counting down.
CCGGCGAGGTCGTCACCCCGACGCCGACCCGGCATCGGGGACTACGCTTCGCGACGGTCGTCATCGCCCTCGTCATCGGCCTTCTCGTCACGGGCGTCGCGTCGATCACGAGCGGGCAGTACGACCTGTCGCCGACCGCGCTCCTGGACGTCCTGTTGCGCGGCCTCGGCATCGACACCGCCGGGACTCCGGCCGCGGCGACCGACGACGGCGTGATCTACAACCTCCGCCTCCCCCGACTGGTCCTCGGCCTGCTCGTCGGCGCCGCGCTCGCGGTCTCCGGCGTGCTCATGCAGGCCATCTTCGGCAACCCTCTCGCGGACGCCGGCGTCATCGGCGTCTCCTCCGGCGCGGCGCTCGGAGCGGCGGCCAGCATCACGTTCGGCCTGGCCACCTTCGGCATGTGGACCACGCCCGCCTTCGCCTTCCTCGGGGGTCTCGCGGCCGTCTTCTCCGTCTACCTCCTGAGCCGCTCCGGCGGTCGCACCGAAGTGGTCACGCTGCTGCTCACCGGCATCGCGATCAACGCCATCGCTGGCGCCGGCATGGCCTTCCTCACGTTCCTCGGCACGACCTCGACGCGCGAGCAGATCGTGTTCTGGCAGCTCGGCTCGCTGAACGGCGCCCTCTGGTCGAACATCCAGCTCGTCGCGCCGCTCGTTGCGATCGGGATCGTCGTCGCCCTGATCGTGGCGCCGGGTCTGGATCTCTTCGCCCTCGGCGAGCGCACCGCCCGGCACCTGGGCGTGCCGGTCGAGCTGCTGCGGATGGTCGTGATCGTCACGGTGGCACTGCTCGTCTGCGCCGCGGTCGCCTTCGCGGGGATCATCGGGTTCGCGGGCCTCGTCGTGCCCCACCTGATGCGCATGCTGATCGGCCCCGCACACCTCCCGCTCGTGATCGCCTCCGCCCTCGGCGGCGCGCTCCTCATCGCGGCCGCCGACCTCGTGGCGCGCACGGCGGTGCCGCTCGCGGACCTCCCCATCGGCATGATCACGTCCCTCGTGGGCGGCCCGTTCTTCCTCTGGCTCCTCGTGCGGACGCGGCGGCGGTCGGGAGGATGGGCGTGAGCCCGCGCCTGAGGGGCCAGGGGCTCACGGTGCGGGTCGGGGACGGACGCACCATCCTCGACGACGCGGCCATCTCCATCCACGCCGGCGAGGTGCACGCCCTCGTCGGGCCGAACGGCGCGGGCAAGTCCACCCTGTTCGGCGTGCTCGCGGGGGACGTCGCTCCGGTGTCCGGCACCGTCCTCCTCGACGGCCGTCCGGTCGCGGGTGTCCGTCCCCGCGACCTCGCCCGGCAACGCGCCGTGCTGCTGCAGGAGAACGCCGTCACCTTCCCCTTCACGGTCGAGCAGGTCGTGCGGATGGGACGCACGCCGTGGGCGCGGAGCCCGGCCGCCGAGGAGGACGACAGCGTCGTGGCGGCGGCGATGGCGACGACCGAGGTCACGGCGCTGCGGGAGCGCTCCGTCCCCTCGCTCTCCGGGGGTGAGCGCGCGCGGGTGGCGCTGGCCCGCGTGCTCGCCCAGGACACCGGGATCCTGTTGCTCGACGAGCCGACGGCGGCCCTGGACCTCAAGCATCACGAAGACGTCATGCGGGTGATCCGCAGGCGGGCGGAGGCCGGGGTCGCGGTCGCGGTCGTGCTGCACGACCTCAACGCCGCTCTCGCGCATGCGGACCGCGTCACTCTGCTCGCGGGCGGTCGGGTCTCCGCCACCGGCACGCCGGCCGAGGTCCTCACGGCCGCACGGATCGAGGAGGTCTACGGGCAGCCCGTCGATGTCTTCCCGCACCCGCACACCGGGGTGCCGCTCGTCGTGGCCCGGCGCTAGGGGCGCAGCGGGAGGACTCCCGTGAGATCCGCGCGCGTGCCCGAGGCGTGGATGCGTCCGGCCGTCGCGGCGTCCGCCCATGCCTCCGCGCCGGTCGCGACCGCGATCCAGGTGGCGGCGTCCATCTCCACCACGTTCGGCGGAGTCCCACGGGTGTGCCGCGGCCCCTGGATCACCTGCACGGCTCCGAACGGCGGGACGCGCACCTCGACGCTGTTGCCCGGTGCCTTCTCGTCGAGCAGCTGCAGCAGGTAGCGCACCGCGGTGGCGAGCTCCGGCCGCGCCGGCTTCGTCCCCGCGGCCTCGGCGTCGCGCACGGCACCGAGCGCCGCGCGTCCGTCGACGATGTCGATCTTCCTGGCCATCCCCCCACCCTAGATCCGCCGCGGCGGCCCCGGTCATAAGCTCGATGGCATGAGCATGCATCCCCAGGGCGCCCGCGCCGAGCTGCTCGCCGCCGCGGCCGACCACTCCTGGAGCGTGCCGATCCCTCCGCTCGGGGATCCGGGCCGCGCCCACGACGCCTCGGTCCTCATCCTCTTCGGCGTCCTCGACCGCATCCCCGCACCGACCGTCGACGCGGCCGTCGCGCGCGACCTCGACGTCCTGCTGCAGCGTCGCGCCCCGACCCTCTCCTCCCATCCGGGCCAGGTCTCCTTCCCCGGCGGGCGCGCCGAAACGGCCGATGCCGACGCCGTCGCCACGGCGCTGCGCGAGGCCGAGGAGGAGACCGGCCTCGATCCCGCGGGAGTCGAGGTGCTCGCCACGCTCCCCGTGATCCCCCTCGCCGCGAGCAACCACCTGGTCACCCCGGTGCTCGCCTGGTGGCAGTCGCCGTCGCGCGTCGTCGCCGTCGACCACGCGGAGACCGTCGAGGTGTTCCGCGTCCCCGTCGCGCAGCTCCTCGACCCGGCGACCCGCTTCACCTCGACCCTGTCCCGTGCCGGGCGCACGTTCCGCGGGCCCGCGTTCGACGTCGACGGCACGATCGTGTGGGGCTTCACCGCCATGGTGCTCGACGCCCTGTTCGACGCCACCGGCTGGACCGTGCCCTGGGACACGGCGGACGAGCGTCCCATCGAGCTCTGACCGGGACCGACCGAAACCCCGCGCACGCGCCTCGATAGGCTGGACGGGTGAAGATCCTCGTCCTCGGTTCCGGTGCCCGTGAGCACGCGATCATCCTGGCGCTGCGCGCCGAGTCCCCCGCGCACGAGATCCTCGTCGCCCCCGGCAACGCGGGCATCGCGCAGGACGCGACACCCGTCGCCCTCGACCCGCTGGACGGCGCCGCGGTCACGGCCTTCGCGAACGAGCACGCGGTCGACCTCGTCGTCATCGGCCCGGAGGCCCCTCTCGTGGCGGGCGTCGCGGACGAGCTCCGGGGCCGCGGCATCCCCGTCTTCGGGCCGGGCAAGGCCGCCGCGCAGCTCGAGGGCTCCAAGGCCTTCGCCAAGCGCGTCATGGACGCCGCCGGCGTGCCAACGGGCCGCGCGGTCCGCGCCGCCACGGTCGCCGAGGTCGAGTCCGCGTTCGGCGAGCTCGGAGCCCCCTACGTCGTCAAGGCCGATGGGCTCGCTGCGGGCAAGGGCGTCATCGTCACCTCCGACCGCGCCGAGGCCCTGGCCCACGCGGAGCAGTACCTCCCGGCCGGTCCCGTCCTCGTCGAGGAGTTCCTGTCCGGCCCCGAGGTCTCGCTGTTCTTCCTCAGCGACGGCGACACCGTGCGCGCGCTCAGCCCGGCACAGGACTTCAAGCGGGCCCTCGACGGCGACGCCGGCCCCAACACCGGCGGCATGGGGGCGTACTCGCCGCTGCCCTGGCTCGCGGAGCAGTTCGGCAGCGAGCAGGCGTTCGTGGAAGAGGTCACCCGCGACGTCGCCCTCCCGGTCGTCCGGCAGCTCGACGCGGAGGGGACCCCGTTCATCGGTCTCCTCTACGCCGGTCTCATCCTCACCCCGCAGGGCGTGCGCGTGATCGAGTTCAACGCACGCTTCGGCGACCCGGAGACCCAGGTCGTGCTGCCGCGACTGGAGACCCCGCTGTCCCAGCTCCTCTTCGCCGCCGCCTCCGGCACGCTCGAGGACCAGCCGGAGCCCGTGTTCCGCGATGAGGTCGCGATCACCGTGGTCCTGGCGAGCGAGGGGTACCCGGAGGCGCCGCAGACGGGGCGCCCGATCGAGGGTCTGGACGAGGCCGCCGCCGTGGAGGGTGTCCGCCTGGTGCACGCCGCGACCGCGAGCCCCGACGCCCCGGGGGGTTCGCTCATCGCGACGGGTGGCCGTGTCCTGAACGTGGTCGCCGTGGCCCCGGACTTCCGCACCGCCCGCGACCGCGCCTACGACGCCCTCGGCCGCATCCGCCTCGAGGGGTCCCACCACCGCACCGACATCGCTGCCCGCGTCGCTGACTGACCGACCCCGTTGAAGTAGCGCAAATGGCTGCATCCCGACCGGGAATGCAGCCATTTGGGCGATTCGAAGCGGATGCTTGACAAGCCTCACTTTCTTCAAGAAAGTAGCAGGATGCCGCTCCGCTCCGACTGGTCCTCCGCGTCCTGCCCGATCGCCCGCGCCGCCGATGTGATCGCCGACCCGTGGGTTCTCCTCATCCTGCGAGAGCTCTTCTCGGGCCGCACCCGGTTCGACGAGCTGCGAGACGCCTCCGGCGCCGCGGACTCGGTCCTGGCACGTCGGCTCGCCCTGATGACGGAGGCCGGACTCGTGACCCGGGACGACCGCGGCGAAGGACGGAAGGGGTACCGGCTCACCGCAGCCGGCGAGGAGACGCTGCCCATCCTGCATGCGTACGCACGGTTCTCCCGCCGCACCGACCCCGAGGGCCCGTGGGGACTGGTCGTGTCCTGTGCCCGGTGCGGGACCGCCGCCGAGTCCGCGGACTGGTGCTCCCGGTGCGCCGCTCCCCTCGACGCCGACAGCACTCTCTGGGCGCGACGGAGCATGGGCGGCGAGCCCTTCGCCCTGCACGGCGGACACGCCGCATGACCGCCGAGTCCGTCGACCGCCCCGCCAAGACCCGTCGCCGCCTCCACCCCGCGTGGACGGTCGCACTCGTCGCCCTCATCGCCCTCATCGGCGCCGCGGGATTCCGCGCCGCCCCTGGGGTGCTCATGGTCCCGCTCGAGGAGGAGTTCGGCTGGACCACGGCCGAGCTCTCCCTCGCCGTCTCCGTCAACCTCCTGCTCTACGGCCTGATCGCTCCTTTCGCCGCGGCGCTGATGCAACGGTTCGGCATCCGCGCGGTGACGGTCGTCGCGCTGTTCGTGATCGGCGCCGGGGCCGCGCTCAGCGTCTTCGTCGCGACACCCGGCCAGCTCATCCTCACGTGGGGCGTGCTGATCGGCCTCGGGACGGGATCGATGGCTCTGGTGTTCGCGGCCACCATCACCGACACGTGGTTCGCCACCCGGCGCGGGCTGGTCTCGGGCGTGCTCACCGCCGGCAGCGCGACGGGACAGCTCATCTTCCTCCCGGTGATCGCGGCCGCGGCGGAGGACATCGGCTGGCGCGGAGCCTCGCTCGTCATCGCGGGCGGCGCGCTCGCCGTGGTGCCCCTCGTCTGGATCTTCCTCCGCAACCGCCCGAGCGACCTCGGCGTCGCACGCTATGGCGAGAGCGCGGAGCCCATCGCCTCCGCTCCGCGCCCCCGCGGGACGGCGTGGGGTGCCGCTCGACTCGCGCTGACGACGCTCCGTGACGCCGCCCGCACGCGGACGTTCTGGGCTCTGGCCGCCGGTTTCGCTATCTGCGGCGCCACGACGAACGGCCTGATCGGCACGCACTTCATCCCGAGCGCCCATGACCATGGGATGCCGACGACGACGGCCGCCGGCCTGCTCGCGGTCGTCGGCGTGTTCGACATCCTCGGCACCGTGTTCTCCGGATGGTTGACCGACCGGGTGAATCCGCGCATCCTGCTCGCCGCCTACTACGCCCTCCGCGGCGTGAGCCTGGTGTTCCTGCCGAGCCTGCTCTCGGCGGAGGTGCAGCCGAGCATCGTGGTGTTCATCGTGATCTACGGCCTGGACTGGGTCGCGACGGTGCCGCCGACGATCGCCCTCTGCCGGGAGGTCTTCCGCGACCGCGGACCCCTGGTCTTCGGGTGGGTGTTCGCGGCGCACCAGATCGGCGCCGGCATCGCGTCCGTCCTCGCCGGGCTCGTACGGGACCACACCGGCCACTACACCGCGGCCTGGTTCGCCGCCGCGGGCCTGTGCGCCGTCGCCGCTCTCGTCAGTGCGACGATTCGTCGGCGACCGTCCCCGTTGAAGTAGCGGGGGGGGGGGGGGCCTCCAAAAGAGGGGGAGAAGGGGCTATGCGTTCACAAGGGAAGAGGGAAGCTGAGAAAAGGGAACGTG
>NZ_JBHVHT010000001.1:735749-904762 GCF_042799975.1 Microbacterium sp. NPDC057658 | reverse complement strand
CTGTTTTTTGAGGCGAGGCGGTTTTTCTGCCCCTTTTCCGGTGGAGGCGGAGAGGGGGGTGGCGTCTGGACGGGGGATGCAGCCATTTGCGCTACTTCAACGGGGTCAGAGGACCTTGGACAGGAAGTCCTGGAGGCGCTCGTTCTTGGGGGCGCCGAACAGGTCGGCGGGAGTCCCCTCCTCGACCACGACTCCGCCGTCCATGAAGACCGTGCGGTCGGACACCTCGCGCGCGAAGCCCATCTCGTGAGTCACGAGCACCATGGTCATGCCGCCCTCGGCGAGGTCGCGGATGACCTGCAGCACCTCGCCGACCATCTCCGGGTCGAGAGCGCTGGTGGCCTCGTCGAACAGCATGATCTCCGGGTCCATCGCGAGTGCACGGGCGATGGCCACGCGCTGCTTCTGACCGCCGGAGAGCGACGCGGGCTTCGCGTCCGCCTTCTCCGACAGGCCGACGCGCTCGAGCAGCGAGCGGGCGCGGTCGCGGGCCTCGACCTTCGTCATGCGGCCGAGCTCGACCGGGGCGAGCGTGATGTTCTCCAGCACGGTCATGTGCGGGAACAGGTTGAAGTGCTGGAACACCATGCCGATGCGCTGGCGCACCTCGTCCAGCTTCACGCTCTTGTCGGTGAGGTCGACCCCGTCGATGATCACGTGCCCCGACGTCGGCTCCTCGAGCTTGTTGAGGCAGCGCAGCAGCGTCGACTTGCCGGAGCCGGAGGGGCCGATCACGGCGATGACCTCACCGTCCTCGACCGTGAGGTCGATGCCCTTGAGCACTTCGTTGTCGCCGAACGACTTGTGCAGGCCCCTGACCTCGATCTTGCTCATGCGTTGGCCTTCCTCTCCAGGCGGTTCGCGAGCAGCGTCAGGAGCGTGATCACGACGAAGTAGATGATGGCGACGATCGTCAGCACCTGTGCCGAGAGATACGTCGAGGCGATGATCTGGCGCGAGACGAACGTCAGCTCGGCGAGACCGATGACGCTGATGAGCGAGGTGTCCTTCAGCGTGATGATGCCCTGGTTCACGAACGACGGGATCATGATCCGGAACGCCTGCGGCAGCACGACCTTGCGCATCGTCTTCCAGTGGCTGAGGCCGAGCGAGCGCGACGCCTCCGCCTGACCGGGGTCGACGGCCTGGATGCCGCCGCGGATGATCTCCGTCATGTACGCACCGGTGTTCAGCGACAGGGTGATCGCACCGGCCACGAACGGGTCGAACTTGAGGTCGGGGATCAGCTGCGGGATGGCGAAGAACACGAAGAACGCCTGGATCAGGATCGGGGTCCCGCGGAAGACGTAGACGTAGGCCGTCGCGATCCAGCGGAACGGCGCGAACTTCGACAGGCGTCCGAAGCCGAAGATGATCCCGAGGATGAACGCCGCGATCACCGCGACGATCGTGGCGAGGATGGTGAGCCACAGACCCTGCATGAGGGCCGGCCAGTACTTCACCGCGACCGAGATGATGTCGGTGGGCTGCGCCTCCTGCGCGTCGTCACCCGTCGCGAGGTAGGTGTCCACGATCTCGTCGTACTCGCCGGAGTCCTGCAGGTTGGCGAGGCCGGCGTTGAACATCTCCAGGAGCTCGGCGTTCTCGCCCTTGTTCACCGCGAAGCCGTACTCGCCGCCGAGCGCGGGCTCGCCGACGAGACGGAAGCCCGACCCCTGCTGGATGCCGTAGGCGAGCACGGGGAAGTCCTCGAAGTAGCCGACGGCCTGTCCGGCCTTCACCGCATCGACCATGTCGGTCGTGTCCTGGTAGGGCGTGATCCGGAAGCCGTACTCGTCGGCGTTCTCCTCGGCGAAGGTCTGCCCCTGGGTGCCGGTCTTCACCGCGACGGTCTTGCCGTCGAGGTCGTCGAGGGACTCGATGTCGCTGGACTCGAGCACCCCGAGCTGCACGCCGCTGGTGAAGTACGGGTCGCTGAAGTCGAAGGTCTGCTGTCGCTCCTCGGTGATCGACATCCCGGCCATGACGGCGTCGACCTGGTTCGACTGCAGCGCCTGCACCGCGGCGTCGAAGCCGAGCTGGCGGATCTCGACCTCGAAGCCCTGGTCCTCCGCGATCGCGCGCAGGAGGTCCATGTCGATGCCGACCAGGTCGCCGGACTCGTTCGTGAACTCGAACGGCGCGAAGGTCGTGTCGGTGCCGATGACGTAGGTCTCGCCGTCGTCGGCCGCGGTGGCGGGCGCGGCTCCGGCAAGCAGCGCCCCGGCGGCGACGAGTGCGGCGAGAGCGGTCGCGCCGGCGGTGCGGCCGAACCGCCGCAGACGGCTCGGCGGAGAGGATGGGTGGCGGCTCACGTCGAGTGCTCCTCGGGGTTCGGAAGGGCGACCCGGCGGCCGCCGACCATCCACCCTAACCCCGCTCCTCCCGCGCACCGGAATCTCGGCGCGACCCCGAACAGCGCCGGAACCCGCGTGGATACCGGCGTGTCGGGGTCATCGCGGTCACGCCGGAGGGGTCGCGGCGACGGCCTCGTCCTTCCGATCCTGCCCGCGGAGGAACAGCGAGGCGACCAGCGCGATGAGGATCACACCGGCGGGCAGCAGCAGCGTCTGGGACATGCCGGCCGCGAAGCCCTCGGCGACCTGCGGCGGCAGCGCGCCGCTCCCGGTGCCGGCCGGAGCGTCGGCCAGACCGGGGAGGTTCGCCTCCAGCCGCGACTGCATGAACGCGGCGATCGAGGCGGAGCCGATGACCGAGCCGATGGTGCGGGTGGTGTTGTAGATGCCCGCGCCGGCACCGGCCTGTCGCGGCGGCAGCTTGCGCGTGGCCGTGGTCGCCAGCGGCCCCCACATGCCCGCATTGCCGATGCCCATGAGCGCGGACGGCAGCAGGAACATCAGGATCGGGGTGTCCATCGTGGTCAGGGCCGAGTACCAGACCAGGGCGCCTGCGACGCAGAGCAGACCGGGGACGAGGATGATGCGCGGGTCGACGCGGTCCAGGATCTTGCCGGCGACCGGGGCGAGCACGCCCGACAGCACGGCCATCGGGATGAGCAGCATCGCGGCCTCGGTCGGGGTGAGGCCGCGCGCGGTCTGCAGGAAGAACATCATCGGCAGCGACATGCTCGTGACCGTGAAGCCGACCGCCGCGATCGCCACGTTCGCGCCGGAGAAGTTCCGGTCGCGGAAGAGGGCGAGGGGCACGAGAGGTTCGCTGCGGGTACGCGCCTGCTGCACGATGAAGAGCGCGAGCACCACGACGCCGGCGATGATGAGACCCCAGACCGAGATCGGTCCCGCGATGGTTCCCCAGTCGTACTTCTCGCCCTCCTGCAGTCCGAAGACGATGAGGAAGAGCGCGACCGCGCTGAGCACGACGCCGACGAGGTCGAACCGGTGCGGGTGGGTCTTCAGCTTCGGCACGAGGATCCAGGCGAGCACGAAGGCGACGACGCCGACGGGGAGGTTGACGAAGAAGATCCACTCCCACCCGAAGCCGTCGACGAGCAGACCGCCCGCGAGGGGGCCGACGAGCGTGGCGACGCCGGCCGTGGCACCCCACAGGCCCATCGCCGCGCCGCGGCGGTTCGGCGGGAAGGTGCGGGTGATGACGGCCATGGTCTGCGGCGTCATGAACGCGGCGCCGAGCCCCTGCACCGCGCGGGCCGCGATAAGGCCCTCGAGCGTCGTCGACAGTCCGCACCAGAGCGAGGCGAGGGTGAAGACCGCGAGTCCGATGAGGTAGATGTTCTTCGGGCCGAAGCGGTCGCCGAGTCGTCCGGTGATGAGCAGCGGCACGGCGTAGGCGAGCAGGTAGGCGCTGGTGACCCACACGACGTTGTCGAGGTTGTTCGTGTCGGGGTCGAGGGCGGCCTTGATCGCCGGGTTCGCGACGGACACGATCGTGGTGTCGACGAGGATCATGAAGAACCCGATGACGAGGGCCCAGAGCGCGGGCCACGGACTCTTCGGCGCGTGACCGGCGGCGAAGGGCCCCGTCTCGGGCCCCGAGGTCTGGCGGGAATCGGTCATTGCTGTGCAGCCTTTCGCTGGGCGCGGTAGCGGTCGGTGTCGTCGAAGGCGTCGGGGCCCCAGCGGAGCTCGTCGCCGTCGAGGCGGGTGAGGAGGGTGTCGAGCCAGCGGAGCTCGGCGTCGAGCAGCGCCTCCTGCCGTTCGATCTCGACGAGGACCTGCGGCGGGACCCCTTTGGTGCGGGCGGCGGCGAGGCCGTCGTGGTGCAGCGCGTACGAGGCGACGAGGGCCTCCCGTCGCTCCTGCAGCAGCGCGACGGCGTCGTCGCGGTCGAGGTTGTGCGACTCGGCGAGCGCGACGCGGGCGTCGGTCTCGCGGTCGATGCGCGGGAGGGCACGACGCACCCACGCGACCACCGCCTCCCGGCCGGCGTCGGTGAGGGTGTAGGTCGTCCGCTCCGGTCGGTTGCCCTCGCGATCCGTGCCGACCTCGTCGAGCAGACCGGCCCGCTGGAGCCGGGCGACCGTGTGGTACAGCGTGCCGTTGGTGACGGTGATGAGCCGGTCGTCGTGACGCGCGCGGAGCAGGCGCACCATCTCGTACGGGTGCATGTCGCTCTCGCGGAGCAGCGCGAGCACCATCACCCCGAGCGGCGTGAGTCCCGCCACCACATCCCTGCTCTTCCCCACCCACACTCCCCCGTCCCCTGCTCTGTCACCCCGTCGTATAGTCCACATGGACTATACACCCGCCCCTCCTCCGTTGAGACCCCGGTTTTCCGGCGAGACCCCGGGGTTCCGACGCGCACACCCCGGGGTCTCGACGCGAACGCGGGGTCTCGGCGCGGAAGAACACGCATCACGGGGATAATGGGCGGGTGAGCACACCGTCCGCAGGAAACGCGCAGGCCATCCCCGGGTGGCGACACCTCTACTCCGGAAAGGTCCGCGACCTCTACGCCTCGGAGGACCCGGCCGACACCCGCATCCTCGTCGTCGCGTCCGACCGGGTGAGCGCCTTCGACGTCGTGCTCTCCCCTGGCATCACCGACAAGGGCGCCCTGCTGACGCGCCTCAGCCGCTGGTGGTTCGCCCAGCTCGACGTGCCGAACCACCTCACGGACGGCGACCTGCCGGAGGAGGTGGCCGATCGAGCCATGCTCGCCCAGTCGCTCGAGATGCTGCCGATCGAGTGCGTCGTGCGCGGGTACATCACCGGCTCCGGCTGGGCCGAGTACCAGGAGCACGGCACCGTGTGCGGCATCGCCCTGCCGGAAGGGCTGCAGAACGGCGACCGCCTGCCCGAGCCGCTGTTCACCCCGGCCTACAAGGCGCCGATGGGCGAACACGATGAGAACATCACGTTCGACCGCGTCGTCGAGCTCGTCGGGGCGGACCGGGCGGCCGAGCTCCGCGACGCCTCGCTCGCGATCTACCGTCGTGCCGCGGCCATCGCCGAGGAGAAGGGCCTCATCCTCGCCGACACGAAGTTCGAGTTCGGGACCGACGCCGACGGCACCCTCCGCCTCGCCGACGAGGTCCTCACGAGCGACTCCTCCCGGTACTGGGACGCCGAGGCTTGGCGCACGGGGTCGACCCCGGCGGAGCGGATGGCGAGCTTCGACAAGCAGATCGTGCGCGACTGGCTCGCGGCGAACTGGGACAAGCAGGGCGAGCCCCCCGTGCTGCCCGAGGAGGTCGTGGCCCGGACGGCCGCCCGCTACCGCGAGCTCATCGACCGCCTCGGCGCCTGACGCCGCGCTCCCCGCCGCCTCCGGGCGCACAGGGAAAACTCAGGAATCGGTAGTGTTGCTCCAGCACTCCGCCCCCGATCCCGAACCCTGAGGAGCCCACATGGCTTTGTGGAAGCTGCACGGAAACGGCCGCACCGTCGAGCCCGGCGCCGTCGTCACCCCCGAGGAACGTCTGTCCTGGCCCGCGACCATCGCCATCGGCGCCCAGCACGTCGTCGCCATGTTCGGCGCCACGTTCCTCGTGCCGACGCTCACCGGCTTCCCCGTGTCGACCACGCTGCTCTTCAGCGGCATCGGCACGCTGCTCTTCCTCCTCATCACGAAGAACCAGCTGCCGAGCTACCTCGGCTCCTCGTTCGCCTTCATCGCCCCCATCACCGCGGCCGTCGCGGCGGGCGGCACCGGCTCGGCCCTCGCGGGCGTGGTCGCGGTGGGCGTGCTCCTCGCGGTCGTCGGTCTCGTCGTGCAGTTCGTCGGCCTCCGCTGGGTCGATGCCCTGATGCCCCCGGTCGTCGCCGGCGCCATCGTCGCGCTCATCGGCTTCAACCTCGCCCCCACCGCCTGGAGCAATTTCGCGCTCGACCCCGTGACCGCCACGATCACCCTCGTCGCGATCATCCTCTTCGCGGTGCTCTTCCGGGGCTTCCTCGGCCGCATCTCGATCTTCCTCGGCGTCGCCGTCGGCTTCATCTGGGCCGCGTTCAACGGCTCGTTCGAGGTGCCCAACCCGCTCCGTGGCGACAAGACCCCGGCGGAGCTCATCGCGGACGCCCCCTGGATCGGCCTCCCACACTTCCAGTTCCCGGACTTCGTCGAGCCGGGGACCTGGTCGACCATCGCGATGTTCCTGCCCGTCGTGCTCGTGCTCATCGCGGAGAACGTCGGTCACGTGCGCGGCGTCGCGACCATGACCGAAGACCCCGCGATCAACCGCCACACCGGTCGCGCCCTCATCGCCGACGGTGTCGCCACGACCATCGCCGGCGGCTTCGGCGGCTCGGGCACCACGACCTACGGCGAGAACATCGGCGTCATGGCCGCGACCCGCGTGTACTCCACCGCCGTGTACTGGGTGGCGGGTCTGTTCGCGATCCTCCTGGCGTTCTCCCCCAAGGTCGGCGAGGTGTTCAACTCGATCCCCGCGGGCGTGCTCGGCGGTGCGACGACGGCGCTCTACGGCCTCATCGGCATCATCGGCATCAAGATCTGGGTCGACAGCCGCGTCGACTTCTCTCGTCCGGTCAACCAGTACACCGCCGCGGTGTCCCTCGTGATCGGCATCGCCGGGTTCACGATGCAGCTCGGCGACTTCGCCTTCGGCGGGATCGTGCTGGGGACGGTCGCGGCGCTGCTCATCTACCACCTGGGCAACCTCATCGCCCGGGCGCGGAAGACCGGTGCCGACGACCCGAAGCCCCTCGAGTCCGTCGGCCCCCTCGGCGGCGACCCCGCGTAGGTCCCCCGGCCCCTGAAGCGTGAGGGACGGTTTTCACCCCTCCCGCACTCCGCGGAGGCCCGTTTTCGCACTCGCACCCGGTGCCGGAGGGGTGCGCGAGCCCGAGGCGTTCACGTCCCGGATGGAAAACGCCCCTTCCTCTCACGAGGAGGGGGCGTTTTCGCACTCGCTCGGCCTTGGTCGGCCGCGTCGCGTGCGGGATCGAAATGGGACCGTGCCGGGCTGCGGGAGGGCCGGTTTTGCACTCTCCAGACAGGAACATCCGGCCCGCGCGGTGCGCGCGGGTCCGGCCCCCACGGTGCGAGGTCGAAAGGCTCCTCCCCGGCGGGTGGGATGGGCGTAACCGCACTCGCACGCGAGGACCATCGCGGGCCAAAGGGGGCGGGATCAGAAACGGGCGTGCCCGGCGGGTGGGAGGGACTTAATCGCACTCTCACGCGGGGCGCTGCCGGGGTCAGAGCGTGCGGGATCGGAAAGGGGCGTCTGAGGGATGTGGGAGGGGCGTTTTTGCACTGCGCACTAGGAGGGGCCGGGCGGGGGCGGGACGGGGCGGGCGGGCGGGCGGGGTCAGGCGATCGTGGCGAGGAGGGCGTCGGCAGAGAGGGTCGCGCCGGCGTCGGCGCGCGGGGTGAGGGTGCCGGCGCGGTGCGCGGTGACCGTGGTCTCCATCTTCATCGCGTCGAGCACGGCCACCGGGTCCCCCTCGGCCACCGTGGCCCCGTCGTCGACGAGCCAGCGGACGAGCGTGCCCGGCGCGGGGGCCCGGAGCTCGGAGGGGTCCGCCGAGGGCACGGGTGCCGCGACCTCTCCCGGACGGCCGATACCCGCCAGCAGCTCCGCGGGCAGACCGAGCATCACGCGGCGGCCGTCGATCTCCACCGGGAACCGCTGCAGCCCGGAGACCGGGGCGACCGCGGGGCGCGGCTGTGCCTCCAGCACCGGGAGCAGCACGGTCTCGATCCACTGGGTGTGCACGGCGAAGGTCGCGGTCGCGAACGCGGGGTCGTCGATGGCACGGAGGTCGAACGGGATCACGGTCGCCGGACCCTCGACGGCGAGCTCCCGCAGGGCCCGACGCGCACGGACGAGAGCCGCGTCCCGGGTGTCCGCGTGCACGATGAGCTTCGCGATCATCGAGTCGAACGCGGGCTGCACGGTGTCTCCGGCCTCGATGCCGCTGTCCCACCGCACGCCGGGTCCCCCGGGGATGCGCAGGCCGTCCACCCGTCCGGGGCTGGGCAGGAACCCGCGGCCGGGGTCTTCGGCGTTGATGCGGAACTCGAACGCATGCCCGGTCGGCGCCGGGGTCTCGGTGAAGGACGGCCCCTCGCCGAACGCGATGCGGAACTGCTCGCGGACGAGGTCGGTCCCGGTCACCTCCTCGGTCACGGGGTGCTCGACCTGCAGCCGGGTGTTCACCTCGAGGAACGAGATCGTGCCGTCCGCGGCGAGGAGGAACTCGACCGTGCCGGCGCCGCGGTACTGCACCTCGGCACAGATCGCCCGTGCCGCGTCGTGGAACGCCGTCCGCTGCGCCGCCGTGAGACCGGGCGCAGGAGCCTCCTCGATGAGCTTCTGGTTGCGGCGCTGCATCGAGCAGTCGCGGTCGCCCACGACGACCACGCCGCCGCGCCCGTCGCCGAGCACCTGCACCTCGATGTGCCGCGGACTCTCCAGGAAGCGCTCCACGAAGCACTCCCCGCGGCCGAACGCGGCGGTCGCCTCGCGGGTGGCCGCGTCGAACGCGTCGGCGACCTCCGACAGCTCGCGGACGACCTTGAGCCCTCGGCCTCCGCCGCCGAATGCGGCCTTGATCGCGATGGGCAGACCGTGCTCCTCGGCGAACGCCACCGCCTCCTGCGGCCCGGACAGCGGCTGATCCGTGCCCGCGGCGAGCGGAGCCCCCACGCGCTGCGCGATCCGGCGCGCGGTCATCTTGTCGCCCAGTGCGTCGATGCTCTCCGGCGAGGGTCCGATCCAGACGAGACCGGCGTCCTCGACGGCGCGCGCGAACGCGGCGCTCTCGGAGAGGAATCCGTAGCCGGGGTGCACGGCGTCGGCGCCGCTGCGGCGGGCCGCGTCGATCAGCGCCTCGACGGACAGATACGTCGTCGCCGCGGTGTCGCCGCCCAGGCCGATCGCCTCGTCCGCGAGCCGCACGTGCAGGGCATCCGCGTCCTGATCGGCGTAGACGGCGACCGACGTGTAGCCGGCCTCGGCGCACGCGCGGATCACGCGGACCGCGATCTCGCCGCGGTTGGCGATCAGCACAGAGGTCATGAGGTCTCCTTGACGGTGAAGCGCACCCGCACGCCCGGCGGGAGCTGAGCGGCGAGGTCGAGGCTGCGGTCGGTGAGGGCACCGATGATGGGATAGCCGCCGGTGAGCGGATGATCGGGGAGGAAGAGCACGGGCTGGCCGTCCGGCGGCACCTGGATGGCCCCGGTCACGGCGCCTTCGCTCGGCAGCTCGCCGCCGACCGCGCGTTCCAGGGGCACGTCGCCGTGCAGGCGGATGCCCACGCGGTCGGAGCGCGGCGTGACCGTCCACTCCTGCCCGGTGAGCGCGTCGAGGCCGGCAGCGGTGAACCAGTCGTCGCGGGGCCCGAGCGTGATCTCCAGCGTGGCCAGCTCCCCGGCTGCGGGAAGGGCGCGCGGCACCGGATCCGGCTCCACGGCGGCCACGGCGGCAGCCCCGATCGGAAGGAGATCGCCGGCGGCCAACGGCGCGGGACCCAGCCCGGCGAGCGTGTCGGTCGCGCGGCTGTCGAGCGCCGCAGCCGGAGCGAAGCCGCCGCGGACGGCGATCACGGACCGGAGACCGCGCTCGGGATGGCCCAGCGTGAGCTCGTCGCCGTCGACGGTCGCGAACGGCACGCCGGGGAGGAGCGTGCGCTCGATGCCGTCGGCGTCGGTGAGCGTGAGCGAACCCGTGGCCCCGGTGACGGCGGCCACACCTGCGCCGTGGAAGCGCAGCACGGCCCCGCCGACGCTCTCCAGCACAGCCGCCGCCGGCGTATTGCCCACGGCCCGGTTCGCCGCGTGCATCGCGACACGATCGGCGACGCCGGAGGCCGAGACGCCCAGCGCCGCGAAACCGGGGCGTCCCGCGTCCTGCACGAGGAGCTGCAGCGACGGTCGCACGACCTCGACCGCCGGACCGTCCCCGCGACGGGCGACCCGCGTCGCGTCGGCCGATGCCGGCGACGCCGCGACCGACTCCCGCTCCGCACGCACGAAGCGCACGCGGCGGCCCGGCGCGAGCAGAGCCGGCGGGTCGCGATCGATGTCCCACATCTCCAGGGCGGTCCGGCCGATGAGCTGCCAGCCGCCGGGGCTCTCCCGCGGATACACGCCGCTGAACGCCCCGGCGAGGGCGACGGAACCGGCGGGCACCCGGGTGCGGGGCGACGACCGCCGCGGCACGTCGAAGAGAGGGTCGCCGCTCACGGCATAGCCGAAGCCGGGAGCGAAGCCGGAGAAGGCCACGCGCCAGTCGGCGGCGAGGTGACGGGCCACCAGTTCCTCCGCCGAGACGTCGAGGAGCGCGGCCGCCTCGTCCAGATCCTCCCCGTCGTAGCGGACCGGGATGGTGACCTCGCCCGCGTCGGGCAGCGCCGCAGCGTCGACCTCGGTCGCGGCGAGCGCCTCGGCGAGCGCGGCGGCCGAGGTGCGGTGCGGGTCGAAGCGCACGAGCACGGTGCGGGCACCGGGGATGCGCTCCAGGACACCGGGCACGTCGCTCCATGCGAGATTCAGCCGCATGGCCTGCTCGAGGTCGTCCGCCTCGACGAGCAGCGCGCTGTCGGAGGCCGTGAGGATGCGCATCAGACCCGGTACTCCGCATCCGGCACATCGGTGATGAACATGTAGCCCGGGGCGTGGGTGACGGCGAACGGCGGCTTCGACGCCATGATCGCCGCCTGCGGGGTCACGCCGCACGCCCAGAACACGGGGATCTCGCCGGGGCGGATCTCGGGGGCGTCCCCGAAGTCCGGCGCCATCACATCGGCGATACCGAGCGACGCCGGGTCGCCGATGTGCACGGGCGCACCGTGCACCGCCGGGGTGCGCCCGGAGATCTGCACGGCATCGGCCACGCGGTCCGCGGGGATCGGACGCATGGAGACCACCATCTCGCCGCGCAGCCGTCCGGCCGGGGAGCAGTCCACCGCCGTGCGGTACATCGGCACGTTGCGCCCGAGCTCCTGATGGCGGATCGGGATCCCGGCCTCGACGAGCCCCGTCTCGAACGTGAAGCTGCAGCCGATGAGGAAGGCGACGAGGTCGGGATGCTCGTCCCACGCCGCCGTCGCGTCGGACACCTCCTCCACGAGCTCGCCGTCCCGCCAGATGCGGTACCGCCCGATGTCGGTGCGGATGTCGCTGCCCGGCGCGAGCCGCGACTCCACCTCCCCCTGCTCGATCACCTCGAGGACGGGGCAGGGCTTCGGGTTGCGCTGCGCGTAGAGGAGGGTCTCGAAGGCCCAGTCCGCGGGCACCGCGATGAGGTTCGCCTGGGTCAGCCCCGGGGCGACGCCGCTGGTCGGCGCGGAGTGGCCGACGCGGTGCGCCGCACGGGCGGCCCGGGCGTCGGCGAGCTGGGCGGGAGTCGCGAGCACGGCCATGTCAGACTCCGGCGAACGGGGCGATCGTGATGCCCTCCGCCTGCAGCAGGCGCTTCGTCTCCGCCGCCATCGCGACCGAGCCCGGGCTGTCGCCGTGCACGCAGATCGACTGCGCGGACACGGCCACGTCGGTGCCGTCGATCGCCCGGATCACGCCGTCCGCGGCCAGGCGCACCATCCGCTCGGCCACCGCGGTGGGGTCGTGCAGCACGGCCCCCTCCTCGGTGCGGGAGACGAGCTGACCGTCCGGCTGGTAGGCGCGATCGGCGAAGGCCTCCGCGGCGACCGCGAGTCCTGCTCGTTCGGCGACGTCGAGCACGACGCCGCCGGCGAGGCCGAGCAGCACGAGCGAGGGGTCGATCGCCTTGATGGCCGCCACGACGTCCTTCGACTGCCGCTCGTCGCGGGCGATGGTGTTGTAGAGCGCCCCGTGCGGCTTGACGTAGGAGACCCGCCCACCGACCGCGGCGGTGAGCCCGAGGAGCGCACCGAGCTGGTACTCCACGTGCGCCTGCAGCGTGGCCGAGTCGATGTCGACCTTCGTGCGCCCGAAGTTCTCGTAGTCGCGGTACCCGGGGTGGGCGCCGATCACGACGCCGCCGGCGACGGCCGCGGCCAGGGTCTCGCGGATCCCCTCCGGGCTGCCCGCGTGGAACCCGCACGACACGTTCGCGCTCGTGACGATCTCGAGCATGCTCGCGTCGTCGCTGACGATCCGGTCGGGGACATTCTCGCCGAGGTCCGAGTTCAGGTCGATGGTCGCCATGTCACGCTCCGATTCCGAGGAAGGCGAAGATGGGGCCGATCGAGACGGCGCCCATGTACCAGGTGAGGGCGGTCACGACGGTGCCCGCGATGAGCAGCCACATCGGGTACTTCCGGTCGCCGAGCAGGTCGCGGCGGAACCAGCCGATGTACATGAACACCGTCAGCCCGATGGGGAGGATCAGGCCGTTGAAACCGCCGACGAAGACGAGGATCGCGGCCGGGGCCGTGCCGATCGCCAGGTAGACCGCCAGCGACACGACGATGAACGCGACGGTGGCGAGCTGCAGCGGCCAGCCCCCGCGGAGCTTGGCGGTGAAGGTCGAGAGGAAGGTCGCCGAGGTGTACGCGGCGCCGATGACCGAGCTGATCGCGGCGGCCCAGAAGATCGCGCCGAAGATCCGCAGACCGGCGTCGCCGAGCACCGCACCGAATGCCTGCCCTGCCGGGTTGGCGGCCTGCGAGGAGAGGTCGAGCGCCACGCCGGAGGCCACCACGCCGAGGATCGCGAGGAAGAGCACGTAGCGCATGATGCCGGTCACGAGGATGCCGTTGGCGGCGGCGCGCATGACGGGCTTCGCGTACTGCGGGCCCACGTGGCCGGAGTCGAGGTAGCGGTGAGCGCCGGAGTAGGTGATGTAGCCGCCGACCGTGCCGCCGACGATCGTCGTGATGGTGGCGAAGTTGAGCTGGTCGGGCACGAAGGTCTGGCGCAGGGCGTCGCCGATGGGCGGCTGGGCGATGAGGGCGACGACGAGGGTCATCACGATCATGCCGACGCCGAGGATGATGAGGACGACGTCCATCACCTTGCCGGCCTTCTTCACGAGGAAGATGATGATCGCGAGGGCCGCCGTGAGCGCGCCGCCGAGCTTCGGATCGATGCCGAGGAGGGCGTTCAGGCCCAGGCCGCCGCCGGCGATGTTGCCGATGTTGAACGCGAGCCCGCCGATGACGACGAGGACGGCGATGACGTGGCCGGAGAAGGGGATGGCGCTGTTGGCGAGCTCGCCGGCCCGCTTGCCGGACGAGGTGATCATGCGCCAGATGTTCAGCTGCACCGCGATGTCGACGAGGATCGACACGAGGATGGCGAACGCGAACGCGGCTCCCATCTGGGCGGTGAACGTCGCGGTCTGGGTGATGAAGCCGGGGCCGATGGCGCTCGTCGCCATGAGGAAGATGGCGCCGATGACGGCACTGCGGCCGGCGCGCTTCTTCGCGTGGGCGGCACGGGCTTCGTCCTCGGGGGTGAGAGCGGGGGCGGACTGCTCGGACATAGGGGGGTCCCATCGTCGTTGGTGGGTGTCGAGTGACCCCCAGTGTAGAACGGACAGAACCTGATTGTTCAACAATCATGTTTCCGTCGTGCTACAGCGCGGTTGCTTTCGTGTGATCATCGGCACGATCTCCCGCACCGACCGCGCCTACGATGAAGGCATGAACCAGCAGGGCCCGCTCGCCGACGTGCTCCGTCAGCGCATCATCGACGGCGACGTCGCCCCGGGCTCCCGGCTGTCGGAGTCGTCGCTCGCTGAGAGCTTCGACGTGTCGCGCAACACCCTGCGCGAGGCGTTCCGGGTGCTCGCGGAACAGGGGCTCGTCGCGCACATCCCGCACCGCGGCGTCTCCGTGGCCTCTCCCACGATCGCCGACGTCATCGACATCTACCGCGCCCGCCGCGTCATCGAGTGCACGGCTCTGCGGCAGTCCGAGCCCGAGCATCCGGCCGTCCAGCGCATGACCGACGCGGTCGCCGCGGCCGAGGCCGCCGTCGCCGGCGTCTCGGCCGACGACGCGTCCGCCTGGCGCGCGGTCGGCAGCGCGAACATGGCGTTCCACGTCGCGCTCGTCGATCTCGCCGACAGCCCGCGTCTCGCCCGCACCTACCGGAACGTCGCGGCGGAGCTGCGCCTCGCGTTCCTGAAGATCGACGACCCCCGCGCGCTGCACGAGCCGTTCGTCCGGAAGAACCGCGCCGTCCTCGACACGTTCCTGACCCGGGGCGCCGAGGCCGGGGCCGCCGAGTTGGAGCGGTACCTCGTGCAGTCGGAGCGGGTCGTGCTCGGCGCGTTCGCGCGGATGCACCTCGACTGATCCGGGTCCGCGGCTCAGGACGCGTCGGTCCGCAGCGCCGCCGTGGCCCGCGGCCGGGGTTCGCCCTCGTGCGGCGTCGGCAGCCCAGGCAGCGCGGCGGTCGGCTCGGGCAGACCGTACCGGCGGTGCAGCCAGCGCCGCGCGTCCTCGAGCGGATACGTGTCGCCGAAGACGCAGTACTTCACGAACACCCCCTCCAGGGTGCTGCGGAGCATGACCTCCTCCAGCGCCGGATCCTCGGCGCCTCGGGCACGGAACACCGCGCGCACGGCATCCTCGGCGGCCGTCGCGCCGTCCGCATAGCGCTGCTCCGACTCCGCGAACAGCCGATGCGTCAGCGGCTGCTGCTGCATGGCGAGCACCGCGCGCTGCAGAGGCATCGCGAAGGCCGTCGCGCCGATCGCCCCGTCGATGATCGCGGCGAGCATCTCGTCGGGCGTGCCCTCGACCTGCGCGAACCCCAGCACCGTCTCGAACCACCGGTCGATCACCGCGGCGACGAGCTGGTCCTTGCCGCCGAAGTGGTAGTTCACCAACCCCTGGGCGACGCCGGCGCGACGCGTGATCTCGGCGATGCCCGCCCCGGCGACGCCGCGCTCGCTGAAGACCTCGATCGCCGCCTGGAGGATGTTCTCGCGTGCGCGCTCCCGCGCCGCACGGTTCTGCGCATCCGATCGCGCCATGCGGTGTCCACCTCCCGGGTCGTCCGGCGGAATTCCCTCACGGGCCGTCTCGGGATAGATTAATCACTGAATGCTCGTTCAACCTATGGAGGGTGCGAGCACTCGCGGCGCGGGGGTTCGCCGCAGCGGGCCACGGACGCGTCTTCCGCCGATGGAGGGGGTGGCGGAGACGCGTCCGTGGTCATCCTCGACCTCCGGCCTACGACGAGGGACCGACGACCAGGCCCGGGCGTCGACCGCCGGTGCCGACGTCCGGCCGAGCCACGGCGGCACCTTCGACGGCGACGGATGCGGCCGATTCCTGACCTGAGTGCAGAAAGCGGGCGACGGGCCGTGTCGCGCCTTGACCCCGTCGAAATCGCGCGGTTAGCGTGAGCGGGCTTCGGCCCCTCGGTGGCAGCGATGCTCACCGTTCCGGCCGGAGTCCGCTCGCTCACCGGGCGCGCGGCACCGCTCAGATCGAAGAGGATCTTCCATGCGATTCACCAGAAAACTCGCGCTCGCCGCCACCGCGGCGGCCGCGCTCAGCCTCAGCGCGGTCATCCCCGCCACGGCCGCGTCCCCCGACGACTCCGCGCCCTCGTACCAGGAGTTCGCGGCGTCGACCTATCGGGACATCGACGGCGCCTACGTCGTCAACGGCGATGAGGTGATCTCGAACAAGAAGGAGCTGCGCGCGTTCTACGACCGGCTGATCGGCCCGGAGACCCGCACCGACGGCCTCATCGTCAACACGGTTAACAACATCGACGACAAGTGGTCCGCCTCCCAGGTCGCCAACCTCACCTACTGCGTGAGCACGAAGTTCGGCAGCCGTCACGCCGACGTCGTCCGAGCGATGGAGGGCGGCGCCGCACTCTGGGAGTCCGCGTCCTCGAAGATCGACTTCCGCTACGTGAGCAGCGCCGACGCCAACTGCACCACGCGGAACAACGCCGTCGTCTTCTCCGTCGAGCCGGTGGCCACGACGCAGTACATCGCCCGCGCCTTCTTCCCCAGCACGCCGGCCCGGCAGCAGAACGTCCTCATCGACGACTCGATCTGGAGCGCCGGAGCGTGGACCCCGACCAACGTGCTCGGCCATGAGCTCGGCCACGTCCTCGGCTTCCGCCACGAGCACACCCGCCCGGAGGCGGGCACCTGCTTCGAGGACAACAACTGGCGTCCGCTCACGCCGTACGACTCGTCGTCGATCATGCACTACCCGCAGTGCAACGGCAGCTCGGCCGATCTGTCGATGACCAGCGTCGACCGCAGCGGCGTCGTCTCGCTCTACGGGAACTGACGCCCTCGTCGGACCCGTTCCGGCACCACCGAGGCCCGGTCGTTCCGCGACCGGGCCTCACCCGTGTCCGCGGTCGGTGCGGCTCAGGCGGAGCCCCGGACGACGAGCTCGGTCGGCAGGATGGTCGTCCGAGGCGGATCCTCGCCGGCAAGCCGGGAGAGCAGCACCTGCGTCATCGCCTCGCCCTGGGCGTACATGGGCTGGCGCATGGTCGTCAGGGGCGGGTCGGTGCTGAGGGCCACCGAGGAGTCGTCGAAGCCGACGAGCGCGATGTCCTCCGGCACCCGCACCCCGGCGGCGCGGAGGGCCATGAGCGCCCCGCGGGCCATGAGGTCGCTGGCGACGAAGATCGCGTCCGGCCGCCCTTCCGCGAGCAGACGGCGGGCGGCATCGGCTCCGCTCGCCTCGCTGTAGTCGCCCTCCTCCTCCGCGAAGGGGGTCAGCCCCGCGGCGGCCAGCGCGGCGCGGAACCCCTGCACGCGGTCGGTCGACGACGGCATCGTGAGCGGACCGGAGATCGTGGCGATGCGGGTGCGTCCGATGTCGACGAGGCGCTGCGTGGCCGCCCGTGCCCCGGCGACGTTGTCGACGTCGACCACGTAGTCGCCTTCGGCCCGGCGCACCGGACGGCCGCCGTAGACGACGGGGACCGCGTCGGCGATCCGGTCGACGAACGCGTCACTCGTGTGGTGCGACACGATGAGCGCGCCGTCGACGCCGCCGTTGCGCACGAAGCTCGTCATCT
The DNA here is from genome assembly GCF_042799975.1 of Microbacterium sp. NPDC057658. NCBI lineage: Bacteria > Bacillati > Actinomycetota > Actinomycetes > Micrococcales > Microbacteriaceae > Microbacterium > Microbacterium sp. NPDC057658. The sequence continues at coordinate 887,416 of NZ_JBHVHT010000001.1, read as the reverse complement.
TGTCGCCGGGGTCGTCGCTCGCGATCAGCAGGTTCAGGAGGTAGTCGGAGCTGCGGAGCGCGCCGGTGATGCCGGCCACGATCGCCGCGAAGAACGGGTCGCCGAAGAAGCGGGTCGTGTCCTCGGGGACGATGAGGGCGATCGCGTGCGTCTGCCGGGAGGCGAGCGAGCGCGCGGCGCGGTTGGGAACGTAGTTGAGCTCGTCGATCGCGGCGCGCACGGCGGCGAGCGCTTCCGGGCTGACCGCGGTCGACCCGTTGACGACGCGCGACACGGTCGACCGGGACACGCCGGCGGCCGCTGCGACCTCCTCGATGGTCGCGCGGGGCGACATCATCGCTTGCTCTCTTCCATCGCCCCATTCTCATCCACCCGGAGCCAGGCCGTGAAAATCCCCGCTTCGAGTCGCCCGATTGGTCCCATTTCGGCCGCAGATGGGACCAATCGGGCGATTCGAACGGGTCAGAGGGACCGGGCGGCGATGATCCGGGCGTACTCGCGGCCGGAGTCCTTGACCGTCCGCTCCTGGGTGTCGTAGTCCACGCGGACGATCCCGAAGCGCTTGTCGTAGCCCCAGGCCCACTCGAAGTTGTCGAACAGGGACCAGTAGAAGTAGCCGCGGACGTCCACGCCGCTGTCCCTGGCGTCCAGCACGGCGTCGAGGTGCGCGCGCAGGAACGCGGTGCGGTCGGCGTCGGGCACCCGCGTCTCCCTGTCCTCCCCCACGACGGTGTCGTCGTAGGCCGCGCCGTTCTCCGTCACCGAGAGCACCACACCCGCGGGCTCGGCGTACTCGGTCCAGAGCCGCTGCAGGAGTCGCGTGAGTCCCTCCGGCTGGACCTCCCAGCCCTGGGCGGTCCGCGGCAGTCCGCGCTCGACCGCGTGGATGCCCTCGTGCGAGGGATACGGGCTCCGCGTCACGTGCGCCGTCTCCGGGCCGCTGGACACCGCCGCGTCGTCGGGCCCCGTACCGGAAACGAGGTCGCCGTGGTAGTAGTTCACGCCCTGCGTGTCGATGCGCTGGGCGATCGTGTCGAGGTCGCCCTCGTGCACCGCGGCCTCGAACCGCGCCACGGCCTCGGGGTCCACCGCGCGGATGTCCTCCACGGTGTCGGCGGGGTAGGCACCGCGGTAGATGGGGTCGAGGAACCACCGGTTGAACTGGCCGTCCAGCCGCCGGGCCGCGTCGACATCCGCGGGGTTCTGCGGGTCGGCGGGGTCGGCCACCGTGTGGTTCAGCGTGATGCCGAGGTTGAGGGAGGCGTCGCGGCCGCGGAGCTCCCGCACCGTCGCACCGTGCGCGAGGAGCAGGTGGTGCGAGGCCAGCAGCCCCTCGGCGACGCTCGTGTGCCCTGGCGCGTGCTCGCCCCCGGTGTAGGAGAGGAAGGACGAGCACCACGGCTCGTTCAGGGTCGTCCACACGTTCACGCGGTCGCCGAGGGCGTCGTGCATGGTGCCCGCGTACTCCAGGAAGCGCTCGACGGAGTCGCGGTTCGTCCAGCCGCCGACCTCCTGCAGGGCCTGCGGCATGTCCCAGTGGTACAGCGTGAGCCAGGGCAGGATGTCGGCCGCGAGGAGCTCGTCGACGAGGCGGCTGTAGAAGTCGACCCCCGCCTGGTTGACCGCGCCGCCGTCGGGGCGCACGCGCGACCACGAGGTGGAGAAGCGGTACGTCTGGAGGCCGAGCTCCTTCATCAGCGCCACGTCCTGCGGATACCGGTGGTAGTGGTCGCACGCCACATCCCCGTCGTCGCCGCCGACCACGGCCCCCGGCACCCGGCAGAAGGCGTCCCAGATGGAGGCCGTCCGTCCGTCCTCGAAGGCGGCGCCCTCGATCTGGTAGGCCGCGGTCGCCGCGCCGAAGAGGAAGTCCGAGGGGAAGGCACGCGTCATAGGGGTCATCCTTTCACCGCGCCCGCCATGATGCCACTGACCAGCTGCCGCCCCGCGATCACGAAGAGCACGAGGAGCGGAAGGGTCGCGAGCACCGCGCCGGTGAGCACGATCGAGTAGTCGATGTAATAGCCGGACTGCAGCTGGCTGAGCGCCGTCTGCAGCGTCGGGTTCTGGGGGGAGAGCACGATCAGGGGCCAGAGGTAGTCGGTCCAGGCGGTCATGAACGTGAACAGTCCGAGGATCGCCATGGCCGGCCGCGCCGCGGGCACCCCGACGGTGAGGAAGGTGCGGAACTGGTTCGCGCCGTCGACCCTGGCGGCCTCGATGAGCTCGTCCGGGATCACGTCCACGAGGTACTGCCGCATGAAGAACACCCCGAACGCCGTGACGAGGGTCGGCACGATCACCGCACCGATCGTCCCCGTCCAGCCGAGTTCGCGCATCAGCATGAACAGCGGGATGATGCCGAGCTGCGTGGGGATGGCCATGGTCGCGATCACGAACACCATGAGGCCGTCCCGCCCGCGGAAGCGGAGCTTCGCGAACGCGTAGCCGGCGAGCGTCGAGAACGTGACGACGGAGATCGTGATGATCGTCGAGATGAGGAAGGAGTTGCCGAGGGCGAGCCAGAACGGGATCGCATCGAACACCTTCGCCGCGTTCGCGAGGAAGTTGCCGCCGGGGATGAGGGGCAGGGTCTCACCGCGGGTCGCGTTCGTCCCGCTCGCGACGACGAACGACCACCACAGCGGGTAGGCGCCGCCGATGACGAAAGCCGCGAGGAGCCCGTAGGTGAGGAAGCCCGGGCGGCTGCCGAGGCCGGCGCTCCCGCTCGCGGTGCCGCGCCGACGGCGGATGCGCTCCGGCACGCTGAGGGCCTGGGTGGCGGTCATCGCGCCTCCTCCTTCCCGGTCGGGCGGATGCGGCGTCGGGCCGCGCGGTTCTTCGGGGCGTCTCCGGTGGCGATGCGCCGGGAGATCAGGAAGTTGATGAGGCCGATCGCGACGATCAGCAGGAAGAGCAGGATCGCGACGGCCGAGGCCTCACCGAGGTTGCGGCGGAAGAACGCCAGCTCCCAGAGGAACAGCACCGTGGTCTGGAACTGTCGGTCGCTGCCGCCGATGCCGCCCGCGGTGGAGACGTCGAACAGCCGCGGTTCGGCGAAGATCTGCAGGCCGCCGATGGTCGCCGTGATGATGACGAAGATCAGCGTGGGACGGATGGTGGGGATCGTGATGGCGAAGAACCGCCGCACCGCCCCGGCACCGTCGAGTGCGGCCGATTCGTAGAGGTCGCGCGGCACGGCCTGCATCGCGGCGAGGAGGATGAGGGCGTTGTAGCCGGTCCAGCGGAAGTTCACCATGACGGCGATCGCGATGTGCGACAGGACCGTGTCGTGCTTCCACTGCTGATCGGCGATGCCGACGAGGTTGAGGAGGTTGTTGGCCAGACCGTCCGCCTCGTTGAAGATGCTGGAGAAGATGATCGCCACGGCGACCGGGGTGACCACGAACGGGATGAGGACGCTCATCCGCCAGAACGTCGGCGTCCGCAGTCCGCGGTCCAGCAGGTAGGCGATCACCAGAGCGACGGCGAGCTGCGGGATGGCGGAGAGCAGGAAGATGCTCAGCGTGTTCCGGATGGAGTTCCAGAACATGCCGTCGTCGAGGATCGCCGCGAAGTTGCCGAAGCCGACGAACGGTCCCTCGCCCTTCAGCAGGTCCCACTCGTGGACCGCGACCCACACCGTGTACAGCAGCGGGAAGAGGCCGATGAGCCCGAAAAGGAGGAAGAACGGGGAGATGTAGAAGTAGGGCGAGGCGCGGTGGTCGAAACGGGAGACGCGGGTTCGCCAGGAGCGTCGCGGCGGAGCGTCCGCCGCGGCGGGGGCGGCGGCCTGCGGCTCCGCCGGCGGGGCGGTGAGGGTCATGGGCGTGTCCTTAGCCGGGCTTCGACAGGCTCAGCCACCCATCCGTCGGGGCGCTGAGCAACCACCGTGGGTCGCTGAGCAACCACCGTGGGTCGCTGAGCCTGTCGAAGCGAGATGATCAGCCGACGAGGTCGTTCAGGAGGCCGATCGCCTGGTCCCAGGCGCCCTGCGTGTCGGTCTCGCCGCGGTCGAGCGCGCTGAGCGCCGGGCCGAAGACGTTCTCCTGGATCACCGAGTCATCGGCGCCCTTGAACTGCGCGACGACGCCCTTGGCACGTTCGGCGAGGATGGCACCGGTCGGCGCGTCGTTGAAGAACTCGTTGGGCGTGGCCTCCTCGGCGAGGGACTCCTGCGCTTCGATGGTCGACGGGAAGTTGCCCGCGGCGGCGGACTGCTTCACCTGCTGCTCGGGCTGCGTCAGCCAGTCGGCGAGCTCGGCCGCGGCCTCCTTGTGCTCCGACGACTCCGGGATGGAGAGGAACGCGCCGCCCCAGTTGGCCGCGCCGCCGGGGAAGACGTCGGCGAAGTCCCAGCCCGTCGACGCGTCTCCGCCGCCGGCCTCGACCTGGCCCTGCACGACGCCGAGCATCCAGCCGGGGCAGACGAAGGTGGCGAAGGTGCCGTCGACGAACGACTTGCCGCCGTTCCAGTCCCATGCGGTCTGCGCCGCGGACTGGCCGCCCTCGGTCGCGGCGCCGAGGAGCTCGAAGCGCTCCTGGAGCTCGTCGTTGCCCTCGACGTTCAGCTCGCCGTCGGCGGTGTAGTAGCCCTCGTCGAGCTGGTTCACCATGGCGTTCCAGACGAAGCCGGAGTGGTCGTACCAGGCCTTGCCGGTCTTGGCCGTGTAGTCGGCGCCGACCTGGAAGTAGTTCTCCCAGTCGCCGTTCAACAACTCGGCGACCGACTCGCGGTCGCTGGGCAGGCCGGCGGCCTCGAACGCGGCGCCGTTGTAGCAGATGCCGCTCGGGCCGATGTCGGTGCCGTAGCCGATGACGCGGCCCTCGGCGTCGGTCGCCTGGCCGTACTTCCAGTCGACCCAGTCGTCCTTGCGGTCCTCGATGCCGTAGTCGCGCAGGTCGACGAAGGTGTCCGAGACGTCCATGATGGCGCCGAGCCAGCCCTCCTCGATCGCGACGATGTCGCTGAGTCCGGAGCCGGCGGCGATCTTGGTGAAGGCGTCGGTGCGGGCATTGCCGCCGGTGTCGATGTTGGTCGCCTCGATCGTCACGTTCGGGTGCGCCTTCTCGTACTCCTTGTAGAGGTCGTCGTAGCCGAAGGTGCCGAAGGTGGTGACGGTCAGTGTGACCTTCTCGTCGGCGCTGCCGCCGGTGTCGCCGTCGCCGCCGGTGCTGCCGGAGCAGCCGGCCAGGGCGAGAGCGGAGACGGATGCCGCGGCGGCTGTCGCCAGGATCCGGGTGCGGGCACGTGAGTTCACGGTTCACTCCTTTGTGGGTTCGTGCGGGTGGTGGTGCGTGGGGGCTTGTGGGAGCGCTCCCACAAGGTTGTCGTGAACTCTATGGGAGCGCTCCCACGATGTCAAGAGCGCCGCCTGCAGGTCCCTCCCGCGCAACCGGCGTACCCTTGTCCGGTGCCCGAAGCCACCCTCTCCCCTGCCCTCGCCCGCGCCGAATCCCTGATCCGCAGCATCCCGGACTACCCGGAGCCCGGCATCATCTTCCGCGACATCACGCCGCTCCTCGCCGACGCCGAGGCCCTCCGCGTGACGACCGAGGCGATCATCGAGCCCTTCGCGGGACAGTTCGACGTGGTGGCCGGCATCGAGGCGCGGGGCTTCATCCTCGCGGGTGCCGCCGCCATCGCCGCGGGAGTCGGGCTGATCCCGATCCGCAAGGCCGGCAAGCTCCCCCGCCCCGCAGCGTCCGTCGACTACGCCCTCGAGTACGGCACGGCGACCATCGAGATGCACGACGACCTGCCCGCCGGATCCCGCGTCCTCCTCATCGACGACGTGCTCGCCACCGGAGGGACGCTGGCCGCCGGTCGGCAGCTCGTGGAGCGTCTCGGCAGCCACGTCGCCGGCATCTCGGTGCTCTTCGAGATCGACGGCCTCGGCGGCCGCGACACGATCGGCGACCTCCACACTGTCTTCCACTCCTGACCCGAGACCCCGGGTTCTCGCCGACGCCCCGGCGTAGCGGCGCGCGCAGGGCGGGGTCTGGGCGGGAAGCCGGGGTCTCAGCGGAGCATCGGCGAGCGGTAGACTGAACCCGCCCGTCCGCCCGCGACTCTTGGAGCCGTCATGCCCACCATCGTCGTCGACGTCATGCCCAAGCCCGAACTGCTCGACCCGCAGGGGAAGGCCGTCTCCGGCGCCTTCGCCCGCCTGGGCGTCGAGGGCTTCACCGACGTCCGCATCGGCAAGCGCTTCGAGCTCACCGTCGAGGGCGAGGTCACCGACGAGGTCCTCGCCGAGGCCCGCCGTATCGCCGACGAGGTGCTCTCGAACGCCGTGATCGAAGACGTCGTGGGCGTCGAGGTGGCGGAGTGACCGTCCGCATCGGCGTCGTCACCTTCCCCGGCTCGCTGGACGACGTCGACGCGCAGCGCGCCGTCCGCATCGCCGGAGCCGAGCCGGTCGCCCTGTGGCACGGCTCGCACGACCTCGAGGGCGTCGACGCCCTCGTCCTCCCCGGCGGGTTCAGCTACGGCGACTATCTCCGCGCCGGAGCCATCGCCGCCCTCTCGCCCATCATGAGCGAGGTCAAGGACGCCGCCGCGAAGGGCATGCCCGTCCTCGGCATCTGCAACGGCTTCCAGATGCTCGTCGAGGCGCACCTGCTGCCCGGCGGCCTGATCCGCAACAACCACCAGCACTTCGTGCGCCGCGACCAGAAGCTCACGGTCGAGAACGCCGACACCGCCTGGACCAACGCCTTCCGCACCGGCCAGGAGATCGTCATCCCGCTGAAGAACGCGGACGGCGGCTACATCGCCGACGAGCAGACGCTCGACCGCATCGAGGGCGAGGGTCTCGTGGCGTTCCGCTACGCCGGCGTGAACCCGAACGGCTCGCTGCGCGACATCGCGGGGCTGACGAACGAGGCCGGCAATGTCGTGGGCCTGATGCCGCACCCCGAGCACGCCACCGAGCCCGGTTTCGGTCCGGACACCGCTGTCGCGATGCGCAGCGGCGTGGACGGCCTCGACTTCTTCACGAGCGCGATCGCCGCCGTCGCCCGCGTCGCCGCCTGATACCTCCCTCGACCCACCCCTCTGCGCGCGTCCCACCCCGTTGCGGGCGCGCGGAAGGGGCCGGGTCGACCGCAGAAGGCCGGGTCGACAGGCGGGTCAGGGGAGGCGGAACGGGTTGTCGCCCACGGCCGCGAGCAGGTACCAGGCCGTCGTGCCGGTGTGCAGGCTCGCGTAGTAGAGGTCGCCGAAGCCGGAGTCGAGTCCGTCCGTCGAGGTCGCCACGATGCCCTTGCCGTCGCCGTTCGCCGCGTCGCGCTGCACCAGCCGGATGTCGGCCAGCAGCTCCTCCGCGCGATCCTGGTCGCCGGCGGCCCCCCGCTCCTGCAGCGCGAGCGCGAGGTGCCCGCTGCCCTCGAACCAGACCTTCGACACGTCCGCGTCGCTGATCGACGGGCCCCGGTACGGGCCGTCCTGGGCTACGAGGTGCGCGAGCGTCCAGTCGACGGCCGAGCCGTATCGGGCGTCCCCGGTGCCCAGCAGGCTCCACGTCTGGGCGTCGAGCGGGACGGGACGGGTGTTGACCGTGGTGCCGTCGAGCAGCGTCCCGGTGTCCACGTGCCCGTCGACGCTCTGCATCGCCGCGACGAATCCGGCCGCCACCGCCGCCCGCTCCGCCCACACCCCGTCGCCCGTGAGCTGGCCGAGCTGCGTGAAGAAGCCGGCGATGTCGCTGTTGTGCTCGGTGGACTTCCACTCCAGCGGCACCCCGGCATCGGTCTGCCCGCCGGTGTAGCCGTAGGGTGCCCGCGTCATGTCGGCGGTGTTGTCCTGGATCCACTCCGCGATGCGCACCGCGCCGTCGAGATACCGTGTCTCCCCGGTGGCATGGAAGAGGCGGGTGAGCGCCATGCCCACCCAGGCCTGGTTGCCGGTGAAGGTGCCGGGCCCGGTGATCTCCATCCGGCCCTGACGGATGCCGTGCGGCTCGTACGAGGTGCGGACGCGGCCGTCGCCGACGGGGTCGTTCTCCTGCACGAAGAGGAGGGTGTCGGCGACGGCTCGGGCGCGGCGCAGGTCGTCCGGCAGACCGCGGGCGGTGTAGGCGATCACGACGAGGGCGTCGTCGTACACGAAGGAGGGCGTGAAGTCCCACGACGGCGTGGTGAAGAACCCGCCCTCGTAGCTGCGGGGCAGGCAGCGGCCCTCGCCGTCGCAGAACTCGTCGACCCGCGCGTCGAGGAACTCGTACGCGAGCGCGACCGAAGCCGCGGGGTCGTTCACCGGGTCCGCCGGGGGCTGCGCGCGGGCACCGAACGCGTCGGACACGGCGGGGGCGGCGCCGACGAGCACGGCACCGACGACGAGCGCGGCGACGACCGCCCAGGGCGCGGATCGGCGGGCGGAAGCGGACATCACGACCTCTCGACGGCAGGACCCCCGGGGGACATGCCGCGAGCGACAGGGGGGATGCTCGCAACCCTGTCATGACAGGAGGCACCGGGGGAAGTGTCTTTCGGCCACATGCGCGTGTACCAAAGCGACCGGATGCATGCAAGGCGTTTGCCGCGTCCGGGGCACGGCGCGCACGATGGTCCTCCCGTCCCCGACCTCCCGGAAAGGACACCCCATGTCCCGCGACCAGTACACCTTCACCAACCCGGTTGAGCTCTACGCCGGCATCCAGCCGCAGAAGCAGCACATGCGCGAGCCCGGTCTCGACGCCGACCTCACTCCGAAGGCCGACCTCGGCGAGGAGTCGTACCGCGGCACCGGACGGCTGACCGGGCGCAAGGCACTCATCACCGGCGGCGACTCGGGCATCGGCGCGGCCACCGCGATCGCGTTCGCCCGCGAGGGCGCCGACGTCGCGATCTCCTACCTCCCGGAAGAGGAGGAGGACGCGAGCCGCATCGCCGGCATCCTCCGCGAGGCGGGAGCCACCGTCGCCACGATCCCCGGCGACCTGCGCGACCCGGAGTACTGCCGCACCCTGGTGGCCGAGGCCGTCGCGGCGCTCGGCGGGCTCGACATCCTCGTCAACAACGGCGGCAAGCAGGTCTTCCAGGAGTCCCTCACCGATGTGACGGACGAGCAGTTCGACGACACGTTCAAGACCAATGTGTACGCGATGTTCTGGATCACGAAGGCCGCCCTCCCACACCTCCCCGCCGGCTCGACGATCATCAACACGACCTCTATCCAGGCCTACTCGCCGTCGGACATCCTCGTCGACTACGCCTCGACGAAGTCGACCATCAATGCGTTCACGAAGGGCCTCGCCCAGCAGCTCGCGCCGAAGGGCATCCGCGTGAACGCCGTGGCTCCGGGACCGATCTGGACCCCGCTGCAGCCGAGTGACGGGCAGCCGCAGGAGAAGATCGCGCAGTTCGGCCAGGACACTCCGCTCGGCCGGATGGGTCAGCCCGCCGAGCTCGCTCCCGCCTACGTCTTCCTCGCCTCCCCGGAGTCGAGCTACGTGCTCGGCGAGACCCTGAACGTCAACGGCGGCATGCCGACGCCCTGACCCTCATCCCCTCATCCCCCGTCGACCCACCCCCTTCCGTTCCTCCCGGCCCCTTCCGCCCGTTCGCAAGGGGGTGGGTCGGACGGAAAGGGGTGGGTCGGCGGATGGGGGGAGAGAGGCCTCCGAACCGTTTCGATACCTGTGGTGGCGGGACTGTAAGCGTTTGCAGTAGCCTGATCGCATGGCACAGCTCGAACAGATCGCAGCCCCCGGTTCCGAGTGGTGGCGCAGCGCCGTCATCTACCAGATCTACCCCCGCTCCTTCGCGGACGCGTCGGGCGACGGCATCGGCGACCTGCCGGGCATCACGAGCCGCCTCGACGCCCTGCAGGAGCTCGGCGTCGACGCGATCTGGCTCAGCCCTTTCATGACGAGCCCGCAGCGCGACGCCGGCTACGACGTGGCCGACTACCGCGACGTCGACCCGTTGTTCGGCACGCTGGCCGACTTCGACGAGATGCTGGCATCCGCCCACGCCCGCGGCATCCGGGTGATCGTCGACCTCGTGCCCAACCACTCCTCCGACCAGCACCCCTGGTTCCAGGAGGCGCTCAAGGCGGCGCCGGGCAGCCCGGAGCGCGCGCGCTACATCTTCCGCGACGGCCGCGGCGAGAACGGCGAGCTGCCTCCGAACAACTGGGAGTCGGTGTTCGGCGGCGGCATGTGGCAGCGCGTGACGGAGGCCGACGGCACGCCCGGCCAGTGGTATCTGCACATCTTCGACGCGACGCAGCCGGACTTCGACTGGAACAACGAGGAGGTGCAGGAGGAGTTCCGCTCGATCCTGCGCTTCTGGCTCGACCGCGGCGTCGACGGCTTCCGTGTCGACGTGGCCCACGGCATGATCAAGACCGAGGGCCTGCCGGATTACACGCCGCCGACCGACGCCGACTCCATGGGCGGCGGCGAGTCGAACGTGCCGTACTGGGGCCAGGACGGCGTGCACGAGATCTACCGCGACTGGCACAAGGTGCTCGCCGAGTACGACGGCGACCGCGCCCTGTGCGGCGAGGCCTGGATGCCGACGCTGAAGGAGACCGCCCTCTGGGTGCGTCCGGACGAGATGCACCAGACCTTCAACTTCCCGTACCTGATGACGGCGTGGGACGCGAAGGCGCTCGGCGACGTGATCCGCGAGTCGCTGGACGCGTTCGGCGCGGTCGGCGCCCCGAGCACCTGGGTGCTGTCCAACCACGACGTCGTCCGGCACGCCACGCGCCTCGCCCTCACGATCGACAACCCGCAGGGCGAGGGCATCGGCCCGAACACCCCGGACAAGCCCGACACCGCCATCGGCCTCGCCCGCGCCCGCGCGGCCACCACGCTGATGCTCGCGCTCCCCGGCTCGGCCTACCTGTACCAGGGCGAGGAGCTCGGCCTGCCCGAGGCCATGGAGATCCCGGACGAGTACCGCCAGGATCCGACCTGGTTCCGCACGAACGGCGAGCGCTACGGCCGCGACGGCTGCCGCGTGCCGCTGCCGTGGGAGGCGGAGGCTCCCGCCTTCGGCTTCAACGACACCGGCCTCTCGTGGCTCCCGCAGCCCGCGGACTGGGCGGCCTACGCCCGGGACGTCGAGGAGGTCGACCCGGCGTCGACCCTGGCCCTGTACAAGCGCCTTCTCGCCGGCCGTCGCGAGTTCGGATTCGGCACCGGGTCGCTGGTGTGGGAGGACGCCGGTCCCGATGCCGTCGCCTTCCGTCGCGGCGAGGTGCACGTGCTGGCGAACCTCGGCACGGCTCCGCTCGACCTCCCGGAGGGCGCGGTCGTCCTGCTCCGCAGCCAGCCGTTCGACGGCCCCGAGGTCCCCGTCGACACCGCCGTCTGGTACACCAAGGCCTGACACCCGCTGCGCCCGTGACGCGCTCCACCCGGGGCGTGTCACGGGCGTCTCCGATCCGAAGGACAGACGATGGCGAGCATCGACGAGGTCGCCCGGCTCGCCGGCGTCTCTACCGCGACGGTCTCCCGCGCGCTGAGCGGCCGCGGGCACGTGTCCGAGTCGGCGCGCGAGCGCGTGCAGGCGGCTGCCGCCTCCCTCGGGTACGTCGTGTCCTCCCGCGCCTCGAGCCTCGCGTCGGGGCGCACGCGCAACATCGGGGTCGTCGTGCCGTTCCTCGACCGCTGGTTCTTCAGCACCGTGCTGTCGGGGGTGTCCGCCGCGCTCATGCGCGCCGGCTACGACATCACGCTCTACAACATCACCGCCGACAGGGACGTGCGCCGCCACGTCTTCGACACGTTCCTGCGCCGCCAGCGCGTGGACGCCGTGATCGCGGTGTCCATCGAGCTGGACGAGGACGAGACCCAGCAGCTCCTCGACCTCGGGCTCCCCGTGATCGCGATCGGGGGCCCGAACCCGAAGCTCGACACCCTCACGGTCGACGACGTCGCCGTGGCCCAGCTCGCGACGGAGCACCTGCTCGGACTCGGGCACACGGAGATCGCGCACATCGGCGCGAACCCCGAGTTCGACATCGACTTCCACATCCCCACGAACCGCCGGCTCGGCTTCGAGAGGGCGCTGGCGAAGGCCGGCGTCCCCCTGAACCCCGCGTTCCTGGAGCCGGCCGACTTCACGGTCGAGGGCGGCTACCGCGCCGCGAAGCAGCTCCTCGGGCGCCCGGGGCCTCGCCCCACCGCGGTGTTCGCCGCCTCGGACGAGATGGCGATCGGGGCGCTCCTCGCCGCCCGCGACCTCGGCTTCGCGGTGCCGGGCGACCTATCCATCGTGGGCATCGACGGCCATGAGCTCGGCGAGTTCTTCCGCCTCACCACGGTCGACCAATTCCCGCTCGGGCAGGGCGAACGGGCGGCCGACGCGGTCCTCGCGAAGCTCACCGACCCCGACGCCGTACGGCCGCCCGCCGCCCTGCCGTACGAGCTCAACGTCCGAGGCACGACCGCGCGACTCGTCTGAGCCGGGCGGCGTTCACAACTCAGGAGTACGGCGCGCGGAGACCGCGGTTCCGTCCCTGACGGGCGTAGGTGCGCCGGTTCTCCTGAGTTGTGAACGCGTCGAGCTCAGCACTCTGCGGTCGCGTCCTGCCAGGTCCGGTAACCGCCGTCGAGATTGCGCACCTCGCGCCCGTGCTGCCGCAGCAGCCGGGTGGCGATGTGCCCCCGCAGGCCGACCTGGCAGTGCACCACGAGGGGCCCGTCCGGCAGTTCGTCGAGACGGTCGCGCAGCTCGTCCAGCGGGATGTTCCTGGCGCCGGGGATGGCGCCGTTCGTATGCTCGGCCACGGAGCGGACGTCGATGAGGGTCGATCCCGCCTGCAGGGCGTCGTCGAGCTCGTGCCACTGGACAGTCGGCGTGGTGCCGTTGCGGGTGTTCTCGGCCACATAGCCGAGGATGTTCACGGCATCCTTCGCGGAGCCGAACTGCGGAGCGTACGCGAGCTCCAGGTGCGCGAGACCGGAGGCGGTGACGCCCGCCTGCAGCGCCGTCGCGATGACGTCGATCCGCTTGTCCACGCCGTCACGACCCACGATCTGCGCCCCGAGGATGCGGTCGGTGGCGGGGTCGGCGAGGAGCTTCATCGACAGGGTCTCCGCGCCCGGGTAGTAGCCGGCATGCGACGCCGGATGCACGTGTACGGCGAAGAACCCGCGGCCCCCGGCACGGAGCTGCTTCTCGCTCCATCCGGTCTTCGCGGCGGCGAGGCCGAACATCTGCACGATGCCGGTGCCGAGGGCGGGGCGCGCCGACTCCTCCCGACCCGCGATGACGTCGCCCACCATGCGGCCGTGGCGATTGGCGAGACCGGCCATGGTCACCAGCGCCGCACCGCCGCCGATGAGGTCGGTCTTCTCGACGCCGTCGCCGACCGCGAAGACGTCCGGGGCACTGGTGCGGCACGCCTCGTCGACCGCGATGCCGCCGGTCTCGCCAAGACGGATCCCGGCGGCGCGGGCGAGTCCGACCTCGGGCACGACCCCGGAGGCATCGACGAGGAACTCCGCGGGGAGGGTGGCACCGTCGCTCAGGGTCACGGAATCCGCGGCCGTGGCCACGACCTCGACGCCGAGTCGCACGTCAACCCCGCGGCGCCGGACCTCGGCCGCCAGAGGGGCGGCCATCTCCGGATCCAGCGGGGCGAGCAGCTGGGCACCGCGTTGCACCAGGGTGACCGCGGCCCCCCGGGCGACGAGGTTCTCCACGGCCTCGAGTCCCGTGTACCCGCCGCCCACGACGACCACCGGCAGGCCGGGGCGGAGGGCCGCGGCGATCGCATCGGCATCCGCCACGGTCCGCAGGCTCCGCGCGGGGAGGGCCCCGGTCGGCTCGTCGCCGCGAGGCCGGGCACCGGTGGCGAGCACGAGGCGGTCGTACGGGTGGGTGCTGCGGTGGCCGCTGTCGAGATCGACGACCTCGACCGTCTTGCGCGCGGTGTCGATGCCGACGACGTCGTGACGGACGCGGACGTCGAGTCGGAAGCGGCGGTGCAGCGACTCCGGGGTCTGCAGCAGGAGGGCGTCGCGCTCCTCGATCACGCCGCCCACGTAGTAGGGCAGGCCGCAGTTGGCGTAGGAGACCTCGGGCCCGCGCTCGAAGACGACGATGTCCGCGGACTCCTCGAGCCGCCGAAGCCGGGTCGCCGCCGACATGCCGCCGGCGACGCCACCGACGATGACGACGCGGAGCGGCGCGCTCATCGCCCGAACAGCCGGGACAGGAGACCGCCCTTGGCCTCGTCCTTCGGGTGGCCCGTGCACCAGTCCGACGCCGGCACGGTGCGGCGGACGGCGTCGACGTGCTGGCCGCACCCCGCCCAGGTGGTCTTCCCGCAGGTACGGCAACGGACTGCTCGACACATGTGTTCTCTCCTCACTCGATACCCCCGTGGGTATCCAGACACTATACCCCCGGGGGTATAGTGGAGCGCACAGCCGGCCTTCAGGGAGGGACCATGACCACCGTCGACACCGATACGCAGCGCAAGATCGCCAACCGTCTCAAGCGCGCGCAGGGACAGCTCGGCGCCGTGATCGCCGCGGTCGAGAGCGGCGGCGACTGCCGGGCCGTCGTCACGCAGCTGGCCGCCGTGACCTCCGCGCTGGACAAGGCCGGGTTCCAGATCATCGCCTCCGCCATGAAGACGTGCCTGGAAGACCCCGCGCAGGACGACGCCGTCCCCCTGCCCGACCTGGAGAAGCTCTTCCTCACCCTCGCCTGAACGCGACCCGGTCGGCGAAGGAGTCAGGGGACGAGGAGACCTGCGGTCGCGGTGCGCGCCGTCTCGAAGCGGCGCTGCACGTCGGGCCAGTTCACGAGGTTCCAGAACGCCTTGACGTAGTCCGCCCGCACGTTGAGGTAGTCGAGGTAGTAGGCGTGCTCCCACACGTCGAGCTGCAGCAGCGGGATGACGCCGAGCGGCGCGTTGCCCTGCTGGTCGAAGAGCTGGAAGATCACCGGGCGAGCGCCCACCGAGTCCCAGGCGAGCACGGCCCAGCCGGACCCCTGTACGCCGAGGGCCGTCGCGGTGAAGTGCGCGCGGAAACCGTCGATGGACCCGAATGAGTCCGCGAGCGCCGCCGAGAGCTCGCCCTCCGGAGCCCCGCCGCCCTCGGGCGAGAGGTTCTGCCAGAACACGGAGTGGTTGATGTGGCCGCCGAGGTTGAACGCGAGGTCCTTCTCGAGCTTGTTCACCGCTCCGAGGTCGCCGCTGTCGCGGGCCGCCGCGAGCTGCTCCAGCGCCGTGTTCGCGCCGGTCACGTAGGCCTGGTGGTGCTTGGAGTGGTGCAGCTCCATGATCTTGCCGGAGATGTGGGGCTCCAGTGCCGAGTAGTCGTAGGGCAGCTCGGGGAGCGTGTACGGAGTGGACATGAGGGTTCCTTTCGTGACGGGGTCAGAGGGCGGTGTCGTGGGACAGGGCGTGGAATCGGCGGTCGATGTAGACGAGCGGGCGGGCCGGGCGGCCGGTGAGCACCTCGAGCACCTCGGCGATCACCACGGTCGACGAACCGACGGGCACGGTCTGGATCGCCCGGCAGCGCAGGGCGACACGGGCCTCCGCCAGGTGCGGCTCGCCGGTCGGCAGCGTCGTCCAGCCCTGCTCGGGCGTGAAGCGCTCTGAGCCGCTCACCGCGAAGCTCTGGGCGAGCGCGGAGTGCTCGTCGTCGATGAGGTGCACGACGAAGGTGTCGGCGCCGAGGATGGCCCCGGCGCTCCCGGTCGCCCTGGTCACCGAGAACACGATCGCCGCCGGATCGACCGCGACCGACGACACGCTCGACGCCGTGAGGCCGACGGGGCCGTCCGGACCCTGCGCCGTGATGATGGCGACACCGGCAGGGTGGGTGCGGAACGCCGCCTTGAGCCCCTCCCCGACCGGCGTGGGCACCGGAGCGGCGGGGTGCGGGGTGGTGTGCGGGTCGGGGGTCATCGGGTGCTCTCCTCGAGAGGGATGGGGGTGGGGGTCGCGTGGGCGCGCATGGCCGCGCGGTCGACGAGCTTCGTGCGCTCCCGGCCGCGGACGGCTCCGGCGCGGCGCTCGGCCTCGTCGATGCGCAACCAACCCTCCCAGTCCACCACGTCGGGGAGGTCCAGGGGCGGGTCACGGTCGATGCGGGCGGACGGCGTCGCGGCGAGGTCCTCCACGAGATGCTGCACGGTCTGCGCGGCGTCGGACTTCGTGGAGCCGATGAGGCCGATCGGTCCGCGCTTGATCCAGCCGGTCGCGTAGAGGCCGGCGACGGGCGTGCCGTCGGCATCGAGCACCCGCCCCTCCGCGTTCGGAACGATGCCCCGTGCCGCGTCGAACGGCACACCGGGCACGGGCGAGGAGAGGTAGCCGATCGCCCGGCACACGGCGCCGACCTCGTACCGCACGAGTTCGCCGGTGCCGACCATGCGGCCGAGCGGGTCGGAGGCCGTGCGCTCGAACTCGATGCCCTCCACACGGTCCGTGCCCAGGACACGGACGGGGCGATGCCGGAAGTGCAGGTGGATGCGCCGGGAAGCCCCGGCGGACGGGCGCTGCGCCCATTCCGTGAGAGTCCGCACGATGATGCGGCGCTGCGAGAACTGCTCCAGCATGCGGGCGGCATGGTCGTCGAGCTCGAGGTCGGCGGGATCGACGATCACCTCCACATCGTGCTGCTCCCCGAGCTCGCGCAGCTCCAGGGCTGAGAAGCGCACATCGGCGGGGCCACGTCGGGCGAAGAGGTGCACGTCGCGGACCCGGCTCGCGGCGAGCGCGTCGAGGATGTGGTCGGGGGTGTCGGTCGACTCCAGCGCCGCGGCGTGCTTCGCGAGGATGCGCGTGACGTCGAGGGCGACGTTGCCCGCCCCGAGCACGGCCACGGCCTCCGCCTCCAGGCCCCAGCCCCGCGCGACGTCGGGGTGCGCGTCGTACCAGGCCACGAAATCCGCGGCGCCGAACGATCCGGGAAGGTCGGCTCCCGGCACGTCGAACGTCACGTCGCGGTCGGCTCCGGTCGCGATGACGACGCCGTCGTACGCCCGGCGGAGCTCGTCGACCGTCACATCGACGCCGACCTCGACGTTGGCGCGCAGCCGGATGCCGGGCTGGAGGAGCACGTCGTGCAGCGCGTCGATGATCTTGCGGATGCGTGGATGGTCGGGGGCGACGCCGTAGCGGACGAGCCCGTACGGAGCGGGGAGCTTCTCGTGCAGGTCGATGGCCGCCTCCGGCACCTGCGCCCGGAGGAGGTCGGCGGCGTAGATGCCCGCGGGTCCCGCGCCGACGATGGCGATGCGCGGCGTCACTCGTGCACCTCCTGCGGCGGGAGCGCGGCGATGAGCGGGTGGTCGTGCCGGATGAGTCCGGTGCGGGCGGCGCCGCCGGGCGAGCCGATCTCGTCGAAGAACTCGACGTTGGCCTTGTAGTAGTCCTGCCACTCGTCGGGCAGGTCGTCCTCGTAGTAGATCGCCTCGACCGGGCACACCGGCTCGCACGCTCCGCAGTCCACGCACTCGTCGGGGTGGATGTAGAGCGACCGTTCGCCCTCGTAGATGCAGTCAACGGGGCACTCGTCGATGCACGCCTTGTCCTTGAGGTCGACGCACGGCAGTGCGATCACATACGTCATCGCGACTTCTTCTCTGTCCCACTCACGCCCTCCACCGTAAAACCTCAAGCGCACTTGAGGTCAAATCGAGGCCGTGGAATCAGGACGGGGAGATCTCGAAGGGGGCGGGGAGGAGGTGCTCCTCGCGGGAGCTGGGGCCGACGAGGAGCGTGAAGGCGCCGGCCTCCACGGTCCGGACGCCGGCGGCGGTCACGATCGTGCAGTCCGCGACGGGGACCTCGATCCGCACGCGCGCACTCTCCCCCGGCGCGAGGTCGACCTGCCGGAAGGCCTTGAGCTCGCGGTCGGTCCAGCTCACGCTCGTCACCTCGTCCCGCACGTACGCCTGCACGGTCTCGCGGACGGGCCGGTCCCCCGTGTTCGTCACGGTCACGTGCCCCACCACGGTGTCGCCGAGGCGCAGCCCCGTCTGCTCCAGCTCCAGCTCCGCGTACGCCACGGTCGTGTACGACCGGCCCTCGCCGAAGGCCCACGCGGGCGCCTGGGTCAGGTCGGCGTAGCGGTCGCCGTGCTGACCACGGATCTGGTTGTAGTAGGTCGGCTGCTGCCCGACGTGCCGCGCGAACGAGATGGGCAGCCGCCCCGAGGGTTCCACGGCACCCGTGACGATGTCGGCGAGCGCCCATCCGCCCTGCATACCCGGATTCGCGGCCCAGACCACCGCCGCCGCCCGCTGCACCGACGGCGGGAGCACGAGCGGCTTGGACGCGAGGAGCACCACGACGACGGGCTTCCCGGTGTCGATGAGCGCGTCGAGCAGCGCATTCTGGCCGCCGATGAGCTCCAGCGTGGCCGTGGACCGCCCCTCGCCCACGAGCTCGATGCGATCGCCGACCACCGCGACCACGACGTCGGCGGCCTCGGCAGCGGCCACCGCCTCCGCGATGAGCGCAGGATCCGGCGGGCACGGCTGCACCACGGGAGGACGCGGCTGGTTGTCCGGGAAGTGCGTGCCGCGGGGGTCGTCGGCGAGCGTGAGGATGTCGGCGCCGCGTGCATGCGTGACCGTCCACGCGTCCACCGCACGGAGGCCGTCGAGCACGGTCGTGATCATCTCGCGGGGCTGTCCGTCGAGCCAGCCCGCCTGACCCGAGCCGCCGGCCCAGTCGCCGAGCTGCGTCTGCGCGTCGTCCGCGAGCGGCCCGGTCACCGCCACCCGCAGCGGCGCCGCGGCATCCAGCGGCAGCACGCCGTCGTTCTCCAGGAGCACGAGCGAACGGCGCGCGATCTCGAGGTTGAGCTCCGCGTGCGCGGCGCTGCCGACCACGGCGGACACGTCGTCGCGGGGCAGCCGGGGGTCCTCGAAGAGCCCGAGTTCGAACTTCAGCGTGAGGATGCGGGAGACCGCGTCGTCGAAGGCGTCCTCCGGCAGCAGCCCCCGGGCGACCGCGTCCAGCGCCCCCTCGAAGAACCCGGGCGTGGTCATCACCATGTCGTTCCCGGCGCGCACCGCGGCGGCCGCGGCATGGGTGAGGTCGGGCTGCACCCGCTGCTCCCACACCATCCGGCCCACGTTGTCCCAGTCCGTGATGAGGGTGCCGGTGTAACCCCACTCGCCGCGGAGCACGTCGCTGAGCAGCCACTCGTTCAGCGTGATCGGCACCCCGTCGGTCGTCTGGTACCCGAGCATGAACGTCCGGCAGCCCTCGCGGGCGACCCGCTCGAAGGGCGGCAGGAACCAGGAGCGCAGCTTGCGTGGGGAGATGTCCGCCTCGCTGGCGTCGCGTCCGCCCTGCGTCTCGGAGTAGCCGGCGAAGTGCTTGGCCGTCGCGAGGATGGCCGTGGGGTCGTCGAGCCCGTCACCCTGATAGCCGCGCACCATGGCCGAAGCGAGCTCCCCGATGAGGAACGGGTCCTCCCCGAACGTCTCCCCCACCCGCCCCCAGCGCAGGTCGCGGGCGATGCACAGCACCGGCGAGAACGTCCAGTGGATGCCGGTCACGGCGACCTCCTCTGCCGTCGCCCGCGCCACGCGCTCGACGAGTGCCGGATCCCAGGAGGCTGCCATGCCGAGCTGCGTGGGGTAGATCGTCCCTCCTGGCCAGAACGAGTGGCCGTGGATGCAGTCCTCGCCCACGAGCAGCGGGATGCCGAGCCGTGTCTGCGCGACCAGGGCGGCAGCCCGCCGCAGACGCTCGTCCGAGGCGTGCAGGATCGATCCCGCGTGCCGCCGGAGCACGTGGTCGTCGATGTCGTCGCGGGCGTCGAGCTGGAGCATCTGCCCGACCTTCTCCTCCACCGTCATCCGGCTGAGGAGGTCGGCCACGCGTTCGGGGATCGAGAGGGCGGGGTCCTGATACGGGAGTTGCGTGGTCAGAGTCTGAGAGGTCATCACTTCGTGTTCTGGTTCGTGTGCGGTGTCGCGGTGTTCGAGGAGTCGGTGGCGCCGGAAGCGCCCGGCGAGGTCGCCGACGATACGGGATCGGGGCTCTTCTCCGGCAGGGGCACGCGGCGGACGGCCGTGACGGCGTCGTTCACATTCAGCCCCTTCTTCTTCATCGCCCTGGCCCGCTCACCGGCCGACCGCAGTCGCGGGTTGACGTACTCGTCGATGCCGAAGTTGATGAGCGAGAGCGCGACGCCGATGATCGCGATGCAGAGCCCTGCCGGCACGTACCACCACCACAGCCGCGGGAAGGCGCCGTTCTGCTGCGCCCAGAACAGGATCGTCCCCCAGTTCAGGTTGCTGACCGGGATCACGCCGATGAAGGCCAGGGTCGTGAGGCCGAGGATGGCCGCGGTCACGGTGCCGACGAAGCTCGAGGCGATGAGCGCCATGAGGTTCGGGAGCATCTCGACCGTGATGATGCGGCGCAGCGGCTCGCCGTTCGCGCGGGCGGCCTGGATGAAGTCGCGGTTGCGCAGCGACATGGTCTGCGCGCGCAGCACCCGGGCGCCCCACGCCCACCCGGTGATCCCGAGCACCGCGGCGATCACGATCAGCGGTGGGTTCTCGAACTGCGAGGCGATGATGATGATCAGCGGGATGCCGGGGATCACCAGGAACACGTTGGTCAGCGCCGACAGCGACTCGCTCTTCCAGCCGCGCACGTAGCCGGCGATCACACCGATCGTGATCGCGATGATCGTGGCGATGAACGCCGCGAGGAAGCCGACGACGATCACCCCGCGGGTGCCGTAGATGATCTGGCTCAGCACGTCTTCGCCCATGTGCGTCGTGCCCAGCCAGTGCTCCCAGGAGGGTGGCTGCCGGAGCGCCGTGCGGTCCTTCTGGGTCGGTCCGTACGGGGCGATCCACGGGGCGAAGATCGCGATGAGCACGAACGCCCCGAGGATGAGGAGGCCGGCGATCGACTTGGGGTTGCGGAACATCGCGAACGCCTGCGCGAGCTGCGACCAGAAGGTCTTGCGGGGCGGCGTCCCGGTCGGCGGGGTGCGCAACGTGGCGGTCTCGGGCATGCCGGAGACGACGGCCGATCCGTCCGGCGCTGTGTTCGCTGCGGTGGTGGGGACGGTCATGTCAGGACTCCATCTGGCGCGTGCGCGGGTCGAGGTAGGCGTAGACGACATCGGCGAGGATGTTGGCCACGAGCACCGACAGCGTGATCACGAGGAACACGCCCTGCATGAGGGCGAAGTCCTTGGCGTTGGTCGCGTCGAGCAGCAGCTTGCCGACACCCGGATAGCTGAACACCATCTCCATGACGATCGTGCCGCCGACGATGAAGCCGATCGACAGCGCGAAGCTCTGGATCTGCGGCAGCACCGCGTTGCGGGCGGCGTAGCCCCAGAGCACCCGCTTGTTGGGCATGCCCTTCGCCTGCGCGACCGTGATGTAGTCGTCATCCAGCACCGTCAGCATCATGTTGCGCATGCCGAGCACCCACCCGCCGAGCGAGGCGACCACGATGGTCAGCGCCGGGAGCGTGCCGTGCATGATCACCTGGCCGATGAAGTCGAGGCTCCATTCCGGCGACTGCCCCTTGTCGTAGGCGTGCGATGAGGGGAACCACTTCAGGGTCGAGGAGAAGATCGCGATCGCGATGAGTCCCAGCCAGAAGTACGGGATCGTGTTGAAGAACGTCGTCACCGGGATGATCGCGTCGAGCTTGCTGCCGCGCTTCCAGCCGACGACGGCTCCGAGCAGCGTGCCGATCGCGAAGGAGATGACGGTCGCGATGCCGACCAGCCCGAGTGTCCAGGGCAGGGCGGCGGCGAGCACCTCGGCGACCGGCCGCAGACCGTGCAGGGTCGAGATGCCGAGGTCGCCGCGCAGCAGCATCCCCCAGTACTCGAGGTACTGCTGCCAGATGGACTTGTCGGTGTCGATGCCGAGGAGCACGCGCAGGGCCTCCGCCGCCTCGGGGCTCACGGTGCGGTTGCGCGCGAGGTACGAGCTGACCGCGTCGCCCTTCATGAGGCGGGGCAGGAAGAAGTTGATCGTGATCGCCGCCCACAGCGTGAACAGGTAGAACGCCGCGCGACCGGCGAAGAAGCGCCACGGCACCGGCCGCCTGGTGCGCTCTGCCCTGGTCGCCGTGGTGCCGACCTCCAGGGCATCGCGGGCGACGAGGTCGTTGTCGTCGAGCTGGGGGAGAGCGGAGCTCACAGCGCGCCTCCGTTCGATGCCGCCGCGGCGAAGTGCTTCTCCGGATCGGGAGACGCCGCGCGCAGCTCGCGGGTGTACGGATCCTGCGGATTGAGGATCACATCGTCGGCGGTGCCGTACTCGACCACGCGCCCCTGGTTGAGGACCATGATCTCGTCGCTGAAGTGCCGGGCGGTCGCCAGGTCGTGCGTGATGTAGAGCACACCAAGTCCCTCTTCGCGCTGCAGGTCGGCGAGCAGGTTCAGCACGCCGAGCCGGATGGAGACGTCGAGCATCGACACCGGCTCGTCGGCGACCAGGAGCGAGGGACGCGAGGCCAGGGCGCGCGCGATGGCCACGCGCTGCCGCTGACCGCCCGACAGCTCGTGGGGGCGGCGGTCGATCACCGCGTCCGCATCGAGGCGCACCCGGTCGAGGAGCCGACGCACCTCGTTCTCGGTGTCCTTCTTCGGCACCACATCGTCGAGGCGGATGGGCCGCTCCAGGTGGTAGCGGATGGAGTGGTACGGGTTGAGCGAGGCGAACGGGTCCTGGAACACCATCCGCAGCTGCTGGCGATACCTTCGCAGGCCCTTGCCGCGGCGCGGGATCGGCGTGTCGTCGAGCAGCACCTCGCCGCTGGTCGGGGTCTCGAGCTGGGTGAGGATCTTCGCGATCGTGGACTTGCCGCTACCGGACTGGCCGACCAGGCCGATCGTCTGGCCCGACGTCAGGGTGAAGCTCACGTCGTCGAGGGCTTTGATCTGCCCTGCGCCTCGGACGTTGTACGCCTTCGTGACATGGCGGAACTCGAGGGTGGTCATCGCACCAGCACCCCTCTCTCCCCGGTGAGCCGGGGGAACGACGACAGCAGCGTCTTCGTGTACTCGCGCTCCGGCTGCGTCCAGATGCGCTCCGCCGTGTCGAGCTCGATGATCTCTCCTTCGCGCATGATCGCGATCCGGTCGCTGATCTCCAGCAGAAGCGGCAGGTCGTGGGTGATGAAGATCACCGAGAAGCCGAACTCGTGCCGCAGCTGCGAGATCTGCTTGAGGATCTCCCGCTGCACCAGCACGTCGAGCGCGGTCGTCGGCTCGTCCATGACCATCAGCTGCGGACGGAGCGCCAGGGCCATGGCGATCATGACGCGCTGGCGCATACCGCCGGAGAGCTCGTGCGGGAAGGAGCGCACGCGCTGACGGCCGACCTTGACGATCTCGAGCAGCTCCTCGGCCTCGGCACGCCGCTGCCTGCGGTTCATGTCGGGGCGGTGGATCTCGAACACGTCCTCCAACTGGGAGCCGATCGTGGCCACGGGGTTGAGGGCGTTCATCGCGCCCTGGAACACCATCGACACCTTGTCCCAGCGGAATCGCTGCATCGCGTCGACGTCCAGCGCGTTGATGTCGATGTCGATGCCGGTCGCGTCGTGGAAGGTCACGCTGCCGCCGGTGATGACGGCCGGAGCACGCAGCAGGCGCTGCACCCCGTAGGCGAGCGTGGTCTTGCCGCATCCGCTCTCCCCGGCGAGGCCCAGGATCTCGCCGCGCTGCAGTTCGAGGGTCACGTTCTTCACCGCCTCGACGGGCGGATCGACGTCGTACACGACGGAGAAGTCGCGCACGGTGAGCAGGGGATCTGGCATGGGGGTGTCCTTCGTGGGGGGCGGGCCCTTCGACAGGCTCAGGGACCCAGATGGGTGGCTGAGCCTGTCGAAGCCCCGCCGTGGGTGGCTGAGCCTGTCGAAGTCCTACTCGGCGGGCTTCAGCTTCGTGAGGATCTGCACGATGTTCGGCTGCGTCGGGTCGGCGGACGCGTACGTGTCGGTCTCCGACGGCCAGCCGACGTAGTTGCGCGTGTTGAACTCGCCCAGCAGCGGGTGGGCGCCCAGCGGGATGGCCGGCACCTGCTCCGAGAAGATCGTCTGCAGCGTGTCGATCGCGGTGGTGCGCTCCTCGTCGGATGAGGCGTTGGCGTAGGTGTTCAGCGCGGCGGTCGCCTCCGGGTCATCGAAGCGGCCGAAGTTGAAGCCGGCCTTGCCCTCGGGCGAGATCCAGCGCGGGTCCATGGTCGAGGTGTACAGGCCGTACGCCGTGCCGCTGTCCTCCAGCCAGTGGATGATCGCGGAGAACGTGCCGTTGTCGCGGGGGTCGGCCCAGCCGCCCCAGTCGGGCATGTCGATCTTGACCTCGGCGCCGATGCTGTCCTTCACGTCCTCGGCGATGAGCTCCTGCGCCGTGTTCCAGTCGCTCCAGCCGGAGGGGACGGAGAGCGTGAACGAGACGGGCGTGCCGTCGGGGTCGATCAGGGCGTCGTCCTTCCACGTGTACCCGGCGGTCTCCAGCAGGTCACGCGCCTTCTCAGCATCGACCTTGTAGTCGACGCCCTGGAACTCGGGCTGGATCTCGTCCTCGAGGATCGACGACAGGCCCGTGACCGACCAGACGGCCTCGCTGGCACCCTCGCGTGCGATGTCGACGTAGGCGTCGCGGTCGATCACCCAGGCGAGCGCCTGACGGAAGGCGGGGTCGTCGAACGGCTTCTGCTGCAGGTTCATGAACAGCGTGGCCGAGCCGGTGGTCGGGGAGGCGAGGAACTTGTTGTGCTCGGGGTCGGCCGAGAGGAACTGCTCCTCGATCTGCGGGATGAACGCCTGCGCCCAGTCGGCGTCGCCGTTCGCGAGGGCCGTGGTGAGGGCGGTGTTGTCGCCGTACGAGACGTAGTGCAGCTCGGGCACGGCGAGGTCGCCGCCCCAGTAGTCGTCGCGCGCGTCGAGCGTGACCGACTCGGTCGACCAGTTCGCCATCGCGTAGGGGCCGGTGCCGACGAGGTCGTCGCCCGTGACGGGGTCGGTGGCCGGGTCCTCGAACTTCTCCCAGATGTGCTTGGGGACGATGGGCACGTGCAGCACGCGGGCCTGGTTGACGTACTTGGAGTCGCCGAAGCTCAGCACGACCGTGTCGCCGTCGACCTCGGCGCCCTCGTACTTGAGGCCGGCGGTGTCGAGGGCGGGGATCGAGGCGGTCTCGAACGAGAAGACGATGTCGTCCGCCGTGAACGGCTCGCCGTCGCTCCAGGTGACGTCCGCGCGCGGGACGACCGTGAGCTGCGTGTAGTCGTCGTTCCACTCGAGGCTCTCGGCGAGCCACGGCGTGACACCGCGGTCGCCGGTCTGGTTCACCAGCGCGAGGGTCTCGAACACGACCTTGGCATAGCCGTACTTCGAGGCCGCGGAGTCGCCGACGAACGGGTTGTTCGACTCGGTGGTGATCGCACCGTCGGGCTTCGCGATGGTGAGGGAGGCGGAACCGGCGTCATCGCCGGAACCACCGCCCGCCGAGCATCCGGCGAGCGCCGAGACGCCCAGGACGGCGACCGCGCTGGCGGCGATCAGGGTTTTCGTGAGCTTCATTGCTTCTCCTTGGGCACGGGTCCTTGTGCGGCGTGGCGGCCGACGGATCGCCTCCGACCGCTGCTCTTGCTTACTGTCGAGAAAGTAAGCTGTGGAGAGGTTACCGAGGAGTAAGTTGGTTGGCAAGCAGAGCGGGACGAGGGAGGTGGGTTCATGACGGACGACGTGCACGCTGTCCGGGTGCGCCCGGCCACGCGGGAGAAGCGCGAGCAGATCCTCAAGGCGGCCGTGGAGATCTTCGGCAACAAGGGCTCCACGAACGGCACGCTCGCCGACGTCGCCGAGCAGGTCGGCATCACGCACGCGGGCGTGCTGCATCACTTCGGCTCGAAGCAGAAGCTCCTCCTCGAGGTGCTCGCCTACCGCGACCAGGCCGACGTGGCCGACCTCGCCGAGAAGCACATCCCCGACGGACCGGAGCTGTTCCTCCACCTCGTCCGCACGGCGTTCGCCAACGAGAAGCGTCCGGGCATCGTGCAGGCCTACACGGTCCTGTCCTCCGAGTCGGTGACCGACGACCACCCCGGTCGCGAGTACTTCGAGGAGCGCTACACGACCCTGCGCCGAGAGGTGACGGCGGCGTTCGGCGAGCTCTGCGCCCAGGAAGGCGTGACCGAGCCCGCGACCGTCGCCGCCGCCTCGGCCGCCATCCTCGCCGTGATGGACGGCCTGCAGCTCCAGTGGCTCCTGCACCCCGAGGTGATCGAACTCGGCGAGACGAGCGAGTTCGCGATCCAGGCGATCGTGAACGCCGTGCTGCGTCCCGGACCCGAACTGCCGACCTACGTGCACTGACCCTGCCGAGACCCCGCGTTCCCGTCGAGACCCCGCGCTCCCGGCGCGGCGAAGCCGGGGTCTCGGCGGAACGCCGGGGTCTCGGCGCGCACCCGGCTAGGCTCTGGCCATGACGATCGACCTCGAAGCGCTCTACATCGACCTGCATCAGCACCCCGAGCTCTCGTTCCAGGAGACGCGCACCGCCGGCATCGCCGCCCAGCACCTGCGCGACCTGGGCCTCGAGGTCGAAGAAGGCGTCGGGGTGACCGGCGTGGTCGGGGTTCTTCGCAACGGCGAGGGTCCGGTGGTGTGGGTGCGCGCCGACATGGACGCGCTGCCGGTCGAGGAGCAGACGGGGCTGGCGTACGCGAGCACCGCGAAGGGCGTCGACCCGGCCGGCACCACCGTGCCGGTGATGCACGCGTGCGGCCACGACATGCACGTCACCGCGATGATCGGCGCCGTCGAGAAGCTCGTGGCCACGCGCGCGGAGTGGTCGGGCACCCTCGTCGTGCTCATCCAGCCCGCCGAGGAGTACGGCGCCGGCGCCAGGGCGATGCTCGACGACGGCCTGCTCGACCGCTACCCGAAGCCCGACGTGGTGCTCGGTCAGCACGTCACCCCGCTGCCCGCCGGAATCATCGGCGTGCGCAGCGGCACCCAGATGGCCGCGTCGGACGGTCTCACCGTCACCCTGCACGGCCGCGGCGGCCACGGCTCCCGCCCGCACGCCACGATCGATCCGGTCGTGATGGCGGCCGCGACCGTGATGCGCCTGCAGACGATCGCCTCGCGCGAGATCGACCCGCAGGGCGTGGCCGTGGTGACGGTCGGCTCGATCCACGCCGGACTCAAGAACAACATCATCCCGGCCGAGGCGAAGCTCGAGCTCAGCCTCCGCTACCCGAACGAGGGCGTGCGGGAGAAGGTGCTGGCCAGTGTCGAGCGGATCGTGCGCGCCGAGGCGATGGCCTCCGGCGCGGAGCGCGAACCCGAGATCCACACGCAGCACACCCTGCCCGCCACGATCAACGACGAGGAGGCGACGGCGCGGGTCTCGGCGGCGCTGCGTCGGGCGCTCGGGGAGTCGGCCGTCGTCGACCCCGGCATGTTCACCGGCAGCGAGGACGTCTCCTGGTTCGCCCGCGACGCCGAGGTGCCGCTCGTGTTCTGGTTCTGGGGCGGCGTCGACCCCGCCCGGTTCGCCGAGGCCGTCGCCGCGGGCACCGTGGAGAAGGACATCCCCACGAACCACTCGCCGTTCTTCGCGCCGGAGATCCATCCGACGATCGAGGTCGGGGTCACGGCGATGTCCGCCGCCGCCCGCGAGTTCCTCGCCTGACGCGGGTCGGGCTGCTCAGACCTCGACGATCCCCGGCGCGGGCGGAGGGGGCGGCGCGAGCTGCCGCTGCGGCACGCCATGGGCCTCGCGGTGCAGCCGCTCCATGCGGGTGTCGAGTTCGGCGGCGGCGTCGGCGGCGTCGCTGAGACTGTCGACGAGGTGCGCGGGCACCTGGTTGGAGAACTTGTAGTAGATCTTGTGCTCCAGGCTCGCCCAGAAGTCCATCGCGATGGTGCGGAACTGCACCTCGACCGGCACGGACAGCGCGCCCGTCGAGAGGAAGACGGGGACCTCGATGATGGCGTGCAGGCTCTTGTACCCGTTCGGCTTCGGGTTCGCGATGTAGTCCTTCACCGTGCGGACGGTCACGTCGTCCTGCGCGGTCAGCAGATCGAACAGCCGGTAGACGTCCGCGACGAAGCTGCACGTCACCCGCACTCCGGCGATGTCGGTGATCTCGGCACGGATGCGGTCGAAGTCGGGGTCGTCGATGCCCTTCCTGGCGATCTTCTCGACGATGCTGTCCGGCGACTTCAGCCGGCTCTTCACGTGCTCGATGGGGTTGTACGCGTGATCGTGGGTGAACTCGTCGCGGAGGATCGAGATCTTCGTCTCCACCTCGCGCATCCCGAACTCGTACTCGCGGAGGAAGCGCTGCAGCTGGTCGCGGAGCTCCTTCGCCTCGGAGATCAGGTGCTCGTCGACGGGGATCACGCTCATGAGGACGACGTTATCGATCCGTGATCGGAAACCCCTGTGGATTCGAGAGCGCGACGCGGGCGTCCTCGAGGTGCTGGCCGGAGAGAAGACCGGGGAGGCCGCGCCCCTGACGGGTGGTGAACAGCAGCACGACCGCGACGAGGATCAGCACCGAGGAGAGCGCGTCGAACACCCCGCCGAGCATCCCGAGAGCCGTGAGTCCGCCGATGCCGCCCGCCCAGCGCAGCATCCGGGCGAGCGCGGCCGGCAGGGGCGACCCGGTGTAGCGCAGCTGCACGGCGAGGTCTCCCACCGAGCGGCCGGTGACGAGGATGACCACGAGCCACAGCGCACAGGCGACCGCCGTGCTCACCGTGCCGGCGAGGGTGCCGTCGAGAACGGCCTGACGGTCCTGCACGACGTACTCGAGCCAGAGCTGCACCGCGACGCCCCCGGCGAGCACGACGAACCCGTTCGCGAGTCCGTCGCACAGCATCGCCAGCGCGCGGCGACCCCGGGTGACCGGGCGCGGCTCGTCGGCATCCGCCCGCGCCTGCAGGCCGCGCAGCGACCGGGGCACCACGAGAGCGAGCACCGAGCCGAGCACGGCTCCGGTCGTGTTCGTCATCAGGTCGCCGACGTCGAAGAAGCGGTAGGCGCACGGGTACAGACCCCAGACGCCGGTGAGCTGCGTGGTCTCCACGAGCAGCGAGAGCCCGAAGCCGGCGAGGAGCGCGGTCGGGAGGCCGCGGCCGCCCAGCACGCGGAGGAACACCCCGAGCGGGACGAACAGCAGCACGTTGAACACGAGCTGGAGAAGGGCGGGCTGGCGGAGCGGGTTGCCCGGCGCCGCGAACGCCTTCTGCACGTCGCGCACGACGGACATCGGGTCGGTGATCGCCCCCACGCAGCGGATGGCGTCCGGATCGGGCAGCGGCAGCAGCGTGTACGTCCAGATGGCCCAGAAGTAGACGAGCGCCGCGAGCCAGAGCAGCGTGCGGCCGAGCGAGAGGCGTCCGCGGCGGCGGTAGCTGATCGCGACGAAAGGCACGAAGAGGACGACGCCCGCGGCCAGGCCGATCGCCACGGCGATGACCCCCAGAACGACCTGATCCCCCACTGACGCAAGGATACCGGCAGGCCGTGAGGATTCCGTGAGGGAGCGCCACCGGGCCGTAGGGATTCCGTGAGGATCGCGTGAGGGCGTCCCCGGTCGGCGTAGTGTCGCCGGACGTGTCAGAACAAACGAGGCCGACCCCGGACGCGCCGCCGCGCGCCAAGCGCATCCTGCTCGGCGACCCGCTGACGAGCGCCCAGGTCGACGAGCAGCTCCTCCCCAAGCGCATGGCGCTGCCGATCTTCGCCTCGGACGCGCTGAGCTCGGTGGCCTACGCCCCGCAGGAGCTCGTGATGATCCTGCTCATCGGCGGCCTCACGTTCCTGTCGTTCACCCCGCTCGTCGCCGCGGCCGTCGTCGTGCTGCTGCTCGTGGTGGTGCTCAGCTACCGGCAGCTCATCAAGGCGTACCCCTCCGGCGGCGGCGACTACGAGGTCGCGTCGAAGAACCTCGGCGAGGTCCCCGGAGTGATCGTGGCTGCGGCCCTCCTCGTCGACTACGTGCTCACGGTGGCCGTGTCGGTCGCGTCGGGGGTGGACAACATCATCTCGGCGGTGCCGGCGCTCGACCCGCTCCGCGTGGAGCTCGCGGTCGGCTTCGTCGTGCTCATCATCATCGTGAACCTCCGCGGCGTGCGCGAGGCGTCGCTCGTGTTCGCGATCCCCACGTACGTGTTCATCGGCTCGGTCGGCATCATGATCGTCACGGGGCTCGTCCGGACGGCACTCGGCGACGCCCCGATCGCGTCCAGCGCGGAGTTCGCCGTGCAGGCCGAGAGCCTCAGCCAGGCGGCCGTGCTGCTGCTCATCCTCCGGGCGTTCTCCAGCGGCTGCTCCGCGCTGACCGGGGTCGAGGCCGTGTCGAACGGCGTCCCCGCGTTCCGGGCCCCGAAGGTGCGCAACGCCCAGTCGACCCTCGTGCTCATGGGGACCATCGCGATCTGCCTGTTCTCCGGACTCACCGCCCTCGCCCTCATCGCCGGCGTGCACTACGCCGAGAACCCCTGCGACCTCATCGGGTTCGACTGCACGACCCCGCAGCCGAGCCTCATGGCGCAGATCGCCGCGGCGACGTTCGGCGGCGGCAGCATCCCGTTCTTCATCGTGCAGGCGGCCACGGCCTGCGTGCTGCTCCTCGCGGCGAACACCGCCTTCAACGGCTTCCCCCTGCTCGGCGCCGTGCTCGCCCGCGACGGCTACGCCCCGAAGTCGCTGAACACCCGCGGCGACCGGCTCGTGTTCTCCAACGGCATGATCCTCCTCGGGATCGCCGCGATCGCCGTGCTCGTGGTGTTCCAGGCCCGGTTGACGACGCTGATCCAGCTCTACATCATCGGCGTCTTCGTCTCGTTCTCCCTGGGCCAGATCGGCATGGTGCGGCACTGGCGACGGCTGCTCCGGGCACCCGTCCCGCCGAACGGAGACGGCGCCGCAGACCGGCGTTCCGCACGCGTGGGGCTGCTCATCAACTCCGCCGGGGCGACGCTCACGGTGCTCGTGCTGGTCATCGTGACGATCACGAAGTTCACGCACGGCGCCTACCTCGTGTTCTTCGCCATCCCGGTGCTCGCGTTCCTCATGATCGGCGTCAAGCGGTATTACCGGGACGTCGAGCACGAGATCGCCATCGACGACACCACCCGCTTCGGCGCCTCCGGCGACGTCGCGATCGTCCTCGTGAACCACCTGCAGAAGCCGGTGATGAAGGCCATCGACTACGCGATCGCCGCCAAGCACGACAAGACCCTCGCCGTGCACGTGGCCGTGTCGCAGGACGACGCCGCCCGCCTGCAGCAGGAGTGGACCGACCACCTCGTGCCGGTGCCGCTCGTGATCGTCGAGTCGCCGTACCGCTCGTTCGCCCAGCCCGTGACGCAGTTCATCCGGCAGTACCGCGAGAAGCACGGCTCCTCCGTCGTCACGGTCTACCTGCCGCAGTACATCGTGGGGCACTGGTGGGAGAACTTCCTGCACAACCGGCGCGCCCGCCGCCTCGCGAACCAGCTCATGCTCGTGCACGGCGTGTCGATCACCCTGGTGCCGTGGCTGCTCGATTCGTCCGAGCTCATCTACGGCCGGCGCTCGCGCCCGCTGCCCGGTCAGGAGCGGGCGGGGCGGCCCGTCGTGGTGGCGGGGCGCCGGGCGCACCGCCCCGCCGGGCCGCCGTCCGAGTCCTGACGGCGGCGGTCAGGTTCCGGCGAGGACCGCGCCGAGGATCGTCGCGGCCTCGGGGAAGCGGGACGGGTCGGCGCTCGCGTAGTTGAGCCGCACGTAGGAACCGGAGGGTTCCGCGGGGAACCACTCGCTCCCCGGCGCGATGACGAGGCCGCGCGCCGCGCACTCCCGGACGACCGCGGCGGCGTCGGTGCCGTCCGGCAGCCGCAGCCAGAGGTTCAGCCCGCCGACCGGCACGGCCTCCACCAGCGCGGTCGGCGCCTGGGCGGTCAGGCACGACAGCAGCAGGTCGCGCCGCGAGCGCAGCTGCTCCCGGAAGCCGCGGAGGTGTGAGCGCCAGGCCGGCTGCGTCACCACGTCGAGAGCGGCGGCCTGCAGGAGGCCGCTGACGTACATCGACTCGGCCGCGCGATCGGCGAGGATGCGATCCCGGGCGGGACCGCGCGCGATCACCGCCGCCACCCGCAGGGACGGCGACACGCTCTTCGTCAGCGAGCGCAGGTACACCACGTGGCCGTCGTGGTCGGAGGCGGCCACGGGGCGCGGGTTGGCGTCGATGCCGAGGTCGTGCGCCCAGTCGTCCTCGATGAGGAAGGCGCCGTGGCGACGGACCGCGTCGAGCACGGCCTCCCCGGTCGCCGCCGGCCACTGCGCGCCGGTGGGGTTCGCGAACGTGGGCTGCGCGTAGAACGCCCGGGCTCCGGTCTCGGCGAGCGCCCTGTCGACGGCGTCCGGATCCGGACCCTGCGGCCCGGAGGGGACGGGAACGAGCACGACCCCCGCCTGCTCCGCCGCGAGCAGGGCGCCCCAGTAGGTCGGCGACTCGATGAGCAGCGGCCGGCCGACGCCGACGACCGCCCGGAAGATCGAGCTCAGTCCGCTCTGGCTCCCGGAGATGACGACGGCGTCGCGGGCGGTCGGAACCGTGATCCCCGCCGGGGCCGCCGCGGCCAGCTCCGCCGCGAACCACTCCTGCAGCCCGGGCTCGCCGGCCGCGGGCGAGCGGGTGAGGGCGGACGCGGTCCGGGAGGCGCGAACGAGGGCCTGGCGCACGAGCCGCTCGGGGAGGAGATCCGGAGCCGGATACCCGGAGTGCAGCCCGATCGCGTCCGGCGAGGTCGGGCGCTGCGCCGAGGAGAGGCCGTCCAAGCGTACGGCGGCTGCCCCCAGCGCTCCGGACTGCCAGCCGTAGTCCGCCGGCAGGACCGTGCGCGCGGCGCGGACGAACGTGCCGACGCCGGGTCGCGCGTCCACGAGCCCGAGGCGGACGAGCTGCTGCACAGCCTTCTGCACGGTCACGGGGCTCGCGGCGTACTCCGCCGTCAGCGCGCGGTTGGAGGGGAGGCGGGCGCCGGGAGCGGCGGTGGCGATCCACGCCCGCAGGCCGGCCACGATCCGCGCGGTGCTATCCTGACTCATGAAAGAACACAGTAGCGTTATCCGTCCGAACGGAACACTGCTATCCCGCACCGCCGGTCCCGGTTGGGGGCTGCTGGGCGTTGTCGCCTTCTCGTTCACACTCCCGTTCACGCGGATCGCGCTCGGCGGCGGATTCTCGCCGCTGTTCATCGGCTCCGCCCGCGCGGTCGTCGCCGCCGTGCTCGCCGCGGTCGTCCTCCTCACCACCCGTCAGCAGCCGCCGAGCCCGGTCCAGTGGGCCCGTCTGGCGGTCGTCGCGCTCGGTGTGGTCGCCGGCTTCCCGCTGCTGACCTCGTTCGCCATGACCACGACACCGGCGAGCCACGGCGCGGTCGTGATCGGCCTCCTCCCCGCCGCGACCGCCGTGGCCGTCGTGATCCGCACCCGCGAGCGCCCGTCCCCCTCGTTCTGGGTGTTCGCGCTTCTCGGGTCCGCGGCGGCCCTCGTCTTCGCGACGGTGCAGAACGGCACGCCCGGCGCCCTCCGCCCCGCCGACCTCCAGCTGTTCGGCGCCGTGATCGCGGCGGCCGTCGGCTACGCGGAGGGCGGCCTGCTCGCGCGCGAGCTCGGCGCCTGGCAGACGATCTCCTGGGCCCTGGTGCTCGCAGCTCCCGTCATGCTCGCGGTGGCCGTGGCCGCCGGGGTCGCCGCCCCGCCCATCGCCAGCCCGACCGCGTGGCTCGCATTCGCCTACCTGGCCGCGGTCAGCATGTTCCTCGGATTCTTCGCCTGGTACCGCGGCCTCGCCATCGGCCCGATGGCGCAGGTGAGTCAGATCCAGCTCGTCCAGCCCGTCATGGGCATCACCTGGGCCGCCTTCCTCTTCCATGAGGACGTCGGTGTGGCCACGGTGCTCGGCGGGCTCGCCGTCGTCGTGTGCGCCGGACTCGCCGTCCGCACCCGCAGCTCTTCTCCCACCCCCACCCCCACCCGACAGGAGGCGCCATGCGTCACACCCCCCGCTACCTCATGACCGACCCCGACGAGGTGAAGCGCCTCATCCGCGCCCACCCGTGGGCGACGTTCGTCTCACCGGCCTCCGCCGGCCTCGTCGCCTCGCACTACCCGGTGCTGCTCGAGGAGGACGAGGACGACATCGTGCTGGTGAGCCACTTCGGGCGTCCGGACGACGAGCTCCACGAACTCGGTCGACACGAGATCCTGGTGATCATCCAGGGGCCGCACGACTACGTGTCCTCGAGCCTCTATGCGCCGGGGGACCTCGTGCCGACCTGGAACCATGTCACCGCGCACCTCTCCGGCACACCCGAGATCCTCACCGCGGAGGAGAACTACGCCATGCTCACCCGGCTCACCGACCACTTCGAGAGTGGGCAGCCGCACGGGCGGAGCCTCGCGGAGGACGAGGCGGGCACCCGACGAGCCGCGAAGGGCACGGTGGGCCTGCGGCTCCGGGTCACCCGGTTCGATGCGCGTGCCAAGCTCAGCCAGAACAAGGCCCCCGAGGTGCGGGAGCGCATCGCCGCCCGGTTCGACGCGGTCCACCCCGCGCTGGCCGCCGAGATACGTCGCGTCTGACCCCCGTTCGAATCGCGCACTGTGCTCCATCTCGGCCGGATGTGCAGCACAGTGAGCGATTCGAAACGGGGTCAGAGGACGAGGGTGGCGAGGGCGACGGTGGGCACCGCGGCGACGGCCCCCCAGAGCGCGAAGCGGCCCCAATGGATCTCGACCCCGAGCGCCGTCACGCGATGGTGCCAGAGGAGCGTCGCCAGCGAGGCCCACGGCGTGATGAGCGGACCGAGGTTCACACCGATCAGCAGCGCCATCAGGGCGACCGGGTCCCCGGCCGCGGGTTCGAGCACGAGGTAGGCGGGAAGGTTGTTGATCGCGTTCGCACTCACAGCCCCGAGCGAGGCGAGCCGGAACAGGTCGCCGAGAGAGTCGCCGTTCGCGGTCGGTGAGGTCAGGAAGTCGAGCAGCCCCTGCGCGTGCGCGGACTCGACCAGGACGAACAGCGACGCGGCGAGCGCGAGCGCCTGCCACGGGACGAGGGACAATCGCAGGGCGTGGCGACGACGGACGGCGAACAGCGCGATCAACGCGAGAGCCGCGACCGTGGCGGGGATCCACACGTCGGGGGTCAGCGCGAGCACCGGCATCAGCACGACGAGGATGCCGGTGGCGCTCCAGAACAGCGTCGGATCGGCGGGTCGACGGGGCTCGGGCGTCTCGTACGTACCGAAGACCGTGCGCCGATGCAGGACCGTGAGGATCGCGACGGGCACCAGGATCCCCACGAGCGTGGGCGCCCAGCTCAGGGCGATGAACGCCCCGGGGCCTTCCCCCATCGCGGGCGCGGCGAGCAGGTTGGTGAGGTTCGAGACCGGCAGCGCGAGCGACCCGGTGTTGGCGAGCCAGACGGTGGCCAGGGCGAACGGCAGCGGGGAGACGCCGATGCTCTGCGCCAGCACGACCACGACAGGGGTGACGATCACGGCGGTCGTGTCGAGCGAGAGGAACACGGTGCTCACCACGGCGAGCACGACCACCAGCCCCCACAGCACGACCACGCGGCCACGACCCCACCGCGCGAGGCGCTGCGAGACGACGTCGAACACCGCCGCGTCGCGGGCGAGCTCGGCGACGATCGTGATCGCGACGACGAACCCCAGCACCGGCGCGATCCGCTCCCCGAGCGCACCGGCGTCCGTGGGCCGAAGGAACCCGGTGAGCACGCACACGAGCGCGACCATCACGAGCCCGGCGACGATCCCCGTCCCGACGCCGATCCGCATCCTTCTGATTCCCACCTCGTGAGCATAGGGCCGGCGCCCCCTTTTCGAATCGCGCACCTGGCTGCATCGGCGGCGGGTTGGGGACCAGGTGCGCGATTCGAAGGCCGTCCGTGAGCAACCCGCATGCATCCGGGGAACGGGGCGTAGGGGAAACGTGAGGATCGGCGGATGCGGCCGGGCGGCGCAGTTGGATCGAGGACGTGCTCGACATCATCTACCTCGCGCTGACCCTGGCGCTGTTCGCCCTCGTGTCCCTCATCGCCAAGGCGGTGGACCGCGCATGATCGTCTTCGAGATCCTCGCCGCGGTCCTCGCCGTCGCCGCGGTCGTCTACCTGGTCGTGGCGCTCGTCGCCCCGGAGCGCTTCTGATGGACGCGACGGTCCTGTACGGCGTCCTCCAGATCACGGCCGTCGTGGTCGTGCTCGTGCTCCTCTACCGCCCCCTCGGCGACTACATCGCGCACGTCTACACCTCCGGACGCGACCTGCGCATCGAGCGCGGGCTCTACCGGGTGATCGGCGTCGACCCCCGCTCCGAGCAGACCTGGCGCGCCTACGCCCGCAGCGTCCTGCTCTTCTCCCTCGTCGGACTCCTGCTCGTCTACGGGCTGCAGCGGCTCCAGGCCTTCCTCCCCGCGTCGCTCGGCCTGCCCGCCGTGCCGGAGGGACTCGCGTTCAACACCGCCGCGTCCTTCGTCGCGAACACCAACTGGCAGTCGTACTCGCCCGAGCAGACCATGGGCTACACGGTGCAGCTCGCGGGCCTCACGGTGCAGAACTTCGTCTCCGCCGCCGTCGGCCTCACCATCGCCATCGCCCTGATCCGCGGTCTCGCGCGCCGTGACTCCGCGACGATCGGCAACTTCTGGGTCGACCTCACCCGCGGTCTGGGGCGGCTGCTGCTCCCGATCGCCCTGATCGGCGCGGTGGCCCTGCTCGCGGGCGGCGTGATCCAGAACGTGAACGGCTTCACCGACGTCGCCACGGTCTCCGGCGGCACGCAGACGATCCCCGGCGGTCCGGTCGCGTCGCAGGAGGCCATCAAGCTGCTCGGCACCAACGGCGGCGGCTTCTTCAACGCCAACTCCGCCCACCCCTTCGAGAACCCGACCGGATGGACGAACCTCCTCGAGGTGCTGCTGATCCTGGTGATCCCGTTCGCCCTCCCCCGCACGTTCGGCCGACTGGTCGGCGACCACCGGCAGGGGTACGCGATCGTCGCGGTCATGGGCACCCTGTTCCTCGCCTCGCTCGCCGCACTCTCGGCCCTGGAGCTGGCGGGACGTGGCGCCGCGCCCGAACTCGCCGGGGCTGCGATGGAGGGCAAGGAGCAGCGCTTCGGCATCCTCGGCTCGACCCTCTTCGGCAGCGCGAGCACCCTCACCTCGACCGGGGCCGTGAACTCGATGCACGACTCGTACACCGCGCTCGGCGGCATGATGCCGATGCTGAACATGATGCTCGGCGAGGTCGCTCCGGGCGGCGTCGGCTCCGGTCTCTACGGGATGCTCGTGCTCGCGATCGTCGCGGTCTTCGTCGGCGGGCTGCTCGTCGGACGGACCCCGGAGTGGCTCGGGAAGCGCATCGGCCCGCGGGAGATGACTCTCGCGAGCCTCTACATCCTGGTGGTCCCGGTGCTCGTCCTCGGCGGCACGGCCCTGAGCTTCGCGATCCCCGGCATCCGCGAGGACGTGGAGTCCACGAGCATCCTCAACCCCGGCATGCACGGCATGAGCGAGGTGCTCTACGCGTTCACCTCCGCCGCGAACAACAACGGCTCCGCGTTCGCCGGCCTCACCGCGAACACCCCGTGGTTCAACACCGCCCTGGGCGTCGCGATGCTGCTCGGGCGCTTCCTCCCGATCGTGCTCGTGCTGGCCCTCGCGGGATCGTTCGCCGCGCAGGAGCGGGTGCCGGCCACGACCGGCACGCTCCCCACCCACCGGCCGCAGTTCGTCGGCCTGCTCCTCACCGTGACCGTCGTCGTGACGGCCCTCACCTACTTCCCCGTGCTCGCACTGGGACCGCTCGCCGAAGGACTCTGACCATGACCCTCCTGACCACCCCTCCCGAACAGCAGGACGCCCCCGCGGCCCCCGCCCGTCCCCCACGCTCGTTCGGCGGAGCCCAGCTCGCTCAGGCGCTCCCCGGCGCGCTCCGGAAGCTCAACCCCGCGACGCTCGTGCGCAACCCCGTGATGCTCCTCGTCTGGGTCGGCGCCGCGTTCACGACCGTCCTCGCGATCGCGGAGCCCTTCCTCGGCGGACCCGCCTCCTCCGGCGGCACCCCCGTCCCGGCGGCGTTCACGTGGGGCATCGCGATCTGGCTCTGGCTGACCGTGTTCTTCGCGAACGTCGCGGAGTCGGTCGCCGAGGGACGGGGCAAGGCCCAGGCCGCGAGCCTGCGGAACACCCGCACCCAGACGATGGCGCGACGGGTGGTTGGCCCTTCGACGGGCTCAGGGACCCAGGGGGGCGCGGAGTGGGTCGCTGAGCTTGTCGAAGCGCCGACGGAGACGGTGTCGTCGGCGGAGCTGCAGCGCGACGACCTCGTGATCGTCTCCGCGGGCGAGCTGATCCCGGGCGACGGCGACATCGTCGCGGGCATCGCCACCGTGGACGAGTCGGCCATCACCGGCGAGAGCGCCCCCGTGGTCCGCGAGTCCGGCGGCGACCGCAGTGCCGTCACCGGCGGCACCCGGGTGCTGTCGGATCAGATCGTCGTGCGTATCACGTCAAAGCCCGGCGAGACGTTCGTCGACCGCATGATCGCGCTCGTCGAGGGGGCGAGCCGGCAGCGCACCCCGAACGAGATCGCCCTGAACATCCTCCTCGCGAGCCTGTCGATCGTGTTCGTCGTCGTCGTCCTCGCACTGAATCCGATCGCCTCGTACGCGGCGTCGCCGGTGAGCATCCCGGTCCTCATCGCCCTGCTCGTCTGCCTCATCCCGACCACGATCGGCGCCCTCCTCTCCGCCATCGGCATCGCGGGCATGGACCGACTCGTGCAGCGCAACGTCCTGGCGATGTCGGGGCGGGCGGTGGAGGCCGCGGGCGACGTCACCACGCTGCTCCTCGACAAGACCGGCACCATCACCCACGGCAACCGCCGCGCCCACGCCGTGCTGCCGCTCACCGGAGTGGACGCCGCGGAGCTGCTGCATACCGCCGCCCTGTCCTCCCTCGCCGATCCGACGCCGGAGGGCGCATCGATCGTCGAACTCGCCGCCGCCCGCGGGATCCGGGTCGAGGCCCCGGCGGACGCCGTCGTCGTCCCGTTCACGGCGCAGACGCGCATGAGCGGTCTCGACCTCGCCGACGGCACGCAGATCCGCAAGGGCGCCGCCTCGGCCGTGGCGGCCTGGCTGGGGCAGACCCCCGATGACGAGCTCACGACCCTCACCGACGACGTCGCCTCGGGCGGCGGCACGCCCCTCGTCGTCGCGGTGCAGGGCCCTTCGACAAGCTCAGGGACCCATCGGATCCTCGGGGTCGTGCATCTCAAGGACATCGTCAAGGACGGCCTCCGAGAGCGGTTCGACGAGCTGCGCAGCATGGGCATCCGCACGGTCATGATCACCGGAGACAACCCCCTCACCGCGAAGGCCATCGCGGCCGAGGCCAGCGTCGACGACTACCTCGCCGAGGCCACCCCGGAGGACAAGCTCGACCTCATCCGCCGCGAGCAGGAGGGCGGGCGCCTCGTCGCGATGACCGGGGACGGCACGAACGACGCCCCCGCGCTCGCCCAGGCCGACGTCGGCGTCGCGATGAACACGGGCACCTCCGCCGCCAAGGAGGCCGGCAACATGGTCGACCTCGACTCCGACCCGACCAAGCTCATCGACATCGTCCGCATCGGGAAGCAGCTGCTCATCACCCGCGGCGCGCTGACGACGTTCTCGCTCGCGAACGACATCGCGAAGTACTTCGCCATCATCCCGGCGATGTTCATGGGCGTGTTCCCCGGACTCGCGGCGCTGAACATCATGCAGCTGCACTCGCCGGCCTCGGCGGTCACGAGCGCGATCATCTTCAACGCCATCGTGATCGTGTTCCTCATCCCGCTCGCGCTGCGCGGCGTGACCTACCGGCCGGCGAGCGCCTCGCAGATCCTGCAGCGGAACCTGCTGGTCTACGGCCTCGGCGGCGTCATCGCCCCGTTCGTGGGCATCAAGCTCATCGACCTCCTCGTCAGCCTCCTCCCCGGCTTCTGACCGGGCTCGAAAGGAACGCCATGTCGTCCACCACCCGCACCACGGTGCGCACCGCCGGTGTCGCCGTCCGCGCGATGCTCGTCCTCACCCTCGTCCTCGGCGTCGGGTACATGCTGCTCGTCACCGGCATCGGCCAGCTCCTCCTCCCCGCGCAGGCGAACGGCTCGATGCTCCCCGGCGACCGGGGCAGCGCGCTCATCGGCCAGTCCTTCACGGATGCCGACGGCGAGGCCCTGCCCGAGTACTTCCAGTCCCGCCCCTCGGCTGCGGGCGACGGATTCGACGGAGCAGCGTCGAGCGGCAGCAACCTCGGGCCGGAGAATCCCGACCTCGTCGCCGCCATCGCCGAACGGAAGGCCGAGATCGCCGCGAGGGAGGGGGTCGATCCGTCCGCGGTGCCCGCGGATGCCGTGACCGCGTCCGGCTCCGGTCTCGACCCGCACATCAGCGTCGCGTACGCCCTGCTGCAGGTGCCGCGGGTGGCGGCCGCCCGCGACCTGCCGGAGGACGAGGTCCGGGCACTGGTGGAGTCTAGGATTCAAGGGCGGGACCTGGGGTTCCTCGGCGAGGAGCGCATCAACGTCGCGGAGCTGAATCTCGCACTCGACGACCGGGAGGGTGCATGAGCGCAGAGCGGCCGCCGCGCCCCGCGACGGACCGGAACCGCCGCGGACGACTGCGCGTCCTCCTCGGCGCCGCGCCGGGGGTCGGGAAGACCTTCGAGATGCTCGCCGAGGGCCGGAGGCTCCGCGACGAGGGCCGCGACGTGGTCATCGCGATCGTCGAGACCCATGGCCGTGCGGCCACGGCCGCCCTGACCTCCGGACTGCCCGAAGTGCCGCGCCGGGAAGACGCCCACCGCGGGGTCGTCCTCTCCGAGCTCGACCTCGACGCGGTGCTCGCCCTCGGCCCCGAGATCGCGCTCGTGGACGAGTTCGCGCACACGAACACCCCCGGCTCGCGCAACCCCAAGCGCTGGCAGGACGTCGAGGAGCTGCTGGACGCGGGGATCGACGTCGTCACCACCGTGAACGTGCAGCACATCGAGTCGCTGAACGCGGTCGTGGAGAAGATCACCGGCATCGCCCAGCGCGAGACCATCCCGGACGCGGTCGTCCGCGCCGCCGACGAGATCGAGGTCGTCGACTTGGCGCCGCAGACGCTCCGCGACCGCCTCGCCGCGGGCCTCGTCTACCCCGCGGAGCGCATCGATGCCGCGCTCTCGCACTACTTCCGCCTCGGCAACCTCACCGCCCTGCGGGAGCTCGCCCTGCTGTGGCTCGCCGACGAGGTCGACAGCGCGCTCCGCAGCTACCGCGCCGAACAGGGCATCGCCGGAGCGTGGCAGGCACGCGAACGCGTGGTCGTCGCCCTCACCGGCGGCCCGGAGGGCGAGACGCTGCTGCGCCGCGGGGCCCGCATCGCCGCCCGGTCCGCCGGCGGGGAGCTGCTCGCCGTGCACGTGACCGCCCAGGACGGGCTGCGCGACGAGACCCCCGGCGCCCTCGCCGCGCAGCGCTCCCTCGTCGAGTCGCTCGGCGGGACCTACCATCAGGTGGTCGGCGACGACATCCCCGCGACGCTCGTCGAGTTCGCCCAGGGCGCCGACGCGACGCAGCTCGTGATCGGGGTGAGCCGCCGCGGCCGCCTCGCCGCCGCGCTCACCGGACCGGGGATCGGCGCCGAGGTCATCCGCCGCTCGGGCGACATCGACGTGCACATCGTGACCCACGCCGCGGCGGGCAGCCGTCTCGCCCTCCCCCGCATCACCGGCGGCGCGCTCGGCTGGCGGCGTCAGGCGCTGGGCTTCGGCGTGGCCCTGGTGTTCGGTCCGCTGCTCTCCTGGCTGATGTTCACGGTCCGCAGCCCGGAGTCGATCACGGCCGAGGTGCTCGCCTACCAGCTGCTCGTCGTGGTCGTCGCCCTCATCGGCGGGATCCGCCCCGCCGTGTTCGCGGCCGTGCTCTCCGGCATCACCCTCGACTTCCTCTTCGTCGCCCCGCTGTTCACGATCACGATCGCGCACCCGCTGCACGTGCTCGCCCTCACCCTCTACGTCATCATCGCGATCCTCGTGAGCCTCATCGTCGACCAGGCCGCCCGCCGGGCCAGGACCGCGCAGCGGGCGACCGCCGAGGCGGAGCTCCTCGCGGCCGTCGCCGGGAACGTGCTCCGCGGCGACAACGCCGTGCTCGCCCTCGTCAGCCGCACCCGGGAGGCGTTCGGTCTGAGCGGCGTGCGGCTGCTCACCCCGTCCGGAGAGGTGCTGGCGAGCGACGGCGAGCCCGTGCCGGACGGCCGCGCCACGACCATCCCGGTCGGGGTCGCGTCCGGTGGGGGCCCGCGCGCCGTGCTGGAGCTCAACGGCG
Organism: Microbacterium sp. NPDC057658; assembly: GCF_042799975.1. NCBI lineage: Bacteria > Bacillati > Actinomycetota > Actinomycetes > Micrococcales > Microbacteriaceae > Microbacterium > Microbacterium sp. NPDC057658. The sequence continues at coordinate 845,021 of NZ_JBHVHT010000001.1, read as the reverse complement.
AGCCGATCGCCGGTCCGGAGCGCCGCCTGCTCGACGCGATCGTCGCCCAGCTCGCCGCCGCCATCGAGCACACCGACCTGCGAGCCACGGCACGGGAGGCGGAGGCTCTCGCCGAGACCGATCAGGTGCGCAGCGCCCTCCTCTCCGCCGTCAGTCACGATCTGCGGCGGCCGCTCGCCTCGGCCGTCGCGGCGATCGGCGGCCTCCGCGGCGCGCACGGCCTGTCCGCCGAAGACCGCGCGGAGCTGCTGGAGACCGCGGACGAGAGTCTCGCGACCCTCTCCACCCTCGTCACCGACCTCCTCGACGTGAGCCGGGTGGAGGCGGGGGTGCTCGCGGTCTCGGCGCAGCGGATCGACGCAGCCGGCCCCGTGCTCGCCGCGGTGGACGAGCTCGGCCTCGGCCCCGCCGACGTCGAGCTCGCGCTCGATCCCGACCTCCCGCCGCTGCACGCCGACCCGGTGCTGCTCCAGCGCGTGCTCGTGAACGTGCTCGCCAACGCCCACCGGCACGCGCCGGCGGGCAGCCGTGTGCTCGTGTCGAGCAGCCGGCTGGGCGATCGGGCGGAGATCCGGATCGTCGACCGCGGCGAGGGGATCGCCCCCGAGCGGCGCGATGCGATCTTCCAGCCGTTCCAGCGCTTCGGCGACACCGACAACACGACCGGGCTGGGGCTCGGGCTCGCCCTCTCCCGCGGATTCACCGAGGGCATGGGCGGTAGCCTGACACCGGAGTACACCCCCGGGGGCGGACTCACCATGGTCATCTCCCTGCCGCTCGCCGCAGGGACCGCCGACACGGAGGGCACGGAGTGAAGCTCCTCATCGCCGACGACGACCCCCAAATGGTGCGGGCGCTGCGGATCACCCTCGCGGCCCACGGGTACGAGGTCGTCGTGGCCGCCGATGGCGCCGCCGCGATCGCCGCCGCGGCGCAGACTCACCCCGACCTCATCATGCTCGACCTCGGCATGCCCCGGCTCGACGGCATCGAGGTGATCCAGGCCCTCCGCGGCTGGACGAGCGTGCCCATCATCGTCGTGTCGGGGCGGACGGGCTCGGCCGACAAGGTCGAGGCGCTGGACGCGGGGGCGGACGACTTCGTCACGAAGCCCTTCCAGGTGGATGAACTGCTGGCCCGGCTCCGGGCGCTCTCCCGCCGCGCGGTCGCCGCGAACGGGGAGTCCGTGGTCGCGTTCGGGGATGTCGTCGTAGACCTCGCGACGAAGACCGTGACCCGCGCCGGCACCCGTGTGCACCTCACGCCGACCGAGTGGCGGATGCTCGAGCACCTCGCACGGCACCCGGGCGCGCTGGTGACCCGGCAGGATCTCCTCAAGGAGATCTGGGGCAGCGCGCAGGTGTCCGACTCCGGCTATCTCCGGCTGTACATGTCGCAGCTCCGCAAGAAGCTGGAGCGGGAACCCTCGGCGCCCGTCCACCTCCTCACCGAGTCGGGGATGGGCTACCGACTGGTGCTCTAGCGACCGAGCGGCGCGCGGTCGTGCGTGCCGGCGCGGCGCCGCCGGCGGAGGACGGCCACGACGCCGACGACGACGAGCAGGACGGCGACGATGATCGCGGTGACGGCGGTCGGCGTGCTCTCCGGCTCGCCCGTGAGACGCCCGATCGCGAGCCAGCTCAGCCCCCAGGCTGTCGCCAGCGCCGGGGCGAGGCGGCCGGTGAACCAGGCCGATGCGGCGCCGATCACCAGCACGACGACGAGCACGGCGACGGCCCAGGCGTCGGGGGCATCCGCCCCGATCTCCGGGACGGTCTGCGTGAGCCAGGCAGCGGTGTTGGCGACCGTCGCGATCGTGACCCAGCCGAAGTGCAGGCCGTTCGCGCCGTCGGTGAGGAGGCGGTCGGCGAGGGAGCGGGCGGGGTACCGGCCGAGGAGCACGATGATGCGCGCGAGCGTCGCGAGCAGCAGCGCGATCACGAGCACGGTGAGCCACAGCGTCAGGTACCGCGCGGTCACCAGCCAGAGGCCGTTGAGGACCAGGGAGAGGGCGATCCAGCCGCCGACCGCCTGCTGACGCTCGTCCTGGCGCTGCGCGGGGAGGGCCTGCCACACGGTGTAGGCGAGGAGTCCGAGGTAGATGAGCGACCAGATCGAGAACGCCGGCCCGGCCGGGGCGAGGTACGAGCCCTGCGCCGAGAGCGCCCCGTTCTGGAGCTCGTCGACGGAGTCCCCGCCGAATGCTCCGGCGCCGATGGCCGCGGCGATCAGCATGAACACGGCGGCGGCGATCACGAGGCTCTGGCGGGCGATGCCCTTCGTCGAGGTCTCCATGCCCGCACCCTACGCGGGGCGGGCGCGGAAAGCAGTGGCCTTGACAGGACCTCCCCATTTCGCTAACCAAGTTAGCGAGTGGGGGCGTCAGGCCGGAGCGAGGGCGGCGTCGATCAGGACCTCGGCGGCGCGGCGCGCGTGCACGGCGGCCTCCGGGTCCGCGCCGATCGCCGCGGTACTCTGCGCGCCCTCCGCGAGGAGAGAGAGCTGGGCGGCCAGACCCGCCGGGGCACCGGTGTCCGCGACGAGCTCCGCCATGTACTGCTGGAACGAGGCCTTGTGCGCGCGGACGATCGCGGCCACCTCGGGGCTCGTTCCCCCGAGCTCGCCGAACGCGTTGATGAAGGCGCAGCCCCGGAACCCGTCGCTGCAGAACCAGTCCTCCAGGTAGCCGTAGACCGCGAGGAGGCGGGCGCGCGGGTCGTCGCCGCTCTGCGCTACGGCCGCCGTGAGCCCCTGCTCCCACTCGGCGTGCTTCCGGGTGAGCACCGCGGCGACGATGTCGGTCTTCGCCGGGAACAGCGAGTACACGCGCCGCAGCGACACCCCGGCGGCAGCCCGCAGCTCGTCCATGCCGACCGCCGCGTAGCCCTTGCGGTAGTACAGCTCCTCCGCGGCGGAGAGGATGCGTTCGCGGGCCTCGTCTTCGGTCATGTCCAGAAGTCTACTTGACACGAGAACGAACGTTCTCTAGATTGATCACATCAGGCGAGAACGATCGTTCTCACCGGCACCGAAAGGAACACATCATGGGTTACATCACCGTCGGCACCGAGAACACCACCCCGATCGAGCTCTACTACGAAGACCAGGGCAGCGGCCAGCCCGTCGTCCTGATCCACGGCTATCCGCTCAACGGCCACAGCTGGGAGCGCCAGACCCGCGAGCTCCTCGCCCAGGGGTACCGCGTCATCACCTACGACCGCCGCGGCTTCGGGCAGTCCTCCAAGGTCGGCTCCGGCTACGACTACGACACCTTCGCCGCCGACCTGAACACGGTGCTCGAGACCCTCGACCTCCGCGACGTCGTGCTCGTCGGGTTCTCCATGGGCACCGGCGAGCTCGCCCGCTACGTCGGCCGCTACGGTCACGAGCGCGTCGCGAAGCTCGCCTTCCTCGCGTCGCTCGAGCCCTTCCTCGTGCAGCGCGACGACAACCCGGAAGGCGTGCCGCAGGAGGTCTTCGACGGGATCGAGGCCGCCGCCAAGGGCGACCGCTACGCCTGGTTCACCCAGTTCTACACGGACTTCTACAACCTCGACGAGAACCTCGGCACGCGCATCAGCCAGCAGGTCGTCGACGCGAACTGGAACCTCTCCGTCACCAGCGCCCCGGTCGCCGCGTACGCCGTGGTCCCGACCTGGATCGAGGACTTCCGCGACGACGTGAAGGCCGTGGCCGCCGCCGGCAAGCCCACCCTCATCCTGCACGGCACGAAGGACAACATCCTGCCGATCGACGCGACCGCCCGCCGCTTCCGCCAGGCCGTGCCCGAGGCCGAGTACGTCGAGGTCGAGGGCGCCCCGCACGGCCTCCTCTGGACCCACGCCGACGAGGTCAACGCCGCGCTGACGCAGTTCCTGGCCCGGTAACCCCGTTCGAATCGCCCAAATGGCCCCATTTCCTCCGGGAATGGGGCCATTTGCGCGATTCGAAGCGGGTCAGCGGGAGCGCCAGAGCAGCCAGACGAAGTACGGGGCGCCGATCAGCGCGACCACGAGACCCGCCGGAAGCTGCGCGGGGGCGATCACCGTCCGGCCGATCGTGTCCGCGATGCCGACGAGCAGCCCGCCGAGGAGCACCGCCGTCGGGATCACCCGCGAGTGCCGTGCGCCCACCAGTGCCCGCGCGGCATGCGGCGCCACCAGCCCCACGAAGCCGATGACCCCGATCGCCGTCACGCTCAGCGCCGCCAGGACGGCCGCCACCAGCAGCAGCGTCAACCGGACGGGCTCCAGCCGGATGCCGACCAGTCGCGGCGTGTCCTCATCGAGCGACAGCACGTCGAGCTCCCGGCGACTCATCACCACGAACGGCACCGCGATCACGAGGACGATCGCCAGCGGGACGACCTGCTCCCACACACGCCCGTAGGTCGTGCCGGAGAGCCAGGTGTAGATCTTCGGGGTGTCCCACGGGTTCGACCGCAGCAGGAGGAAGGTCGTGAGGGAGACCGTGAAGTACGAGACCCCGATGCCGATCAGCAGGAACCGGTCCGCGTTCAGGCCTCCCCGCCACGACAGCAGGTAGACGAGGGCGAAGGCGAGCAGCGAGCCCGTGACGGCTCCCGCGATCATCCCGCCCGTCGACGACGTGATGCTCGTGATCACCAGCACCGCGCCGAGCCCGCCGCCGCCGGTGACGCCGAGGATGCCCGGGTCGGCGAGCGGGTTGCGGCTCACCCCCTGGATCACGGCGCCGGAGAGGGCGAGCGCGGCGCCGGCGACCACGGCGGCCACGATCCGCGGCGCGCGCTCGTCGAGGGCGAAGGCGATGGGCGCGGGAGCCTGGCTCTGCAGCCACAGCGCGATGTCGCCGGTGAGCAGCCAGGTGTGCCCGGCGAGCAGTCCGAGCAGGAGCACCCCGACCAGGCCGAGGGCGACGAGGGCGAGGGTGATCCGGAAGCGCAGGCGGCTGCGGACGCCGAAGCGCACCCGCGGAGGCTCGCGCGTGGGACCGGCGTCGCGGAGGCGCCGGGCCATGAGCACGAGCACGATCGCGCCGAGCAGCGTCGTCGCGACGCCGGTCGGGATGAGGATCGCAGCCTCCGCGCCGATGAGCGCGCGCAGGAGGGCGTCGGAGAGGATGACGACGAGGGCGCCGAGGAGCCCCGCCGCGGGGATCAGCAGCACGTGGCGGTTCAGGCTCGGCACCACCCGCGTCAGCAGCCGCGCGAGCACCGGCGCGCACAGCCCCACGAATCCCATCGGCCCGGCGAGCGTCACCGCGACCGCCGTGAGGGTGACCGCGAGCAGGATCCCGATGGTCCTGGTCGACCGGATCGGCACGCCGAGCGACGAGGCGGTGTCGTCCCCCAGCGTGAGGATGTCCAGGCGCCGCGCGAGCACGAGGGCCAGCACCGTGACGACCACGACGACCGGCGCCGCCTGGAGGAACGCGGTGAGTCCGAGCTGCGACAGGCTCCCGCTCCCCCAGGCGAGCAGTCCCTTGGTCTCCTCGTCGAACAGGATGAGCAGCGTCGAGGTCGCGGCCTGGAAGGCGAGCGCCAGCGCGGAGCCCGCGAGGATGAGGCGGGTCGTGGACGACCCCGCCCCGCCGGCGAGACCGAGCACGATGCCCGCGGCGACGATGCCGCCCGCGAACGCCACCGCCCCGGAGGCCCACACCGGCACGGCGATCCCGAATGCGGCGAGCGCCGTGACGGCGAGATAGGCCCCGGCGGTCACGCCCAGCGTGTCCGGCGACGCAAGGGCATTGCGGGCGAGGGACTGCAGCAGGATGCCGGCGACCCCGAGGGCCACGCCCACCGCGACACCGGCGGCGAGCCGCGGCACCCGCGAGCCCCAGAGGACGTCGGTGTCGGCGAACACCGCGCCGCTCGTGCCCTGGGTGAGGTGCCAGCAGGCGACCGCGACCAGCACGACGGCGAGAGCGACGAGCACACCGACGCCCGTCCACACCGCGGGCTTCCGACCCTCCGCCCCCACGGGGACGGCGGACGCCGGGGCGTCGGGCTCCGCGGTCGCCGTCGTGTCGTCGAGGCGGAGGGTCTCCGTCACTTGGAGAGCACCTCCAGGTAGCCGTCGATGATCTGCGCGGTCGAGCGCGGACCCCCGAAGGTCCAGATACCGGCCGGGAACGCGGTCAGGCGGTCCTCCGCCACCGCGGGGAGCGAGGTCCAGGCGGGGTTGTCCGCGAGGGCGTCGACGAAGCTCTCGGAATCCGGGTCCGCGGTGCCGGTGTAGAACAGGTTCGCGTCGCCGACCGTCGTCATGCCCTCGACATCGGTCTGTCCGAGGCCGTACACGGGGTCGACCTCACCGGTCCAGGCGTTCGTCAGCCCGAGCTCCTCGCCCACCTCGCCGACGAGCGAGCCCTGGCCGAACGGACGCAGCGCCACGTTGCCGCCGTCGACCCAGCCGTCGAAGAACACGAAGTCGGTCGTGGCGAGGTCGCGGTCGGCGAGCTCGGCCTTCGCGGTGTCGAGGTGGTCCTGGAACTCCTCGGTGACGACGTCGGCCCGCTCCTCGCGGCCGGTGACCTGCGCGATGAGGTCGAAGGTGTTCAGCATCTTGGCGATCGGGTCCTTCGCATCGGCGCCGATCGTCGCGAGCACGGGCACGTCGTAAGCCTCGAGCTGCGCGACGATGGGGTCGTCCGCGGCGTTGACCTCGACGATCACGAGGTCGGGATCGGTGCCGAACAGCGTCTCCAGGTTCGGCTCCTGACGGGTGCCCACGTCCACGACGCCTTCCGGCAGCTCCTCCGCCGTGACCCAGGTGCTGTACCCCTCGGCGTCGGCCACCGCGACCGGCGTCACGCACAGCGACAGGGCGTCCTCAATCTGCTGCCACTCGAGCACCGCGATCCGCTCGGCCGGCTTGTCGAGCTCCACCGTGCGGCCGAGATCGTCGGTGACGGAGACCGCCCCGGTCGAGGTGCTCGTGGTGTCGTCCGTGCAGCCCGCGCTCGTCGAGGTCGGGGCGTCGGACCCCTCGGCGGACGGCGTCTGCGTGGTGCCGCAGCCGGCGAGCGCGAGGGTGAGGGCGCCGCCGAGGGCGAGCACGGCGAGGGGGGTCTTCTTCATCGGTGGTTCCTTCAGGGGTCGGGATCAGGAGGCGGAGGGGGCGCGGAGGCGACCGTGGTGGCGGCCGCGCGGACGCACCCGCACCAGGCCGGTCTCCTCGTCGAGGGCGGTGTCGATGCGCAGTCCGTACACGTGCGACAGGTTCTCGCCGGTGAGCACCTCGGCGGGAGCCCCCGCCGAGTGGACCCGGCCGCGGTGCATCAGCACGACGTCGTCGGCGACCGAGGCGGCGTGGTCGAGGTCGTGCAGCACGACGCCGAGCGCGGTGCCGTGGTCGTCGGCGAGCTCCCGCACCAGATCGAGGGTCTCCACCTGGTAGCGCAGGTCGAGGTGGTTGGTCGGCTCGTCGAGCAGCAGCACCCCGGTGTCCTGGGCGAGTGCGGTCGCCAGCCAGACGCGCTGCAGCTCGCCGCCGGAGAGCTGGTCGACCGGACGGGCGGCCATCGCGGACAGGCCGGTGAGGGCGAGGGCGCGCGCCACGGCGGCACGGTCGGCGTCGCTCACGCCGGAGAACCGCCCGCGGTGCGGATGGCGGCCGTAGGCGACCACGTCGGCGACCTCGATCCCGGAGGGGTGCGGCCGGGACTGCGACAGCATCGCGACGGTCTTCGCGAACTCCTTGGCGGAGAGGGTGGCGGCGTCGCGCGACTCCGCGCCGCCGACGCTCACGGTCCCCGCCTCGATGCGGTGCAGCCGCGCGAGGGCGCGGAGGACGGTCGACTTGCCGCTGCCGTTCGGTCCGATCAGCGCGGTCACCCGGCCCGGCGCGAGGCGCAGGGAGACGTCGTGCACGACCCGGGTGCGGCCGTAGCCGAGGACGAGGGATTCCCCCGCGAGGCTGTGGCGATCGATGGCGTCGGTCATCTCAGCCCCGCATCGCGACGCCGCGGCGCCAGTAGCCCATGAACGCGACCTGCGCGCGGTCGATCCCGAGGTCCTTCACGAGGTGCCGACGCAGCGTCGTCACGACACCGCTCTCGCCCGCGATCCAGAAGTAGCGGCCGGCCGCGTCGTCGGGCGCGATCTCCTCTCCCAGGCTCGAGTACTCGGGGGTCTCCCAGAGGAGGTCCTCCCCCTCGATGTCGGTGACGCGGATCTCGTCCCCGGCATCGTCGTCGCCCAGGTGCTCGAGCACCGCGGGGATGAGGCGGAACCCGTGCGGCTCGCCGGCGTCGCGCGGCAGCCAGTGCACGTCCACCCCCGCCGGAACGTCGATCGCGAGGACATCCGCGGGCGACGGCACCTCGATGAACGCCGTGCCGCGGAGGTCGCGCGGGGCGTCCTCCAGGATGCGGGCGATGGCGGGGGCCGCGGTCTCATCCCCGACGAGGACCACCGAGGTCGCCGCCCCCGGGGCGTACTCCGCGCCGCCGTGCGCGACGACGCCCCGACGCGGGCCGACCAGCCACAGCTCCTGGCCCACCGCGGCCGTGCTCGCCCACCGAGACGCCGGACCGGTGAGCCCCGGCTCCAGGTGCAGCACGAAGTCGATGTCGACCTCGGTGCGGCCGTCGTCGTCGACCCGCAGCTCGCGCACGGAGTAGGTGCGCATCGAGCCGCGCTCCTCCTCCGGGACGGACAGGTACGAGCCCCACCAGTCGTACGTCGACCGGTCGATCTCGGCGAGCACGCCGGACGCGGGCGGGAAGACGAGCTTGACCCGGCTGTCATACACCTCCCCCGGCGTCCCCAGCTCGCTGAGCTCCTCGCCGCCGAGCGTCACCCGCACGAACGACGGGGAGACGCGGGAGACGGCGCGCACCTCGGCGCGGGTGAGGATGTAGGTCGGGCGCTCGGTCGTGGTGGATTCAGCGGACATGATGCCTTCCGATGGGGGTGACCATCGGCTTGCCGGAGACCGGGTCGATGGTGATCTGGTTGGGGAGGCCGAAGACCTCCTGCACGAGCTCGGCGGTGACGATGTCCTGCGGGGCGCCGATCGCGTGCACGCGGCCGTCCTTCATGGCGACCAGCTCGTCGGCGTAGCGCGCGGCGAGGTTGAGGTCGTGCAGCACCATGACGATCGTGGTGCCGCGGGCCACGCTGAGGTCGGTGAGCAGGTCGAGCACCTCGACCTGGTGGGCGACGTCGAGGAACGTCGTCGGCTCGTCCAGCAGCAGGATGTCGGTCTCCTGCGCGAGGGCCATCGCGATCCAGACGCGCTGCCGCTGACCGCCGGAGAGCTCGTCCACGCTGCGGTCGGCGAGGTCGCTGATGCCGGTCGCGTCCAGGGCGTCGGCGACGACCTCGTAGTCGTGCGCACTCCACCGCGACAGGGCCCGCTGGTGGGGGTGACGCCCGCGACCGACGAGGTCGGCGACGGCGATGCCCTCGGGGGCCACGGGCGACTGGGGCAGGAGGCCGAGGATGCGCGCGACCTCCTTCGTGGGCCGGGCATGGATCGACTTCCCGTCGAGCACGACCTCCCCGTCCCCCGGGGACAGCAGCCGGGCGAGGGCGCGCAGCAGCGTCGATTTGCCGCAGCCGTTCGCGCCGACGATCGTGGTGATCTTCCCCGGCGCGATCTGCAGGTCGAGGCCCTCGACGACGGTGCGGTCGCCGTACGAGAGGGTGACCCCCTCGGCGGACAGGCGGTGGGCGGCGGTCACAGCGAGCCTCCGGTGCGGTTGGTGCGGATGAGCAGATAGATGAGGTACGGCGCGCCGACGACGCCGGTGACCACGCCGACCGGGTAGCGCGCGCCGAGCGCGAACTGGGCGATGAGGTCGCCGCCGAGCACGAGCACCGCCCCGACGAGGCCGCTGGGCAGCAGCAGCGTGGCGCCGGGACCGGTGAGCCGCGCGGCGATGGGTCCGGCCATGAACGCGACGAACGCGATCGGCCCGGTGGCGGCGGTCGCGAAGGCGAGGAGGGCCACGGCGCCGAGGATGAAGACGAGGCGCGTGGCGGTGACCCGCACGCCGAGCCCCGCGGCGGAGTCGTCGCCGAGCTGGAGCGTGCCCAGCGCCCGCCCCTGCGAGAGCAGCAGCGGCACGAGGATCGCGGCGGCGATCGCCATCGGCAGCACCCGCTCCCAGGACGCGTTGTTGAGGCTGCCGGTGAGCCACTGCATCGCGGTCTGGATGTCCCAGTTCGCGGCCCGGGACAGCAGGTAGGAGATGACGCTCTGCAGCATCGCCGCGACGCCGATCCCGATGAGGATGAGGCGGGTGCCCGCGAAGCCGCCCTTGATGGCGAGGAGGTAGATCGCCAGCGCCGTCACGAGGGCGCCGACGAGCGCGAGGAGCGAGACGGCAGGGCCGTTGAGCGAGAGCACGACGATGCCGAACACCGCGGCGGCGCCGGCGCCGTTCGAGATGCCGATGATGTCCGGCGAGGCGAGCGGGTTGCGCAGCATGGTCTGGAAGGTGACGCCCGCCATGCCGAACGCGAGGCCCGTGAGGATCGCGAGGACGGCGCGCGGCAGGCGCAGGTCGCCGACGGTGAACGACGCACCGGGCACCGTCTCGCCGAGGATCACGCGGATGACCTCGTCGAGCGGGTAGAACGTGTTGCCGACCATGAGCGCCACGACGAACAGCACGATCACGACGACCCCGAGGGCGAGCGTGACCACGGCATGACGGCGGTGGCGTGCCCGGCGGCCGGCGATGATGCGCGCGGTGCGGGCGGCGGCGGACTCGTCGCCGCGGACGAGGGTGTGCTCGGTCGTGCTCACAGCTCCCGCACCTTCTGTCGGCGGACGATCCAGATGAAGAACGGCGCCCCGATGATCGCGGTGATGATGCCGACCTGGATCTCCTCGGACGACGGCGAGATCACGCGGCCGACGATGTCGCTCGCGGTGAGCAGCGCCGCGCCGGCGAGGGCCGAGAAGGGCAGCAGCCAGCGGTGGTCGGTACCGACGAGCATCCGGCACATGTGCGGGACGATGAGCCCGACGAACCCGATCGGTCCCGCGATGGCCGTCGCCGCGCCGGCGAGGATGACCGCGCCGAGGGCCGACAGCATCCGGGTGCGCAGCACGTGCTCGCCGAGGCCCTTGGCCATGTCGTCGCCGAGCGCGAGGGAGTTCATGCCCGGGGCGCACAGGAAGCAGATGAGGGCGCCGACCGCGAGGACCGGGGCGGTGATCGCGATCCGCGGCCACTCCGCCCCGCCGACGCCGCCGATCTGCCACGACTGGAACGTCTGCAGCAGGTCGACCCGCGGCAGCATGACCGCGCTGATGAGCGAGGCGAACGCGGCGGAGGTCGCCGCCCCCGCGAGGGCCAGCTTGAGCGGGGTGGCTCCGCCGCGACCGAGGGAGCCGACGGTGTACACGAAGACGGCGGCGGCCGCGGCGCCGACGATCGCGAAGGCCATCTGCCCGTAGGGGTTGCTGAGTCCGAAGAACGCGATGCCGAGGACGACCGCGAAGGAGGCGCCGTTCGAGACCCCCAGGATGCCGGGGTCGGCCACGGGGTTGCGCGTGACGGCCTGCATGGTCGCCCCGGCGAGCGCGAGGGCCGCCCCCACGAGGAGCGCGAGCACGGTGCGGGGGATGCGCTTGACGACCGCGGCCTGCGCGATCGTGTCGGTCTGGCCGGAGAGCGCCGCGGCGATGTCGTCGAGCGTGACCGCGCGCACCCCGAACGACACCGAGAGCACGACGAGCAAGAGGATCACTCCGACCCCGGCGAGCAGCCAGAGGGTGCGCACCACCGTCGGACGCCGCAGGGTGGCGGCGTCCGACGCGAGGACGGGTGCTGAGATCACGACGACTCTCCGCTGGGGGGCGGACGCGGAGCTTACTTCGCGAGCGGCGCGGCGAGGATGGCCAGGTAGTCCTCGAGACCCCACGGGATCGACAGCGCCGACGGGTTCGCCGATGCGGCGATGGGCGTGGCGTCCGGGAGGATCGCGACGCGGCCCTCCGCGATGGCGGGGATCTTCGACAGCAGCGGGTCGGCCTGCAGCGTGGCCAGGGTGGAGTCGTCGCCGTAGGTCACCAGCACGTCCACGTCGTCGAACTTCTGCGCCTCCTCGGCGCTCACCTGCAGGTAGAACTGGTCGCTGTCCGCGTTCTCCTCGACGATCGCGGGGAGCGGCAGGCCGAGGTCGTGCAGGTACCCGGGGCGAGTGTCGGCCGCGGTGTAGTAGCCGATCTGGCTGAGGTCGCTCGGGTCGAAGTAGGCGAAGAGCACCTTCTTGCCCTCGAGTGCACTGTTGGCCGCGAGGGCGGCGTCGGCGTGCAGGTCCTCGATCAGGGCCTCGCCCTCGGCCTCGAGCCCCAGGGCCTTGGCGTTCATCTCGACCATGTCGTCGACGGAGGTGCCCCACGCGACGTCGGGGTAGGCGAGGACCGGCGCGATCTTGGAAAGCGTGTCGTACTCCTCCTGCGTGAGGCCGGAATAGGCGGCGAGGATCACGTCGGGAGCGGTGTCGGCCACGGCCTCGTAGTCGATGCCGTCGGTCTCGTCGAAGAGCACCGGGGTCTCGCCGCCGAGCTCATCGAGCTTCTCCTCGACCCAGGGGAGGATGCCGTTGTCGTCGTCATCGCCCCAGGTGGCCTTGCTCATGCCGACCGGGACGATGCCGAGGGCCAGCGGCACCTCGTGGTTCGCCCACGCGATCGTCGCCACGCGCTCGGGCTTCTCGTCGATGGTCGTCTCGCCGTAGACGTGCTCGATGGTGACGGGGAACGCGTCGTCGGAGGCCGGGTTGCCCCCGGTGGTCGCGGTCGACTCCGGCGCGGAGGACGAGCAGGCGGACAGCGTCACGGCGAGCGCGGCAGCTGCGCCGAGGGCGAGGAGTCGAGAGGTGCGCACAGGCGTTCCCTTCGGGATGGGAGATGGGGTGTCGACGCGAGAGCGTCCGGCCTTTGGTAAGCCTCGCCTAATCTAACACGGAGGTTAGGGCGCCCTCACTCCCGTTTCGAATCGCTCACCTTGTCCCATCCGGCGCCCGGATGCCGCAAAGTGGGCGATTCGAAAGTGCCGGGGCAGCGAAAAGCCGGCCGGACCCGTACGGATCCGGCCGGCTTCAGGAAGTCAGCGCACGCTCAGAGAGCGCGGATGTTCGCCGCCTGCATGCCCTTGGGGCCACGCTCAGCGTCGAATTCGACCTTCTGGTTCTCGCGGAGCTCCTTGAAACCGGAGCCGGCGATAGCCGAGTAGTGGGCGAAGAGGTCTTCGGTGCCGTCATCGGGAGCGATGAAGCCGAAGCCCTTCTCTGCGTTGAACCATTTCACAGTGCCAGTGGCCATGTGTTTTCTACTTTCTGTTGACCGGCCGCTCACGCGGCCTGCATCATGCCGATGATCCGACATGCATGCTCGGTCACGCTACCACGGCGGACTGACGGGACTCCCCCTCTTCGGCCGTGCGATGGGCGAGCGCCGCCTCGGTGCGCGTGCTCACGCCGAGCTTCCGCAGCACCGCCGAGACGTGGACGCTGACGGTCTTCACGCTGATGAACAGGCGCTCCCCGATCTGGCGGTTGCTCAGTCCCTCCGCGATCAGGGCGAGCACCTGCCGCTCCCTGGCCGTCAGCTGCTCCGCGTCGGCGGCCTCGCGGGGCCCGGTCGGACGCAGCCCTGCCGCCTCGCCGAACCCCGCCAGAGCCTTCTGCAGCGGCACGTGACCGAGCCCCTCGGCGATCTCCGTCGCCGCCGTCAGCACGGCAGCGGCCTCGGCGCGCTCTCCGTCGGCGACGTGCAGCCGGGCCCGCTCGAGCCGCAGCACCACACGGAAGGTGACCGGCACGTCGTCGCCGTCCGCGCACCGCAGCGCCTCGTCGACCGCGGCCGGACTCGGGTCGAGCAGGGCGTGCAGCACCGTCGACCACGCGTCGTCCTGCAGCTCCGGCGGCTGCGCCTCCCAGGCCGTCCGCACAGCCGCGACCGCCGCATCGACGTCGGCCCCGCCCGCACGCAGCGCCGTCACGAGGGCCCCCGCCTCCAGGAGCAGCCGCCGCTGATGCAGCAACGCCGGCCGGTCGTCCTCGAGCATCTCCCCGATCACGTCGAGCGCCCCGCGGAGGTCGCCCTGACTCTCGGCGACGGCGACCTGCATCGTGATCCGGTCGTACCAGATCTGCCGCTCCGAGACTCCGGTCTCCTCGAACGCCGGCAGCCACTCCTGCAGGGTCTCCGCAGCCTCCGCGGCCCGGCCCCGCCAGGCGAGCACCCGCACCCTGGTCATGCTCACGTACATCCGGAACACCCGCAGCGTGCCCTGCAGGAAGTCCCGGGCCAGCATGTCCTCGACCTGGTCGATCTCGCCGAGCTCGAGCAACGGCACGATCATGTTCTGCGCCATGATCGAACCCGAGGTGCGCTCGACACGGAGCTCACGAGCCCGGCGCAGACCCTCCTCGGCGACGGCGACGGCCTCCCGGTAGCGGCCCAGCAGCGTCAGCAGGTCGGAGTAGTTGACGCGGTAGCGCATCTCGGCCGTCGATCCGGCGGCGAGGTCGCGCGCGCGCTCGTACTCGCGCACACCCTCCGCGACCTGGCCGAGATGGGCCAGCGACCCGCCGCGGACGTTCGCGGCGATCGAGAGCTGATCCGTCGTGGATGCGCCCGCCGCGCGACGCTCGGCCTCGTCGGCGAGCCGGATCGCCTCCTCCCGATCGCCCGCGATCATGCGACGGCTCGCCAGCTGGTTCAGCAGCTCCGCGCGGAACGCCTCGTCGTCGACGCGCTCCGCGAGCGCGAGCGCCTCCTGGAGGAGCGGGATGGCCCCGAGGCGTCCGAGATTGACGAGATACAGCGCCTTGTTGCGGAGCAGGCGCGCGTGCAGCCGCGGGTCGACCGTCGCCGGGTCGACCTCGCTCAGCGCGACATTGGCGACCGCCAGCGCCCGCTCGCCGTCACCGGCGTTGCGGAGGACCGACCCGAGCACGTGGAGGAGGTCGAGACGTGCGAATCCCGTCGCCTGCTCCGCGTCCGGCACGAGTGGCCAGAGTTCGAGGACGAGCTCCCCGAACCGCGCCGCACTGGCGAAGGCGTACTGGGCCTTGGCCTGCCGCATGGCGTCGGCGGCGGACGCGATGGCGCGACGATCGTCCTGCGCGAGCTGCCAGTGGTGGGCCAGGGCCGCCGCGTCGCCGCCGCCGTCCTCGTCCAGCACCTCGGCGTAGGCGCGGTGCAGACGCGCGCGCTCTCCGGGCAGCAGATCGTCGTGCACGGCTTCGCGCAGCAGGGCGTGCCGGAACCGGTAGTCGTCTTCGCCGACGACGATGATGCCGCTGCGCACGGCCTCGCGGACGGCGTCGTCGACCCGATCCTCCGGAAGCTCGACGAGACGCAGCAGCAGCGGATCCGTGAGCGGCCGCTCGGCGCCGGACAGGACCTGCACCACGCGGCGCGCATCGTCTCCGAGGCGGTCGAACCGGGCGAGCAGGAGGTCGCGCAGGCTCTCCGGCAGGGGCCCCTGGGCGCACCCGGCGATCTCCTCCACGAAGAAGGGGACGCCCTCCGCCCTGACCTGCAGCCGCTCCAGCGCCGTCGCGGTCGGCGCGCGTCCCGTGATCTGCGCGACGAGCTCGCCGACGGCATGGTCGTCGAGACGCGGTACCGTCATCCGTTCGAGCAGTCGCGCCCGCGTGGCCTCGCCGATGAACCGGCTCACCGCGTCGCCTCGACGCACGTCGTCGGTGCGGCAGGTGATGAGCAGCAGCAGGCGGCCGCGGTCGAGCGTGCGCAGGAGGAAGGAGAGGATCGCGAGGGTCGAGTCGTCGGCCCAGTGCAGGTCTTCGACGACGATGACCTGCGGCGCCAGCTCCGTGGCGGCCTCGATGAGGGAGGCGATCGCGTCGCGCAGGCGTTCGGGACTGGTGCGGTCGCGGGCGGCGGGGGCGTCGACGAGCTCGGGCAGCAGCATGCCGAGCGCCTCGACGCCCACGCCGACCGCCTCACGCACGCGCTCGGCTCCCAGCCGCTCCACGAGCGAGCGGAGGATGCCCGCGAGGGGCCCGAACGGCGCACGCGAGGCGCCGAGGTCGAGGCACCAGCCGACGTGCACGTCTGCCGCGCTCGCGATCTCGGTGCCGAACTCCCGCACCAGCCGGGTCTTGCCGATCCCGGCCTCGCCCTCGACGAGCAGCGCGGCGGGCACGCCCTGGCGTACGCCGTCGAACAGGCGGCGCATCCCGGCGATCTCGGCGTCACGCCCGACCATCGCGGCGGAGGGGGCTGGGGCCATGGACCCATCGTGCCACTCCCCCCGGACATCCGGAGAGCCGGGGAACGACAGCACGACGCCGTCCGTCATCGGGCGACGATCGGATCGCACGCTCCCGCGTGGGACGCCCGCGGCACCGGCGTTCCCCGGCGTGCGAGGCGGCGCAGGAGCCGACGCAGCGGACCCGCCGGACGCGGCACGATCTGATCCGCGTGCTCCAGGAGCATCCGGCGCCGGGCGACCGCGCGTTCGATCTGCTCCTGCTCGAAGACGGTGACCTGATGGCTGAGATACGGGTGGTCGAACATGATGTCTCCTCGACGGTTCGGTGTATCCCTACACTCCGCTCTGAGGTGCCCCCTCCACATCGGACGGATGCCCTATCTTCCGCGCCCCCTCCGCCTCCCTTCCTTATGCTGACGCAGGCCCTCACGCCGCATCAGGCTCCTGGCGCGCGAACCCGCCTGAGCTCGCGCGACTGCCTGCCCTGCCAGAGCGAGGGCCGCGCGGACGGACGGGTCCCCTCCGGTACGAGGATCGCGAGCACCCGCACGAGCGTCGTCATCCACAGCAGCCCGAGCCCGACGACGACCGCCTCCACCGCGGTCACCGGGAAGAAGCCGAGCGGCCACCACAGCAGGACGGCCGCGATCACGAGCACCCCCACCGCGACGGAGGTCACCACGAGGGCCAGGGGTCGGCCCGGGACGGTCAGCGTCGTCGCAGCGGCAGCCCCGAGGAAGAGGAGCAGCGCCGCGACGGCCGCGATGTCGTGCGGAACGGGGGCCCGGTACAGCGGCAGGAGCCCGACGGCGGCGAGCGCGAGTCCGGCCGCGGCCCACAGCACGACCACGGTCGCGATCCGGGACAGCGCGTCGTCGCCGCGCAGCCGGTGCAGGTCGCGCCCGATGTACGCGCCGACGGTGGCGACCAGCAGCCCGGCCACGACCAGGGTGCCGTTGAACGCCCAGCCCACCCCGAGCTGCGAGAAGTTCTCCTCCCACCACCGCGGGTCGACGGCGGTCACCATCGCGAACAGCGTGCCGATCACGAGGAACCCGAACAGGAGTCCGGCGAGGTCGGCCGTCCGGAGACCGATTCCGGCGCCGAACGCGAGCCGTCCGCCGACCGCGGCCGCGACCCCCGTGAGCAGCCCGCCGCCGATCGCTCCGAGCGCGAGACCCCGCAGGCCCGCCGCGAGCACCTCCGCGGTGAGCAGCACGCCCATCGCCGTCACGGCCCCGAAAGCCACGGTGAGCGCGGCGGCGGAGAGCCGTGACACCGCCCGCTGCCAGCGCGGCATCCCCGCAGCCTCCCCCCGACGGTGCAGGAGCGTGCTGATGACGAAGGCCAGAGCCGCGACGCCGCCGGCGACTCCCGCGGCGGGCACCGCGAGGCCTCCCTCACCGGTCAGCGGCCGCGGCGGACCGGTGAGGAGCAGCGCTCCGGCGAGGGCTCCCCCGACGAAGCAGACCACGGTCGCGACGACGGCCCGCGCCTCGCCGCGCAGACGCTCCCTCGTGTCCATGCGCCCATGCAAGCACGCCCGTCCGACGTCCGCAGCCCCGCACGCGACGAGGCCCGGGCCGCAGACAGCGGTCCCGGGCCTCGACGCAGAGGTGTCAGGCGTCCACGTCACCGCGCCAGGCGCCGGTCTCGACGCCACGGCCCTCGATGAACTCCTTGAAGTTCTTCAGATCCTTCTTCACCGCATGGGATCCCGCGCCGACCAGCGCACCGACCTTCTCCAGCAGCCCCTCCGGCGCCCAGTCGAGCTGGACGGTCACCCGCGTGGTGTCGTCGTCGAGCTTGTGGAACGTCACGACGCCCGCGTGCTCGGTCTCGCCGCCGACGCTGTTCCACGCGACGCGCTCATCCGGGTGCTGCTCGGTGATCTCGGCGTCGAACTCACGCTCCGCGCCCCCCACGTTCACCTTCCAGTGCGTGTGGGTCTCGTCGATCTGCGTGATGGAGACGACCTCGTCGAGGAACTTCGGGAAGCTCTCGAACTGCGTCCACTGGTTGTACGCCGTGCGGACGGGAACGTCGACGTCGATGGTCTCGATGATCTGCACCATGGGGATGCTCCTCACTTGTTCGTCGTTGGTGTGCCTCCATTCAGCCTGCTGGGCGCGAGAAGGGCGATGGGGTTGACATCGGCCCGACTACCGTGGAGGTCATGCGCATCCCCGCCGCGATCCGCGCCTCCCAGCGCTCCCCCCTGCTGCAGGTGGTGAAGTCGGCCGCGGCGACCATCGCCGCGTGGCTGATCGCGGGCTGGGTCTTCCCCGGGCAGCTGCCGGTGTTCGCCGCGATCGCCGCGCTCCTGGTCGTGCAGCCCAGTGTCAACCAGTCGCTGTCGAAGGCGCTCGAGCGCAGCATCGGCGTGATCGTCGGGGTCGTCATCGCGGTCGGGCTCGGCCTGCTCCTCGGCTCGCCGAGCTGGATCGTGCTGCTGGCGATCGTCGTCGCGATGCTCGTGGCGTGGATCTTCCGGGCGTCCCCCGGCACCGGCAACCAGGTCGCGATCTCGGCGATGCTCGTGCTGGCGCTGGGGTCGTCGAGTCCGGAGTACGCGGTCGCCCGGATCGTGGAGACCCTGATCGGGGTGGTGATCGGCATCGTCGTGAACGCGCTGATCGTGCCCCCGGTGCTCGTCGAGCCGGCGCGGCGGAACGTGGGGCTGCTCGGGCGGGAGCTCGCCGCGAGCCTCGACCGCCTGGCGGACGCCCTGCCCGCCCCGCAGACGCCGGCGCGGCTCCAGGAGCTCATGGTCGAGGTGCGGCTGCTGCGGCCCATGAAGGATGCCGCCGCCGCCGCGATCGCCGCCGGGGAGGAGTCGCTCACGCTGAACCCGCGGCGTTCGACCCATCGTGCCGACCTGCAGGAGCTGAAGGCGCTGCTCGACCGGCTCTCGCCCATCGTCACGCAGACCATCGGCATGACCCGCGCCTACTTCGACCACTACGACGACCGGCTCGGCGAGGAGCCCGCGGTGACCGCGATCGCCGAGCAGCTCCGCCGCGCCGGACACGACGTGCGCCTCGCCGTGCAGACCACGGCGCCCTCCGCGGAGCCCGAGCCGCTGACCTCCGCGATCCCCGCTCTGACGGCTCCGCTCGTGATCCGTCCGCCGTCCTCGCAGCACTGGATCCTCATCGGCTCCCTCATGGAAGACCTCCGTCGCATCCGCGGCGAGCTCCTCGACGAGGACTGACCTCCCGCCGACCCACCCCCTTTCGCGCCTCCCGGCCCCCTAAGTGCGTCCGCAGGGGGCCGGGACGC
Source organism: Microbacterium sp. NPDC057658 (assembly GCF_042799975.1). NCBI lineage: Bacteria > Bacillati > Actinomycetota > Actinomycetes > Micrococcales > Microbacteriaceae > Microbacterium > Microbacterium sp. NPDC057658. The sequence goes on along the minus strand of NZ_JBHVHT010000001.1, from coordinate 825,545 downwards.
ACCGAAAGGGGTCGGTCGACGGGGGTTACCCTGGCGGGATGACAGTGGAGGAGGCGCTGGCGGAGCTCGCGGCGCTGGAAGACCCCAAGCAGCGCGCGGCGAACGAGAAGCGCGGCGACGACCACGGCATCAACCTGAGCCGGATGCGCGCCCTCGCGAAGCGCATTAAGACCGATCAGGCCCTCGCGCGGGAGCTCTGGGCGACGGGCGAGACGTCCGCCCGGCTGCTGGCCCTGCTCGTGTGCCGCCCGGCCGACTTCACCGCCGACGAGCTCGACACGATGCTGCGTGAGACCCGTCCGCCCAAGGTCAACGACTGGTTCGTCAACTACGTCCTCAAGAAGTCGCCCCTCGCCGAGGAGCTGCGTCGGCGCTGGTTCGACGACGCCGATCCCACCGTCGCCGCCGCCGCGTGGTCGCTCACGACGGGCCGGGTGACGAAGGACGCCGACGGCCTCGACCTGTCGCACCTCCTCGACCTCATCGAGCGCGACCTGCAGCAGGCCCCGCCACGCCTGCAGTGGGCGATGAACGAGACCCTCGCGAACATCGGCATCTTCCATCCGGACCTGCGCGCACGGGCGGTGGACATCGGCGAGCGGCTCCAGGTCCTGGCCGACTACCCCACGGCCCCGGGCTGCACCTCGCCGTTCGCACCCCTCTGGATCGGGGAGATCGTCCGCCGTCGCGAGGGCTGAGTACGCTGAGCGGATGAGCACGCACATCGCCGCGGAACCCGGTCAGATCGCCCCCATCGTGCTGTTCCCCGGCGACCCGCTGCGGGCGAGGTGGATCGCCGAGACCTTCCTCGACGACGCGGAGCTGTACTCCGAGACGCGCGGGATGCTGGGCTTCACCGGCACCTGGGAGGGGCATCGGGTCTCCGTCCAGGGCTCGGGGATGGGGCAGCCGTCGATGGCGATCTACGCGACGGAGCTGTTCACCCAGTACGACGTGCAGACGATCGTCCGGGTGGGGTCGTGCGGCGCGCTGACCGAGAAGCTCGCGGTGCGCGACATCATCATCGCCAACGGCGCGAGCACCGACTCCGGGATCAACCGCGTGCGCTTCCACGGCCTCGACTACGCTCCCCTCGCCGACTTCGCCCTGCTGCGCGCCGCGGTGGAGGCGAGCGAGACGGAGCCCCTGTCGTCCACGGTGCACGTGGGGCCGCTGTTCTCGAGCGATCAGTTCTACAGCACGCGGCCGGAGCTCACCGCGCCCTTCGTGCAGCACGGCATCCTCGGCGTCGAGATGGAGGCGGCGGGCCTCTACACGCTCGCCGCGTTCCACGGACGCCGCGCCCTTGCGATCTGCACGGTCAGCGACCACATCGTCACCGGCGAGGAGACCACGGCCCAGGAGCGCGAGCAGACGTTCGGGGACATGGTGCGCATCGCCCTCCGCGCGGCGACCTCGGTCTGAGACTGGCCTCCTCGTCGAGTAACGTTATACACTTCACAGGTCGCGCGGCGCCGGGGACGACCGCACAGGGCGGTCGCTGCTGCGCGCGACGAAGACGACTGGGGAGAACCATGGCCACGCAAGATCAGCTCAACGCGCTGCTGGCGGACATCGAAGGCGACATCAACGGATTCATCGGAGCGTCGATCGTCGACCTCGAATCGGGACTGCCGCTCGCCTCGAGCTCCGTCCGCCCGGACTTCGACCTCGAGGTCGCCAGCGCGTTCAACAGCGAGATCGTGAAGAACAAGAAGCGCACGATCGACGCCCTCGGCATCGAGGGCGAGCTCGAGGACATGCTGCTGACGCTGAACACGCAGCTGCACCTGCTCAAGATGCTCGACGACGACCTGTTCATCTACCTGGCCGCCGATCGCCAGGCCACGAACCTCGCCCTGCTGCGCTCCTCGGTGAACCGCCGGGTCGCCGCCCTCGGCGCGTGATCCATGAGGCCGTGGGGAGCGGCCTCGGGAGAGGGCGACAGCGGAAGAGCGGTCCCGCGGAGCGGACGATGAGGCGCCCGCGTCGGCGACGGACCGACCTGCCTCAGCGGTACCGCGTGATCTTCGCCGGTCCGGTGGGCGCGGGCAAGACGACCGCGGTCCGCGCCCTGAGCGATGTCCCGCCGGTAGACACCGACGTGCCGATGTCGCTCGCGAGCGGCGACGGGAAGACGACGACGACCGTCGGCCTCGACTACGGGACGTGGCGGCCCACGCCCGAGGTCTCCATCGCGCTCGTCGGCATCCCGGGGCAGGAGCGCTTCGCGTCCGCCCGGCAGCGGGTCTCGATGCCGGGCACTCGGGTGCTGCTCTGGCTGCGCGCGGACCACGACACCCTCGCGGCCGACGCCGAGGAGTGGCTGGACGTGTTCTCCGGAGACGAGCATCGGATCGTGATCGCCGTCAGCCACGCGGCAGGGCACGCGATCGGCGACATCCGCCGCGATCTCGCCCCCGTGCTCGCTCGACACGGCATCCCCGTCTCCCGCGTCCTCGCGGCCGACGCGCGCGACCGCGACAGCGTGATGCGCGTCGCCGGTGCCGCTCTCGATCTTCCGGAGGAGAAGCCATGACCGGACCCGCCGGGCGGCAGGACGCCGCCACGACACCCGATCCGTCCCGCATGCACCCCGACGTCGCCGGCAACTGGGCGCTGTGGTCGCGGATCGTCGGCCCGTCGGCCCAGGCCCGTCTGCAGCAGTTGGAGGAGCGCTTCCCGGAGCTGACGACCGCGGTCCTCGGCACCGCGGACGGCCTCCACATCGCCTCGCTCGGCGTCGACCCCGACGGCGGCGAGCAGCTCGCGGCGATGAACGGCTCGCTGTTCGGGGTCGCGCGGGCCGAGGCCGAGATCATCGCTGGAGGGACGGAGCCGACACTGTCGGCCATCGTGTCGCTGTCCATCGGCGAGAACCAGATGGCGCTGCTGAGCTTCATCCTCGCGCCGTACGGCCAGCTCCTGCTCTCGGTGTCGGCCTCCTCGTCGCAGCTCGGCACCGTGATCGTGCACGCGCGCTCCACGGCGTACGAGCTGCTCACCGCGCTCGGGGTCACGGGATCGGCGACATGACGCAGATGGGATGATCGAAGCACCATGAATCCCACGCCGCGGCTCGAACCCTCTCTCGTTCCCGACGCGGCGGACCCCGATGCGGTCTACCTGGCGTTCGTGGAGTGGGCGGAGTCGACCGGCATCCGCCTGTACCCCGCGCAGGACGAGGCGCTCATCGAGATCGTCTCCGGTGCGAACGTCATCCTGTCCACGCCGACCGGCACCGGGAAGTCGCTCGTCGCGGTCGGCGCCCACTTCGCGGCGATGGTCCGCGGGCACCGGAGCTACTACACGGCACCGATCAAGGCCCTCGTGAGCGAGAAGTTCTTCGCGCTGGCGGAGGTGTTCGGCGCCGAGAATGTAGGCATGGTCACGGGAGACTCCGCCGTGAACGCCGATGCCCCCATCATCTGCTGCACCGCGGAGATCCTCGCCAACCTGGCCCTGCGCCAGGGCGATGCCGCCGACGTCGGCCTCGTCGTCATGGACGAGTTCCACTTCTACGGCGACCCGGACCGCGGGTGGGCCTGGCAGGTGCCGCTCCTTGAGCTCCCGCAGGCGCAGTTCGTGCTGATGTCGGCCACCCTCGGCGACGTCACCACCCTCGCCGCCGACCTCACGCGCCGCACCGGACGCGAGACCGCCTCGGTCACGGGGGTCGAGCGCCCGGTCCCCCTGCACTTCTTCTACGAGACGACGCCCATCCACGAGACGATCGACGACCTGCTCAACACCGGGCAGGCACCGATCTACATCGTGCACTTCTCACAGGCGGCCGCCATGGAGCGGGCCCAGGCCCTGTCGAGCACGAAGGTCGCCACGCGTGAGCAGCGCGACGAGATCGCCGCCCTCATCGGCGGCTTCCGCTTCACGACAGCGTTCGGCAAGACGCTCTCGCGCTTCCTCCGGGCCGGCATCGGCGTGCACCACGCCGGCATGCTGCCGAAGTACCGCCGGCTCGTGGAGCAGCTCGCCCAGCGCGGTCTCCTTCGGGTCATCTGCGGCACCGACACGCTCGGCGTGGGCATCAACGTCCCGATCCGGACCGTGCTGCTCACCGCGCTGACGAAGTTCGACGGCACGCGGATGCGGCAGCTCAACGCGCGGGAGTTCCATCAGATCGCGGGCCGGGCCGGACGCGCGGGCTACGACACCGCGGGCACCGTCGTCGCCCAGGCCCCGGAGCACGAGACCGAGAACCTCGCCGCGATCCGCAAGGCCGGCGACGACCCGAAGAAGAAGCGGAAGATCATCCGCAAGAAGGCCCCCGACGGCTTCGTGTCGTGGGGCGAGCCGTCGTTCCGGAAGCTCATCGACGCGACGCCGGAGACGCTGACCTCGCACATGCAGATCACCAGCGCGATGCTGCTCAACGTCATCGCCCGGGGCGGGGATGTGTTCGGGAACGTCCGCCGGCTCGTCTTCGACAACCACGAGCCGCGCACCCGGCAGCGCGCGCTCGCCCTCCGCGCCCTCGCGATCTTCCGCACGCTCCGGGAATCGGGCGTCGTGGAGACCTTCGACACGGGCGTGCTCGGAGCGCCGAAGGGCGTCCGGCTCACGGTCGACCTGCAGCCCAACTTCGCGCTCAACCAGCCGCTCTCGCCGTTCGCCCTCGCGGCGTTCGACCTGCTGGACCCTTCGACAGGCTCAGGGACCCAGGCTTCGACAAGCTCAGGGACCCAGGCGCGTTCGGGAGACCAGGCGGGCTCGGGGGACCAGGGGGTCGGGACGGGGTCGTACGCGCTCGACATGATCTCGATCGTGGAGGCGACGCTCGACGATCCGCGCGCCGCGCTCAGCCAGCAGGAGTTCCTCGCGCGGGGCGAGGCGGTCGCCGCGATGAAGCGCGAGGGCATCGAGTACGACGAGCGCATGGAGCTCCTCGAGGCGATCACCTACCCGAAGCCCCTGGAGGAGCTCCTCGACGCGGCCTTCGAGACCTTCAGCGCGGCGCAGCCGTGGATCCGGGACTTCGCGCTGCACCCGAAGTCCGTCGTCCGCGACATGTACGAGCGGGCCATGTCGTTCGGCGAGTACGTCGCGTTCTACAAGATCGCCCGCTCCGAGGGCGTCGTGCTGCGGTACCTGTCGGACGCGTATCGCGCCGCCTCCCAGACGATCCCCGAGGAGCGGAAGGACGAGGACCTCCACGACCTGATCGCCTGGCTCGGCGAGCTCGTGCGCCAGATCGACTCCAGCCTGCTCGACGAATGGAGCGAGCTGACCGCCGGGACCGCGGCCCGCGGCGAGACCGACGAGCCGATCGTGCCGCCCGCACCGAAGCGCCTCACGAGCAACACCCGCGCCTTCCGCACGCTCGTCCGCAACGAGCTCTTCCGGCGGGTGCAGCTCGCCGCCCGGGAGGACGTGGACGCCCTGGCCGAGCTCGACCCGACGTTCGGCGCCGCCGCCTGGTCCGACGCGCTGGACGCGTACTTCGCCGAGCACGACGACATCGGCACCGGACCGGACGCCCGGAGCTCCCGCATGCTGCTGCTCACCGAGGGTCCGACCGCGTGGACGGCGCGGCAGATCATCGACGACCCGGCCGGCGACCACGACTGGGGCATCAGCGCCACCGTCGACCTCGCCGCGTCGGACGAGGCCGGCGAGGCGGTCGTCACGGTGACGGCGGTCGACCGGCTGTGAGCGAGGCGTGCCCCGTCAGGCCTGCATGACCGCGAGCACGTTGCCCGCCGGGTCGCGGAACCACGCGATGTCCGGTCCCTGCCCGTTCCCCCTGACGATGCCGCGGGAGTCCGACGGGAACTCGTCGTCGCCGTAGATCTTGGTCTGCACCCCGCGCTCGTTGAGCTCCTCGACGGCGGCATCGACGTCCGCCACCGGGAAGTTCAGGATCGTGAAGCTCGCCGGGGTGTGGTTCGGCTTCGCGTAGACGAGGACCGACCCGCCGCGGGGCAGACGCAGGTCGAGGAACCCCATCGCGTTGACCTCGACGTCGAGCCCGAGGGTCGTGCCGTAGAACTCTCTCGCCGCGTCGATGTCGTCGACGCTGAAACCGCTGAACGCGTTCTCCGCTGTGAAGGCTGCCATGTCCCCAGCATCCGCCTCCGCAGGCGCCCTGTCGACCCCCTCTCACACAGCCGCGCGCACGAGCCGACCCACGAGGTCGACGTAGTCCACCCCGGCCGCCGCGAACATCCGCGGCACCTGGGAGGCGGCGGTCAGCCCCGGCATCGTGTTGACCTCGTTGAGCACCGGCCCCTCGTCCGTGAGGAAGAAGTCCATCCGGGCGACCCCATCGCACCCCAGGGCGTCGAACATCGCGATCGCGGCGCGTTTGAGCGCCGTCGTGGCGGCCGCATCGAGCTGCGCGGGAACCGTGAACCGGGCCGTGCCGTCGTACTTGGTCGCGGTGTCGAAGAGCCCGGGCGCGTGGATCTCCAGGGGCGGGGCGGCCCACCGCACCCCGCCCTTCTCCCGCAGCACGGCGACGTCGATCTCCCGTGCATGCACGACCTCTTCGACCAGGATCCGCCGGTCGAAGCGCGCCGCCCCCCGCAGCGCGGTGAGCAGGTCGCCCTCCTCCGTCACCAGGCTCACGCCGTGGCTCGAGCCGGCCGTCACCGGCTTGACCACGACGGCGCCCTCGAACTCCACGTCGCCGATGTCCTCCGCGGCGACGAGCCGCCCCCGGGCGGTGCGCAGCCCGACAGCCTGGGCCACGAGCTTCGTGGCCCACTTGTCCATGCCGATCGCGCCCGCCCCCAGCGCGGAGCCGACGACCGGCACCCCGGCGAGCGCGCACAGCGCCGCGAGGGCGCCGTCCTCCCCGAGCGCACCGTGGACCGCGGGGAACACGACGTCGCTCGCCGCGAGCAGCGGCAGGGCCTGCTGCAACGACGACGCCGGGCTCACGCCGGGCGGGTTGCCGTCGGCCCGCCACACGCCGTCGCGGTCGATCGTCACGGTCGTGACGGTGTGTCCCCCCAACCGCAGCGCCGCGGCGACCGCCGCCGCCGAGGCGAGCGACACCTCGTGCTCGGGATTCTGTCCCCCTCCGATGACCAGGACCTTCATCGTCATGCCACGCTCCTCTTCACCCGCGGGCCGATGCCCGTGACGATGGTGTGCGGGATGGTGCCCGCCCACCGCGCCCACTCCTGCACCGACGGCACCGCGCCGCCGTCCGGCCCGAACACCGTCGCGACCGCTCCTCGGGGGAACGCCCTCCCCCCGGTGTCGACGACGATCTGATCCATCGACACCCGGCCGACGATCGGGTGCCGTTCCCCTCCGATCTCCACCCCCGCGCCCGGCGCGATCTCCCGCGGGACCCCGTCGGCGTATCCGACGCCGACCACGCTCAGGTGCGTGGCCACCGCCGTCGTGTGCGTCCCGCCATAGCCCACGACGGTGCCGGCCGGCACCGCGGCGCTGTGCACGACGGGTGCGGTGAAACGCGAAGCCCCGACCAGAGAGACCGTCTCGGACGGGTCGATCCCCACGAGCGCGGCCCCCACGCGCACCATGTCGAAGTGCGTCGCGGGATCGGTCAGGGCGCCCGAGGTCGCCGCGAGATGCACGAGCAGCGGTCCGAAGCCGGCGCGCAGGACCGCGTCCCTCCCCTGGCGCATCCGCAGCACCGCGGCCGCGTTCGCCCGCGGATCCGCGGCGTCGGCGCGGGGGAGGTGCCCCATCACCCCGACGACCTCGATCCGGCCGCGGGCCGCGCGCGCCGTGCGCAGCAGCGCATCCCAGTCCTCCACGGGGCACCCTCCCCGCGCCATCCCGGTGTCGAGATGCAGATGCACACGCACCGAAGCGGCGGCATCGGCCGCGAGCTGACGCAGCTCGTCGACGGAGCCCACGGCCACGTCGACCCCGGCGGCGGCCGCGCGCGGCGCGTCGATGCCCGCGGGGTGCAGCCAGGCGAGGATCGGCACGCGCAGTCCGGCCTCGCGCAGCGCGACCCCCTCGGCGACGTCGGTGACCCCGAGCCACTCGGCCCCCGCAGCCACGGCGACGGTCGCCACGGCCACCATGCCATGACCGTACGCGTCGGCCTTGACCACGGCCATGACGGGTACCGCGGCGGCCTCCCGCACGCGGCGGAGGTTCTCGGTCACGGCGGCCGGAAGGGTGGATAGTGTCGGTGCGTCGAGGCGGGACAGGGTCATCCCCTCCGCGAGCACGGCCGTCATCGCTGCATCCTCGGGTCTTCGGTGGGGTCGGCGTACTGTGCGGGGCACCCGTCCTCGACGGCCTCCGGTCGCAGCTCGTAGTGCCAGGACTCGTTGCCGTAGGTCTGGCAGAGGCCGTAGCGCCATCCGCGCTGCGTAAGCCAGTCGAGAGTGGGCAGGGGACCGAGGTCGACCGCGTCGCCGGAGACGTGCGCCGAGGTCTCCGCGGTCGCCACCCAGCGGCGCGCCTCCTCCTCCGAGCCGTAGTCGTCGATGGCGTCGCGGAGCAGCTGCTCCTGCAGGGCCGCCGAACGCCATCCGCTGTTCACGAGGAACGTCACCCCGTCGGCCTCCGCATCGGAGGCGGCGCGCTGGAGGGCGTCAAGCAGCGCGGGGTCGAGGTTGCCGACGGCGACCCTGTCGACATCGAACACCGTGGGCTGGTCGCCGTCGCGGATCACGCCGTCGGCCTCGCTCGGGGCGAGCACCGATCCGGTCGGCGTGTGCGGCTCGGAATCGGAACCGGTGGTGGCGGGCGTGACGATCGGGGCGGTCTCGGCGAACGCGGCCGACAGCGACTGCTGCACGGCGACGGCGGCGACCACGGCGAGCGCCAGCACGGAGGCCGTGGTGGCGATCCGCCGACGGCGCCGGGCACGGACGGCTCGGGGGGTGCGGAGGTCGTTCATGATTCCAGTGAAGAGAGCCCGCGGTTGCCACGGCGTATGGCCTTTTCCATACACCGGCGATATGCCGCACTGCGTAGGATCACTGCCATGCGTGTGCTGATCGTCGAGGACGAGCCCTACCTCGCCGAGGCGGTCCGCGACGGGCTGCGACTGGAGGCGATCGCGGCCGACATCGCCGGCGACGGCGACACCGCGCTCGAGCTCCTGAGCATCAACGCGTACGACATCGCGATCCTCGACCGCGACGTGCCGGGCCCGTCCGGAGACGACATCGCGCGGTGGATCGTCGCCTCGGGCAGCGGCATCCCCATCCTCATGCTCACGGCCGCCGACCGCCTCGACGACAAGGCCTCCGGGTTCGAGCTCGGCGCCGACGACTACCTCACCAAGCCGTTCGAGCTGCGGGAGCTGGTGCTGCGGCTGCGTGCCCTCGACCGCCGCCGACAGCGCGCGCGGCCACCGGTGCTGGAACTCGCCGGGCTGCGCCTGGACCCCTTCCGCCGCGAGGTCTACCGCGACGGCCGGTACGTCGCCCTCACCCGGAAGCAGTTCGCCGTACTGGAGGTGCTCGTCGATGCCGAGGGCGGCGTGGTCAGCGCCGAGGAGCTGCTGGAGCGGGCGTGGGACGAGAACGCCGACCCGTTCACGAACGCCGTCCGCATCACCGTGTCCTCGCTGCGCAAGCGCCTCGGCGAGCCGTGGCTGATCCTCACGGTGCCCGGCGTCGGCTACCGCATCGGGGCCGACGCGGATGCCTAGGCGGCGCGGCCTCAGCGTCCGCCTCAAGCTGACCCTGAGCTACGCGGGCATCGTCGTCGTCTCCGGGCTCCTGCTGCTCGGCGCCGTGGCGCTCTATCTCCTGCGCTACGTGCCGGATGTGCAGATCCCCGTCGTCGAGTTCTTCGTCCCCAACCGCTCGGATCTGATCCGGGCGTTCGTACCCGTCGCCGCGATGGTGATGGTCGCCCTGCTCGCGATCGGTCTCGGCGGCGGCTGGCTGCTCGCCGGACGGATGCTGGCGCCTCTCGACCGCATCGGCGACGCCGCACGGCTCGCGGCGCAGGGCTCCCTGTCGCACCGGATCCGCATGGAGGGCCCGAGCGACGAGTTCCGCGACCTCGCCGACGTCTTCGACACGATGCTGGAGCAGCTGGAGGCGCACGTCGCCGAGCAGAAGCGCTTCGCCGCGAACGCCTCGCACGAACTGCGCACGCCCTTGGCCATCTCGCAGACGCTCCTCGACGTGGCCCGCACCGATCCCGACCGCGACGTCGACGCCCTGATCGACCGGCTCCACGAGGTGAACACGCGCGCGATCGACCTCACCGAGGCGCTGCTGCTGCTGAGCAGAGCGGATCAGCGCACCTTCCCGCGGACGCTCGTCGATCTGTCGCTCCTGGCAGAGGAATCCGTCGAGGCCCTCCTGCCGCTCGCCGACCGCCGCGGGGTCGAGGTGGAGGTGTCCGGCGTGCCGGCGACCGTGCTCGGCTCCTCCGCCCTGCTGCCGCAGCTCGTCATGAACCTCGTCGCCAACGCGATCGTCCACAACCGCAGCGACGGCGGCGGTTCCGTGGCGGTGCGCACCCATTCCCTCCCGCACGCGGTGGCCCTCGTCGTGGAGAACACGGGTGCGGAGCTGCACGCCTCCCAGGTCGCGACGCTCGTCGAGCCCTTCCAGCGCGGCACCGAGCGCACGCGCGGGACGGAGCACGCCGGGGTGGGTCTCGGCCTCGCGATCGTGCAGCGCATCACGCAGACCCACGGCGGCACCCTCGTGCTGACGCCCCGCACCGGCGGAGGCCTCATCGTGACGGTCTGGTTCCCGCACCCCTACCCCGGCTGACGGTTTTCGAATCGCCCGTTTGGCCCTGTTTCGGCTCCGGATGGAACCATTCAGGCGATTCGAACGGGCGTCACCAGGGGCTGGGCTCGTAGTCCTTGAGGAAGACGCCGTGGATGTCCTCGCCGGCCTCGCCGCGCACGATGGGGTCGTACACCCGGGCGGCGCCGTCGACCAGGTCGAGCGGGGCGTGGAAGCCCTCCTCCGCGAGGCGCACCTTCGTGTAGTGCGGGCGCTCGTCGGTGATCCAGCCGGTGTCGACGGCGGTCATGAGGATGCCGTCCTTCTCCAACATCTCCCCCGCGCTCGTGCGGGTCAGCATGTTCAGCGCGGCCTTCGCCATGTTGGTGTGCGGGTGGCCCGGGCCCTTGTAACGGCGGGAGAACTGTCCCTCCATGGCGGAGACGTTCACGACGTACTTCCGGCGCGACGACGACGCGGCCATCGACGCCCGCAGCCGGCTGATGAGCAGGAACGGCGCGGTCGTGTTGGCGAGCTGCACCTCGAGCATCTCCAGCGGATCGACCTGATCCACCGACTGCACCCAGCTGTTGACGCGGTTCACGTCCGGCACGAGACCGCCCGCATCGATCGCCGTGCCGTCCGCGTGCTTCTCGAGCGAGGAGGAGCCGGGGGCCATCGCGAGCCGCGCGAGGTCTTCGGCCGTGAGCGCCTGTCCCCCCTGCTCCGCGACCGTGCCGCCGAGCGCCGCGACCGACAGCAGCGGATGCGCGTCGACCGAGGCCTGCAGCGCCTGCGGGTGCGGGTCGACGGTGTGCCCGAAGGTCTCCATCTCCGGCAGCGGACCGTCCGGCAGCGGCTGGAGCTCCGCGTCGGCGAGCAGCGAGTACGCCCCCGGCGAGCGGCGGACCGTCTGCGCGGCGTTGTTGATGAGGATGTCGAGCGGGCCCTGCGCGGCGACCGAGTCGGCGAGCCCGATCACCTGGGCGGGGTCGCGGAGGTCGATGCCGACCACGCGCAGCCGGTGCAGCCAGTCGCCCGCGTCCGGGAGGGCCGAGAACCGCCGCACGGCGTCACGCGGGAACCGGGTGGTGATCGTGGTGTGCGCACCGTCGCGGAGGAGGCGCAGCGCGATGTGCATGCCGATCTTCGCGCGGCCGCCCGTGAGCAGCGCGCGCTTTCCGGTGAGGTCGGTGCGGGCGGTGCGCTTGCCGTGGCTGAAGCGGGCGCAGTCCGGGCAGAGCTGGTGGTAGAACGCGTCGACGAGCGTGTACGGCTGCTTGCAGATGTAGCAGTTGCGCGGCTTGAGGAGCTCGCCGGCGATGGGGGCGTCGATCACACGGGACGCGAGGTCGTGCCCGCGCGTCTCGTCGTCGATGCGGTCGGGGGCGCCGGTGGCGGTGCGGGCGACGACGGCCTTGTCCGCCTCGGCGATCGCATCCCGGATCTCCTTGCGCCGCACGCGCTTGACGGCCTTGAACATGGCTGCCGTCGCGTGGCGCACGGCCACGAAGTCGGGGTGCTCGTTGTCGATGGTGTGCAGCTCGGCGAGGACGCGCAGCGTCGTGGCGAGGTCGTCGGGGTCGATGCCGGGGCCCAGGTCGGGGGTGGCGTCGGGCGCGTCGGTCATTAGGCCGATTTTACGCGACCGTCCTGGGGGTCTCCTGCTGTGTCCGCGCCCCGGCGTAGGGTCGACGCATGAGCAGCGCAGAATCCTCCCCGCATCCCGGCGTCGTCCCCTCCTACCTGCTCGCCCGTCTGGCGGAGTCGGGTCGGTTCCCGAAGGCCGCCGCCGCGGCCCGACAGACGCTCACCGCGGGGCGCCCGCCGTTCCGCGCCCGCATCGACCTCTCGATCGACGAGAACGGCGACCTCGTCGCGCGGCTCTCCGATGCGCCGAACCGCACGATCAGCGACGCCGGCAACACCCAGCAGCTCCCGGGGGCCGTGGTCCGCACGGAAGACGATGAGTCCGTCGCCGACACCGCCGTCAACGAGGCGTTCGACGGCCTGGGCGCGACGTTCGAGATGCTGCTCTCCGCGTTCGGCCGCAACTCGCTCGACGACGCCGGTGCTCCTCTCGACGCGACCGTCCACTACGGCGTCGACTACGACAACGCGTTCTGGGACGGCGAGCGCATGGTGTTCGGCGACGGCGACGGCGAGGTGTTCCAGCACTTCACGGGCTCGCTCACCGTGATCGGACATGAGCTCGCCCACGGTGTCGTGCAGCACACGGCGAACCTGGAGTATCAGGGCCAGCCGGGCGCACTGAACGAGTCCGTGGCCGACGTGTTCGGCGCGCTCACCGAGCAGTACGCCCTGGGTCAGTCCGCCGACCAGGCGAGCTGGCTCATCGGGGCGGAGATCTTCACGGATGCGGTGGAGGGCTCAGCCCTGCGCTCCATGAGCGCGCCGGGCACGGCCTACGACGACGATGAACTCGGGAAAGACCCGCAGCCCGACCACATGAGCGGATTCGTGCGCACCACCGAGGACAACGGCGGCGTGCACATCAACTCCGGCATCCCGAACCGCGCCTTCGCCCTCTTCGCCCTCGACCTCGGGGGCAACGCCTGGGAGCGCGCCGGCACGGTCTGGTACCGGGCACTCACCGGCGGACTGGCGAGCACCGCGACCTTCACCGAGTTCGCCGATGCCACGGTCGCCGCCGCAGCCTCCGTCGATGAGGAGGCGGTCGCCGCCGCTCGACGCGCGTGGACGACCGTGGGAGTCTATGAGGATGACCGAGGACCCGACGCCGCCTGACGCCCCCGTCGTCATCGCCGTCGTGCGCTCGGGAGGTCTCGCCGGCATCCGTCGCCAGTGGCGGGTGGAGGCTGAGCCGCCGGACGCCGAGGAATGGATCGGCCTCATCGACAGCTGCCCCTGGGACGACGACGTCGACACGGAGCCCGGGGCCGACCGGTTCGTCTGGAGCATCCGCGCCCGCACCCCGTCCGAGCGTCGGGAGCGGGAGCTGCCCGACTCCGCCGTGGACGGTCCGTGGCGCACCCTCGTCGACGCCGTGCGCGAGGCGGCGCGCGCGGAGTGAGCCGCGGTCGGAGATTCGCGCTCCCGTCGCACGGATCCGCCGGATCCCTGCGACCTCGGTGGGAAACTGCGACCCCGCGCCGCCCGGGGGTGACAATGGAGACATGGGACTCTTCCAGCAGCGACCGGAGGAAGAAGAGAAGCAGTGGGGACTCCCCTCTGAACCTCTCGAGACCTCGGCCGCAGACACGCTCGACGCCGCGCCGACGGTCGACCCGCTGGCCCTCGGCCTCGACACCCCGTCCTCGGTGAGCTCCATCGTGTTCCCCGTCGCCCCGCCCGCCCCCGAGGCCGCGAGCACCGAGAACGCCGACCCCGAGGACTGACACCGCGCGTCGCTGTTTCGCACTCCCGTCGCAGGTTCCGCCCGAATCCGTGCGACCGCGGCGCGAAAGGGCGTCCGCGGCCAGCGATACGGTGGACGGATGACCATCACCGCCGCCGCAGACGGCTCCGCCCTGGGCAACCCCGGCCCGAACGGCTGGGCCTGGTACATCGACGACGCGAACTGGGCGGCCGGCGGCTCCCCGCACGGCACGAACAACCAGGGCGAGCTCCGCGCCGTCCTCGAACTGCTCCGGGCGACGGCCGGCACCGACGAGAAGCTCCTGATCGAGTGCGACAGCCGTTACGTCATCGACTCCGTGACGAAGTGGATGCCGGGCTGGAAGCGCCGCGGGTGGCGGAAGTCCGACGGCGGGCCCGTGCTGAACCGCGACCTCCTCGAGGGGATCGACGAGGCCCTGCGCGGTCGCGACGTCGAGTTCTCCTGGGTCAAGGGCCACGCCGGGCACCCGCTGAACGAAGCCGCCGACGAGCGCGCGAACGCCGCCGCCAAGGCCTATCAGCAGAAGCAGGAGCCGCGTCGAGGCCCCGGATTCACCCGCGCGACCGATGCCGGAGCCGCCGTCGCCGCCTCCGCCCCGGTCGCCGCCGCCGCTGCCGAAGCCCCGGCCTCCTCCTCGACGGCAGCCCCGTCTCGCACTTCGACACCCGTCGCCGAGGCGGAGTTCGCCGCGCCGCTGTGGGCCGAGACCTCCGACCTCCTCGACGGACTCGACCTCGCGCAGGACGACCCCATCGTGCTCCAGCTCCCGCTGTCGCCCGACGAGCACGCGCGCCTCCGGGACCGCGCCGAAGCGCAGGGCATCACCCTCGAAGAAGCGCTCCGCCGCCTGATCTGACGGCAACGGCGAGGCGTACACTCGCACCATGTCGACTCCCCGCACCATCGGCCGGATCTTCCTCGGCGCCGCGCTCGTGTTCGCCGGCGTCTCCCACCTCACGTTCGCCCGCGAGGAATTCCAGGCGCAGGTGCCGGAATCGCTGCCGCTCGATCCCGACGCCACGGTGCTCGCGTCCGGCGTCGCGGAGGTCGCGCTCGGCTCCGCTTTGCTGTTCGCCCGTCGCCGCCGTCGCACGGTCGGCACCGTCGCCGCGCTCTTCTTCGCCGCGGTTTTCCCGGGCAATGTGGCGCAGTGGATGCATCATCGCGACGGCTTCGGCCTCGACACCGACATGAAGCGCTTCGTGCGTCTGTTCTTCCAGCCGGTGCTCATCGCGCTGGCCCTGTGGTCGACCCGCGCCCCGCGCCGCTGACCCCCTCCGCCACACCAGGCATTCCCGCGAGAACAGGCCCCCACACCCGCCCGCGCCTGAACCCGCCCGACGGCCTGATGCGGCGTCACCCCGGGTCGGCTCCGTAGACTCGGCGGATGGCGGAAAGGACGAGGCGACGGTGAGCAGGCGCACCGTCTTCGGCCTGCTCCGGCTCACCGCCGCCGCCGTCTGCCTCGTCGCGCTGATCCACCGCCTCGCGTGGGGACTCGCGTCGAACACCATCGCGAGCCAGAACTTCTTCGCGTACCTGACGAACCAGTCGAACATCGCCTTCGTCGTCCTCCTCACCGTCGCCGGAGTCCTCGCGCTGAGGAGAGCCCGCGACCCGCGGTGGCTCACGGTGGCGCTCGCCCTCGTGCTCACCTGGACGATCACGGCGGGACTCGTGTTCGCGATCCTCGTCTGGCAGGCCGGAGTCCGGGGGATCCGCATCGACGTGCCGTGGTCGGATCAGGTGCTGCACTTCTGGCTGCCCGCGGTGACCGTCGCGGCCTGGGCCCTGGCCCCGGGGCATCGGGCGGTGCCGTGGCGCGTGATCCCGGTGACCCTCGCCTACCCGGTGCTGTGGGGCGTCGCGACGCTCATCCGCGGACCGTTGATCGGCTGGTACCCGTACTACTTCCTCGACCCGCGGCAGGTGAGCGGTCCCGTCGAGTTCACCGTCTCCTGCGCGATCGCGCTGGCCGTGTTCGCCGCCGTGGCGACCGCGCTCGTGCTCATCAGCCGCCTGCCGGACCCGTGGGACCGCACTCCTGCCGAGCCTCCTCCCGAGGACCGCGCCCCGGCCGAGGCCGCGCGCGAGCCGGTTCAGGCGTAGAGCGCCAGCGAAGCGAGTGCCGCCTCGACGGCCTCCGCGTCCCCGAGCTCCGCGAAGTCCCGGGCCGCCGCACCGCCCACGATCCCGACGAGCACGTTCTCGCCGGTCGAGGGGCGGAGGTTGATCCACGTAGGGATCGCGATGTCGTCGCCGACCGCGTGCCAGATCGCCTCGTCACCGTCCCAGAACGGCTCGTCCCATCGCAGCCACACCGTCTCGATGGCGCCCATCCCGAGCGCGGAGATGGCGCCGCGGTTGTCGAACGGCAGCGGCGGATCGAACTCGATGGCCTGCTCCTGCAGCACCCCGAGCGGCACCGTCAGCAGCACCCGGTCGAAGGAGAGGGCCTCCCCGGTGCCGAGGCGCACACTCACCCCGGTGTCGTCCCACGCGAGACGGGTGACCGGCGAGCTGAGCCCGACCTTCACCCCGTCCAGGGTGCTCTCGATGAACGGGGTCAGGTCGTCGCCGACCCCCTGCAGCGCCGCGTCGGGGAGCGGCGGGGCGAACCAGCTCGACAGGTCGGCGGCGTCCGCGCCCGTCCGTGCCGCGAGGAGCGCGAGGAGCGCGGCGGTCGCGGGGTCCTCCGGGTCGATGCCGGCCGCCACCAGGGCATCCGCCACGGAGGAGTCCTGCGGGGCGGACTGCGCCGTGGTCACCGCGGCCTCCACCGGCTGCGGATCCACGGGGTCGACGTCACCCTCGGCCGAGCGCCACCGCGCCCCGTCGAGGTCGACGAGGTCCATGTCCCCCTCGTCGATCGTCTCGAGAAGCTCCGCGTCGGCCTCGCCGAACAGCCACGCGCCGAGCTGCACCGGAACCGGCCACTCCTCGTCCGCGCGGGAGAGGATCCGGCCGCCGACGCGGTCGCGCGCTTCGAACACCGTCACCTGCAGGCCGTCCTCCGCGAGTTGCGCAGCGGCTGTCGCTCCGGCGATCCCGGCGCCGATCACGGCCACCCGCTCGCCGTCCTCGGCGGCGACGGTGAGTTCCCGCGCGGCGCGGCGGCCCGACCGCAGGGCTCCCCGGACGGTACCCGGCGCCTCGTCGTCGGTCGCCTCGCCCGCGAAGAAGAGCCGGTCGTCGACGGGCTGCGCGAGCGCCGCACGGGTCGCGGCGAGCACCCCCACGGGAGTGAAGCTCGCGGCGCCCCGGGCGAAGGGGTCGGTGGTCCAGGTGCTGCGGACGCTCCCGCTCGGGGCGGGGACACCGGGCGGCGGCTCCGGTTCGCGCGTGCGGGTGGGGGTCGGCGTCGGTTCCGGCTCCGGGGTGCAGGAGGCGAGAAGCACCGAGACGGCACCGGCTCCGGCGCCGAGGAGCAGGGTACGGCGCGTGATCCTCATCGTGCCGCCACTTTATCCCGCTTTCGCACAGGCAGAAGCGCCGGAACAGGCGGCTCTCCACGAGAACCGCCTGTTCCGGCGCGCGTGCCTGGGTGTCAGACGGACAGCAGCTCCCGCTCCAGTCGCGCGAACGAGGCCTCCATGCCGTCGGCCATGCCGGTGGCGAGGATCATGTCCCGCGTCTCCTTGTCCGGGTACTCGATGAGCACCGTGACGAGGGTCGCGCCGTCCTCCTCGTAGAGGTTGAGGTCGTTGAGCGTCTCGGTCGGCATGCCCTGCATCCGCTCGGTGGTGACGGCGCGCTTCGGGGCGTCGATCAGCAGTGCCTCCCCCTCGAATCCGAACGGCTCACCCTCCGTGTCGCCCACTGGTGCCCAGGAGTTCCGGTACGACTGGCCGACCTCGGTCGCCGACACGCACTCGGTCATCTCCCACCCGTCCGGGCCGAGCATCCACTGCCGGATGAGGTCGGGCTCGAAGTGGGCGCGCCACACCAGCTCGCGCGGACCCTCGACGAGGCGGGTGATGCGCACATGCGTGTCGTCCAGCAGCTCCACCCGGGTGCCCTTGCCCTGGGCGTAGTCGCGGAGGTCCTGCAGCACGGCGTCGAGCTGGGCCATGGCCATCCGGGTGCCCTCGACGGCACCCATCGCGACGACCTGCTCGAGCGCTTCGGCAGACGTGAAGTGGCTCGTGTTGACCATGCGCGTGCCCTCGGCCGTCGGCTCGAACGTGAAGGTCATGCGCATGGAGGGGAGGTTGGCGTCCGGCGTGCCCTCCTCATCGGCGAACGAGTCGAGCACCGTGAAGCTGCGCGGCGCGTCGATCTCCAGGAACTCCCACGTGCCGGAGGCCTTCTCCCCGCGGGGGCCGTTCATCGTGTAGACGGCTCGCCCGCCGACCGTGTGGTCCCACTGGGTGAAGGTGGCGGGCCAGCCGGGAGGACCCCAGAACCGCTCGAGCTGCTGCGGGTCGGTGTAGGCGGCCCAGACGCGCTCGACGGGCGCGGCGAGGTCGGCGACGACGGTCATGGTGAGGTTCTCGGCATCCGTGATGATGTCCGTGACAGGCATGTCAGTCTCCTTGCGATTCGTTGCGTTGACTGCTGGTGGGGTCGGTGGAGGACGGCTTCCCCGCGGGCGGGGACGGCTCGGCCAGGAGATCGTCGAGCCGGGCGATGCGCGACCGCCACAGCTCTTCGTATCGGGCGAGGAGCGCCCTGGCGCGGGCGATCATCTCGGGGTTCGCGCGGACGAGCCGCTCGCGTCCCTCGGCGCGCTTGACGATGAGGTTCGCCGCCTCCAGCACGGCCACGTGCTTCTGGACCGCGGCGAACGACATCTCGTACTCGGAGGCGAGGGTCGAGACGGACTGCTCCCGCTCGATCGTCCGGCGCAGGATGTCCCGCCGGGTCGACGTCGCCAGTGCGTGGAAGACACGGTCGACCTCCGCTTCGCTCAACTCCGTTTGTGCAACCATTTGGTTGTACGTTAGACCCGCGTCGCGAGCGTGTCAAGAGTTTTTCCCCGGGGCAGACGGTCCCCACAGCGCAGCTAGCCCGCTGAACATTTCCATTCACATGAATCCACACCGGTATTCCGGGCGTAGGCTGGAGGGAAGGACGGACCGTCCGAGAAGATCTCCCGGCACCGCGCCCGCCCGGGAAGGAGCCCGAAAGTGGCTCAGTACGACGTCTCGAACCGCTCGGCGATCGTGACAGGAGCGGGCAGCGGCATCGGCCGCGCGGTCGCCCTGCTGCTGGCGCAGAACGGCGCGGCGGTGGTGGTCAACGACCTGAACGCGGAGCACGCGAACGCGGTCGTCGAGGAGATCCGCGCCGCTGGCGGCACCGCGGAGGCGTCGGTCGGCGACGCGACGGACCCGGCCTGGATCGCCTCGTCGGTCGAGCTCGCCAACTCGCTCGCCCCGCTCCGCATCGGCGTCAACAACGCCGGCATCGGCGGCGCCACCGCGCCCACCGCGGACTACGAGGAAGACGCGTGGGACAAGGTGATCGCCATCAACCTCAACGCCGTGTTCCGCAACATGAAGGCGCAGATCCCGTCGATCCTCGCCAACGGCGGCGGCTCGGTCGTGAACATCGCCTCGATCCTCGGCAGCGTCGGCTTCGCGGGCTCCCCCGCCTACGTCACCGCCAAGCATGGCGTCGTCGGCATGACGAAGACCGCCGCCCTCGAGTACTCCGCGCAGGGCGTCCGCGTGAACTCGGTCGGCCCCGGCTTCATCGACACCCCGCTCCTGGCGAACATGGGCGACGAGGCGAAGGACTTCCTCGTGTCCAAGCACCCGATCGGGCGCCTGGGCCAGGCCGAGGAGGTCGCGAACCTCGTGGTGTTCCTCGCGAGCGACGCCGCGAGCTTCATCACCGGCAGCTACCACCTGGTCGACGGCGGCTACACCGCCCTCTGACGAAGAAACGGCATCCGACTGCCGGGAACCCGAATCCCGGCGGCCGGATGCCGCGGTCGGCGATCGAGAGCCCCCGCTCCGTTCTCGCCGTAGCCGTCACCGCCCGGGATCCGAGAGCCCTTGAAGAGGATCCCGAGGCGATGAGGCAGGTCTGCACCCCTCCGTTATCAGGCGGACATCGCGTGCAATTCGCGCGATACCGCATCGAGCGCGAGCTCGGGGTCGGTGAGGTCGAGTCCGCCGGTCGAACCCGCGGCCTGCATGAGACGGGCCAGCAGCGGTCGCTGCAGGGTGACCGACGTCTCGACGACGAAGCGGATCGGGATGGACGCGTGGATCCACAGCGTCTCGGTGCGGTCGGCGCCGGTCTCCACCGTGAGCGCGAACGGCTCGTTGCGCCGCAGCTTGGTGACGGTGGCGGCGCGAAGGTGGGCGAGCAGCTCGTCGTCGATCTCGATCGGCTCGGCGAGGTTCGCGTAGGTGAGGGTTCCCATGTTCTTCTCCTCGTGGCAGAAAAGCTGGACGAGGATAGTTTACTAGTTTAACTAGTTAAATCAAGTCGATCAGGGGAGATCGCCGAGTTCGTCGGTGAGACGGCGCAAGAAGCGGGAGATCACGGCCGCCTCCTCCGCGGTGAACTCGCCTTCGATGGCGGCCACGCGCTGCGCCAGCTCGTCGCCCTGTCCGTGCAGATCGCGGAGCGACGGCCGGAGGACCTTGGACCGCGCATCCAGGGGGTGAGGCGCGACGACGATCTGCCCCCGCTCCGACATCCGTCGCACGACGCTCGTGACGGCGGCCGTACTGATGCCGAGGTAGGTGGCGAGGTCGCGGGGAGTGACGGGCTTCTCGACGGGCGCGGTACTGATGAAGTGCATCGCCGCACGGTCGGTATCGTTGGGTTCGCGCCGGGCGGCGAGACGGCGGTTCAACTGCGCGTCGGCGCGACGGAAGTCGTCGACATCGCGAGCGAGCGCTGAGGTCGTGACGTCGGTACTCGTGTTTCCCATGCAGAGATCCTCCTTCCCCGAACTCCATGGTACCTCGGCAACCTGACAGTAAGGCTGTCTAGCGATATCGGGTGCGACCAGGGACTTCCGGAGGTGCGATGATGGAACCCTGCCCCCGAAAGGATGCCATGCCCGAGCCACTGAGCCTCGAGGAGGCGTCGTACATCCGCTACGCCGATCTGCTCGCACGCCTGGAGGAACTCTTCCCCTCCGTCTCGCGACGCCGGATCGAGCAGATCATCGCCGCCGAGACCGATGCGATCACGGGCGGTCTTCTGCGCATCGTCCCGGCCGAGGTCGAGACCGGCGCGATGGAGATGCTCGAGCGGGAGGCCGGTTCCAGCGAGGAAGGAGAGGTCGCGTGACCGACAGCACCGGTGAGTTCCACGCCTCCGGATACTGGTACCCCGACAGCGAGCGCGCCACCACGGTCGACGTGCTCAACATGCTGCGGCGCTACCGCAGTGCCGAGACGGCGATGCGCGCCCGCACGCGCGCGTCCATGGGCATGAACGAGACCGACCTCGTCGCCCTCCGGTTCCTGCTGCGCGAGCAGAAGGCCGGTCGCATCGTGCGGCCGATCGATCTGGCGCGCATGCTCGACATCTCCACCGCGTCGACGACGACGCTCATCGACCGGCTGGAGAAGGGCGGGCACGCGCGCCGCGAACCGCACCCGACCGACCGCCGCGCCGGCATCGTCGTGCCCACCGTGAGCAGCGACGACGAGGTGCGCGCGACACTCGGTGCCATGCACCGCCGGATGCTCTCCCTCGTGGACGACCTCACCGATGAGGAGCGCGTGGTCGTCATGCGGTTCCTCGTCGGGATGACCGCCGCGATCCAGGAGGCCGCCGAGGCGGACGCCGTGCACGGCGGCGCCGACCTCGTGGAGGAGCCGGCCTAGTCCGACGCGTTCCGCGGGCGCCGGGCGTCCAGGAATCCCGCGAGCAGCACGGCCACGAGCGCCGCGACCGGTGCCACCACGAGACCCACGCGCAGGCTCTGCGTCTCCGCCAGCCACCCGACGAACGGCGGCGACAGCAGGAAGCCGAGCCGCAGCAGCCAGGACACCACGGTGAGCCCGACCCCGGGCCGCAGTCCCGGGAGCTCGTCGGCGGCATGCATCGCGGCGGGGATGAGGGTGGCGATGCCGAAGCCCACGGCCGCGAACCCGAGGATCGTGCCGGGCACGCTCGGAAACAGCAGCGCGAGCGTCATCCCAACGGCGGCGATGAGGCCGCCGACCCGCGCCACCCAGCGCTGCCCGAAGCGATCGGTCATCGGATCGCCGAGCAGACGCCCGACGAACTGCGCGCCGACGAGGGCGATGAATCCGAGCGGTGCGACCGCTCCCGCCGCTCCCAGGGAGTCGCCGAGGTAGAGGGTGGCCCACGAGTTGCCCGCGTCTTCGGCGATGGCTCCGGCCATCGCGATGAGGGTCAGGGCGATCACGGCCAGCACCGTCCGCGCCGGAACGCCGCGACGGACCGCGGAGGCGATCTCCTCGGGTTCCGCCACCGCATCCTCCTCGGCCTCGTCGTCGCGGCCGGGCAGGCAGAAGCGGAGGGCGACGAGGGCGACCGTCGCGAACACCGCGGTCGAGATCCCCAGGTGGACGGCGAGCGGGAGCTGCAGGGCGATCGCGCCCGCGGCCATCACTCCGCCGAGCACCGCGCCGATGGACCAGATGGCGTGGAAGGAGTTGATGATCGAGCGCCCGTACCGCCGCTGCACGCGCAGGCCGTGGGCGTTCTGCGCGACATCGGTGATGGCATCGGAGGCGCCGCCGACGAAGAGAGCGATCGCGAAGAGGACGCCGTTCGGAGACAGCGCCGCTGCCAGCAGGCCGAGGCTCGTGAGGACGGTGCCGATGACCGCGATGCGCGCCGACCCGAAGCGGCGGATCAGCGTGGCCGCCAGGAGTCCGGCCGCGATCGCGCCGGCGGGGAAGGCGGCGAGCGCGAGACCGTAGCCGAGGTTGTCCAGGCCGAGGGCGGCCTTGATCTCCGGGTACCGCGGCAGAATGTTCGCGAACAGGGCGCCGTTCGTGAGGAACAGCGCCGAGACGGCGACGCGCGCGCGGCGGGTGGCGCGGTCCGCGGGCGCTCGTCGAATCGATTCGATGGAAGTCACGGATACGACCGTACCCTGTCTCCGGTGTGCTCGCGAGCGTGTCGCGACGGCGCGATGCTCCGGACGCAAGCCCGTTCCCCGTGTCGGCCCCGGGATCTACGCTCGGAGCATGAGCGAGCTCACCCAGCCCACCGGTCGCGAGGACGCCCTTCGGGCTGTCCCCCGCGACGACGGCTCCGCGCCCCGCGCCCTCGTGCTCGGCGCCACCGGCTACATCGGCGGCCGCCTGACCCCGCGCCTGCTGAACGCCGGCTACCGGCTCCGCGTCCTCGCCCGCGACGCCGTCCGCGCCGCCTCCTTCGGCTGGGGCGAGGAGTGCGAGATCTTCGAGGGCTCCGCCGACGACGAGCACGCCGTCGCCTCCGCGATGGACGACGTCGACGTCGTGTACTACCTCATCCACTCCATGTCGGCCGGCAAGGGCTTCGAGGAGAGCGACGAGCGCGCGGCGGCCACCGTTGCCACGGCAGCCGCCCGGGCCGGGGTGCGGCGGATCGTCTACCTCGGCGGCTTGCACCCGGACGACGTGAAGCTCTCCCCGCACCTCCGCTCCCGGGTCCACGTCGGCGAGATCTTCCTGGAGTCCGGGGTGCCCACCCTCGTCCTGCAGGCGGGCGTGGTGATCGGCTCCGGTTCGGCGTCCTTCGAGATGATCCGGCACCTCACCGATGTGCTGCCGTACATGCCGGCGCCGAAGTGGGTGCGCAACCGCATCCAGCCCATCGCCGTGCGCGACGTGCTGCACTACCTGCTCGGGGCGGCACGGGTCGGCGATCAGGTGAATCGCGCGGTCGACATCGGCGGACCGGATGTGCTGCGCTACGGCCAGATGATGAACGGGTACGCGGTGGAGGCCGGACTGCGGCAGCGCGCCATCGCCGCCCTTCCGGTGCTGACCCCGGAGCTCGCCTCGCACTGGGTGAACCTCGTCACCCCGGTGCCGCGCTCCATCGCCCGGCCCCTCGTCGCCTCGCTGCAGAACGAGTGCATCATGAAGGACCACGCCGTCGACGCGCTCATCCCGCGGCCCGAGGGCGGACTCACGCCGTATCGCCGGTCCGTGGCGCTGGCCCTCGGCCGGGTGGACGCGGACGCCGTGGAGACGAGCTGGCAGGACGCCGAGGTGACCGGCGCCCCGAGCGACCCGCTGCCGAGCGACCCCGACTGGGCCGGACGCACCGTCTTCACGGACAAGCGCTCCGTCGCGACGCGCGCGTCCGTCGCGGAGCTGTGGCGCGTCATCCTCGGGATCGGCGGGGAGAACGGGTGGTACTCGTCGCCGCTGCTCTGGGCGGTGCGGGGGCTCATGGACCGCGTAGTCGGCGGCGTGGGCCTGCGCCGCGGACGCCGCAGCCGCACCGCCGCCCGGGTCGGGGACGCGATCGACTTCTGGCGCGTCGAGGCGGTCGAACAGACCGAGGAGGGGCATCTGCTGCGACTCCGCGCCGAGATGAAGGTGCCGGGCGAGGCCTGGCTCGAACTGCGCGCGGTGCCCGACGGCGACGGCGCCCGCTACGAGCAGCGCGCCGTGTTCTTCCCCCGCGGACTCCTCGGCCGGCTGTACTGGCTCGCCGTGCTGCCCTTCCACGGGCTCATCTTCTCCGGCATGGCCGCCCGGATCACCGCGGCCGCCGAGACAGGCGACCACGCCGGTTCAGGCGTCATGCGTGAGGGAGTGCCTGATCCGGCGTGAGCGCCTGAGCTCTCGCGTTCAGTCCTTGTCGGCAGGGGCGTCCATCGCCGCATCGACGGCGGCGTCCACCTCGGCCGGCGGGATGATGTCGATCGCCTCGGTCGCGGCCTCGTACACCTCGGCGAGGGTGTCGTCGACGGTGTCCTCGTCGATCCAGGCGAGGTCGTCCTCCGAGTGGTCGTACTCGACGGGCACGAGCGCGAAGTCGTCGCCGTACTCCTCGAGGCCGGCCATGACGCTGTGGCGGACGGCGGCGCGGGCATACCGGTCGCGGAGGATCAGGGGATCGCGCCGCAGATCCTTCATGAACGCGATCATCATGAACGTCATGATGATCGCGAACGGCAGCGCCGCGATGATCGTCGCGTTCTGCAGCGACTGCAGCCCGCTCCCCTCGGCGCCGCTGACGAGCAGCACGGCGGCGATCACACCGACCAGCACGCCCCAGACGACGGCGACCCAGCGTGACGGCTCCGGGCGGCCCTGCTGCGAAAGCGTGCCCATGACGAGCGAGGCGGAGTCGGCACCCGTGATGAAGAAGATCGCGATGAGGATGATCAGGATGATGCTGGTCACGAGCGGGAACGGCAGGTTCTCCAGCACCCCGAACAGCACCTCCTCCGGCGGGTCGACGACGAGGCCTGCGCCGTCCATCTGCTGCTGGATGGCCGTCGTGCCGAAGATCGCGAACCACACGAGCGAGATCGCGGAGGGCACGACGATGACGACCGACACGAACTGACGGAGCGTGCGGCCGCGCGAGATCTTCGCGATGAACATGCCGACGAAGGGCGACCAGGAGATCCACCACGCCCAGTAGAAGATCGTCCAGCTCGACAGGAAGGCCTGCGCGGCCTCACCCTGCGAGGCGGAGCGGCCGATCATGGTCGGCAGATCGCCGAGGAACTGCACGGCCACCGACGGGATCACGTTGAGGATGAGCAGCGTCGGGCCGACGAAGAACACGAAGAACGCCAGCAGGATGGCGACCACGGCGTTGATGTTCGACAGCGCCCGGATGCCCTTGGAGACGCCCGACACGGCGGACGCGATGAAGCAGGCCGTGAGCACCGCGATGACCGCGATGAGGATGCCGTTGCCGAGGGGTCCGGCTCCGCTGACGATCTCGACGCCGTGGCCGATCTGCAGCGCACCGAGCCCCAGCGAGGCAGCCGTGCCGAACAGCGTCACGATGATGGAGAAGATGTCGATCGTGCGGCCGACCGGGCCCGTCGTGCGGTTCTCGCCGAGCAGCGGGGCGAAGATCGACGAGATCAGCGGCGTGCGGCCGCGGCGGTAGGCGCCGTAGGCGATGGCTCCACCGACGAGCGCGTAGAACGCCCAGGCCTGCGGGCCCCAGTGGTAGAGCACCTGCGTCTGCGCGGTGTGCATGGCCTCGAGGGTGTTCGCCTCGACGGTGCCGGGCGGCGGATTCTCGAAGAAGGTCAGCGGCTCGGCCGCGCCCCAGAACACCAGGCCGATGCCCATGCCCGCCGCGAAGAGCATGGAGATCCACGAGAACATCGAGAACTCGGGCTCTTCGTCGTCGCGGCCGAGCGGGATGCGCCCGTACTTACTGAAGCCGACGAACAGCATGAACACGAGGATGATCGTTGCGATGGTCGTGAAGAAAAAGCCGAAGTACTCCACGACCCAGGCGAGCACGGTGCTCGTGGTGCCGGCGAGGTTGTCCCCCGCGAACACGCCCCACGCGATGAAGGCGAGGGCGAACGCGGCGGCGACGCCGAACACGAGCGGGTCGGTGCGGTAGGTGCGCCCCGTCTCCTCCACCGACACCCCGGGAACCAGCGCCGGGTGCACGCTGCGCGGCGGGACCGTCGTGATGTCGCGGACGATCTTGCGCGCGGTCTCGGAGGCCTTCGCCGCCTGGCGGTGCGTCCCGGTCACGACGGCGTCGGTGCGCGGACGGGTCGGGGATCCTGCGGAGCGTTCGGTGGGCTTCTCGTCAGGCGTGTCCATGAGAGACCATCTTTCCACCTGTGCGGGCTCAGGCGTACGCGGGAGATCAGGCACTCCTGGTTGGGAGCGCCTGGTTCCGCGCGATCGCCTGTTCCGGCGGGGGTGTTGGGGCGGGGCCTGGGCGGGACCGCCGGGCGGGTCTGGGCCTGGCGGGGGTCAGCGGGGGCGGCGGCGACCCAGGAAGAGGGCGCCGAGGAGCGGGAGCACCGAGACCCACAGGAGGGTGATGCCCAGCGGCGGGAGCGGACCGACGAGCAGCGCCCCGCCGATGAGCATCGCCGCGAACAGGACCCCGGAGGCGATCCGCCGCGCGATACCCTCCAGCCGGTCGAGGCGGCGCTCCAGACGCGAGGTGTCGAAGGAGACGTTGCCGTCGTCGACGCGGGTGATGATGTCGTCGATGCGCTTCGGGAGCCGCCAGGTCGTGGCCGCGTTCGCCATCGCCTGCTGCGCCATGTCCTGCATGAGGGTGCCGGACTCGTCGCGGAGCAGCCGCGCGGCATACGGCTCGGCCGCGTCCCACACGTTGAACGCGGGATCGAGGCCGCTGCACATGCCGGAGGTGAGGGACACGGCCCGGATGAGGAGCAGCATGTCCTCGGGGAGCTGCAGCGGAAGGCGCCGCACCATGTCGCCGAACTCCTCGGCGAAGTCGGTGAACTCCCGCGGGTCGACCCGGCTCAGCTCCGCGAACCCCATCCCGCCGAAGCGCGCGAAGAGGGTGGTCAGCGCCCGCTCCAGCTCGCCGGTGTCGGCCGTGGGGAGGAGTACGCCGATCTCCTTCGCCGCACGGACGAGGCCGCGACTGTCCCGCGCGGTCACCGCGATGAGGAGGGTCCGAAGTCCCTGCCGGAGGTTGTCGGAGACCTCGGCCATCATGCCGAAGTCGATGAACGTCAGCCGGAAGCCGCCCGGGGTCCCTGAGCCGCCCTGGGTCCCTGAGCTCGTCGAAGGGACCGGCGTGACGAAGATGTTGCCGGGGTGCGGGTCGGCGTGCACGAACCGGTGCGTGAAGACCTGGTCGAACATGACCTCGGCGAAAGCGTCGGCGACCGCGGAGGGGTCGATGCCGGCCGCCCGGAGCGCCGCGGTGTCGTTGATCTTGATCGCCGTCACATCGGACAGCGTGAGCACCCGGCGGGTCGTGCGCTCCCAGACGATCTCGGGGGCGGCGACGCGCGGGTCGTCGGCGAAGTTCTCGCGGAACCGCTCGGCGCTGCGGGCCTCGTGGAGGTAGTCGATCTCCTCCATGCTCGTGACGGCGAACTCCTCCACTAGGGCGGGGGCGTCCACGCGGTCGGCCACGATCCGGACCCGGGTGAGCCACCGCGCGACCCGGCGGAGGGCGGCGAGGTCGACCGCGACGATCTCGTCGATGCCCGGGCGCTGCACCTTGACCACGACCTCGTCCAGCCCGGTGTCCTCCGCGTCGAGCGCCGACAGCCGGGCACGGTGCACCTGGCCGAGGGACGCGGCCGCGACGGGGGTGTCGTCGAACCAGGCGTACACCCGCTCGAGCGGCATGCCCAGCTCGGCCTCCGCGAGCGCCCGGATCTGCGGGGTGGGCACGGCGGGGACCTCGTCCTGCAGCCCCTCCAGCTCGGCCGTGATCTCGGGCGGGAGCACATCGAGGCGCGAGGACATGAACTGCCCGACCTTGATCATGAGCCCGCCGAGTTCGACCGCGAGCGTATGGAACCGCCGCGCGAACCGCTGCATGCGGCGGGCGCGCGTGCGCTCCGCGATGGAAGACAGCCCGAACCGCGGAAGGACGAGCTCGAACCACCAGATCTTCAGGAACTCACGGCTCGCGAACGACAGGATGCGGCGGTACCGGGCTCGGTGAGGACCCTGTGCCGCCGCTGCCGTCATCGCGTCATCCTTCCGCCGTTCCGCGCCGGACGCCGCACGACGCGGTCAGTCCTGGGCGAGGATCGTGTACAGCCTACGGCGGGCCTCGTCGAGCACCTCGATGGCCTGCTGCACCTGCTCCGCGGAGCCGCTGCGCCCGACCTGTGCGGCCGCGGCGGCGAGGTCGACCCCGGCCTTGGGCAGAGCGCTGTACCGGGCGTCGCGGCTGCGGTCCTTGTCGGAGGACGGCACCCACGGCGGGGTCTCGGTGCTCTCCGCGGCGACGGCCCGGCCGGCCTCCGTGAGGGCGTAGGTCTTGCGACCGTTCTGCTCCTCGGCCTCGATCAGACCCTCGTCGGCGAGGAGCTGGAGCGTCGGGTAGACGGAACCTGCGCTCGGCTTCCAGGTGCCGCCGCTGCGCTCGGCGATCTCGTTGATGATCTGGTAGCCATGCATCGGTCGCTCGGTGAGGAGCGAGAGGACGGCGGCGCGCACATCGCCGCGGGCCATGCGCGACCCGCCGGAGGGACGCGACTCGAACGACTTGCGGAGCTGGTCCATCGCCTCGAACAGCGCTCCGGCCGGACCCTGCGAGCCCCCGAAGAGGTTGCCGAGGCCGCCGGCGAAGTCGCCGCCGTTACTGCCGTTGCCGCTGCCGCCGAACGGGGTGGAGGGGAATGCGTTGTTCATGATGACCTCCCAGTCGTGAACGATACTCAACGATATATCGTTAACGCTGAATGCGGGGTGGGAATCCGGACTCAGGCCGGCGCCAGCACCGCGGCCCCGGTGACGGTCGCATCGACCCCGAGCTCCGCCGATCGCACCCGGGCTGTCGACGGCCCCGGCATCGCCGCCGCGCGGTAGGCGCGGGCGACCTCGGCGAGATACCGCTCCCCGATGGCCGCCACGCCGCCGCCGACGGCGACGACCTCGACGTCCAGGAGCGCCTGCGCCCCGGCGAGCGCGCGACCGAGGAACGCCGCCCCCTCCGCGATCACCTCCTCGGCGACCGCATCCCCGGCACGAGCGGCCGCGTCCACCTCCCGCAGCGTGCGCGCCATGCCGGTGCGCTCGCGGTACGTCTGCTCCAGCGCCGGACCGGAGGCCACGGCCTCGACGTGCCCGACCCTTCCGCAGCCGCATCGACGACCGGCCAGTCCTGGCGGGAGGGCGAGCTCGGTGTGCCCGACCGATCCCGCCGTGCCTGTCGCGCCCGCGCGAAGACCGTCCGGGAGGACGACGGCTCCCCCGATGCCGGTGCCGATCGTGACCATCAGCAGACCACGCGCTCCCCGACCCGCCCCTGCCGTGGCCTCCGCGACCGCCGCCGCGTGCACGTCGTTGACGACCGCCACCGGGGCATCGAGGGCTCGGACGAGCGCCGCACGCAGCGGGAAGCCCGCCCAGCCGCTGATCGCATCGGTCGCGGAGGTGATGCCGCCGTCCTGATCGACCACGCCCGCGGTGCCCACGCCGACCGCCGCGAGCGGCTCCCCGCCGCGGATCACATCGATCGCATCGACGACCGCCCGCACGATGGCCTCGCCGCCCTCCCGGGCCGGCGTCGACAGGGTGTGCACGGCCGTGGCGCGACGGCGCGCCCCGCCCGGCTCCGCACGGAACCCCGCGACGGCGATCTTCGTGCCGCCGATGTCGATCCCGACGATCACACCCGCTCCCGGGCGGCCGGCGTCACCGCGACGAATCGACGCGTGAGGGCGATCGGATCGGTGATCGCTCCGCCGACGACGACCGCGAAGGCCCCGGCGTCGAAGGCCGCGCGCACCTGCGCAGGGGTCTGGTAGCGCCCCTCGGCGATGGTCGGGATCCCCGCAGCGACGAGCGCGGCCACGAGGTCGAGGTCCGGGTCGTCCTGTCGCGGAGAGTGCGGGGTGTAGCCGGACAGGGTCGTGCCGACGACCGCCGCCCCCGCCGCCCACGCGCGCTCGCCCTCCGCGACCGTCGACACGTCGGCCATCACGGGCCGCCCCGTCGCCGCGGCGATCTCCCCGATGAGCCGGAAGTCCGTGCCGAGCTGCTCCGTCGTGGCGTCCACCGCGATGATGTCGGCACCGGCCTCCGCCAGCCCCGCGGCGAGCGCGCGTTTCGGGGTGATGACGTTGCGGACGCCGTTCCAGACCTTGTGGAGCCCGATGATCGGCGCATCGGTCACCGGTCGCACCCGACGGATGTCCTCCGGCCCGTTGAGCCGCAGGCCGCTCGCGCCGCCGAGCAGTGCCGACTCGGCGAGCGCGCCGATGACGTGGGTGTCTCTCGCGGGGGCTCCCGCGGAGGCCTGAACCGAGGCGACGAGCCGGCCGCGGAGGAGGGCGAGGGATTCATGGGTCACTTGAGGGCTCCTGCACTGGCACCGCCGATGAAGAACTTCTGTCCGAGGAGGAAGATCGCCACGGCCGGGAGGGTGAACATCACGCACGCGGCCATGAGCGGCCCCCAGGCCACGTCGTTCTCCCCGAAGAAGGCGTACAGACCGATGGACAGCGTGTACGTCGACTGGTCGTTGAGGTAGATGAGGGGATTGAGGAAGTCGGTCCACGCCCAGACGAACTGGAAGATCGCGGCGGTCACGATGGCCGGGCGCGCCAGGGGCAGGACGATCGTCGCGTAGGTGCGGAACTCGGAGGCACCGTCCAGACGGGCGGCCTCGATGAGCTCGTCCGGCACCGCGAGGAGGAACTGCCGGATCATGAAGATGAAGAACGGCGTGCCCAGGAACGCGGGGACGATGAGCGGGAGATAGGTGTTCGTCGCCTCCAGCCCGTTCCACACGAGGAACAGCGGGATCAGCGTGACCTGCGGCGGCAGCATCATCGTGGCGAGCACGAGGATCAGGAGCGGTCGGGCGCCGCGCCACTTCACCTTCGCCAGCGCGTAGGCGACGAGCGGACACGAGATGACCGTGCCGAGGATGCTCATGCCGGAGACGAAGAGCGTGTTGGCGAGGTAGCGCCACACCGGGATCTGCGCGAACGCCTCGGCGAAGTTGGCCGTCGTCCACTCGGCGGGCAGCAGGGTGGGCGGCGAGGAGAACACGTCGCCGGGCGTCTTGAACGCGGTCGACAGCATCACCAGCAGTGGGAACAGGAACAGCAGCGCAAGCAGCGTCACCGCGATCTGCTGCCGGACGCGGCGGAGCGTGCGCCGGGTGCGACGGGGGCGCACCGGAGCGGAGATGTCAGCGTGCGCCATCGTGGACCCACTTCCTCGAGGTCGCGAGCACGATGAGGCTCACGACGAGCGTGATGATGAACAGCGTCCACGCCATGGCGGAGGCGTAGCCCATCTTCAGGAACACGAAGGCGTTCTGGTACAGGTACATCGCGTAGGACAGCATCGACTGCCCCGGCCCCGAGCCCGCCTGGTTGAGGCGCTCCTGCGACAGGATGTAGGGCTGCGTGAAGATCTGCAGGAACCCGATGATGCTCACGATCACCTGGAACAGGGTCACAGGGGAGACCGTGGGCCAGGTGACGTTCGTGAAGCGGCGCCACGCCCCCGCGCCGTCGAGCTCGGCCGCCTCGTACAACTCCTTCGGCACCTCCTGCAGGGCGGCGAGGTAGATGATCATGGTGCCGCCGACGGTCCACAGCGACATGAGGATGATGGCGGGCTTCGTCCACTCCGGCTGCTGCAGCCAGGCCGGCCCCTCGATGCCGAACCACGACAGGAAGTGGTTGATGAAGCCGTACTGGGCGTTCAGCAGCCAGCGCCACAGGTAGCCGCCGACGACGACCGGCACGATCGAGGGCAGGTAGACGAGCGCGCGGTAGAGCGGCTGGCCCCGCACGGGTGTGTTCAGCAGGTGCGCGCCGGCGAGCGCGATGCCGATCGCGAGCGGCACGCCGAACACGGTGAGCACGGCCGTGTTGGCGAGCGACTTCCAGAACACCCCGTCGGCGAACATCTGGGTGTAGTTGTCCAGCCCCACCCACTCCGGCGACTGGAACAGGTTGAAGTCGGTGAAGCTGTAGTACGCCGACGCCGCGATCGGATAGGCGAACAGGAACAGGAAGCCGACGATGAACGGCGACGCGAAAGCCAGGCCGATCAGCGTGGTCCGGCGGCTGCGGCGCCGCCGGACGGGAGCGCCGGGTCCGGCAGGAGCGTTCTCCTGCCGGACCCGGGGTGCTGTTGCCGTGGTCACGAGGACCGGCTCACTTCGAGGCGTAGGAGGCCATGCGCTCCTCGACGGTCGCGATCGCCTCCTCCGGGGTGGCGGTCAGTCGCACGACCTCGTCGAACGCGGTCGCGAGGTCGGTCGCGTACTCGGCGCTGTACGGACGGCTCGCCAGGGACTTCGCGTTCGGGGACGACGCGGCCTCCGCCCAGACGCCGAAGTCCTGCAGCTCGTCGAACGCAGCGCTGCCGGCGAGGGAGGAGCGGCCGGGGAGGTTGCCGAGCGCGACGGCGAACTTCTCCATGGGCTCGTCGCTCACGAGGTAGGCGAGGAACGTGGCCGCCTCCTCCTTGTGCTTCGAGTTCGCGGGGATGAAGAGGGTGCTCGCGGTGACCTGCGTGCTGTTCTCCAGGTCCGGCGAGGCGGCGGGGATCGCGGTCACGCCCCACTCGAAGTCGGGGGCGATCTTGGCGGCGCTGGCCGACCGCCACTCGCCGTCGATGATCATGGCGACCTGGCCGCTGAAGAACGGGTCCTGCGCGGAGAGGTACTCGCCCTGTCCGGACACGAACGTGGCCATGGCGTCGGCACCGACCGGCTCGATCACGTTGTCCTGATACCACTGCAGGGCCTCGAGGTTGCCGTCTTCCGCGGGGGTCGGGCCGTCCTCGCCGTCCCAGCTCCCGCCGAAGGCGTAGCCGAGGGTCGTGAGGGTGGTGCTGTCGTTCGCCGAGCCGAGTCCGAGCTGCGTGATCTTGCCCGACGCGTCCTTCTTGGTGAGCTTCGGGATGGCGGCGGCGAGCTCGTCCATCGTGGTCGGCGGGGTGACCCCGGCCTCCTCCAGGAGCTGCGGGTTGTAGAGCAGCTGGAAACTGTGGATGGCGATCGGCAGCGAGTAGATCTTGCCGTCGTAGGTCATCTGCTCCATGGCGCTGGGGACGAAGTCGTCGACGTCGATGTCCTCGGCGGCGATCGCCTCGTCGAGCGGCGCGAGGATGCCCTTCGAGGCCCAGGCGCCGACGGTGTTGCCGAAGTTGTCGGAGATGTCGAAGGAGCCGTTCGACGACGACATCGACGTGAGCTGCTTCTGGGTGTCAGGGCTGGAGACGCCCGTGACGACGATGTCGTCCTGACTGGCGTTGAAGTCGGCGATGATCGCCTCCAGCGCCTTCGCCTCCTCGCCTCCCCACAGGTACGAGAACGTGATCTCGGTGGGGCCGTCCGCGTCGCCGCCGCCGCCGGCGCAGCCGCTCAGGGCGACGATCGTCGCCGTGCCCAGCGCCCCGGCGACCAGGACGCGTCGGCGCATGTTGTGCTTCACGTGCATGGGGATTCTCCGCTCATCGTTGACCGTGCAAAGGATTGGAATAGACCAATTAAGAACCGCTGAGAGGAGACATTGACACAATCCCGGGTGATCGTCAAGATTGGGTTAGTCCAAACGAGGGGGAACCATGGCGGCGATCGAGGGCCTCACGAAGCACGAACGCGTGCGGCGGCATCTGGAGAAGGTCATCGACCAGGGGCTCGCACCCCACGAGAAGCTGCCGACGGAGCGCGAACTCGCGGAGTCGCTCGAGGTGAATCGGCAGACGGTGCGTCGCGCCCTCGACGAGCTCGAACGGGACGGCCTCGTGTACCGGCTGCAGGGAGCGGGCACGTTCGTGAGCGCCTCGCGGATCAGCAAGGCGTTCGAGCTGACCTCGTTCTCGGAGGACATGCTCGCCCGCAACATGAGGCCCGGCTCCCTCTCCGTCGACGTGGGCACCGCGGCGGCCGGGCAGACCGCCGGATACGCCTTGAACCTCAGCCCGCAGTCGCCCGTCGTCCGGATCCGCCGGGTGCGGACCGCCGACGACATCCCGATCTGCCTGGAGGTGTGCTCGATCG
The DNA here is from genome assembly GCF_042799975.1 of Microbacterium sp. NPDC057658. Lineage (NCBI taxonomy): Bacteria > Bacillati > Actinomycetota > Actinomycetes > Micrococcales > Microbacteriaceae > Microbacterium > Microbacterium sp. NPDC057658. Next base: position 790,925 of record NZ_JBHVHT010000001.1, on the reverse strand, counting down.
CGGCCGACGCGGTGCCGGGCCTGGAGGACGGCATCGAGGGCGACTCGCTCTACGACGACCTGCGCACCCGTTTCGGCATCACCGCCGTGCGCGCCGACCAGGAGATCCACGCGGTCGTCCTCGACGAGGAGCAGGCGGCCGCGCTGCAGACGCCGCCGTTCTCGCCCGCCTTCCTCGTGAAGCGCACGACCTACGACGCCCGCAGCCGCCCGATCGAGTACGCCGAGTCGGTGTACCGCGGCGACCGCTACTCGTACCTCGTCTCCATCGCCCGCCCCTGATCCCTGATCTGCGACCCCCTTCACCGACGAAAGGCTCCTCGTGTCCGACCCGATCCTCCGCCCGCGCATCGCGCTGCTGCCCCTCGACGACCGTCCGGTGAACGTCAAGCTCCCGGGAGACGTCGCGGGCGTCGCGGGCGTGACCCTCGACGTTCCGCCCGCCGAGATCCTCCCCTCCTACCGGACCGCGGGCGATGCCGACGGGCTGGGCGCCTGGCTGCGCGAGCGTGCCGCGGACCCGGCCACCGTGCACCTGGTGGTGTCGGTGGACATGCTGCTCTACGGGGGACTCATCGCGAGCCGCACGAGTCACGACACCGCTCGCGACGTGCTGGCGCGCCTGGACGTGCTGCGCGAGGTGCGGCGGATGCGGCCCGACCTGCCGATCTCGGCGGTGTCGCTGGTGACCAGGGCGAGCAACTCCTACTCCGCGGCCGAGGAGCCGACCTACTGGACGGAGCATGGCAAGGAGATCCACGCGCTCGGCGGCGACGCGCACCGGCTGCTCGGCGAGACCGAGGTGCTGCCGCTCGACGCGCTGACCCCGGTGCCGGCCGATGTGGTCTCCGACTACTCGTCTCGGCGGTTGCGCAACCACATCGTGAACCTCTCCACGCTCGGCCTCGTGGAGGACGAGACCCTCGACTTCCTGGCGATCACCGCCGACGACACCGCCCCCTTCGCGGCGGGCAGCGCGGAGCAGGTGTGGCTCCGGCACTGGATGCGGATGCTGCCGTCGGGCCGGCGCGTGCTGATGTACCCGGGGGCCGACGAGGTCGGGGCCGCGCTCGTCGCCCGGGCCCTCGCGGTGAACGCCGGGGTGACCGCCTCGTTCTCGGTGGCCTGCGCGGACGCCGCCGGCATGGAGCGCGTCCCGCCGTACGAGAATATGTCGCTGGCGGCGTCGGCGAGCCGGCAGATCCGCGCGGCCGGGGCCGAGGAGGTCGCCGCGGGAGGCGACGTCACCCTCGTGCTGCACGCCCCGGACCCCGACCGGCACGACATGTTCCGCGGGCGGCCGGAGGTCGTCGACGTCGAGGCCGTCGCGGGGACGGTCGCACTCGTGCGGGAGCGTCTGGAGGCCGGGGAGCACGTGGCCCTGGCCGACGTGCGCTACCCGAACGGCGCGGACGAGGCGCTCGTGCGCGCACTGGCGGAGGCCGGACTGCTCGGGCGCCTGGAGGCCTTCGGCGGGTGGAACACCGCCGGGAACACGCTCGGCAGCGTCGTCGCGGTGGCCGCCGCCGGAGTGGTGGGCCGGGCCACCGGCTCCTTCGACGAGCGTGCCGCGCGGATCGCCCTGCTCACGCGGCTGCTCGACGATTTCGCCTACCAGGCCGTGGTGCGCACCGATGCGGGCCCCTCCCTCTTCCCCGACATCTACCCGATGGCCGAGGATGCGCAGGTCGCGACGGCCGAGCGCGTCATCCGTGCGGAGCTGACGGCCCTCCTGGAGTCGATGCTGCCCGCCGAGGACGTGCGGATCGCGGAGCTGACCCTCCCCTGGCGGCGCTCGTTCGAGATCGGTCTCACCCTGCACTGATCCTCCACGGCGGCGGCATACACCCGGGACCGCCGCGAGCCTGGCGCGCTCCACAGGAAGGGATGGTTGGCTGGAATCTCCGGCGGGGGAGATTCGGGCCGGTCACGATCACAGGGGGATGACGTCCATGAGCAGTGCGACCGGGGACGAGGCGGCCGGGGGCCGCGTGCGGGTGAGCGTGGTGGTGCCGGTGTTCCGGCCGAAGGCGTCGTTCGACGACCTCATCGCCTCGCTCGACGCGCAGACGCTGCCCGCGGGGTCCTTCGAGGTCCTGCTCTGCGACGACGGCTCCGGGGAGGAGACGGCCGCGCGGCTCGAGAGCATCGCGAAGGACCGTCCGCATGTGCGCGTGCTGTCGCTGCCGCACTCCGGGTGGCCCGGCACTCCGCGCAACCGGGGTGTCGAAGAGGCCAGAGGGACGTACGTGCAGTTCGTCGATCAGGACGACCGCCTCTACCCGCGGGCGCTGGAGCGGCTGTGCGACTACGCGGACGAGAACGGCTCCGATGTCGTGGTCGGCAAGGAGGTGGGCATCGGACGCAAGCTGCCCGCCAAGATCTTCCAGCGCGACATCCCGCACGCGGTGCTCGGGGAAGACCCGATCCTGGAGATGCTGACGCCGCACAAGATGTTCCGGGCCGCCTTCCTGCGGGAGAACGGCATCCGCTTCCCTGACGGGAAGGTGCGGCTCGAAGACCATCTCTTCGTGATGCAGGCGTACTTCGCCGCCGATACGATCTCGGTGCTCGCGAGCGAGCCCTGCTATGCGTGGGTGAAGGAGCCGGGGAGCGCGAGCTCGGCCCGCATCGAGCCGGAGTCGTACTTCCCGCATCTGGAGACCGTGCTCGACGTGGTCGAGGCGAACACCGAACCGGGGAAGGTGCGGGATCGGCTGCTGCGGCACTGGTTCCGCGGCAAGATCCTCAACAGGATCGCCGGGCGACGGATGGTGAAGTACCCGGCGGAGTACCGCGACCGTCTGCTGGACGTGGTCGTGCCGCTCACGCAGCGTCGTTTCGGACCCGGCGTGGACGCGGGGCTGTCGTTCCCGCAGCGCATCCGCGCCGCTCTGCTGCGCGCCGACCGCCGCGACGACCTGCTCGCCTTCGCCGCCTTCGAGGCCGAGACGACCTGCACCGCCGCCGTGACCTCGGCGCGCTGGTCGCGGGGAGGGCTGCAGCTGACCGTGCGCGTCCGCGTGCGCCGGAACGGCGAAGAGGCCTTCGTGTTCGAGACGGTCGGCTCGGCGGATCATCTGCTGTCCCTCCCGCTGTCGACGACGGAGGATCTTCCCTCGGGCCTGCTGAACGCCCGCAAGGAGCGCCGTGCCGACCGGGTCGACGTGGTCGCGCAGGACACCCCGGAGCCGGGCCAGGCCGCGGAGTCCACCGCGGGTTCGGAGCGCAAGGTCGGCGGGCGCCGACCGAAGCGCCTCGACGCGGTTCCCGTCGCCGTGGACCCCATGAAGGTGTTCCGCGAGGACGGTGCGCGCGACGCCGATCTGTCGGTCGCGGTCCGCGTGGCCGGCTGGGTGTTCACGGCGCCACTGACGGCCGCCCCGGACGTGGTCGCACACCTCGGCCGCTCGCCCCTTCTCGCGGGCCGGCGGGTCGAACTCGTGCGGAACGACGACGGCAGCCTGCGCCTGCACCGGGAATGGCCCGGAGGCGCCTGGCGTGACGCCCTGGCACGCACCGCGCGACGCGTGCGCTCCCGCCTCCGCCGCTGACAGCCCCACAACGCCCCGCGCCCGAACTCGCGTGCCTGCGCACCGCACTCAGGCCGCGACATCGAAGCGTGCCCGTCCGCCCAGCCGCGGCGTGCGCTCCGGGTCGACCCACCGCGGCGGAAGAAACCACGGCCGGCCGCTCACACCGGAACCCTCGATGACGATCTCCCACCCGTTGTCATGGATACGGTGGTGACAGGTCTCGCAGAGCAGGATCCCGTTCGAGAGATCGGTCGGACCTCGGTCGCGCTGCCACCAGCGGAGGTGATGAGCCTTCGTCATCCCCGGCGGGAGCCCGCACATGGCGCACCCGCCATCCCGCTCGGCGAGCGCCAGGCGTTGGGCTCGTGTGAAGAGGCGCTTCTCGCGACCCCAGTCGAGCACTTCGCTCGCCCCGCCGAGGACGCAGGGGATGACGCCGCCGCTGGCCGCCATCCGCCGCGCGGCGCCGATGTCGATCACCTGGTCGAGCCCGTCGATCGTCGCCGACCCGGTGCCGGCCTGGAGATCGTCGAGGGACACGCGCACGACCACCGTCGCCCCCGCGAGCGGCACCCGATCACCGTCGCACCCGAGCACATGCCCGCAGAAGAGGGCCAGCGCATCGGCCTGGATCATCGCGACCGAGCGCCGGTCGGCGTCCGGCGACTCGGCGTCAGGGGCATCGAGGCGCGCGGCGAACACGGCGGACACGTGCCCGCGGATCGCGGTGACGACCGGCGCCGCGGTCTCGGCATCGAGCTGCGCGTGCAGGTGCACCATGCCGTCCCGTTCGAAGATGCGCAGTCCGCGCCGAGCGCGCTGCTCCTCCGCCCGCGGCGCCACGCCGTCGGGGTCGAGCCACGCTTCGGCGCGGAGGACGAGTTTGCGCACCGCATCGAGCTCGAGCCCTTCGGCTGCACCGGTCAGCACGCGCTCCGCCTCCGCGATGCGCTCCGCCCCGGCGGCCACGCGGCAGCGATCCAGCAGCGCGACGAGATGTGCCGCCGCCGGCGCTCCGAGGGCACCCGACGCGAGCGCTTCCCGGAGGAGCGGGTACCGTGCGGGCAGCGGCGCGCCGAGCAGGTCGCTTCGCGGGGCGGTCGCCTCTCCCACCTTCACCAGACGCTGCGCCTCGCCCGTCGAGATGCCTGTCATCGCGGCGATGAGCTTCGCCGCCGTGCGGTACCCGCGTTGCTTCGCCAGGCTGTCGGCCCCGAGCTCGGCGCGCGACTCCCGGGCGATGCCAGCCGCCACGTCGACGTGCAGTGCATCGAGTCGGCGCCGCAGGAGTCCGATCGCGTCGGCGACGTCGACGAGCTGCGCGCGGGAGAGCTCCGGCGCATCGCCCGCGGCGCCCCACGCCTCGTCGAGACGCTCCATCGCCTCGCGCAACCCGGACATTTTCGACATGCTTCATTTTATCTTCCAGTGGCCCGACTTTCGAAGATTTGTTCTAACGGATGCCGGCATTCCGCCCGACCGACAGGGATCTCGCGTCCGGATCCGGCGCAGACCCCCGCCCGTTCACCTCATCGCATCCTCGCGTTCACGCCGCGCGCCTATCTTGAGTGCGGACGCGCGACCGCGCTCACGAAACCAGACAATCTTTGTGCCTTCACCACAAGAACCGGTAGTGTCGCATCGACACACCTCGAAGGCGAGAAAGGGACGAACATGGCCGACAGGCAGCAGAGGCGCTGGGCGCTCATCGGATCGACGGCCGCGGCGGCGATCGCGCTCACCGGATGCACGGCGGGCGGCGACGGAGACGCGGGCGGCAGCGACGGCGGCTCCGGGGACACCCTCATCGTCTACACGAACTCGAACAGCGACGGCCGTGGTGAGTGGATCACCGAGAAGGCGGCCGACGCGGGCATCGACATCGAGATCGTGGGCCTCGGCGGCGCCGACCTGACGAACCGCATCATCGCGGAGAAGAACAACCCCGTCGGCGACGTGGTCTTCGGCCTGAACAACATGTTCTTCGAGCAGCTCAAGACCGAAGAGGCCATCACGGCCTACGAGCCGAGCTGGAGCGGCGAGGTGCCCGCGGACGCCGGCGACCCGAAGGACGGCGCGTTCTGGCCGCTCGTGGAGCAGGCGATCGTCACGGTCTACGACGAGAACCGCATCAGCGACGCGCCCACCGACCCCGACGACCTGTACACCGACGAGGCGTTCGCCGGCCGCTACGAGGTCAACCCCGCGCTCGGCCAGGCGACCCCGCAGCTCGTGCTCGCCAGCATGCTCACCCGTCACCTCGACGAGGACGGCGACCTCGGCGTGAGCGACGAGGGCTGGGACCTGGTGAAGTCGTACTACGCCAACGGCTCCCCCGCCGTGGAGGGCACCGACCTCTACGCCCGCATCACCCGCGACGAGGTGGACTACGGCGTGCTGCCGTCGAGCGGCATCTCCGCCCGCGACGAGGAGTACGGCACCAGCACCGGCATGATCGTGCCCGAGTACGGCGTCCCCTACGTGACCGAGCAGATCGCGCAGATCAACGGCACGGACAACGAGGAGAAGGCGCAGGAGTTCATCGACTGGTTCGGCAGCGCCGAGGTGCAGGGCGAGTTCGCTGCGGAGTTCAACGCCATGCCGGTGAACGAGGGCGCTGTCGAGAAGGCCAACCCCGAGGTCGTCGAGCTCATGGGCACGCTCGACCGTCAGGACATCGACTTCGGTTTCGTGAGCGAGAACCTCGGCGCCTGGGTCGAGAAGGTCACGCTCGAGTACATCGGCTGACCCGCGCAGTCCCGCACCGGCAGAGAGAGAAGACGATGATCCGTTTCGACGACGTCGAGGTCGTGTTCGGCGACCACCGTGCGGTCTCGCACCTCGATCTGGAGATCCAGGAGGGTGAGTTCTTCACCCTCCTGGGTCCGTCCGGATGCGGCAAGACCACCGCCCTGCGCACGCTCGCGGGGTTCATCGAGCCCACCGGCGGTCGCATCCACATCGCGGGTCGCGACGTGACCCGGGTGCCGAGCGAGAAGCGCGGCGTGGGCATGGTGTTCCAGAACTACGCGCTGTTCCCGAGCATGAACGTGCGGGAGAACATCGCGTTCGGCCTCTCGGTGCAGAAGGTGTCGAAGGCCGAGCAGCGGCGGCGCGTGGACGAGGTCGCCGATCGCACCGGGCTCGCCGCGTCGCAGCTGGAGAAGAACGTGGCGGAGCTGTCCGGCGGGCAGCAGCAGCGCGTCGCCATCGCCCGAGCGCTCGCGCTCACCCCCAGCATCCTGCTGCTCGACGAGCCGTTGTCGAACCTCGACGCCAAGCTCCGCGTGCAGCTGCGCGAACAGCTCAAGGAGCTGCAGCACGAGGTCGGCGTGACCACCGTGTACGTCACGCACGACCAGGAGGAGGCGCTCACCCTCAGCGACCGCATCGCGGTGCTCGACGCCGGGACGCTGCAGCAGGTGGGCACGCCCGAGGAGATCTACGACCGCAGCGCGACCCCCTTCGTCTGCCGGTTCATCGGAGAGAACAACCGCCTCTCCCCCGCGCAGCTCGTCGCGATCGGCGGGAGCCTCGACGCCACGGCCGAGAGCTACGTGCGGCCGGAGAAGCTGCACCTGGCATCGCCGTCCGCGGCCACCGCCGGTGGCACGGCGTCGCTCGACGGCACCGTCGCGGAGCGCACGTACCACGGCAGCCACAGCGTCTACACGGTGTCGGCGGCCGATGCGACGCTCCGGGTGAGCGTGCCGGCCGCGGCGAGCGCGCACCGGTGGGACGTCGGCGACGCCGTGCGCATCGACGTCGACCCGCGGTGGATCCTGCAGTACCCGGCGGCGTGACATGAGCGCTCCGCAGAACGACTCCCGCCCGGTGCCGCCGCCGTCCGCGGCCATGACCGACGCGTCCGGCGCCCTGACGACCGAGGCCGCCGAGGCGGGCACCGCGACGAAGCCCCGCCTCCGCCGCGGACGGCCCGGCAGCGTGCGCGCGATGCTCCGCTCACCGCTGGCCTGGGTGACCGGCATCGTCGTGATCTGGTTCGCCGCCGCCTTCCTCGTGCTGCCGAACGCCGAGCTGCTCGCCGCGACCTTCTTCCCGGACGGCCAGTTCAGCATCCGCGCCGTCGAGAAGCTGCTCGGCAGCGAGCGCGCGCTGAAGACGCTCGGCAACAGCTTCCTCCTCGCGATCACGCTGTCCGTCACGGTCAACGTCGTCGGGGTGTTCATCGTGCTGGTGACGCAGTACTTCCAGGTGCGCGGCGCCAAGCTCCTCTGGCTCGGCTACGCCACGACCCTGATCTACGGCGGCATCGTGCTCGCCGCCGGCTACAACTTCATCTACGGGAAATTCGGCTTCATCACGAATCTGATGGTGAACATCTGGCCGGACATGAACCGGGACTGGTTCTCCGGCTACTTCGCGGTCGTGTTCGTGATGACGTTCGCGACGACGACGAACCACATGCTGTTCCTGTCCTCGTCGCTCGGCAAGGTGGACTACGCGTCGATCGAGGCGGCGAAGCTCATGGGCGCGTCGACCTGGACGATCCTGCGCCGCATCGTGCTGCCGGTCATGAAGCCGATGCTCTTCGCCGTCACGGTGCTGACGTTCCTCATCGGTCTCGGGGCCCTGACCGCGCCGCTCGTGCTCGGCGGCCCGGACTTCCAGACCGTCGCCCCCCTCATCATCGACCTGTCGCGCAGCCCGATCACGCGCGACATCGCGGCGCTGCTGGCGATCGTCCTCGGCGTCGCGACCATCATCCTGCTCGCGATCATGAACCGCGCCGAGAAATCGGGGGTGTACTTCTCGGTGGCGAAGGTGGCGACGCCGATCCAGAAGCAGCGCATCCGCAACCCGTTCGCGAACGCGGTCGTGCACGTGGTCGCCTACCTGCTCTGGGTGATCTACCTCATCCCGGTCGTGCTCATCGTGATCTTCTCGTTCGTGGACGCGCGGAGCATCCTCGCCGGATCGATCACGCTCGACAGCTTCACGCTCGACAACTACATCACCGTGTTCTCCAGCGCGGCGGCCCTCCGCCCGTTCATCGTGAGCGTCGTCTACAGCGCCCTCGCCGCGGTCATCGTGGTGGGCGGGCTGCTGTTCGTCGCGCGGATGATGCAGAAGCACCGCAACCTGCTCACCACGGTCATCGAGTACGTGCTGCACATCCCGTGGATCCTGCCGATCGTGCTGATCGCGCTGGCCTTCGTGATGGCGTTCGACGCGCCGCAGCCGCTCGTGGGCAACATCGTGCTCACGGGGACGCCGGTCCTGCTGCTCGTCGCGTACATCTGCGTGAAGATCCCGTTCACGCTGCGGCTGCTCAAGGCCGGGTTCGCGTCCGTGCCGGACTCCCTGGAAGACGCCTCGCGCATCCTCGGCGCCCGCTCGCTGACCACGTTCCGGCGCGTGCTCATCCCCCTCGTGCTGCCGACCGCAGCCGCGATCACGGCGCTGAACTTCAACAGCCTGCTCGACGACTACGACGCCGCGATCTTCCTCTACCACCCGCTGTACAAGCCGCTCGGCGTCGCGATCCAGGAGAGCACGCGCGGGGAGAACAACCTCGACGCGATGCCCATCACGTTCGTCTACACCGTGCTGCTCATGATCATCATGGGTGTCACCATGTATCTCGTGTATGGACGAGGATCGCGCGCCGGAGCGCCCCGCCGACGGAAGCAGCGCGCATGAGCGGGGCGGATGCTGGGACTCCCGCCCTGCGGGTCACGATCAGCGACGTCGCCGCGGCGGCCGGGGTGTCGCGAGCCACGGCGACCAGAGCCTTGAAGGGCGAGGGCCGGTTCGCGCCGGAGACGCAGGAGCGCATCCTGGAAGCGGCCGAGCGGCTCGGGTACGTGCGCAACACGATGGCCGCGGAGCTCGCCGCCGGACGCACCGGCACCGTCGGCCTCATGCTTCGCGATGCGAGCAACCCCGCGTACGGTCTCCTCTTCTCCCGGTTGCAGGAGGAGGCGCATCAGCGCGGCCTCGACCTCGTGACCGTCACGATCGGCGCCGACGAACAGGGCGCCAAGCAGGTGAATGCGCTGCACCGGCTGCTCGGCATGCGCGTCGCGGGACTCATCGTCGCCACCGGCGGCATCTCCGCGGCGCAGCTCGAGCCCTTCGCGGACCAGGTGCCGATCCTGCGTGCCGGGCGCGTGGAGTCGGCGGGCCGCATCCACACCGCCCACTACGACGACGAGGGGCACGGACGTCTGCTCGCGGAGCACATCGTCGCGCTCGTCCACCGGACCGTCGTCGTGCTCGCCGGAAGCCCCGAGGCCTCGTACCCCGAGCACCTCCGCGCGCTCGCGATGCAGGAGGTGCTGACCGCGGCGGGCGTCGCCGTGACGATGATCTCCGCCGGTGCGCGTCCCGAGGACGGCGTCGACGAGGCCCTCGCCGCCGTGCGCGCCGGGGCGACCGCCGTCATGTGCGCCTCGGACTACCGGCAGCTCGCCGTGATGCGCGCCGCCCGCGCCGCCGGGCTCCGCGTGCCGGGGGACGTGAGCGTGACCGGGTGCGACGGCATCCTGCCCGGCGCCGATCTGCTCGGGCTCACCACGCTGCGGATCCCCGTGGAGGCGGTGGCCGCGGCCGCCGTCGAGACCATGCAGCAGCTGCTCACGGCGGACGGGCCGGAGACGCTCGTACGCCGCTCGTTCACGGGAACGCTCGTCCCGGGCTCCACCGCCGCCGCCGTCTGACATCTGCCCCGACCTGCCTCCGTCCGCCGACCAGGAAGAGACATGATCCTCACCGAACACCCTCGCCCGTCGCACACCTTCGTGCACATCTCCGACACGCACCTGCCCGGTGAACGGTCGCCGCTGTACGGCAGCGGGGCCGACGCCGACGCGAACCTGGCGGAGATGCTCGACCGGCTCGTCGCCTCGGGGCTCCGTCCCGACGCGCTGCTGTTCACGGGAGACCTGACGGACCGGGGCGATGCCGCCTCCTACCAGCGACTGCGCGAGCTCGTGACGCCCGCCGCCGACGCGCTCGGCTGCGAGGTCGTGTGGGCGGCCGGCAACCATGACGACCGTCGTGCCATGCGATCGGAGCTCGGACTCGCGGGGGCGGGTGATGAGCCGATCGTCGAGGTGCGGTGGTTCGGGGGGATGCGCGTCATCGTCGTCGATTCGACGGTGCCCGGCGCGCATTGGGGGGAGGTGCCGTCGTCGCAGCTGGATCGGCTGGAGGGAGAGCTGTCGACGGCGGCACCGCAGGGCACGCTGCTGCTCATCCACCATCCGCCCCTGCCGACGGTGCTCGACCTCGCCGTGACGGTCGAGCTGCGGGATCAGGACGCGCTGGCCGCGGTGCTGCGGGGGTCGGACGTGCGGGGCATCCTGTCCGGGCACGTGCACCATCCGTCGTTCGGCACCTTCGCCGGGATCCCTGTCGCCGTGGCCTCGTCGAGCGCGTACGGACAGGACCTCGCGCAGCCCGTCGGCGCCACCCGCGGACAGGACGCCGCACAGGGCTACAACCTCGTGCACGTGTACGCCGACACCATCGTGCACTCCGCCGTCTCGCTCGAGCGCGGGGCGGACGTCGGGGAGCCGGTCGCCGCCGACGAGGCCGGACGACGGATCGCCGGCGTCGGGATCGACTGGCGGGACTAAGCCGTCACGAGGTCGTCATCGGCGTCACCTCGACGTCGATCGAGCCGAACGGGAACGGGCTGAACACGGTCCAGGAGTCGCCGGTGAACTGCTCGAGCGGGATCAGCGCGAACCAGACGTGCGAGACGACGATCGCGACCACCACGAACAGTCCGACTCCGCGCAGGGTCCACTCCAGGGTGCGAAGCGCCGCGCGCTCGTCAGTCGCCTTGATCACGCGACCGAGCGCGAGCAGCACGGTGACGGCGATGGCGATGTAGACGAGGGGGCTCGGCGCGAGCGTGAGCTGGATGCACTGCGGAGCCTCGTCGACCGGCTGACCCGCGGAGTCGATGAACCCGCCGTTCGCGTCGACCCCGCCGGGGCAGATGCCTTTACTGGCGGTCATGAACACGGGGTAGAGGAGCGCGGTGATCAGCGACCAGAGGAGGACGCGGCGGATCGCGGCGATGACCACGGCCCCGGGGAGCGCGGCGGGTGCCGTGTCCGGTGAGGCGGACGGGGCGAGCGACGACATGCGGGGCTCCTCTCGGGGCGGTCGTGTTCATCCTGGCGGATGTATGGGGCGGGTGGAAGGGGCACGGGGTGGGCGCTCGCGCATCAGTCGTAGGCTGGAACGTCTGCCTCCTCTCTGAGGCGCCTTCCCCTGGAGCTCCATGTCTGCAACGACGGTCGACGACCGCGCCCGCTATCGCGCCCACCCCTCGGTGCTCGATGCACTGAAGAATCCGCGGCTGCTGACGCGCGAAGTCCTGGCCGGGCTCGTCGTCGGACTCGCGCTGATCCCGGAAGCGATCGCATTCTCGGTGATCGCGGGGGTGGACCCGAAGGTCGGGCTGTTCTCGTCGTTCATCATGGCGGTATCGATCGCGTTCCTCGGCGGGCGACCCGCGATGGTGACCGCGGCGACGGGAGCCGTGGCGCTCGTGATCGCTCCCGTCGCGCCGACGTACGGGCTCGACTACTTCATCGCGACGGTCATCCTCGCCGGGATCTTCCAGGTGATCCTCGGGGTGCTGGGTGTGGCGAAGCTCATGCGGTTCATCCCCCGCAGCGTCATGGTCGGGTTCGTGAACGCGCTCGCGATCTTCGTGTTCAGTTCGCAGTTCCCGCAGCTCATCGACGTGCCGTGGCTGGTGTATCCGCTGGTGGCGCTCGGGATCGTGGTGATGCTCGTGATGCCGAAGCTCACCAAGATCGTGCCGGCGCCGCTGGTGTCGGTGATCATCGTGACCGGCGTCGTGCTCGCCTTCGGGATCACGGTGCCGACGGTCGGCGATCAGGGTGAGCTGCCGCGGAGTCTGCCGTCGCTGTTCATCCCGAACGTTCCGCTGACGTGGGAGACGTTCACGATCATCGCGCCGTTCGCGCTCGGGGTCGCGCTCGTCGGGCTCATGGAGTCGCTGCTCACCGCGAAGCTCGTCGACGAGATCACCGACACCCACTCGAACAAGACCCGGGAGTCGTGGGGGCAGGGCGTCGCCAACGTCCTGTCGGGGATCTTCGGCGGCATGGGCGGGTGCGCGGTGATCGGTCAGACGATGATCAACGTGAAGGCGTCGGGCGCGCGGACCCGCATCTCGACGTTCTGCGCCGGTCTGTTTTTGTTCGTGTTGGTCGTGGTGTTCGGTGACTTCGTCGGGACGATCCCGATGGCGGCGCTCGTAGCCGTGATGATCATGGTCGCGATCGGGGCGTTCGACTGGCACAGCGTGCGGCCGTCGACGCTGAAGCGGATGCCGAAGAGCGAGACGTTCGTGATGGTGTCTACCGTTTTGTTGGTGTTGCTGACGCACAATCTGGCGGTCGGGGTTGTGGGTGGGGTGCTCGTCGCGTCGGTGCTGTTCGTGCGGCGGGTGGCGCACTTCGTCTCGGTTCGTCGGGTTCTGGGGCCTGCTGACGATGTGGTGACGTATGTCGTGGAGGGCGAGCTGTTCTTCGCGTCGAGCAACGACCTGACGACGTTGTTCTCATATACGGAGGATCCGGATCGGGTGGTCGTGGATCTGTCCGGGTCGCATGTGTGGGATGCGTCGACCGTTGCGGCATTGGACGCGATCGAGACGAAGTATGCCGCGTTGGGGAAAGCGCTGGAGATCGTCGGGATGAATGACTCGAGCGGGACGATGCATGGGCGGTTGACGGGCGGGTTCGAATAGCTCTCTTGTGGTTCGGAGGCGAGCCCTCGCGCTCCGGAGCTCAGCGCCCAGTTACGCTGGCATAACTTTGGGGATGCACCCATGAGGACACAGGCCACGGCGGCAGGGGAGCGCAATGACGGGTGAGACATTCTCCGAAGACGACTTCCGCGATCAATGGAAAGAGCAGGCGGACGAGATCGGCCGCTTCAACCTCGCCATCTTCGGCAAGACCGGCGTCGGGAAGTCGACGTTGATCAACGCGATCTTCGGCGAGGAGGTCGCTCCCACCGGTGTCGGCGAGCCCGTCACGATGGACGAGCATCTCTACATCCATCGTTCCGGGTTCCTCGGTCTGCTCGACACGCGTGGCCTCGAGATCGGCAAGGACACCGATGAGCTGATCCGCGAACTCGGCGACTACCTGAAGAAGATGCGCCAGCGGCCGCTCTCCGAGCAGATCCACGTCGCCTGGTACTGCGTCCGGGCGACGGACCGGCGGTTCGAGGACACCGAGGCGGAGCTCATCCGTCGCCTGCACGAGCTCGGCCTGCCTGTCGTCGCCGTCCTGACACAGGTGCCGTCGCGGAACGGCGAGTATCACGCCGACGCTCTAACTCTGTCGGACCACATCGCCGGGCTCGACCTGCCGATCGTGGGAGGCCGTCCAATCCTGGTGATGTCGACGGCGGACGAGTTCACCGGCCAGGTTCAACACGGGCTCACGGAGCTCGTCGATGCCACGTTTCGCGCAGCTCCCGAGGGGGTTGAAGCAGCATTCGCCGCCGCCCAGAAAGTCGATCTGGCAAGAAAGCGCAAGCAAGCTCAAACAGCTGTCCGCGCGGCTGCCACGGCCGCGTTGACGGTCGGGGCGATCCCGATCCCCGTTGCGGACGCCGGTGTTCTCGTGCCCATTCAGCTCGGGATGATGGCGAGGGTGGCGGCGATCTACGGCGTCAGGGTCGAGACCGCCACGATCGCGGCGACCGCGGCGACAGTCGCCGTCTCTGCAGCAGGACGAAGCGCCGTCGCCGGACTCCTGAAGTTCATCCCGGGTGCCGGAACGGTGGTGGGCGGAGTGATCTCGGGCACCGTCGCCAGCACGTTCACCCTGGCGATCGGATACGCGTGGGCGGTGGTCTGCGGGGAGCTCACGCAGGGTCGACTGCGAGGCGTTGACGGTGCGCTCGACAACAACCTGGTGCGCGAGCTGTTCCAGACGCAGGTCGGCGTGTGGTTCAAGAAGGTGAGTGGCGGGCGGGACTGAACGGAACACCAGTTGAATCCGCTCTCTTAGACTCGCAACAGACTGACCAGGGGAGCATGGTGGAGAAAGAACTCAAGACTGCCGAGCGCGTGAGGATCGCCCTCGAGGTCCTCGGAGAGCGAGCTTCTGATGGCTCCTACCTGCCAGTCAGCGAGATCTGGGGGGAATCGCTGGCACGCGTACCGCTCACTCCATACGAGTCGGAGATCAACACGGCGAACAAACCCCGAGGCGAGACAAACTGGCGCTTCGCCAGCTCGGAATTCGTACCGGCCGGCTGGTTGCGGAAGAACCCTTCCCTTGCCGGCGAGTGGGCCATCACGAAGAGCGGCCTCGCCGCCCTCGAGGCTCATCCCGGCAACGAGCTCTTTGCCGAAGCCCAGCGGCTGACGGCCATCCAGCGCGAAAAGGAGCGGAACGAGATCGAGCGAGCACTCCCAGAGCGTTGGGTGAGCGCAGATTCGGCTCAGCGCACACTTCTCGCCGCCGCCGAGGTGATCGTCGAAGAGGGTCTACGCAAGGGACAATCTGCCTTCGCCCCTGGTCGCGAGATCTGGACGCCAGCGAACATCCGCGATCTGCACGCACTCTGGGCTGTCGCCGAGAAGGTCGAAGGCAAGGGGTTCAACGACAACCTTCAACTACAGTTCGCTGACGCGACGGACGACGTGAAGCTCCTCATGGCGGAAGTACTGGCTCTCCAGCTGCTGCCGATCACCAAGATCATCGGCCACGCGAAGAAGCGCGAACGAGTGGAGTCCATACTCCATGTGATGCGTCATCCCGTCGAAATCCCGCGGGTCTTTGATGCGGCATTTACCGGAGGTGCCTTCAACCCTGGTCGCGGAATGCAAGGGCAGATCAACCGGGCCATCACTGTGGTCCTCGATGTGCTGCTTGCGTGGACTCGGCTCAGTGACGACGCGCAGCAACTCGCACTCGATGAGCCTCTTCATTGGCGCGATCTCGTGCTGGGAGAGGAGAGCGGCTTCCCCACCCAGCGATACGCACTCCTCTACCTCGTGCACCCCGGGTTCTTCGGCCCCATCGTCTCGCCGGACCAACGCGACCTCATCCGTAGAGCTTTCATCGGCGAGATCGGCGGTGAGTTTTCAGAGGACCCGGACGCCGACCTTCAGAAGATCGTGATTGCTCTCCAAGTGAAGGAGGGCAGGCCTGTCGACTTCTATGGCGACCTCGAAGCGCGGTGGAGGAACGGCGACAATCCGGAGCCCGTTCCCGACCCATCTCCATTGCCAGATCCGTCCCCTGACCTCCCACACCCGCGCGGCTTCTTCCCCTCGGAGATCGACCTCCCCGGACTCGCGGGTGTCACCCAGGCCTGGCTCGGCAAGGTCACGAGCGCTCTTCACCGCCGGGGGCAGGTGATCCTCTACGGCCCTCCCGGAACCGGCAAGACGTATGTCGCTCGCGCGCTGGCCGACCGACTCGGCAAGCCCGGCAGCGTCGTGAAGCGCATTCAGTTCCACCCGTCATACACCTACGAAGACTTCTTCGCCGGCTACCGACCGGTGACGGATGCCGCGGGGCAGCTGTCTTTCTCCCTCACGCGCGGGCCGCTGCGAGAGATCGCGGACGAGGCCCGAAAGAACCCTGATGTGCCGCACGTGCTGATGATCGATGAGATCAACCGGGCGAACCTCAGCAAGGTGTTCGGTGAGCTGTACTACCTGCTCGAGTACCGCGACGATGCGATCGACGTGCTCTACGCCGGGTCGGGCGATGATGGCGGGAAGTCCTTCAGCCTCCCCGCGAACGTGCTGATCATCGGAACGATGAACACCGCCGACCGGTCGATCGCACTGCTCGACTCGGCGATGCGCCGCCGGTTCGCATTCTTCGAGCTGCATCCGGATGTCGCTCCTGTGAAGGGCATCCTCTGGCGGTGGGCGGAGCAACATCCGCAGACACTTCCGGTCGCAGAGCTGTTCGAGCTGCTGAACGAGAGCATCCGCGATCGCGAGGACCGCATCGGCCCGAGCCATCTGCTCCGGACGGACGACCTGAGCGAGGCGGACCTGCGCGCCGTGTGGGAAGAGAGCATCCTGCCCCTGCTCGAAGAGCGGCACATCGGTACCGGCGTCGACGTACACGTGAAGTACGGGCTGGATGCTCTGCTCGCGGCCGTCACGGTGAGCGCGGACCCATCGCCTCAGACATGAACGCCGTAGTGGCCGAGCCTCGAGTCGAGGAGATCGCCGAGAAGGGCGAGTCCTTCGTCGCGCTCACTGCGTCACAAGCAGCGCGTCTGCAGGAGCTGCGATTCTGTCGGGTCTCGCCAACGACGGATCTCGACATCTGGCGGGTCACGGAAGTGACGCGCGTCGGTGTGGTCGCGATCGATGACGTACGTCTGATCGTGCGCCCGAAGACGCCGCTCCGAAGTCTTATCTTCATGGCCTCGTACTCAGGCTTGCAGGCGGAGGTGGATGATGCGTCGTTCTCCTTCGAGGCCGATCAGGATCTGCCTGCCGCGCTGGCATCCGCGTTGCTGCGGGCAGTCGGAGAGGCGACGGGCCGAGGGCTACTCAAGGGATACGTCTCCGTCGAGGAGACGCGCACCGTGATCCGCGGCCGCTGGGACATCCCGCGGCAGCTCAAGGTGCGGCCGGGTATTCCCGTGCCGGTGGAGCTCACCTACGACGACTACACGGAAGACGTTCCCGAGAACAGGATTCTCAAGGCTGCGCTGCGCGCGTTGGTGCGGTTGGAGCAGCTTCCGGGGCGGGTGGTCGACAAGCTCGGTCCGCTGCTGGGGTTGTTCTCCGAGGTATCCGATCTGCGTGCGACGGGCCCGGTCATGCTGCCCGCAGAGTCACGGTTGAACGCGCACTACCAGCCGGCACTCCGCCTCGCCCGATGGGTTCTCGAGGCGACATCGTGGGCACACGCCGAGGGTGCGAGCTCGGGGTCCGCGTTATTGCTGAACGTTGCGAAGATGTACGAAGACTTCGTCGGGCGGGTTCTTCAGGCGACGCTGCATCCGGAGGGGTTCGACGTCGACCTACAGATGTCGGACTGGCGGTTGGACACGGATGGGAAGATCCGGATGCGCCCGGACATCGTAATCTCGCGGAATGGGCGAGTAGTTGCGGTCGCGGATACGAAGTACAAGGTGTGGGGCGAGAGCGATGGGTCGCCGCCTAACGCAGATGTGTATCAGGCGCTCGCGTACGCCCTGACGGCGGGCGTTCGCGAGGTGCACTTGCTGTATGTGTCGGGGGATGTGGAGCCGCGGCGGTATGAGATTGCTGCGACGGGGACGACGGTGGTCGCGCACGCGGTGGATGTGAGTGGGGAGCCGGGAGAGCTAGTGGGGCGAGTTCGGGAACTCGGCGCTGCCCTTGTGCTTCCCTCGTTCTCGGCAGCGTAGATAGGCCTCTGCGCGCATCCGCATCTCGACGTTCTTCGCCGGAGTGCTCCTGTTCCTGCTGTTGGTCGTGTTCGGCGACTCCGTCGGAACCAACCCCATGGCCGCGCTCGTCGCCGTGATGATCACGGTCGCGATCGGGGCCTTCGACTGGCACCGCGTGCATCCGTCGACGATGAAGCGGATGCGAAGAGCGAGACCTTCGTGATGATGTCTACGGTTTGTGGGTCTTGATGACTCACAACCTGGCTGTCGGCGTGGTCGGTGGGGTGCTGGTCGCGTCGGTACCGTCCGTGCGGCCAGTGGCGCGCGCTGCTGCTCCCTCAAGATCGTCTATGTCGACTCCGACGGCATACGTCGAATCGACGTAACCAAGCCGCTCGGCCACGGCCGAGAAGTGCAGGCGTCCAGCGATCGTCTTCGGCTCTTGGAACCCACCGAGCAGCGCCGCGTTCGCGGTCCCCTTAGTCTCGAAAACAATATGGCGGTTACCATCGAGGGTATCTACTGTCACCGCCCAGTCTGGGTTGTAGCTGCCAAACGGAGTGGGCACAGTGAAGTTTGGGGGGAGCTTGACAAACGACTTCACGTCCTCACGTCGGAGAAGCTCGAGCGCAAGGGCGGACTCGACCTGGGAGTCCGACACCACATGGGTGTATGGGGACTTTGCGCTGAAGTCGATCGCCTCGCCGTCGCCGTTGACCACGATGTTGCCACCGTTGCCCACGTAGCCCTGGAGGTCCGCCTGCTCCAGCAGAGTGAGTGGGTACCAGCGCTCATCATCGGGACGATCGTCAGCAACGAGGCCATATGTGAGGCCATTGACCAGGAATTGTGCCTTGGTTTCGTTCAGCAGCTTCGAGACCCGATCAACATAGGCCTGTGGATTGCCGCGGAACTGCGACAGCGTCCCCGATTCGGTGAGAACCGAAGCGATCGTCGCGCGCGTGAGCTGAGTCCGATCGGCGAGTACCGACAGCATGTCTGGAAGGTCCTCGCTGTCTGCATATGTACGTCTGCGCGGCGGATGCTCGCCACGTCGGCGGTTAGGCCGCTCTGGTCGATCCGGTCGACGCGAGACGACTGCCATTCACCCTTGCGCTTGCGGACGGGCTCCATCTGTCGCAGTTTGTTGATCAGCGTTTCACGCAGGTCGTTCTCGTCTACACGCAGTCTGTACTCAGTTCGATGCCGAATCCGGTTCCACAGCGTTTCAAACTCTGGGCTCTCAAGACGCTCGCGCACGCGGGGTGAAGCTCGAGGGCTTCGTTCCGACCGCCGAAGATCTCCACATCGACGCGGTGCACCATCTACCGTTCACCGGGGAACCACTCGTAGATGTCGTGGCCCGACCAATCTTGGCTGGCTTAGTCCCCACCGATGAAGCGCCCGCGGACCGCGAAGTGCCGACGAGCTGGTCCATCTTCTCGCGCAGTTCGTCGCTCTTGCTCATCACTCCAGCGAACCGGGTGGCGGCGTCAGATGCAAGGGTGCGGGCGAAGACGGAGGGGTATGTCGCCTCCTGCTCAGCGACCAGGGCGATCAGCGCCAGGGATCGCGAACCCATCAGCCGAGGAACCGAACTTCTCCCCCGAGCTCACCTGCTGAGCCACCCGGCGCAACGCCAACAACAACGGCTCCACCAGCACTGACCCCAGCACCACGTACCGCACCGCAGCCTCCGCAGACTCCTCCGGCACCCCCGCGATCTCCGCATCCGCGATCCGCCGCGCACTCGCGAGGTACTCCTCCATCACCGCCTCCGGCACCGTGAACCCGACGCGCTTCAGCCCCTGCAACGCGCGCGCGACCGCATGCAGCACCGCGGGGTCACACATCCCTGGCTTCCACCCGAGCTGGGCGGCGAGCGCCTCGGCGCCAGAGAGGTCCAACGCGTCATCGGCCGGCGGGGTGATCGCGGCATGCGCGGTCCCCAGCAGCTCGTGCGGGTTCGCGGGCGGATCATCCAGCGCCGCGACCACCCGTCGCGTCTCGGCGATGCTGACCCCCGCGTCGAGCAGCGCCCGGATCACTCGCAGCCGCTCGATGTGCTTCTCGCCGTACGCGGCCTGCGTCGCGGAGGTGCGCTCGCCCTCGGGCAGCAGGCCCTCGCGCAGGTAGTACTTGATCGTCGGCACGGTCACGCCGGTCTGCGCTGACAGTTCGGAGATCTTCATGGCCACCTCTTGACTTCGATAGTAGCGCTATCCATTATGGATAGCATCGCTATCCAGTTGAGGAGTCGCCATGTCGAAGGTCATCACGGGCCGCATGACCCACCGCCACGAGGGCGAGCTCGTGGTGTTCCACATCGGGATGCACATCAACCGGTGGTGGCGCCCCGACCTGTGGCTGCCCGCGTTCGTCGCCATGCCGCGCATGCTCCGCGAGCTCAGCACCGAGCCCGACTCCGGCCTGCTCGGCTACCAGCTCCTCCTCGGATCGGGCGGGCCCTACGTCGTGCAGTTCTGGTCGTCCGTCGACAAGCTCTACGCCTATGCCTCCAACCCGGACCAGCAGCACCGTCCGGCCTGGACCGCCTTCAACCGCGCCGCCCGCAAGGCTCCGGGAGCGGTCGGCGTGTGGCACGAGACGTTCCTCGTCGACACCGCAGAGAGCGTGTACGTCTCGACGAAGCGCATGGGCTTGCCGAAGGCCACGGAGCTCGTCCCCGTCGGCAAACATCATGACCGGGCGCGGGCGCGGTTCGCGGACGGTCGGATAAGGCACAAGCCCACCCGAAATGCGAGCCCTTCTGATGCGAAGCGAGAAGGTCGTTTGGAACAGCCTCACTATGATGTGGGCTAGGCGAGAACCGGCCTACCCCCAAAACGCATGCGGCGACGCCTGTCGAGATCGAGGAGAGCGCGAATGCCTGAGAATCACGCGAGTCTAGAAGACCTTCTCGATAGCGTCAGCATTGAGCAGCCCGTCGAAGTTGATCTCCGCCGTCTTCTCGAACTCAACGGGAACACTCGGCGCGGCAAGTCTGTGGTGGCGTCTATCAATGCCGCCCTTCGCCACCGAGGCTACATAGTCGAGCCCGAGCTCGAACGCGCCGACTATTGGGGAACAGTCACCATCAGCGATCGAAGGACCAGTAGTCGCTCGAACCACCAGGTGGGCCTCCCTGTTTCGAACATCGCGCAAGATGCCCCAGAACTGACGGCGGTCGGTCCGGACGACACGCTCGAACTGGTGGAGACGCTCATGCTCATGTCGGACTTTTCGCAAGTCCCAGTGATGGATAAGACGCGGCGAAAGCTGCATGGAACGGTGACGTGGAAGTCAATTGCGCGCTCGCGGGCGAGTGGGCATGTCGACGCGAAAGCCAAGGACGTCATGACTACGGGCGGACACGTCGCGGAGTCGGCAGACAACCTCATGGACCTCGTGCCGACCATACTCGCCAGCGATTTCATCTACTTCCGAAATCGCGAGAACATCATTGTGGGCATCGTCACTTCAACGGACCTGGCCGCCACCTTTCAGAACTCGACCGGTTTGTTCGTACGAATCGGCGAAATCGAGAGCCTGCTCCGCCTAATCCTGGACCAGCTGCCCCTCCCAGAACTCGAGTCCTCGCTTGACGAGAGCATCGTGAGGGAGGACTTCGGCGGCGCGAGCGATATGACGTTTGGCGAGTACATTAGAGTGCTCGAGAACCCAAAGCACTGGGCCACGCTAGCCCTCGGATTGGACCGAAAGACTTGCGTTGCGAGCCTCAAGCGCGTTCTCGACCTACGAAACGACATCATGCACTTTCGAACGCGAGCGGAAGACACTGACAGCGAAACCATGGTCTTGGGCTGCCTCAATTGGCTCACGGCTGCTAGCAAAGCCCGACTATAGAAGGGGTAGCCGCGGCTGGCGAATTCGCCAAGGCACAGCATAAGAGCAGAAGTACACCGCGTTACCATTACCCTCACACCATGCCCACCGATCGCCCTCGCGCTTGGATCTTCGACGTCGACGGCACCCTCGCACTCATCGGCGACCGCTCCCCGTACGACATGCGCAGCGTGTCGATCGACACCCCGAACCACCCGGTCGTGGTCGCCGCCCAAGCCTTCGCCGCACACCCCGACGTCGACGCGATCATCGTGGTCTCGGGCCGAGATGAGACCGCTCGTCGTGCCACTGAGGCCTGGCTGACGTTCAACGAGATCCCCTTCGACCGCCTCTTACTCCGCCGCACGGGCGACCAGCGCGCCGACAACATAGTCAAGGCCGAGATCTACGACGCCCACATCGAACCACACTTCGACGTGATCGGCGTGGTCGACGACCGCCGCAGCGTGGTCGAGATGTGGCGGTCTCGCGGGCTGGCCTGCTTCCAGGTGGCGGAGGGCGACTTCTAAGCCCGCGCAAGGTCAGGCCGTGGCCGGCGGCACCGTCAAAACGTCACCGCCACACTCGTCGCCGGCATCACACGCCGAGCGGGTCATGGCTTCCATCGTGAATTGCGCACGGACACGGAGCGATCGGTGAGATTGACGCCGATCGTAAAAGCAAGGAGCCCGACCACGAGGTACACGGCAAGCGCATCTCCAGCCGGGCTGTCGAGGTTGCCCGACGAGCCGAACCACGCAAGGACCCCGAACCACACCAGAACGGGAACGATGGCGAGAAGAGTGCCGAGCTTCCTGCCGACCCGCCCCACCAACGTCCCCCAGAGAAGAAGAGCTACGCCGACCGCGACATAAAGCATGATGCCCACCTCTAGCAGTTCCTCACTCACCGCCGTCGCACACCCGCCGGCCCACCGACACGAAGCCGCGGGATCGCGCTCGCTGCGTCATGAGACATATGAAAGCACACATATGAGGTCGCAACCGATATTCTTGACTCGCGGTACGCAACGAGTGAGCATGGAGAACCGCGACCGTCGCGCCGCACAGCAATCCAGCGAGAGGCTCAGCCCGCCGCGATCCCCCGCAGCAACCGCACCACCGTCTCCTCCACCCGCTCCGCACTCAACGGCTGCCCGATCAGCGCGGAGTACGAGGCGATCGCGATGAACTCATCGGCGACCGCGGCGGCATCCACGTCCGCCCGCACGTCTCCGTCCGCGCGTCCGCGCGCGACGCGCTCCGCCACCCACTCCCGGATCGGCGCCGCCAGCCGCTCGTTCAACACCAGCCCCAGCTCCGGATCAGCCGCCGTCACCTCGATGAGCGCCCGCGCCAGCGACACACCCTCAGGCCGGGCCAGACCCGCGGACACCGCCGTGAACCATGCGCGCAGGTCCGCGCCGAGGTCATCCGTCATCGGCACGACGACATCTGAACCAGGGACCGTCCCCTCGAGCAGCGCTTCCCCGAGGATCGCGGCCTTCGACGGCCACCATCGGTAGATCGTCTGCTTCGACACCTCCGCCTCAGCCGCGAGGCCCTCGATCGTCACGGCCTCGTATCCGTCTGCGGCGAGCGCGCGGCGCATCGCCTCCAGCACGGACTGGCGGGCCTTTTCACTGCGAGGACGGGGCACCTTTCGAGCGTACAGAGGCGTACACTGGAACATAAGTAGACGCACCGTTGCGAAACTACGACGGCACCCGAGCAAGGAGAAAGAGCATGGCCCTCACCGCACACTCCACCATCGGCGACTGGATGAACGACCCCACCGGCGGCCCGCTCATCCGGGGCCTCTTCGAGCAGACGGGCGCCGACCCCGAGCTCCTCACCCCCGTGCTCGGACTCCCGCTGCAGCAGCTCGTCACCATGAGCCAGGGCCAGCTCCCGCAGTCGGTCGTCGACGACCTCGTGCGCGCCGCGAACAACGGCGAGATTCCCGAGGACGATGCCTCCGAGGGCTGGACCGAGAAGGTCACGGCGGGCCGCTTCGCCGGCAAGACCGTCATCGTCACGGGTGCCGCCTCCGGCATCGGCAAGGCCACCGCCTCGCGCATCGCCCGGGAAGGCGGTCGCGTGATCGCCAGCGACATCGCCGCCGAGAAGCTCGACGCCCTCAAGGCCGAGCTGCCGGACGCCGACATCGTGACGGTCGCGGGCGACCTCACCACGCAGGACGCGATCGACGCCGTGCTCGCCGCCGCGGGCGACCGCATCGACGGACTCGCGAACGTCGCTGGCATCAACGACGACTTCTCCCCGGCCGGCGAGACGCCGGATGCCGTCTGGGACCGCGTCATCGCGATCAACCTCACCGCTCCGTTCAAGCTCATGCGCGCGGTCATCCCCGTCATGGAGAAGGCCGGTCGCGGCGCGATCCTCAATGTGTCGAGCGAGGCGGGCCTGCGCGGAAACGCCTCGGGCAACGCCTACACGGCCAGCAAGCACGGCATCATCGGCGTCACCAAGTCGGCCGCCTTCATGTACGGGCCGAAGGGCATCCGCGTGAACTCCGTCGCCCCGGGCGGCGTCGCCACCGGCATCCCGATGCCCCCGCACATGTCCGAGTACGGCTCCGGCCGCCTCGCCCCGTTCCAGCAGGCCATCCCGACCGTCGCGACCGCTGAGCACCTGGCCGCATCGATCACCTTCCTGCTCTCGGACGACGCCGTGAACATCAACGGCGCCATCCTCGCCTCCGACGGCGGCTGGTCCGTGCAGTAACGCGACTCCATGGAACCAACGCCCCCGCCGACCCGAACGGCGGGGGCGTTCTCCGTCGGGGGTCAGCGCTTCTGCGTGAGGACCGCGGTGGCGAGGGCGGTGGCGATGACGCCGAGCGCACCCACGCCGAGGAGCACGAGACCCGCAGGCCAGACCTCTCGCCGGAAGACGTCGTAGCTGTCGGAGTACTCGACGATGTGCTCGGCCGTCCCGACTCCCGTGAGGCTGATGCCGACGATCAGGGCGACGACGGATACACCCCACGCGACGATCCATCCGAAGCGGTTCACAGCAAGCTGGCGCCGCTCCGCATGCTCGGCCTCCTCCGCCTCTGGCACGGTCCCCGACCGTGCGTCGTCATCGGTCTCGGGCGTCACCTCGGATGTGGTCTCCATGGCCGCACCATATCTGACGGGACCGGTTCCGGCAGGATGCCGGTCACACCACTCCGACGAGCTCCTCGCGCACCCACGCTTCGAGGGTCGTCGGCGTCGTCGAGAGGACGGACCGCGGCTGCTCCGCCGTGAAGTCGTCGCGGAGTCCGGTCGACATCCCGAGCACGGCCTCGGCCATCGCCTCGGGCATCCCCGCAGCGCGGAGCCCCTGACGCATCTCCTCGTCGTCGATGCGCTGCACGGTCACCTCTCGCCCAAGCTCGCGCGTCAGGATCGCGGCGACCTCGGCCCAGCTCAGGTCCGCGGGCCCGTGCACGGCCTGCACCCGCCGCCCCGTCCACTCCCCGTTCAGCAGCGCGAGCGCGGCGGCCTCCGCGATGTCGCGCGGCGCCACCCAGGGCATCCGGAAGTCGAGCGGGAGCACCGTGGCGAGAGTCCCTGCCCGCAGCGACTCGATGTCGAGCAGCAGGTTGGTGAAGAAGTAGCCGCAGCGCAGATGCGTCACGTCGATGTCGAGGGCGTCGAGCGCGATCTCCGTGGCGGCCAGACCGTCGATCTCGCCGACGCCGTGCCGCTTCTCCGCGCCGACGCTGCTCTGGAACACCACCCGCCGGACGCCGTTCGCCCGGACGGCCTGCACCAGGGCCTCGGTCGCTCGGGCGTAGTCGGCGAGCGGGTCGTCGGAGAACACCGACGGATCCACCCAGTACAGGGCATCGACGTCCCGCGTCGCGGCGACGATTGCCTCGGCATCCTGCGAGTCGGCCCGGGCGAACTCGACATAGGGGCGCAAGTCGGTGGCGATGCCATCCGGGTTCCGGGCGAGCAGCAGGGGGCGGACGCCGGCGCGGACCAGCATCGGGGTGAGGTGGTGCCCGACGTGGCCGTTGGGAGTGGTGACAGCGATGCGCATGAGGGTCCTCTCGGTCGGTGTCGCTCCACGCTATGGACGGATACGGCCTGATTCCGGCCGCATCTCGCGCGATGATGGAGCCGTGGACGCCCCCTCGCACCGCACCCTCCATCTGCTGTCGCTGCTGCAGACCGGCGGCGAGTGGAGCGTGCCCGACCTCGCCGCCCGCCTCGCGGTGAGCCCGCGGACGGTCCGCCGCGATATGCAGCGCCTACGCGACCTCGGCTACGACGTCCACTCCCGCCCCGGTCCCGGCGCGGCCTATCGCCTGCGACCGGGGACGCGCATCCCGCCGCTGCTCCTGGACGCCGACGACGTCACCACGCTCATCACCGGGTTGCTCGTCCTCGAAGCGTGGAGTCCGGAAGACCCGGCCGCCGCCGTCGCCCGCGGGAAGATCGAGCAGGTCCTCCCGCCTGGGCTTCGACGACGGGCCGCGGCGACGGCGTTGTCCACGCAGATCCTCCGCGCAGAGCCGGCGCCCGCGGAGTGGGCTGCGGTCGGGACGCTCGCGGACGCTGTCGCGCAGGGCGCTCGCGTCGCCTTCAGCTACACCGACCAGCATGGACGCGCTTCGGAGCGGGTGATCGCGCCGCATCGCCATGTCCTCCGCGGAGGGCGGTGGTACGTGGTCGGCTTCGACATCGACCGCGACGACTGGCGGCTGTTCCGGCTCGATCGGATGCGGGAGGTGCGGACGGTGCCGGGGACGTTTGCGGCGCGGGAGTTCCCGTTCGCGTCGGTCGAGGAGTGGCTCACGAGCGACTTCGGCCGGTCCGGAAGCTGATCCCGCGCGGCGGCGCAAGCCCCTCCGCGGGACCTGGATCCCCGCCGTACTCTCGCGGGCATGTTGAAGATCGTGTCGATCGTGATCCGCGTGGACGACCTCTCGGCCCAGACCGCATTCTGGAAGGCCGCCCTCGACTACGTCGAACGAGACCCCGCGGAGGACGACTGGGTCGTACTCAAACCCCGCGACGCCGACGCACCGTGCATCGCGCTCGACGCGCACCACTCGGAGCGCGTGCTGCCCCCGCGCATCCACCTCGACATCTACGCGGAGGACCAGGCTGCCGAGGTGCAGCGTCTCGCCGGGCTCGGAGCACGGGAGGTGCACTGGGACGGCCGCCCGGACGACGCCGACTACATCATCATGGAAGACCCCGAGGGGAACCGCTTCTGCATCGTGGACCGTCCCGACTGGGGCGGGTGGAGTGCCGGGTGAGTCCGGGGCGGTCGTACGGGCTCCTGCGGGTGCGGAGTGCGAAAACGTTCCGGGGCGGGCGAGCTGAGGGGCGTTATTGCACCCGCGCCGGGGCAGAGTGGCGCGTACGCCGTTTGGCGAGTTCGAAAACGTTCCATGGCCGGCGGGACTATGGACGTTTCTGCACCCGCACCGCACCGAGTCCCGGCGCGACAGGAGGTGCGATTCTGCGCCCGCACTCAAGGGGCCCGGAGTCCCCCGCAGTGCGGAGTGCAAGAACGGACCGATGCGCGCCACGCGAAGGGCGGTTTCGCACCCCGCGGCGGCGCGCATGCGAACCGTGATGTGGAGTGCGAAAACGAGCGGGGGTTCGCGCGGTCAGGCACGGTTCTTCACTCGCACCGAGCGGGCCTGAGATGTGGAGTGCGAAAAGGGACCGGAAACCGCGGAGAAAGGAACGCTTCTGCGCACGCACTGGCGCGACGCACCGGCGCCGCGCGAGGGCCGGACTAAGCGCGGGGGAGGCGGGCGCGGGCGGCGCGGACGAGGGCGGCGTTGCTCGGGGCGTCGGTGCCGTCCGGGAGGAGGAGGGTGTCCTCCAAGCCGATCCGCGTATCGAGGCCGAGCTCCCCGGCGAGGTCGAGGGCGGGCCAGGCCGACAGCTCCTCGCCGTGCAGCAGGATCGGCAGGTCGGGCTCCTCGCGCGCCACGTGGGCGATCAGCCCCTCGGCGTGCGGACGGGCGACGTCGGCGGCCTCCGCGGGAAGCTCCACGAGCACGCGCAGGCAAGCACCACGGACCGGGGAGACCCGCCACGCCTCGAGCCCCGCTGCGTCCCAGATGCCCGCTTCCACGTCGATCCCCCGTCGACGCAGCGCCGCGGCCACCTCGTCGGCTCCGGCCTCGTGCCAGTTCACGGAGGCGTAGTCGGGAAGTTCCGTCCAGCCTTCGATGGCCGCGAGCCGTCGCGACACGTCGGGCTCGGCCCAGGCTCCGGTCGTCACGCCCACGGGTATGCCCGGCGCCGCGGCACGGACGGCTCCGAGCCACCGCCGCACATCCTCGGGTGCCAGCGAGTCGCGGCCGGCGGCGTCCTTCGCATGCACATGGATCTCTGCGGCACCAGCATCCACGGCCGCCGCGGCGTCCTGGGCCACCACCGTCTCGTCGGCGCTCAGCCACGGATGCTCCGTGACGTCCCTGGCACCGTTCACGCAGACCTGCAGGATCATCCGCGACTCACCACATGAGGTCGCGCGGGTGCGCCTCGTTCGGAGCCACGTCGTCGGACGGCCCCTCTTCCGTGCGCACGAAATGCTGCACCTGACGCGCTGTCGCCGCGCCACGGCCGACCTTCACCGCCTCCTCCATCGACTCGAAGCTGCTGCCCAGCGTGTGCGACTCGCCCTGGATCCGGTTGAACCAGATGCCGTTGCGCGAGAACGTCTCGATGTCTCCTGCGGCCATGCCCTGCCTTTCGTCTCCTCCTTTCTACGTGAGGCGACCGACGACGAAGAGGCCCTTGACATGTCATGTCGCCCACGGGCGCCGACCCACCCCCTGCTGTGCATCCCGGCCCGTTACGGACGGGCGCAAGGGGCCGGGTCGACCGCAAGAGGCCGGGTCGACTGCAGGAGGGACGCCGCGCGTTGACCCACCCTCTTCCGTGTATCCCGGCCCGTTGCGGACGGGCGCACGGGGCCGGGTCGACCGCACGGGGCCGGGTCGAGCATCCAAACGCGGTCAGGCGACGTCGAGGACCCAGGTCACGCCGAAGCGGTCGGTGAGCATGCCGAAACCGGCGGACCACGCGGAGGCGGCGAGAGGTTCGATCACGGTCGCACCCTCGGCGAGGGCGTCCCACACGGGCTGCAGCTCATCCAGGGAGTCCGCTCGCAGCGACTGGAAGAAGGAGCGGTCCGTGATCGTCATCCCGTTCTCGCGACGGGTGGTGCCGGCAGTCGCGGCGGTGTCGTCCGCGCCCGGGATGTCGTACGCCATCAGCCGCACGGGTCCGTCGAGCTGCCCGAACACGAGCTTGTCGAACCCGGGAACACCCTCCGGCATCCCGAACTGGCCGTAGGTGGCCGCGGTCACCTCGCCGCCGAAGACCGACCGGTAGAAGTCGAGGGCCTGACGGGCCGTGCCGCGGAAGTTGAGGTGGGTGGTGGTCGTGAGAGTCATGGTGTCCTCCGTGTCCCGGTCCGCTGATCGGACCGTGTGATACCACCGTCACAGAGGTAGAGGTCTGTTTCTGTCCTCTTTCCGGCGCAGAATGGAGCCATGACCGGAAGCTCGTCGCGCATGCTCGCGCTGCTGTCCCTGCTGCAGGCGACACGCGACTGGCCCGGCGGGGAACTCGCCGACCGTCTCGGCGTCACACCGCGCACGGTGCGCCGCGACGTCGATCGACTGCGCGCGCTCGGCTACCGCATCGGATCCACCAAGGGCCCGTACGGCGGCTACCGCCTCGAAGCGGGGTCGGACATGCCGCCGCTGCTCTTCGACGACGAGCAGGCCGTGGCGATCGCCGTGGCCCTGCAGAGTGCGAGCGCGACCGGGATCGAGGTCAGCGAGGCCGCACAGCGCGCGCTCGCGACCGTCCGTCAGGTCATGCCCTCGCGCCTGCGCCACCGCATCGACGGGATCCGCTTCGACGGAGCACCGGCCGCGGTCCGCGCCGACCCGGCCGTACTGGAGGCGGCGAGCGCGGCGGTACGCGACCGGAAGGTGCTCCGCTTCGACTACGGATCCGCGCGGGACCGCCCACCACGGCGCACGGAGCCTCATGCCGTCGTGGCGCGCGAGGGCCGCTGGTACCTGCTGGCCTGGGACCTGGAGGCGGCCGACTGG
Organism: Microbacterium sp. NPDC057658; assembly: GCF_042799975.1. Lineage (NCBI taxonomy): Bacteria > Bacillati > Actinomycetota > Actinomycetes > Micrococcales > Microbacteriaceae > Microbacterium > Microbacterium sp. NPDC057658. Next base: position 761,047 of record NZ_JBHVHT010000001.1, on the reverse strand, counting down.
CGCACGTATCGCCTCGATCGACTGCAGCCACGCACGCCGACCGGGCCCTCCTTCACGCCGCGCCCTCTGCCTGCCGCGGACGCGCAGACCTTCCTCGCCGCCCGTGCCAAGGGTTCGACGACCGAGGACCGCTGGCCGTGCACGGGCGTGGTGGATATCGCCCTGCCGGCGCGGGACGTGGCGCCGTGGGTCGGAGACGGCGCCGTGGTGCCGCTGTCGGAGGACTCGTGCCGAGTCACGGTCGGCTCCTGGTCGTGGACGGGTGTGCTCGCCGCGGTGGCCCGGTTCGACGCGCCGTTCACGGTGGTCGGGCCCGAGGCGCTGCGCGAGGCGGCGGGGGTGCTGGCGCAACGGTTCGCAGCAGCGCACTCCTCCTCCTGACGCCGCCCCGCGGGGCAGTTATCCAGAGCCTTCGGGGAGATCCGTCCGTACGGCCTCGCAATGTCGCCGAGCAATGGTTCACTGGACCCACGAACCCGAGAACTAGTAGTTCTACTACTTTGGATCTACCCTGAGGAGATGGGCACCGTGTCGAAGACCGAACTGAATCAGCAGACCGCGCGGGTGCTGGCGCGCGTCACCGCCGGTGAGCACCTGACGGTGACAGACCGCGGGCGCCCGATCGCCGAGTTGTCGCCGCCCGCCGAGACGGCCTGGACGCGCATGATCGCCAACGGGCGGGTGACGCTGCCCCGCGCGAGCGGTCCGCTCCGCCACGCCCCCGTGCCGGATTCGCTGTCCGTGGCGGAGATCCTCGGCGAGCTTCGGGCCGACCGGTCGTGATCTACCTCGACACCTCAGCGGCCGCGAAGGCACTCATCGAGGAAGAGGGGTCGGAAGCGGTCGTCCTCGCCTTCGCGAACGGCAGCGAGTTCGTCTCCTCGCGCCTCCTCGCCGTGGAGCTGCACGCGATCGCCGACCGCCGTTCCCTCGACCGCGAAGCCGTCGTCGACCTCCTCGACCGCGTCGCGCTCGTCTCCCTCGACGACGAGACGCTGACCGCGGCCATCCGGGCAGGCTCAGGGCTCCGCACTCTAGACGCTCTCCACCTCGCCGCCGCGCTCGAACTCGGCGACGTGGTCACGGCGCTCCTCACGTTCGACCGCGAGCTCGCCGCCGCCGCACGCGCGCAGGGCCTGACCATCGCCGAGCTGCCATGACGCCGCCGCCTTCCCGTCCTGACGCCGTCCGACGGCACGCACGAGAGAACGGCCCCGACCGCGCCGGTAGACTGAAGACGCCCCGCCGGCCCCTTCCTTTGGAGTGCGCGTGACCACCGCCCCTGCACCTTCCCCCCAGCACGTCCCCGACTCCGTCGAGAACGCGATCGCGACGCCCGAGAAGGAGCAGCCGTACGGCGCCCTCGGGCTCAAGGACGACGAGTACGCGCGCATCAAGGAGATCCTCGGCCGCCGCCCCACCTCGGGCGAGCTGGCGATGTACTCGGTGATGTGGTCGGAGCACTGCTCCTACAAGTCGAGCAAGAACTACCTGCGCCGCTTCGGCCAGAAGGTCTCCGACGAGATGAAGGAACGCCTGATGGTCGGCATGGGCCAGAACGCGGGCGTCGTCGACGTCGGCGAGGGCTGGGCCGTGACCTTCAAGGCCGAGTCGCACAACCACCCGTCGTTCATCGAGCCCTTCCAGGGTGCGGCGACCGGTGTCGGCGGCATCGTCCGCGACATCATCTCGATGGGCGCCCGCCCCGTCGCCGTGATGGACGCCCTGCGCTTCGGTGCGATCGACCACCCGGACACCGCCCGCGTCGTGCACGGCGTGACCAGCGGCATCAGCTTCTACGGCAACTGCCTCGGCCTTCCGAACATCGGCGGCGAGACGGTTTTCGATTCCGTCTATCAGGCCAACCCGCTCGTGAACGCGCTCGCGGTGGGAGTGCTGCGCCACGAAGACCTCAAGCTCGCGAACGCCACCGGCGTCGGCAACAAGGTCGTCCTGTTCGGTGCCCGCACCGGCGGCGACGGCATCGGCGGCGCGAGCATCCTGGCCTCCGACACGTTCGCCGACGGCGGCCCGACCAAGCGCCCCGCGGTGCAGGTGGGCGACCCGTTCGCCGAGAAGGTGCTCATCGAGTGCTGTCTGGAGCTCTACCGCGGCGAACTCGTCGAGGCGATCCAGGACCTCGGCGCCGCCGGCATCTCCTGCGCGACCAGCGAGCTCGCGGCCAACGGCAACAGCGGCATGCACGTCTCGCTCGACAACGTGCTGCTGCGCGACCCCACACTCACGGCCGAGGAGATCCTCATGTCGGAGTCGCAGGAGCGCATGATGGCCATCGTCGCCCCCGAGAAGCTCGACGCCTTCCTGGCCGTCGTGAACAAGTGGGAGGTCGAGACCTCCGTGCTCGGCGAGGTCACCGGCGATGGACGCCTCATCATCGACTGGCAGGGCGAGCGCATCGTCGATGTCGACCCCTCGACCGTCGCGGTCGACGGTCCCGTCTACGACCGCCCGGTCGCCTACCCGACGTGGATCGACGCGCTGCAGGCCGACGCCGCCGAGAACCTGCCGCGTGCGAACGACGCGGAGACGCTGCGCGAGCAGTTCCTCGCCCTCGTCGCCTCCCCGAACCTCGCGGACACGAGCTGGATCACGAACCAGTACGACTACTACGTGCTCGGCAACACGGCCCTGAGCTTCCCCGACGACGCCGGTATGATCCGCGTGGACGAGGAGTCCGGCCTGGGCTTCTCCGTCGCCACCGACGCCAACGGACGCTACTGCCAGCTCGACCCGTACGCCGGCGCGCAGCTCGCGCTCGCCGAGGCCTACCGCAACGTCGCCGTGACCGGTGCCGTGCCGACCGCCATCACCGACTGCCTCAACTTCGGCTCGCCCGAGAACCCCGAGGTCATGTGGCAGTTCGGTCAGACCGTCGACGGCCTCGCGGACGGCTGCTACGAGCTCGGCACCCCCGTCACCGGCGGCAACGTCTCGTTCTACAACCAGACCGGCGACGTGCCGATCCACCCGACCCCGCTCGTCGGCGTGCTGGGCATCATCGACGACGTCTCCCGCCGCATCCCGTCCGGCTGGCAGGACGAGGGGCAGAACATCTACCTGCTCGGCACCACGTCGACCGAGCTCTCCGGCTCCGCGTGGGCCGAGGTCGTGCACCAGCATCTCGGCGGCCGCCCGCCGAAGGTCGACCTCGCGGGCGAGAAGCGCCTCGCCGGACTGCTCGCCGCGGCCCGTGACGAGTGGCTCATCTCCTCGGCGCACGACCTTTCCGAAGGCGGTCTCGCGCAGGCCCTGGCCGAGGGCGTCATGCGCTTCGGCGTCGGCGCCCGGGTCTGGCTCAACGAGATCATCGAGCGCGATGGCGTGGACGCCGCGACCGCCCTGTTCTCCGAGTCGACCGGCCGCGTGATCGTGACCGTTCCCCGCGAGGACGACGTGAAGTTCCGCGGGCTCTGCGAGGGCCGCGGCTACCCGGTCGCCCGCATCGGCGTCACGGACAGCGAGCCGCAGCTCGAGGTGCAGGACGTCTTCACCGTCTCGGCCGCCGAGCTCCGCGAGCGCTCGCAGGCCACGCTGCCGTCGTACTTCGGCCCGACCGTCACGGAGCCGGTGGCCTGATGAGCGGCGACGGCCTCAGCGAGGACTACGGCGACCTCGGCGAGAAGCGCAACCGGCGCATCCGCATCATCGCGTGGACCGTCATCGTGGCGCTGATCCTCGGTGGCGGCGGCGCGACCGTGCTCACCCTGCTCCTCGGCTGATCCGGGCCCGCGTCGCAGATTCGCACCCGGGTCGCAGGGGTTCCCTGAATCCGTGCGACCCCGTGCGAATCCGCGACCTCAGCGAGCGAAGAGGTAGCGGGTCAGGGCGACGACGGAACCCGGATCGTGGGCCTCGCGGCCGAGAGACTCCACGATGATGGCCCCGAGGATGGCGCGACCGAGCTGCTCGACCGGGGCGTCCTCCGGCAGCTGACCGTCGCGGATGCCGCCGCGGAGACGCTCCGACAGGTACTTCTCCACCCCGAGGCTCTCGCCGAGGTGCGCACCGACCGAGGCATCCTCCGTGGCCGCGGCCACGAGAGACCGCAGCAGCACACCGCCCTGGGGCTTCTCGAGGATCGACAGGACGCTCCGCAGCCAGGTCTCCACGTCGGCGGAGAGGTCTCCGGTGTCGGGCACGACGAAGTCCACGGGGATGAGGCGTCCCTCGGCCAGGCACTCCCCGATGAGCGCGCCGCGCGACGGCCACCAGCGGTAGATGGTCTGCTTGCCGACTTTGGCCTCCTTGGCGATGCCCTCGATCGTGAGCCGGTCATACCCCTGATTGTGGAAGAGCCGGGCCGTCGCATCGAGGATCGCCTCGCGGGCCGCCGTGCTGCGCACAGGGCCACTGCGATGCTCGTTCACCATGCGTTCAGGATAGCCACAGATCCCTAGACGAGACGTGCCGTATGCTCTTTTCGTCTGAAGGAGATCACGTGGCTTCACTGCTGTTCCGTCTGGGTTCTTTCGCTGCGCGCAGGGCGTGGACGGTGATCGTCTCCTGGGTGCTCATCCTCGGGCTCGGCGTCGGCGCCTTCCTCACCTTCGGCGGCACGCTGAGCAACAGCTTCGACATCCCCGGCACCGCCTCCGGCGAGGTCACCGATCAGCTCGCCGACAAGCTGCCGGACACCGCCGGGGGCACCGGGACGGTGGTCTACCGGACGGACGACGGGGAGCCCTTCACCGACGAGCAGAAGCAGGCGATCTCCGACCTCGCCGCGAGCGCGGGAGACCTCGACGGCGTCGCCTCCGTCGTCGACCCGTTCGACGCCCAGCGGCTGCAGGACGAGCAGGCGAAGGAGCTGACGGACGGCCAGGCCCAGCTCGACGACGGCCGCGCCCAGCTCGACGCCGGCCAGGCCCAGCTCGACGACGGCCGGGCACAGCTCGAGGCCGGGATCACCCAGCTCGAAGGGGCACGCGCGCAGGCCGAGGCCGCCGGCGCGCCAGCCCAGCAGACCGCCGCGCTCGACGCGCAGCTCGCGCAGCTGAACGCCCAGCTCGCGCAGCTCGACGCGCAGCAGGACACCATCGACGAGAACCGCGCGGAGCTCGCCGACAGCGCGGAGCAGCTGGACCTCGGCACGACCCTGCTGGACCTCGCGGACGGCATCGGCGTCGTCTCGGAGGACGGCTCCACGGCCATCGTCAACGTCTCCTTCGTCGATCCGCGCCTGGAGCTCGCCGAAGAGACCAAGCAGAGCACCATCGCCCACTTCCAGGACGAGGAGATCGACGGCGTCACGGTCGACTTCGGCACCGACATCGCCCAGGGCGTGCCCGAGATCTTCGGCGTCGGCGAGGCCATCGGTCTCGCGTTCGCCGCGGTCGTGCTCATCGTGATGCTCGGTTCGCTGATCGGTGCGGCCCTGCCCATCGTCACGGCCGTGGTCGGCGTCGGCGTGGGCGTCACGGCGTCGCTCGCGTTCTCCGGCGTCGTCGACATGGCCTCGGTGACTCCCGTCCTCGGCGTGATGCTGGGGCTCGCGGTCGGCATCGACTACTCCCTCTTCATCGTGAACCGGCACCGCAAGCAGCTGCTGGCCGGGTCGCCCGTGCGCGAGTCCATCGGTCTGGCCACGGGTACCTCCGGGACCGCGGTGGTGTTCGCGGGGACCACGGTCATCGTCGCGCTCCTCGCCCTCAACGTGACGGGCGTGCCGTTCCTCGGCCTCATGGGCACGGTGGGAGCGGTGTGCGTCGCGGTCGCCGTGCTCGTCGCCGTGACCCTCGCCCCGGCGATCCTCGGCCTCGTCGGCACCCGCCTGCTCAGCCGCAAGGCGCGGGCGACCATCGGCCAGGAGCACGCGGCCGGGAAGCCCGTGCGCCGGATGTCGACGCTGCGCGCCGTCGTCACCGCGCTCGTCAGCGTCGTCGCGCTGCTCGTGATCGCGATCCCCGCGATGTCGATGCGCCTCGGCCTCCCGGACGGGTCGAGCGAACCCGCCGACTCCACCAGCTACCGCGCGTTCCAGACCGTCGACGAGCAGTTCGGCGAGGGCGCGAACGGGCCGCTCCTGGTGACAGCGACCCTCGACGACGCCGTGAGCGACGACGACCTGCTGGCCACGCAGGTGACCGTGGCGGAGAAGATCGCCGAGCAGGACGACGTGGTCGCGGTCGCCCCCATCGCCACGTCGGATGACAACACGCTCCTCGCCTTCCAGGTGCTGCCCGCCGAAGGCCCGAACAGCGCCTCCACCGAGGAGCTGGTGCAGGATCTGCGGGGCCTCCCGGATATCGACGGTGGCATCACCCTCGGCGTCGCCGGTCAGGCCGCCACCAACATCGACATCTCCGAGGCGCTGGCGAGCGTGCTCCCGCTGTATCTCGTGGTCGTCGTGGGCCTGTCGCTGCTCATCATGATCGTCGTGTTCCGCTCGCTGCTCGTGCCGCTCATCGCCACAGGAGGGTTCGTGCTGTCGCTGTTCGCGACGTACGGGCTCATCGTCGCGGTGTTCCAGTGGGGGTGGGGCGCCGACCTCATCGGGTTGCACAGCACCGGTCCGATCCTGAGCTTCCTGCCGGTGATCCTCGTCGGCATCCTGTTCGGGCTCGCGATGGACTACCAGCTCTTCCTCGCCTCGGGGATGCGGGAGGCCTATGTGCACGGCGCGTCCGCGCACGATGCCGTGGCCCAGGGCTTCCGGGCCGGGCGCTCGGTCGTCATCGCGGCCGCGCTCATCATGGTGTCGGTGTTCGGCGGGTTCGTGTTCTCGGAGTCGACCATCATCCGGTCCATCGGGTTCGGTCTCGCGTTCGGCGTGCTGCTCGACGCGTTCGTGGTGCGGATGCTGCTGATGCCCGCGCTCATGCACCTGCTCGGACGCTCGGCCTGGTGGCTGCCGAAGTGGCTCGACCGCATCATCCCGAACGTCGACATGGAGGGCGCGGCGCTGGAGCGGGACCACCCCAGCGTGCACACCGACTCCGTCCCCACCGTGGAGCCCCCGCGTACCCGTCGCGCCTGAGTCTGGTTCGCGCGGGACAGGCATTCGCGCGGGGGCAGGCATCTGTCACCAGGGTCGCCTGATGCCGCGCGAGCGCCTGAACCTGCGCGAGCGGTCGCGGGGGCGGGCTGTCCGGAGGGACAGGCAGGCGCGGGAGTTCAGGCACCTGCAGCCGGTGTCGCCTGATCTCGCGCGGATGCCTGGTCCGGCGACGACGCGCGTGTCGCAGGGCGGGCCTAGAGTGGGCGGATGGATCTGCGAGCGCTGTTGCAAGAGCGCCGCGCCGAGGCCGAAGCCCGCGTCGCGGCGACGGCGACTACGCTCGCGGAGCTCATGCACGACCGCGAGGGCTCGAACGACGATGACGAGCACGACCCGGAGGGGGTGACGCTCTCGTCGGAGTGGTCCCGACTGTCGGGGCTGGCCGAGGCGGCGCAGGCGGAGCTCCGCCAGGTGGACGAGGCGCTGATGCGGATGGACGCCGGGACCTACGGCATCTGCGCGCACTGCGGGCGGCCCATCCCGCCGGAGCGCCTGGCGGTGCGCCCGTTCGCGGAGTACTGCGTGGCCTGCGCCGAGAAGCTCGGTCGCTGACGCCGGAGTAGCATCGCGGGCATGGCCATCGCCTTCGAGAACATCGGGATCGCCGTGCGCGACCTCGACGCCACCATCGCCTTCTTCACCGATCTGGGTCTCTCCGTGGTCGGACGGGACGAGGTCAGCGGCGAGTGGGCGTCCACCGCGGTCGGGCTCGACGGGAACCACGCGCGGATCGCCGTACTGCAGACCCCGGACGGGCACGGGCAGATCGAGCTGTTCGAGTACATCCACCCCGAGGCGATCGAGACGGAGCCGACGCGGCCGAACGAGATCGGCATGCACCGGATCGCCTTCTCCGTCGACGACATCGATGCCTCCCTCGCCATCGCCGCCCGGCACGGATTCCATCCCCTGCGCGGCGTCGCGAACTACCGGGACATCTACCGGCTGACCTACCTCCGCGGCCCCAGCGGGATCATCCTCATGCTCGCGCAGGACCTCACGAAGCCCTGATTCCGACCCCCGGGCACGACTTCGGAGACGGCAGGCGACACGCCGCCGCACAGGGCCTGTCGACCGCGCAGCGGATCCGATCTCCGAAACTGTGCCCGGGTCAGCGGGAGGCGAGGGCCTCGGCGACCTGTTCGAGTACGGCGATCGGAGCGCGGATCTCGGACGCGGGAACCGGAGACTCGCCGGTCTCCAGCATCCGGGCGAAGGCGCGGACGCCGGGTCGTACATACCCGGGGCCGATCGGGATCTCCCGGCTCGCGATGCCCCGGCGGCCGACGACGGTCGCCCGGAACGGCACCTGCCGGTCGTCGTCCGGCCGCACGAACTCCAGCGTCACCGGCACCCCGCCGACCCGGTAGCGCGCGACGACGCCGGCCGGCAGGAACTGCACCTCGACGTCCTCCGCAGCGCCCGGCCGCAGCACCTGGGCGAGATCGGCGATGTGGATGCCGTAGAAGAAGATGCCGCTGTACGGGCTGTCCGGATCGGCCGGCCCCGTGACGGTCACCGCCTGGACCTCCCCGATGCGGGCCGCCTCCGCCACGAGTTCCGCGGTGTCCGCGAGCCAGCGGAGCGTGGACGACGAGGTGACGGGCACCCGCCCACGCTGCGCGGCCGCAAGGATCGCGTCGGCATCGACGACGCCGGTCGCGAGCGGCTTGTCGACCCAGACCGGCACCCCGGCTTCCAGGAAGGGGACGGCGAGGGCGGGGTGATCGGCACCGTCGCGGGCGGTCACGATGAGCGCGTCCACCGTGCCGAGGAGCGCGGCCGCCTCCTCGACGACGCGTTCGATGCCGCCGAGTGCCGCCAGCTCCCGCGTGCGCTCCGGCTCTCCTGCCACGAGGGCCGTGATCCGCACGGGCACGTCCGTGGCCTCGGCGTTCAGGAAGCGGACGATCTCCGTGGCGTGGCTGTTCTCGATCCCGACGATGCCGACGCTCTTCATGCGGCCGCCCTCCCTCTCGTGCGGGCCCCCGGCGACCCGCCGTCGCGCAGTAGGCTGAACCCATCATGGACGAGTTCATCCGGGGCTTCTGGAACTTCGCGGGTGACTACTGGTGGCTCGTCTTCCCGATCATGGGCATGGCCGGCGGAGTCGCCAAGGCCTGGGAGCGCGGCTCCAAACGTCGGCACGAGCGCCGGCTGGAGGCCCTGCGCATGAAGGCGCAGGTCAAGACCGCCGAGATCGAGGCGCGCGCGGCCGCCCGGCAGGCGAAGCACGGGGGTCCCACCGTCGTCGACACCACGGCCTCCGTGGCGCCCGACGACCTGCTCGCCCGCCTCTTCGCCGAGCACGACGAAATCACCGCGCGGTGGCTGGACTACGAGCTCGACGTCGCCAAGCTCATCGCCTTCCCCGCGATGAGCGACGGCCGCCAGCCGCTGACGGCCGCCTTCCTGCGCGCGAAGAAGACCGCGGACGCGCTGCGTCCGGCGGCCGCCGACGCGAAGCTCACGGAGCAGCAGATCGCGGAGTACCTGCAGGCCGTGGGCGACTACGCGGTCGCGTTCGAGATCGCGGAGAAGGACGCCCGGCGGCTGCGCGACTCGACGTTCACCGAGGCCGAGCGCAAGCGCCTCGACCGCGCGCAGCAGCTCCTCAAGGTCGCCGTGGACGAGTCGGCGACGCAATCGGAGCGGAACATCGCCTACAAGCGGGTGCGCGAGGAGCTCGACGGCCTCATCCTGCTCTCGGACGAGGCCGTGACCGTGCTCGAGAAGCAGGTGGCGAAGGAGCTTCCGGCCGCCCCTGCCGCAGCGGCGGATCATGCCGACCCCGTTCCGGAGCCGCTGCCCGTGACCGACCCGCGGCGGACGGCGGAGGGCGCATGACTCCCGAGAACGTGACCGGCCCGGTCGCCGTCCACGCCGAGGCCCCGGTCTGGTGGCCCGGGTGGGGCGGCCTGCGCTGGGTCGACGGAGACGCGGGCGACCTGCTCACCCTCCGCGGCGACGAGATCGTCCGCCAGCACATCGACGACGAGTACCTCGCGTTCTTCCGCCCGCGGACGTCCGGGGGCTTCGTGGCGGTGGGCGCGCGCACCCTGTACCTCGCCGACGGCCCCGACGCGGAGGCCCGTCCCGTCGCGACCCTGCTCGACGACGGCCCGGTGCGCATGAACGACGGCTGCTGCGACCCGCGAGGACGACTCCTGGCCGGATCGATGTCCACGGACTCCACCGCGGGTGCCGGGACCGTGCTGCGCATCGACGCCGCCCTCGACGTGACCACGGTGCTCCCCCGCGTGACCTCGTCCAACGGTGTCAGCTACTCCCCGGACGGCCGCCGCGTCTACTACGTGGACACCGACACCGGCCGGATCGACGTGTTCGACGTGAGCGAGGGCGAGCTCCGCGGGCGCCGGGTGTTCGCGCACATCCCCGAGGACGACGGCGTGCCCGACGGCCTCACGGTCGCCGCGGACGGCAGCGTCTGGGTCGCGCTGTGGGGCGGGAGCCGCGTGCGGGGGTTCGAGCCGTCCGGGACCGTGCGCGAGGACATCGTGCTGCCGGTGCCCCAGGTCAGTGCCTGCACGTTCGGCGGCGACGACCTCGGCACGCTCTTCATCACGACCTCCGCGCAGGGCCTGCCGTCCGATCACGGCACCGCCGCGGGGTCGGTGTTCGCGGTGCGTCCCGGGGTGCACGGCCTCCCGGTCCTCCCCTTCGCCGGCTGACCCCCGCGCGGGGTCAGACGCTCGCGCGGCATCAGGCACTTTTCGCCTCCAGCCGCCTGAGCCCGCGCGGGTGCCTGAGTACACGTGGATGCCTGAGCCGCCGGGCGCTCGCGGCACCAGGCTGTCGCGCGGCATCAGGCACCTATCCCCTGCACTCGCCTGAGCCTGCGCGCATGCCTGAGCCCGCGCGGGCATCCGGGAGAGACCTCTACCCGGGACACGGTTGCACTCAGCGAAAGGAACCGTGCCCCGGGCACAGGCCTCACCCGAGACGGACCCGCTCCGTGCGCTGGTGCTGGCGGCCGAGTCGCTCGATCTCGATGGTCATCTCGTCGCCGTCCTGCAGGTAGGGGAAGCGTCCGGACAGCGCGACACCCTGCGGAGTGCCGGTGTTGATGACGTCGCCGGGTTCGAGCACGAGGTAGTGACTGAGCTCGTGCACCAGCTGGAGCACGGGGAAGATCATGTCGGCGGTGGAGGAGTCCTGCCGCGGCTCGCCGTTCACGAAGGACCGCAGGCGCAGCGCCTGAGGGTCGACCTCGTCCGCGGGGACCAGTGCCGGGCCGAGGGGGTTGAACGTCTCGGAGCACTTCCCCTTCGACCACTGTCCGCCGGAGACCTCGAGCTGGTACGCCCGCTCGGACACGTCGTTCGAGATGGTGTAGCCGGCGATCACGTCGCGCGCGGCCTCGGCGGAGGGCAGGTACCGCGCCGTCCGGCCGATGACGACCGCGAGCTCGACCTCCCAGTCGACCTTCTCGGCTCCCGGCGGCAGGAGCACGACGTCGTCCGGCCCCACGACCGTGTTCGGGTGCTTGAAGAACACCACCGGGTGTGCGGGCGGCTCGGAGCCCGACTCCGCCGCGTGCGCCGCGTAGTTCTGGCCGATGCAGATCACCGCGGTGGGCCGCGCCACAGGGGCACCGGCGCGCAGTCCCGCGGTCTCCCCCTCCGGAAGCGAGCCGTCGGCGAGTGCCGCCCGCACGCGGGCGATGCCGTCCGCGGCGAGGAAGGCGCCGTCGATGTCGCGGGTCAGGGAGGCGAGATCGCGCACCACGCCCTCGTCATCGCGGACGTAGGGACGCTCCTGGCCGATCGCGCCGAGTCGCAGCAGTTCCATGGGAGTCCTCTCAGCGCGCGGCGGCGAAGGCCGGGTTGACGATAAGCACGGCCTCGCCCGCGAGCGAGCGGATCACGTTCTCGGCGGCGTGCACGGGAAGATCCGCCAGGGCCTCCGGGGAGTACCAGGCGGCGTGCGGCGTGAGCAGCACGGTGTCGAGCGCGCGCAGCGGGGAGGTGCCGGGGAGCGGCTCCTCCGCGAAGACGTCGAGAGCGGCACCGGCGAGCCGGCCGTCGCGGAGCGCCGCGGCCAGGGCGTCCTCGTCGATGAGCGGGCCCCGGCAGGTGTTCACGATCACGGCGTCCTGCTTCATCGTCGCCAGGGCCGCGGCGTCGATCAGGTGACGGGTCTCGTCCGTCAGCGGCACGTGCAGGGTGAGGATGTCGGCGCGGGCGATCGCCGACGGGATGTCCACAGGCTCGCAGCCCGCGTCGCGCACGGCGTCGTCGGAGGCATACGGGTCGGCCACCAGCACACGGAAGCCGAGCGCCCGACACCCGCGGGCGACGATCGATCCGATGCGCCCGAAGCCGAGCACCGACACGGTGGTGGAGGACGGCCGCACGGCGAGCGGCCGGGCGTCGACGGCCTTCCAGACGCCCTCCCGCACGGCCCGGTCGTAGGCGGAGAGGCCGCGGGCCTGGGTCATGATCATCGCGACGGTGTGCGCGGCGACCTCTTCGATGCAGTAGCTCGGCGTGTTCGCGACGGCGATGCCGCGGGCCGTGGCGGCCTCGACGTCGATCATGTCGTAGCCGATGCCGACACGGCTGATGAAACGGAGGTTCGGCAGGCGGTCCATGAGGTCGCCGTCGATGCGCGCCCACTGCACGACCAGCGCCTCGGCGTCGGCTCCGGCGGCGGCGATGTCGTCCGGGCTCCCGGAGGCGGCCCGCTCGGCACGGAGGCCGGCGGCGCGGAGGGTGTCTTCGATGACGGTCCCGGGGAGGTCGCAGTCGGTGACGAGGATGAGCGGCGCGGTCATGGATGCGATGCTATAGCATCTAGCAACTTCTCGTACAGCGCTGTCCGGAGAGCCGGTTCTTGCTATAGCGTTTAGTCATGACTGTTCGCCGCGCACTCGTCACGGGCGCCAGTTCCGGCATCGGAACCGCCGCCGCCCTCGAACTCGCCCGCGAGGGCGTCGCCCTCTGGATCACCTACGCCGGACGGGAGGCCGAAGCCGCACGCGTGGCGGAGGAGTGCCGCGCCGCGGGCTCGCCGGACGTCCATGTGTCGCGCCTCGACCTCCGCGACCCCGACTCCATCACGGCGCTCATCGCCGAGATCACGGACGCCTGGGGCGACCTGCACGTCCTCGTCAACAACGGCGGCGTCTGCCCCTACACCCCGTACCCCGAGATCGACATCGAGGAGTGGGACTTCGTCCTGGAGACGAACGCCCGCGGCACCTTCCTGCTCACCCGCGCGGCGCTCCCCCTGCTCCGGGCCGCCGACGGCGACCGCTCGGTCATCAACATCGCCTCGATCGCCGGGCAGGTCGGCGCGCTGCAGACGGGCATCCACTACGCGGCCAGTAAGGGGGCGATCCTCGCGATCACCCGCAGTTTCGCCCGGCACCTCGCCGCCGAGGGCATCCGCGTCAACGCCGTCACGCCCGGCCCGGTCGCCAGCGCGATCACGGATCAGCTCCAGGGCGAGGGTCGCGCGAAGCTCGAGTCGGGCATCCCGCTCGGTGCGTTCGGGCAGCCGGAGGACGTCGCCTGGATCATCGCGTCGCTCGCCTCGGAGCGGGCCCGCTTCATCACCGGAGCCACCTACGACGTCAACGGAGGAGTTCGCATTGACTGACCGCACCGCCCAGGACCGTTCTGCCCTCGACACCGTGCAGGCCCAGCTCGACGCCTTCAACGCCCACGACCTCGACGCCTTCGTCGCGACCTACGCCGACGATGCCGTGGTCACCGGAGTCGCGCCGGAACCCCTCGTCGGGTCGGCCGCGATCCGCGCCTTCTACGAGCCGCGGCTGCAGAACCCTGAGCTCTCCTGCGTGATCGACACGAGCGTCCTGTTCGGCTCCCGCTGGGTCGTCGCGCAGGAGCGGGTCATCAACGCCGGCGTCGCGACAGAGACGATCGCGACGTTCGACGTGGTCGACGGCGTGATCTCGCGGGCGTCGATGCTCAAGGCCTGACCCGCTTCGAGTCGCCCGATTGGCTGTATTTCCGGCCGAAATGGGACCAGTCAAGCGATTCGAAAGGGGTCAGTGGTGCTCCGGCAGCACGGGAGAGGACCAACCGGGGTCGCGGCCGAGCTGGGCGGCGCGGGAGACCGAGGCGGAGCCGTAACGGTCGCGGAGCGTGTCGAGCACGGTGTCGAGCCGGGACTCGTCGCCCCAGTCGATCGGCAGCTCGGGCGGGACGCTGTCCGCCGCGTCGAGCTGGGTGAGCGAGAGGCCGAGCAGGGTGATCCCGCGGCCGCTGATCTCGGGCTGCGCCGCGGCGAGGAGCGTGCGGGCGACGGCGAGCAGCAGCGCGGTGCGGTCGGTCGGCGCCCGCAGCGACCGCGAACGGGTGGCCTTCGCGAAGTCGCCGAAGCGCAGCCGCAGCACCACCGTCCGGCACACGCGGTCGCCGTCGCGGAGACGCCGCGCGAGCCGGTCGACGATCTGGGTGAGGATCACGTCGAGCTCCTCCGGCGACCGCGGACGGACGCCGAGCGCCCGCTGCGACCCGATCGATCCCCGGCGCCTGGTCGTGTCCACGGGGCGGGGGTCCCGCAGGCGGGCGAGAGCATGGACGTGCGCTCCGGTCGCCTTTCCGAGCATGCGCTCCGCCGTCGCGGCCTCGAGCTCCGCGAGCTGTCCGACCGTGCGGATACCGTAGCGGTGGAGCTTCTCCGCCGTCACCGCGCCGACGCCCCACAGCCGCTCGACGGGGAGCGGCAGCAGGAACTCCTCCTCCCGGTCGGGCTCGACGACGAGGAGTCCGTCGGGTTTGCTCACCGCACTCGCGACCTTGGCGAGGAACTTCGTGCGGGCGACGCCGACCGAGATCGCCAGGCCCGCCTCGGCGCGCACGCGCTCCCGCAACCGGATGGCGATGGCCTCGGGAGTGCCGGCGATGCGTCGCAGCCCGCCGACCTCGAGGAACGCCTCGTCGATGGAGAGCCCCTCCACGAGCGGGGTGGTGTCGCGGAAGATGCGGAAGACGTCCTTGCTGGCCGCGGAGTAGGCCTCCATCCGCGGCGGGACGACGACGGCGTCGGGGCACAGCTCCCGCGCCTGCCGGCCACCCATCGCGGTGCGGACGCCCCGTGCCTTCGCCTCGTAGCTCGCGGCCAGCACGACCCCGCCGCCGACGATCACCGGACGCCCGCGGAGCTCCGGCGCATCACGCTGCTCGACCGAGGCGTAGAACGCATCGAGATCGGCGTGCAGAACCGTCGCTTCCCCGCGCATCCCGTTCTCCCGTCGACGAGCGGATCGTCGCACGGACCGGGGACATCCGCGTGGCCGGTGCTCAGGAGGCCGGGGGCGCCTCGAACCGCTCCCGCAGCGCGGGGTCGAGCGTGATGTCCCCGAACGACGCCGTCCACGCTCCGTCCACCGCGATGGACTGCCCCGAGAGGTAGGGAGCCTCGTCGGAGAGCAGGAACGCCGTCACCGCGGCGACCTCCTCCGCACGGGCGATACGTCCCATCGGCGGACCCTCCGCGAGCAGGCGCTCCTCCGCCGCGGGGTCGGCCGCCCGCGCGATCTGCGCCTCCAGATGCGGAGTGCGCACGCCGCCCGGCGCGACGGTGTTCGCTCGTATGCCCAGTCCGCCATATGTCACGGCGACACTGCGGCTCAGGGCGTCGATGCCGCCCTTCGTGAACTCGTAGGCCGCGTGGTCCACGAAGCTCGAGCGACCGTGAATCGACCCGATGTTGACGATCGCCCCGGCGACGCCCTGATCGAGGAACGCGGACACGGCGGTCGAGCAGCCCCAGAGGTAGCCGAAGCCGTTGATGTCGACGATCTCGCGCACGACCGTCTCGTCGAGCTCGTGCAGCGGCGTGCGCTTCGTGATGCCGGCGTTGTTGACCCAGCCGGCCAGAGGAGCCCTCGTGCGCGCCGCGGCCGCCGCGCGCTGATGGGCCGTGCGGTCGGAGGCGTCGCCGAGCACGACCTCGGCGACGATGCCCTCCTCCACAGTCCCGGAGCCGGGCGAGCGCTCGAGCCCGACCACGATCCAGCCGTCGGCGGTGAGCCGCGCGGCCACCGCGCGGCCGATGCCCTTGCCGCTGCCGGTCACCACGACGCTGCGCGGGGAAGGTGTCATGTCAGTCCCTCTCGAATCGGAAGACGGCGGGATCGAGGCCGAAGCCGAGCCCCGGAGTCGCGGGGGGCGTGACGGTGCCGGCGAACTGCGGCCCGCCCGTGACGAACGAGGGCGCGGGGTCGTAGGGATTCACCCCGCGGGCGAAGGTCTCCACCTGGATGCCGAGGTGGGCCGTGACCTCGGGGTACACGTGTCCGGACACCGGGACGCCGCGCTCTGCCGCCCAGGCGATGAGCTCGCGCGCGGGGGTGATGCCGCCGATCGCCACGACGTCGAGGCGCAGCGCGTCGACTCCGCCGATCTCGACGAGAGCCCGGAGCACGGCGGGGTCGGTCACCTCGTCGCCCACCGCCACCGGCAGCCCGGTCTCCCGGCGGATGCGGGCGACACCGGCCGCGTCCTCGGGGAGCAGCGGGTCCTCCAGCCAGGCCAGGCGCGGCTCGCCCCACTGCGCGACCTCCGCCACGGCGGACTCCGCGTCGGGCCAGCCGAAGCCCACGTCCACCACGAGTCCGGTCGATGACGGCAGCTCCGCGCCGAGGATCGCGAGCAGTTCGCGCATGTATGCCGGATCGGGAATGCGCGAGATCTTCACCTGCGCCCAGCCCTCCGCCTGCGCGAGCACCTCGTCCGCGACCTCCCGCGGCGGGCGCTGCGGAGACGGATACGCGGCGACGAGCATCCCCTCCCGCGGGGCGTCACCCGTGCCGAGCAGGGTCCACAGCGGCACGCCGGCGCGACGGGCCGCGACGTCCCACAGGGCGATGTCGACGAGACCGATCGCCCGCCGCACGAGTCCCACCCGTCCGACGATCGCGCTGCCGCGGAGCATCCGGTCCCACGCGGCCGCCGGGTCGTCGGCGTCGAGCCCCACCGCGTGCGGAGCCACCAGGCGGTCGACGATCTCCGCCATCGGGGCCTCGCGCGACAGGCAGTAGGCGAACCCGGTGGTGCCGTCGTCCGCCGTCACCCGCACCGCGGAATACTCCCGCCGCGTGACCGTCATCGCGCCGAGCTGCAGCGGTGCCGGAAGGGGGAGGACCGCCGTGGCCGTGTCGATCCGGGCGATGGCGGTCATTCGGGCTTCTTCGCGAGGGGCACGCCGTAGTCCACCATGAACCCGCCGTCGACGTACAGGGTCTGCCCATTCATGTAACGCGACTGGTCCGACACGAGGAAGCTCACGGCCGCGGCGATCTCACTCGCGTCGGCCAGGCGCTTCGCGGGGATGCGGGACAGGATCGTGTCGAGGCTCAGCGTCCCCTGCTCGACGCCCTGCCGGAACACTCCGGTGTCGACATAGCCCGGAGCCACGGCGTTGACGCGCACCCCTCGCGACGCCCACTCCGCTCCGGCCGTCGAAGTGAGTCCGATGACGGCGGCCTTGGTCGTGGCATACGGCGCCCGCCCCGCGGAGCCTCGCGAGGAGATGGAGGAGATGTTGACGATGCGGCCCTCGCCCCGGTCGAGCATGCGCTTCCCGGCAGCTTGGAGCGCGGAGAACACCCCGTGCAGGTTCACGTCCACGACCGCGGACCACTCGTCCCACGTGAGGTCTTCGATCCCGCGATGCCGCTGGATCCCGGCGTTGTTCACGAGCACCTCGAGGGGCCCAAGCTCCGCCTCGATCTCGCCGAAGACCCGGTCGACGGCGGCATGGTCGGTGACGTCGAGCTGCCGCCACAGGATGCCGGCGGGGTTCTCGCCCGCGGTGAGCCCGGGGACGCGGTCGGTCGCGACGACGAGGTAGCCGTCCGCGGAGAGCCGCTGTCCGATCTCCCAGCCGATGCCGGCCGAGCCTCCGGTGACGATGGCGACGGGGCGCGCGGTCATGTCTCTCCTCTACCTCGGGGATTTGCTATAGCAACTCTATCCCGTTCGAATCGCGCAACTGGTTCGATTTCGGCCGGAAATGGAGCAAAGTGGGCGATTCGAAGGCGGGACTACCCCAGCAACCCGGCCACAACCGACACGGCGTGGGACTCCAGGAGCTCCAGGGCTCCGGGAGCCAGGGGCGTCTGCCAGGACTGATAGGCGCCGCGGTCGTAGGCCTCGCGGGTCGGGAGATACACGAACCCCGGGCCGTTCGTGAGGTTCATCACCACGATCGGCGTCTGGGGGAACCGTTCCCGCAGCGTCGTCTGCAGCCGCGAGTACGCCTCGCCCGGATGCCCCACGATCACGGCGTCTCCGAGCCGCCAGGCCCACACCGGATGCGACACGGTCGGACCGTCGATGTAGCCGTCGCGGAGGTTTCGGGCCCGTCCGAGGCGCTCCTCCCGCGACCGGGGGTCGATGTCCTTCCACTCCTCGGCGAGCTCGTCCAGGGTGGGCAGGTCGCGCAGCGGCAGCTCGACCGCCGAGACGACTCCCGCCGCCCCGTCGCCGCCGTCCGCCGGGGTCCCGGTCCAGATCGCGAGCGGAGCCCCCGACTCCACGACCCCGTCCAGCGTCAGCTCCTCGCCGGGTACCGGGAGCCCGTCCAGCGCCGCGAGCACCGCGTGCCCGAGTGAGCGTCCGTGCCGGTCGGCCACCGCGACATCGCCGGTGTACTGCTCCCGTGGCGCCAACTCGCCCGAGGCCCCCTGCACGAAGAGGCACGGTGCGCCGGTCGCGGCCTCCACGATCTCGCGCATCGCGCCGACGTAGTCCGGAGACACCTCTCGGTGCTGCCAGGCCAGGGTCGTCGGGTGGCAGGCGTAGTTCACCAGCGTCGCCCGCACCTCCCCGTCGATGCTGATCCGACCGATGGTCACCGTGTCGTCGGCGGTGCCCTGGGGGTTGTAGCCGACGAGCGCGCGGCCGTCGAGGTCGAGCTCCCGCTCCGCCGCGAGGGTGCAGGTGCCCGTGGTCCACTCGATCAGTCCCGGTCGCGCAGCCTCCAGCGCCTCCCGCCCGGCGGCGATGCCCGCGGCAGCAAGAGCCTCCAGGTACCCGGGGATGAGTTCGCCGCCCGGCAGATGCGCATCCGCGGCGCAGAGCACGGCCCCGGCGTGGGTGTGCGAGAGGGAGAGCATGAGCTGATCGGGCTCGAGGCCCAGACCGTCGAGGATCGCCCCGCGCACGCCCTGCTCATCGGCGACCCGGCGCCACCACGTGCCGTCCACGGCGAGCAGCACCCGGGGCCGCTCGTCCGCGGCCACCACCGCGAGCGCGGTCAGCTCGAACGGCCGGTGCGCCCCCTCGGAGCGCTCCCAGTCGGCCGGGCCCCAGTTCTTGGCGCGGATGCCGACGGGCGGCGTGATGTCGCGCCGGGCGACGCCGATGCGCGCCCGCGTGCGGGGGATGCGGATGCGGTCTCCGAGGTGCGTCGCCTCTGCGGTGTCGTTCACGCGTGGTCCTCCCTGATGTCCATGATGCCGTCCGTCACGCGCTCGCCAGCACGTCCGCGATGACGACGCGCGGTCCGGCTTCCGGCAGCGCGGTCTCGACGCCGCGCTCGAGGGTGTCGCTGTACAGCAGCGTCGACGGCTCGGCGAACCCGTCCGCCAGCCGCAGTCCTCCGCCGACGAACTGGCTGCCGGTGACGCGGGCGTGGTTGACGCCCGTCCCGATGTCGAGGTGGGCCGCGCCCCGCGGCACTGTCGAGGTCACCCCGCTCACCCGCCAGGTGACGACGCCGGCACCGGCAGCCCTGCTCAGCAGCGCGCCGTCCGTCCGCTCCGTGGACAGCTCGACGCCGTCCAGAGCGACGAGCTGATCGCGCACCGCGGTCGCGGTCAGGCGCACGTCGCGCACGGAACCGCCGCGGATGGTGACCGTGGCGGCGCCGAGCTCGAAGGGCGCACCCGCCGCCGGGCCGCTGAGTCGGCAGTCCACGAACTCGACCGGCCCGGACCCACGGGCCTTGACCCCGTCGATCCCGGTGATCGTGCAGTCCACGAAGCGCACGGGAGCCGTGACCGGGGTCTGCACGAGCACCTGGTCCTTCGGCAGCGCGAAGGTGGAGTCCGCGATCACGGTCGGCCGCGACGAGCGCTGCGACCGCTGTCCGATCGCCAGAAGTCCCGCGGTGCACCCGCGCACCTGGGCGCCGTCGGCGTTGATGGTCATGGTCGCCTGCGGATCGAAGGTCGAGCGGCCGATGACCCGCACGTTCTCCAGCGTCAGATCGCTGATCTTGGTGCCGGCGACGAACCAGGAGCAGACGTGGTCGCGCATCGTGATGCGCTTGGCGGCCGTGCCCCACTGCGCGCCGGAGTTGGCGATGTCCATGAGCCCGGAGTTGCCGATGAAGGTGAGGTCGTGCTCGTACTGGCCGTGCGTGGTGAAGGGGTTGCCGCCCTGATCGTCGCCGTCGCCGTGGCAGTTCTCGACGATGCAGTACGCGCTGGCGGTGAGGTCGTTCAGGTGCCGGGCGTTCGACGAGGTGCAGTCGCTGACCCGTCCATAGAGGCTGTAGATCTGCTGCGTGAGGTAGCCCGCGCCGCCGTAGAACACGGTCGGCGGGTTCTCCACCGAGCAGCGCTCCGTCGTGAAGTGCGTGTTCCAGCGCCGCATGATCACGGGCCACCAGGTGCGGCTCGCGTGCACGTCGGCGACGTCGCAGTGGATCGCGTACTCGAAGGCGATCGGGTGGGAGCCGGTGAGCTCACGGGAGTCGGGGAAGGAACCGTCGGTGGGACCGTCGAAGGGTCCGGCGCCGAGGAACCGCATGTTCGCGATGCGCACGCCCGCGACCGGTTCCATCTGCCGCCAGACGAGCTTTCGCCCCGTGTCCAGCGGCCAGCCGTTGAGGTAGTCGATGCGGATGTGGGTGGCGTCGATCTGCTGCGTCACCTGCACGAACCGCTGCAGCTCGCGCTCGTCCGCCCCTCCTCCGGCGACCGGATCGCACTGCACCGCCCACCAGGAATCGACGGGGAACCGGGAGGCATCCGGCACGGCGACCGCGTCGGTCAGCTCGGGCCAGGCCTCGGCCAGCGCATGCTCGACGGTCACGTCCTTCGACACCCCGGTGAAGAACATCACGGCGCCGAACGGGTTGTCGTGCGTGTTCTTCTCGATGCCGTCGGTCGTGATGAGGTGTCCGCCGAAGTCGATCTCGACGTACGACCGGGTGAAGCGGTGCCGTCGCCGGAACAGGAGATCCGTGCTCGCCTCGATCCGGCGGATGCGGGGATCGTTCACCATCGCGGCGAGCGCGTCGTCGGCCGGCTTCTCCGGTCCCGTGATGCCGAAGACCCGGAAGTCGACCGTCCCGTCATGCTGCAGGATCCAGCGGGTGTCGTGCTTCCCCGCGATCACGGTGCCGCCGTTGGGCGTGGTCTTCGCGTTCTCGCTGCCCACGTACACGAGCAGCCCGGCGTCGCCGGGCTTCCGGTACCCGGCGACGACCGCCACCTCGCCGTCGCGGGCCCGGAGGCGGCCCAGATCGGCGACGGACTCCGCTCGCGTGACGTCCTTGGCGCCGGCGACGACGGGGGCTGCCTGCGCCGGTGCCGTGCTCGCGAGCGCGCCCGCTGTGCCGAGCGCGACCGCGCCGAGCCCGGCCATGAGCGCGCGGCGGCCGGTGGACCGCACCGCCGCGCCGGCACCCGCGGTGTCCGCCGCGGGCCCCGTCCCCTGATCCGTGATGGTCATCATCGTCCTCCTCGTCCGGCGGTCGTCGCGGGGACCGCGCCCGTCTGCCCGCCGTGGGTCTGCCAGAGCGCCGCGGCCTCCGCACGCCGTCGGCGCTCGAGGACCGGGTCGGCGACGGGGATCGCCGCCATGAGCCCGCGCGTGTACTCGTGCTGCGGATTCGCGAAGAGCGCGTCGCGCGCGCCGATCTCGACGATGCGGCCCTGCTGCATCACGGCGACCGTCGAGGACATGTACCGGATCACCGCCAGGTCGTGGCTGATGAAGAGGTAGGTGAGGCCGAGCTCGGCCTGCAGCTCCCGGAGCAGATTGAGCACCTGCGCCTGGATCGACACGTCGAGCGCCGACACCGATTCGTCGAGCACGAGGAAGTCCGGCTCCAGCACGAGCGACCGGGCGATGGACACGCGCTGGCACTGCCCGCCGGACATCGAGCGCGGCAGCCGGTGCGCGAACTCCTCGTCCAGGCGCACGCGGTGCATGGTCTCGCGCACCTTCTCGGCGCGGGAGGCCCGGGTGCCGATGCCGTGGGCGCGCAGCGGCGCCTCGATGATCTGCGCGACGGTCTGCCGCCGGTTCAGCGCCGAGAAGGGGTCCTGGAACACCATCTGCATGCGCTTGCGCAGCCGCCGCAGCTCCTCGCCGCGGAGGTCGTGCGGGCGCTGCCCGTCGAAGACGACCGTCCCGCCGTCGATGCCGCCGAGCGCGAGCACGGCCTTCGACACGGTCGACTTGCCGGAGCCCGACTCGCCGACGAGCCCGACCGTCTCGCCGCGCCGGATCTGGAACGACACGTCGTCGACCGCGGTCACCCGGCGTCCGGAGCCGAGCGTGAACACCTTCGACACGCCCTGCACGTCCACCAGCAGGTCGCCGGACTCCCGCGCCCGGTCCACCGCGCTGATCGACCCGGCCTCGGCGAGCGGCTCCGTCCCGCGTTCGAGCACCTCCGCGGCGGTGCGGATGGGCTGCTGCACGTCTACCGTGAGGTCGACGACCGCGCCGAGGAGCGCCTGCGTGTACGGGTGCTCCGGGGCGGCGTAGATGCGGTCGACGGGGCCCTCCTCGACCACGCGCCCGTGCCGCATCACGTGGATGCGCTCGCAGAACCCGGCGGCGACGCCGAGGTCGTGCGTGATGAGCACGACCGCAGTCCCGTGGTCCTCCGCGAGCCGGTCGAGGAGGTCGATGATCCGGGACTGCGTCGTGACGTCGAGGGCCGTGGTCGGCTCGTCCGCGATGAGCACGGCGGGCCGGGACGACATGGCCATCGCGATCATGACGCGCTGCCGCATCCCGCCGGAGAACTCGTGCGGGTACTGGCCCAGACGCTCCTCGGGCAGCGGCACCCCGACCTCGGTCAGCAGCTCGACGGCCCTGGCGCGGGCGGCCGCCGCCGAGACCCGGTCGTGCAGCCGGATCGCCTCGACGAGCTGGTGCCCGATCGTGCGGACCGGGTTCAGCGACGACATCGGGTCCTGGTAGACCATCGCGATCTCGCCGCCGCGCACGCGAGTCATCTCCCGCGGGCTCAGCGTGAGCAGCTCACGGTCGCGCAGCCGGATGCTGCCGCCGAGGGTCGCCCCGTCGTTCAGCCGCATGATCGACAGCGCCGTGAGCGACTTGCCGGAGCCGGATTCGCCGACGAGGCCGATGCGCTCCCCGGGCCGCACCGCGAACGTGATGCCCTGGACGGGCATGACGTCCCCATAGGAGACGGTGAGGTCCTGCACCTGCAGGACGGGCATGAGGTCGGTCATCGGCCCCTCCCCTTCCGATCGCCGCCGAACTGGTCGGCGAGCACGTTGAGCAGCCAGATGGTGACGAAGATGAACAGGGCGGGGAACAGCACGTATCCGATGGACTGGTACATCTTCTGGTAGCCCTGCTGCACGAGCGTGCCCCAGGTGGCCTCGGGCGGCGCGATGCCGAGCCCGACGAAGCTCATCGACGCCTCCAGGAGGATCGCGTTGGCGGCGTTGATGGCCGCCTGCACGATGATCGGCCCCTTGGCGTTCGGGAGCACCTCGGCGAAGAGCAGCCGGCGCCGGGTCGAGCCGAACGCCACAGCGGCCGTGAAGTAGTCCTCCTGCAGTTCGCTGAGCACCGACGACCGCACGAGCCGCGCGGTGGTCGGCGTGAGGAGCACCCCGATGATGACGGCGAGCTTGACGGGGTCGGCGCCGAACGCGGAGATGAAGACGAGCGCGAAGAGGATCTGCGGGATCGCCATGACCGTGTCGGCGAGACGCATGAGGATCTCATCGACCCAACCGCGTCCGAACGCCGCCGCCATACCCCAGGCGATGCCGAGGACCATGGCCACGAGCGTCGCGCCCCCGGCGATGAACACGGTGAGCTGGCCGCCGTAGAGCACGCGGCTGAAGAGGTCGCGGCCCAACTCGTCGGTCCCGAAGAGGTGCGCCGCCGAGGGACCGGCGAACCGGTCGGACGACTGCGCCGCGGGGTCATACGGGGCCAGGAGCGGGGCGAGCACGCAGGCGAGGACGATGATCGCCAGCAGCCCCAGCGGGATCCAGGAGGCGACGGCGACCCGTCGGCGGGGACGCGCGGAGCGCAGCGCGAGGGTGAGGGTGTCAGCCACGGCTGCTCCTTGCACGAAGACGCGGGTCGAGCACCCCGTAGAGGAGGTCGACGATGAGCGTGGTGAGGATGAACATCGCGGAGATCAGCAGCACGACCGACTGCAGCACCGCGTAGTCCCGCTTGAAGACCGCGTCGATCGCGAGCGAGCCGAGCCCGGGGACGCCGAACACGTACTCCACGATCACCACGCCGCCCAGGGTGTAGCCGACGATCAGGCCGAGCATGGTGAGCCCGGGGATCAGGGCGTTGCGGAGCGCGTGGCCGAGCACGACGCCGCTCGCCGACTGTCCCTTGCCCTTCGCGGTGCGGATGTAGGGGGCGTCCAGCACCTCGACCATCGAGGCCCGGAGGAACCGCATGAGCAGCGGCGCCGCCGCGAAGGCGAGGGTGAGACCGGGGAGGATCATGCGCACGAGGTTCTCGGCGGGGTCCTCCGCGAACGGCGTGTAGCCGCGGGCCGGCAGCACCTTGAGCTGCACGGCGAACACGACGATGAGCACGATGCCGATGAGGAACTGGGGAAGGGCCATGCCCGCGGTCGAGATCGCGGTGAGCACCCGGTCGACCACGCCGAGCGGACGCAGCGAGGCGAACACGGCGGCCGGGGTGGCGATGAGCACGGCCAGGAGCACGCCGATGAGCGTGAGCTCCAGCGTCGCGGGCAGGCGCTGGGCGATGAGCTCCGTCACCGAGTACTGGTTGAAGTAGGACTGACCGAAGTCGCCCGTGAAGACGCCGCCGATCCAGCGCAGGTACTGCTCGATGACGGGGGCGTCGAGGCCGGCCTCCTCCCGGAGCCGGGCGATGGTCTCGGCATCCACGCCCGGCGTCGAGCCGAGGCGGGTGATGACGGGGTCGCCCGGCAGCAGCCGGAGCACGACGAAGACGAGGAGCGAGGTGGGGGGGAGCAGCGCGAGGGTGGTTGCCCCCCCCCCGAAGAAGGAGGGGGGAACACTATCCCCTCCCCTTTTCTTCCCCCCAGCGTCGCCTTC
>NZ_JBHVHT010000001.1:312325-735739 GCF_042799975.1 Microbacterium sp. NPDC057658 | reverse complement strand
CCATTTCGGGTGGGGAGCGGGGGGGGGGGGGGGGGGGTCCCCCAAAAAAAAGCAGAAAAAAAAAAAGGAAGGGGGGCGGGGCCCCCCCCCCCCCCCCCCTCCCCCCCCCCACCCGCCGGAGGACGGAGAGGGCCACGTCAGCCCTTCAGCTGCGCGCCCTCGAGGTGCAGCTGTCCGCCGCCCTCGACCCACACGCCGTCGACCGCCGTGCTGGTGGCGGTGACGACCGTCGACTGCAGGGGCACGATGAGCGGCACCTGCTCGTTGATGATGGTCTGCACGGTGCCCCACTTCGCGGCCCGCGCGGTCTCGTCCGGCTCGGCCACGGCGTCGGCGAACGCCGTCTGGAAGTCGGGGTCGACCCAGTTGCACTCGCACCGCCCCTCCAGGTAGAAGTTCAGCGAGTAGGCCGGCTCGGGCGGGGTGGACTGGAAGTTCGGCACGATGTAGCCGGGGTAGCTCTTGCCCGCGGGGTAGAACGCGTCGACCCAGGTGCCGATGTCGTTGTTGTCGATGGTCAGCGTGATGCCGATCTCCTTCAGGCTCGCCTGCAGGATCTCGCCGCTCGTGTTCCACTCGGGGTACTGTCCGGCGACGCCCCACCAGGTGAGCGTGCTGCCCTCGGTCACCCCGGCCTCGGCGAACAGCTCCTTCGCCTTGTCCAGGTCGTAGGAGTAGTCGGTCAGCTCGCCGCCGAACCACGGGTTCACCTCGCCGAGCGCGTTGTTCGTCGGGGAGACCGTGCCCTGGCCGTAGTAGGCGGCGTCGAGGATGGCCTCACGGTCGGTCGCGTACGCGAGGGCCTGCCGGGCGCGCACGTCGTCGAAGGGCGGCGACGTCGTGTCGATCTCCCACGACGGCCACTGGCTCGGGTTCTCGGGCTTCACCAGGGCGATGTCGCCGCCCTCCAGACCCGCCACGTCGCCCTGTGGCACGGACCACAGCACGTCGATGTCGCCGGAACGCAGACCGGTGACGGCGGCGGTGGACTCGGCGGCCTTCACGATCGTGATCTCGTCGAGCGCCGGAGCCTCGCCGAAGTACTCCGGGTTGGGGACGAGCGTGAGGCTGTCGTCCGGAGTGAAGGCGTCCACGACGTACGGACCGGTGCCGATGGGCTCCTTGTCGATGGTGTCGAGTGCGTCGACGTCGATCATCTTCACCCAGACGATACCCGCGGGGAAGGTCGCGATGGGCTCGGACAGCGTCACCACGACGGTCTTCTCGTCCGGCGCGGTGACGTCGGTGACCATCGAGATCTTGTTCTTCTCCTGCGTCGCCGTGTCCGGGTCGAGGTAGTAGTCGAACGCGGCCACCGCGTCGTCGGCGGTGAAGTCCTCGCCGTTCGAGAACGTCACGCCGTCGCGGAGCGTGAAGGTCCAGGTCTTCTGGTCATCCGACGCCTCCCAGCTCTCGGCGAGATCGCCGACGACCTCGCCGGACTCGTCGGTCTTGGTGAGGCCGTTCCACAGCAGCGGGAACAGCACCTCCTCCCACGCGAACGTGCGGATGGCGGGATTGAGCTGCGGGATGCCCTGCGCGGCGGCGACGGTGAGGGTGCCGCCGTCCTGCGCCTGGCCGTCGGGGGTGGATGAGGTGCTGCAACCAGCGGTGATGAGCGCGGCGGTCAGCAGCATCGCTGCTCCGCCGAGCCGAACACGACGACGCGACATGGGTGCCTCCAAGGTCGGGTGGTGCTTCGGGTAAGGGTGTTGCGCTATAGCATGTAGCAAAAGGCAAACGGCGTCTAGAGCGAACCGGGCCGGCGGGGTCACGTTCTCGTCACGACCGCCGGCCCGGACCGGTCACCGGCGGGCGCTGGACGCTTCGACGGCGAGCGCGGGCGCCGTCGTGAAGTCCGTGCGGCGGCTGAGCACGAAGGCGATCGTCGCTCCGAGCAGCGTGAGCCCCGAGATGAGGAGCAGGCCCCACACCGCCGACCCCGTGGTCTCGCTGATCCAGCCGATCGCGTAGGGTCCCGCGAAGCCGGCGAGGTTGCCGACCGAGTTGATGAAGGCGAGGCCGGCCGCGGCCGCCGTGCCGGTGAGCACCATGGGCGGCAGGCTCCAGAACAGCGGGGTGGTCGAGAAGAGCGCCGACATCCCGACGCACAGCGCGGCGAGCGCGAGCACCGGCGTGCCCTGCGCCGCGACCGCCGCGATGAGCGACAGGGCGGTGATGCTGAGCGTGATGCCGATCTGCAGCGGGATGTTGCCCTGCTTCCGGGCGGCGCGCTCCCACGGCAGCATCACGAGGGCCGCGCACAGGTTCGGCAGCGCCACGAGCCAGCCGGTGGTGGCGTTCGAGAAGTCGCCCATGCTCTTCACGATCGTCGGCAGCCACATCCCCAGCCCGTAGGCACCGAACACGACGCCGAAGAAGAGCACGATGAGCGTCCAGAGGCGGCCGTTGCGGAAGACCTCGCCCAGCCGCAGGCGTCCGTGCCGCTGCTCGGTCGCCTGGGTCTCGGCGGCGAGCGTGTCGGTGATCCAGCGCTGCTCGGCGGGGGTCAGCCAGCGCGCGTCCTGCGGGCGGTCGGGGAGCCAGAAGAACACGACGAACGCGAGCAGCACGGCCGGGATGCCCTGCAGCAGGAAGACGAGCTGCCAGCCGTCCAGGCCCCACAGCCCGTGCAGCTCCAGCATCCAGCCGGACAGCGGCGCGGCGACCGCGTTGGCGATCGGGTTCGAGAGCACGAAGACGGCGAGCACCTGCGTGCGGTACTGCCGCGGGAACCACAGCGTGAGGTAGAGCAGCACGCCGGGGAAGAACCCGGCCTCCGCGATACCGAGGATGAAGCGCGCGATCGCGAACTGGGTCGCGTCCTGCACGAACGCGGTCAGCGCCGCGACGATGCCCCACGAGATCATGATGCGGGCGATCCACTTGCGGGCGCCGAACTTCTCCAGGAGCAGGTTGCTCGGCACCTCGAACAGCAGGTAGCCGATGAAGAAGATGCCCGCCGCGAAGCCGAAGGCGGCCTCGGTGATCTGGAGGGCGGCCGTCATCTCGAGCTTCGCGAAGCCGGCGTTGTTCCGGTCGATGTAGGCGACGAGGTAGAGCAGGCCGAGGAACGGACCGAGTCTCCAGATCGCCTTCTTCATGGCGGCGGCTCCCACCGCGTCCTCCGCGGCGCGCGCCTGCGCGAGCGTCTCTCTGCCGGACATGACAACTCCTTCGTCATCGGTTTCGGGTTTTGCTATAGCATCTAGCACCGCGCGGCTCCTGTCCAGTCCCCTGCTCATGCCATAGCATCGACCGAGCGAAGGAGCCCCCGCTCGACGAGCACCGGGCCGCGCGCGAGATCGAGAAGGGCCCCGGATGCGCAGCGTGTCGGATCAGAACATCGCCGAGCAGGTCACGGACGAGCTGCGGGCGGCGATCCACTCCGGAGAGCTCGCCCCCGGCGAGCGGCTCGTGGAGCGCAAGCTCGCCGACCGTCTCGGCGTCAGCCACATCCCCGTGCGCGAGGCCCTGACCCGGCTCGCCGAGGAGCGCCTCATCACCCGCGAGCCCCGCCGCGGCGCCCGCGTCGCCCAGCTCAGCGCGCAGGACCTGGAGGAGATCTCGAGCCTGCGGATCGTGCTGGAGCAGTTTATGGCGATCCGGGTGCAGGAGCGGTGGAACGACGAGTCGGCGGCCCGGCTGGAAGCGATCATCCAGGCCATGGCGGCGGCGGCGCCGGGCGACGTGGCCGAGGTCCTGCGCCAGGACCGCCTCTTCCACGAGACCCTCGCCGACCTCGCCGAGCACCGGTTCCTCGACGAGCTCAGCGCCCAGCTCCGTGGCCGGATCGCCGGGTTCATCCAGGCGGCCAACTCCGCCCTCGACCCCGCCGAGCAGGAGGAGCACGTGCGCAGCCACCAGCAGATCGTCGACGCCATCGCGACCGGCGATCCAGAGCAGGCGCGCGCGGTGATCGCCGAGCACGTGACCAGGGCCGTCCGCCGCATCACGCCGTCGGCCGAGTGAGCGCCGCCGTGGCCGCACGCACCATCGTGCTGACCGGAGCCTCGGACGGGATCGGCGCCGCCGCCGCCCGCCAGCTCGCCGGATCCCCGCACCGCCTGCTCCTCGTGGGCCGTTCGCCCGACAAGATGCGGGCCGTCGCGG
Source organism: Microbacterium sp. NPDC057658 (assembly GCF_042799975.1). NCBI lineage: Bacteria > Bacillati > Actinomycetota > Actinomycetes > Micrococcales > Microbacteriaceae > Microbacterium > Microbacterium sp. NPDC057658. Next base: position 731,626 of record NZ_JBHVHT010000001.1, on the reverse strand, counting down.
ACGAGACCGGCGCGGAGTGGTTCACCGCCGACTTCGCGCGCCTGGACGACGTGCGCGCGCTCGCCGCCCAGCTCGCGGACGCCGTGGGTGCAGCGGGCATCGACGTGCTGGCCAACAACGCCGGCGGCATCTTCGGCGACCGCACCCCCACGGTCGACGGGCACGAGAAGACGATGCAGGTGAACCACCTCGCCCCGTTCCTGCTGACGAACCTCCTGCTCCCGCAGCTGCTCGCCGCCCGCGGCGCGGTCGTGAACACCTCCAGCGTCGCGCATCGCCTCTTCGGGCATCTCGACGTCGACGACCTCGACAACACCCGCCGGTACTCCCCGAACAAGGCCTACGGCGATGCCAAGCTCGCCAACGTCCTGACGGCGAAGAGCCTGCACGAGAAGTTCCATGCGCAGGGGCTCAGCGCGGTGGCCTTCCACCCCGGCACCGTGGCGACGAACTTCGCCGCCGAATCGTCGAGCATCATGCGCCTCGTCTACCGCACCCCGCTGCGCCGCCTCGTCCTCATCGGCAGCGACCGCGGCGGCGCGACGCTGCGCTGGTTCCTCGAGGGAACGCCGGGCGAGACCTGGGTCTCCGGCGGCTACTACGACGAGCGCGTCCTCAGCACCCGCGTGAACCCGCAGGTGCACGACCCCGCTCTCGCCGAGGCCCTCTGGCGGCGCAGCGCCGCGCTCGTCGGCGTGGCCGGGGGCTGAGCGCCGTCTACGCTGGGGCGATGGCGCGCCTCGACTGGACCCAGCTCCCTCCCGCTCTCCGAGCCCGGGTCGAGGAGTTCGCGGGCTCCCCGGTGACACGGGCGCAGTCGCAGGACGGCGGCTTCTCCGCGGGGCTGGCCTCACGGCTGACCTTCGCCGACGGACGGCGGCTGTTCGTCAAGGCGGTGCAGGAGTCCGCGGAAGGCACGTTCGCGCTCTACGTGCGGGAGGCCGAGGTGCTCGGCGCGATCCCCCGCTCCCTCCCCGCCGCGCACCTCGTCGACGCCTTCACCGCGGACGGGTGGGCGGTGCTTCTCATCGAAGACGTCGAGGGCCGTCATCCGGAACGCTCGGCCACCGCGCCCGACACCGCGCACGTCCTGGATGCGATCGCCGCCCTGGCCACCGCCGAGGCGCCGCGCACGCTTCCCCGCCTCGCCGACGAGCTGCACGACGACTCCGGGTCCTGGCGGCGGCTCGAGGAGGCCGGGCTCCTGGAGACGACCACGCCGTGGTGTGCGCAGAACGTCGACCTCCTCCGCACGGCGGCGGAACGCGTGGGCACCGCGGTCGCGGGCGATCGGCTCCTGCACGCCGACCTCCGGGCCGACAACATCCTCATCGAGGCCTCCGGCCGCGCACGGCTGCTCGACTGGCCGTGGGCGGCCCGCGGCGCGGGGTGGGAGGACGCCCTCCTCTACCTGCTCGACCTCCGCGTCGAGGACGCCGCAGCCGAGGTCGGCCCCCTGCTCGATCACCCGGCCTTCGCCGGGTCCACCACGGAGGACCACATCGCCCTCCTGTCCGCCGCGGGCGGCGCCTGGTTCGAGAAGTGCCGTCTTCCCGCGCCGGACGGGATGACGACCCTCCGCGACTTCCAGCGCCGGGAAGCGGTCATCGCCACCGACTGGATCGCCGAGCTCGTCCGCTGATCGCCCCCGAGGCGGGGGCGTCCGCCGTCATCCCTCGGGCTGCGCGCCCGACTCGCCCGCGTGGACGCGTTCGCCCTGTCGGCCGAACAGGCTGAGCACCTCGGCGGGCTCCCCGTCCGCGCTCCCGAACCAGTGCGGCACGTGCGTGTCGAATTCGGCGACCTCTCCGGCTGCCATGCGCAGATCGCGCGTGCCGAGGATCAACCGCATGGTGCCGCTGAGCACGTAGAGCCATTCGCGCCCCTCGTGCGCCCGGGGACGCGGAGTCACCTGGCTCCCCGGGATGAGGATCTTCCAGGCCTGGACCGGGCCGGCGTGCGGGGTCAGCGGCACGACGATCCGGCCGTGCACGCGGCGCGGCTTCAATCGCACGCGCGGATCGCCGACGTCGGGCGCCCCGACGAGGTCGTCCAACGGCACCCGGTGGGCGCGGGCGAGCGGGAGGAGAAGCTCGAGGCTCGGTCGGCGTTGCCCGGTCTCCAACCGCGAGAGCGTGCTCGTGGAGATCCCCGTGGCGTCGGCCAGGTCGGTCAGCGTCATCCCCCGCTGCTTCCGGAGCCACCGCAACCGCGGGCCCACGCCGTCGAGCGTCGCGTCGATCTCGTCCCCTTGCACGTCCTCAGTCTGGCCGCATTTCCCAGGAGCAGCAAAGAAGTTTGCCGGCCCGGCACCTCCGGGGCGACTCTCCTGGCATGAAGAGATTCGATGTGCTCATCGTCGGCGGCGGTGCCGCCGGCCTCAGCGCCGCCCTGGTCCTGCTCCGCGCCCGACGCACGGTCGCGATCGTCGATGCGGGGGAGCCCCGCAACGCCCCCGCGGCGCACCTGCACGGCTTCCTCTCCCGGGACGGCGCCGCGCCCGCTGCGCTGCTCGCGAGCGGTCGCGACGAGGTCGCGGGCTACGGAGGCACGATCATCGACGGACGCGTCGCCGAGCTGTCCCCGGGCTTCACGGCCACCCTCGACGACGGGCGACGGCTGAAAGCCCGACGGGTGCTGGTCACCACGGGCCTGCGCGACGAGATCCCCGACATCCCTCGTCTGCGGGAGCGCTGGGGGCGCGATGTGCTGCACTGCCCGTACTGCCACGGGTACGAGGTGCGGGATCGCGCTCTCGGGGTGATCGGCGGCACGGCTGCGTCGGTCGCCCACGCGCTCCTCATCGCCCAGTGGTCCGCCGACGTCGTCTACTTCCCCCACACCCGGCCGCTCACGGACGACGAGCGGGAACGTCTCGACGCGCGCGGCGTCCGGGTGCATCCGGGCGAGGTCTCCCGCCTCATCGTCGAGGCCGACCGCCTCCAGAGCGTGGAGCTGAGCGACGGCACGCACGTCGAGCGCGCCGCGGTGTTCGTCCGCCCCGAGATGTGCGCTCACGACGCCCTCCTCCACGTTCTCGGCTGCGAGACCGACGAGAACGGGTGGGTCCGGCACGATGCCGGCGGGCGCACGAGCGTGCCAGGGGTCTCCGTCGCCGGGAACGTCGCCGATCCGCGTGCGCAGCTCATCACCGCGGCCGGGCAGGGCTCCGCCGCCGCGATCGCCCTCAACGCCGACCTCACCGACGACGACCTCGCCGCCCAGCTCGCGACCCACCGCGGCGCCTGACCCCCGAGAGAGAAGGAACACAGCAATGTCCGCAGCACCCGCCCCGACGGCGACCCCCGTCCCCCCGCCCACGCAGCACCAGCTCGCGCTGATGATCTGGATCGCCGTCTTCCCGACCCTCACGGTCTTGAACCTGGTCCTCGCCGCCCCGCTTTCCGGACTCCCGATCGTCGTGCGCACGCTGGTGCTCGTCACCATCGCCGTCCCCCTCGTGATCTACCTGGAGATGCCGCTGCTGCACCGCGTCCGCCGCCGGATCCACGGTCTTGTGACGGCGCGTCGGCGAAGGTAACGTTCTCCCGTTCCTGACGAGAGAAGGCGACGATGCCCCGGACAGATCGACCCCGTTCCACGACGTCCGTGTGGCGCCGCAAGCCCGTCAGCGACATGACGGAGGAGTCGGGCGGGAGCGGTCTGTTCCGGACGCTCGGGCTCTGGCAGCTCACCGCGATCGGCGTGGGCGGCATCGTCGGCGTCGGGATCTTCTCGCTCGCCGGGCTCGTCGCCCACGGCGACGCGACGACTCCCGCCGTGGGTCCCGCCGTCGTCCTCTCCTTCCTCATCGCCGGGCTCGCGTCGGCAGCGGCCGCGCTGTCGTACGCGGAGTTCGCCGGCATGATCCCGCGGGCCGGTTCCGCCTACAGCTACGGCTACGTCGCGCTCGGCGAACTCGTCGGCTGGTTCATCGGCTGGGACCTGCTCCTGGAGTACGTCGCCATCGTGGCCGTCGTCGCGATCGGCATCTCCGGCTATCTCGACGCATTCCTCTCCGGATTCGGGCTGGAGCTGCCGACCGCGATCACGGAGACCGCCGACCAGCCAGGGGGTGTGGTCAACATCCCGGCCATCCTCATCTGCCTGTTCGTGACGTTCCTGCTGAGCCGCGGCACCCGCACGTTCGGCCGCTTCGAACTCGTCGCCGTGGCCATCAAGATCCTCCTCGTGGTGTTCATCGTCGTCCTCGGCGTCTTCTTCATCGACCCCGCCAACTACGATCCCTTCCTGCCGAACGGCTTCGGCCCCGTCTTCACCGGTGCCGCGACGGTGTTCTTCGCGGTGTTCGGCTACGACGCGATGAGCACGGCCGCCGAGGAGGCGAAGGACGGGCGTCGGCACATGCCGAAGGCGATCATCCTGTCCCTCGTGATCGCCATGGTGCTCTACGTCGCCGCGACGCTCGTGCTCACGGGCATGCAGAACTACCAGGACATCGATCCGAAGGCGGGCTTCGCCTCGGCGTTCACGGGCGTGGGGCTCCCGGTCGTCGCCTCCGTCATCTCGGTGTTCGCCGTCGTGTCGATCCTCACCGTCATGCTCACGTTCCTGCTCGGCGCCACCCGGGTGTGGTTCAGCATGAGCCGCGACGGACTGCTCCCCGGCTGGTTCGCGCGGGTCGACCGCCGCGGCGTCCCGCAGCGGGTCACCTGGATCGCCGGGCTGGGCGCGGCGTTCTTCGCGGGCGTGTTCCCCATCCGCGCCGTCGCCGACCTCACGAACATCGGCATCCTCGCCGCCTTCGTCGTCGTCTGCATCGCCGTGATCGTGTTCCGTTACACCAAGCCGGATGCACCCCGGACGTTCCGGCTGCCGTTCATGCCCGTGGTCCCGATCGTCGGCGTGGGCTTCTCGCTCTTCCTCATCTCGCAGCTCCACCCCGAGACGTGGCTCCGGTTCGGGGTCTGGCTCGTGATCGGACTCGTCGTGTACTTCGCCTACAGCCGTCGGCACTCGCTCCTGAACCCGGACAGCCCCCGGCACCGCCCGGGCACGACTTCGGAGACCCCCGGCGACACGCCGTAGACGGGGCCGAGGAGGCGGCGGGTCGCGCCGCAGCTCCGAAGTCGTGCCCGGCGGGATCAGCCGACGACGAGGTTGGCGGTGTCGACGACGCGGTCACCCTCCGCGGGGAACGCCGTGCGGGTGACGCCGGCCTCCACGTTGCCGGTGTGCAGCAGCGTCGACCCGGCCCCGAACGCGTCGTCGCGCAGCTCCAGGGCGCCGCCCTCGAACCGGTTGCCGACCGCGCGGTAGTGGGTCGCGCCGCTCGTCACGGCGACGTGCGTGGTCGCCCCCTCGGCGCGGAAGGTGCTGTCGGAGAGCGTCAGGTGCAGCTCGCCCGCACCCGACCGCGACACCGTCGTCCCGCCCTTCGCCGACACCTCGGATCCCGCGATCTCGACGACCTGACGGTCCTTTCCGGCGGCCGCGATGCGGGCGTTGCGGAGCGTGGAGCCTTCGACGCGCAGCTTCGCCGTCGCCGAGGAGATGGGGGCGGCATCGTCGGCGCCGGAGAGGGTCGAGCCGCGGAAGGTGACCGCACCCGGACCGTTGATCTTCATGCCACCGACGCGGTCAAGCACCGTGTCGACGAAGGTCACCGGCGTCGTCACCGTCGCGTTGGTGAGCTCGCCGGGAGCGACGAACGTGAAGTGCGAGTCGGCGATCACGGTCGGCCGGGCGGAGTTGTCGGAGGCCTGGGTGATGATGAGCGTGTCCGAGGCGGTGCAGCCGCGCAGCTGCGCGCCGTCCGCGTTGATCCACAGCATCCCGGAGCCCGCGAGCGAGGGCTTGCCGATCACCTGCACGTCCTCCAGCGTCAGGTCGGTGATGCGCACGCGCGCGACGAACCACGAGCACACGTGCTTGCGGACGGTGATGCGCTTGGCCGCCGAGCCCCACGCCGCCCCGGAGTTCGCGAAGGTCATGAGACCGGAGTTGCCCGTGTAGGTGAGGTCGTGCTCGTACTGGCCGTGCGTGACGAAGGGACCCTGGTCGTCGCCGTCGCCGTGGCAGTTCTCCACGAGGCAGTAGGCGCTCGCGGTGAAGTCGTTGAGGTGCCGGGCGTTGGCGGTGTGGCAGTTGGCGACATACCCGTACAGGCAGTAGATCTGCTGCGTCAGGTAGCCGGCTCCACCCCACGTGACGGAGGTCGGGTTCTTCAGCGTGCAGCTCTCCGTGGTGAAGTACGTGTTCCACCGGCGCTGGATCAGCGGCCAGAAGGTCGCCGTGCCGTCGATGTGGTCCACGTCGCAGCGCACCGCGTACTCGAAGGCCAGCGGGTGCGACCCCGTGTACTCGTCCGTCCCCTTGCCGAGGAACTTCAAGTTCGACACCGTCACGTCCTGCACCGGCTTCACGTGCCGCCAGGTCATCGTGCGGTCCTTGCCGAGCGGCCAGCCGTTCTTGTAGTTCACGCGGATGTGCCGACCGTCGACGATCTGGGTCACCTGGACCAGCCGCTGCAGCTCGCGCTCCCAGCGACCAGACAGCGCGTTGACCTCGGCGGCGTACCACTCCCCGACCGCGAAGAACGACGAGTCGGCGACGGGGAAGATGTCGGCGAGGTCGGGCACGTCCTCGCCGAGCTTCGCCTCCTGCACCGCGTCGGTCACCTCGCCACGGAAGAACATGACGGCCGCGAAGGGGTCGTCCTTCCCGGCGTTCTCGATGCCCTCGGTCGTCATCAGGTGATTCCCGAAGTCGAACGCGATGTTGGACCGGGAGAACTTATGGCGGCGGACGAAGTTGAGGTCGGTGTGCGCCTCCACGCGCCGCACCCGGGCGTCGCCCACCATCGCGTCGAGCGCGTCGTCCGCGGGCGCGGAGGCGTCCATGATGCCGAACTTCCGAAAGTCGACCGTGCCGTCGTGCACGAGCACCCAGGCGCCGCCCTTCGGCCCCGCGAGCACCGTGCCGCCGTTGGCCGCGGGGGCGTCCTTCTTCACGAAGCGGTACAGCCCGTCACCGCCGTCGCCGGGGGCCGCGTAGCCGCTCGTGCGCACGAGGTCGCCGTCCTTGCCCTTGCGCGTCGCGAGGGCGGTGGCGACGCCTCCGTGCGCGACGTTCTTCGAGCCCGACGACTCCTGCGGCACGACGGGTCCGGCGGCCTGGGCGGCGGCGGGGGCGCCGATCGCGGCGACCCCGCCCAGGGCGGCGGCGCCGAAACCGGCGAGCAGCATCCGTCGACTGCGCATCGCCGCGGTCTCGGTGGTGGTGTCCAGCTGGGTCATGCTCATCCTCCTTGCGGCGTCCTCGCCGCGGTCAGGCGTCCGGCCCTCGGCCGGATCGCGGTCACCGATCAGTCCCCGATCCCCAGCGCTCTCCGAGCGGATGCTCAGAAGTAGTCGCCCGCCGTGAAGTGGCGGATGCCGTCCACCCGGGCCTCGCGGCGCAGCGGGCGGATCATCCCGGTGCGGTCGTCCTGCCGCACGGCCGCCGGAGCGAATGGGCGGACAGCGCGCTCCTCCGCCGCCAGCGCGGGGACGGCCAGCTCGCAGGTGCGGACGCCCGCCGCGGCCCAGTCCGCGGCCACGGCCTCCAGCACCGCGTGACGCACCCCGGCCGGATCGGCCGCAGTGGGATCGGTCGCGCTCTCGTGCAGCAGCCCGACGCCGTCGCGCACCTCCGCCACCGCGTAGCCGACCGTCGCGTCCGCCTCGGCGAGCCGGTACAGCGTCGCGCCCCGCAGTCGCACCTCCGCCATCGTCCAGTCGCGGTCGCCGCGCACCGGGGCGAGCACGACCACACCGGTGCGGGAGCGCTCGTAGACCTCGCGCAGCGGGCCGAGGACGCCGAGTCCCACGGACTCGCGCACGACCGAGGCGAGCTCCACGGCCGTCGCCGACGCCGCCCACGGTCCGGCCATCGTGCGGGGCATCGAGAAGGTCGTGAAGCCGCTCGACCGGTACACCTCGGGGGTTCCGGTGAACAGCAGGGCCCAGTCGGCGTCACCCGCCGCGTCCAGGGTGGCGGCCACGAGCCGGCGGGCCAGTCCCCGGCCCCGAGCCCGCTCGGCGACCGCGACGCTGCCGATCGCGTGCACCCGCGCCACCGCGCCGTCCGACTCCCGCAGGCTCTTCGGCAGTCCGTAGATCGACCCGCACACGCCCTCGTCGTCCTCCGCGACGAGCGTGTGGCTCAGCCGCTCGTCGTCCACGAGCCACTGGTCCGGCGCGAGGGGCGGCGTGAAGGCGGCCGCCCACAGTGCCGCGAGAGCGGGCTGGTCCTCCGCCCGCGCCGACCGCACGACCACGGCGCTCATGCCATCGAGGAGAGCTGGGCGCGGTCGACGGCGTGTGCGAGCGGACGCCCCGCGGCGAAGGCGTCGAGCTCGTCGGCGACGATCCGCCCCTGCCGCAGCCGGCCTTCCCTGGTCCCGGCCGCGCGGTGCGGGGTGAGCAGCACGCGCGGTGCCGAACGGAAGGGACTCTCCGCGGACAGCGGCTCCTCGTCGAACACGTCGATCGCCGCACTCAACCGGCCACGACGCAGTTCGGCGAGCAGGGCGGCCTCGTCGACCAGCCAGGACCGCGCCGTGTTGACCAGGCCGGCCCCGTCCGGCATCAGCGCGAGCTCGCGCGCACCGATCAGGTGATGCGTCTCCGGCAGGGTCGGGGCGTGCACCGCGACGATCTGCGCACGGCGGAGCGCCTCGTCGAGCGTCACGAGCTCCGCCCCGAGGGACGACGCCTCGGCCGCGTCGAGCGTGGGATCGACGAGCAGCGGCTGTGCGCCGAGCGCACGGAGGAGCTCGAGGTACGCCCGCCCGGTCCGGGAGGCGCCGATGACCGCGATGGGCGCGCCGAGGATCTCGTGCTGCACCCCGACGGCCTCCGCGTCCCACCAGCCGTCGCCGGCGCGCAGGGCGTCGTGCATCTCCGGCACCCGGTGCAGCAGGGCGAGCGTGAAGGTCAGCGACACCTCCGCCACCGACCGGGCCATCCCCGCCCCGGCCTGCGTCACCCGCACGCCGCGGTCGAAGAGCGCGTCGGTCGCGAACGGCTTGATCGTGGCACCCGTGTGCGCGATGAGCTCCAGCTTCGGGAGCGTGGCGAGCACCGCGTGGTCGAAAGGACCCACGCCCCAGCTCGTCACCACGACGCGCGCCTCGTCGAGCACCGCATCCGCGAGCCGGTCCACCCGCACGAACGTCCCGCCGAGCCGCGCCGCGACGGCCTCCAGACGCGCCGCATCGTCGGGCGAGAAGAACTCGGCGAACAGCTCCGCGGAGACGACCGCGACCACGGTCGGAGCGCTCGTCCCGGCGGTCATCGCAGCCAGGCCTCGAGGTTCTCGGCGATGAACGCGTCGTCGTTGAGCTCCGGGTACGCCTGCCGGACGCGGGCGATCTCCTCCGCCTGTCCCGGGGAGAGGCCCTCGGCCGGGTCGAGGCACCAGGTGCCCTCGAGAAGCCCCTGCTGGCGGAGCATCTCGTGCACCCCGGCGATGACCCCGTGGAAGTCGTTGCCCGGGTCGAACACGGCCTGGTTCACGTCCACCATGTCCGAGGCACGGCGTCCCACCTCGCGGTAGGCCTCCGCGTCTCCCGCCAGGGCGCGATGCACCCGCTCCAGCAGCGCGACCGCCGCGTGCGTGCCGACCGCCCACTGACCGAGCAGCCCGCCGACGAACCGGAGGGTGCGCCGCCCGGACGGGGAGTCCACGTGGAACTCGGAGAGCAGGTCGGCGACGATCGCGTCGTCGTTGCCCGTGTACAGCGCGATCTCGTCGGCGCGGCCCGAGGCGGCCACGCCCCGTACGAGCTCCAGCGTGCGATAGCGGTCGAAGGGAGCGGCCTTCACCGCGACGACGGAGGGGATCGCGGCGAACTCCCGCCAGAACTCGCGGTCGAGCACCGGTCCGCCGATCGCAGTCTGCAGGTAGAAGCCGACCAGCGGCAGCACCTCGCCGACGGCGCGGGCGCGGTCGAGCAGGGCACGCTCGTCCGCACCCGCGACGCGGGGACTCACCAGCACGGCGTCGTAGCCGAGGGAGCGGGCGAGCTCCGCCTCGGCGACCGCCTGAGCCGTGTCGCCCGCCACGCCGGCGATGCGCACGAGGGACGCATCGTCGCGGGCGTCCATCTCCTCCGCGGCCAGTGCGAGCACCGGCTCGAAGAGCGCATGCTCCGGGTCGCGGATCTCGAACTGCGTCGTGTGCACGCCGACGGCGAGGCCGCCAGCCCCGGCGTCGAGGTAGTAGCGGGAGAGCGCCCGCTGCCGCCGCTCGTCGAGCGTGCGCGCGGCGGTGAGGGCGAGCGGATGGGCCGGGATCACGGCACCGCGGGCGAGGGTCGCGGCGGCCTCAGGGCGCAGCGACGGCACGGTCGCCGTCCGCGCAGCGGCGTCGGTCATCAGAACTTCCCGTCCCGGACGGCCCACTTGGTGGGCTTGGCGATCATGGGCAGCCCGTCGCGGATCCAGCCGGCCTGCATGCGGATGAGCTCCTCGGCGGAGACGGACGGGTAGCCGAACAGGGCCATGCAGCGGCGGGCGTCGCTGAGCAGCGCGGTCGGCTGCGGCTCGTCGACGATCTCGACCTCCCGCTCGAACAGCTCGCCGAAACGATGGGCGATCGAGGAGACGCTGAGCAGCTCCGGACCGGTGAGGTTGATCACGAAGGGGTCGGTGGAGGCATGCACGAGGCTGCGCAGCACGACCTCGTTCGCGTAGCCCTGCCAGATCACGTTGACGTTCGCGGTGGCGACCGAGACCGGCTCGCCCGCGTGCACGGCGCTGCCGATGTCGGCGAGCACCCCGTAGCGGAGGTCGACGGCGTAGTTCAGGCGGATGATCGCGACCTTGGTGCCGCGCTCCTGCGCCCCGAACTCGAACACGCGCTCCCGACCGAGGCAGGACTGCGCGTACTCGCCGATCGGCGCGGGCGTGGTCTCCTCGGCGGCACCGCCCGAGGTGGCAGGGACGAACGGATACACGTTCCCGGTGGAGAGCACCGAGATCGCGCTGTCGCGGTAGCGGCGGGCGATGCGGTCGGGAAGAGCCGCGTTGACCTCCCACGCCCAGGAGGCGTTGGTCGCGGCACCGAACTTCGCGCCCACCATGAACACCACGTTCGGGGCATCGGGGAGACCGGCGAGATCGTCGTTCTCGATGAGGTCGAACGGCACGACGCGGACCCCCGCGGCCTCCAGGCGCTCGCGGATGGCGGCGTCGCCGAAGCGGGAGACCGCGTACACGGCGTCGTCCGTGCGGCCGGCGGCGTCCAGGCCGCGCCGGGCGAGCATCGCCAGGGTCGGTCCCATCTTGCCGCCGGCGCCGAGGATCACGAGGTCTCCGGAACCCTGGGAGAGGTCGGCCACGAGCCCGTCGCTCGGGGTGGCCAGCGCCTCCTCGAGCTCGGCCTCGGAGGCGAATGCGTACTGCGTCATTGTCGTGCGGTTCCCTTCTTCTCAGCCCTTGATCCCGGTGCCGGTGACGCCCTCCTGCACGTACCGCTGAGCGATGAGGTACGCGAGGAAGATCGGCAGCAGCGCCACGACGGAGCCGGCGAGCATGGTGCTGAGCGGCACATCCTGCTGCTGCAGCGACGAGATGCCCACGGTGAGGGTGAACATCGAGTTGGACTTGGCGATGATGAGCGGCCAGAGGAAGTCGTTCCAGTGCCAGAGGAAGACGAAGATCCCGAGCGTCGCGAGGATCGGCTTGCACAGCGGCAGCACGATCCGCAGGAAGATGCGGAACTCGCCGGCCCCGTCGATGCGGGCGGCCTCGAAGAGCTCGTCGGGAAGGCCCTGGATGAACTGGCGCATGAGGAAGACGGCCTGCGCGTTCGCGAGCGTCGGCAGGATGAGACCCCAGTAGGTGTCGATGCCGCCGAGGTTCGCCATGAGGATGAACGTCGGGATCAGCGTCACGTGGAACGGCACCATGACCATCGCCAGGAACGACCAGAACATGACCTCCTTGCCGCGGAAGCGCTTCTTGGCGAAGGCGTATCCGGCGAGCGCGGAGAGGAACAGCACCGCCACGACCGACACGAGCGAGTAGACGAGCGTGTTGAACAGCCAGACGAGGATGTTCTGCCCGGCGAGCACCTGCTCGTACGCCTCGAACGAGATGTCGTTCCAGGGGAGCAGCGAGCCGGGGAGCTCGACGAGCATGCCCGGCTTCAGGCTCAGCACGACCATGGCGTAGAAGGGGAAGAAGCTGAGGATGCCGGCGATGCTCAGCCAGACCCAGCGGACGGCGACACCCCAGCCGGTCGGCTCGAGCGCGCGGAACGAGCGGCGCTTCCGCGCGGCGGGACGGGTCGCGGGCGGCGTCGTCTGCGTCGGCGGCTGCAGGAGGGCGGTCATTTCTGCTTTCCGATCACGAGGCGCTGGATGAGGGCGACCACGAGGGTCATGAGGAAAAGGGCCACGCCGACCGCGGCCGCGTAGCCGTAGTCGAAGTAGCGGAAGCCCTGGTCGTAGAGCATGTAGACGAGGGAGTAGCTGGCATTCGCCGGCCCGCCCTGGGTCATCACGTAGATGACGTCGAAGACCTGGAAGGCGGCCGTCGTCTCGATCACCGCGAGGAAGAAGAAGGTCGGGCGCAGGTGCGGGAGGATGATCCACCGGAAGCGCTGCCAGGCGTTCGCGCCGTCGACCAGCGCCGCCTCCTCCAGCTCGCGCGGCACGTCCTGCAGGGCGGCGATGAGGATCATCATCCCGTAGCCGAACCGGGACCAGACGCCCACGACGACGATCGCCGGGATCACGAGCACGGTGCTGCCGAGCCAGGAGCCGCCGAGGCCGAGTGGGGTCATCAGCGCGGACCAGGGACCGTTGGCGGAGAAGATCCAGACGAAGATCGAGCCGGCCAGCACGAGCGAGGTGATGACGGGGAGGAAGAAGATCGAGCGGAAGAACCGGGCGCCGCGGAAGGCGCGGCGCACGCCGAGGGCCATGATCGTCGACAGCACGAGCGCGATCGGCACCGCGAAGACCGTGTAGATGAGGGTGGTCCCCAGCGCCCGCCAGAACAGCGGGTCGGCGACGAGGCGCTGGAAGTGGTCGAGGCCGCGCCAGGCGATCTCGCCGGAGATGTCGTAGTCGAAGAAGCTCAGCGCCACACCCGCGATGCTCGGGCCGAAGCGGAAGGCGATGAACAGCAGGAAGGCGGGGAGCACGAACAGGAACGCGACGCGCGCTTCCCGTCGGGCGAGCACCCGGGCGACCCGTCCTGCGGGCTTCGGCGCCGTGGTGGCCGTCGTCATTGTCGATTCCTCACGTGGGGGGCGGGAGAGAGGGGGCGTGCGGCGGGTACCCGCACGCCCCCGGGTGTCACTTCTGCAGCAGCGGGGCTGCGGCGGCCGCGGCGTCCTTCAGGGCGTCGGCCGGGGACTTCTGGCCGAGCAGGGCGGCCTGGATCTCCGGCGAGAGCACGCCCATGAGAGCACGGGAGCTGGCGTCGAGCTCGCCCACCGTGGTGTCGGGGACGTACTTCTCGACCTCACCGAGGAGCGGGTCGTCGGCGTACAGCGGCTCGGTGGTGCTGAGCGCGGAGAAGTAGCCGGCGGCCTTGAGATACGGCTCGACGACGTCGGCGCCGGTCGCGAACTCGGCGAACGCGGCTGCGGCCTCGGGGGCCTTCGAGCCCTTGAGCACGGACAGCGAGCCGACGGTGCCGTAGGCCACGGACTCCTTGTCGGTCAGCGGCGCGAGGACCTTGACGTTCTCCTCGCCCCAGAACGGCGCGACCTCGGTCACGGCGTTGTTCCAGGTGCAGGCGACCTTGCCCTGAGCGATGGCGGTCTGCTCCAGCGGGACGTTGGTGGTGAGGGCCTCCGGGTCGAGCGCGCCCTCCTCGGCCAGATCGGTCAGGAAGGTGAGCGCCTCTTCGCCGGCCTTGCTGTCGAAGCCGACCTCGCCGTCCTCGGTGTAGACCTCGCCGCCGGCCTGCCAGAGCAGCGGGTAGTAGGTGAGGTTGAGGGTGTTCTCGGCCGACGCCGGGTAGTTGAGGGCGTACATGCCCTTGTCGATGAACGCCGGAGCCATCTCGGCGATGTCGTCCCACGTCTCCGGGTACTCGGTCACCCCGGCCGCCTCGAACGCGGCCGCGTTGCAGATGAGCGGCTGCGCGCTGGTGAGGATCGGGGCGCCGAGGATGTCGCCGCCGAGCGTGACCGACTCCTTGACGTTGGGGAGCAGGTCGCCCTGGCGCTCCTCGCTGAGCAGGTCGTTCAGCGGGGCGATCGACTTCTGGTACGCCGCGAGCTGGTCGGGGATGAGGTAGACGACGTCCGGTCCCTTGCCGGCGGCGATCGCCGTCTGCAGGGCCTCGTCACGGTTCGCCCACGGGAAGATCTCGTACTTCACGTTGACGTTCTCGTTCTCCTTCTCGAACGCCTCGATGGTCGAGTCCCAGAAGTCCTTGTGCACCGCCTCGTCGGCGATGACGGGGTAGAGCCAGACCGTGATGTCCTGCTCGCCCTCTGCGGTGTTGCCTCCGCCGGCCGAACATCCGGCCAACAGGGTGGCGGCCGCGACTCCCGCGACGACGCCGGTGATCTTGCTGACGCGCATGGTGCTCCTTTGCGTAAACCGTGCTGAGTACGGTTCATTATGACATTGGCTTTGGATAATTCGTCAAGCACAAGTTCTCAGAGCCTTGTTTCGGCCGTGTTTCTCGGCCGTGAACAACAATCCCCGATCTGAGAATCGGGTGTGCTAATTTGATCGCACCAACGGCGGAGACGAAGGAGGGACCCGATGGGCGCGACCAGTCCGCTCTCGATCGTGGCGCGGTCCGCACTCCGGCTGCGCGACGCCGGACCGGCGACGGTCAGCGACCTCTCCCGGTCGCTCGAGGTCTCCCGCACCTCCGTCGAGAACGCCGTGGCGGTGCTCTCCGACTCCGGACTCCTCGTCGACGCCCTGGCGCAGAACGGCGGCGGTGCGGGGCGCCCGGCCCGCCGCTACTCCTTCCACGCCGCCGCCGGCGTGGTGGTGGGCGTCGACATCGGCGTCGCGAGCGTGCGCGTCGTCGTCGCGGATCTCGCGGGCGTGGTCATCGCTCAGCGCACCTTCCCCGGCGTCGCGGAGCAGCCCGACGGCCCGGCCAAGCTCGCCGCCGTGATCGACGACGTGCGACGCACGCTCGCCCGGCTCTCGCTGCCGCGCACCGGTCTGCGGGCGATCGGCGTCTCCCTGCCCGGCATCGTCGACGACGACGGACGGGTCACCACCTCGGTCGTCATCCCGGAGTGGTCCGGCATCGACATCGGCTCGCAGCTGCGCCAGGCGTTCGGCTGCCCCGTGGCGGTCGACAACGGTGTGCGGCTCGCGGCCGTCGCGGAACATCACCTCGGCGTCGCGCAGCTCGTCGACGACGTCATCTACCTGTCGGTCGGCAACCGCATCGCCATGGGCCTCATCCTCGGCGGCCGCCCCCGGCGCGGCATCCACAACGCGGCGGGAGACATCGGCCGCCTCGCGTTCCGGGGGCTGAACACCGAGACCGGGCAGATCTCGTGGCGCACCGCCCCGACCGCCGCCGAGGTGTTCGCCCTGGCGCGCAGCGGAGAGCGGGCCGCCCGGGAGGAGCTCGACGGCTTCATCGACGAACTCGCCCATGGGATCGCGACGCTGATCATGACGGTCGATCCGGCCATGGTCGTCATCGGCGGCGGACTCTCGGCCGCGCACGAGCAACTGCTCGACCCCCTGCGCGCCGCTCTGCCAGGCCACCTCGGTCTGCCGTTCCAGGTGCCCGTCGCGGAGGCGCGGCTGGGAGCGGAAGCCGCCGCCCACGGCGCCGTCGTGCATGCGTTCCAGCGGCATCCGGGCGACATCTACGGCATCGAGGACATGCCCGCCCCACCGATCACCCCCCTGCCGCACGACCCCGCGGCCGGCGACGACCCCGAGGAGAAGCAGTGAGCACGTTGAAGGTCGGACTCATCGGCGCGGGCGGGATCTCCCGCGTGCACGCCGACGCCTGGCGGGCGCTCGGCGTGCAGGGCTTCGTCACCTCGAAGGAGGGCGCGGAGGAGATCGCCGCCGAGTACGGCTTCGAGGTCGTGGCCGACGTCGACGCGCTCCTGGAGCAGGTCGACGTCGTCGACATCGTCACGCCGAGCAGCACCCACGCCGACTTCGCCCTTCGGGCCATCGCCCGCGGGGTCGACGTGATCTGCGAGAAGCCGCTCGCCGCGACCGCGGAGGCCGCCGCCGAGGTGACCGCCGCCGCAGCCGCCGCGGGAGTGCGGCTGTTCCCCGCCCACGTCGTGCGCTACATGGGGGAGTACGGCCGGATCAAGGCCGGGATCGACGCCGGGCAGATCGGCACCCCCGCCGTGCAGCGCTTCCGTCGCCTGGGCGCCGCGCCGCAGGCCCCCTGGTTCTTCTCGGAGCGGGCGGGCGGCGGCGTCATCCGCGACCTCATGATCCACGACATCGATCAGGCGCTGTGGTTCGCCGGCCCGGTCGACAGCGTCTACGCCGTGCAGAACCCGCCGACGGTCGACGACCGCGTGCCCGCCCCGGTCACGGCGCATGTCGTGCTCACCCACCGCAACGGGGTCATCAGCCACGTGCACGCGAGCTGGGTGCAGCCCGGCATGCCGTTCCGCACGAGCGTCGAGGTCGCCGGATCCGAGGGGCGCCTGCGCTACGACAGCGCCGAGGACCACACGCTGCGCACCGACGCCGTGCTCGTCGAGGGCGCGACCGACTACCTCCCGCCGATGTCGCCGGAGGAGAGCCCGTACTACGCGGAGATCGCCGACTTCGTGGCTGCCATCGCGGAAGGACGCGAGGCCGCCGTCACCCCGGAGGACGGCATCCAGGCGGTCGCGGTCGCCGAGGCCGCCTACGCCTCGATCGCCTCCGGAGCCCCGGTCGCCCTCCCCGCTTCGTCCCCCGCCGTCGCCGTCGCCGAGGAGGCCACCCGATGACCGCTCCCCGTCCGCTGCGGATCGCCGTGCTGTCCTTCGCGCACACGCACGCCCTCAGCTACGTGCACGCGCTGCAGCAGATGCCCGATGTCGAGCTGATCGCCGCCGATCCCGACGGCGCCTCCGCCCCGGACGACGCTCCGCGCGGTGCCGCCCTGGCCGCGGAACTCGGGGTGGCCTATGTGGAGACCTACGACGAGGCCTTCGCCTGGGGTCCGGACGCGGTCGTGGTGGCCGCCGAGAACTCCCGTCACCGCGCCCTCGTCGAGCAGGCCGCCGCGGCCGGCGTGCACGTGCTGTGCGAGAAGCCGCTGGCGACGACGGTCGAGGACGCGATCGCGATGCGCGACGCCTGCGACCGGGCGGGCGTGCTGCTCATGGTGGCGTACCCGGTGCGCTTCTCCCCCGCGGTGCGCGATGCCGTCGCCGAGCTGCGCAGCGGACGCCTCGGGACGATCCTCGGAGTCACCGGCATCAACAACGGCAAGCTCCCGCAGGACCGGGCCTGGTTCACCGATCCCGCGCTCGCCGGCGGCGGTGCCCTGGTCGACCACGTCGTGCACTGCGCCGACCTCCTCGACGAGCTCCTGGGCGAGCGGGCGCA
The DNA here is from genome assembly GCF_042799975.1 of Microbacterium sp. NPDC057658. NCBI lineage: Bacteria > Bacillati > Actinomycetota > Actinomycetes > Micrococcales > Microbacteriaceae > Microbacterium > Microbacterium sp. NPDC057658. The sequence continues at coordinate 714,096 of NZ_JBHVHT010000001.1, read as the reverse complement.
GACCGTCCGCGCGGTGTCGAACAGCATCCTGCACGGGGAGCGCGACCTCGCGGTCGAGACCGGCGGCCTCGTGACGATCCAGTACCCGAGCGGCGTGATCGCCACGATCGACTGCTCGTGGAGCTGGCCGCTGAGCTCGCCGACCTGGGGCGGCCTCACCCTCGAGGTCGTGGCCGAGCGCGGGACCGTGACCGTGAGCCCCTTCGCGAAGGGCGTGGCCGGACACGATGCCCACGGCGAGACCTGGACCCCGGTCGGGGCCGACCTCGACGCCCTGCTGCTCGAGGAGTTCGTGCAGGCCGTGCGCGCGGGCCGTCAGCCTCAGCCCGACGCCGGTGTCGGCATCCGGACCGTCGAGATCGTGAAGGCCGCGCAGGAGTCCGCGTCCCGCGCCGGCACCCCCATCCCCCTCTAACCCCGCCCCGTCCCTCGCGGGATCGAAAACGCTCCCCTTCCGGTCTCCCCCGGCACCTTTCCCGTCCCGCACCCTTCTCCGCGCCCCGAGTTCCCCCTCGCGGGATCGAAAACGCTCCCCGCTCCGCCTCCTCAGGAACGTTTCCCGTCCCGCACGGAGACGGTGCGCGCATGCCGGAGTCCCAGGCCCTCCCGTCCCGGAGCGAGCGGGCGGGCATGAAATTGGCGCTGCGGGCGTTGCACCGGAGGCCGCAGCGACACGGAGGAGACAACATGCGCATCGACCTCGCCGGGAAGACCGCCCTCGTCACGGGTTCCACCCAGGGCATCGGGCTCGCCATCGCCACGACCCTCGCCGACGCGGGCGCACGGGTCGCCGTCAACGGCCGGAACCCCGAGACCGTGTCGTCGGTCGTCGCCGCACTGCAGGAGGAGCATCCGGACCGGAACCTCGTCCCGGCTCCGGGCGACGTCACCACGGAAGACGGCGCCGCCCGCGTGCTCGCCGCCACCGGAGACGTCGACATCCTCGTGAACAACCTCGGCATCTTCGGGGCCACCCCTGCGCTCGACATCTCCGACGACGAGTGGCGCCGGTACTTCGAGGTGAACGTGCTCGCCGCCGTCCGGCTCATCCGCGCGACCCTGCCCGGCATGACGGAGCGCGGCTGGGGTCGGGTGCTCGACATCGCCAGCGACTCCGCGGTCGTGATCCCCGCAGAGATGATCCACTACGGGATGTCGAAGACCGCGCTGCTCGCCGTGTCCCGGGGCTTCGCGAAGGAGGCGGCCGGCACGGGGGTGACCGTGAACTCGGTGCTCGCGGGGCCGACCCACACCGGCGGCGTGGAGGACTTCGTGTACTCGCTCGTGGACCCGGAGCTGCCGTGGGAGGAGGCGCAGCGCGAGTTCATGCGCGTGCACCGCCCCCAGTCCCTGCTGCAGCGGCTCATCGAACCGGAGGAGATCGCGAACATGGTCGCGTACCTCGCGTCCCCGCTCGCCTCGGCGACGACGGGTGCCGCGGTCCGCGTCGATGGCGGCTACATCGACGCGATCGTCCCCTGACGGTTCGAATCGCGCACATGGTGGCATCTGCGGCCGGAATGGGGCCATTCGGGCGATTCGAAATGGAGGGGTAAGCTGGCCCCGGAGAAGCACGGAAAGGCGGTGATGGCGATGTCCGACGATAGTAACGACGCCGCCCTCGCTGCGTCGCGCTTCCCCGCGCCCACGCGTTGAGCTCCTGCTCCGCGTTCGCGCCTCTCGCCTCGCAGTCATCGGCGGCGTCTCCCGCCCCCTGACGAATCCGCACGGACCCTCGCATTCGTGCGCCCGCGAGAACGGAGCCGCATCATGGCGCTCATCGACAACGGCGTGTACGTCCACGGACGTCGCGTGGAGACCCCGAAGAACCTGGACGAGACCTACCGGATGCTGGATGCCGCCGGCGGGATCGCGTGGATCGGCCTGTACCGACCGAGTCCCGAAGAGGTCGCCTCCGTCGCCCGCGAGTTCGACCTGCATCCGCTCGCCGTCGAGGACGCGCTCTCGGGGCATCAGCGCTCGAAGGTGGAGCGCTACGGCGACACCCTCTTCGCTGTGCTGCGCCCCGCCCGCTACCGCGACAAGGAGGAGTCGATCGAGTTCGGCGAGCTGCATCTGTTCATCGGCCCCGACTTCGTGGTGACGATCCGCCACGCGGAGTCGCCGAACCTCGCCGCGGTCCGCCGCCGGATGGAGGCGAACCCGGATCTGCTCGCGATGGGACCGGAGGCGGTCTTCTACGCGATCCTCGACGAGGTCGTGGACGAGTACGAGCCCGTGGTGGCGGGCCTGGAGAACGACATCGACGAGATCGAGGACCAGCTCTTCGGCGACAGCGACGACGACGCCCTCTCCCGCCGCATCTACGAGCTCTCCCGCGAGGTCATCAACTTCCAGCGCGCGGTGCACCCGCTGAGCGGCATGCTGGAATGGCTGCGCCGCGGGTCGGAGAAGTACCGCATCGACGAGGAGCTGCAGCGCTCCCTCCGCGACGTGCTCGACCACACGATCCGCGTGAACGAGCGGGTCGACTCGTTCCGCGCGATCCTGGAGAACGCCCTGACGGTGCAGTCGGCGCTGGTCGCCCGGCGGCACTCGGAGGCGGGGCTCGCCCAGAACGACGAGATCAAGAAGATCTCCTCGTGGGCGGCCATCATCTTCGCGCCCACGCTCGTCGGCACGGTCTACGGCATGAACTTCGACGTGATGCCCGAGCTGCACTGGGCGTTCGGCTATCCGATGGCGATCGGGGCGATGGCCGCGTTCGCGGTCGGGCTCTATGGGGTGTTCAAGTACAAGAGGTGGCTCTGACGCGCAGGCGGTCACGGGGAACGCCGGGACGCGGCCGATCTGCGGGCACGGAGCGCGCCCAGGAGCTCCCTCCGGCGTGAAGAACCAGGGCCCACGGCGGGCGAGATGCGCGAGACTGGAAGCATGGCGCTCGATCTCCTCCTGTCCCGCATCGTCGAGAGCGGTCTGCTCGAAGACCCCGTCTCCGAGAACGGTCTCGTCTACGGCCGGGCGAGCCTGGATGCGGCCGGCACCGTCGTGAACGTGAACGTCGACCCCGAGCTGGAGGGCGACGAGACCGCGGAGGACCTGGATCCCGACGAGCTCGTCGCGGCCATCGCGCGCGTGCTCTCGATGAGCGAGAAGCGCTGGCGGGCGATCGTCGAGGAGGTCGCGCTCGACATCGAGGACGCGGTGGAGGACGAGCCCGTCGTCGAACAGATCGACCTGCGGGACGACCTCGAGGCCACCTCGGTCGTCGTGTTCGCGGATGCCGTGCTGCTCGCGTTCGTCGCCCCCAAGCAGTTCCCGGAGTCACGCATCCTCGTGCAGCTCGACGAGGAGCTGGAGGTCGACGGCATCGAGGTGCGCGAGCCCGACGGCACCGAGGTCATCGACGTCGACACGCTCGACGAGCTGATGGACCTCATCAGTCGCGCCGACCGGGACTGACCCGCCGGAACAGGCATTCACCGGGCAACAGGCCACACCAGCGGTAACTGCCTGACCTCGCGCGAGCGCCTGAGACCCACGCCCCGCGGCAAACAGGACGGGGACGGCGCCGGGGCATTACGCTCCCGCGCGAAGCAGAAGGCGGGCGACGGATAAGCTCTGAGGCGTGCCGATCGCCCCTTCCGCCTCCCCCGCCACCGCCTCCGACGACCTCGGCCGCCTCGCCGCCGCCCTCCGCGACCCCGCACCGTTGAACTGGATCATCACCGGCGACTCGATCACCCATGGCCTGGTGCACACCCAGGGCGGGCGCAGCTACCCGGAGCACCTCCACGAGCTGATCAGGGGCGAGCTCGAGCGCGTCCGCGACATCGTCCTCAACACCGCGATCAGCGGCAACCGGATCGTCGACATCCTCGACGACTGGGAGCGTCGGGTCGCCGGCTGGCAGCCGGACGTGGTCACCCTCATGGTCGGCACCAACGACGCCTCGGACGGCGGGCCGCGACCGGTCATCTCGCCGGACGACTACGCCTCCTCCCTCCACGACTTCGTGCGCCGGGTGCGCGAGCTCGGCGCCATCCCGGTGCTCCAGACGCCGCCCGCCATCGACGTCCGCAATGCGCCGGAGCGGGCGCGGATCGCCGACTTCGCCGAGGCCGTGCGCCAGGTCGCGGCCGCGGAGGACGTGATCCTCGTCGACCAGCACGCGCACTTCGCGGAGCTCGGGAACGGCGGCGTGCCGTGGGGCCTCATGAACGACCCGTTCCACCCCAGCGCGGTCGGCCACGCCGCTCTCGCCCTCGAGCTCGCCCGCGTCCTCGGCATCGCGCCGCAGGGTCCGCGCGCCCGCACGGCCGCCCTCCTCGAAGGCCTGGTCGGCACGGCCCGCGTCTTCGGCTGAGAGGCCGGCATTTCACCCGACCCGGGTGACCGCTCTGGACGGCGGTGACGGCGCGACGCTAGGTTGAGCGCATTCACATCCGACAGTGAGGTGGGGGCATGTCGCACGTCGTCGCAACCGGGGCCGGCAAGGCCATGATGGAACGTCGGAACGATCCGACGCACGAGTACATCCTGAAGCTCACCGGCAAGGAGCGGCCCCGGGTCCTCTTCGTCGGCACCGCCACGGGCGACGACACCGCCTACATCGTGAGCTTCTACTCCACGTACGACTCCGACAGATGCGCGCCGCACCACCTGCCGCTGTTCCACCGCGCGGTCGACGACCTCGCCGGCTTCGTGAAGGGCTTCGACGTCATCCACGTCGGCGGCGGGAACACCGCCAACATGCTCGACGTGTGGAAGCGTCAGGGCCTCGACGAGATCATGCGCGAGATGTGGGAGGACCCCTCCTCGAACGTGGTGTTCACCGGCGGCAGCGCGGGCGGCATCTGCTGGTTCGAGGGCGGCACGACCGACAGCTACGGGCCCACGCTGCAGGTGCTCCCGGAGGGCCTGGGCTTCCTGCACGGCAGCTTCTGCCCGCACTACGACGCGGAGGACCAGCGCCGGCCCCTCTTCCACGCCTCGCTCCTCAGCGGTGAGCTGTCCACCGGCTATGCGGTGGGCAACCTCCAGTCGCTGCACTTCGAGAACGGCGCGTTCGTCACCGCGGTCAGCCCGGTCGAGAACCCGCTGGCGCTGAAGGTCGAGGCGGTCGACGGGGCGATCGTCGAGACCGAGCTGCCGGTGGAGGTCCTCGCCGGATCGGCGCCGATCATGAAGGGGCCATCGTCGTGAACGACAGCGTCTGGATCCTCGTCGCCGAGCTCATCGTCGTCGTCCTGGCGATCTTCATGGGCACCCGCACGAGCGGGATCGGCCTGGGGGTGTGGGGCCTCGTCGGCGTCGCGGTGCTCGTGTTCGTGTTCGGGGAAGCCCCCGGCAACGCCCCGGTCGACGCCGTGTTCATCGTCATCACGGTCATCACCGCGGCCTCGACCATGCAGGCCGCTGGCGGTATCGACTGGATGGTGTCGGTGGCCGCCAAGGTCATCCGCAAACGCCCGAAGTCCGTCGTCTTCCTCGCGCCGGCGATGTCGTTCCTCTTCACGGTCGGCGCGGGCACCGGCAACATCTTCTATCCGCTGCTGCCGGTGATCTACGACGTCTCGTACCAGCAGAAGATCCGGCCGGAGCGGGCGCTGTCGGTCTCGGCCGTCGCCTCGCAGGTCGGCATCCTGTGCTCTCCGGTCTCCGCGGCCACCGCATCGATGGTCGTGCTGCTCGCACCGCAGGGCGTCGATCTCGGCGGCCTGCTCCTCATCATGTGGCCGGCCTCGATCGCGGGCCTGCTCGTCGCCGCGCTGGTCATGATGCGCCACGGCAAGGACCTCGAGGACGACCCGGAGTACCAGAAGCGCCTGGCGGAGGGACAGATCAAGCCGCCCGTGGTCGACGCTCACGAGAACAAGCTCCCGGCGACCGCCGTGCTCTCGGCCTCGCTGTTCCTCGCCGGCGTCGCGGTGATCGTCTTCTTCGGCCTGTTCGAGAACCTCCGTCCGGTCATCGGCACCGATGACGACGGCGATCCGGTGCGCCTGAGCGTCACCGTGATCATCGAGGTCGTCATGGGCATCATCGCCGCACTGATCTTCGTGTTCTGCAAGGTGAAGGCCGCCGACGTGCCGAAGCAGTCCACCTTCCCCGCGGGCATCGTCGGCGCCATCGCCCTGTTCGGCATCGCCTGGCTCGCCAACACGTTCGTCGCCGCGAACCAGACCCTCATCGTCGACGGACTCGGCTCTGTGGTCTCCGGATCCTCCGCCTTCCTCGGAGCGCTGCTGTTCGCGCTGGCGCTGTTCGCGGTCGCCATGCTCACGACCAGCCAATCGAGCGCCACGAACGCGATCGTCCCGATCGGCATCACGATCGGGCTGCCCGCCTCTCTGCTGGTGGGGCTGTGGCCGGCGGCGATGGGCATCTACACGCTGCCCGCCAACGGCAGCCAGGTGGCCACGGTCGCGTTCGACCAGACCGGGACGACGAAGATGGGCAAGTTCGTCCTGGACCACTCGTTCCAGCTGCCGAACCTCGTCTACGTCGGCACGGCCATCGTCGTCGGGGTGGCGCTGTCGTTCCTGTTCTGGTGACATGACCGACGTCGTCGACCGTTCGGCGCTGCGGCAGTTCCTGCTGGGGCTGGCCCAGGGGATGAACGCGTCGGCGGAGTCCGTCGACCGCATCCGGGACACGATCGCCGAGGTCGCCACGGCGTCGGGCGGAGACGGCGCCGACTTCGTCGTCCTGCCCACCATCATCATCGTGGAGACGGGGGACGCGGAGGAGCAGCGGGTCGCATTCCGCTCGGCCACGAACGCCTCGTTCCGCTTCGATCAGATCGCCGCGCTGTACGACCTCATCGCGCAGGCGAAGACCGGCGACGTGGACCCGCTGGACGGCATCCGGCGGCTCAACGAGATCGGTGCGATGCGTCCGCGCCTCGGCTGGTTCACCCGGACGCTGGGCCATGCCATCCTCACGACCGGCCTGGCCCTCCTGCTCGCACCGACCTGGCAGGGGGCGCTCGTCGCCTTCGTCCTCGGGTTCGGGATCGGCCTGCTCAAACTCGTGCGCTCTCCCACCCTGCAGCTCGTCATGCCCATCGCCGCGGCCTTCGTGTGCGCGGCCGCGGTGTTCCTGCTCGCGGAGGTCATCGAGATCGGCGACCCGATCCGCCTCCTGATCGCCCCGCTGGTCACCTTCCTCCCCGGTGGTGTGCTGACCACGGCGACGGTGGAGCTCGCCGCCGGGCAGATGATCTCCGGTGCATCCCGCCTCATCTACGGGTTCGTGCAGCTCGCGCTCCTCGCGTTCGGCATCCTCGCCGCCGGCGCCGTGGTGGGCGTCTCGAGCGATTCGTACGAGGCTCTCGACGCCTCCTCCTCGTACCTCCCCTGGTGGGTGCCGCTGCTCGGCATCCTCGTGTTCGCACTCGGCAACTACCTGCACTTCTCCTCCCCGCCGTCCACGTTCGGGTGGGTGCTGCTCGCCCTGGTCGTCGCGTACCTCGGCCAGTGGGCGGGAACCGAGTTCATCGACCCGGCGGTCGGCGGCTTCGTCGGCGCGGTCGCCGTCACGCCGGTCGTGTTCTGGATCGCCGGGCTGCGTCACGGAGCCCCGTCGCAGCTGACGTTCCTCCCGGCCTTCTGGCTGCTGGTGCCGGGCGCCGCCGGGCTGGTGGGGCTCACCGAGGCGGTCGCGACCGACAACGGCCTCGCCGACTTCACTGCGGCCCTGGTGTCGGTCATGTCGATCGCGCTCGGCGTGCTCATCGGCACGGCGCTCTATCGCGTCGTGCACCATGGCGCGGAGGAGTTCGTCCAGTTCGCCGTCGCCCCGCCTCCCGCCGAGGACGAGGAGCCCGCACCGACGCTGTGGCACCGCCTGTCTGCTCCGCTGCGCCGCTTGCGCCGCCGCGATCGCTAGCGATAGACCTCGCGACGGTGGCCGGCGTGCACGACGACGACCGTCAGGATCCCGTCCTCGATCCGGTAGAGCACCCGGTAGTCACCCGTCCGCACCCGCCACTCCGGTCGGCCGGTGAGCCTGCGTGCCGCGGGGGGCCGCGGGTCTTCGGAGAGGAGCTCGATGACGGCCTGGATACGTCGCCTCGCCTCGGGAGGGAGCTTGCGGATCGCCCGCACGGCGACAGGCAGGACCTGGACGTCGTAGGTCACGGCACGAGCCCGAGGTCCCGCTTCACCTCCTCCCACGGGATCGGCGTCTCGTCGAGTCGCGCGGTCTCGTCCCAGGCGGCATCGACCGCGCGGATGTCGGCCAGCTCCTCCGCATCTTCGAGGAGTCGCTCCAGCAGGCTGGCATCGACGACAGCCGCCACCGGGAGGTTTCGTCGGGTGAGGTAGACGGGCTCGTCACGCGCCTCGTCGATGATGGACGCCAGCCGGGCCCGGGCTTCCGTGATCGCGATCTCGCTCATGAGTACATGATAGTGCGAAACGTACAGAACAGCGCGGTAAGGACGATCGCAAACGGGCGACGGGCCCCGCGCCGCGGAGGCGACGCGGGGCCGGGTGCCGATCAGAGCGTGGCGAGGATCTCCTTCATCTCCGCGATCTCGGCGGTCTGCGCATCGACGATGTCCTGCGCGAGGGCGACGGCGTCGGCGTTCTCGCCGTCCGCCACCTCCGCCTCGGCCATCGCGACCGCGCCCTCGTGGTGCGCGATCATCTGCTCCAGGAACAGCCGGGACGCCTCCGGACCCGCGGCGTCCTCGAGCGCGGCGAGGTCGTCGTCGCTCATCATGCCGTCGCCGTGGTCCATCGCGGCCGGGTCACCCGCCTCGGCACCCCAGTCGTCGAGCCAGCCCTGCATCTTCTCGATCTCCGGACCCTGAGCGGCCGTGATCCGCTCCGCGAGGTCGGCGACCCGGGGGTCGACGTCGTCCTTCGCGAGCACGATGTCCGACATCTCGACGGCCTGCTCGTGATGGACGATCATCATGGACGCGAACATCGCATCGGCCTCGTTCGCGCCGGCCAGCGGAGCGTCCGAGGTGGAGTGCCCCATGCCGGAGTGGTCGGCCGGCCCCGCGGGTGCCGTCGAGGCGCATCCCGCGAGCGCGAGGGTTCCCGCCAGGACGAGGACAGCGGCGGCAGTGCTTCGATTGGTCATTTCTCTCTCATCTCTGTCTGTCGGAAGGGCGTCCGCGGTCGCGGCGCCCGGGCGCATCGGCGCCGATCAGGTCCGACTGATGCAGAGGACGTGGAGTGAGGGAGGACGAAGCGGGGCGGCGGCCGCGTCCACGGGCGAGCGGAGAGCGCGGAGCAGAGGTCCGGTCAGGAGAGCGCGAGAGGGGCGCAGCAGCAGGAGGAGTCCGCCGAGCAGGGCGAGGACGCAGGCCGCCCCGCCGTCGTGCGCAGGGTCATCCGGGACGACGGCCTCATCCGCTCCGCCCGCCTCATGCGCTGCCGACGCCGCGGGGTGAGCCGGGGCCGTGTGCCCCGCGACCGCATGCGCCCCCGGGGTGCCGTGGGTGTCGAGGGCGTGCATGCCGAGGAGTCCGAGGAGGACGCCGCCCACGAGGAGGACGGCGAGCAGCGCTCCCTGGAGCACGCGACGACCGACCATGTGCTCATGGTACCCCGTGGGGGTATGTCCACCGGCATGCCGGCTCAGCGGGCGACGCCGGCGCGCCGCAGCAGTCGGCGGACGGCGAGCACGACACCCGCCACCGCGAGCTCCCCCACCACCCGGCCCAGCAGCGTGGCGACGAGCACCGGCGGAACGAGGTGCTCGGGCGAGAACACCGGGAGGGCGACGACGAAGAGCACCGCACCGGTCACAGCGCCGGCGAGCAGGACCCGGGCCGGGCGGACGGGGGCGTCGCGCCGGAACGGCAGCGCCAGGTCGAGGACCACGCCGCCGAGGACGAGCGGCACGACGCCGAGCAGCCCGATGGGCGACACCGCGACCGTCAGCACGCCGGTCACGAAGGCAGCCAGTGTCGCCATCCCCGGCACGCGGGTGACGACGCGCGCGAGGAACGGCAGCGCGGTGTGGACGCCCGCGACCACCGCGTACGCGGGAGGGGATGTGGCGGCCAGCACGCTCGTGATCGGCACGACGGCCAGGAAGACGAGGGCCTGGACCGCGCCGAGCGCGGCGCTCACGAGGAGGGCGCTGGTCGGCACGCGGCGGGAGGACACGGGGACTGTCGGACCACTCACCCCTCCGAGCCTAGAACCGCGGGCGGGTTGGATATCGTAGGGGTGGGGATGCGTACCTGGGGAGGGACGATGCCGACTTTCGGCGCGCAAGGGGACAAGAGGTTGCCGCGGGTGTCCGCGCACGTCATCGGACGTCCGCGGGTGAACGCCGCGCTGGACGAGGGAGCTCCGCTCACACTGCTGCGCGGAGCCGCGGGCTCCGGGAAGACCACCGCCCTCGTGGGCTGGGCCTTCACCTCCCCCGACCGCGTCGTGTGGCTCACGGCCACGCCCGCGCTGGCGACGAGCGCGGCCCTCGCCGCCGCCCTGCTGCGGGTGCTGCGCGACGCGGGCGAGGCCGTCGGCGGCCGTCATCCCGCCTCGGACGCCGGGGAGGGATGGCCAGCCGTCGCCCAGTACCTGTGCGAGCACGAGGAGCCTCTCGTCCTCGTGCTCGACGACGCCGCCGCGCTCGACCGGGATGCGGTCTTCGACCTGTGCCGCACGGTCGCCGTCCCGCCGCACGTCCGCCTGATCGTCGCCACGAACCGCCCCAGCCCCTTCGACAGCGACGGCATCGGCCTCGTGATCGACACCGCGCTGATCTCTCCGGAGGACCTCGCTTTCGACACGGACGAGATCCGCCGCGCGCTCGACGTCGATGAGGACACCGCCCTCGCCGTGCGGGAGGCGACCGAGGGGTTCGCGGCGGTCATCCGCGCCGTCGCCCTCCGCGGCCGTGTCCCCGACGGCACGACGGTCGTGGAGGTCGCGACCGCTGCGGTCGACGACTACCTCCGCAGCCGCATGGAGGAGGGCACGTTCGGTGCCGGCATCCTCGAGGGCCTGATCCGGATCAGCATCACGGACACCGTCGATCTGCCGTTGGCGCAGGCTCTCAGCAGTGATCCGGACATCGGCGCCGCCCTCGACGAGGCCGAGGCGTTCGGCTTCGGGCGGTGGTCGACGGAATCCGGGCGCCGGACCTTCACGATCGCCGCGCCGGCTCGCGCCCTTCTGCGCCGCGACCTCCTGGAGCGCTTCCCGGCCGAGACCCGCCTGCTCCGACGCCTCGCGATCGAGGGTGCGCTGCGGCGCGACGCCCCCTTCGAGGGGCTCCGCCTGGCGATGGAGGAGGACGACCTCCACCTCGCCGCCCACGTCATCATGTCGGGCTGGAGCCACCTTCTGGATCACGACGGTCGCCGGGTCGTGGCGCTGCTGGGCGACCTGCCCCTCGCTCGGCTCAAGCAGGAGCCGCTGGTTGCGATGCTGCTGGGCATCTGCCTCAACGCCAACCGACTCCGACGGGTGCGCGGCCTGCAGCTGCTGCGGATGGCGATCTCCGCCGCGAACGCCCGGCGGAGCGCCCTCTCGCCGACGGAGCGCCTGTTCATCTGGACCGCGGAGAGCGCGGCGCTGCGGGTGGTCGGGATGCCCGAGCGGGCCGGGCAGGTCGCGGCCCGCGCGCTCGCGCTGTACACGGAGACCTCGGAGTCGCAGTGGGAGCAGTACGCGATCGAGATGCCGCTGCTCTGCACGCACCTCGGGATCTCGCTGTACTACGGCGGTCGCCGGGAGCAGGCCCTCCGCCTCTTCGCCGAGGCCGCCGCCCTCGCCGCGTCCCAGGGCACGGGAAACGCCTTCCACGCCGTGAGCCTGCTCAGCGGGATCCACGCCCTCAACGGCGACCTCCCGGAGGCGCGGCACTACGTCGAGATCATCCGGGACGGCTCGTGGGACCCCGCGCTGCTGGACGGGTACCGCGGCACGTTCTACCGCGTCGCGGAGGCGATGCTCGCGGTCGAGGAGGGCGACCTCGCTGCGGCCAAGCAGCACGTGCGCGCCTTCCTGCCGCACCGGGCGACGAGCGAGCACTGGACGACGATGGCGGCGGTCGAGGCGTGGATCGCGCTGCACGACGGCGAGGCCGCCGGCGGACTGGAGCGGCTGGAGTCGTTCGCCCGGATGCGCGGGCGTGAGGCCGGGTCGACGTCGGCGCGCCAGGCGCTGAGCCGCCCCCGGATCCTGCTGCACCTGGCGCTCGGCGATGTCCGTGCCGCGCGCGGTATCAAGCAGCGCGACGCCGGGACCGACCGCTTCGGCACCCTCCTGGAACGGGCCAGGATCGCCCTGATCGACGGTCGCGCTCCGGATGCGGTGCGGCTGCTCGCCGCGACGCGCCTCGAGCCGACCACCTCCCGCGAGCGCGCGGAGGCCGCCGCGGTGCACAGTGCGGCGCTCCACCGCGTCAGTCCCGCCGCTGCGCAGGCCGTGACCGAGGCGCTGCACGCCCAGCTCGCCGACCGGGACCTGCGCACTCCGCTGGCCCTGCTCGGTGCCGAGGACTTCGCCGCCATCCGGGCCGACCTCGCTCCGGTCGGCGACCCGCCGCTCCCCACCCGCTCGGCGCTGCCGTCGTTCGCGGCGCGCCCGAAGCTCTCCTCGCGGGAGCAGGTGGTGCTGCACGCACTCACCACGGGGGCGCCGCTCCCCGAGATCGCCGCGGAGCTGCGGATCTCGCCGAACACCCTGAAGACGCAGCTCCGCAGCATCTACCGCAAGCTCGACGTGGCCAACCGCACGGAGGCGCTCGAACAAGCCGCCCGGCACGGACTCCTCCCGGGATGATGAAGGCCCCGCCCGTCGGAGACGACGGGCGGGGCCTTCTTCGGGAAACCGCTAGCTCTGCATGCGGCGACGTCGCACCAGCAGCAGCACCGCGCCGCCGATCAGCAGGGCGATCGCGAGGCCGAGGATCCACGGCGCCAGCTGTCCGCCGGTGAGGGCGAGCGGCGTCAGCACCCGGTTCTCGGTCGTGCTCGTCGGCGGGGTGATCGTCTCCCCGCCCGGCGGCGTGGCCGAGGCGGTGGCCACGTTCCGCAGCGTCGCCCCCGCCGCGTCGGCGTGCACGGTCACCGCGTAGGTGATCACGACACGCTCCCCTTCGGCGAGGCTGCCCGTCCAGCGCAGCGTCGTGCCGTCGATCGTCGGCGCGGCCACCACACGGTCACCCACCGTGGCGGTCGCCGTGCCGCGGAGGTCGGCATGCCGCAGCACTCCGGTCAGGTCGTCCGTGACGACGACCTCGTCCAGACCCGTCTCGCCGGTGTTGGTGCCGGTGAGCGTGTACGTCACGACGCTGCCCGTCGCGACGGCGGAGCCGGACGCGGGGTCGGACGACTTGACGAACGTGAAGCCCGGGGTGCCGACGGGGTTCTCCGTCGTCACCGGCGGCGGGGTCAGCTCGGCGCCGCCGGGAGGCGTGGCCGTGCCCTCGACGGTGTTCGCGATGATCGCACCGCCCGCGTCGCCGTGCACGGTCACCGAGTAGGTGATCGTGACACGCTGGCCGACCGCGAGGTCACCGGCCCAGGTGAGCTCGTCGTCCGCGACGACGGGCTCAGGCGCGGTGCCGTCGCTCAGGGTCGCCGTCGCGTCGCCGTTGTAGGCGGCGTGGGCGAGCACGCCCGACAGGTCGTCGAGGATGCGGACCGGAGTCAGCGCCGTCTCCCCCGTGTTCACGCCGGTCACCGTGTAGGTGACGACGCTGCCCGGGTCGACCCGGGTGCCGGACGCGGGATCGGCGGACTTGCGCAGCTCGAAGCCGGGCTCGTTCACGGGATTCTCGGTCGTCGCCGGCGGCGTCTCGATCGGCGGCACCCCACCCGGCGGGGTCGCCGAGCCGGAGGCCGAGTTCTCGAGGACGGCGCCGCCGGCCTCGGCGCGCACGGTCACCGAGTACGTGATCGTGACGCTCTCGCCGACCTGCAGCGCACCCGTCCAGGACAGCCGGTCCGCGGCCACCGTCGGCGCGGTCGTCGCCGTGCCGCCGATCGTCGCGGTCGCGTCGTCGTTGTACTCCGCGTGCGCCAGGACACCGGAGAGGTCGTCGGCGATGGTGACGGGGTCGAGAGCCGTCTCGCCCGTGTTCACACCGGTCACCGTGTAGGTGAGGACGGTGCCCGGGTCGACCGCCGTGCCCGCAGCCGGGTCGACGCTCTTCGAGACGGAGAATCCGGGCTCGTTGACCGGGTTGGTCGTGACACCGGGCGGCGGCGTGATCGTCGATCCTCCCGGCGGGGTCGCCGTCGCGGACGCCGCGTTCTCGATCACGGTGCCGACGCCGTCGGCGCTCACGGTCACGGAGTAGGTGACGGTCACGGTCTGGCCGACTGCGAGCGCTCCCGTCCACGACAGCTCGGTGCCGTCCAGGGTCGCGGGAGCCGCAGAAGCACCTGCGATGCTCGCCACGGCGTCCGCGTTGAACGTCGCGTACGGCAGCACACCGGACAGGTCGTCGGTGATCGTCACCGGGTCGAGCACCGTCTGGCCCGTGTTGGCCGCGGTCAGCGTGTAGGTGAGCACGTCACCCGGGTCGACAGCGGTACCGGCGGCGGGGTCGACGGTCTTGGCGAACGTGAAGCCGGGCTCGTTCACGGGGTGCTCCGTGCTCGACGGCGGCGGCGTGATCGGCGTGCCGGGAGTCGTGGGACTCTCGGGGTCGCTCGGGTCGGCGGGGATCAGCGGGGTCGCCTCTCCGGTGGCCGTGTTCGCGATGGTCTCGCCGCCGGCGGTGGCGTCGACGGTCACCGAGTAGGTGATCACGACGTCCTGGCCGGGGCGCAGCACGCCGTTCCACGAGAGGGCGCCGTCGGCCACGCGGACGTCGCCGCGGGTGGCGGACACGTCGTCGTTGTAGGACGCGTGGGCCAGCGCCGCGCGCAGGTCGTCGCCGATCTCGACGGGGTCGAGGACGGTGTCGCCCGTGTTGCGGCCGGTCACGGTGTACGTGATCACGCTGCCGGGGTCGACCCGCGTGCCCGACTCCGGGTCGGCCGTCTTGGTGACGGTGAACCCGGGCGTCGCGACGGGGTGCTCCGTCGTCGCCGGCGGGGTCTCGACCGGGGTGCCCGGCGTGGTCGGGCTCTCCGGGTCGGTCGGGTCGGTCGGGATCAGCGGGGTGCCCTCACCGGACACCGTGTTGCGGAGCAGCACGCCGGTCGCATCCTCGTCCACCGTCACCGTGTAGGTGATGTCGACGCGGTCGCCGGGAGCGAGCGTCCCGGTCCAGGTGAGCGTGGTGCCGGAGAGCGCGACGGATCCGGACGAGGCCTTCGCGTCGCCGCCGTACTCCGCGTTCGCGACGACGGCCGAGAGGTCGTCGACGATGGTCGCGGGGTCGAGGACCGTGTTGCCGGTGTTGACGCCCGAGACCGTGTACGTGAGGGTGTCGCCCGCGCGGACGGCGGTGCCGGAGGCCGGGTCGGCCGACTTCGAGACCTCGAAGCCGGTGTCGACGACGGGGTGCTCCGTCTCCGCCGCGGGCGGGACGATCGGGGTCCCCGGGGTCTTCGCCCCGGAGGGGTCGGCGGGGTCGGTCGGGATCTGCGGCGTGGCCGATCCGGTGACGACGTTGTGCAGCAGGGCCTTCTCGACACCCGCATCCACCGTCACCGTGTAGCGGATCGTGACCGATTCCCCGCGCGGGATGGCCCCGGTCCAGGTGAGGGTGGCGTCGGCGACCCGCACGGAGCCGCGGTCGGCCGTGACGTCGTCGTTGTAGCCGGCGGAGCCGAGCACGCCCGACAGGTCGTCGACGATCTCCGCGGGATCGAGGTCGGTGTCGCCCGTGTTGGTGCCGGTGATCGTGTAGGTGATCGTGTCGCCCGCCGACACGGCCGAGCCGGAGGCGGGGTCGGCCGACTTCGAGATCGTGAAGCCGGAGCCGATCACGGGGTGCTCGGTGGTGACCGTCGGCGGGACGATCGGCTCACCGGGAACCTGCGGCCCGGTCGGGTCGCCCGGGTTCGGGGTGGTCGGGGTGCCCGATCCGGTCACGCTGTTGCGCAGGATCTCGCCGGAGGTGTCATCGCCCACGGTCACCGAGTACGTGATCGTCACGGTCTGTCCGGGCTGGAGCGTTCCGGTCCAGGCGAGGTCGTTCCCGGTCAGGGTCGCACCGCCCGTGGTCACGGTCGTGCCGCCGACCGCGGTCCTGATGTCCTCGTTGAAGGCGGCGTTCGCGAGCACGCCGGAGAGGTCGTCGGTGACGGTCACCGGGTCGAGGACGGTCGCGCCGGTGTTCGTGCCGGTGACGGTGTACTCGATGGTCTGTCCCGGCTCCACCACGGTGCCTGCGGCGGGATCGGAGGTCTTCGCGACCTCGAAGCCGGCGACCGGGTGCTCGGTGGTGACGGCCGGTGGGGTCGTCGGGGGCAGGCCCCCGGGCGGGGTGCCGGATGCGGTGACGCGGTTGGCGATGCGCTCGCCCTCCACGCCCTCGTCGACGACGACGGAGTAGGTGATCGTGAGCACCTGCCCGGGCTCGAGGGCGCCGGTCCAGGACAGGTCGTCGCCCGTGACGGTGGCGGCGCCGGACGACACCGGGTCACCGTCGATCGCCGTCGCCACGTCGCCCTGGTACTCGGCGTTGGCGAGCACACCCGACAGGTCGTCGGTCACGGTGACCGGGTCGAGGCGGGTGTTGCCGGTGTTCTCGGCCTGCACCGTGTAGGTCAGTCGCTGGCCGGCCTGCACCGCAGTGCCGTCGGCGGGGTCGGAGGTCTTGCGGAGAGCGAGGTCCGGCGCGAGGCGGACGTTCGTGTAGGTGCAGGTGACGTCGGTGCCGAGCGGCCCGGCCGGCTGGGTGACCTGCCCGTCCGCGGTGACGGCCACCGGGGTGGTCGAGCCGTCGGCGTTCACCTGCCGGCAGACGAGGGAGGCGTCGTACTTCGTGAGGTCGGTCGAGCCCGCCGCCGATTCGGAGAGCCGGAAGGTGTCGCCCTGGTTCGTGAAGACGGGACCGGCGTAGTCCGGCTGCAGACCGGAGCGGTCGCCGCGGGTGACGGCGTCGGTCTGCGCGACCTGGTAGCCGGCCGGCGACTGCACCCGGAGGCCGAACTGATCGGTCGCCGCGTGACGGCCCTCGGGGAGGTCCTTCTTCAGCGTCAGCGTGTTCGGGAACGTGCAGCTCGCCATGTCGGTCGGCGAGAAGGTGCCCAGCTGGGTCGTGTTGACCGTCTCCCCGCGCGGCAGGTCGACCTCGATGATGCGGTTGCCGCCACCGGAGACCGAGACGAAGATGTGGCCGAGGTTTCCGAAGGCGATGCCGTTGCCCTGCACGCCGGCGCCCATGTCGTGCACCTGCTTGGCGTCGATCGTCGCGGTGCTGGGTTCGAGCGTGGCCGGGAGGTCGGAGGAGTAGATGAAGTTGTCGGCGACGAGCACGAGCTGACCGGAGGCGCTGAAGGCCATGTCGCCGTTGGCGCCGAACGCGCTGCTGCCCGTGGTCGGACGGAGGGTTCCGACCTGCGTGTAGGTCTGCGGCGTGACGTTCTCGTTCCACGCGTAGAGGTTGATGGCGCCGTTCACCGTGCCGCTGGCGAAGTAGTAGACGCCCGTCACGGGGTGCACGGCGCCGCGCAGCACCGAGGAGTTCAGCGTGAACGTCGTCTGCGCGGTCGTGTCGGTGACGCGGTCGTGCTTGGCCAGCGTCTTGGTACCGGCGGCGTTGGTGACCGTGTAGGCGTACCGCCCGGTCGAGGAGAGGCCGAGGGCGTTGTTCGAGTGGTTCGTGCCGAGGTTGATGGAGCTGAGCGTGCCGCCGTCGCCGGGGGCACCGCCCTGCTCGTTCACGGCGAACTCACGCACCTCGGTGGCGCTCTGCACGTACACCGCTCCCGGCGTGCACAGGAACGGCTCCGCCGCGGCGGCCGGTGCGGCGGTCAGCGTCCCGCCGACGACGATCATCGACGACGCGACGAGCGCCGTGCTCACGGCACCGCCGATCAGCCTCTTCGTCCGGCCCCGCCAGCGGCTGTGCCGCTCCGGCGGAAGGCCATCGGACGTGCGGTCCTTGCGGGCAACACGGAATCCCATGACTGCTCTCCCCATTCATCGCGTTCCGGCACGCATCCGCGCACACGGAAGCCCCCGCCCCCTCAGGCGACCGCCGAGCACCCTTTCGGGCAGAGTGGACTCGGTCCGGGCCTCCGCCAGCCTGCCGGTCCGCCGCGGAGCCCTCCGGCCGAACCGGGGGAATTCACCCCTCCTTTTCACCCCTCCCCTCTCTCCCCTCTCTCCCCTCCTCTTCTTTCCGCCGAGACCCCGGGTTGTCGTCGACACCCCGGGGTCTCTGCGTCTGTCGCCCGGGGTCTCGCCGCGTACCCGGGGTCTCGGCGGAAAAGAGGGATGAGAAAGTTCAGTATTCGGTGTTGCTAAGTACCGGTACTCAGTGTTACTTTGTACCGGTACCCAGCAACACTGAGTACCGAATGAAAGACACAGGAATGAGAGGAGGGGACGATGGGCAAGCAGATGACCGAGATGCTCAAGGGCACCCTGGAGGGCATCGTGCTGGCCCTCCTCGCCGAGCAGCCGGCCTACGGATACGAGATCACCACCCGGCTGCGCGAGCACGGCTTCACCGACACCGCCGAGGGCACCGTCTACGCCCTGCTGGTCAGGATCGAGCAGAAGAAGCTCGTCGACGTCGAGAAGGTGCCGAGCGAGAAGGGACCGCCCCGCAAGGTGTACACCCTCAACGCGCAGGGCCGCCAGGAGCTGGAGGAGTTCTGGACGACCTGGGACTTCCTCCGGACGCACATCGAACGACTCAACACGAACACCACGAACACCACGAACAAGGAGAACTGACATGGCCGCCAAGTGGATCGAAGCGCTCACCGGATCGCTCGAGCAGAAGAAGCAGTACAAGCAGGCGAAGGCGCGGATCGAGGCTCTGCCGGAGCCGTACCGCACGGTCGCCAACGCCCAGCACCGCTACACGATGTACTACGGGGGCATCACCGACGGGGACACGCTCGTGCAGATCTTCCTCGACCTCGCCGACCTGTGGGAGCGCGCCGCGATCGACGGCACCCCGATCGACGACATCATCGGCGACGACCCCGTGGAGTTCGCCGAGAACTACGCCGAGGCCTACGGCGGCACGCAGTGGGTCGACAAGGAGCGCGCGCGGCTGAACAAGGCGGTCGCGGAGGCGAGGAAGAAGGAGGACGAGTCATGACGACGCCAGCCCTCTCGGTGCACGGCATCGAGAAGTCGTACAAGGATCTGCACGTGCTGCGCGGCGTCGACTTCGAGGTGGAGCGGGGATCGATCTTCGCCCTCCTCGGGTCGAACGGCGCGGGCAAGACCACCATGGTGCGCATCCTCTCCACGCTGCTGAGGGCCGACGCGGGCACCGCGACGGTGCAGGGCATCGACGTCGCGGCGAACCCGGTCGGAGTGCGCGAGCGCATCAGCCTCACCGGGCAGTTCGCCGCGGTCGACGAGATCCTCACCGGACGCGAGAACCTGGTGCTGGTCGCGAAGCTGCGGCATCTCCCCGACGCCGGTGCGGTGGCCGATCGGCTTCTCGCGCGCTTCCGGCTCACGGAGGCCGGGGGCCGCAAGGTCGGCACGTACTCCGGCGGGATGCGGCGACGGCTCGACATCGCGATGAGCCTGGTCGGCGACCCCGAGGTCATCTACCTCGACGAGCCGACCACGGGCCTCGACCCCGAGTCGCGCATCGAGGTGTGGGACGTCGTGAAGGAGCTCGCGGGCGGTGGCACGACCGTGCTGCTCACCACGCAGTATCTCGACGAGGCGGAGCAGCTGGCCGACCGCATCGCGATCCTGCACGAGGGCCGCATCATCGCGAATGACACGCTCGCCGGACTCAAGCGGCTGCTTCCGGCCGCGAAGGTCGAGTACGTCGAGAAGCAGCCCACCCTCGAGGAGATCTTCCTCACCCTCATCGGCCCTTCGACCCCTTCGACGGGCTCAGGGACCCAGACCGGGGCCCAGGCGGGGACCCCGATCCAGAGAGGAGATGCAGCATGACCACGCACTTCGCCGCCGATACGGCGACGCTCACCGGCCGCTCTATGCGGCACATCTTCCGCAGCCCCGACACGATCATCACCACCGCGGTCACCCCGATCGCTCTGATGCTCCTGTTCGTGTACGTCTTCGGCGGCGCGCTCCAGCAGAGCACCGGCGCCGAGAACTACGTGAACTACCTGCTGCCGGGCATCCTGCTCATCGCGATCGCGTCGGGCATCGCCTACACGGCGTTCCGGCTGTTCACCGATATGCAGAGCGGCATCTTCGAGCGGTTCCACTCCATGCCGATCGCCCGGTCGAGCGTGCTGTGGGCCCACGTGCTGACATCTCTCACGGCGAACGCCATCACCCTCGCGATCATCTTCGGGGTCGGGTTCCTCATGGGCTTCCGCACCGGCGCGAGCGTCTGGGCCTGGCTCGGAGTGATCGGCATCCTGATGCTGTTCACACTGGCACTCACGTGGCTGGCGATCATCGCGGGCCTGAACGCCAAGACGGTCGACGGCGCGAGCGCCTTCTCGTATCCGCTGATCTTCCTCCCCTTCATCAGCTCGGCGTTCGTGCCGACCGACACCATGCCGGCACCGGTGCAGTGGTTCGCCGAGAACCAGCCGGTGACCTCGATCGTCAACTCCATCCAGGCGTTGTTCGCGGGGGAGCCGGTCGGGTCCGAGATCTGGGTCGCTCTCGCCTGGTGCGTCGGGATCCTCGTGGTCGCCTACGTGTTCGCGATCATCTCGTACCGGAAGAAGGTCAGCTGATCGACGCTCAGCGAGACGGAACGCTCCGACCGGGGACTCTCCCCGGCCGGGGCGTTTCGCCGCGCTCGGCGGCCGTTCGAATCGCCTGAATGGCTCCATCCGGCCCGGATTTGCCGCACAGTGCGCGACTCGAAGTCAGCGGAGGCCGACCGGACCGAGCACCACGCGGCGACCGGTCCGCACCCAGACGGCGCCGTCGACACGATGCTCGGCGCGGGTGGTGAAGCGGTAGCGGTACGACACGGCGCGCACCCACCGCGGCCGCTCGCCGCGGAAGGGGTCCACACGCAGCATCCGCAGCGTCGGGGCATCCGCCTCCAGCAGCCGCACGAGGAACACGGAGAACCAGTCGTCCAGCGAGTGCCCGAGCGGCAGGAACCACATCAGCCAGTCCAGCCGCAGGTGATACGGGGCGAACTGCCGCGGGATCCGCCGCACGTCCCCGGGCTTCCCACGGAACTCATACTCGCGCCAGTGCCGACCCTCCTCGTCGTCCGACCCCTCCACGACGATCTCGATCCGCTCCCGCGTGACCGTGCCGAAGGCTCCGTAGGCGTTGGCGAGCTGCCAGCGGTGGAAGCTCGCGTTCATGAGCTGTCGTCGCGCGAAGAGGTTGCGCACGGCGGGCACGCTCAGCACGACGAACAGCGCCCCGACCACCGAGGTCACCACGACCCACCACAGCGGCATGCCGGACACCGTCCACGGCAGCGAGGTCTCCGGCGTCCGCTCCGGAGTCCCGATGCCGGGGAGGCCGATCGCGGAGAACCCGAGCACGATCGTCGCCCAGTTCAGCCACGCGAAGTTCCCGGTGAGCACGAGCCACAGCTGCGTCGCGATCACGATCCCGCCCGCGACGGCACCGACCCACGCGACCCCTTCGACAAGCTCAGGGACCCAGCCACCGCTGTCGGGGAGCCACAGCGACAGCAGCGGGGCGAAGAGGAAGAACGGCACGACGAGCTGCGCGACGTGGTTCCCGACGACCTCGAGCTTGTGGAACCACCGCGGCAGCAGATGCGCCTGGCGGCTCAGCGGCCCGGGCATCGGCTGGGTCTCGTGGTGGAAGGTCATCGCGGTGAGGTCGCGCCACTCGCGTCCGCCGCGGATCTTGATCATCCCGGCGCCGAACTCCAGCCGGAACAGCAGCCACCAGAACAGCACGATCACCACGGTCGGCGGCGGCTGGTCGTTCGAGCCGAGGAAGGCCGCGAGGAACCCCGCCTCCAGCAGCAGCATCTCCCACCCGAACGAGTAGAAGGTCTGCCCGATGCTCACCACCGACATGTAGCCGAACCACAGGGCGAGGAAGGCGAGCATCGGCACCCACGGCGGCCCGAGCTGGGGCACCCCGGCGATGAGCAGGGCGGCGATGACGATCCCCGCCCAGGACAGCGCGACCAGACGCCGGTCGGTGTAGCGAACGCGGGTGAAGAGCGTGGGGTGCAGCAGCTTCCGGCGCTCGCGCTTCTGCGCCACCCAGTCCAGCAGCACGGGCGCGGGCAGGAGTCCGTGCTCACCGAGGAGCGGACGGAACTGGTTGAGCGTCGAGACGAACGCCACGAGGTACAGCGCCGCGATGCCCCGCTGCAGGACCTCGCGGGCGAACCCGAAGTCGACCGCCGCGAACCCGTCCACGGCCACAGGCTACGCCGCGGCCGCCCTCCCGATGAGGGGGTTGCGCGGAGCGGAGATCAGTTCTGCATCGCGATCTGCTGCCCCTTCACGAGCGGGTACGCCGCGAGCTCGGAGCCGTCGAGATCCTCCTTGTGCATGTCCACACCGGTGATCTGGCTGTTCTCGTAGGTCGTGTAGTAGTACACGCCCGTCGCCGTGTTGGCGCACGACGAGTAGATGGTGATCTCGTACTTCTCCTCGTCGCCGACCTGCACGCACCCGCGCTGCTGGGCGACAGAGCCGAGGATCTGGAAGAACTGGCTGATCGACTCCGACTCCGACGTCCCGCACACCGAGTTCATGCGCGTGAACACCGCCTTCACGAACCGGGACGACGACGACAGGTCTCCCGGCAGCCCGATCCCGCCCATGCCGCGACTGTAGAGGTCCATCGGCACGTCCGAGGCGAACGTGTTCTCCGGCTGCCGCTTCGAGAGGTGCTGATAGTCGTTGAGCCGGAAGCTCTGGATGTCGAACGTGGGGTTGTTCGTGAGCACGCCGCACGGGTTGTCGTAGACCTTGAGGCCGCCGCGCACGCTCTCGACCGTGATCGATGCGCTCTTGTCGGCGATGATCCAGTGCAGCGGCGACAGCGGGAACTCCGGGCTGAAGTTGATGTCGACGAGGCTCACCGACCGCAGGGCCTCCTTCACCTCGGCCACCGTCTCGAACTGTCCGAGGACCCAGGGGATGAACTCGAACGGGGTGACCTCGGTGTCCCCCGACCCCGGCGCCGGGTAGTGCGCGTTGTCCGGGAAGTTGAGCCCCGCCATGCCGAGCCCCTTCTCGTTGACCGCGTCGTAGTAGAGCGGGTAGCCGTCGGCGATCGTCGCGATCCCGATGATCGCGTGGTGCGTCGGCATCGACGGCAGCCGGTGGAACGGGAACGGGAAGTTCCGCGGTGTGACGGTCACGGTCTCGTTGTACGAGAACTCCAGATCGAGATTCCTCCCGAAGTAGTGGTCGGCGGTCGTGAAGCTCAGTCCTGTGCACATGGTCGTGTCCCCCCATCCGCGGGCCGGTCGACCCGCCGGTTTCGCGCCATGCTTCCACCTTCCGCCCCCGAATGTAAGTGGGGTCACCCATGACGAAGGAGGGCCTCCCGCTGCGGGAGACCCTCCTTCGAGACGTGCGACGGGTGTCAGCTCGTGACGGTCCAGTCGAACTGGTCGCCGTACTCCTCGAGCCAGGCGTCGACCGCGTCGGCTTCCTTGCCCTCGCCGTACTCGTTGACCACGAGGTCTTCGAGCGCGCCGTACTGCTCGTCGTCGAGCTTGATCTTCTCGATCAGCTCCGCCGCCTCCGGGAACTCGTCCGCGAAGCCCGCGGTGCCGAGGAAGTGCAGGCCCTCGGCCTTGCCCATGGCGCCCTTCGGGTCTTCGAGGTCCTTCACGGGGAAGGCGTCGTTGGCCCAGAACGGACGCCACAGCGTGACGACGATGTCCTCCTTCTTGTCGGTCGCGGTCTTGAGCTCGGTGAGCATCGCCGCGGTCGACGAGGTGACGAGCTCGTACTCGCCGTCGAGGCCGTACTCGGGCATCATCTTCTGGGTCTGGGCGGTCAGGCCCGCACCCGGCTCGATGCCGTAGATCTTGCCGTCGAAGTCGGCGCCCTTGCCCGCGAGGTCCTCGATCGAGGTGAGCTCGGAGTACTCCGGCACCGCGAGGGTCAGCTTGGCGTTCTCGTAGTACGTGCCGAGGTCTTCGATGTCGTCGCCGTACTTGTCCATGTAGGAGGCGTGGGTGAGTTCCGGCCACGCCGACGGGTACATGTCGACATCGCCCTGTGCGAGCCCGGTGTAGAGCGGGCCGGCCTCGGTGAGCGTCTTCATCTCGACCGTGTAGCCGATCTTCTCGAGCTGGTCCTGGAGGAGGTAGGCGGTGCTGAGGCCGTCGGTCCAGGAGGGCAGGAACCCGAGGGTGATGGTGCCCTTGTCCTCGGCACCGTCGCCGCCGCCGCTCGTGCCACCGGCGCCGTCGCCGCTGCATCCGGCGAGGGTGAGCGCTGCGGCAGCCCCGAGGGCGGTGATGGTCAGGATCTTCTTCTTCATGTGACTCTCTCTCTTGCGTTCCGTATGTGGTTCAGGAGGTGCGGACGAGGCCGCGGGACAGCTGTGCCGGGATCGAAACCGTGCCGGGATCCGCGCCCCAGCGCCCCATTTCCGTCCCGCACCGGACGTAGCGGGGTGGGACGGAAACGGGGACGCGGGGGCTCAGGCGCGGGCGAGCTCGGATTCGGTCGGGGCCTCCTCGGCGGGCACGGAGGCTGCGGACTCCGACGCCACGGGAGCGGAGGGCCGGGACGAACCGCGACGCTTCAGCATGCCGAGGAGCGAGGAGCGGTTCTCGCCGGGCGCGCCCAGAGCGGCGGTCACCCGGTCGAGGAACACGGCGATGAGCACGACGCCCAGTCCGGCCTCGACGCCCTTGGGGATGTTGATCGTCGAGATCGCCTCGACGACCATCTTCCCGAGCCCGTCGGCACCGGCCATTCCGGCGATGACCGCCATCGACAGGGCGAGCATGATGACCTGGTTGACGCCGGCCATGATGGTCGGCATCGCGAGCGGGAGCTGGATGCCGCGGAGGATCTGCCCCGGCGTCGCTCCGAAGGCGTGTCCGGCCTCGACGGTCTCCGCGTCGACGCCGCGGATGCCCAGCTCGGTCAGGCGCACGCCGGGAGGCAGCGCGAAGATCACGGTGGCGACGAGTCCGGGCACCACACCGATGCCGAAGAACACGATCGCCGGGATCAGGTACACGAATGCCGGCATGGTCTGCATGAAGTCGAGCACCGGCTTCAGCGTCGCGCGCACGGTCGCATTGCGCGCCGACCAGATGCCGAGCGGCACCGCGATCAGCACGGCCACGACGGCGGCGACGAGCACCAGGGCGAGCGTCTGCATCGCCGGCACCCAGAGGTCCATGGCGACGATGAGCCCGAACGACAGGATCGTGCCGATGGCGAGCTGCCACGAGCGCACGAGCCAGGCGATCAGCGCCGCGATCACGATGATCACGGCGAAGTGCGGCGTGAGGAGCAGACGGGTGAGACCGTCGACGAGGAAGCTCACCACGAACGAGACCGCGTCGAGCAGGCCGTCGAGGTTGGCGGTGATCCAGTCGACGCCGGCGGCGACCCAGTCGCCCACGGGGATGCGGAAACCGTCCATCAGCGCACCTCCTCCGCCTGTGCCTCTGAGCCGAAGCCACCCTGTGCCTCTGACCCGAACCCATCCTGGGTCCCTGAGCTCGTCGAAGGGCCGGGCTCGGCCGTCCATCCGTCGTCGAGCACGGCGTCGATCTCGGCCTGGGGCATGGGGGTCATCGGCAGCAGGATCTCCTCGGTCGCTCCGGGCCCGGGACCGAGCGCCGCGAGCAGGGTGACGCGCGGGATCACTCCCGCGAGGCGGCCGTCGGCATCCGTCACCGCGAGGGGCAGCGGCGACTCGACGGCGGGGACGAACAGGTTCATGAGGACGTCGTCCTCGCGCACGCTCTGCAGCACCGGCTTGATGATCGAGTCGAGGCGCGTGGCGCCCTGCCGCACGAGCTTCACGGCGTCGCGGTCGGTGACCACGCCGACGAGCTGGCGGTCCTTGCCGACCACGTAGGTCGCCGACATGTAGGCGTCGCGCATCTGGCGGAGCGCGGTGCGAGGACCGGCCGACTCGGCGACGACGGGGCGCGGACGCTCCATCACGTTGGCGGCGGTGAGCACGCGGGCACGATCGACGTCCTGCACGAACTGCTCGACGTAGTCGTTCGCCGGGTCCATGAGGATGTCCTCCGGCGTGCCGATCTGCACGATGCGGCCGTCGCGCATGACGGCGATGCGGTCACCGAGGAACATGGCCTCGTTGAGGTCGTGCGTGATGAAGACGATGGTCTTCTGGAGCTTCTGCTGCAGCTCCAGAAGCTGCTCCTGCATCTCGCGGCGGATCAGCGGGTCGAGCGCGCTGAAGGCCTCGTCCATGAGCAGGATGTCGCTGTCGGCCGCGAGGGCGCGGGCGATGCCCACGCGCTGCTGCATGCCGCCGGACAGCTCGGACGGCAGCTTGTCGCCCTGACCCTCGAGCCCGACGAGGGCGAGGATCTCCTCGGCCTTGGCCTGGCGCTCGGCCTTGCCGACGCCCTTGAGCTCGAGCGGGTAGGCGACGTTCGCGGCGACCGTGCGATGCGGCAGCAGCGCGAAGTGCTGGAACACCATCGAGATGCGGTCGCGGCGGATCTCCCGCAGGCGGGCGGCCGGAATGCCCGTGATCGGGTCGCCGCCCACGGTGACGGTGCCCGCGGTGATGTCGTGCAGCCCGTTGAGCATGCGGATGATGGTGGACTTGCCCGATCCGGACAGGCCCATGATGACGAAGATCTCACCGCGGTTGACGGTGAAGCTGGCGTCGATGACGGCGGCGGTCCCCGCGTCGGCGACGGCGGCACGGCTCTCCCCTGCCTTCAGCCGGCGGACGGCGGCGCTCGGATTCCTCCCGAACACCTTGTACAGATGGCGCGCTTCGAGTGCTGTTTCGGACACGTTTCCCCTGCGGCTCGGCCTTCGGGTGGCTGAGCCTGCTTCGGTCACGCCCGGGTGATCCTCACGAGGCCGTTCGACGTCTTCGCTGTGGCGGCACAGGCGGCGGATTTCGGATCCGCCGCAGAGGGGATCGACCGTACGCCCACGCCTCTTCGCCGCACAGCTCATCGAAGGAAGGACGTGACCGCGGACTGGTCTATGGGCCGTCAGGCCCGCAGACCAACGTAACGAAATGGCCGGTCAGCGGCAAATCCTGCACTGCGGACGTGCCCGGGTTTCCGGCGCTGACCGGGGGATAGTACGAGCGTCTAGCAATCTCGGCGCACCGTGCTCACGGGCGACGAACGGAGCGCGTCACCGTGAACTTCGGGGTGCGCCGGAGCTGCGCGGTGGGGCCGATGAGCCGCGTCAGCTCGGCCCGGTAGCCGAGGCTCGAGTTGTACACCGTGAACAGCTCCCCGTCCGGTCGGAGCAGGCGCGCGGCGGCCTCGAACAGGCGGGTCGCGGCGCCGGTGTGCACGCTGGCGCCGAGGTGGAACGGCGGATTCAGGAGCACCGTGTCGAAGCTCCCCGCGGCGAGCGCCGACCCCGCGTCGTCGTGGGTGACCTCGACCCGATCGGCCACCCCGTTCGCCGACGCGGTGGCGCGGGCGGAGGCGACGGCGGCGGCCGAGCGGTCCGTGGCGACGACCCGGTCCTGCGGGCGAGCACGCGCCCAGGACACGGCGAGCGCTCCCGTCCCGCAGCCGAGGTCGAGCACGCGGCGGCCGGCATCGTTCCCGTCGAGGTCGAGCACATCGAGCAGCGTGCGGGTGCCGATGTCGAGACGGGGTCCGGCAAAGGCGCCGCCGTGGGCGACGAGGACGAGGTCGCCGTGCCGCGCCGAGACCGGGAACGGCGGGAACTCCGGCACGGGAAGCGGCTCGGTGGCGATGAGCAGCCGCGACTTCCGCTCCGCACGCTGGGCCTGGACGTGCGCGAAGCTCCGCCCCAGGACATCGTTCTGACCGAGGGACATGTGCTTCACGCGGCCTCCCGCGACGAGCACCACCTCCGGGGCGGCCCAGCGGGCCACGGCGTCGGCGATCTCCTCGAGTTCAGCGAGGGCCTTCGGCAGCTGCAGCAGCACCAGTCTCGCTTCGGCGAGCAGATCGGCATCGAGCTCGTGCGGCGCGAACCCGCCGATTCCGAGCTCCTCCGCGTTGCGAGCGAGGGCGCGGCGTCCGGTCGCGAGGTCCTGATGCACCCGGACACCGGAGCGCCCGGCCGCCGTGAGCGCCAGCGTGATCGCGCCGTACTCATCTCCGATCACGACCGTCTCGGACCCCGGCACGTCGAGCGCGAGTGCGCGCTCCACGAGCAGGAGGTCGGTCGCATCCTGGGCCTGGAGGTTGTCCGCCTCGACGTCGGGCCAGCGACGCAGGCGGCTGTAGGGGAACTCCGGCACCAGCCCACTGTACGCGGCCCGCCCCACCCCCTCCTCGTGCACGACTTCGGAGCTGACGGCCGACACGCCGCCGGAACCGACCGTCAGGCGGCATGTCGGCGGAGATCTCCGAAGCTGTGCCCGCCCACATCCAGAGGGGTTGACACCGTGGCCGGTTCCGTGGTTACTTAGTCAAGTAAGTAACCCAGCAACCACGGAGGACTCGTGATCGAAGAAGGCAAGCCGCTCTTCCTCCAGATCGCCGAGCAGATCGAGGACTCCATCCTCGACGGCTCGCTGGCCGAGGAGGCGCAGGCCCCTTCGACGAACGAGCTCGCCGCGTTCTACCGCATCAACCCCGCCACCGCTGCGAAGGGAGTCGCCATGCTCACCGACAAGGGAGTGCTCCACAAGCGCCGAGGCATCGGCATGTTCGTCTCGGAAGGCGCCAGGGAGCTGCTCCTCGGCGAGCGCCGCGCGGCCTTCGCCGACCGCTACATCGACCCGCTCCTCGCGGAGGCCCGCACGCTCGGCCTCGGCGCGGAAGACCTCGCGGACCTGCTCCGGCAGCGCGCCGCATCCGCCCCCACCCCAGAAGGGAAGAACCCCGCATGACCGCCGTCATCGAGGTGCAGAACCTCACCAAGCGCTACAAGGAGAAGCGGGCGCTCGACAACGTGTCGCTCGCTCTCGAGGGAGGCTCGATCTACGGGCTCCTCGGCCGCAACGGCGCCGGGAAGACGACACTCATGTCGATCCTCACGGCCCAGAACTTCGAATCCTCCGGCACCGTGAGGGTGTTCGGCGAGCACCCGTACGAGAACGCCCATGTGCTCGGCCGGATCTGCTTCGTGCGGGAGAGCCAGAAGTACCCGGACGATGCGACCCCGCGGCACGCGTTCGCCGCCGCCCGCCTGTTCTTCCCGCACTGGGACCAGGCCCTCGCGGACGAGCTCATCGCGGAGTTCCAGCTGCCGATGAAGCAGACCATCAAGAAGCTCTCCCGCGGGCAGCTCTCCGCGGTCGGCGTCATCATCGGGCTGGCCTCCCGCGCCGAGATCACGTTCTTCGACGAGCCGTACCTCGGGCTCGACGCGGTCGCCCGGCAGATCTTCTACGACCGTCTCGTGGAGGACTACGCGGAGCACCCGCGCACGATCATCCTCTCCTCGCACCTGATCGACGAGGTCGCGAACCTCATCGAGAAGGTCATCGTGATCGACAACGGCCAGATCCTCCTCAACGAGGACACGGATGCCGTCCGCGACCGCGCCGTGACCGTCGTCGGGGATGCCGCGAAGGTCGACGCCTGGGTCGGCGATCGCGAGGTGCTGCACCGCGACGAGCTCGGTCGCGTCGCCTCCGTCACCGTGCTCGGCGCCCTCACCGCCGACGATCGCGCGGAGGTGCGGGCCGCCGGCCTCGACCTCGCCCCCGTCTCCCTGCAGCAGCTCATCGTCCGCCTCACCCAGAAGGCCGAGACCCGCTCCGGCACCAGAGCCGACGCCACCACGGAAGGAGTCCGCTGATGCGACGCACACTCAACGTCATCCGCCTGCAGCTCATCAACCGGCAGACCTTCGTCTGGGTGCCGTTGATCATCCTCGCCTCGGCCGTGGT
Organism: Microbacterium sp. NPDC057658; assembly: GCF_042799975.1. Lineage (NCBI taxonomy): Bacteria > Bacillati > Actinomycetota > Actinomycetes > Micrococcales > Microbacteriaceae > Microbacterium > Microbacterium sp. NPDC057658. The sequence goes on along the minus strand of NZ_JBHVHT010000001.1, from coordinate 684,130 downwards.
GATCTCGGTCCTCATCTACGCGATGATCCCCGGCGACGCCCCCAAGTACGGCGGAGGCGGCCAGGCACCGCTGTGGTACTTCTTCGCGATCGGGCTGTCGGCCATGACGCTGACCTTCCCGTTCTCGCAGGCCATGAGCGTCACCCGGCGCGAGTTCTTCATCGGAACGCTGCTGACCGCAATCCTCGGCAGCGCGCTGCTCGGGATCCTCTTCCTCCTGGGCGGCGCGATCGAGCTGGCCACGAACGGGTACGGCGTGAACGGCTGGGTGTTCCACCTGCCGTGGCTGTGGGAGGCCGGCCCGCTCGGCGCCTTCGTCGTCTACTTCACGCTCGCGCTGTTCTTCTTCGTGGTCGGGTTCACCGGCGCGACGATCTACAAGAGCTGGGGTCCGATGGTGCTCACCATCGTCGGCGTCGCCCTGGCGCTCCTCCTCGTGGGGGTCGTGTTCCTCGTGACGCGGCTCGAGCTGTGGGGCGACGTGTGGCTCGGCATCCTCGACCTCGGAGCCGTGGGCCTCGCCCTCTGGGGACTCGTGGTCGTCGCCGTCCTCAGCGTCATCTCGTTCCTCGCGTTCCGTCGAGCCACGCCCTGAGGGACGGTCCGGAATCCGCGGATGCCGCGGCTGCGCACCCCGCGCGGCCGCGGCATCCGCGTCCGGCCGCCCTCTACTCGGCGACCGGAGGCGGGGCAACCCGGTGGCCGCGCGCCGCCTGCCGCCCTATCCTCACCACGGAAGACCACCCGACCGCCGCGAGGAGAGGATGCCGTGACGCCCGATCTCTCGCGCCTGCGCGTCCGCGAACGCCGCTCGTACCTCGCCCGCACCGTCCGCGAGGCCGTCCGCCCCGCTCGTCTGCTCCTCGTGGCCAAGACGGCGCTCGCCGTCGGGCTCGCGTGGACGATCGCGCCGCACATGCCGGGGGTCACCGACGAGTACCCGTATTACGCACCCCTGGGCGCGCTCGTGAGCATGTACCCGACGGTCATGGGATCCATGCGGTCGAGCCTGCAGACCCTGTTCGGTCTGGCCACCGGCATCGGTCTGGCCGCGCTGATCGTGCTCACGGTCGGGCCGACGTGGTGGACGATCCCCCTCGTGGTCGGCCTCGGCGTCCTCGTCTCCGGCACCGGCTGGTTCGGCGTCGGCAAGGAGTACGTCCCGATGGCGGCGCTGTTCGTGCTCATCATCGGCGGTCAGAACGCGGACGACTACTCCCTCGGCTACCTGGCCCAGATGGGGGTCGGGATCGTCATCGGTCTGGTGGTGAACCTCCTCTTCGCCCCCGCCCCGCTCATCGGATCGGCCGAGGCGCGGGTGGAGGAGTTCCGACGACAGCTCGCCGGGCACCTCCACGACATCGGCTCCGCGGTCTCGGAGTCCTGGCCGCCGGAGACCGCACAGTGGGCCGACGATGCCGCAGCGCTCGCCGAGACCACCGCCGACCTCCGTGCCGCCCTGGCCGAGGCCGACGAGAGCGTCCGCTACAACCCGCGCGCGCGACGCCGGCATGCGGGCACCGCCCACATCCACGAGCAGCTCTCCACGCTCGACCGCATCGCGCACCTCATCCGGGACATCGCCGACGCGACGGCCGACACGATCTGGAAGCGTCCGGCGGCCATGCCCCTGGATCCGGCGCTGCCCGAGCCGTTGTCGGCGGCCTGCCACGCCGTCGCCGACGTCATCGCGGAGGACGACCCCGCCTCGAGCGCGGCGCACCGCCGCCGCGCGGAGGCGGCGCGGGCGATCCGGCTCCTGCTGGAGAAGGTCGACGACCGCACGTTCGACGTGCGCAGCTCGATGGGACCGGGCGTGCTGACGGCGATGCACCTCCGCCGCATCCTCATCCTCAGCGGCGAGCGCCTCGACGACGAAGACGAGTGAGTCAGATGGTGTCGTCGGCGACGACGATGTCCAGCTGCCAGTGACGGCCCGCGGGGTCGGTGTCGTCGTGCGCGTCGTCGGCGGCGGAGAGCACGTCATCGATCTTGTGCATCACGTCGTCGAACTCGGCCTCGGTCAGTCGGATGGTGCGCTGCACGAACGACGCATGCACCTCGGCGGTGCGACCGGACACGTACTCGGGCGTCCAGGCCACCACCCGGCGCAGCAGGTCGACGTGGTCCTCTGCGAGCGCGGCCACCACCGCATCGCCGAGCGCCTCGTCCGCGACCGGATTCTCCGGACCGCCGACGGTGAGGGCCCCCTTGCGTCCCGTCCACACGCGGTCGCGGCGGTCTCTGGCCTGCTCCGGAGCCTCCTCGATGAGCCCCGCCTCGGCGAGCACCCGCAGGTGGAAGCTGGCGCTGTTGGCCGGCACGTCGAGCGCACCGGCGATGTCCGCGGCGCGCAGGAAACCGCGGCGTGCGATGAGGCGGAGGATCTGGCGGCGCAGCGGGTGCGAGTAGGCCTTGAGCATGGCCGAGGTCATGAAGGCGGCGTCCTCCCGAGAGGTCTTCTCCGCGTCGTCAGCCATTCCCCGATCCTAGTCACGCAAATGCGCACGAACAGTTGCGCAATTATTCTTGCGGAACTATCGTCGAGCCATGAGCACGACGACCACGCCGCACCGCCTGTGGCAGAACACGCGCTACCTCACCTGGCTCGTCAGCGACACGAGCAAGGGGCTCGCCTCGGCGCTCTTCGGGTTCGCCGTCCCGCTCCTCGCGCTCGTCATCACGAACGACCCCGCACAGGCCGGCATCATCGCGGGGGCGGGCATGGTGGCGCGGGTGCTGCTCACCCTCGTGGGCGGGATCATCGCGGACCGGCACCGGCGCATCGTGCTCATGCTCGTCGGCTCGATTCTGGGGATCGTGCTGGCCGGGGCCTTCACCCTCCTCGCCCTCGGCGGCGCCCTCACCTTCGCGACCCTCCTCGTGATCGACGTGCTGCTGGCCGCGCGGAGCGGCCTCTTCGACGTCGCCGGCGAGAGCGCGCTGAAGGAGATCGTCCCGGACGACGCGATGGGGCGCGCGCAGGCCGCGAACCAGGGGCGCGATGCGGCCCTCCAGCTCGCCGGCGGCCCGCTGGGCGGCCTGCTCCTCGGGGTGGGCGGCTGGCTCGTCGGCGCGGTCATGACCCTGTGCCACCTCGTCGCCGCCGTGACCGCCGGGCTCCTCGGGCGACAGGTCCGGCGCGCGGGCATCGCCGACGTCGGCGCTCTGGACGAGGACGACGGCGGCGCGCCCCCCGCACGCCCGAACGCCTGGCGGGAGTTCCGCGAGGGCTTCGGCTGGCTGCTGTCCCGCCCCGACCTCGGCGGCGTCATGCTCATCATGACCATCGTGAACCTCGGCTTCAACGCCGCGATCACCACGGCCGTCTATGCGCTGCAGCAGGCGGGCCATTCCGAACTCCTCATCGGAACCGTCAGCGCGGCCATCGGCGCCGTGATGCTTGTCGGCGCGATCGTCGCCCCGCTCCTCGTGCCCCGGATCCCGGCGGGCGTGCTCACGATCGGCGGGCTCGCAGTGGTCGCCCTCGGCGCCGTCGTGCTGTCGTTCGCGTCGGCACCGTGGACCGTCGCCGCCGTCCTCGGTGCTACGGTGCTCCTCGTCCCCGCCCTGAACGCCGGGATGATGGGCTACTTCATGGTGGCCACGCCGTCACGTCTGCTGGGACGCGCGAACAGCGCCATGGGGGTCCTCGCGATGGGCGCGATGCCGCTCGCCCCGCTCATCGCGGGCTTCGGCCTGGCCGGGCTCGGACGACAGGGCACCATCCTCATCTGTGCGGCCCTCTGCGTGGTGGCCGCCGCCCTCGCGATCGGGAACCGCGCCCTCCGCAGCCTCCCGGTCGAGTCTCGCTGGGCCGCGCACGCCGCCCGGTACGAGGGGGACTGAGGTGGAGACACTGCGCTAGTCGCCTGGCGTCGGGCCAGTGACGTCGGCGGCACCGAACAGCAAGCTGTCGACGACCTGGTCGCGCCGGGCCGGCCGCGCGGTGGTGTACCTCAGCAGATCTTCGAAGTGAGAGAACACGACGACCGCTTCTTCGAACTCTGGCTCGGAACCGTGGACGACTGCTCCGTCGTCTCGCACCGCCAGGTACTCGTATCCGTTGCGAACGGAAAGCAGGATGGGTGCGTGGCGCCTCCAGAAACGGGAGACCGCGACCGCCTCATCATCCGTCGTCGCAGCCTGGATGCTCAGCAGTTCACACTCGTTCCACGCGAACGCCCCCTCCGCGCCGGTCGAGTAGTCGTCGCGGGACAAGAACCACACCGTCTCGTCTGAGCTCGACAGGAGTGAGAACGAGGACACCCAGCGGATCACCGTTTCGGGTGCCGCGCGCAGCGGGGAGGGAACGCCGTTCTCCATCGACGTCGGCGGCTCAAACGTCCACCCGGCTTCCTGCAAGCTTCCGGCGGCACTTCGGAAGAGTTCCGGCATGCTCCCAGGCTACCGATCCGCACGAATCACCCTTCAGCAACCAATCCTGCGACAACCGCCGTGCCGATTCTCCCGATTCTCGTCTTGTTCAAAGACGTCTAACGCGTAGAGCTGAACACATCTCGCCGGCGGCTCACCCGGGACAGTGGTCGCGATCGATGTCGGTCGCCGTCACATCAGAGCCGATAGGAGACCACCGATTCATGGCGCGAGCGCGAGCACGGTGATCCCCGCCGCCGCGGAGGCCACGGCCAGCACCAGCGCGATCGCGATGAGGATGACGTGCACGCGGAGGAACGGGGTGGCCTTGCCGTTCTCGTCCCTGGCACGCGGGTCCTTCGCGACGCGGCTGTAGAACCGCGGCCAGACGAGCACGTTGAAACCGGCGTTGAGGAACAGCACGACGACGAGAGCGATCACCCCTCCACGCTAGCGAGGGCGGCGTCGCACCACGGATCCGGCCGTCGGAATTCTTGGACGGCGACATGTATCACCGAGCCCTTGCCGTGCTCCTGGTAGGTGTGATCACAATGGGCTTCATGATCGACGGTGCCCCCGGCGCCGCCTTCGATCCGGCATCCGACGACGGGCGCGCACGCTGGGAACGCGCCGCGGACCTGTTCGATGCGTGGCGCGATGGCGACGGCCGCTCGATGGACGACCTGGTGCGGCTGATGACGCCCGTGCTCTGGCACGTCGTGCGCGCCTACGGCCTCGAACGCACCCTCGCGGAAGACGTCGTGCAGACGACCTGGCTCCAGCTCGTGCGCGGCCACGGCACCATCGCCGACTCGCGTGCCGTCTCGGCCTGGCTCACGACCACCGCCCGCCGCGAGGCCTGGAAGGTCGGGAAGGCCGTCGGTCGCGTCGACACCGCGGAATCCGACGACCTGGACGCCCTCCTTCCGGAGCAGGCGTCCGCCGAGGAGCACGCCGCGCTCGACGACGAGAACCGCCGACTCTGGGCCGCCGTCCGCCGCCTCGCCGAGCGCTGTCAGCGCCTCCTCCGAGTGATCGCCTTCGAGGACCGCCCGGACTACGCGCGCCTCGCCCGCGACCTCTCCATGCCGGTCGGCAGCATCGGCCCGACCCGCAGCCGCTGCCTCGCGAAGCTCCGCGACCTCCTCGACGCCCCGGCCACCCGGACGGAGGGACGATCATGAGCGATGAGGACGACGCCCGGCTGTTCGCCCGCCTGCGCAGCCTCTGGAGAGAGGTCGACCCCGTCCCGGCCGGCCTCATCGACCGGATGGTCGCCGCGGTCGCCGCGGACGGGCTCAACCGCGAGTACGCGCTGCTCACGCTCGTGGAAGGCCAGCTCGGCGCGGTCCGCGGCGAGACCGACGCCCTCACCCTGCAGTTCAGCGACGGCAGCACGAGCATCCTCCTCCACGTCACGACGACCGCGTCCGGGCGACGGCGGATCGACGGCTGGGTGGACACCGCCGCCGCGGAGATCCTGTTGCTGCAGGGCGAGCGCGAGCGCCGCACGACCCCGGCGGAGACCGGCCGATTCGTGTTCGACGAGGTGCCGTCCGGGCTCAGCCGCGTGCGCCTGACCGCGACGGTCGGCGACGAGACCCGCACCCTGGAGACCCCGCAGTTCGAGTTGTGACCCCGCATCGCCGGCGCCGTCGCCGGCGATGCCCACGGAGAGGATGACCGATGGAGCAGCCCCAGGGATGGACCTGGCAGGACCGCGCGGAGGGATCGATCCGCCGCGGCACCGCCCTCGACCCCAGCACGGAACCGGTGGATGGGATCCGCGCGTTCCCCACCGCGTACCTGCCCGAGCGGCTGCTCATCACGCGTGCCCTCGGCGAGGAGGAGGCGTACGACCGCGAGCTGCGCGCCCTGAGGGATGCCGCGGACTCCTTCGGCTGGCGGCTGGAGCTGGAGTCGCCGGAGCGAGAGATCGGGAACGGCGAGCTCGTCCCGGGTGTCGCGGGGTTCCTGCGGGCGCGCTTGACCACGCCGGATGAGCCGACCAGGGGCGAGTCCCCCGTGGCGCCCGACGCCTGGCGGGTGCTGCAGCGCGCGCGCCGACTGTCGCGCTCGACCATGCCGCGGACCAGCCTGGAGCACGTGCTGTCGATCGATCCGGTCGGACTCAACCCGTTCACCCGGACGAACCCGTTCACCCGGACCAACCCGTTCACCCGGACGAATCCCGTCCGCGGTGCCGCTCCCGGCGGAGGCGGCAGCGACGACTACCTGGAGCCCGGACGCGGGGCCCGGCAGCCGGTCACCTGGCTCGGCCCCGCTCCGGCTCGAGCCGCCGCTCCGAAGCGCGGACGACGACCGGTCGTGGCGATCCTCGACACCGGCTGCGGCGAGCACGCCTGGCTGCCGTCGGACATCGTCACCCGGCACGTCGAACTCGACGGCGTCCCCGTGGGCTTCACGGACGACGCCGACCCCGAACGCTACCCCGACCTGTACGGGCAGCTCGACGGCGAGATCGACGCGGTGGCCGGTCACGGCACCTTCATCGCGGGCCTCGTGCGTCAGGCCGCCCCGGACGCCGACATCCTCTCCATCCGCGTCGCCGGCGCGCTCGGGGTGGTCGACGAGAGCACGCTCCTGGAGACCGTGGCGCAGGTCGTGGAACTGCTGCGGCGGCACCGCGAGGATCCGACGACCGGCTTCCCGATCGACGTGCTCAACCTCTCCCTCAGCTACTACCACGAGACCCCGACCGACGGGCTCTTCAGCAGGACTCTGTACGAGCTGCTCGCGAAGGCCAGGGAGCTCGGCTGCGTGGTCGTCTGCTCGGCCGGCAACGACGCGATCGATCGGCCCTCGTTCCCCGCCTCGCTGTGGCCGTGGCCCGGCGCCGACAACGGGCTGCCGTCCGACGACGGCGCTCCGCACGTGTCGGTCGGCGCCCTGAACCCGTCGGCGCACTCCGTCGCCCTGTTCTCGAACGTCGGCCCCTGGGTGCAGGTGTACGCCCCGGGCGCCGCCGTGGTCAGCACCTCGCCCGCCTTCGTCGGCGGCGCGCAGGCCGCGACCCGCGCGGACATCGACGGGCTGCCGCGCGAGACGCTCGACCCGGACGACTACCGCGGCGGCTTCGCGGTGTGGAGCGGCACCTCCTTCGCCGCTCCGTACATCGCCGGTCGGGTCGCGGCCCAGCTCGGCGCCGTCCCGGCCGCGGGGGTGAAGCCCGCCGTCGCCGGGAAGGCCGTCGCCGCCGTGCTGAAGTCCCTGCCGACGCCGCACGAGCGGCTCTGACCCCTCGCACCCTTCCGCACGACCGCTCCGGCACGGCATCCTGGACGGATGCCCCTGTCCGCGAGCGCGCTGCACCGACGCGGCGTCGAGGCGGCCAACGCCCGGCAGTTCACCCGTGCCAGGCGGGAACTGGAGAAGGCCGCCGCCCGCACCGACGACGCCGACCTCCGCGCCCGCATCGACGGGACGGCCGCCTACGTGCTCGCGCAGACCGGTGAGCCCGCGGCCGCGGAGGCGCTGTGCCGGGAGGCGCTGGCCAGGGACGGGCTGCAGGCCGAGACGGTCGCCCTCCTCGGCGGGCAGCTCGGCGCCCTCCTCATGCACGGGGGCAGGATGGAGGAGGCCGAGGCGAGCCTGACCACCGCGATCGACGCCCTGGCCGCGACCGGGACCGAGACCCCCGCCCTCGCCAACTGCCTGATGAACCGGGCGGTGGTGCGGATGCAGCGCCATCAGCTGGACACCTGCATGGCCGATCTCCGCCGTGCGATCTCGATCTACGAGGCGCACGACGAACGGGACTCGCTCGCCGAGGCCACGCACAACCTCGGCTATGCCGCACTCCTCGGCGGCGACCTCGTGTCGGCGCTGCGCCTGATGGCCGAATCCCGGCCGACGTTCGCCGCCACCAGCGCCCTCGCCACCGCCATCAGCGACCTCGACCGCGCCGAGGTGCTCCGCGACGCCGGGCTGACGACCGAGGCGGAGGCGCTGCTCGCCCGCGTGGCCGTGCAGTTCGGTGCCCAGCGGATGCGCCAGGCCCGTGGGGAGGCGGAGTTCCACCTCGCCCGCTCACTCGTCCGCCACGATCCGCGAGCCGCGGCGCGGGCGGCGAGGACGGCCGCCCGCCGCTTCACCGCCCTCGGCAGCAGCGGCTGGGCGGCCCGCGCCGCGGCGGTGGAGCTGGAAGCCCGACAGCGGATCCGGCCCGATCGCCCGCTCGACGCCGCCGCGTGGGAGCAGGTGGCGCAGGAGCTCGACCGGAGCGGCTTCCGCACCGAGGCCACGGCCCTGCGGTTGAGCGCCCGCCGCGACGGCACCGGCCGCCTCCCCCGCATCCCCGCTTCGGCCCCGACGCCGCTCCGACTCCGCGCGCAGGAGGTGCGCGCGGCCCGCGCCGCCGGACGCGGTCGCGACGGGGAGGCGCTGCGCGCCGCGGCCACGGGGCTCGACCTGCTGTCGGCATGGCAGCGCTCGTTCGGCGCCCTCGACCTGCAGGCCTCCGTCGCCATGCATGCCAGCGACCTCGTGTTCACGGGACTCGCCGCTGCCGTCCGCCGCCGCGACCCGGCGACGCTCTTCGAGTGGTCCGAGCGCGCCCGGCACCTCAGTCAGCAGGTCGCCCCGGTCCGTCCCCCGCACGATGACGCCCTCGCCGCCGACCTCGCCGAGCTCCGGATGCTGCGCGCCGACCTCGCGGGGGCGGACTGGACGACCGACCCCACCGTGCGCGCGCTCCGCGACCGGGTGCGCGAGCGGCAGTGGTCGGCCACCGGCTCCGGGGCGACGAGGGAGCGCCGAACACTGGCGGAGACCACCGCGCTCCTCTCCGCCGATACCGCGGTGCTCGCCTACGTCTACACCATCACCGGACTGCACGGGGTCGTGGTGCAGCCGGACGGCGCGACCCTCGTCGACCTGTCCTGGCCGCGGGTGCGGGCCGCTCTCGACGGCCTGCGCGCCGACCTCGACATGGCCGCCCTCACCCGGGACGGCGCGATGGGGCCGGTGACCGCGCGCGCTCTGACGGCGCGTCTCGCTGTCCTCGACGACGAGCTACTCGGGCCGATGCGCCGGGCCGCCGCGGGCGCCGCGCGGTTCGTGATCACCGTTCCCGGGATCCTCGGCGGGGTGCCGTGGGCCATGCTCCCTGGCATGCACGGCGTGCCGTTCACCCTCGCGACCTCGGTCTCGCGCTGGTTCGACGGGGAGGCCTCTGCTCCCTCAGCCCCGAGCGTCGGGTTCGCGGCGGGACCGCGCGTGCCGCGGGCGGCGGAAGAGGTCCAGCGCGCGGCGGAGTCGTGGGCGGGACGGGGAACGACCCGGACGCTGCAGGACACCACCGCGACCGTGAGCGCCGTCACCGCGCTGGCGGCCTCCGTCGACGTGCTCCATATCGCCGCGCACGGGCGTCACGCGGTCGACAATCCGCTGTTCTCCGGGTTCGAACTCGCCGACGGCGTGCTCTTCGGCTACGACGTCGACCTCATCGACCGGGTGCCGCGGACCGTGATCCTCTCGGCGTGCGAGCTGGGTCGGTCCTCCGTGCGCTGGGGCGAGGAGGCCCTGGGCATGACGCGCGTGTGGTTGCACGCGGGCGCGGAGGCGGTGATCGCGGCTCCCGTCACGGTGCCGGACGACGACGCGTGCGAGCTCCTGACGGCGGTCCACGAGGGCCTCGCCGGCGGCGCGTCCCCCGCCGACGCCCTGGCGAGCGCCGCGCTCAGGACGGGGGTTTCCGCCCCGTTCCAGTGTCACGGCAACGGATTCTGACTTTTTTCCCGGATCGGGGTATCAGAATCGCACCCGCCTTCTCCTGTTCTTCGGAAGGTGTCGAGCGAAAGGCCTCGAAGGGAGAGGCACGAGGGAGGCGCCGTCGGTTCTGGGGAAACGCCGCTGGGGAGCGGGAAGACGAGACGGACACCATCTGCTCCGGGAGCGTCGCGGTATGCAGCCGCGATGCTCCCGCAGGGCCTCGGCGATCTGGGGACGCCGAGGCCCTCGGGGCGTCCGCGTGCGGCCTGAGGCCTCAGGCGAGCAGGACCGTGTAGCCCGCAGCGCGCAGCGCGTCGACGGCGGCCCCGTCGGCCCCTCGATCCGTGATGACCGTGGCGAAGAGCTCCGCCCCGCCGACGGTGGAGAAGGCCTCGGCCCCGAGCTTGCTGCCGTCGGTCACGACGACCGCCCGCCGCGCCCGCTCCGCCATCATCCGGTTCACCGCCGCCTCGCGCTCGTCCTGCGTGGTCGCCCCGGCTGCCGCGTCCATCCCGTTCACGCCGATGAACGCGAGGTCCAGCCGCACCCCGCGGAGGAGCTGCTCGACGAACGGGCCGACGAGCTCGTAGGTGCGCGAGTGGATGACCCCGCCCGTGACGACCACCTTCATCTCCGGCCGGGTCGCGAGCTGGGCGGCGATGTTCACGGCATTGGTGACCACCGTGATCCCGCCCTCCGCCGCCAGGTCCTCGCGGGCGGCGAGCGCGGCCGCGATGGCGGTGGTCGTCGTGCCTCCGGAGAGGCCGACTACCATGCCGGGGGTGACGAGCCCCGCCGCGGTCTGCGCGATGCTCTCCTTCTCGTGCGTGCGGAGATGGCTCTTGTAGCGGAGCGGCAGTTCATAGGCGACGGTCTGGGCCACGGCACCGCCGTGCGTGCGGGTGAGCAGCCGCTGCTCGGCGAGGGAGTCGAGGTCGCGGCGGGTGGTGGCCGGGGAGGCACCGAACCGCTCCACCAGCTCCTCCACCTTGACCTCTCCGTCCGCCGCGAGGAGGTCGAGGATCGCGTGCAGTCGGGCCGCGCGCTTCACCGGTCGTCGTTTCGCGTCGAGGTCGCAGCCGTGCCGGGAACCTCTGCGACCGGAGCGGGATTCTGCGACGGCAGCAGGGCGAACAGTCGCAGCATCCGGGCCGCTTCGTCCGCGAGGGCGGCGCGGGCGGGAGCGAGGTACTTGCGGGAGTCGACGAGACGGTCGTCGGCGGCGAGCACCTCGCGGACCGCCCGGGTGAAGAAGCCGTTGAGGTGGGTGGAGACGTTGACCTTCGTCATCCCGGCGCGCACGGCATCGGCGATCACGGCGTCGGCCACTCCGGACGAGCCGTGCAGCACGAGGGGCACGTCGGTCCCGTCCGCGGCGGCGCCACGCAGAGCCGCACGCAGGCGGCCGATGAGGTCGAGGTCGAGGGAGGCGGTGCGGTCGGTCATGGCGTGCGACGACCCCACGGCCACGGCGAGGGCGTCCACGCCGGTGGCGGCCACGAACGCCCGCGCCTCGTCCGGATCGGTGCGCACACCGGGGGCGTGGGCGCCGTCCTTCCCGCCCACCTCGCCGAGCTCGCCCTCCACGTACACCCCCGCCGCGCGGGCCCGGGCGGCGACCTCGGCGGTGACCGCCACGTTCTCGTCGTAGGGCAGCGCGCCGCCGTCGAACATGACCGAGCCGAAGCCGAGGGCCACGGCCTCGTCCACGAGCTCCGGCCGCTCCGCGTGATCGAGGTGCACCGCCACCGGGGTCTCCGCGCGTCGTGCCGCGGCGAGCGTCGCGAGGGCGACCGGCTCCAGACCGCCGTGGTAGTCGGCGCAGTTCTGCGAGATCTGCAGGATCACGGGGAGCTGGGCGAGCGCGGAGGCCCGCACGAGGCCCTCCGCGGTCTCCAGGTGGATGACGTTGAACGCGCCGATGCCGGTGCCGGCGGTGGCAGCCGCGGAGACGAGTTCCCGAGCGGAGACGAGGGTCACGAAGGGTCCTTCCGGAAGGAGGCGGGGTCGGGGCGGGAGACGCGAAGCTGCTCCTCGAGCGCGCGCCAGCGGGGGGAGATGTCGCCGGCGAGCGGCATGAGGACGGCGGCTGCCGACCACGCGGTCGCGCGACGGAGGATGACCTCGGGGTCGCGCTTGCCCTCCGCGGTGAGCACGGCGCAGGCCGCGACCGCGGCGTCTCCGGCCCCGGTCGGGTTGCCGGAGAGCGGCTCGTCGAGTCGGGCGTGCAGGAGATCGGTCGCGGTGACCGCGAGCATGCCGTCGGCACCGAGCGACAGGAGCACGAGCTCGGCACCGCGGGCCAGCAGCGAGCGCGCGCCCTCGACGGGGTCGGCGATCCCGGTGGCCTCGGCGAGCTCCGCGGCGTTGGGCTTGAGCACGGTCGCCCCGGCGTCGGCGGCGCGCAGGAGGGCCGGGCCGGAGGTGTCGACGATCACCGGGACGCGGGCGTCCGCACCCACCGCGACGAGCATCGGCACGAGCGACTCCGGCGCCCCGGGCGGAAGGCTCCCTGAGACGACGAGGACCGCGGCGCCGGGAAGCCGGTCGACGACCTCCGCAAGAAGCCCGCCCCACTCGGCATCGGTCGGGTTCACCCCTCGCTCGTTGACGATCGTGGTGTCGCCCGCGGCCTCGTCGACGAGGGCGATGCTGCGACGCGTGTCGGCCGCGACGGGCACGAGCACATGGGGCACCCCGCTGGCCGTGAGCTCCGCGGCGAACTCCGCGCCGACCGGACCGCCGGCCGTGGTCAGCGCGAGGACGGAGGCCCCCTCGGCGTGTGCGACCCTGGCGACGTTGAGGCCCTTGCCGCCGGCGCGGGACGCCCCGGTCTCGGCGCGGTGGGTCCCGCCGGCCACGAGCCGATCGACCTGCCAGGTGAGGTCGAGCGCGGGGTTCGGGGTGACGGTGAGGATCATGCGAGCTCCCTGGCACGGAGGGCGGCGCCGATCAGGCCCGCGTTGCCGGACAGCTCGGCGGGGACGAGCGCGGGGAGGCGGTGGAAGCTGAGGCGGGCGGCGAGGCGGGTGCGCAGCTCGTCGAAGAGCGCGCCGCCCGCCCGCGACAGTCCGCCGCCGATCACCACGGCCTCGGGGGCGACCACGGCGGTCAGCTGCGCGAGCGACAGGGTGAGCGCGTCCAGAGCCGAGTCCCAGATGTCGGCGGCGACCCGATCCCCGGCGGCCGCTCGGGCGATGACGTCCTTGGCGCCGTCCGGGGTCGTCCCCGTGGCCTCCCGGTAGCGGCGCGCGATGGCGCCCGCCGAGGCGACGGCCTCCAGACAGCCACGGGCACCGCACGGGCACACCGGTCCGTCGGCGATCGGGGAGTGCCCGATCTCGCCGGCGTAGCCCCCGGCCGTGTAGGGGCGGCCGCCGACGAGCAGGGCGCCGGCGATGCCGGTGCCGATCACGAGGATCACCGCGTCGTCGTAGGCCCGCGCGCCGCCCAGCTCGTGCTCGGCCCAGCTCGCGGCGCGCACGTCGTGGTCGAACGCGACGGGAAGGCCGAGACGTTCCGCGGCGAGCGCGCGCAGCGGCGCGTCCCGCCAGCCCATGTTGCTCGCGAACACGCCGACCCCGGCGGCCGCGTCGACGATCCCCGGCACCACGAGCCCGGCGGCGCGCGGCGTCACGTCGGGATGCTCGTCGCGGAGCTGCGCGGCGAGCACCTGCAGTCGGTCGAGCAGCGCGGGGGTGCGGTCGCCGGCGGCCGTGGGGGTGGGCGTGCGACGGAGGCCGAGCGCCCGCCCGTCCGCATCGAACAGCGCCGACTTGATGTCCGTCCCGCCGACGTCGAAGGCCAGGACGGGCGACCCGGCGCCGAGCGTGCGCACCGCGGCGAGCTTCTCGCCGGCCTCGTCCCTCGCGACGTCGGGGATCGCGTCCGCGGCGTCGTTCGGGGTCATCGCTCGGCTCCGGGGATCGCTGGCGTCATGCATCCAGGATGACGGATCGCGTGAGGTTGCGCGGCTGGTCGGGGTCGAGCCCGCGGGCCACGGCACGGTCGAGGGCCGTCCGGTGCAGGCGCACGAGGTCGGCGAGCGGGTCGATAGCCCGGTGCTCGAAACGGGCGCCCGTGGCGCGCACCTCCGCGGCCAGGCCTTCCGGTGCCTCTCCGAACTGCCACGTCACCCGGCCCGGCGCGGCGATGGCGATCGGACCGTGACGGTAGTCCATCGACGGGTACGCCTCGGTCCACGACTGCGAGGACTCGCGCAGCTTCAGGGCGGCCTCGTGGGCCAGGCCGATCGTCCAGCCCCGCCCGAGGAACGTGTACTGCTCGGCGTCGCGCAGCTCGGTGTCGTCGCCCTCCTCGGCGAGCACGGCGGTGGCGTCGGCGATGGCTCCGGAGAGGTCTTCGCCCAGCGACGCGCGGAAGAGGGCAAGCGCGGTCGTGGCGAAGCGCGTCTGCACGACCGACTGCTCGTCGGCGAACGGCAGCAGCACCGCGTCGTCGACGAGCGAGACGAGCGGGGAGTCGGGGTCGCCGATCACGCCGATCGTGCGGGTGCGCGCCTTGATGCGGTCGACGAGTTCCAGCACCTCGGTCGTGGTGCCGGAGCGGGTGAGGGCGACGACCGCGTCGTAGCCGCGGTCGATGAAGGCCTCGGACGCCGCGAAGGCATCGGTCTCGCCATGGCCGGACGATTCGCGCAGCGCCGCGTACGACTGGGCCATGAACCACGAGGTGCCGCAGCCGACGACCGCGACGCGTGCCCCGCGGGTCGGCAGGAGGGCCTGCTCGGCGGTGAGCTCGGCGGCGGTGGCCCACATCTGCGGCTGGGAGCGGAGCTCTTCGCGCATGTGCGCGCCGGGCAGCGAATCGGTCATGAGGAGGCCTTTCGGACGAGTTGTTGTGTACTTGTGATTGTTTCGGGGGTGATCCGATCATAGTATTTCGTCCCAAGAGAGCAACATCTTGATTTGTTTGTTTGCCTGACAAATAATCGGGACGAGTTCCCCCGAGCCCCCGCTCGGACGATCGCGACCACCTCGGCGGCGTGATCAACACGCACCGTCGCGTGGAGTGTTCTGCGACTGTGCACCACCCCCCTCTCCGGAGAGCGGATCCCGCCCGCTGGAGCAGCACCCACAGTGAGGAATGCAATGCCCATGAACAAGTCACGGCGATACGGGGCCGCAGCGGTCGCGGCCGTCGCCACGCTGTCGCTCGCATCCTGCGGTTTCGGTGGATCGGGAGGAGACAGCGGCGGCGGCGACGACGCCAGCACGCTCGACCTGCTCGTCCCCAGCTACTCCGACGCCACGAAGGGTCTCTGGGAAGACGTCATCGACGGTTTCACGAAGGACAACCCCGACATCACCGTCAACCTCGAGGTGCAGTCGTGGGACAACCTCGAGAAGGTCATCTCCACGAAGGTCCAGGCCGGCGAGGCGCCCGACATCTACAACGGCGGCCCCTTCGCGGGCTTCGTCGAGGACGAGCTGCTCTACCCGGTCGAGGAGGTCGTGTCGGACGACGTCTACTCCGACTTCCAGGACTCCTTCCTCGCCAACGCCGAGGTCGACGGCACCGCCTACGCCCTGCCGATGATCGCCTCCGCGCGTGCCCTGTTCGTCAACAACGACCTCCTGTCCCAGGCGGGCGTCGAGGCGCCGACCGACTGGGACTCCCTGCTCGACGCGGCGACCAAGGTGTCCGGGCTCGGCGGCGGTGTCGCGGGCTACGGCATGCCGCTCGGCTCGGAGGAGGCGCAGGCCGAGGCCGCCGTCTGGCTCTGGGGCGGCGGTGGATCCTTCGGCGACGCGTCGGAGATCACCATCGACACCCCGGAGAACCTCGTCGGCGCCGAGCAGATCAAGAAGATGATCGACGCCGGGGCGACCCAGGCCGACCCCGGCTCCACGCAGCGCTCCCCGCTGATGGACATCTTCATCCAGGGCAAGATCGGCATGCAGGTCGGCCTGCCGCCGACGGTCGGCCAGATCGCCGACAACAACCCGGACCTCGACTACTCGATCGTCCCGATCCCGACCGAGGACGGCTCGCCGTTCACCCTCGGCGTCATGGACCAGCTCATGGCGTTCGAGAACGACGGCGACAAGCAGGAGGCGATCACGAAGTTCCTCGACTACTTCTACTCGCCCGAGGTCTACGTGCCGTGGGTGCAGGCGGAGGGCTTCCTCCCCGTCACGAAGTCCGGCGCCGAGGAGCTGTCCGGCGAGGAGGCCCTCAAGCCGTTCCTCGACGTGCTGCCCGACGCGCAGTTCTACCCGTCGACCAACCCGAAGTGGTCGGCCGCGGACGGCGCCTTCAAGTCGCTGTTCGGACAGATCCAGGATCAGCCGGCCGCCGATGTGCTGAAGCAGATCCAGGACCAGGTGGACGCGGGCTGACCCGCGGAACGGAGAGGTTCGGGAATCCCCCATGAGCCAGACGACAGAATCCTCGAACCTCGCGGGGGCGGCCACCGGCCGCCCCCGCACCCCGGACGCCGGGACGGCCGTGCGCGGTCGCCCCGGCGGGCGGGACCTCCTGCAGGCGCTGCCGTGGATCGCCCCCGCGCTGGTGCTCATCATCGGCGTGGTGCTGTTCCCCGCCGGCGTCATGTTCTTCAACTCCACCCGCGACATCTCGCTGTCGGGCCTGGACAAGGGCTCGGTCGGCTTCGACAACTTCGTGACCGTCTTCACGTTCCCGGAGTTCTGGCCGATCTTCGTTCGCACGATCGTGTGGGTCGTGTCGGTCGTGCTGTTCACGGTCGTCATCTCGCTCGGACTCGCGCAGATCCTCAACAAGGCGTTCCCGGGTCGCCAGCTCGTGCGGATGGCGGTCATCGTGCCGTGGGCCGCGTCCGTGGTGATGACCACGATGGTCTTCTACTACAGCCTCGAGCCGTACTTCGGGGTCTTCAACAAGTTCCTCTACGACATCGGGCTCTCCGACGACGCGGTGGGCTACGGCTGGACGAAGAACCCGACGACGGCGTTCGCCTGGTCGATCGTCATCGCGGTGTTCGTGTCGCTGCCCTTCACGACCTACACGATCCTCGCGGGGCTGCAGTCCGTCCCCGCCGACGCGATCGAGGCCGCCAAGATGGACGGCGCCGGAGCCGCCCGCACCTACTGGTCGATCGTCCTGCCGCAGCTGCGGAGCGCCCTCGCCGTGGCGATCCTCATCAACATCATCAACGTCTTCAACTCGCTGCCGATCCTCAAGGTGATGACCGGGTCGATCCCGGGCTACGGCGCCGACACGATCATGACGCTCATCTTCAAGTACATCGAGCTGCAGAAGAAGGTCGACGTCGCGAGCGCCCTGTCGGTCGTGGCCTTCCTCATCGTGATCGCGATCGTCGCGGCCTACGTCAAGATCGTCAAGCCCATGAAGGAGGTCTGATCATGACCGTGACCGAGACCGCCCTCGTGACCACCGCCGACTCCCGCGGACGACGCACCCCGCCGATCCCCGGCCGCCGGCGCCGCTACACCGCGGATCAGGTGACGCTGCCCCGGGTGATCCTGCGCACCGCCGCCGGGTTCCTCGTGCTCGCGGTCTTCGTGCTGCCGTACCTCATCATGTTCTTCGGATCGGTGAAGACGAAGGCGCAGATCCGCTCGGTCGACCCGACCTACCTCCCGGTGGAGTGGCACTGGGAGAACTACCTCACGATGTGGTCGACGCCCGAGACGCCGCTGCCGTACAACCTCGTCTCGACCATCGTCATCTCCGTGTTCGCGACGCTCCTGGTGCTGCTCGTGTCGCTCCCGGCGGCGTACTACACGGCCCGGTTCCGGTTCCCCGGCCGCATGGTGTTCCTGTTCCTCGTGATCGTGACGCAGATGCTGCAGCCGGCGGTGCTCACGTCGGGCCTGTTCCGGCAGTTCACCGTCCTCGGCCTCGGCGACACCTGGACCGCGATGATCTTCATCAACGCGGCCTTCAACCTGTCGTTCGCCGTGTGGATCATGCACTCGTTCTTCGCCGGCATCCCCAAGGAGGTGGACGAGGCGGCGCAGATCGACGGTGCCGGACGCCTGACGGTCCTGTTCCGGATCAACCTCCCGCTCGTCTGGCCGGGCATCGTCACCGCGATCGTGTTCACGTTCGTGGCCTGCTGGAACGAGTTCGCCGCCTCACTGGTGATCCTGTCGACGGACAAGAACCAGCCGCTGTCGGTCGCGCTCACGAAGTTCGTCGGTCAGTACGAGACGAGCTGGCAGTACGTGTTCGGCGTCTCGATCGTCGCGATCCTGCCCGTCATCATCCTCTTCATGCTCATCGAGAAGCGTCTCGTCGGCGGCCTCACCGCCGGCAGCGTGAAGTAGCCCGTCCCGGTTCCCGCCCACCCCCGGGTTCCCGTCCACCCCCCGGGTTCCCATCCGGCGCCCCTGCACGACCGCGGCGCGCGTGCAGGGGTTCCGGGCGGATCCGGTCGTGCGCCCGTACCCGGATCGTGCAGCCGGAACATCCGACGGGAGTGGTCAGGGGCGGGTCGGGGGCGGGATCAGGGGCGGGGGCCGCCGGCGCGGAGCTGCTCGGGGCTCCATCGCACGCCGAGGACGGCGGTGAGAGCGGCCTGCGCGGGGCCGGCGGAGGGGGCGACGCGCGGATCGGCGTACCGGATCGGGATGTCGGCGGTGCCGCGGGCGGGGTAGCCGCTCTCGGCCCGCACCCGCTCCAGGAACCGGGGGCCGAGCTCCGTCGCGGGGCCGCCGATGACGACCTCGATCGGATCGAGCAGCGCCCCGATGAGCTTGATGGCCCGGGCCAGCGCCCGCGCCCCGTCGTCGATCAGCGTCTGATCCGCCCGGGCGACGAGGGCACGGACCGCCGATGCGTCCAGGGCGTCCGAGAACTCCTCGCCGAGCATCGGTCCCATCGCGGCCGCCGACTCCAGGCAGCCGCGACGGCCGCAGCGGCACGGACGGGCGGCGTCGCCGAACACCACCTGCACGTGCCCGATCTCCCCCGCGCGGTCGCGGGGTCCCGGCGCGAGCTCCCCGTCGAGGGTGACCGCGGCGCCGATGCCCCCGCCGCTGTGGATGAACAGGCGGTAGCCCGAGGGGGCGGCGTCCAGCCCGGCCTCCGCGATGGCCTCGGCGTCGACGTCGTTGACGAGGAGGACCGGGACGCCCGCGATGCTCTCGAAGCGCTCCGCCAGCGGCACCTCGTGCCACTCCAGTTGCACGCTCTCCAGCACGGTGCGCCCGTCGGTCGTCCCCGGGACCTGCACACCGACCGCGAGCAGCCGTTCCCCGGAGGTCGCCACGACCTTCGCGACGGTCTCGTCCAGGACCCGGTCGCGCGTCTGCACGGTGTACGCGATGCTGCGTCGTTCGACCTCGGAGCCGTCGAGGGCGACGAGCGCCAGGTACGCGCTGGTCGGCTGCACGACGAGCACGAGGATCAGGTGATGCTCCGCGTAGATGCTGAGCGTGGTCGCGCGCTTGCCCCCCGTGCTCACCGCCTGCTCACCCTCCGCGATCAAGCGGTTCTCGATGAGCTCGGCGACGAGGGACGACGCGGTCGCCGCCGTGAGGCCGGTCGCCCGCGCGATGCCGGCGCGGGTCTGCGAACCGGAGGCCTGGAAGACGAGCTGGAGCGCCCGTCGCAGGTTCGCTCGCCGAACCGCCGCCTGGGTGTCCAGCGCGTCGTCGTGGGTGAACATCTGCGGGTTCCTTCTCGGGGCCGAGGTCCGTCGATTGACAGCGCGCGTACCGCTCCGTACGCTCGGTCCGTTAGTTTATTCATTGAACTTAGTCAGCCCGAGCGTCGATCGGGAGGAGCATCGTGCGCTACCCCCAGATCCTAGAGCGCCCCGCGGATCGGGCACGAGCCGCGCAGCCACCGGGCAACGGTCACGCCCGCGGTATCCGGGAGCGGAACCGCGCCCTCGTCCTCCGCACCCTCATGGAGCAGTCCGCCCTGAGTCGCGCCGATCTGTCCCGGCTCACCGGCCTCGCCCGCCCCACCGTCTCCGAGGTCGTGCGCGACCTGCTCGCCGACGGTGTGATCCGGGAGAGCGGACCCAGCCAGGAGTCCCGGCCGGGGAAGCCCGCCGTGATGCTCGAGTTCGACCAGCGTGCCGTCCAGGTCATCGCACTCGACCTCTCCGCACCCGACGACATCGTCGGCGCACTGGCTTCGCCGGACGGCCGCATCGCGCACCGCCTCCGCCGGCCGCGCACCCCGGACGCCGCCGCCGCCATCGCCGGTCTCGTCGCCGAGCTGCGGGCCCTCGCCGACGGTCCCGCGCTCGGCATCGGCATCGGCGTGCCCACCGGCTCCTCCGCGCTGCTCGGTCTCGGCCCTCGACTCGCGGACGTCCTCGACGCGCCCGTCCACCTGTTCGACGACGCCGATCTCGTGGCCGACGCCGCGCAGCGGTTCGGCTCCGTCGGCACCGACTTCCTGCTCGTCCGCATCGGCACCCGCATCGGCACCGCGATCCGCGTCGTCGGCGACGACGGCGCCCCGGTGGAACGCTCCAGCGGCGCCCGCGAGCTCGCGCACGTCGGTGCGGGTGGCGACCCCGGCGAGCTGTGCCTGTGCGGCCGCGACGGCTGCGTCCACGCGTGGGCCGCGGCTCCCGCGATCGCCCGGCGCCTGGAGACGCCGGGCGCAGACCACGCGACGGTGCTCACCGCCGCCGGCGCCCGGCTCGGCACGTCGCTCTCGGTCATCGCCGCCGCCGTCGACCTGCCCACGATCGTCCTGAGCGGTCCGGACGGGATCGTCTCCCCGGAGTTCGTGGACGCGACGGCCGCCGCGGTCCGTGCCGCCTCGCACCCCTCCCTCGGACCGACCGTGGTGCCGAGCGCGCTCGACGACGCCGTCCTGCTGGGCGCGGCGACCCGCGTGGTGGCCGCCGAGTTCAGCCCGCGCTGACGGACGCGCCCGTCATCCGTCCCCTCCCGCCCGGAAGGGATGGGAGACTCGATCCCGCGAGGCGGCCGTCCGTCGTCTCGATCCGTCCTGGGAGGGAATCCGCATGAAGGTACTCGTGATCGGCGCGACCGGCAGCATCGGCGGGGTGGTCGCCGCCACCCTCGACGTGCGGGGACACGAGGTCGTGCGGGCGTCCCGCTCCGGCGAGCAGAACGTGGACGTGACCGACCCCGCCTCCATCCGCAGCCTCTTCGAGCGGGTCGGCCCGGTCGACGCCGTCGTGGTCGCCGTGGGCTCCGTGCCCTTCAAGCCGCTCACCGATCTCGACCGCGACGACTATCTCGCCGCCTTCACCGGGAAGACCCTCGCGCAGCTCGACGTCGTACGGGTCGCCCTCGACCACGTGACCGACGGCGGCTCCATCACCCTCACCAGCGGCGTGCTCGCGCGGGAGCCGATCGCGACGGGAGCGGCGGCGGCGATGGCCAACGGCGCCCTGGAGTCGTTCGTGATCACGGCGGCGGCCGAGGCCCCGCGGGGGATCCGCATCAATGCGGTCTCCCCCGACGTGCTGGCGAACTCCCCCGGGTACTTCTCGACCTTCCCCGGCCACCGCCCTGTCACCGACGACGAGGTCGGCCAAGCGTACGTGCGCGCGGTCGAGGGCATCGTCTCGGGGCGGGTGCTCCCCGTCTGATGGCGCTCTCCCTCACTCCCGTCCCCACCCTGACCACCGAGCGGCTGGACCTCGTGCCGCTCGGACCGGAGCATCTCGACGGCACCTGGGCGGCCCTGCAGGAGCCCGAGGTGCTGCGGCTGACCGGCACCCACGCGCGCTTCACCCGCGAGGGCGTCGAGACCTGGCTCCGGTCGCTCGCCGACCGGGACGACCGGGCGGATTGGGCGATCCTCCGTCGCGACGACGGCGCGCACATCGGCGAGGTGGTCCTCAGCGACCTGGACGAGGACAACGGCTCGGCCGGTTTCCGCATCGCCCTCGCCGGCCCGCGGTGGTTCGGCGCCGGATACGGGACCGAGGCGACGCGCGCGGTCATCCGGCACGCCTTCGACACCGTGGGACTGCATCGCGTGGAGCTCGAGGTGTACGCGTTCAACCCGCGGGCGCAGCGCGCCTACGAGAAGGCCGGGTTCGTCGTCGAGGGCCGGCGTCGGGAGGCGCTGCGCTGGGACGGCGAGTGGGTCGACGCCATCGTCATGAGCGTCCTCGCGGACGGGTGACTGCACGCCGAACGGTGGTGAGCGCAAGGGGGAGGCGGAGCACAGGTCCGTGTCGGAAGATGAGGGCATGACCGACGCGCCGCTGTCTTCCCGTCCCTGGCTCCGCTCCTATGCCGAGGGCGTGCCGGCCGACATCGACGAGCCGACGCAGACCCTGCCGCAGATGCTGGCCGCCGGCATCCGGCGGTATGCGCGTCGCCCCGCCCTCGAGTTCTTCGGTGCCGTGACCACCTACCGGGAGCTCGGCGAGCAGATCGACCGCGCCGCGGAGGGACTCCGCCACCTCGGGGTCACGAAGGGCGACCGGGTGGCGCTGGTGCTGCCGAACTGCCCGCAGCACGTCGTCGCGTTCTACGCGGTCCTGCGCCTCGGCGCGATCGTCGTCGAGCACAACCCGCTCTACACCGCGCGGGAGCTGCGCCACCAGTTCGAGGACCACGGGGCCCGCGTCGCGATCGTGTGGGACAAGGTCGCCGACACCGTCGCGGGGTTCCCCGACGACCTCCGGGTCGGCCACATCGTGAGCGTCGACCTCACGGCGGCGATGCCCCTGTCGAAGCGCCTCCTGCTGCGACTCCCCGTCCCGAAGGCCCGGGCATCGCGGGCGAAGCTGACCGGCACGCCCCGCGCGCGGCACCTGACGCCGTGGAAGAAGCTCGTGTCGCACCGGCGGCTCCCCCGCCGCACCCCCGGGCCGTCGCTGGGCGACACCGCCGTCCTGCAGTACACGAGCGGGACGACCGGGATCCCCAAGGGCGCCATCCTCACCCACGCGAATCTGCGGGCCAACGCGATGCAGGGGCGGGCCTGGGTGCCAGGACTCCGCGACGGCGAGGAGACCTTCTACGCCGTGCTTCCGCTCTTCCACGCCTACGGACTCACCCTGTGCCTCACGTTCGCGTTGAGCATCGGGGCGAAGGTGGTGCTGTTCCCGGCCTTCGATGTGAGCCTGGTCACGGACGCCGCCCGCACGAGCCCGCCGACCTTCCTCCCCGCCGTCCCGCCCATCTACGACCAGCTGGCCCGCGCGGCCGGCCGCGGCACAGTCGACCTCTCGACGGTGCGGTTCGCGATCTCCGGGGCCATGAGCCTCCCCGTGGCGACGGTGCGACGCTGGGAGGAGGCCACCGGGGGACTGCTCGTCGAGGGGTACGGGATGACCGAGGCCTCCCCGGTCGCGCTCGGCAACCCGATGGGTCCGACACGGCGTTCCGGCACCGTCGGCGTCCCGTTCCCGAGCACGGAGATCCGTGTCGTCGACCCCGACGACCCCAATGTCGACGTGCCCACGGGCGAGCCCGGTGAGCTGCTGCTGCGCGGACCGCAGGTCTTCCAGGGGTACTGGGGGCGCCCCGGCGAGACGGCCGAGACCCTGCTGCCGGACGGCTGGCTCCGCACCGGCGACATCGCCGAGGTCTCTCCCGACGGGTTCGTCACCATCGTCGACCGCCGGAAGGAGCTCATCATCACCGGCGGCTTCAACGTCGCGCCCAGCGAGGTGGAGAGCGCGCTGGAAGCCCACCCGGACGTCGTCGCCGCCGCCGTCGTGGGGCTCCCTCGGGCGAGCGGCGGCGAGGAGGTCGCCGCGGCAGTGGTGCTCCGCGAGGGCGCGGCGGCGGACATGGACGGGCTCCGCGACTTCTGCCGCACCCACCTGACCGCCTACAAGGTGCCGCGCCGGATCACCGCCGTCGACGACCTCCCCCGGTCGCTCATCGGCAAGGTGCTGCGGCGCGAGGTGCGCGACCGGCTGCTCGCCGAGCGCGGGGCCTGACGCTCGGGCTCAGCGCCCCTCGGCGGCCTCGGTATGGTGGCGGATGACCTCGGCCACGACGAAGTTGAACCACTTCTCCGCGAACTCCGGGTCGAGGTGGGCGTCCTCCGCGAGCGCGCGGAGCCGGGCGACCTGCTGCTCCTCACGGTTCGGGTCGGACGGCGGCATCGCGTGCTCGGCCTTGAGGTGGCCCACCTGCTGTGTGGCGCGGAACCGCTCCGCGAGCAGGAAGATCAGGGCCGCGTCGATGTTGTCGATGCTCGCACGCAGCCGGAGCAGTTCGGCCTTCGGATCCTCAGCGGCAGTCATGCCCCTACTCTAGAGCCGCGGATCACCCGGCCTCCGACGAGGGGCACCGCTATCGTGTGCTCATGAGCAACGACCAGTCGCCGGCCTCCGCTCCGCACGA
This sequence comes from Microbacterium sp. NPDC057658, assembly GCF_042799975.1. NCBI lineage: Bacteria > Bacillati > Actinomycetota > Actinomycetes > Micrococcales > Microbacteriaceae > Microbacterium > Microbacterium sp. NPDC057658. Next base: position 659,741 of record NZ_JBHVHT010000001.1, on the reverse strand, counting down.
CGGCCAGGGCGGTCCCGCCCCGGACTCCGTCCCCGCCCCCGTCGACGCCGCGCTGGTCGGAGCCGCGGTGGAGGCGCCCGATGCCGCCGCGAAGCCGTCCGTCCCCGTGGTGATCGAGCCGACCACGCCCAGCCGCTCGTTCTGGACGCGGATCGATCGGCCGTTCGTCTTCGGGTTCCTCGTGACCCTCGGAGGCCTCGGGGCGATCGTGATCGGCAGCGCGCTCTACAACCTCTCCACCGTCCTCATCTACATCGCGCTCGCCCTGTTCGCCGCGCTCGGCCTCGACCCGGCCGTCCGCTTCCTCGAACGCCGCGGTATCTCCCGCGCGCTCTCCGTCGTGGTGACGATCCTCGCTCTCATCGTCGTCGTGGCCCTCGTCCTCTGGATGATCGTGCCCATCGTCGTCGATCAGATCGCGGGGTTCGTGAAGTCGGTCCCCGGCATGATCCAGGACTTCACGAAGTCCGACCTCTACGCCACCCTCAACAACCAGTTCGGTGACCAGTTCCAGGACCTCGTGTCGGAGGTGCAGAAGTTCCTCTCCGACTTCGGCAACCTCGCGACGATCGGCGGCGGGGCGCTCCAGGTGGGCGCGTCCATCGCGAGCGGGATCTCGGGCGCGATCGTGGTGCTCGTGCTGACGCTGTACTTCCTCGCGACCCTCCCGGCCATGCGCCAGGGAATGCTGCGTCTCGTCCCGGCCCGCGACCGCGACCGGGCCGGCGACATCTCCCAGCAGATCACCGATTCGGTCGGCGGCTACGTGATGGGGATGGTCGTCCTCGCCTTCTGCAACGCGACCCTCGCCCTCATCCTCTACACCGTGCTCGGCCTGCCGTTCCCGCCGCTCATGGCCGCGATCGCCTTCTGCGTCACGCTCATCCCGCTCGTCGGCTCGGTGCTGTTCTGGATGATCGGCACCATCCTCGCGCTGTTCACGAACCCGATCGCCGCGCTGGTCTTCGCCGCGATCTACCTCGTCTACATGCAGATCGAGGCGTACGTGCTCACCCCCCGGGTCATGAACAAGGCGGTGGCCGTGCCGGGCTCGCTCGTCGTCATCGGCGCCCTCGCCGGCGGCACGCTCCTCGGTCTGCTCGGCGCCCTCGTGGCCGTGCCCGTCACCGCCTCGATCCTCATCATCGTCAAGCAGGTGGTCGTGCCGAAGCAGGACTCCCGCACCTGATCCCACCCCTGCACAACTTCGGAGATCCGGGCGACACGCCGTGAGCCGGGGGTCCTCCGCGGCGTGTCCGGCGAGATCTCCGAAGCTGTGCACGCGGCGGTCGAGAACGACGAAGCGCCCGACCCCTGAGGGCCGGGCGCTTCGCGGGGAGACGACTCAGATGAGGTCGTTGTCCGTCAGCCACTGCTTCGCGATGTCCTCCGCCGACTTCTGGTCGACCGTGCTCTGCACGTTGAGGGCGACGAGCTCCTCGGCGGTCAGCTTGGCGCTGATGCCGTTGATGACGTCGGCGATCTCGTCGGCCACGTCGCTGGACGCGATGGGGACGACGTTCGAGGCCAGGATGATGTTCTCCGGGTCTTCCAGCGCCACGATGTCCTCGGTCTGGAAGGCCGGGTCGGCCGAGTAGATGTCCGCGACCTGGATCTCGCCGGCGAGCAGCGACTCCAGCGTCGTGGGACCGGTGGCCGAGAACGCCAGGTCGACGCCGTAGACCTCCTTGGCCGCGGCGGGACCGTACGGACGCTGCTCGAACTCCGGAGCCGCGCCGATCGTGACCGGGGTGGTGACGTCCGCGAGGTCGGCGATCGAGGTGAGGTCGTTCTCCTCGGCGAAGCTCTTGAGCACCGTGTAGGTGTCCTGGTCGGAGGCTTCGGCGTAGTCGAGCGCGGTGAGGCCGTCCGGGAGCGCGTCCTTCAGGGCCGCGTAGACGTCGTCCGGGCTGGTGGCGGTCGCATCCTTGTCCAGGTACTCGAGCAGGTTGCCCGTGTACTCGGGGAACAGGTCGATCGCCCCGGACTCGACGTCCGGCATGTAGGCGTCGCGCTGGCCGATGCTGAACTGACGGTCGACGTCGAAGTCGGCGGCCTCGAGCGCCTGCGCGTAGATCTCGGCGATGATCTCGTTCGAGTAGTAGGCCTGCGAGCCGATGACGATGGTGTCGCTGCCCCCACCGTCGCCGGCGTCGTCGGTGGGCGCGTCCAGCGGGTTGCTGTTGGCGCAGCCGGAGAGGGCGAGGGCGGCGGCGAGCGCGACGCCGCCGGCAAGGGCGAGGCGGGACTTTCGTGCAGTGAACATGGACTTCCTCTTCTCTGGGGGACGATGCTGTGGTTCAGGCGGGTGCGGCCGCGGGGGCGGTCGCCCGAGCGCGGCGGCGTTGCGGACGGGTGCGCACACCGCGGGGCACCGCGGCGTGCTGGGCGAGCGCGAGCAGGAGGTCGACGAGGAGCGCGAGCACCGCGACGAGGATCGCGCCGCCGAGCACCTGGTCGAAGCGGCGGAGCGGAATGCCCTGAATGATCGGCCAGCCGAGGCCGCCGAGGTTCACGTAGGCCGCGATCGTCACCGTGGCGATGACCTGCAGCAGCGCCGAGCGGAGGCCGCCGACCAGCAGCGGCATGCCGAGCGGCACCTCGACCTTCCAGAACACCTGCCAGCCGGTCATCCCCATCGCCCGCGCCGCGTCGATGGTGCGGCGATCGACCGCCTCCAGGCCCGTGTAGGCGCCGGCCAGCAGGGACGGGATCGCCAGGACGACGAAGGTGATGATCGCCGCGAGGGGCGTGCGCAGCACCCCGAGCAGGAGCACCAGCAGCACCATGAGGCCGAAGGACGGGATGGCGCGGGCCGCTCCGGAGACGGCGACCGCGATCTCCCGCCCCTTCCCGGTGTGCCCGATGAGCCAGCCGAGCGGTACGGCGATCACCGCGGCGATCAGCACGGAGACCACCGTGTAGAAGACGTGCTGGCCGAACAGGACGGGGAGCGAGTACGTCCCGACCCAGCGGTCGGGAGAGAACAGCCAGGCGAAGGCCTCGGTGAACACGTTCATGCGGCCGTCCTCAACGTGATCGTCCGCCGCGCAGCGGCAGGGGTGGCCGCCGCCCGCGTCCACGGCATGAGGGCCCGCCCGAGGAGGACCAGCAGGAGGTCGATGACCAGGGCGATGACGACGACGGCGACGATGCCGGTGAAGACCTCGGCGAGGATGCGGCGCTGGAGGCCGTTCGTGAACAGGTAGCCGAGGTTCGTGACGCCGACGAGGATGCCGACCGTCGCGAGCGAGATGGTGCTCACCGCCGCCACTCGGAGGCCCGCGAGGATGACCGGCCCGGCGAGCGGGAAGTCGACCGTCCAGAAGCGGCGGAACCCGCCGTAGCCCATCGCGACCGCCGACTGCCGGATCGCGGGGTCGACCGAGTCCAGGCCGTCGGACACCGCGCGGACGAGGATCGCGATCGCGTAGATCGTCAGGCCGATGACGAGGTTGACCGGGCTGCGCGCCGGGTAGCCCGCCACCGACGGCAGCAGGATGAGGAGGGCGAGGGAGGGGATCGTGTAGAGCAGCCCGGTGAGGACGATGACCGGACCCTTCACAAGCTGATAGCGCCAGGCCACCCACCCCAGCGGGAGCGCCAGCACGAAACCGAGCACGATCGCGATCGCGCTCTGCTGCAGGTGCACCGCGGTGAGCTCGAGGATCAGCCCGAGGTTGTCGCCGACCCAGTTCACGGGGCCGCCTTCACCGTGTCGGCTCCGTCGACCACGCCCTCCGGCGCATCGACGATCGCCCCCTGCGTGCGGCCCTCGGAGTCGACGACCAAGGTTCCCCGCGGGGTCTGCTTGAGGTGCAGCGCGCGGCGGCCGCGGTCGGCCCCGATGAAGGAGGAGACGAAGTCGTCGGCCGGGTTCTCGATGATCTCGCTGGGGCTGCCGACCTGCACGATCCGGGCGCCCTTGTCGAGGATGACGACCTGGTCGCCGAGGAGGAAGGCCTCGTCGATGTCGTGCGTGACGAACACGACCGTCTTGTCGAGCTCGTGCTGCAGCCGCAGGGTCTCCTGCTGGAGGTCGGCGCGGACGATGGGGTCGACCGCACCGAACGGCTCGTCCATGAGGAGGATATTCGGATCGGCGGCGAGCCCGCGGGCCACCCCGACACGCTGCTGCTGACCACCCGACAACTGACTCGGGTACCGGTCGGCGAGCGCCTGGTCGAGGCCGACGGTCGTGAGCAGCTCGCGAGCACGCTCGTGTGCCTGCGCGCGCTTCACTCCGTTCAGCCGCAGCACGGTGGCCACGTTGTCGATGACGGTGAAGTGCGGCATGAGCCCGGAGTTCTGCATCACATAGCCGATGCGCCGGCGCAGGGCGACCGGGTCGCCCGAGAGCACGCTCTCCCCGTCGATCTCGACCTCTCCCGACGTCGGCTCCACCATGCGGTTGATCATCCGCAGCAGGGTGGTCTTGCCGCAGCCGGACGAGCCGACGAACACGGTGGTCTTGCGGGAGGGCAGCACGAGGCTGAAGTCGTCGACGGCGAGCGTTCCGTCGGGGAAGCGCTTCGTGACGTTGCGGAACTCGATCATGAGGGTGTCTCTCCGACGGTCGTGCGGACGTGCGGTCGTGGGTCGTGTGGGACTAGGCCGAGACCTCGACGCCCGGGGCGAAGGCGACGTAGCCGGAGAAGTCCTTGCCGACCCGGTCGAACGCCGACGGGTACGGGTGCGGGTACGACCACGCGAGATCCTTGTGCAGCTCTCCGTCGACCTGGACGGAGTAGTACTGGCACTCGCCCTTCCACGGACAGGTGTACGGCGTGGGGCTCTCGACGAGGACGTCCGGCGCGACGGCTGCCGGCGGGAAGTACCAGTTCCCCTCGATGCGGATGAGGTCGTCCTGGTCGGCCTCGGCGATGACGTTTCCTGCGAGTACAGCCTTCATGGTCCTGCCTCCTCGGATGTGGGTTCGAGCGTATAAGACGGGTGCGACATCCGGCACGGGGTTGCGCGCGTGGTCGTCAATCTGGGACACAATGCGCGTTCTGTTCGTCACGCGACCGGGATCGGATTGCCCGGATCAGGCCGAGTCGCGGCCGTAGCCCTCCAGCAGCCGCAGCCAGATCTCGCTGATCGTGGGGTAGGAGGGCACGGCGTGCCAGAGTCGGGCGATCGGGACCTCGCCGACGATCGCGATGGTCGCGGCCTGCACGAGCTCGGCGACCTCGGGGCCGACGAACGTCGCACCGATCACGACGTCGCGGTCGGAGTCGACGACCAGGCGCGCCTGCCCGGCGAAGCCGTCCTCGTACAGGCTCGCGCCCGCCACCCACCCGAGGTCGTAGTCGACGACGCGGACGGCGGTGCCGGCGTCCTTCGCTGCCGCCTCGGTGAGTCCGACGGACCCGACCTCCGGGATCGAGAAGGTGACCTGGGGCACCGCGGCGTGGTCGGCCGTGGCGACGTGACGGCCCCAGGGCGCGTCGTCCACCGCGTCGCCCTTCGCCCGCGCGACGATGACGTCGCCCGCGGCGCGCGCCTGGTACTTGCCCTGGTGGGTCAGCAGCACGCGGCCGTTGACGTCGCCGACGGCGTACAGCCAGTCGTGCCCGGGGACGCGGAGGGTGTCGTCCGTCTCGATCCAGCGGCCCGGCTCGAGTCCGACCGCGTCGAGCCCGATGTCGGCGCTGCGGGGAGAGCGTCCGGTCGCGACGAGCACCTCCGCCGCGGTCACCGTCTCGCCGTTGTCGAGAGTGATCGTGACCCGGTCACCGTCGCGGTGCACCGCCGTCGTACCGGTGTCGGTGCGGACGTCGACGCCGAGCTCACGCAGGCCGTCGGCCACCCGCTCTCCGGCGAAGGGCTCCATCCCGCCCAGCAGCCCGCTGCGCGCGAGCAGCGTCACCGACGAGCCGAGCGCGGCGTACGCGGTGGCCATCTCGACCGCGACCACGCCGCCGCCGATGACCGCGAGACTGTCGGGCAGCTCCTCGGCGCTGGTCGCCTCGCGGCTCGTCCAGGGCGAGGCCTCCCGCAGACCCTCGATCGGCGGGATGATCGCATCCGAACCGGTGCTGATGGCGACCGCGTGGCGCGCGCGCAGCACCCGGGTGCCGCCGTCCTGGTCGGTCACCGTCACCTCGCGCTCGCCGGTCAGCCGGCCGTGCCCCCGGGCGAGGTCGATGTGGGCGGACTCCAGCCACTTCACCTGCCCGTCGTCGGACCAGTTGCTCGTGAAGGAGTCGCGACGCTCGAACACCGCGCGCACGTCGAGGGAGCCGGTCACGGCCTGCGCGGCGCCGGCGACGTGCTGCGCGGCACGGAGCGCCTGGGCCGAGCGGAGCAGCGCCTTCGACGGCATGCAGGCCCAGTACGAGCACTCTCCGCCGACGAGCTCGCTCTCCACGATGATCGCGGTGAGACCGCCCTGCACGGCACGGTCCGCCACGTTCTCCCCGACCGGACCACCGCCCAGCACGATGAGGTCGTATTCGTCGGTCTTGTCGGCAGCAGTCATGCTCGCCCCTCTCGTGGCCGCGGCGGTCCGTGGCCCAGTCTCGCTCATGAGGAACGTCGAGTCACGGGTGAGTTGTTCCCGTCCGCCGATATGCCCGTCCTTCCCGTTCGGTTCCCGGTTCCGATGTTCCGGGTGCACGACCTGGATGCACGACGTTCCTTCCTCCGACGTTTCGGATGCACGACCTGAGGACGGCCGCACGACTCGGATGGGACGATCCGCCGGCGGCCGTGCCCCGGTCGTGCATCCGAAACCTGAACGACCGGGACTGCCCGGACCAGCCCGGGGGTGGTTCGATCCCAGCCGAGTCGTTCTTCGGGGTCCCGTCAGAGAGGTCGGGTCAGAAGGGTCCGGTCAGAAGGGTCCGGTCAGAAGGGTCGGGTCAGAGAGGTCGGGTCAGAAGGGTCGGGTCGACGTTCCGGATGCACGACCTGGGGACGGATGCACGATCGGGACGGGGCGATCCGCCGGCAGTCGTGTCCTGGTCGTGCATCCGCAACAGGACCGACGGAGTCGACGGGACAGACGGAGTCGGCGGGACGGACGGTGCCGACGGGACCGTCCGGGACCGTACTGGGGTCAGGCGACGACGGTGGGGCGCGCGGGACGCGTGTCGGCGAAGGCCCGGGGATAGGCGCGACGGAGGGCCACGACGATGAGGGTGGCCGCGGTCACCTTGATGAGGTCGCCCGGGAGGAAGGCCAGGGTCGAGAGGGCCGTGAGGTCGAGGGGAACGCCGGTGACGAGGGCCTGGACGGGGATGCCGAAGGCGTAGACGACGAGCACCCCGCCGACGAAGGCCGCGAGCGCGGTACGCCACCAGGTCGGGCGGCCGGTGCGCATCAGGAGTCCGATGACGACGACGCCCGCGATCCAGCCGAGCAGGTACCCGGCCGTGGGGCCGACGAAGACCCCGAGACCTCCGCGTCCGCCCGCGAGGACGGGAAGACCGACCGCCGCGAGCACGAGGACGAGGGCGACCGACCACGGTGCGACCCGGGGGCCGAGGACGAGACCGGCCAGCATGACGGCGAGCGTCTGTCCGGTGATGGGCACCCCACCGGGCAGCGGGACGACGACCGTGCCGAGCACGATGATGAGCGCGGCGAAGACAGCGACGCGGCCGAGGGTCGCGGAGGTGTCGCGGGGGGTGGATGCCATCGGGTGTCCCTTCCTGAACGGTGTTCACCTGAACACCGTTCACCAGGGTAGGGGCGCCCGCACATCCCGCGCAAATCACTCCGCAGCGGGCTCCACACTCCTGGTCCGCGGGGCGAGGACGGCCGCCGCCGCACCGATCACCGCGGCGAGCGCGAACACTCCCGCGAACGCATCCACTCCGGCAATGGCCCCGAGCGTGACGAAGAGCGAGCCCGTGACGGCGAGGGCGAGCGCGCTTCCGAAGGAGTCGGCCACGGTCATCGCCCCGCTGTTGAACCCCTGCTCCGCCGGGGAGGACATCGCGAGGACGAGCGCACTGGATCGCGGGCTCATCAACCCCATGCCCGCACCCGCGACGACCCAGGCGAGGGCGGCGAGCAGCGGGGTGGCCTGCGTAACCGTGATCGCCAGGATCAAGGCGATCCCGATGACCACGAGGACCGTCCCCACCCGCACCGCGGTCACGCTCGACAGGCGCTCGCCCATCCGCCCCTGGACGGTCGCCGCCGCCGACCAGGCGAGCGCACCCCCGGTCAGCGCGAGCCCGGCGAGGGTCGGCGACAGCAGGTACCGATCGGTGAGCAGGTACGGCAGGTAGATCTGCGCCCCGAAGAACGCCGCCGCCCCGAGACCGCGCACCAGGATCACCGACGGCAGGCCCCGGCGGGCGATGAGCGCGCCCCGCGGAAGGAGCGGGCGCACCGCCGCGATCGCGATCACCACCGCGGCCGCCGACAGGAACGGCCCGGCGACCGGGACCTCGCCCACGAGGTCGAGGGCGAGCACGGCGGAGGCGGCGAGCACCGACCACCCCAGCCGTCCGAGAGCCCACGGCGTGGTGGCGTCTCCGCTGCGCGCGAGGCCGCGGAGGGCCGGGACGACCATCAGCAGCGCGAGCACGACGAGCACCACGACCCCGAGGAAGACCCAGTGCCAGCTCCATACCTCCGTGACCGCACCCGCGATCGTCGGACCGATCAGCGAGGGGATGACCCACGCGGCGGCGAACCCCGCGAAGATCGCCGGATACAGGGACGTCGGGTACACCCGGGCGACCACGACGTAGAGAGCCACCATGAGTCCGCCGTTGCCGAGCCCCTGCGCGAAGCGTCCCGCGACGAGGACCTCCATGGTCGGCGCGAGCCCCGCGACGAGCAGTCCCACGGTGAACAGGGCGACGGACGCGTATAGCGGCGCCACGGGGCCCCGCCGATCGGACCAGTTGCCGGCGACCACCATGCCGATCACGCTCGTCGCGAGCGGTCCGGCGAAGGCCAGCGCGTACAGCCGCTCGCCGTCGAGGTCGGCGCTGACCGCCGGCATCACCGTGGTGACCGCCAGCGATTCGAAGGCGCCGAGGAACACGAGGGCGCACGCGCCGATCGTGATCCAGACGTACTCGCCGCCGAGGATGCGGGACGGGGCGGGCGTGGACGGCGCGGTGCGCCCGGTCTCGGTCGTCATGAGGACGACGCTAGAACCTCAAGAATGGTTGAGGTCAAGTCCCGGATGGACGCAGGTCCGGAAGGGAGTCAGCGGAGCGGGAGGATGCTCGTCGGCGCGGGAGCCTGCGCCTCGTGCCGGACTCCGAGCGGTGCTCCCGTCCGCTCGTCGAGGTCGAGCAGCGTGACGGTGTCGGAGCGCTGACCGGCGACGAGGAGCTTGCCCTGGTAGACGAGGTGGTGTCGCGGCCAGTCGACTCCGGAGTCGGCGAGCGCGACCGGCTCCAGGGCCTCGCCGCTGCCGCGCACCCGCAGCGCCGCGATGGTGTTGCTGCCACGGAGGGCGGTGTAGAGGAACTGACCGTCCTTGGAGCGGGTGAGCTCGGCAGGGAAGTCCACGCCGACCTGCGCGATGGGGCTGGCCGGAGCCGAGGAGACGACACCCCAGGTGCCGTCGGCGGCGGCCGCGAGCGTGAAGACCTCGCAGGAGTACTCGGTCACGACATGCAGGTGACCGCTCGGATGCACGACCATGTGGCGCGGACCGGTGCCGCGCGAGAGCACGACCTCCTGGTCGAGGACGAGCCCGGGGCCCTGCAGGCGCCAGAACCGGACGAGATCGAAGCCGAGGTCGGTCGTCGCCACGCGGCCGTCCGGCAGGAAGGCGGCGGCGTGCGCGTGAGATGCGCGGCCCGTGGCGCCGTACGGGTCGACCGCCGCGATGCCGTCCCCGGCGGGCGTGGCGGGGGCCGCATCCGGGTCGCCGTCGCCGAAGAGGGCGGCACGCAGGGCTGCCGCCGCATCCTCCTTCGCCGGCACGAGACGACCATCCGCGGCGAGTCCGAAACGGACGACCCGCCCGTCGCCGTAGCAGCTAGCGACGAGCGTCTGGCCGTTCGGCGACACCGCGAGATGACAGACGCCGTCCCCCGTCGCCACCGGATCGCCGAGCGGCGTCAGCGCCAGCTCCCCGGTGCGCGCGAACGCCTGCACGGCGGCATCGCCTTCCAGCGCCGCATACACGACGTCGAGGGACGGATGCGCCGCCAGCCACGACGGCGACGGCGTCTGCGTCACGGGTCCGCGGTAGGCGAGCGTCGCGGCCTCCCGGCCCTCGTCGCCTGCCAGCACGCCGATCCCCTCGGCGGAGCCTTCCATCGCCGGGCCGTAGCCCCCGAGCCAGAACCGCGTCATGCCGGTCAGTCGAGCAGGTCGTGGCGCACGATCACCTGATCGCGCTCCGGACCGACGCCGATCACCGAGATGCGCGTGTTGCTCATCTCCTCCAGCGCGAGCACGTAGTCCTGCGCCGTCTGCGGAAGGTCCTCGAAGGTGCGCGCGGTCGAGATGTCCTCGCTCCACCCGGGGAAGTACTCCAGGATCGGCTTCGCGTGGTGGAAGTCGGTCTGGTTCACCGGCACCTCGTCGAACCGCTCCCCGTCCACGTCGTAGGCCACGCACACCGGGATCTTCTCGAGCCCGGTGAGGATGTCGAGCTTCGTTAGCACGAGGTCGGTGATGCCGTTGATGCGCGTGGCGTACCGCGTGATGGGGGCGTCGTACCAGCCCACGCGGCGCGGACGCCCGGTCGTGGTGCCGAACTCGAAGCCCTGCTTGCGCAGCCACTCGCCCTGCTCGTCGAACAGCTCGGTCGGGAACGGACCGGAGCCGACGCGGGTCGTGTAGGCCTTGACGATGCCCACGATGCGGTCGAGGGCGCCGGGGCCGACCCCGGAGCCGGTCGAGGCGCCGCCGGCCGTAGCCGAGGACGAGGTGACGAACGGGTAGGTGCCGTGGTCGATGTCGAGCATCGTGGCCTGGCCGCCCTCGAACACGACGACCTCGCCGCGGTTCAGGGCCTGGTCGATGAGGTAGCCCGTGTCGGCGACCATCGGGCGCAGACGCTCGGCGTAGGAGAGCAGGTCGTCGACGATCTCGTCGCAGGTGACGGCGCGGCGGTTGAAGACCTTCACCAGGAGGTGGTTCTTCTGGTCGAGGGCGCCCTCGACCTTCTGGCGCAGGATGTTCTCGTCGAAGAGGTCCTGCACGCGGATGCCGACGCGGTTGATCTTGTCGGCGTAGGCCGGACCGATGCCGCGGCCGGTGGTGCCGATGTTGCGCTTGCCGAGGAAGCGCTCGGTGACCTTGTCGAGCGTGCGGTGGTACTGGGTGATGATGTGCGCGTTGGCGCTGACCTTAAGCCGCGAGACGTCGATGCCGCGGGCGGACAGAGCCTCCAGCTCGGAGAAGAGCACCTCGAGGTCGATGACCACGCCGTTGCCGATGACCGGGTTCACGCCGGGCGACAGGATGCCAGAGGGCAGCAGGTGCAGGGCGTATTTCTCATCGCCCACGACGACGGTGTGCCCGGCGTTGTTGCCGCCGTTGAACTTCACCACCCAGTCGGTGCGCTCACCGAGCAGATCGGTGGCCTTGCCCTTTCCTTCGTCGCCCCACTGCACGCCGACGATAACGATTCCTGGCATGGGTAACCCCTTGGCTTTCGCCGGGTTTGCACCGGCCGATGAGCTGGCCCTCTTCGGGCGCTCCCATCCTATCGGCAGGCCTCGGACAGCCCCCGGGAAGGCCGATACGGGACGGAACACGCACCTTCCCGGGGCCGCGGAGGCACCTTTTCGGTCCCGCATCGTGCCGGGAGGGGCGCGGGGTCGAGCGCGTAACGGGGACGGCGCGGGGGGGCCGCTACAGTGGCGACGGAGGTGGCGATGACGCGGTGGTGGCCCTATGTCCGACTCTCGGCGGCGGCGCTCGCGGTGGCGGCGATCGTCGCGCAGCTCGTGCGCACGCTGGAGATCGCCCTCGCCGCGGACACCGCGTGGGGCGCGCACCTGCCCACCGTGTTCGCGAACTTCTTCAGCTTCTTCACGATCCTCTCCAACGTGCTGGCCGCTGTGGTGCTGGCCGTCGGCGGGATCTGGGGGCTGACGCACCGCGACGCGAGAGTCGAGCCGACGTGGCTGGCGACGCTGCTCGTGTGCGCGAGCACCTACATGATCGTCACGGGCGTCGTCTACAACACGCTGCTCCGCGGGATCGCGCTGCCGCAGGGGGCCACGGTCGCCTGGTCGAACGAGGTGCTGCACGTCGTCATCCCGCTCGTCCTGCTCGCCGACGTGCTGTTCGCGCCGCGTCGTCGTGCCCTCGGCTGGGGCACCGTGGGGATCGCCGCGATCTTCCCCATCGTGTGGGTGGTCTACACGCTGCTCCGCGCGAACCTTGTGACCGCACCCGCGACCGGGAACCCGTGGTGGTACCCGTACCCCTTCCTCGATCCCGCGCTGAACGGCGGCTACGGCGGCGTCGCGCTCTGGGTGCTCCTCATCGCCGCGATCATCCTCGCCACGGCCGCGCTCGTCGTGGGGATCGGGCGGCGTCGGGCCCGGCCGTGACCCACCCCTTCCCGTGCGCCCCACCCCCTTGCGGACGTACGAAAAGGGGTGGGACGACCGGAAGGGGGTGGGTCGGCGATCAGACGAGGAGCGCGTCGGCCTCGAGATAGCGCTCGAGGGAGTCGTCGAGCTCGTCCAGCCACGGGGTGTGGTGTGCGGCGGCGAGCGTCCCGGTCATGACCGAGGGGTACACGCGATCGCGGTAGCCCATGATGTCGGCCTTCTTGTCGTGCTTCCAGGCGAGGAAGATCTCCACGACGCGATCGAGGTCGAACGCCGGATAGTCCGTGCACTCCAGCAGGTCGCGGATGTAGTCGGCCTGGAAGCGGATCTCCGTCGCCGCCGAGTCGATCTCCGCGAACCGCTTCCGCCACGCGGCGATGGACGCGGCGCGCTCGCCCTCGTCGGGCAGGGCGATCCGGCCCAGGATGACGTCGCGCACGAACCACGCCTGCGCGTCGAACATGTTGAACGTGAACCACTGGTCCTGCGCGCCGAGGTAGGCGAGGCGCGGGTTGCCCTGCCAGAGCACGCCCCGGTACAGCCCGTCGGGGTAGACGTTGTTCGGCGAGGACAGGGCGAGTTCCGCGGGCAGGAACGGGTACTTGTGCAGGTAGCCGGTGCAGAGGATGACCGCGTCGACCTCCTTCGAGGTGCCGTCGGCGAAGTGCACGGTACGGCCCTCGAAGCGCTCGACGCACGGGCGCTCCTCGAAGCCCTCCGGCCAGTCGTAGCCCATCGGCGCGGTCCGGTAGCTCGCGGTGACCGAGCGGGCGCCCATCTTGAAGGCCTGGCTGCCGATGTCCTCCGCCGAGTAGCTCGACCCGATCACGAGCACGTCCCGCCCGGCGAGGGCCTCCGCGCCCCGGAAGTCGTGCGCGTGGGCGACGGATCCGGGGAAGGTCTCGATGCCGTCGAAGTGCGGCACGTTCGGGAAGGAGAAGTGCCCGCTGGCCACGACGACCCGGTCGAACTCCTCCGTGGTCGTGCGCCCGGTCGGCAGGTGCTCGCTGGTGAGACGGAACACCTCACGGTCCTCGTCGAACTCCACCCAGCGCACCACGGTCTCGAAGCGGATGAGGTCGCGCACCTGCGTCTTCGCGAGGCGCCCGGCGATGTAGTCCCACAGCACCGGACGCGGCGGGTACGACGAGATCGGCCGTCCGAAGTGCTCGTCGAAGGTGTAGTCGGCGAACTCCAGGGCCTCCTTCGGGCCGTTCGACCACAGGTTGCGGTACATGCTGGAGTGCACGGGCTCGCCGTACTCGTCCAGCCCGGTGCGCCAGGTGTAGTTCCACTGGCCGCCCCAGTCGGCCTGCTTCTCGAAGCAGACCAGTTCGGGGATCTCCGCCCCCGCACGGGCTGCGGATTCGAAGGCCCGCAGCTGCGCCATCCCCGAGGGGCCGGCGCCGATGATCGCTACTCGTTCACTGTTCGTCACGTATCGTCCTCAAACTCTTCCGTCATGTATCGGGCGCAGCCGTATCCGGGAGAGGAGGACAGTTCTTCCCCGGTGGGAGCGGAACGCTCGACCTGCCCGGACAGTGGCTGCTCTTCGACGTTAGCAGTGCCCCGCGGCGACGCTGGCGGGAATGCGACGACGGCTGTCGCTTCCGCGCATCGCCGATGTCGGCGGCCGGTGCCAGGATCGGACGGTGCGACAGGACATCAGGGCATCGGAGCGGCTCGACCCGCAGGGCTCGCCGGCGCGATCGCGCGGCGCCCTGGTCCTGCTCGCGGCAGCGGTGACGGTGGTGCTCTGGGCCTCGGCCTTCATCGGGATCCGTGGCGCTGGGCCGCACTACGACCCCGGGGCCTTGGCGCTGCTGCGCATGGCCGTGGGCACCCTCGTGCTGACGATCATCGCGCTGCGGCACGGCATCCAGCTCCCGGAGCGCCGCCACTGGCTGCTGATCGCCGCGTGGGGTGTCGGATGGTTCTGCATCTACAACCTGGCCCTCAACAGTGCCGAACGGACCCTCGACGCCGGGACCGCCGCTATGGTCGTGAACCTGGCGCCGCTCATGGTCGTCGTCTTCAGCGGTCTCTTCCTCCGGGAGGGATTCCCCCGCCCCCTGGTGATCGGCGCCCCCATCGCCTTCCTCGGGGTGGTCCTCATCGGCATGAACTCCACCAGCAGCACCGGCCCCGACCTCACGGGCCTCCTGCTGGCCCTTCTCGCCGCGGTCATGTACGCGGGGTGCACCCTGCTGCAGAAACACCTGCTCACCTCGGGGGTCGACGCCACCACGCTGACCTGGCTCGGGGCGGCCGCCGGCACGATCGCCCTGCTTCCCTGGCTCGGCGCGTTGATCGCCGACGTGCAGACGGCGCCCCTCGACGCGACGCTGTGGGTGGTCTACCTCGGCATCTTCCCCACCGCCATCGCCTTCACCACCTGGGCGTACGTGCTGCAGCGCAGCACCGCGGGGAAGACCTCCGCGACGACATACGTGGTCCCGGCCCTCGCGATCCTGCTGTCGTGGCTGATCCTCGGGGAGGTGCCCACCCCGCTCATGTTCGTGGGCGGCGCGCTGTGCCTGCTCGGCGTGCTCATCACGCGCATGCGGGGGCGGCGCTCGCGCTGAGCGCGCCGCCCGCGCGGGTCGAGGTCGGTCCGGGCGGATGCGATTACGCTGGTCGGCGGAGGGGCGCGCCGTGCGGGCCCGCGTGTGACCGAGGGAGACGAAGACCGATGACCGACGCCGACGCGCAGACCCCGCCGACGATCTCCGCGCCCCCGCCGCCCCCCGCGTCCGCCGCGCCGATCGCCGCCGCGGCCCCCGCCGCCGCTCCGACCGACGCCGAGATGGCGCGCGCCGGTGCCGTGCTGCAGACGATCTCGGACGCGTACTCCGCGAAGATGGTGGGCCAGGAGCGCCTGCGCACCAGCCTGCTCGTGGCGCTCATCGCCGGCGGCCACATCCTCCTGGAGAGCGTGCCCGGCCTCGCCAAGACCACCGCCGCCAGCACGCTCGCCGACACTGTGAAGGCGAAGTTCAAGCGCATCCAGTGCACGCCCGACCTCCTGCCGAGCGACATCACGGGCAACCAGATCTACGACGCCGCGACGGGCAGCTTCCGGACGGTGCTCGGCCCCGTGCACGCGAACTTCGTGCTGCTCGACGAGATCAACCGCTCCAGCGCCAAGACCCAGAGCGCCATGCTCGAGGCGATGCAGGAGCACCAGACCACCATCGGCGGCGAGATCCACCCGCTGCCGAAGCCGTTCCTCGTGATCGCGACGCAGAACCCCATCGAGCAGGAGGGCACCTACGAGCTGCCCGAGGCGCAGATGGACCGGTTCCTCCTCAAGGAGATCGTGGAGTACCCGAGCCCGGCGGAGGAGTTCGAGATCCTCAGCCGCATCGACTCGGGAGTGCTCGACCCCGACCGGCACGTGCACAGCGCCGTCACCCTGGACGACGTGCACCTGCTGCAGGACGTCGCGAGCCGCATCTACGTCGACCCCGCTATCCGCAACTACATCGTGTCGATCGCGTATGTGACCCGGAATCCCGCGCCGTACATCGGGGAGGAGCGTGCCCGCTTCATCAAGTACGGCGCGAGCCCTCGGGCCAGCATCGCCTTCCTCCAGGCCTCCCGCGCCCTCGCCCTCCTCAGCGGCCGGACCCACGTCCTTCCCGAGGACATCCGCGCCCTGCGCCATCTCGTGCTGCGGCACCGCGTGCTGCTGACGTTCGAGGCCGACGCCGAGGGCATCCGCAGCGAGGAGATCATCGACCAGATCTTCGCCGCCGTGCCCACCCCCTGACCCGCCGACACGTCCAGGGATCCCGCGCCCGATGCCCAGCCTCATCACGCAGGTGAAGAGCAAGCTCTTCATCCACTCGAACCGCAAGTCGCTGCACGCGCTCGACGGCGCCTACGCGTCGTTGCTGCACGGGCGGAGCCTCGACTTCGAGGACCTGCGCAAGTACGAGTACGGCGACCAGGTGCGCGACATCGACTGGCGCGCGACCGCCCGCCTCGGCACACCGTTGGTCAAGCGGTCTCGGGCCACGCGCATGCATACGGTGATGTTCGTCGTCGACACGGGACGGTCGATGACCGCTCTCGCCGCGGACGAGCGCTCGAAGAAGGACCTGGCGATCCTGGCGACCGGAGCCCTCGGGGTGCTGACCCTCCGGCACGGCGACGACTTCACGGTCGTCTACGGCGACTCCTCGCGCGTCCGCCGGCTGGCGCCGGGGCGCAGCGAAGGGGCCCTCGAACACGCACTGCGGACGATTGACCGCGCGGTCGACGACGCGGCGGCCCCCAGCGATCGCGACGCCCTGCTGTCCTTCGTCACGCGGACGATCGCGCGGCGCATGATCGTCGTCGTGCTCACCGACGAGGCCCCGGTCACCACCGAGACCGAGCGCCTGCTGCGCCGCCTGCGCGTGCAGCACGACGTGCTCTGGCTCACCCTGCGCGACGCCGAACCGGTACTC
This sequence comes from Microbacterium sp. NPDC057658, assembly GCF_042799975.1. NCBI lineage: Bacteria > Bacillati > Actinomycetota > Actinomycetes > Micrococcales > Microbacteriaceae > Microbacterium > Microbacterium sp. NPDC057658. The sequence goes on along the minus strand of NZ_JBHVHT010000001.1, from coordinate 642,787 downwards.
GACCACCGTTCCGCCCGGCTGCGCGCCGACGTCGACAGCCTCTGGGAGGTCCCCGATTTCATCCAGGGCGACCGCACGATCGTGAACGAGCTCGGTGCGCAGCGGGCGGCCGACGCCGCCCGGCTCGCCGACCTGCTCACGCGGATGGAGATCAGCCACGCCGCGCTCGACGGTCAGGACGACGCCGTTCCCCAGCTGCTGCACCTGCTGAACCGGAGGTCCGATGCCCGGTTCTGACGAGCTCTACCCGCCCGCGCAGTACGGGTGGGGATGGATGCTGCTCGCGCTCGGCATCCTGGCCCTGCTGATCGTCGGCACGTGGCTGCTGTTCCGGCTCACGCGCCCCCGCACCGCCGCCTCCGGAGCGGCCGCGGATGCCGGCCAGCCGTCCACGCTCGACGTGCTGTCCGCCCTGCGCTCGGAGTACCTCGACCGCATCGACCGCGTCGAGCACGACTACCGGGACCGCCGTCTCTCCGCGCGGCAGGCCAACCTGGAGCTGAGCCGCGTCGTGCGCACGTTCGTCAACGAGTACAGCGGCTTGGAAGCACCGGTGCTCGCCCTCGACGACCTCGTCTCCCGCGGCGTGCACCCGGCGCTCATCGACGCGATGGGCCGCCACTACTATCCGAGCATCTTCCGGCAGGGACCCGCCATCGATCCGGTCGCCGGCGCCGAAGCCGCCAGGACGGTGGTGCGCGCGTGGCACTAGCGAACGTCTGGATGCTGGTCCTCGCCGCGGCGGTCGTCGTCGCCGCGGTGGCGATCGGTCTCGCGGTCGGCCTGCGCCGTCACCGGGACCGGCGCGCGGCGGACACCGCTCGCGTGGCCAGGGCGGAGCGGCTGCGAGCGCTGCCGTCCTTCCGCCAGGCGCTGTCCCGTCGCGCCGTCGCCCTGACGGGTCTGCTCGCCCTCGGTGCGGGGGCCGCGCTGGTCGCCGGCGTCGTGGCCGCGCGTCCGATGTCCGCCCAGACGATCCAACCCGTCGACACGAGCCGCGACATCATGCTCTGCCTGGACGTTTCGGGGTCGATGTCGGAGGTCGACGTCGAGGTGCTCTCCGTGTTCGACGAGCTGCTCGACGGCTTCGAGGGCGAGCGCATCGGCCTGACGATCTTCAACAGCTCTCCCGTGCAGATCTTCCCCCTCACCGACGACTACGACTTCATCCGCGAGCACCTCGCGAGCATGATGTCGAGCTTCGACTACGTGGACGAGATCCCGGAGCACTGGCTGGGCACGCTCAACGGCGACGGCGCCTCCCTCATCGGCGACGGACTCGCGGCCTGCACCATGGGCTTCGATCACCCGGACGACGACCGATCCCGGTCGGTGATCTTCGCGACGGACAACGAGATCAACGGCGCCTCGATCGTGACGCTCGATGAGGCCGCGGCGTATGCGGCGTCCCAGGACGTGCGGGTGTTCGCGATCAACCCGGTCGAGGGCAAGGACGCCGACGTCAGCGCCGAGCTGGCCGCCGCCGCCGAGGCCACGGGAGGCGCCGCCTACGGGCTCCGCGACACGACCACGGTCGGGGACATCATCGACGAGGTCCAGAAGCAGGAGGCCACGGCGCTGCGCGGCGAGGCGCAGGTGGTCTGGACGGACACCCCGAACCTGTGGATCGCCGTCCTGTCGGTCCTCGCGCTCGGCTTCGTCGTGCTGGTGTGGAGGGTGCGCCAGTGATCTTCCAGCCCGTGCTCCCCGTGTTCCTCATCCTGCTGCTGTGCGCCGGCGTCGCCGGCGTGGCGGTCTGGATGCTCGTGCGTGCTCCGCGGGCCGGGGGCGAGGTCGTGACCGACCGACGCGCTCTCGCCGTGCATCGGTCCCTCTGGGCGCTGCGCCTCGTGATGGTGCTCGCCTGCGCCGTGATGCTGCTGCGGCCGGGGCTCCCCGGAGGCTCCACGCAGACCCTGGCGACCGACACCGACATCGTGCTCGTCGTCGACACCACCGCGAGCATCGTGGCCGAGGACTGGGACGACGGCTCCCCCCGGATCGACGGTGTGCGCGCCGACGTGCGCGCGCTCGTGGAGGAGTACCCCGGCGCCCGCTTCGCCCTCCTCACCTCGGATGCGGCAGCCCAGCTGAGGATCCCGCTGACCACCGACACCACCGCCCTGCTCGGCTCACTCGACGTGCTGCGCCCCGAGGTCACGAGCCAGTCGCGTGGCAGCTCGATCGGCGTGGCCGCTCGGCTGCTGAGCGAGACCCTCGCCGCCGCGGCGGAGTCGTCGCCGGACCGTTCGCGCATGGTCTTCTACTTCGGCGATGGCGAGCAGACCACGGGGTCCGCCCCGGAGTCCTTCGCCGACAGCGCGCGCTACACCGACGCCGGAGCCGTCTTCGGATACGGGACGGCGGAGGGCGGGCCCATGCGCGTGACGACGGGGGGCCTCGATCAGAGTGACTCCGAGTACATCCAGTACCAGGGTGCGGACGCGCTGTCCGTCATCGACGAGGGCAACCTCGAGACGATCGCCGGGCAGCTCGGCGTCGAGTACGAGCACCGGGAGGCGGATGTCGCCCCGTCGCTCCCCGCCGCACCGTCGAGCACCACGGCCTACGCGGACGCCGGCGAGGTGGGCAACGTGATCGAGTTGTACTGGGTCGCCGCGCTGGTCGTCCTCGCCGCGCTCGGCGTGGAGCTCACGCGCGCGACGATCCTGGTCGCCCGGCTCCGCGGGCTGCGCGCTCCCCGCTCGGCACGGCCCGCTCCACTCGACACCCCCTGACAGGCCCCGAGACCCCGGGCATCCGTGCGGGTACGGCGTGTACTCCGCGTCCGGTGATGGTATTGTGTTACCCGCCGGAGGCTTCTGTGCCTTCGACGGGGGTTCGTCGGAATGAACCGCCGCGGTCTGAGCATCTCTGGGGGAGCTCTCGCGGTCGATCGTCCGACGATGACGTGCCGACGTGGGGTCGGCCATCGAATGACTGGGGAACACACATGGGGAACAGTGCTGTCTGGAAGCGCGCACGCACGGGCGTGGCCGGGGTGATCGTGGGGGTGATGGTCACCGCGGGGCTGGTCGCCCTCGGCGGCGGTGCCGCCGCGGCGGCCGACGATCCGGGCGGACTGCCTCCGCTGCTGCAGCGGGATGAGAACGTCGTCACATCCGATCCGATCCCGACCGTGCAGATCGACAACGGGTACGTCTGGGCGCAGACGACGATCGGCTCGACCGTGTACGCGGTCGGCAAGTTCGACAACGCCCGCGAGCCGAAGGCGGCACCGGGGACCGCGCTGACGGCGCGCGCGAACGTGCTCGCCTACGACATCGACACGGGCGCGCTCCTGCCGTTCGCTCCGCAGGTCAACGGCGTGATCAAAGCCGTCGCCGCTTCGCCCGACGGCACCCGCATCTACATCGGCGGCTCCTTCAACAAGGTGAACGGCAAGGACCGCTGGAACATCGCCGCGATCGACGCGAAGACCGGCGAGCTCGTCCCGGGCTTCGTGCCTTCCATCGGCGGATCCGGCGTCTACGCGCTGGCGACGTCGGGCACGACGGTCTACGCGGGCGGCCTGTTCACCCAGGCCAACGGCACGCCGCGGAAGAACCTGGCCGCCTTCGACACCACCAACGGCGCCCTCCGTCCGTGGGCCCCGCAGACCGACCTCCAGGTCGATGCCATGGTCATGGACCCTGCCGGCGCGGACACGATCGTGGGCGGACGCTTCTCCCAGGTCAACGGCAACACCGAGATGCGCGGCAGCGCCTCCGTCGACAAGACCACGGGCGCCCTCAACACCGAGTGGGAGCTGGCGAAGACGGTCAAGAACGGCGCCGGCTCCGGCATCTACGCCGGCAAGGCCGGGACGTTCGGTCTCGCGGCCGATGCCACCGGCGTGTACGGCACCGGGTGGGGCTTCGCCGACGCCGCGACGGGCAGCCTCGAGGGCACCTTCGCCGCCGAGGCCGGCACCGGCAAGGTGCGCTGGATCGCGGACTGCATCGGCGACCACTACGGCGTCTACTCCACCGGCAAGGTCGTCTACACCACCAGCCACACCCACACCTGCGTGACCCTCGGCCTCCACCCGGAGCAGGCTCCTCGCATCCACCGCTACTCCGAGGCCTACACCGCCGACGCCAGGGGGACGCTTGCTCCCCAGCCCGCGGCACCGGGCCGCAAGGACTGGGGCGGCACTCCGGCGCCGTCGCCGTACGCGTGGTCTCCGGACTGGGCGGTCGGCGTGACGACCGGTCTGGGTCAGGCCGGCCTCTCCATCACCGGCACCGGGAACATGATCTCCATCGGCGGCGAGTTCCGCTCGGTCAACAACGGACAGTTCGAAGGACTCGTGCGATTCTCGACGACTCCTCCCGGCGGCCCGAAGGACGGACCCCGCCTCTCCGGAAACAAGTGGGAACCGACCGCGACCTCGCTCGTACCCGGCCACGTGAAGGTCTCGATCCCGGCCAACTGGGACCGGGACGACCTGACGCTGACCTACGAGCTCCGCCGCGCCGGTTCGCCCGCTCCGCTGCTCACCACGAAGGTGGACTCCACCTGGTGGAACCTGCCCGCCGTCACCTTCGAGGACACGACGGCCCCGGTCGGCTCGCAGCAGACGTACGCGTTCACGGCGACGGACGGCGACGGCAACACCGTCACGAGCGCGTCGGCGACCGTCACCGTGGCGGGGACCACTCCGCCGTACTCCGACGCGGTGCTCGCCGACAAGCCGCAGTTGTACTACCCGCTGGGAACCGTCGCCCAGGACGTCGCGGGCACGAACAACCCGATCCTCCGCGCGGGAACGAAGCCGCAGTCGTCGGGAATCCCGAAGGGAGTCGCGGGCGCCACGGCGCTCGACGGCACCGAGACGGGCCGCGTCGACACCACCACCAAGCTGCCGGCGCCCGGGGCGTACTCGGCCGAGATGTGGTTCCAGACATCGACGACCAGCGGCGGACTGCTCTTCGACTTCGAGAGCTCGGCAGCGGGCTTCTCGAGGAACCACGATCGGAACGTCTACCTGTCGAACGACGGCCGCCTCAACTTCGGGGTCTACGACGGCAGCACGAAGGTCATCACGACCAAGGCCGCCTACAACGACAACCGGTGGCACCACGTGGTGGCATCCGTGAGTCCCGAAGGGATGAAGCTCTTCGTCGACGGGCAGCTGAACGATCAGATCACCGGTGTGACCAAGGGTCAGGACTACCAGGGCTTCTGGAAGATCGGCAGCGGCAAGCTCGCCAACTGGCCGAACATCCCGAAGTCGGTCTCTCTGACCGGCGCCGTCGACGAGTTCGCGGTGTACCCGTACGGACTGAGCGCCGCCCAGGTCAAGACCCACTACGCCGTCGGCACGGGCTCCATCGCCCCGGTCGCCGCGTACACGGCCACCGCTACCGGGCTCGACGTCGCGTTCGATGCGAGCACCTCCGTGCCCCCAGGATCCGCCACGATCTCGAGCTACCGCTGGGACTTCGGTGACGGCTCCACCGGTACCGGCAAGACGCCGACGCACACGTACGCGAAGCCCGGCACGTACGCGGTCACGCTCACGATCACCGACAGCCAGAGCCTCATGGGATCGGTCACGAAACCGGTCGTCGTCCAGGGCGCCAACGCGCTGCCCACGGCTTCGTTCACGCTCTCGACCTCGGGGCTGACGGTGTCGGCCGACGCGTCGGCATCGACGGACGCCGACGGCGCCGTCCGCAGCTACCGCTGGGACTGGGGTGATGGCACGACCGGCGAAGGCGCGTCGGCGACGCACACCTACGCGACCGCCGGCACGCGGACGGTCACCCTCACCGTGACGGACGACGTCGGGGGCTCGGCGACGACCACCCGGGAAGCCGTGGTGGCGGAGCCCGCGCCGCTCGCGAGCGACGAGTTCGACCGCACGGCCGGTCCCGGCTGGGGCGAAGCCCTCGCCGGCGGCGCCTGGAAGATCGCCGGCGGATCCGCCGCCGCGACCAGCGTCGCCGACGGCTCGGGGCAGCTGAAGCTGGCCGCGGGAGACACCCGCCACGCCACGCTGAACGCCCCGTCGGTGCCGAACCCGGCGCTGGAGACGACCTTCCGCGTCGATCAGCCGTCGAGCACGGGAGGCTCCTACATCGGGGTCATCGCCCGGGACTCGTCCGCCGGCCGGTATCTCGTGCGCGCCTGGCTCCGCCCCGACGGCACGGTCTGGCTCGTGGCGCACCGCGACGGCACCGTCCTCGCGACCCGGACTCTGAACGGCGTCACGGTCACCCCGGGCACCGCGTACACCCTCAAGGCGGCCGTGACGGGGACGGACAAGGTCTCCCTCGTCGCGAAGCTCTGGGCGAGCGATGCCGCGGAGCCCGCCGACTGGCAGCTCCGAGCGACCGACACCGCCCCGCTGCCGGCGGGTGGCGTGGGGCTGAGCGGCAGCCGCTCCGCGAGCGCGACCGCGCCGCTCGGCGTGGCCTTCGACACGTTCCGCGTCAAGGCTGCGCAGTAACCGACCGCGCGCGCGACGGACGCCGACCTCGATCAGCCGGGGTCGGCGTCCGTCGTTTCGCCGTACCCGTCGCGCCCGATCGTCGCGGATAGGATGTTCAGACGCCGACGACAGGGGAGGAGGTGCGTCGTGATGCCTGCCCGGGACGAGGCCGCCACAGACCTCCTCCGCTCGAACCGCCGTCGCCGGCTCATCCGCCGCTGGGTCGCGATCGGGACGATCCCGCTCACCCTCGCCGCGCTGCTCTTCGTCGGCAAGCTGCTCAGCATGTACGCGTTCGCCCATCAGGCCATCACCGCCTACGTCGTCGACGACTTCGCGGGTTCCGAGTCCTCGGCGCGAGGACAGGACGTCCTGAACTGGTTCGAGCCGTTCAAGGCGCCGTACAACATCGGCACCGCACTGGCCGGGGCCGATGAACTCCCCGCCTCCCGCGCAGAACTGGAGCGTGCCCTGGATCTCGCCACCGGGCTCGAGGTCTGCCCGGTCCGGATCAATCTCGCCCTCGTGGTCGAGCGGATGGGCGATGCCGCCAGGGCCGAGGGCGACGGTGCCGGGGCGACCGCCCTCTACGGCGAGGCGCTGACGATCACCGTCGAGACCCCGGAGGAGTGCCACAGCGAGGAGGCGCAGCAGCAGTCGCCCGATCCCGAGCGCGACATGACGGACACTCTCGACAGCACCGAGGACCGCCTCAAGCAGAAGCAGCAGGAACAGGAGCAGCAACAGCAGCCGCAGGAGCCGCAGGACGAGCAGGAGGAGCCGCAGCCGTCGGAGGACAAGCTGCAGGATCTTCAGGACAAGCTCGAGCAGGGGACGCAGGAACGCGATCAGCAGCAGGGCGATGAGCCCGGCGGCACCGGGGCGGACAAGCCATGGTGAGCGATCACGAGCGACAGCGCGCCCGGTATGTGGGCGGCACCGAGGGCGCCCCGCCGGTCCCGCCGCCCGGAGGCTATCGCGGCGCCCGGCGGCAGCAGCAGGTGGGTCCCACGCCGCCCGCCCTCTCCCCGCTGCCGCCCGAGGAGAAGAAGCCCTCGGCGAATGCCCTGGGCTGGATCGCGCTGGTCGCCGCGATCCTCTTCGTCCTGATCCTGTTCGGCACGCTCGTGGTCGGCGGCACGGACCTGCTCTACGGCGTGACGATGATCACGCTGCAGCTCGTGGTGCTCGCCGTCATCGTGGCCGCGCTCTTCACGCCGGGCGGACGGCGGCTCGGGATCATCGCGCTCGTCCTCACCATCCTGTTCAACGTCGCAACCGTCGGGGCGCTCAGCGCACTGCGCACCTCGGCGTCCGGCAACTACGAAGGCGTGAAGACCGCGGAGCAGCGGCATGCGGAGGCCTACCCCGGGATCAAGGGCACGGCCCCGCAGGAAGCGCTCACCCAGCAGTCCATGGAGGAGGTGCGCGCCGAGGCCGAGGCTCTCTTCGCCGACATCCGCGAGCGGCTCAGCGCCGACTTCGGGTTCACCTGGGTCCAGGTCGGCGAGGAGGACGTGCGACCGGAGCGGAACGGGTACGGGGGTGAGTCGATGCTGTCGGAGTACACCTCGGCGGCCTGGGCGACCGAGCAGCCCGTGCAGGGCTACGCGCGCAAGCTCGAGGTGATGGCCGCGATCGACGAGGTGGTGGCCGCGCACGGCCTGTGGAACCTGTACTCCTTCAACGACCCGGCGAACTCCGGAATCGACCCGTCCATGATCGCCAAGCTCTACGGCAGTGACGACCCGCGCACGCAGACGACGTGGGAGTACTACACGGAGAACTACCCCGACCCGCTGCGCTTCTACGCGAACATCTATGACCTGTCGAACGATGCCGACGGCGGCTTCCGCACCTCGCGAGAGGCGCAGAGTGCGCGCACCGGCGAGCCGGTCGAGGGGCTCCAGCTCGTGGTCATCGCCGGCAAGGTGCTGAGCGAGGCCGACCGCGCGGAGTTCGAGGAGCGGCTGCAGGACTATCCCGGCTTCGAGTGACCACCCGCCCGGTGCGAGGATGACGGGATGAGGCAGGGAGCGGTCGGCGCGGTGCGGCTCGTCGAGCACGGCGGACGCCGGCTGGTCGAGAAGCGCCTCGCCGATCCGGCACGGCACGACAACGAGCTGCGGGCCCTCCGCGGACTCGTCGGCTCCGCGCTCCCGGTGCCCGAGGTGGTCGAGGAGCGGCCGGGGGCGATCCTCATGACGGCGCTCCCCGGCACCCGCCTCGACGACGCCGCCGCCGACGCCCGGATCCTGGGCCTCGGTTCGTCGGCACCGCTGCTCCGCGCCCTGCATCGGCTCGACCCACCCGACGACCTTCTTCCGGCACCCGACGACGCCATGATCATCGAGCGGTATCGCGCCGCCGGTGCGCCTCCCCTCCCGCTGCGCATCCCGCCGTCGTCTGGGACCGTCTTCTGCCACGGCGACTGGACCGACGGCAACCTGCTCGCGCAGCACGGCCGCATCTCCGGGATCGTCGACTGGGAGGCGTCCCACCGTGGCGATCCGCTGCGGGAGCTGGCGCGAGCCGCGTGGGGAGCCGCCCGGAAGGATCCGCGGTCGGAGCGGGCGCTCATCGACGGCTACGGCGCCGATCCCGCCCGGGTCCGCGCGTGGTACCCGGTGCACGCCGCGGAGCTGTGGCTGTGGTTCGCGGAGGCCGGCCCTCCCGCGTACCTCGCTGCGCTCACCGCCGAGCTGGAGCGGTGGTCGGACTGACGCTCACCGGGTGATTCCGGTCGGACGCCCTCGATGATCCGACGCGCCGTGGCTACACTGGCGGCACAGGGGGAGGGAGCGTCCGCATGATCCACGAACTCGACGAGCAGCAGTCCTACGAGTTGCTGGCGACCACCACGGTGGGCCGCATCGGATTCGTCGACGAGGGCCTGGTGCAGATCCATCCGGTGAACTTCGTCGTCTCGGGGCACGAGCTGCTCCTGCGCACATCTCCGGATGGCCACCTGGCGGCCCTCTCCCGCGAGTCGGCCGAGGTGTCGTTCGAGGTCGACTACCACGATCCGATCGGCGGCCTGGGCTGGAGCGTGCTGATGCACGGTGTCCTGTCGCAGGTACCCGAGGAGGACGCGGCCGGGGCGGCGGCGCGGGTGCATCCGTGGGCCGGAGACGACCGCGACCTCCCGCTGTCGTTCCGCATCGAGCGCATCACCGGACGCAGCGTCCGCCGCGACGCCCGCACGGGCGGCGTCTGAGCCGCCGAGCGCGCGTTCCGCTCAGGACGCGAAGGCGAGACCGGCGGCGAGCGCGAATCCGAGGACGGTCGCCAGCCCCGTGGACTCCTTCGCCTTCGACTGCGCCTCCGGGACCATCGAGTCCACCAGCATGACGAGCAGGGCGCCCGCGGCGAAACCGCTCGCCCCCGAACGGAAGACCTCGCCGGTCACGCTGGCCAGCGCGAAGCCGGCGACCGTCGCCAGCGCGCAGACCACGGCGACGCCGGCCCACAGCAGCAGCACTCTGGACCGTCGCATGCCGCCGTCGAGCAGGTCGGCGGCGGAGCCGATGGACTCCGGGAGGTTCGAGACGAGGATGGCGACGACGAGCGCGATGCTCACCGGCTCCCCCGAGGCGAGACCGATGCCGAGGACGAGCTGCTCCGGGATCCCGTCGAGGAGGGCGCCCACCGCGAGCTGGCCTCCCCCGGCCTCGCCCTTCTTCCTCGCGGCCCTGGCGTCGAGGATGCGGGCGGCGATGTAGTAGCTGAGGGCTCCGAGGGCGACGCCGGTGACGAGCGGGATCGGACCACCCCGGTCGAGCCCCTCCTCCCACAGCTCGAAGGCGATGGAGGCCATCAGCGCTCCGGCGCCGAAACCCAGCACGATGCCCAGCCACCGCGGCGGCCAGCTGCGCAGCATCGCGAGCACCGCGCCGACGAACAGCGGAGCCGCCGCGACGGCTCCCCACAGAATCGCTCCACCCATGTCCGACCTCCCGTGCGCCCACTCTCTCACTTCCCGCAGCTGAGACTCGTGCCACCCACCCGAATGGTATTCTCTCGGCATGAAGGCAACCATGGACAAGGCAGGACGAATCGTGATCCCTGCCGCACTCCGCGAGCGTGTCGGATTGGTTCCCGGGCCGGTGGACCTCGTCCTCGACGGCAACGGCATCCGGATCGAGATCGAGGCCCCCGACAACCTCGTCGAGAAAGACGGCCGCCTCGTCGTCCGCTCTTCCGGCACCACCCTCACACCTGATGACGTTCGCGAGCTCCGCCTTGCCGACCAGCGCTGACTTCGTCCTCGACACGAGTGCGGCGGTCGCTCTTCTCGTGGAAGACCACACGGCGCACGGCGCGGTGCAGACCTTCTGCGCCGGTGCGGCCCTCGGTCTCGCCGGACACGCCTCGGCAGAGACGTACTCCGTCCTGACCCGCCTGCCGCCCCCCGATCGACTGACCCCCTCGGCCGCGGCGCTCGCCATCCGCACCGCCTTTCCCCGTTCGGCGTCACTCGCGGGGCACACCGCGCTCACCGCCGTCGATGTTCTCGCCGATGCGGGGATCTCCGGCGGGGCGGTCTATGACGGCCTCGTCGGCCTCGCCGCACGGGATGCCGGCGTCCCGCTCGTCACGTGCGATCGCCGCGCGCTGGGCACCTATGCGGTGCTCGGCGTCATGACGCGGCTCGTCTGAGGCGAGACGGGACGACACGCCGCCGCCGATAGACTGGGAGCCATGTCCAAGGTCCTCCAGTCCCTGCCCGTCGGCGAGCGCGTCGGCATCGCCTTCTCCGGAGGACTCGACACCTCCGTCGCCGTCGCCTGGATGCGCGACAAGGGCGCCGTCCCCTTCACCTACACGGGTGACCTCGGACAGTACGACGAGGACGACATCGCCTCGATCCCCGGGCGCGCGCTGGAGTACGGCGCCGAGGCCTCGCGCCTCATCGACTGCAAGACGGCGCTCGTCGAGGAGGGCTTCGTCGCGCTCTCCTGCGGCGCCTTCCACATCCGCTCCGGCGGCAAGACCTACTTCAACACCACGCCGCTCGGTCGCGCGGTCACCGGCACCCTGCTCGTGCGTGCGATGCGCGAGGACGGCGTCGACATCTGGGGCGACGGCTCGACCTACAAGGGCAACGACATCGAGCGGTTCTACCGCTACGGCCTCCTCGCCAACCCCCGCCTGCGCATCTACAAGCCCTGGCTCGACGCGGACTTCGTCACGGAGCTCGGCGGTCGCCAGGAGATGAGCGAATGGCTGGTCGCGCACGGCTTCCCGTACCGCGACTCGGCCGAGAAGGCGTACTCGACGGATGCGAACATCTGGGGCGCGACCCACGAGGCGAAGACGCTCGAGCACCTCGACGTGTCGCTGGAGACCGTCGACCCGATCATGGGCGTGAAGTTCTGGGACCCGTCCGTCGCCATCGAGACCGAGGACGTCTCGGTGACGTTCGAGGGCGGCCGTCCGGTCGCGATCAACGGCGTCGAGTTCAGCGACCCGGTGGCCCTGGTTCAGGAGGCGAACGCGATCGGCGGGCGCCACGGCCTGGGCATGAGCGACCAGATCGAGAACCGCATCATCGAGGCGAAGTCGCGCGGCATCTACGAGGCTCCGGCCATGGCGCTGCTCTTCATCGCGTACGAGCGCCTCGTCAACGGCATCCTCAACGAGGACACCCTCGCCACCTACCACGAGCAGGGTCGCCGCCTCGGTCGCCTCATGTACGAGGGCCGCTGGCTCGAGCCGCAGTCGCTCATGCTCCGCGAGTCCATCCAGCGCTGGGTCGGCTCGACGATCTCGGGCACCGTGACGATCCGCCTGCGCCGCGGCGACGACTGGACGATCCTCGACACCGTCTCGCCGAACCTGTCGTACGGGCCGGAGAAGCTGTCGATGGAGCGCGTCGGCGACGCCGCGTTCGGCCCGGTGGACCGGATCGGCCAGCTCACGATGCGCAACCTCGACATCGCCGACTCCCGCGCCCGCCTGGAGCAGTATGCGGGCCTCGGCCTCGTCGGCGGCGCGACGGGCGAGCTCGTCGGACGGGTGACCGCGGGCGAGTCGGCCGAGATCACCGAATCGGTGCACGGCTCGATCTCGGAGGCCGACGAGAATCTCGCGGACGCGGTCGACACCGCTTCCGAGCGCGCGGCCTTCGACTCCGGCACCGACTGAGCGCACGGGGCGCCGCGGCTCACCGGGCGCCCCTTCCTGGGGCCGCGATCAGGACGCGGCGGCGAGCGGACGCGTCGGTGCCACCGCGCGGTCGACGATCCCCGGCAGCACGTCATCGAACAGCGTCATGAGGGCGGCGCGCATCGCCGCGGCGTCTCGTCCCGGGAGCACGACGGCGATCCGTGCGACCGCGGCGCGCACATCCGTCCAGTCGAAGACACTTCCCGCGCGACGGGCGACGCACGCGAGAAGCGTGCCAAGGTTCCCGACCAGCTCGGCACGCTCCGTGTTGCCCTCGATCCGGGCGAAGGCCACGGCGAGAGCACGCAGGCCTCCGCCGAACGCGGCTCCGTCCCGCCACCGGACAGCCAGGGCCACATCGTCGACGAGCTCGTCCAGGTAGGCGAGGTCGTCGGCGTGGAGCACCGTCATCGTGCGCCGGACGGAGCCGATCCAGACGTCGCCGAACAAGGCCACCACGTCACGCGCCCGGTCTCCGTCGAGCGCGGTCACCCACCGCGTGCCATCGCGGCGCACCGCGACGAGCCCGACCGCGGCGAGGCGGTCGAGGGCGCGGAGCACCTCGGCCGGCCGGGCGTCGAGTGCGACAGCGAGGTCTCGCTCGTCCAGCCGTGTCCCCGGCGCGAGCGCCCCCGAGACGATCGCGTCCGTCAGCCTGTCCTGCAGACTGCGGTGCCGATCCCCTGCCACCGATGTCGCACTCCCCGCGCGCACATCATCCTTCTTCTCGATCATGGCGTCCCCCCGCCGTTCCCTGGACCGATCCCGCCGGAGTTCCGGTCCGGACCGGTCTCTCCGCTGAGATGCGCCGAAGCGCGACGCGTAACATAACACGGCGCGGCCCGGAGGAACCTCCGCGTCCTCCCGCACGGCCGGAACGCTGCGAGGTTGCTGAGTTATCTTGCACAGAGCTGTGCACGTTATTACCATGAAGGGATGACCACTCGCGCCCTTCGTCGCGACGCTGCGGAGAACCGCGCCGGCATCCTGTCCGCGGCTCGCAGCGCCCTTGCCACCGACCCGCACGCCTCCCTCGATGCGATCGCCCGCACCGCCGGCCTGTCCCGCCGCACCCTCTACGGGCACTTCGAGGATCGGGACGCCCTGATCCGCGAACTCGTCTCCACCGGCGCCCAGCGCTTCAACGCCATCGCCGCCTCGATCGACGACCCCGACGCCCGCCTCGCTCTCGCCCGACTGGCCGCCCGGCTCTGGGAGGAGGCGGGGCACATCCAGGTCGCCGCCGCGCTCGCCCTCGACGAGGCGCACGTCGAGCACACCGCGGCGGCCCTTGCGCCGTTGCGCCGGAGCGTCGCCGCCCTCGTACGACGGGGACAGGAGGACGGCAGCTTCCGCACGGACCTCGCCGCCCCGACGCTCGCCCGACTGATCGAGGAGATGGCGCGCACCGTCGTCTCCCGCACCGACGCGCAGAGCCGCGGCGCGGGCGACGTCGCCGTCCGGGCCGTGCTCAGCATCGCGGGGCTCTCCTGGCGCGAGGCCGACGAGCTGCTCTCCACTCACCAGGACATCACCGCCGAGGACCAGGAGGTCCGCGCATGAGGATCACTTTGCACGAGGTCAGCAAGGGCCGCGCCGGCCAGGCGCTTCCGTCCATGAGTCTCGAGTTCCACTCCGGCGCCGTCCGCTACGCCCTCGCGGAGACCGAGCAGCGGCCGACCGTGCTCGGCCTCATCGCGAGCGGGCGGATGCGTCCGGACACGGGCCGCGTCACGATCGATGCGGCGGCGAGCCCGAAGGAGCTGCGCCGCCGCATCGCGCTCGTGGACGCCCCGGACGTGAGCGACCCGCACCCGGACATCACCGTCGCCGGGGTGGTGGGCGAGGAGCTGATGTTCGCCGGACGCGGCGCGACCCCGCTCCACGCCCGGCGCTGGCTCGGCCGGGTGGGGTACCAGGAGCTCGCCTCCGTCCCCATCGGCTCGGTCGACCCGGCCGCGCGCGTGCGCATCCTGTGCGAGCTCGCGGTGCTCCGCGAGGGCGTCGAGGGCATCGTCCTCGTCGCCCCGGATCGTCACGGCGGCAGCCCGGACGGATGGTGGCGCATCGCGGCCGAGTTCGCGGACCGCGGGTACGCGATGCTCGTGATCGTCGGCGGTTCCGCCGCCGTCGCCCTCGAGCGGATGCACGAGTTCGATGCGATCAACGCGTCCGGACCGATCGAGCCCCTGGTGCTCGAACGTCCGGAACCCGCGGCGGACGCGCCGGAGGAGAGCGTGGCGGCGGACGAATCCGCGACCGACGATGACGCCCCAGACCAGGGCGAACCCACGACCGACGAGGAAGGAGAAGCGCGATGAAGGTTCCCGCCATGATCGCCGCCGAGCTCCGCCGCCTGACCGCGAGCCGGATGGGCATCCTCGCCCTCGTGGCCCTGATCTGCGTGCCGATCCTCTACGGCGGCCTCTACCTCTGGGCGAACCAGGATCCGTATGCCAAGTTCTCCGAGGTCCCCGTGGCCCTCGTGGTCGACGACGAGGGCGCTCCCGCCCCCACGACCGGTACCGAGCCGGCGACCGACGAGACCGTCAACTACGGCGAGGACGTGGCGGAGAACCTCATCGAGGGCAACGCCTTCGACTGGCAGCGCATGACCGAGGACGAGGCCGCCGACGCCCTGCGCCACGGCGTGGTCGACTTCACCGTGACGATCCCGGCCGACTTCTCCGCCGCCCTCACCTCCGCGGCGGGCGACGACCCGCACCAGGCCCGGATCGAGCTGGAGACGAACGACGCGAACAACTACCTCGCCTCGTCGATGGGCTCGCAGGCCGTGGAGAAGATCCGCAGCTCCGTCGCCGAGATGGTCGGCAGCGAGGCCGCGGAGAGACTGCTGACCGGGCTCAGCGACGTGCGCGACAACCTGGTCTCCGCGACGGACGGCGCCACGCAGCTCGCCGACGGCGCGAGCACCGCGGCCTCCGGCAGCACGTCGCTCGCCGACGGCACAGCGCAGCTCGCCGAGGGCTCCGCGCAGCTCGCCTCCGGGGCGCAGACCCTCGCCGACGGCGCCCAGCAGGTGAGTGCCGGCAACCGCCAACTCGCCGACGTCGCCGACCGGGCCGGAGCCGCAGTGCAGGAGGCGACGAATGCGCTGCCGCAGGTGCGCGCGGACATCACCGACGTCCTCACCGAGCAGGGACTCGCGCCTGAGGAGATCGACGCGGTGCTCGCGCGCCTGGATCCTCTCGGCACCCGGATCGAGGAGGGCAACGCCCAGGTGCAGGACGCGGTCGGCAAGGTCGATCAGCTCGCCGCCGGTTCCGCCTCGCTGGCCGCGGGGGCGAGTGATCTCGCCGGCGGCGCCGGCACCCTCGCGACGGGCGCGGCCGCGGCGAACGCGGGCGCGGCCCAGCTCCGCGACGGTCTGCAGACCCTGTCCTCCGGGACCGCGGAGCTGCGGGACGGCCTCGCCGACGGCGTGCAGGCCATCCCCGCCTCCACCCCCGACCTGCGCTCACTGCAGGCCGACACGATCGCCGACCCGGTGAAGGTCTCCAGCGACAAGGTCGCCTCCGCCGAGGACTACGGCGCGGGCCTCGCCCCGTTCTTCGCCGCCCTCTCCGCGTGGATCGGCATCTATGCGCTGTTCCTCATCGTGAAGCCGATCTCCCGCCGCGCCGTCACGGCGCTGCACTCCCCGATCCGGATCACGCTCGCGGGCTGGCTGACGCCGGCGATGCTCGGCGCGGTGCAGATGCTCGGGCTGATGGGCATCCTGGCGCTGACACTCGGCTTCACGTTCGATCATCCGCTGGGCACCCTCGGGGTGATGATGTTCGCCTCGGCCACGTTCGCCGCGATCATCCTCGCCCTCAACGTCTGGCTCGGCTCCGTGGGGCAGTTCCTCGGGCTCGTCCTCATGGTGCTCCAGCTCGTCACCGCGGGCGGGACGTTCCCGTGGCAGACCCTGCCCGCTCCCCTCGCCGCACTGCATCACGTGCTGCCCCTCGGCTACGTCGTCGATGCCATGCGCCAGCTCATGTACGGCGGCGACTACGCCCGGGCCGGCTGGGATCTGGCGGTGCTGGGCGCCTGGCTGGCGGGGGCGCTGCTGCTGGCGATGATCGGGGTGACCCGCATGACGCATCGCCGCACGCTGCGGGATCTGCAGCCCAGCCTCATCGGCTGAGCCTCCCGCTCGCCGCGGTCCGTCCCGCGGCGAGCGCGGGACGGCTATGATGCGAGAGCGCGTACCCGTGAAACGCGTACTGGGGCTCGGTGGGACTGAGTCCCACCTGGCTACCCGAAAGAGTTCTCGACGATGATGACCGATTCGCCGGCGTCCGCCGTTCCCCCGCGCCCCTCCCTGGGTGCCCGCATCGGACGCATCGCGTTCCTCGTGGTCGCCGCCATCGTGATCGTGGCCGTCGCCGCCGCGTTCTTCGTGACGTGGACGATCCAGCGCTCCTTCCCGCAGACCTCCGGCACCACGACGCTCGACGGCCTGAAGGCGGAGGTCACCGTGCAGCGCGACGCCAGCGGGGTGCCTACGATCACCGCCGACTCCTCGGACGACCTCTTCTTCGCCGAGGGCTTCGTGCACGCGCAGGACCGGTTCTTCGAGATGGACTTCCGCCGCCACGTCACCTCCGGGCGGGTCGCCGAGCTGTTCGGCGCCTCCCAGGCCGGCACCGACGCGTTCCTGCGCACCCTGGGCTGGCGCACCACCGCCGAGGCCGAGGTCGAGGCGATGGACGACGTCACCCGCGGCTACTACGAGGCCTACGCGGCCGGCGTCAACGCCTACCTGTCCTCGCGTTCGGGCGCGGAGCTGTCGCTCGAGTACGCGGTCCTCGGACTGCAGAACCCCGACTACGAGCCGGAGCCGTGGGAGCCGGCGGACTCGGTGGCGTGGCTGAAGGCGATGGCCTGGGATCTCCGCACCAACGTCGAGGACGAGACCGAGCGCGCACTGCTCGCCGGGCAGCTCGCCGACGACCCGGACGCCGACGTGGAGGCCCTGCTCGGCACGCTCTACCCGGACTACCCCTTCGACCGGAACCCGGTGATCGTGCCCACCATCTCCACCGTCCCGCCGCTGGAGCCCGGCGCCGAGCCTGCGGCCTTCCCCACGCCTCAGGGCGACGGCGAGGCGCAGCAGGCGCTCACCACGGTGGAGTGGGAGGAGACGTCCTCCGTCATCGAAGCGGCGAGCATGCTCGTCGGCGACGTCGGCGAGGGCATCGGCTCCAACTCCTGGGTGGTCTCCGGTGACCTCACCGAGTCCGGGATGCCGCTGCTCGCCAACGACCCGCACCTCGGCGCCTCGCTCCCGTCGGTCTGGTACCAGGTGCAGCTCAAGTGCTCGACGGTGGACGAGGACTGCCCGTTCGACGTCGGCGGGTTCTCCTTCTCCGGACTGCCCGGCATCGTCATCGGCCACAACCAGCGCGTGGCCTGGGGCTTCACCAACCTCACCACCGATGTCACCGACCTGTACGTCGAGCGCATCGAGGGCGACTCCTACTGGCGCGACGGCGAACTCGTGCCGCTGGAGGAGAGCACGGAGACCATCGAGGTCGCCGGCGGGGACGACATCGAGCTCACCATCCGCTCCACCGTGCACGGACCGATCATCTCCGGCCTCACGGACGACTTCACCGCGATCGCGGACGACCCGACGCCCGGGCTCACAGCGGAGGGCACCGTGCCCGACGCCCCCGGGTCCGACGATGCCGAGTACGCCGTGAGCCTGCGGTGGACGGCGCTCGACCCCGGCACCACGGCGACGGCGATCTTCGCGCTGTCGACCGCCCAGGACTTCGAGGACTTCCGCCGCGCGGCCTCCCTGTTCGACGTGCCGGCGCAGAACCTCATCTACGCCGACGTCGACGGCAACATCGGCTACCAGACCCCCGGCCGCCTGCCGATCCGCGGGGCCGGCGACGGCTGGATGCCGCAGCCCGGATGGGACAGCAGCTACGACTGGACCGGGTACATCCCGTTCGAGGAGCTGCCGGTGTCCTACAACCCCCGCTCCGGATACATCGTCACGGCCAACAACGCCATCGTCACCGACGACTACGAGCACTTCCTCTCGCGGGACTGGGACCAGGGCTACCGCGCCGCCCGCATCGCGCATCTCATCGAGCGCCGGGCCGCCGCCGGGCCACTGACGGCCGACGACATGCGCGAGATCCAGATGGACGGCGAGATGTGGATCGGCACGCAGCTCGTGGTCGCGATGGCCGACGTCGAGGTCGAGGGAGCGGGTCCGCAGCGCGCGGTCGAGCTGCTGCGCGGGTGGGACGGGCAGAACAGCGCGTCGTCCGCCGGGGCCGCGTACGCGAACGTGCTGTGGTCGAACCTCGTGCAGAACATCTTCGCCGAGCGGGAGCAGCCTCTCCCGATCGACGGCCAGGGCCGCCTGTTCACCGTCGTCGGCGCGATGCTGGAGGACCCGGACGACCCGCTGTGGAGCAACCCCGAGCTCGATGTCGACGGCCGGGACGAGATGCTCGCGCTGTCGGCCGAGGAGGCGTACGACGAGCTGTCCGGGATCCAGGGCACGGACGTGGCGCGCTGGAACTGGGGCGACCTGCACGCCCTCACCCTCACGAGCGACACGTTCGGCTCCTCCGGCATCGCCCCGATCGAGGCCCTCTTCAACCGTGGGCCCTATCCGGTGGGCGGCGGGGCCTCCGTGGTCGATGCGACGGGGTGGCAGCTCGGCGTCTCGTACGCCACCACCACCGTCCCCTCCATGCGCATGGTCGTCGACCTCGCCGACTTCGACGACTCGACCTGGATCCACCTCACCGGCGCCTCCGGTCACGCGTTCCACGCGCACTACGTCGATCAGACGAAGGACTGGTCGACGGGGGTCCAGCGTCGCTGGGCGTTCACGCCGAAGGCCGTGAAGGCGGCCTCGGTCGACACCCTGACACTCACGCCCGCCGGCTGAGAGGCGGGTGGAGGGTGCTCGGCTAGCGTGGACAGATGCCCACCAGCTACCTCGCCCCGAAGGGGACGCCGGCCACCCTCCTCGAGTTCGAGCACGGCGGTGCGACCCTGATCGCCGAGACCTTCGGCGACGGCCCGCCCACCTATCTGCTGCTGCACGGCATCGGCATGGGCCGCAGCGTCTACCTCGACCTCACCCAGCGGCTGCAGGGGCGGGTGATCGCGCTCGACCTCCCCGGCTTCGGCGAGGCCCCGGAGCCCACGCGGACGCTGACGATGCAGCGGCACGCGGACCTGGTGGCCGCCTATCTCCGGCATGTCGACGCGGATCCCGTCGTGGTGATCGGGCACTCCATGGGCAGTCAGATCGCGGCGGAACTCGCCGCCCGGCATCCGTCCCTCGTGGCCGGGGTCGTGCTGGCGGGCCCGACCGTCGACAAGGCCGAACGGAACATCGGCGCCCAGGCCCGCTACCTCCTCCAGGACCTCCTGGGCGAGCGCCCCCTCGTGATCTGGCGCGGTGCCCGCGAGTACCTCCGCGGCGGCCCGCACCTGATCCGCAAGATGCGGGCGACCATCGTGCATCAGCCGGAGAAGGCGTTCGTGCGTATCGCCTGCCCGGTGCTGGTGCTGCGCGGCGAGGACGACCCGCTGGCCCCGATGAGCTGGTGCCAGGACATCCTCGACGCCATCCCGGGGGCGGAGCTCGCCGTCATCCCGGACCACGGACACGGCACCCTCATCAGCGATTCCGAGCCCGCCGCCCGCCTCATCGAGGCCTTCGCCGCCCGCACCTAGCCCTTCGAATCGCTCACTGTGCGGCATCTGCGGCCGAAATGGAGCACAGTGCGCGACTCGAAACGGTCAGCCGGCGGCGGGAGGGGTCTGCTTCGACTCGGCGAGCTCGTCGACGACGAGACCGCGCTGCTCGATCGTGCCGTTGCGGTACGCCTGCCGGCCCACCATGTGCGCGGACAGGGGTGCGGTCGCGAACTGCATGAGCACCACGGGGGCGACGAGCACGAGGCCGAACAGCACACCGCCGACGGACCGCTGCGACAGCGCGATCGCCACGCAGATCAGCAGCAGCCCGAGCACCTGCGGCTTCGTCGCGGCGTGCAGTCGCGTGGGCACGTCGCGGAAGTGCAGGAGCCCCACGGAGGCGGAGAGGCAGAGGATCGCCCCGAGCAGGATGAGCACGAGCACCGCCACGTCGACGACGGCGTCAGGGATCATCAGACCGAACACGTTCATGGTGTCGTGTTGTCCCTTCTCGCGACGAACCGGGCGACCGCGATCGATCCGAACACACCGACCGCCGCGATGATGAGGAGCACGGGGATGTTGCGGGTGTGGCCGTTGATGGCCATCTCGGCGCCGAGCACGCACATGACCTCGGTCAGCAGCACGTCGGCGGCGACGGCACGGTCGAGGATCGACGGACCACGCACGATGCGGATGACGGCGAGGATCGCGGCCACACCGAACACGGCGAGGATGATGAGGAGCAGGGTGTTCATCGGGCACCGCCGATCGTCGCGGGGTCGATGCGGCCGGCACGTTCGTCGGCCTTGAGCGCCCGGTACTGGGTCGGATTGCCGAGCGCCCGGACGATGCGCTTCTCCCAGCCGAGCACGCCCTGCCGCTGCTTCTCGACGTCCTCCCGGCTGCGCACGCCGATCACGTGCAGGTAGAGGATCCCGCGGTCGCGATCGGCCTCGACCACCAGGGAGCCCGGGATAAGCGACGACACCACGGCGACGTGCGTCATGACGAGGTCGTCGGCATAGCGGAGCGGCACCGCGATGATGGCGGTGCCGGGCTGACGGCGGAAGTCGAACACCTGCACGGTCACCGAGAGCGCGCCACGGAGGATCGCGAAGAGGAACTGCACGACGAACAGCGCGCCGTACCAGAGGTTGATGCGCCCGGAGAGCTCGACCGTGGGCAGGCGGAACACCCGCGTCACGAAGATCGCCACCACGAGCCCCGTGAGGAAGGAGAGCACCGTGAACTGGGCCCACAGCAGCATCCACAGCACGATCAGCCAGGCGAGGAACGGCAGCTGCATGCCGATGTCCCGCCAGACGCTCTTGGTCTCGGGGCTCATCCCTCCACCTCGTCTTCCAGCTGAACGAGGTTGACCGGCTGCAGCAGGCCCGCCCCGATACGGTCGCACAGAGCGTACAGCGGTCCGGCGAAGATCGTCAGGGCCACCGTGACGGTGACCATCCCGGCGGTGGCCACGGTCATGATCTTGGGGATGTGCCGGCGCTCCTGCTGCTCATCCGCGGCGGGGGCTCCGGTGAGGTACGAGATGCGCCCCTCGGTCTCGGTCGAGTCCTCCTCCTCACGCCAGAACGCGAGGTTCCAGGCGCGCATGAGCGCGTAGAGGGTGAGCAGCGACGTGATGATGCCGCCGAAGATGAGCACGATCATGAGCGGGGTGCCGACGGACGCGGCCGCTTCGAACAGGGCGAACTTGCCGATGAACCCGGAGAACGGCGGCAGACCACCGAGGTTGATCGCGGGGATGAAGTACAGCAGGGCGATCACGGGAGCGATCTTGAGCAGACCCTTGACCCGGAGGATGGAGGTGCTGCCGGCCCGACGTTCGATGAGTCCCACCGCGAGGAACAGGGTGGTCTGCACGACGATGTGGTGGACGATGTAGTACACGGTCGCGCCGATCGCCGCCGGGGTCGCGATCGCGAGACCGAAGATCATGTAGCCGACGTGGCTGACGAGCGTGAACGACAGGATCCGTTTGAGCTCGGCCTGCGCGACGGCGCCGAGGACCCCGACGATCATCGTCGCCAGCGCGATGATGAGCAGCAGCGTGTCGATGCTGTTCGAGGCGAAGAGCTGCGTCTCCGTCCGGATCAGCGCGTACACGCCGACCTTGGTCAGCAGTCCGGCGAACACGGCCGTGACGGGCGCGGGGGCCGTCGGGTAGGAGTCGGGCAGCCAGAACGACACGGGGAAGATCGCGGCCTTGATCCCGAAGGCGACCACGAGCATGAGGTGCAGCACGAGCTGCGTGTCCTGCGGCAGCTCCGCCATCCGCTCGGCGATCTGCGCCATGTTGACCGTGCCGAGGGCGCCGTAGATCATCGCGATCGACGCGAGGAACAGGATCGACGACACGAGCGAGACGACGATGTAGACCGCGCCGGTGCGGATGCGCGACTCCGTGCTGCCCAGGGTGATGAGCACGTACGAGGCCACGAGGAGGATCTCGAATCCGACGTACAGGTTGAACAGGTCACCGGCGATGAAGGCGTTGAAGATGCCGGCGGCGAGGATCAGGTACGAGGGGTTGAAGATCGAGATCGGGGTCTCGTCCGCCCCGTCGGCCACGCCCTGACCGATGGAGAAGAGGAGGACCGCGAGCAGCACCACGCTGGAGACGAGCACCAGGAGCGCGGCGAGACGGTCGACGTAGAGGACGATCCCGAACGGCACCGGCCACCCGCCCACCGAGACCGCCAGCGGGGAGCCCGCGTCGACGACGACGAGCAGCACCGCCGCGATGACGGACACGACCGCGAGTGTCGCGACGGTGACGAACACCTGCAGGCGCGCATTGCGACCGAAGACCAGGGTGATCGCCGCACCGAGGAGCGGCAGGGCGACGAGGAGCGGGACGAGCGTGGTCATGGCCTGCCCTCCCCGTCTGTCGTGTCGTCGTCCCGGTCTGCAGCGCCGTCGGCGGCGCCATCGGGTTCGGGCTCCGGCTCGGGGACGAAGGGCGCGTCGTACGGCGCGTCATCGTGGATCGCCGGGTTGTCGCGCATGTGCAGGACGGTGATCGGAGCGGTCTGCACGCCCACGAAGTCGGTGGTGGCGTCGTCGTCGCCCGACTCGGACTCGTCGTCCATGAGGTCTTCGTCGGCGTCGGTGCGCTCGCGCAGCGCGATGTCGGCCTCGTCGTCCTCGACCGTGTCCGCCTGGCCGAGCTGCCACGACCGGTAGATGAGCGCGAGCAGGAACGCGGAGACCGCGAACGTGATGACGATGGCGGTGAGCGTCAGGGCCTGCGGCAGCGGGTCGCTCAGGTCGCCCTCGGTGCCGAAGAACGGCGCGTTGCCCGGCACGCCCATGACGATGAGCAGCAGCAGGTTCGTGGCGTTGCCGAGCAGGAGGAAGCCGATGAGGACGCGGGTGAGGCTGCGCTCCAGCATCGCGTACACGCCGCACGCGAAGAGCACGGCCATGATCGCGATGAGGGCGAGCGAGACGTCCATCAGCCGTTCCCCCCGGTCCGCGAGGAGAAGTCGACGGCGGTGCTCTCGCCGGGGCGGAGCGCCGCCTGCCGGTCGACCTCCGCACCGAGGCTGCGGAGCACGTCGAGGACGAGTCCGATCACGACGAGGTACACGCCGATGTCGAAGATGGTCGAGGTGACGAACTCCATGTGCCCGATGCCGGGGATCTCCCACTCCCAGAAGGTGCTGGTGAGCGGCGCGAGGCCGAAGAACAGCGGCACGACCGCGGTGCCCACGGCGAGGATCAGACCCGTGCCGAGGAGGCGACCGGCATCGGTCGGCGCCGCAGCGCCCAGCTCCCAGCGCCCTCCAGCGATGTAGCGCATGACGAGCGCCATGCCGGCGACGAGCCCGCCCGCGAAGCCGCCGCCGGGGAGGTTGTGCCCGGCGAAGAGCAGGAAGATCGACACGACGATGATCGTGTGGAACAGGATGCGGACGATGACCTCGAGCAGGATCGACCGGTTCTCGGGCTTCATCTTCTGGCCACCGACGAGCCAGGCGCGCGGCGCCGAGCGGTTCTCCGCGGTCTGGAAGCGCACGCCGTCCGTAGTCTCCACGAGTGGCCGACTGCGCGCGGACTTCCGCACCGAGCGGGGCAGTGTCTTCGTGGCGGCGAGGAGATCGGCGCGGTGCGTGACGAACACGAGTGATGCGACACCGGTCGCGGCCAGCACGAGCACGGAGAGCTCGCCCATCGTGTCCCAGCCGCGGAGGTCGACGAGCGCCACGTTCACGACGTTCTTGCCGTGGCCGATCTCGTACGCGATCTCCGGGAAGATCGCCGAGATCGGGTCGGCCACGCGGGACTGGGTCGCGACGACGGCCACGAACGCCATGGTGAGGCCGACGCCGATGCCGAGGAGAGCGCGCGGGATGCGGCTCACGGAGGCGTTGTGCTCGCCCATGCGCGCCGGCAGTCGGCGCAGGACGAGCGCGAAGGTCACCATCGTCACCGTCTCGACGAGGATCTGGGTGAGCGCGAGGTCCGGTGCCCCGCTGGTGGCGAAGAGCACGACCATGCCCAGGCCGGTGACCGAGGCGAGCACGACGCCGGTGTAGCGCTTGCGGGCCCGCACCGCCACGACGCCGGCGACGGCCATGATCGGCGCGACGGCGAGCTGGGCCGGCGTGTGCCAGAGCGAGAGCTGATAGCGGTCGATGTCGCTCGCCACGAGCGCGGTGACCTCGGCGGCGACGAAGACGACGAAGATCGTCCCCACGTAGACGGGCAGCGAGCCCCGCTGGGTGAGCGTCGTGCTCAGCACCGAGAGCCGGTCGATGCCGCGCATCACCACGTAATAGGCGTCGGCGGCCGTGAACGGCAGCAGGCGGGGGCGGCGGTCCCACCCGGTCCGGCGCGTGAGCAGGAAGAGTCCGATGCCGAGCAGGATCGACAGGATCGAGATGCCGAGAGCGGGCTCGAGGCCGTGCCAGAGGGCGAGGTGACCAGGTCCCTCGACGGCTTCCCCCTCGTGGTCCAGTCCCGGGGTCGCGGTCAGCGCATACGGCTGGAGGGCGACGTCGAGGGCCGGGGCGCCGATACCCGCGGCGAGCGTCACTCCGGCGAGGATGATCGGCGCGGAGAGGAAACCCACCGGGGGGTCGGGCCAGACCGTGTCCGGCTGCCGCTGTCCCTCGGCATCGCGCTTGATCCAGAACGCCCCCCAGAGGAAGCGGACGCCATATGCCGCAGTGAGCATGGATCCGAGAGCGACGCCGATCAGGGCGACGAGGCCCCACACCGAGCCGCCGAGGGCGTCGTCCAGGAGCGCCGTGAGCGTCGATTCCTTCGCCACGAACCCGATGGTCGGGGCCACACCGGCCATCGACGCCACGGCGATGAACGCGGCCGTGGCCATGACCGGTGCCTGGCGGCCGACGCCGGAGAGCTCCGTCACGTCACGGGTGGACAGCTGCCGGTCGATCACGCCGACGATGAGGAACAGCGCCGACTTGAACAGCGCGTGCCCGATCACGAGGGCGATGCCGGCGAGCGCCGCCGCCTGCGTGCCGTAGCCGACGACGACCGCGAAGAAGCCGAGCTGGCTCACGGTGCCGAACGCGAGCACGCGCTTGAGGTCGGTCTCCCGCAGCGCCTGGATGCCGCCGAGCAGCATGGTGAGGATGCCGAGCGTGAGCACGATCGGCCGCCACGTCGGGCTGAAGGCGAAGATGGGCGCGAAACGGGCGATGAGGTAGATGCCGGCCTTCACCATGGCCGCGGCGTGCAGGTAGGCGCTGACCGGGGTCGGGGCCGCCATGGCGCCGGGAAGCCAGAAGTGGAAGGGGAACAGCGCCGACTTGCTGATGGCGCCGATCAGGAGCATGACGATCGCCGCATCGACGATCGGGCCGGTCGGCGCGATGGCGAGGATCTCCCGGATGCTCGACGTCCCGGTGTCGACGACGAGCAGCACGACGCCGACGAACATCACCAGTCCGCCCAGGGTGGTCACGAGGAGCGCCTGCAGCGCGGCGCGTCGGCTGGCGGCACGGCGGCGGTAGTGACCGATGAGGAGGTAGGAGAGGATGCTCGTGGCCTCCCAGAACATCACGAGCATCACGAGGTCGTCGGTGAGGACCAGACCGTACATCGCCCCCGCGAACGCGAGGAGGACGCCCGCGAACTGCCCGATGCCGGCGGCCTCGTCGTGGAAGTACCAGCGGCAGTAGAGGAGCACGAGCGCGCCGACGCCCGTGACGATGAGCGTGAGAACCCACCCGAGGACGTCCATGTTCATGGACAGGTTCAGTCCGAGCTGCGGGATCCACGGCACGGAGACGAACGGCACGGGACCGTCGAGCACCTGCGGCGTGAGCACGAGCGCGTGCACGAACGCGGCGGCCGGGACGAGGGCGGCGACGGCGAAAGCCTGAGCTCCCAGCCAGCGCACCAGGACGGGCATCAAGAGCGACCCGAGAAGGAACACTGCGAGGAGCATCAGCATATACGCGGCTCCTCGGGGCTCGTCGGCCGTGTGGCTCAGGCGGGCGGTCTCCGTACAGTTTACCGGGCCGAGGCGCCTGTCGGCCCCGCGAGCTTCGAGATCGCGTGTCAGAGTGGTCGCATGCGGCGGGTCTGGGGGCGCGAGCTGGCGGGGTGGGCGGCCGCGCTGGCGCTGGCGCTCCTCGCCGTGGGACACCTGGCGACGTCACCCCGATCGATCCTGATGTTCGACGACGGGGACTCGCTGATCGTTGCCCTCGTCGGCCGATCGATCCTGGACGGGGGCGGAGGTGACTGGGCGCTGTCCAGCGTGCTCTTCCTCCCCGAGATCGCGGTGTTCACGGCCCTCGATGCCGTGCTGCCGTTCGACGTGAACGGCGTGCTGGCGGTCAATGCGGTGGTCAACGTCCTCGCGCTCTACGGGGCGATCCGGCTCGTCGCCGGGCGGCGCGTCGAGGGTCGCGCACCGGTCGCCTGGTCGGTCGG
Source organism: Microbacterium sp. NPDC057658 (assembly GCF_042799975.1). NCBI lineage: Bacteria > Bacillati > Actinomycetota > Actinomycetes > Micrococcales > Microbacteriaceae > Microbacterium > Microbacterium sp. NPDC057658. The sequence goes on along the minus strand of NZ_JBHVHT010000001.1, from coordinate 615,549 downwards.
CGCCCTCGCCGTGTTCTGTCTCCTCATCGTCACGGAGTCCTCGCCGTCCCGCGACGCGCTCGAACTCGCATCGCTGATGCTGACGACCACGTACTACTCCGCGACCGTCGTGGGCGTGTTGCTCGCCGTCGGCCTGTGTCGGCGTTTCCTCGATCGCCCCCGCAAGGGTGCGGCACTGCCCGTGTCTCTGGGGATGGTCGCGACGGTGGCGACCCTGAGCAATCCGCTGTTCGCCGCTTGGGCCACGGTGCCGCTCTCCCTCGTCCTGGGCGGCCTCTGTCTCACCACTCTCGCGGTCCGGCGCCGGGGTCTCGCGCTGATCGCCTCGCTTGTCGGGGGCAGCATCCTCGGCTTCCTCGTTCGCATTCCCTTCTCGGCATGGATCGCGAACTCCGGCGCGGGCTACATCCAGCCCGCGGAATGGATCCACTCCGCCGCGTACTACGCCGACCTCGCGATCGATCGGCTGTCGCCCCCCGGCGGGGTGCTCGGCACGGTCGCCGTCCTGGCGCTGACGCTGCTCGCGGTCCTGCGGACGGCTCACGCGTCGGACGCCGGTGACCGCCTGGTGGCCACGGCCGCCTGGGCACTCCCGCTCATCGTGCTCGTCGGCGGCATCGCGGCGGGAACCCACGCGGCGCGATACCTGCAGCCGCTCGTCTTCGCCCCCATCCTCGCCCTCGTGGCCCTCCCGTCCGTCCGCTCGCGATCCTCCGTGCGCACCCGCGTCGCCGCTGCCGGCGTCGCCGTCGTCCTCCTCGTCGGTGGCGCCGTGGCGGTCCCGCGGATCGTGCAGGCGACGAGCGCTCCCGACGCCGACCTCGCCTGCGTCACGGACTGGGTGGACTCGTCGGGGCGCACCGGCGCCGGACAGTTCTGGACGGTCCGGCTCCCGAAACTGCACGCGGCTGATCCGGCCCGGCTCGTGCAGGTCGATCACGAGCTCCGCGGGTACGCCTGGCTGGTGGACCGCCGCGACTTCGCGGTGGGCGAGGTGTCGTTCCTCATCGAGGACTCGCAGACGGTGGCGTGGAATCTGCCGACCGTCGCGGCGCCTACGGCCGTCGTCGCGTGCGGGCGCTACCGCATCCTCGACTACGCGCCACTGACTCTTCCGCTCGGGCCGGCGCGTTCCTGACGGGTGCGCGCGGTCAGCGCGACGGAGGCGGCGCGGTCGTGGTGCCGGCGCGGAAGACGCAGTGCAGGTCCTGCGTGATGCCCGGCTCACCGCGCAGCATCCTGGCGACCTGCTCTCCCGCGGCCCTCCCCTTCTCGACCGCCGGCTGCACACTCGTGGTGAGGGTGAGATCGCCGAGGCCATCGAGGGGGATGCCGTCGAAACCCGCGACCGAGAGGTCTTCGGGAACGCGGAGTCCGAGCTCCTCCGCGGCGCGGATCACACCGACGGCCAGCAGGTCGCTCTGCGCGAGCACCGCGGTCGGGCGGGTGTCGGGATCCGTGAGCAGCATCCGCCCGACGAGGATGCCCTCGTCGATGAGGCTGCCCGAGGCCGAGATCGCCGGTGCGTCGGGGAAGACCTCCCGCATGCCGGCGAGGCGGTCGACCGTCACGTCGACGGTGGCGTGGGCCAGACGCTCCGGCGTGATGAGGGTGCGCTCGCGCTCGGCGTCCAGCGAGAGCGTGACGAGCGCGACGTCCCGGTGTCCGAGGTCGCGCACGTGCCGGGCGATCTCGGCGGAGGCGGCGACGTTGTCCAGGGTGATGCGCGGGACGTCGAGCCCCGCGTCCCCCTCGATGACGACGACCGGGAGGCCCCGTCCGCGCACGATCTCGAGAGACGCGCGGGTGCGGCCGGAGCAGCCGATGAGCACCACCGCGTCGACGGGGGCGCTCGCGATGGCCGAGCCGTCCTCGCCCGGCTCGTCGCGCATGAGGAGGATTCCGGCGCTGAGGTCGGCCAGGCCGTCGGTGAGGCCGTCCATCATGGCGGTCGTCACGGGGTCGAGGAAGGCCGCGCGCAGATGCCCCTCGAGGACCACCGCCACGATGCCGCTGCGTCCGCGACGGAGGGAGGCGGCGCGCGGGTCGGGCCCCGTGTAGCCGAGGTCGGTCGCGGCGGCCAGCACCCGGTCGCGGGTGGCGGGTGCGACCTTGGCCTTGCCGCTGAAGACGACCGACGCGGTCGAGGTGGCGACCCCCGCCTCGCGAGCCACATCGGCGATCGTGGGCCGGCGCGGCGTCTCCCTGGTCATACTCCGAGGATAGCCCGGTTCGGTCGCGCAAGGTCGAATCGATTCGATAGGCTGTCCGCCATGGACACCGCCCTTTCCCGTTCGCAGTTCGTGCGCTGGCGCACCGCGATCTTCGCCATCTTCCTCGCCAGCGGCCTCTCGATCGCGACCTGGGCCTCCCGCGTGCCCGGGATCAAGGAGGCGCTCGACCTCGACAATGCGCAGGTCGGCCTGATCCTCCTGGGCATGGGCGTGGCGTCCATCCTCGGCATCTCGACCAGCCCCGCCGTCATGGCCCGGACCGGTGCGCGGCGCGGGATGCTCCTGGCGATGCTCACGTTCGCCACGGGCATCGCGCTCGTCGGCCTCGGCGCGACCGTCTTCGGTTCCGTGCCGGTCGTCCTCATCGGCATGGTGCTCTTCGGCTTCGGCAACGGCTGCGTCGACGTCATGATGAACGTCGAGGCCACCGCCATCGAGCAGCAGATGGGCCGCACCATCCTGCCGGTCTTCCACGCGTTCTTCAGCTTCGGCACCGTGCTCGGCGCCGGCATCGGCGCCCTCGCCGCGGCCCTCCAGGTCGACGTCGGCACGCACGCGGTGTCGATGGGCGTCCTCATCGCCGTGATCGCTGTCGTCTGCTTCTTCCAGGTGCCCGTGCGCGAGGCCGCCCTCGACCCCGAGGACCACGAGAAGCCCCCGTTCCGCCAGCGCATGCACACCGCGCTCGAGGCCTGGCGCGAACCGCGCACGTATCTGCTGGGAACCGTCATGCTCGGCATGTCCTTCGCGGAGGGCGGCGCCAACGACTGGATCGCCCTGGGCACCGAGCAGGGACACGGCTTCGCGGAGGGCACAGGCGCCGTCGCCCTGGCGGTCTTCTCCGTCGGCATGACCGTGGTCCGCCTCTTCGGCGGACCGCTGGTCGACCGCTTCGGCCGGGTGCTGGTGCTGCGCATCCTGGCCGCGACCGCCGCCACCGGAATCCTCCTGTTCATCCTCGCGCCCACGCTGCCGCTGGTCCTCGTCGGCGCGGCGCTGTGGGGCATCGGTGCGTCGCTCGGCTTCCCCCTCGGCATGTCGGCCGCGGCGGACGATCCGGCCAAGGCCGCCGCACGGGTGAGCGCGGCGGCGACCATCGGATACGTGGCGTTCCTCGGCGGCCCGCCCGTGCTCGGGGTCATCAGCGAGCACATCGGGCTGCTCAACACGCTCTTCATCCTCGTCGCGCTCGTGGTGCTCTCGGGGCTCTTCTCCGGCGCCGCCCGCCCGCTCCGCGCGGAGGAGAAGGCACCGGCGGTTCCGACCGTCGAGGGCTGACTCAGTCCTCGACCCCGCGGACGAGCGCGGCCGCGTGCGACCGGCTGCGCGCGCCGAGCTTGGTGAGGACGTTCGAGACGTGCGTCTTCACCGTCGGGACGGAGATCCGCAGGCGCGCGGCGAGCTGGGCGTTCGACCACCCCTGCAGGATCCCGTCGAGGACGTCGCGCTCCCGGGGCGTCAGCTCCGGCAGCGCGAACGTCGTCATCGGCGCCGGCTCCGGGGTGGACGCCGCCACCGCGGCGAGCGCGCGGCGTGTGACCCGCGGATCCAGCGCTCCCTCTCCGGCGGCGACAGCACGCACCGCCTGGACGAGAGTCGGCGCGTCGACCGTCTTCAGGAGGAATCCGACCGCTCCCGCCCGGATCGCCGCGAGCACGAGCTCGTCCTCGTCGAAGCTCGTCAGGACGAGCACATCCCCCAGTCCGCGCTCGACGATCTCGCGGGTGGCCGAGACCCCGTCGCGTCCCGGCATGCGCAGATCCATGAGGACGACATCCGGCCGGAGCGCTGCGGCGTTGCGCACGGCCACCTCGCCGTCGGCGGCCTCCCCGACGACCGTGATGTCGTGCGTCTCCAGCATGATGCGCAGGCCGGCCCGGATCGCGCCGTGGTCGTCGGCGAGCAGCACGGTCGGTGCGGTCATGCCCGGCCCCCCACCGGCAGTCGCGCCTCGACCAGCCAGCCGTCGGGTTCCGCACCGGCCCGGAACGTCCCGCCCAGCGCGGTGATGCGCTCGCGAAGCATCTGCAGCCCCCACCCCTCGCCGCCTTGCCCGGCGGTGACGGTCGGCGCGCCGCCTCGCGACCGCACCGTCACGTGCGCCTGACCGTCGACAGGACCGATGGCCACGTCGACCACGGCGCCGTTCGCATGGCGGACGCAGTTCCCCAACGCCTCACGCACCACCCGCACGACCGCCTGCTCTCCGCCGCCGCCGAGCGCACCCGGATCCTCGACGGCGAGGCGCACGTCCAAGCCCGAGCGTCGGGCCTCCGCGGCGAGGCCCTCGAGGTCGGCCCATCCCGGGGTCGGCGCGAGCGCCCCGTCGCCGCGGCGCAGCACCCCGATCATGGTGCGCAGGGCTCCGTGCGCGTCCAGCCCGGCATCGCGCACGGCCTGCAGCGCGGCGCGATCGTCCGACCGTGCCGCGGGCGCGGCGAGCGCCGCCTCCGCCCGGATGGCCATGGCCATCACGTGCCCCGCCACCACATCGTGGAGTTCGCGCGCCATCGCCTCGCGCTCGCGCTGCACGGCCTGTGCCCGATCTCGGGCGGCGGTCGCTGCGGCGTCCTCCGCCCGCTGACGGTGCAGGTCGGCCAACTCGTGCGCCTGCGACACCGCCACCGCCCACCAGTAGTCCGTACCGAAGATCGCGCCGAACTGCACCGCGAACAGGACCGCGACCGCGGGCGTCGCCGCCGAGAGGAGCAGGGCGGCGAGGAAGAGGACGACGGTCGCCGCGCCCAGGAGCACGAGCAGCACGCGGCGCCCGCGTGGGCCGGCGAGGAAGGCCGCCGTCCACAGCACATCCAGCAGCACCACGAGTGTCCCGACGCCGCCGACGGTGAGGAGGTCGGCGACGAAGAGCCCGGCGACGAGCGCGAGCACCGTCCACGGATGACGCCGCTTGCCGAGCGCGAGAGCGCAGGCCGGGATCGCGAGAACCAGGGCCCACCACGGCGAGACGTCCTCCGGTAGAAGGGAGAAGGGTCCCCAGATGCCGTGGAACCCGAGCGCCGCCATGACCGTCGCGAGAGCGGCCATGCCCAGCGGGTCCACCCACCACCGGTGCCGCCGGTACCAGGCGGCGGGCCCTCCGTCGGCCGGATCGTGCATGTCCTCATGCAACCACGGCGCGATCGGCGTCGCATCCGACCAAAGGATGAGGGCATCCGGACGACCCCGACTTTCGCCCGATCCGCGCTCGGCGTGCCGCCGGGATCGTGGAAGCATGGAACTCTTCGGCGGGCTGCCGCTGCCCCTCTCCCTCGCCGTGCTCGCGCTCATCGACGGTCTGAGCGTCGGGACGCTGCTCATCCCGGTCTTCCTCCTCCTGCACCCCGGACGCGTACGCGCCGGACGGATCCTCCTCTATCTCGCGACGATCGCCGTGTTCTATCTCGTGGTCGGGCTCCTCTTCCTCTGGGGGCTGGTGAACCTCGTCGACGTCGCCTCCGACTTCCTGAGCTCTCCCGCGGGCATGATCACCCGTCTCGTCGTCGGTGCCGCGCTGCTCGTCACCGCCTTCGTGATGCCGACGAAGCCTGCGGAGGCGGCGCCGGTCGGAGCGCCCGCGGCCACCACCGCGGCGACCGGCCCCGGCGGACCGGGCGGCGAACCGCTGTCCGGGCCGAACGCCCCGGCATCCCCTGCCGTTCCGTCCGCCGCCGCGACGGCCGCTGCGCGTCCCGGTCGGATCGTTCGGTGGCGGGAACGCCTGCTCGACCCGCAGACTCGGGGGTTCGCGGTCATGGCCGTCGCCATCGCCGCGGGGCTCGTGGAGGTCGCGACGATGCTCCCGTACATCGTGGCGATGACGATGCTCGCGGACGCCGGCGTCGACACGCCGCTCCGGGTGCTCTCCCTCGCCGGGTACTGCGCGCTGATGATCGCCCCGGCGCTCGTGCTCCTCGTGCTCCGACTCGTGGCGGCCCCGCTCGTGCAGCGTCCGCTGGAGCGCTTCGCCGCCTGGATGGAGCGGACGGGCGCGGAGAACACGGCGTGGATCATCGGCATCATCGGCTTCCTCATCGCCCGCTCGGCCGCGACGGAGCTCGGACTCTTCGACGCGTTCCTCTGACCGCGTGACCGGCGACGACGAAGTAGGCTCGTCGGGTGCGTCTCGTCATCGCCCGCTGCTCGGTCGACTACACCGGCCGACTCAACGCCCATCTTCCGCTCGCCACCCGCCTGCTCGTGCACAAGGGTGACGGGAGTCTGCTCGTGCACTCCGACGGCGGCAGCTACAAGCCGCTGAACTGGATGAGCCCGCCGTGTGTGCTCGCGACCGAGGAACCGGGCGAGGAGGAGGCCGGCGCCGGCGTCGTCGAGGTGTGGCGCGTGACCCACAAGAAGACCGGCGATGCCCTCCGCGTGCAGATCTACGAGGTCATCCACGACTCCAGCCACGAGCTCGGGATCGACCCCGGTCTGCAGAAGGACGGCGTCGAGGCCGACCTGCAGCGCCTGCTCGCGGAACAGGTGGACCGCGTCGCCGAGGGCGCCACCCTGGTCCGGCGCGAGTACCCCACGGCCATCGGCCCGGTCGACCTGCTGGTGCGCGACGCCGACGGCGTGGCGATCGCGGTCGAGGTCAAGCGCCGCGGCGACATCGACGGCGTCGAGCAGCTCACCCGCTACCTCGAGCTCCTGGGACGCGACCCCCACCTCGCCCCGGTGCAGGGCGTGTTCGCCGCCCAGGAGATCAAGCCGCAGGCCCGCGTCCTCGCCGAGGATCGCGGCATCCGGTGCCTCGTGCTCGACTACGACGACATGAAGGGCATCGAGTCGGGCATCCCCCGCCTCTTCTGACCTCAGCGCGTCGAGACCAGTCGCGGCCGCGGACCCTCCAGCCGCGCGATCGCGATCTTGACCTCGGTGAGCTCGTGCTCGATCCGGTCGAATTTCGCGTCCACCGCGGCGAACCGCGTGTCCATCCGACCGATCATCCAGCCGAATCCGCTGATGATCGCGACGAGAGTCGTCGCGGCCGTCGCCAGCATCGTGATGACTTCCACCGACACGTACATGCCCCCATTCTCACCCGTGATCCCGCCGCTGTCACGACTCTAGATCGGCGTGAAGGGTGTTCACGCGTTCGGTGGATGAACCCGTTTCGTGCACACCTGTGCAGGACGGGCGGGCACCCGTTCGCGGGACCCTAGGCTGGAGGCATGCCCTCTTCGCCTTACTCGTGTGTGCTCTGGGACGTCGACGGGACCATCGTCGACGCCTCGGTCGGGATCCTGCGTCGCCTGAACATCGCCCTGACGCACTTCGGCCACCCGGCGCCGACGCGTGAGGAGCTCGTGCACTGGATCGGCCCTCCCATGTTCCAGTCCTTCCAGGACCAGGCGGGGATGACGCCGGAGCAGTCGGCCGAGGCGGTGGCGTTCTACCGCACCCTCGGCAAGGCGGACGGGTACACGACCGACGTGCAGACGTATCCGGGGGTCGCCGAGCTGATCCATGACCTGCACGCGGCGGGAGTCCCCCAGGCGACGGCGAGCTCGAAGCCCGAGAACCAGGTCGACGCGCTGGTCGATCACTTCGGACTCCGGCCGTCGTTCCTCACGACCGTGGGCGCGACGCCGGACGAGGCCACGCTCGCGTCCAAGACGGACATCGTGGCCGAGGCGCTGCGCCGGCTGCGCGCGCTCGGTGCGGACACCTCACGCCCGGTCCTCGTGGGCGACCGGCACCACGACGTCGAGGGCGGTCTCGCCAACGGCGTGCCCGTGATCTTCGTGGGCTGGGGATTCAGCGACCCGCACGAGGGCGACGACGCGGCGTTCCGCGTCACGAGCGTCGACGAGCTGCGCGCACTCCTGCTGCCCTGACCGGCCCCAGGCCGTCAGGAAGACGAAACTCCCCGCCGGGTCAGCGCCTGCGCGTGGATCCGACGGGGAGTTCCCGGTGTTGCTTCCGCCTCAGACGGGGCGGATGTTCTCTGCCTGCAGGCCCTTGGGACCCTGCGCCACATCGAACTCGACCCGCTGGTTCTCTTCGAGAGAGCGGTAGCCGGATGACTGGATGGCGGAGTAGTGCGCGAAGACGTCAGCGCCTCCGTCGTCGGGGGAGATGAAGCCGAAGCCCTTCTCCGAGTTGAACCACTTGACCGTGCCCTGGGTGCTCATGTACTGCCTGTTCTGCTGATGTAGAAGCCGACGCAGGGGTGCACCGACATCGCTAACGCTAGTGGAGGGGACCCCCGGCGGAATAGCCGTTGCGAGAAGGTAATCCAAATGTTGCATGAGCGGACGCGCCCGGAAAATGGTGTGGCCCTCACCGCGGGGGGAGCGATGAGGGCCGAAGACGACCGGAGGGTGCGTCAGAAACAGCCTAACCCCTCCGCGCGCTTCTTGTCCCCCTTTTGGGGGACAAATTTGAAAATCTTCGTGGCGGACGGCCGGGTAGCGGCCCTCTCGAGGAGTTCATTGGGGACTGAACTACTCGAGAGGGCCCAATCGCATGCACGGATCGCCCGGCCCGTGGGGAGGGCCTCCGCCTCCTGGGGAGAGGCGTAGACGATCGATCCCCTTGCATGCACTTTCACCATAGGGGAGGACGCGATCTTCCGCCATGGACCTTGACAGACGCAGGGGTAGCCTGATTCGGTGACCATGCTGAACAAGGACATGACGCTCTGCATCTCGCTGTCCGCGCGGCCGAGCAACAACGGCACGCGCTTCCACAACCACCTGTACGAGGCCCTCGGTCTGAACTGGATCTACAAGGCATTCGCGCCGACCGATCTGGCGCAGGCCATCGCGGGGGTGCGCGGCCTCCGCATCCGCGGGTGCGCGATCTCGATGCCCTATAAAGAGGACGTCATCGCGCTCGTCGACCGCATGGACCCCTCGGCACAGGCCATCGACTCCGTCAACACGATCGTGAACGACGACGGCGTCCTCACGGCCCACAACACCGACTATTCGGCGATCGCGCAGCTGATCGCGGAGAACGACCTCGACCCGGCGTCGTCGGTCCTCCTCCGGGGTTCGGGCGGCATGGCGAAGGCGACGGCCGCCGCGTTCCGCGACGCCGGCTTCACGGACGTGACCATCGTCGCCCGGAACGAGACGGCGGGCCGCGCCCTCGCCGAGCTGTACGGGTTCGCCTGGCGCGCCGAGGTCGGAGACGCGAGGGCCGACGTGATCGTGAACGTCACCCCGCTCGGCATGGCCGGAGGTGCGGAGGCCGACGCCCTCGCCTTCCCGGAGCCGACCATCGACGCCGCCGCGGTCGTGTTCGACGTCGTCGCGCTGCCCGCCGAGACGCCGCTCATCGCCGCCGGTCGGGCCGCGGGTAAGACGGTGATCACGGGCGCCGAGGTCGCGACGCGACAGGCGCTGGAGCAGTTCGTCCTCTACACCGGCATCCGCCCCTCGGCGGAGCAGGTGCGCGCCGCCGAGGAGTTCATGCGCGCCGGAGCCTGATGCGCAGAGCCCTCGTCAGGAGGCGCGGCCCTCGGCCAGGTAGCCGAGACGGTGGAGCGTCTCCGCATTCCGCCAGCGGAGCATCGGCGTGGTCAGGAACCGGGGCAGGATCGTCGCCGGGCCCTTGACCGGCTCCTCATCGATGCGCACCTGGCATCCGCTCGGGGTCGTCCGCGCGCGGATCGTCACCTGCGCCTCGCCCACCGGCCAGCCGCGCGCCCGCATGACCGCACGGTGCGGCGGGTGCCACTCCACCAGTTCGGTCGTGTCGTCCAGGAGCGCGGGCCACGTGCCGACCGAATGGTGCAGCTGGGCGCCCGCCGCCGGCCAGGAGTCGTCCACGTCGCGCATGCGGGAGGCGCCGACCACCCACGCGGGGTAGAGCCAGCCGTTCGCCAGCACGCGGAACACGTCATGGGTGGTGCACGTCAGGTCGCGGGTGTTGGTGGCCATGGTTCCTCCGTTCCGACCTCATCCTGCGCGCTCCGGAAGACGGTCGGACAGGTGCTTGACATCCGCAGAGCCGACCGTCCGGCTAGCACAAGCGTCTCGAGGATGCTTCCCCCTGGGCCCCGTCGAGATCCCGTGTCAGGGTCGGATCATGCTTCAGCGACTGACTTCCCGACTGTCCGACGGTGTCGACGCGGTCCTGCACGAGGACTCGCCGTCGCTGCTCACCCGCGGCTACGACTTCGGCGAGCGCATCTGGCGCCGAGCCCGCCCCGGCGCCCGGTCGGCCCCGATGCGCCTCCTCGGGCACCCGGCGGCCTTCGTCCGCGGTGCCGAGGGGGTGGAGCTGTTCTACGACGAGAGCCGCATCGCCCGCGCCGGGGCCATGCCGGGGATCGTCCGCGAGCCCCTGTTCGGGCACGGGTCCGTGCACGCGCTCGACGGCACCGCCCACCGCCACCGCAAGGCCACCTTCGTCGAAGCCGCGTACGAGGATGCGCAGGTCCAACGGCTCACACCGTTCCTCGAACGGGAGTGGGCGGCCGAGCGTGAGGACTGGCGTGCCGGCGGCACCCGCAGCGCTTACGACGCGGCCGTCGGCGCCTTCGGGCGCGCCATGATGCGCTGGGCCGGACTGCCGGGGACGGCGGCGGCGCAGACCCGCTGGGCCGCGCGCCTCGCGCAGATCGTGGACGGGTTCGGCGCCCCCTACTCCCCCGCCTACGTCGAGGCCTTCGCGAACCGGATCTTCTCGGACCGGCACGCGCGTCGCCTCATCGAAGCCGTCCGCGCCGGCGATCTGACGGCACCGGAGGGCACCGCGCTCGCCCTGTGGGCCGCGCATCGCGACGAGAACGGCGAGCTGCTGCCCGCCCGGGTCGCCGGGGTCGAGCTGCAGAACAGCATCCGTCCGATGATCGCCGCCGCGCGGTTCGTGGCCTTCGCCGCGAAGCAGCTGCACGACCACCCCGAGTGGCGTACCCGGATCGCCGCCGAGACCGCCGAGCGGGGATCGCTCGTGGGTGGAACGCTCGCGACGATGTTCGCGCAGGAGGTGCGGCGGACCGGACTGTTCGTGCCGATGCTGCCTGGTCGCACCGTCGCCGAGGTCGAGATCGACGGCGTCACGATCCCGGAGGGCGGCCGGGTCGTCCTCGACATCCTCGGCACGAACACCGACGAGCGGTCGTGGTCCCACCCGGAGCGCTTCGCCCCCGAGCGGTTCACCGATGTGGACGACTACGAGGAGATCACGACCTTAGTCCCCCAAGGCGGGGGCGACGTCGCCACCGGTCACCGCTGCCCCGGCGAGAAGCTCGTCATCGCCGGGCTCTCCGCCGCCGTCGCCGTCCTGAGCGACCCGGAGCTGACGGTGCTCGACGAGGGGCTCGACGTGAATCGCCGCCGCCTGCCCACCAAGCCCACGTCCGGAGCACGGGTGCGCGCCGCCGCTTCCGGGCGCGGCTGCCCGTTCCACTGAGTCCCGGGGTCGCACGTCGTCCAGGGCCTGTCAACCGGGTGGCCATGCTGCGGCGCGCCCGAGAGCGTGGAGGGACGACGGACATCGAGACGTGGAGGACATGATGAAGGCACTCACCTGGCAGGGCAAGCGGAACGTGACGGTGGAGGAGGTCGCCGACCCGGTGATCCAGCAGCCGGCGGACGCCATCATCCGGATCACCTCGTCGGCCATCTGCGGCTCCGATCTGCACCTCTACGAGCTCCTGGGGCCGTTCCTCGACCGTGGAGACATCCTCGGACACGAGCCGATGGGCGTCGTGGTGGAGGTCGGTGCGAACGTCACGAAGCTGAAGCCGGGCGATCGCGTGGTGATCCCCTTCACCATCGCCTGCGGCGTGTGCTTCTTCTGTCTCCGCGGGCTGCAATCGCAGTGCGAGACGACCCAGGTGCGCAAGTACGGCAGCGGCGCGGCGCTCTTCGGCTACACCAAGCTCTACGGCCAGGTCCCCGGCGGGCAGGCGGAGTACCTCCGCGTGCCGCTGGCTGACTACAACCACATCCCGGTCGCGCCGGACCTGCCCGATGAGCGCTACCTCTTCCTCAGCGACATCCTGCCGACGGCGTGGCAGGGTGTGGAGTACGCGCAGCTCCCCGAAGGCGGCACCCTCGCGGTGATGGGCCTCGGACCCGTCGGACAGTTCGTCAGCCGGATCGCCCGCCACCGCGGCCACCGCGTCATCGCGGTCGAACCGGTGGCGGAGCGGCGCGCGATGGCCGAGCGGCACGGCATCGAGACGCTCGACCTCACCGACACGACCGTCGAGGAGATCCGCGATGCCACGGAAGGCCGTGGCGCCGACGCCGTGGTGGATGCGGTGGGGCTGGAAGCGCACGGCAACAGCGGAGTGGAGTTCCTGCAGAAAGCGGTGGGCCTGCTGCCCGATCCCGCAGCGCGGCAGATGCTCGACAAGGCCGGTGTCGACCGGCTCGCGGCGGTGTACGCCTCGATCGACGCCGTCCGCCGAGGCGGCACAGTCTCGCTGAGCGGTGTGTATGCGGGCGACGCCGACATCCTGCCGATGAAGACCCTGTTCGACAAGCAGATCAGCCTGCGGATGGGGCAGTGCAACGTGAAGAGCTGGATCGACGACCTCCTTCCCCTCGTCGAGGACCCATCCGACCCGCTCGGCGTGATGGATCTGACGACGCATCACGCGGCGCTGGAGGATGCCCCGGAGCTGTACCGGACGTTCCAGGAGAAGAAGGACGGCTGCATCAAGGTCGTGCTGCACCCCTCCGCCGCCTGACGGGCCCGTCGAGGGACCCGGAGCAACCTAGGTTGACAGGGCTTCGGCAAGCAACGTAGGTTGACAGCATGGAGTCCCTCGACATCGCCCGCACCGCGGCGGACACGACCGATCCGCGTGCCGGGCTGCGCGCCGTGGCCTCGCTGCGGAGCCTCGCCGACGCGCTCGAGCTGCGTCAGGTGGAGGCCGCGCTCCGCGCCGGAATGAGCTGGCAGACCATCGCGGATGCCCTCGGCGTCACGCGGCAGGCCGTGCACAAGAAGCACAGCCGCCGCATCGATCCGACCATCCCGGTGCCGCGGAGGAACGCATGAGCCGGTTCACGCAGGCGGCTGCCACCATGCACACGCTGTCGCTCGCGGCGATGGAGGAGGCGTCGCGCCTCGGCGTGCATGACGCGGACATCGATCATCTGCTGCTCGCTCTCACGCTCGATGCGGACACCGGCGGGCAGGTGCTCCGGAGGGCCGGGATCCGCCTCGATTCCGCCCGGGCCGCCGTCGAGGCGCAGCACGCGGGGCAGCTCCTCGCCATGGGGATCGATGCCCCGGCGGTGGGTCCGGGTCGGATCGTCTTCCACGAGACCGACGGCTACGACTGGACCGAGCGTGCCCTCGCGGTCCTCCGAGCCGCATCCCAAGGAGGTCGCCGCGGGGACTCCGCCGCCGTGCTTCGCGCCCTGCTCGCGGAACCCAGCGGCCTGATCGCCGCCATCCTCGGCCGGCTGGCCGTGACGGAAGACGACCTCACGGCCCAGCTCGACGAGGTCGAGGGCACCGCGCGCTCCCCTCAGCCGGGCCGAAAGCCGGCCGCCGGGGGGATCACCGGGTCCCGCTCGATGTTCGTGCCGGCCGCCGACGCCGAGGTCCGGGCGGTGCTCGCCGATCCTGAACGGCTCCCGGAGTGGGAGCAGAGCGTCGCCAGCGTCCTCCCCGCCGGGAGTGACGGCCCCTGGGAGGCGTTCGCCCCGACCACAGCGCCGGACGGACGACCCCTGCGCCGCAAGCCCGAATTCCATCGCCTCTGCGTGATCCGGGACGAAAAGGACGGGGCGCTCACCTGGCGCTTCGAGTACCCCGACGCGCCCCATGCCAATCCGCGCGTCCTCACGATGGCACTCGAACCGGCCGCGGGAGGGACGCAGCTCCGCGCGACGATGACGTGGGAGACCAGGCCCCGCGGTCCGGTGCGACGGGCACTGCGGGCACCGCTGCGTCCGCTCTGGCGCGGCCTCGTCTTCATCCAGCTCGCGCAGGTGGAGAGCGGGATCACCCGCCTCTTCCGCTGAGCGCCGGCTCAGGCGCCCTCGTGGCGCGGACCGACGCCCGGCTCCTTGCTGTGGGTCGACTCGTAGGCGGGCTCCGGCGGGTTCTTCGACGACGGGTCGACGCGGGCCGCGTTTCCGGCCCCGGCGTCCGCACCGGCGCCACCGGCGGGCACGTCCTGCAGGGCGTCGGGGTCGTCGCCGCCCCGTTCGGCGAGGTGCGCCGCGACGCCCTCGCGGGAAGGCTGCTCGTCGGATTCGACGTCGTCCTCCTCCGCGAGCCGCAGGGCCTCCTCCGACAGCAACGGCTCGTCCGGGTACATGAAGGCTTCCGGATTCGACATGACGCGCTCCTCTCGTGGCGGGGACTCCAGAGTGCGTCGGATCCGCGCTGAGGACAAGGCCCGTTGACAGGTCGCCGTCGCCCCGGTAGCCCCGGTGGGCGCGGCGGAGCATCGCCACCCCCACCGGGCCGGAGTCCTCAGCTCTTCGCGCCCTTGCGAGGCTTGAGGAACTCGTCCGGGGCGTTCTTCGCGCGCTTCGCCGCCCGCTTCTCCTTGAGTGAGAGCTGCGGCGCCTTCTTCCCTGCGCGACCCGGTGTGGACTTTCCTGACATGGCGCTTCCCCTTTGTGACTGGCTGGCGTAACCCCCGACCATACCCGGAAGCACAGGGAAGTCAAATTTGCCGCTGAACGGGAGAAAAACGCACGCGGCAATCGCTCAGGACCCCATCCGGCGTGCGGACGATTCGCCACTTCTTTTGAATGACTCAAAATAACGTGGTACCGTCGAAGGACAGCAACCGGCCAGGCCGACCGCTCCGCACGCCCCTCACCGGGCCGCCGGCGGAGCGCGCGCCACCGCACCACGCGCACCGACCCCGGGGAGACCACCCCGCCGTCCGACGTGCGCCTCGCGAGGGACCCCCGTCCCTCGGCGCGAGCCTGCCCATCCGCCCCGAGAGAGGAACACGCATGCCAGAGACACGACCCACTGATCAGCGAAGGACGGAGTTCACCTCGATGCCGCACGCCCTCGGCCGCGGTGGCCGCGAGGACATCGTCTGGGAGGCGCTCGAGCGGGTGGACGGCAAGCCGGCGCCCGCGATCGGCGTCATGCAGGCGGCGATGGGCACGGAGGCGCAGATCCGCCTCACCGCGGACGTGATCCGCGCCTACCTCGATGCGCACGGCCTTCGGGACACCCGGGAGTGGGCGGCACGCCAGGGCGGTGCCGCATGAGGCGCCGGCTCCGCACGGAGACCCAGGAACACGCCGACACCGTCCTCCGCCTGCAGCCGGCCGAGCTCCATGACACGGCGCCGTTCGCGCCCGGTGACGACCGCTTCGTCGCCGAGCTCGCCTCCCCCGGCCTCGGGGCGTGCTCGTTCGTGCTCGGCCCGCAGGGCACGCCTGCGCCCGCGTGGATCGTGCTCGACTACGCCGACGGGCAGCAGCGCCGGTGGCGACGCGCGCGGCGCGCGGGCGGTCGCCACTTCTTCGCGCTCGTGGAGGACACGGCGAGCGCGGGGTACATCACAACTGTTGCCTGAGGCAACTTTGAGGCGTACCCTGGACACATGACCACCGGCGAAGACGTCGCCGGCATCCACCTGGCCCTCGTCCGGGTGGTGTCGGAGTGGAGTGAGAGCGACCTGCAACGTCAGGTCGCCGAAGCCGTCGACGTCGCCCTTGATCCGTCCGCCATCCGCGCGCTCTACCTGCTCGGGATGAACGGGGGTGCGATGGGCTTCGGCGACCTGGCCGCGCACGCGACGCTGTCGCGGCCGACCACGTCGAAGCTCGTCGCCCGCATGGCGACGCACGGCGTCGTCGACCCCGTGCGCTCGGGACGCACGGTCGAGGTGCGCCTGACGGACGCGGGCCGGACGGCCTATGCGCGCCTGGTCGAGGCCGGCCATCGCATGGTCGACGATGCGCTCGCAGGCTGGTCACCGGACGAGATCGACGGATTCCGCCGCCAGCTCGGCCGCTTCGTCACCGCACTGTCCGGCACGCCGCCGGTCGTGTCCATCAAGGAGGAAACCTCATGACCCGCACCTATGTCGTCACCGGATCCGCATCCGGCATCGGCGCCGCCACCACCGAGCTGCTCCGTGCCCAAGGCCACACCGTGATCGGCGTCGACCTCGCCGGCGCCGAGGTCGACGGGGATCTGTCCACCCACGAGGGCCGTCTGGCCGCGGCCAGCGCCGTGGTGGAGGCGGCCGACGACGGGATCGACGCCGTCATCGCCTGCGCCGGCATCTCGGCTCCGATCTCGAAGACGGTGTCCATCAACTTCTTCGGCGTGACGGAGTTCCTGACCGCGCTGCAGCCCACGCTGAGCCTGGCCGATGCGCCGCGCGCCGCCGTGGTGTCGTCGATGGCCTCGCTGCAGCCGGTGTCGCCCGAGCTCGTCGACGCCGCCCTCGCCGGCGACGAGGCGCGCGCGATCGAGATCGGCGACCGTCTGGCGGCGACCCCCGAGGCCGGGTTCCTCAACTACTCGTCCAGCAAGCGCGCCCTGTCGCGCTGGGTCCGTCGCGAGAGCGTCACCCCGGCGTGGGCGGGAGCGGGCATCCCGCTGAACGCGGTCGCCCCCGGCACCGTCACCACGGCGATGACGGCCGGCCTGCTCGACTCGCCCGAGGGCCTGGCCATGGTGGACGCCGCCGTGCCGATGCCGCTGAACTACCACCAGCCGGCGTCCTCCATCGCGGAGCTGCTCGTCTGGCTGACCAGCCCGGCCAACACCCACATGGCGGGACAGACGATCTACTGTGACGGCGGGGCCGACGCGGTGCTGCGCGGCGACGACATCTGGTCCTGGAACGACGCCCCGCAGGGCTGAGTCCGGCTCTGCTCAGCCGCTGTTCCGGGAGCGCGGGTATCCTGGAGGTGTCTCCGGCACCCGGAGCAGCGGACGAGGGAGCAGTACCCGCACACGACGACTGACTCATGAAGGAGTCCGTCATGATCCGGTCGTTCATCACCCGCACCGATGTGCTGCGCGTGGCGCTGGGGTGGGGGGCGTTCGCCGCCCTGCTCGCCCTGCACCCGCTGCTCGCGCCGCCCGTGCCCGGGCCGCTCCTGGTGGTGGCCCTCCTCGCGATCGTCGCCGTCATCCTCGTGTGCGCCTTCGGGGTCGTGAAGCAGGCCGAGGCCCTCGCCCACCGACTGGGCGACCCCTACGGCTCTCTGGTGCTGACGCTGTCGATCGTGCTCATCGAGGTGATCCTCATCTCGGCGGTCATGCTCGGACCGGGCGAGCACGCCACGATCGCGCGCGACTCGGTCATGGCCGTGTCGATGATCATCCTCAACCTCGTGATCGGTCTGGCCCTCCTCCTCGGCGGCCTCCGCCATCGGGGGATGGCGCACAACCGCACCGGCACGTCCGCGTACCTGTCGATGCTCGTGGTCCTCGTCGCCCTGGCGTTCGGGCTCCCCGGCCTCATCGGCGACAACGGTGCGTACACGATCGGCCAGGAGATCCCGATCATCGTGCTTACCCTCGCCCTCTACGCGTTCTTCCTGTTCCGGCAGATGGGTGCGCAGGCCGATGACTTCACCGAGGTGGACGAGCGGCTGCGACCGGCCGCCCACGCGGCGGAGAGGGAAGCACCCCGGACCCCCATTCGCGAGGTGCTCGCGGCCCACCGCGTCGAGGTGCTGACCCGCCTCGTGCTCCTCGTCGTCACGGTCGTCCCGATCGTGCTGCTCTCGCACGACATGGCGGCCCTGCTCGACGATGGTCTCGGCCGGCTCGGCGCTCCGATCGCCCTGGCGGGACTGCTGATCGCGGGCATCGTGTTCCTCCCCGAGTCGATCACCTCGATCCGCGCCGCCCTGAACGGAGAGGCGCAGCGGGTGAACAACCTCTGCCACGGCGCGCTCGTCTCGACGGTCGGCCTGACCATCCCGGCGGTCCTCCTGATCGGCATGCTCACCGGCCAGGAGGTGGTGCTCGCCGAGTCGCCGGCGAACCTCCTCATGCTCGCCGTGACGCTGCTGCTCTCGGTGACGACGTTCGCGGCGAAGCGGGTCACCGCGATGCACGGCGCGGCGCACCTGGCGACCTTCGCCGTCTACGTCCTCATCCTCTTCAGCTGAGCCGCCTCAGCGGGTCAGCTCGGCATGGACGGGCTTCGGGATGAAGAGGGAGAACGTCAGCGCGCCGGCGAGCACGACGGCACCGGTGAGGAGCGCGGCGACGTAGCCACCCGCCGCGTCCCCGCTGCCGCCGAACGACGTCTGGGCCGCGTAGATCACGACGAAGCTCAGCCCGGCCCCGAGGTTGATCGCACCGGTGTTCAGCCCGGGGAGGGAGCCCGGCCTCTCCGTGGGCGACAGCACGACCCCCAGGCCGTTCAACATGATGTTGCCGATGCCGGCGTAGGTGATGCCGGCGGCGACCGAGAGGAACAGCAGGATGATCCGCGACGAGGTTCCGACGTTCGCGACCATCAGCACGAGCACCACGATCGTGCCGACCAGCCCGATCCGCAGCATCGCCCGGTAGCCCACCGTCGCGGCGAGCCGTCCGGTGAGGGGTCCCATCAGCAGGCCCGCCAGCGCGTACGGCATCAGGATCCAGAACGACACCTCCTCCGCGCTCATCGCGAGTCCCATCGCGGTGTCCTGCGCCAGTGCAGGGACCACGCCGTTCATCACCGCGAAGATCCCGGAGAGTGTCAGCAACGATGTCGCGGAGAGCGCCCAGGTGGCACGCTGCTTCAACTGGGCGGGCGAGACGAGCGGGTCCCGCAGCGCACCCTCGAGCTTCCAGAACGCGAGGAAGGACACCACGGAGACGACGGCCAGCACGACCACCAGGAGCACGTCCGCCTCTGCGAGCTTCCCGAGCTCGTTCAGGGCGATGAGCATCGATCCGACGGAGACGACCAGGAGCAACGACCCCCACCAGTCCATGCGCGGGCGGTCCTCCGCCATCGTCTCCGGGGCGAGAAGGCGCACGACGAGTGCCGCGACCACAGCGACGCCGGCCATGGTCCAGAAGATCGAGGCGAAACCGTGGTTCGTGGCGAGGTAGCCGCCGAGCAGCGCGTCGCCGCCGGCGATCCCGCCGTTGACGGCTGTCACGACGCCGAGCAGGGTGCCGTACATCTTCGGGTCGCTGACGGCCGCGCGCAGCATGATCAGACACAGCGGGACGACGGGACCGGAGACACCCTGGATGAGGCGGCCGACGAAGAGCATCGGGACGTTGGTCGCGAGCGCCGCGACCACGCAGCCGACCGCCATCACCACGAGCATGCCGACGAGCACCCGGCGCCGTCCGATGAGGTCGCCCAGCCGCGGGAGGAAGAGGGTGAACAGGGCGGCGGCGGTGAAGAACACCGTCTGGGTGGCGGCGATCTCGGAGGCCGTCGCGTCGAGCTCGCGCTCCATCGTGACCAGCGCCGGGCTGAGCATGCTCGCGTTGAGCTGGAACGCGAGGCAGGCCGCGAGGAGGGCGACCATCAGGGGCGCGACGGCCGTTCGGGGCCGGAGGGCGGTGGTGTGCATGTCGTACTCACTTCTTCGTGTCGGTGCGGGGGCGCCGGAATGCGTAATCCTTTACGCGCGGCTTATCTTGGGAGTCGAGGCGCCGATGTCGGTGCCCGTCGGGAGTCGAGGTGCGGATGAGGAAGCCGTCGGTGACGCTGCACGATGTGGCAGCCGCGGCCGGGGTGTCGATCGCCACGGTGTCCCGCGCGCTGAACGGCAAGGAGCGCGTGTCCGGAGCCACCGCGGAGCATGTGGCGCGGGTGGCCGAGCAGCTCGGCTACCGGGTCAACCTCATCGGCCGCGGTCTGCGCGAGGGCACGGGCGCGACCATCGGCGTCGTCGTCCCGGTGATCAGCAACCCGTTCTACGGCGAACTCGTCCACCGGCTCGAGGACCACCTGCAGCGTCGCGGGTTCGATCTCGTCATCGCGGACTCGCACGGCGATGTCGACCGCGAGCGCGCCCGCCTGCGCATGCTCGTCGAGCGCCGTGTCGAGGGGGTCTTCGTCGTTCCGTCCGACGCGGAGCTGTCCTTCGACGCCGTCGCCGACACCGCCCAGCGGCTCCCGCTGGTCCAGGTCGACCGGCGGGTGCTGGACCTCGATGCCGACTTTGTCGGGGTGGACAACGATCATGGCATCGGGCTCGCCGTCGACCATCTGGCCTCCCGCGGCGCCTCTCGCATCGTCCTCGTGTCGGGCAACGACGTGACGTCGGTCGGCCGCGAGCGCCGCGCCGCGTTCGAGTCGATCGTCCGTGCGCGGTCGCTGCCGGTGGAGGAGAACGTGTTCGGCGAGTACCTTCTCTCCTTCGGAGAGTCCGCCGTCGCGCGGCTGCGGGCCCGCGGTCCGCTTCCCGATGCGATCGTCGCGGGGGACGACCTGGTCGCCGCGGGCGCGATCGCCGCGTTGAAGCGCGCAGGCCTGCGCGTCCCGGGCGACATCCTCATCACAGGGTTCGACGGCACCATGCTGGCGGACGTGTGCGAGCCGCGGCTCACGACCGTGGTCCAGCCGTTCGACGAGCTCGCCGCGGAAGCGGTGGAAGCGCTCGTGCGGCGGATGGACGATCCGGAGACGCCATACGCCCTGCGGCGCGTGACGCCGACTCTGCGCGTGGCGGAGTCGACGTCTCCCCCGCCGGGCGCGTGATCGTCAGGCCAGCGCTGCGACGGCATCCGTCACCAGATTCCAGAAGGCCGGCACGTCCAGGGTCAGCGCGATGTCGGCGTTGGGCTCCTTGCCCAGCATGTCGTGGAGGTCGACGCAGGTCGCACCGGCCGTGAACTCGCCCGCCGTCTCGATGTCGACGTGGCAGCGCTGCACGGTGGCGACGGCGCGATCGATCGCGATGGCGACGGTGATCGGGTCGTGCAGCGGCCCCTCCGGCATCCCCTCGGCCCGGTCGTACGACGCGGAGAAGAAGCGCAGCAGCTCGACACCGAACGCCGCCGTGCGGTTGCCGACCGCCGCGATCCGCTGCACGACCTCCTCGGTGATGAGGGCCTGATGGGAGATGTTGAGTCCGACCATGGTGAGCGGCAGACCGGACGCGAACACGACCGCAGCCGCCTCGGGGTCGGCCCAGGCGTTGAACTCGGGATAGGCGCCGACGTTGCCGCGCCCGGTCGATCCGCCCATCCAGATGATCTCCTTGATCTTGCGGGCGGCCTCCGGGTGCTGCTGGAGGAGCAGGGCGATGTTCGTCAGGGGCCCCGTGGGGATCACCGTGATCGGCTCCGCGGACGCGTTCAGGGTGTCCGCGAGGAAGTCGACGGCGTGCCGCGGGTCGAGCGGGACCGTGGGCTCAGGGAGGACGGGTCCGCCGAGGGCGTTGTCGCCGTGGATCCAGGCCCCCGGCGTGAGCTCACGGCGAAGCGGCTTGTCGGCCCCCGCCGCGACCGGCACGCCGGTCACGCCCGCGACCGTGAGGGCGATCTGGGCATTCCTCGTGGTGTGCTCCAGGTAGCCGTTGCCGCCGACGGTGGTGACGCCGCGGAGGTCGATCTGCTCGTTCCCGGCCGCCAGCCAGATGGCGAAGACGTCGTCGTGGCCGGGGTCGCAGTCGAGGAGGACGGGGACGGGCATGGGGTGCTCCTTTGCAATCGGGTGTGCGTAAACGTTTACACTCTTTCTCATGAACGTCAAGCCGGACGCCGTCCTCGCCCCCGCCCTCGTCGTCGTCGGAAGCGCGAACGTCGACCTCACCGCCTTCGTCGATCGGCTCCCGACCGCCGGGGAGACGGTCGCCGGGGGCCGACTCTCCCGCGACCTCGGCGGCAAGGGCGCCAACCAGGCCGTCGCCGCCGCGAAGCTGGGAGGGCGGGTCCGCATGGTGGGCGCGGTGGGGGCGGACGCCGACGGCGCCTGGATGCGCGAGGAGCTCGCGAGGGCCGGCGTCGACACCACCGATCTCCGCCAGGTCGCCGCACCCACCGGGACCGCGCTGATCGTCGTGGACGCCGAGGCCGAGAACCAGATCGCGGTGTGTCCCGGCGCGAACGAGCTCGTCTCCCCCGAGGGCGTCGCCTTCGCGCCGGACGAGGCCGTTCTGCTGCAGCTGGAGATCGCGCTGTCCGTCGTCGAGAACGTGGTCGCCCGCGCCGAAGGGTTCGTCGCGGTCAACGCCGCCCCCGCACGGCCCCTCCCTGACGCGCTGCTCGAGCGGGTGGATCTGTTCATCGTGAACGAGACCGAGCGCGAGCTGATGCCGGAGCTGGCGGATGCCGCACTCGTCGCCGTGACCTACGGCGCCGCGGGCGCGGCCCTGTTCCGCGGCGGCGAGGAGATCGCCCGGGCGGACGGCGTGCCCACCCGCGCCGTCAACACCGTGGGCGCGGGGGACGCCTTCTGCGCCGCGCTCGTGCTTGCCCTGCAGAGCGGACTCTCCCCGCGAGCGGCCCTGCAGACGGCCTGCGCTGTCGGCGCGGCCGCTGTCGCGGACCTCTCCTCGCAGCCGCCCTTCGAGCCGCTCGCGCGCTACGTGCCCGTGTCGTAGCGGCCCCGCGACCGGGATCGGGTCAGGACGCGGCGCCCGCTCCGCGCAGCGCGCAGCGGAGGTCGCTCGGCGGCACGAAGTCCGCGGTGAGGGACCAGTCGGCCTCCTCGCCGGCGGGGACCTCCACCGTCGCTTGACCGGACCCGACGACCGTGGCCGCATCGGTGGTGAAGAACACGGTCACGACGTAGGTCGCGTCCGCGTCCGTGGGATTGCCGACCACGCCTTCCGCCGTCCCGCCGTCGTCCTCCGTGGTGCAGGTCGTGATCTGGGTCCCGGCGCGCACCTCTGGGGCGTCCGGCACGTCCTCCGGCACGCTCGTCGCTCCGACGACCCCCTCGTCCTCACCGGGGATCTGCGGCGCCCCCTCCGCGGCCGTGCGCGTCGGGGCCGGCTCCTCGGCGGCGGGGGAGCAACCGCTGAGCAGGAGACCGAGGATCAGGATCGGTGCCGCGAGGCGCGAAGTGCTGCGGTGGCGTGTGGACATCATGGGCTCCTCCTTCGACCGGGATCGCCCGTGGCGGGTGGACGCACCCGCCACGGACGACGCTCGGTCAGCGCTGTTCCTGCTCTTCCTCTCGCCGTCGCACCCGCGTGAGGCCGAGACCCAGGCCGGCGAGGACCATCACTCCGCCCAGCAGCAGGCCGCCGGCGGCGAGCGTCCCACCCGTGACCGCGAGCCCGGTCGGCGGCGTCGGCACCACGCGGGTGACCGTCTGCGAGGTCGGCGGATCGATCGGCCCGCCCGGCGTGTTCCCGCTCACGGCTGCGACGTTGCGCACCTCACCGCGACGCACGTCGGCGGCATCGATGGTGTGCGGCGGCACGGTGCACGTCATCCGCTCCCCGGAGGCGAGGCTGGTCGCCGGGCAGGTCACCGGGCCCGCGGTCGGATCGGACACGACGATGTCGGAGACCGTCTGCGCCCCTATGTTGCTGACGACGATCGTCCACTCCACCCGGTCGCCGAGGTCGACGATCCCGTTGCCGTTCACGTCCACGGTCGTCGCGCGCTTCTCGATCGCAAGCTCGTTCGTCCCGTCGAAGGGCACCTCGACGGTCGACGGCGGCGACACCGGCGGCGTGCCCGATGGCGGTGTGCCGGTGGCCGTGGCCGTGTTGGTCAGCCGGCCGGAGTCGACGTCCGCCTGCGTCGTCGTGTACGTCGCCGTGCAGGTCACGGTCTGCCCGGGGATGATGCGCGCGGCCTCATCGGGGCAGGAGATGGCCGAGAGGTCGCCCTCTCCGGAGAACTCGGTCTCCTCGACCGCCACGTCGCTCAGCGTCACGTTGCCCGTGTTGGTCACGACGAAGGAGTACTCCAGCGTCTCCCCCACGGTGGTCATCACGGCCGGGGTCGCGGACTTCACGATGCTGAGGCCCGGGGTCGGCAGCGCGGGGACGCGCGCCTCGGACGGCGGCGACACCGGGGGCTGCAGGTCCCCGGGCGGCACACCGGTCGCGGTCGCGGAGTTCGTCACCTGGCCGGCGTCGATGTCCTCCTGCGTCAGCACGTACGTCGCCTGCAGATGAGCTGGGCCCCGGGGGCCATCGACGCGGTCCCGGCCGGGCAGTCGATCGCCGACAGCGGACCCGTCCCGGAGAAGTCGCCCTCGGTGATCGCGACATCCGTCAGCGTGACGTTGCCGGTGTTGGTCACGACGAAGGAGTAGGTGATGTCCTGGCCCACGACGTAGGCCGCCGCCGTGTCGGGGCTGGCCGACTTCACCACGGCGATCGCCGGGTTCCGGTCACCGGGCACCTCCACCGTCGACGGAGGCGTCTCCGGCGGCTCGCTGGTCGGCGGCTCTCCCGTCGCGACGGCCGTGTTCGTGAGTCGCCCGGCATCCACATCCGCCTGGGTGACCACGTACGGCGCCGTGCAGGTCACGGACGCACCGGGGGCCAGCGAGGCCGCCGCGGCCGGACACGTGATCACCGGCGCGGTTCCCGTCCCCGAGAACGACACCTCGTCCACGCCGACATCCGTCATCGTGACGTTGCCCGTGTTGGTGATGAGGAACGAGTACGTGATCGTCTGCCCTGCGGCGCTGATCCGCGTGAGGTCCGCGGTCTTCGCCACCGTGAGGGCCGGCGACCCGTCCGAGGGCACCTCGACCGTCGAGGGCGGCGAGACCGGCGGCTGCCCCGACGGCGGTGTCCCCGTGCCGGTAGCGGTGTTCGTGACGCCACCCGCATCGATGTCGGCCTGCGTCACGACGTACGGCGCGGTACACGTCACCTCCGCTCCCGGAGCGAGGGACTCCGCCCCCGCGGGACAGGTCACCACCGGCGCCGTGCCGGTGCCGGTGAACGAGACCTCGTCCACCCCGACATCCGTCAGCGTGACGTTGCCCGTGTTCGTGAGGAGGAACGAGTACGTGATCGTCTGGCCCGCCGCGGTGATCTCGGTGCGGTCGGCCGTCTTCGCCACGGTCAGCGCGGGAGCCGGGTCACCGGGGACCAGGACGGTCGACGGCGGCGACACCGGGGGCTCACCCGAGGGCGGCGTGCCGGTCACGGTCGCGGTGTTCGTCACCCCGCCGCCGTCGAGGTCGGCCTGCGTGACCACGTACGGCGCGGTGCAGGTGACCTGGGCTCCCGGCGCGAGCGACGCGGCGCCCGCCGGACACGTCACGACCGGAGCCGTGCCGGTGCCGGTGAAGCCCGTCTCCTCCACCGTCACGTCGGCGATCGTCACGTTGCCCGTGTTGGTGGCCAGGAAGGAGTAGGTGATCGTCTGGCCGGCCGCGGTGATCGTCGACCGGTCGGACGACTTCACCACCGACAGGCCCGCCGACGGCTCCGACGGCACCTCGACCTCAGACGGCGGTGACACCGGCGGCTCCCCCGACGGCGGCGTGCCCGTGGCGGTCGCCGTGTTGGTCACTCCGCCCGCGTCGATGTCGGCCTGGGTGACGACGTACTCCGCGGTGCAGGTGACGTCGAGCCCCGGTGCGAGCGAGGACACCGCAGGCGGGCACTCGATCACCGGCGGAGTCCCCGTACCGGTGAAGGAGGCCTCCGTCACCTCGATGTCCGTCAGAGTGACGTTGCCGGTGTTCGCGACGACGAACGTGTAGGTGATCGTCTGGCCCGCGGCCGTGATCTCGGTCCGGTCCGCCGTCTTCGACACCGTCAGCCCCGGCGACGGCTCCGACGGCACCTCGACCTCGGACGGCGGCGACACCGGCGGCTCCCCCGACGGCGGCGTGCCCGTCACCGTGGCGGTGTTGGTCACCCCACCCGCGTCGATGTCGGCCTGGGTGACGACGTACTCGGCGGTGCACGTGACCTGCGCGCCGGGAACCATCGTGGCGGCACCCGCCGGACAGGTCACCACCGGGGCAGGACCCGTACCGGTGAAGGTGCCCTCCTCCACCGTGACGTCGCGCACCGTGACGTTCCCGGTGTTCGTCACGAGGAAGGAGTAGGTGATCGTCTGCCCCGCTGCCGTGATCTCCGTCCGGTCAGCGGTCTTCGTCACGGTCAGCGCCGGGGCCGGGTCGCCGGGGATCTCCACCGTCGTCGGCGGCGACACCGGTGGCGTCCCCGACGGCGGCGTGCCCGTCGCCGTCGCCGTGTTCGACAGCTGCCCGGCGTCGATGTCGGCCTGCGTCAGCGTGTACGTGGCGGTGCACTCGACCTGCGCCCCCGGCGCGAGCGATGCGGCCCCCGCGGGACACGTGATCGCCGACACCTCTCCCGAGCCCGTGAACGCCGTCTCGTCCACCGTCACGTCGGTGAGGGTCACGTTGCCCGTGTTCGTCACCACGAAGGTGTAGGTGATCTCCGTCCCCACCGTGTAGCCGGCGGCGGTGGAGGGATCGGCCGACTTCACGACCGTGATGCCGGGCGTCTGGATCGACGGCACCTCGACCTCCGACGGCGGCGACACCGGCGGCTCGAGGGTTCCGGGCGGGTCGCCCGTCACGGTGGCGGTGTTCGTCACGCCGCCTGCATCGATGTCGGCCTGCGTCACCTCGTAGGTCGCCGTGCACGTCACCTCAGCTCCGGGTTCGAGGGACGCGGCCGCTGCGGGGCAGGTGACGACGGGAGTCGCACCGGTACCCGAGAACGACACCTCGTCGACGGTCACGTCCGCGATGGTCACGTTGCCCGTGTTCGTCACGAGGAACGAGTAGGTGATGACGTCCCCCGCGGCGGTGATCTCCGTCCGGTCGGCCGTCTTCGCGACCGTGAGGGTGGGCGCGCCGGGCACCGTGACGATCGCCGTGGAGGGCGCCGACACCGGCGGTTCGAGGTCGCGGGGCGGCGTGCCCGTCGCGGTGGCGGTGTTGGTCACCTGACCCGCGTCGACGTCCGCCTGCGACGCCTCGTAGGACGCGGTGCAGGTCACCTGGGCGCCCGGAGCGAGTGCCGCCGCGGCGGCGGGGCAGGTGATCTCCGGCGCCGTGCCCGTGCCGGAGAACGCGGTCTCGGTCACGGTGATGTCGGTGAGGGTCACGTTGCCCGTGTTCGTCACGAGGAAGGCGTAGTCGACGGTCGCCCCGGCGGCGGTGATCGACGTCGGATCGGCCGTCTTGACGAGGGTGATCGCGGGCGTCTCGTCCGCGGGGACCACCACGGTCGAGGGCGGTGACACCGGCGGCTCCCCCGTGGGCGGCTCCCCCGTCACGGTCGCGGTGTTGGTCACCCCGCCCGCGTCGATGTCCGCCTGCGTCACCACGTAGGGCGCGGTACACGTCACCTGGGCGCCGGGGGCCAGGGAGGCGGCCGCCGCGGGGCAGGTGACGACCGGAGCGGTACCGGTGCCGGTGAACGACGTCTCCGTCACCCCGACGTCGTCGATGGTCACGTTCCCCGTGTTGCTGATGAGGAACGAGTAGGTGATCGTCTGTCCGGCCGCGGTGATCTCCGTGCGGTCCGCCGACTTCGCCACCGTGAGCGCCGGGGCGGCGGTGACGGGGATCTCGACCGTGGACGGCGACGACACGGGTGCCGCGCCCGTCGGCGGCGTTCCCGTCGCGCTGGCCGTGTTCGTGAGCGCCGAGGTGTTGTAGTCCGCGGCCGTCACGGTGTAGCTCGCGGTGCAGGTCACCTGCGCTCCCGGAACGAGGGATCCGGCGCCGGCGGGGCAGGTCACGTCGAGGGCTCCGGTGCCGGAGAAGGACTCCTCGTCGATGCCGACGTTCGTCAGGGTCACGTTCCCGGTGTTCGTGACGAGGAAGGAGTAGTCGATGGTCTGCCCGGCGCCGGTGATCGCGGTCGTCTCGGAGCTCTTCTCCAGCGAGATCGCCGGAGCCGGGTCCACCGGCACGCGCACGGTCGACGGCGGAGACACCGGAGGCGTCAGCGACCCGGGAGGCACACCGGTGGCGGTCGCCGTGTTGCTGACCGATCCCCCGTTCACGTCGGCCTGGGTCAGGGTGTAGCTCGCGGTACAGGTCGCCTGCGCGCCCGGGGCGAGCGGTGCCGTCGGGCATACGGCCGCCGAGAGCGTCCCGGAGCCCGTGAACGCCGTCTCGTTCACCGCGATGTTCGAGACGGTCACGTTGCCCGTGTTGGTGACGATGAACGAGTAGTCGATCACCTGTCCGACCGTGAAGTCGTCCGGTCCGGACGGGGTCGCCGACTTCACGACCGTGAGCGCCGGGGTACGGGTCGTCGTGACCGTCGCGGTGCTCGGGTTGCTCTCCACGCCGGTGTTGGCCTCGGAGGTTCCGGTGGCGAGCGCGGTATTCGTCACCGTGCCCGCGTCGATGTCCGCCTGGGTCAGCGTGTACGCCGCCGTACAGGTGGTGTTCTGCCCCACGGCGAGCGTCGTCGCCGCACAGTTCACCGCCCCGAGCGTCCCCGTACCGCTGAACGCGGACTCGCGGATGCCGAGCCCCGAGACGGCGACGTTGCCGGTGTTCGTGACCGCGAACGAATAGGTCACCGTGTCCCCCGCCGCGCTGGCGGTGGTCGGCGTGACCGTCTTCGTCAACGCCAGAGAGGGCGCCGGAGCCGTGATCGTGACGGCGTAGTCCTCCACCTCACCCGGACCGCCCGTCCCCGTCGGCGTCGCCGTCGTCAACCCCGTCCCGCTCTGGATGCGGAATCGGGCGAACGTCTGCCCGCCCACCGTCTGCGAGGCGATGCCGGACCAGTTCAGTGTCACGGATGAGCCGTCCGCCGTGCCCGCGGGGACCGTCGCGGTGGCGCCCTCGTTCGCATCGAACACGCCGTTGCGGTTGAAATCGATCCAGCCGACCAGGGTCGCCGGCACACCCGGCACCTTGTTCGACGCCAGCACCGACACCGAATAGGTGTTCGTCACGCTCGCCATGATCGGCCCGAACGACGCCAGCCCCGTCTCGTCGTTGATGGTCTGGTTCGGGGCCGTGCCGCCGACGACGTTGTCGCCCGTCGCGTTCGCGCTGTACTGCATCGCCGTCTCGGCATCGGCCGACCACCCGAGATACGTCGCCGCATTCAGCTCCTGGGAGGCCGAGCCGTAACTGGCCGGCGCATCGCCGAAGTCGTCGGGGATGGTCGTACAGGAAGGGTTGAACCCGTCGATGCCCTCGCCACCGCTCTGCGCGCGGTAGCCGCGCACGACGATGTCGCTCGTCCCGGTCGTCCCGGCGGGGCCGCATCGGGGGGTCGGCGTGTTGAGGCCGCCGTTCGTGTTGAAGTTCTGCCCGGCGGTGAGGACGGTGGCGGAGGCCGCGAGGTCGATCCGCAGCTCCCCCGCGGTGGTGAAAGTCATCGGACGGCACGTGATCTGCACGGACGAGGGCCACCGCGCGCCGTTGTCGCCGACGAAGGTGGTGCCGGTGATGCGATGCACGAAGGTGTTCGCCGGACACGTCGCCGTCTGCACGTTCCCGCGACCCTGGTCGTAGACCGGCCCCTCGATCCACGTGGGGTTCACCGTGGAGGTGATGACCCCCGCATTGCTCACGGTGATCGACGAGCACTGGAGGCTGAAGCGCGTAAGGATCGAGTTCGCCGAGGAGCCTGGCGCGTCCGCGGTGCGGTTCTCCGTCCGCACGGCCGTGAGGACGGAGTTCGCCGGGCACTCGGTGGGGGCGGTCAGATCCTTGTCCGACCCGACGACGGGTCCTTCATACGACACGCCGAGGTACAGCTGAGCCGGGTCGCCCGGGGCTGCTGTCGCGGGCACCACGGGCGCGACGAGCGATCCCAGCACGAGGGCGAGCATGGTCGCCACCGCCCACGACGTCCGCGGTGATGACCGTGGCCGTCGTCGCGCTCTCCGATCCATCTTCTCTTCTCGACCAGACCGCGTGCGCAGAGAACCCCGCATGAACACTCCCCTGTCCAGATCCCGGCTCACCCGCTCCCCGAGCTGGGATACCGCCGAGGGTAAGGCGAGCGATCAGGGAACTCCAGGGCGACTTTCGTCCCCCCAGGATGAGGACTCAGGTCAGCGATCGGGGGTGGAAGGCGCCTCGAGTCGACGACGCAGAGCATCGGCGCGCTCCTCGAGTTCCGCGCGGATCTCGTGGGCGGCGAGCGAGCCACCGGAGAGGAAACCGGCCTCCAGCGCCTCCCGCCACCGACGGTTCACCTCGTCCAGCTCGAGGGTGAGGCGCTCCCTCTCCTCGGCCGAGATCGGCTCCGGCGGGACGGACTCCTCCGCCCCGTCCTCCGGCACGACGTACCACCGGAAATCCTCGCGACCGCGGGCATTGTTGAGACGCCAGAGGAGGAAGAGGGAGAGAAGGAACCCTGCTCCCCCCGTCGCGATCATCACCCAGGCGAACCCGGGCGTCTCGTCCAGAACGCCGAAGCCATACCAGAGGAGCAGCAACGCGGTCAGAGCCAGGGCACCGGGGTAGACGATGCGGACGAGGACGAGTCCGACGGTGTGCATCCAGGGGCTCATGCTGCAGACCGTTCGATAAGCGTTCGCGGGGAAACAGAAAGAGCCGGTCAGACTCTGACCGACTCTTTCATGAATGTCTCGCTGTGCGCGAGGGGGGACTTGAACCCCCACGTCCATACGGACACTGGCACCTGAAGCCAGCGCGTCTACCATTCCGCCACTCGCGCGAGCGTCTCGCTCCGAAGAACTCAACTTTCCGAGGATATCACGCGTTTTCGCCCGCGTTGCACACCCCGGCAGGGGCGTCGGCGGCGTTCCCCCAGGTCACCTGGCTACGATGTCCCTACCGGTCGGCATGCCAGAGGAGCCCAGTGGGACTACTTGACAGCTTTGAGAAGGGTCTCGAGCGCGCAGTGAACAGCGCGTTCGCGAAGACCTTCCGCAGCGGCATCCAGCCCGTGGAGATCGCTTCGGCGCTGCGACGCGAGGCGGATACCACTGCGGCCGTGGTGAGCCGTGACCGCATCATCGCGCCCAACAACTACGTCGTGCGCCTGAGCCCCGACGACGCGGAGCGCATGCGCGGGCTCGGCGGCGCGCTGACGGACGAGCTGCACGCACTCCTCACGAAGCACGCGAAGTCGCAGGGCTACAGCTTCGCCGGCCCCCTGTCCCTCACACTCGAGGCGGACGACAAGGTCGCCACCGGCACCGTGCGCGTCACCTCGGGCACCGTCGAAGGACGCGTGAGCTGGCAGGCCGTGGTCGACGTCGACGGACGCCGGCACACCCTCACCCGTGCCCGCACCGTGATCGGCCGTGGCTCCGACGCCGACATCACCATCGCCGACGCGGGATCCAGCCGTCGTCACGCCGAGATCCTCTGGGACGGCGAGCGCGCGATGCTCCGCGACATGGGATCCACCAACGGCACGAAGGTCGACGGGCAGAAGCTCCGCGAGGCCGCGCTCCCCTCCGACACCACGATCACGATCGGTCGTACCGACCTCGTGTTCCGCATCGTCCCCGTCGCCACCCCGTCGCGGTCGTCGCGCCCCGACGACGACGCGACCCGCGTGTTCGGAGCCCTCGGATGAGTGAACTGGTCCTGCTCCTGCTCCGCATCGGCTTCCTCGTGCTGATGTGGTTCTTCGTGTTCGGGGTCGTCTACTCCCTGCGCGCCGACCTGTTCGGGGTGCGCGCTCGGAAGCTCCCCGCGGAGGCGACAGCGGGAGCACCCGCCGCCGCTCCGGCCGCGGCACCGGCTGCCCCGCCCCGTCCCTCGTCGGCGCGACCGTCGACCGGGCCCGCGACCGTGGCCACGGCGAAGCGCCTCGTGATCACGTCCGGACCGAAGGCGGGTCTCGAACTGCCCCTGGGCTCCGACGCGATGACGATCGGCCGCTCCAGCGAATCCGCTCTGGTGATCCGCGACGACTACACGTCCAGCCATCACGCCCGGCTCCTGCTCCGCGGCGACACGTGGGCGATCCAGGACCTCGACTCGACGAACGGCACCTTCGTGGCCGGCCAGCGGGTGACGGGCGGCCCGGTCTCCCTCAGCCTCGGCACCCCGGTCAAGGTCGGCGCGACGACGTTCGAGCTGAGGGCCTGACGCCGGCATGGTCTTCGAAGGCTCGAGCGCCGCGATCTCCCACACCGGGAAGGTCCGCTCCAACAACCAGGACTCCGGATACTCCGGGGCGAACCTGTTCGTCGTCGCCGACGGCATGGGCGGACACGCGGGCGGCGACGTCGCCTCCAGCATCGCGATCCAGCGCATGGAGCCGCTGGATCAGCCGTACTCCTCCACGGAGGACGCGCAGGCCGCCCTCCAGGCCGCCGCCACGACAGCCGCGGGCGATCTCATCCGCGCCGCGAAGGATCGTCCCGAGCTCGCCGGGCTCGGCACCACGCTCAGCGCGATCATCATGGTCGACGAGTACGCCGTCATCGGCCACATCGGCGACTCGCGCATCTACCTCTACCGCGACGACGCGCTCACGCAGATCACCGCGGACCACACCTTCGTGCAGCGACTGGTCGACTCCGGCCGGATCACCCCGGAAGAGGCCAGATACCACCCGCGTCGTTCGGTGCTCATGCGGGTGCTCAGCGACATGGACGCCGACCCCGAGCTCGACATGTTCGTCATGCACGCGCAGCCCGGCGACCGCTGGCTGCTGTGCTCCGACGGCCTCTCGGGCGTGGTGGACGAGGCGCGCATCCTCAAGGCCATGCAGCTCGGGCTCGCCCCGGGGCGCACGGCCGACAACCTCCTCAAGCAGGCCCTCGACGGCGGCGCCCCGGACAACGTCACGATCGTGATCGTCGACGTCGGCGGACAGCACCCCGTCCACTCCGGCACCGCCACGATCGTCGGCGCGGCGTCGAACCCGTCCGGGGTCTACGTGCCGCCGGTCCGCGCGCCGCGGAGCAACTGGCTGCACCCGGTGCGGCAGGCCGCGAACGAGCCGAGCCACTTCGAGCCGGCGCCCGAGTACCTCGAGGAGCTGATCGAGGAGGATCGCCGTCGCGCCAAGCGCCGCCGACTGGGCTGGATCGCCGGCGCGGTCGTCGTCCTCGCGATGCTCGGCTTCGCCGCGTTCGCGGCATACAGCTGGACGCAGACGCGCTACTTCATCGGCGCCGACGAGGACAGCGTGGTGATCTTCCAGGGCGTTCAGCAGAACATCGGTCCGATCACCCTGTCGACCCCGGTCGATGACACCGAGATCCTCCTCGCCGATCTGCCGCCGTATCAGCGGGCCTCGGTCGAGCGCACCATCAGCGCCCGCTCGCTCTCGGACGCGATGGCCATCGTCGACCGGCTCCGCTCCGGCGCCGAGGCCAACATCATCGAGCAGACGCCGCTGCCCACCCCGCTCCCCTCGCCGACCGAGACGCCGTCGGGAGGTGCGGGATGAGCACCGACGTCCAGGCCGACACCACCGTCATCAAGGCCCTGCGCCGACTGCGCATGCCTCAGACGCAGCGCAACCGCGAGTTCTGGCTGCTCCTCTTCGCCTGCGCGATCAGCGGCGCCGCCCTCACGCTCGTCCAGCTCGGCGCTCTCGGCACGATCGACCCGATGATCCTGGCGATCGGCGGCGGACTCGCCGCCCTCGCCTTCGCGCTGCACGTCGTGCTCCGCTTCGTCGCCGCCGACGCCGACCCGTTCGTGGTCCCGATCGCGACGCTGCTCACCGGCCTCGGCGTCGCGATGATCTACCGGATCGACATCGCGTTCGGGAACACCGGGTGGAACGCCTACTCCACCAAGCAGCTCGCCTGGACGGCCATCTCCCTCGCCGGCGCGATCGCGGTGGTCATCCTGCTGCGCAACTACCGGATCCTCTTCCGGTACACCTACATCTTCGGCCTCGCCGGCATCCTCCTGCTGCTCCTGCCGTTCGTGCCCGGTCTGCGGATCCCCGACGCGAACGCCCAGGTCTGGGTGTCGCTGGGCGGCATGTTCGCCTTCCAGCCCGGCGAGCTCGCCAAGATCTGCCTGGCGATCTTCTTCGCCGGTTACCTCGTGCGCACGCGGGAGAGCCTGACCTCGGTCGGCAAGCGGGTGCTCGGCATCACCTGGCCGCGCATGCGCGAACTCGGTCCGGTCCTCGTCGTCTGGCTCGTCTCGCTCGGCATCATCGTCTTCCAGCGCGACCTCGGCACCGGAACGCTCATCTTCGGCATGTTCGTGGCGATGCTCTATGTCGCGACGGGCAAGACGAGCTGGGTGCTGATCGGTCTCGGCCTCGTGGTGGCCGGCGTCGCCGCCGCCTCGCAGATCCTCAGCTACGTGCAGGGTCGTTTCATCAACTGGCTGTTCCTGTTCGACTCCTCCAAGGTCGACCCCGACGTCGCCGGCTACCAGCCCATGCAGGGACTGTTCGGTCTCGCCCGCGGCGGCCTCATCGGCACCGGCTGGGGCCAGGGCCGCCCGGAGATCACCCCGCTGGCGCACAGCGACTACATCATCACGAGCCTCGGCGAGGAGCTCGGCCTCATCGGCCTCTTCGCGATCCTCTGCCTCTACATGGTGTTCGTCAGCCGCGGCGTCCGCATCGGGCTCGCGGGTCAGGACGACTTCGGGAAGCTGCTCGCCACGGGACTGTCGTTCACGATCGCCCTCCAGGTCTTCATCATGGTGGGCGGCGTGACGCGGGTCATCCCGCTGACGGGTCTGACCACGCCGTTCCTCGCCGCCGGCGGCTCCTCCCTCGTCGCGAACTGGCTCATCGTGGCGCTCCTGCTCCGCATCTCCGACGGCGTCCGCCGTCAGCCCAGGGTGGTGATCGGCTGACATGACCAAAGAGCTCCGCAGACTCAGCATCGTCATGCTGTTCATGTTCGTCGCGCTGTTCGCCGCGACGAGCTGGATCCAGGTCGTCGAGACCGATGTCCTGTCGCAGAACCCGCACAACAAGCGGACGCGGCTGGACAGCTACGAGATCCAGCGTGGCGCGATCATCGTCGACGGCACCGCCATCGCCAACTCGGTCCCGAGCGACGACCAGTACCGGTTCCAGCGCGTGTACACCGACCCGGGCCTGTGGGAACCCGTCACCGGGTACTTCAACCCCGCCCTGGGTTCGGCCACCGGCATCGAGGAGGCGATGAACGCCGATCTCTCCGGGACCGGCTCGAACGCCTTCTTCGCCGAGATCGAGCGCATCCTCTCCGGCCAGCCTCAGCGCGGCTTCAGCGTCGAACTCTCCCTCGACACCGCCGCACAGCGCGCCGCCGTCGAGGCCCTGGACGGCCTGCAGGGAGCGGTCGTCGCGATGGACCCGAAGACCGGACGCATCCTCGCGATGGCCTCCACCCCGGGCTTCGACACGAACCGCATGGCGACGCACGACGCGAACGCGGCCAACGCCACGTACGACGAGCTGGTGGCCGATCCGGGCAAGCCGCTCTCCAACCGGGCGATCGCGGGTGACCTCAACCCCCCGGGCTCGACCTTCAAGATCGTCGTGGCGGCCGCCGCCTACGCGAGCGGAGACTGGACGCCGGAGTCGACGCTGCCCAACCCGACGTCGTACACGCTCCCCGGCTCGAACAATCGCGTCTCCAACGCCTGGGGAGGCGCCTGCGGTCCCGGGGAGACCGTCACGATCGCCGAGGCGATCCGCCTCAGCTGCAACATCCCCATGGCCGAGCTCGCGGTCGAGCTCGGCGACGACACGATCCGGGAGATGGCCGAGAAGTTCGGCTTCAACCGCAGCTTCGACACGCCCCTCACCTCGACGCCCTCCAGCTACCCCCAGGGCCTGGACGACGCGCAGACCGCGCTCACCGGGTTCGGGCAGGGACAGGTCACCGCGACGCCGCTGCAGATCGCCATGGTCTCGGCGGGCATCGCGAACGACGGCGTGGTCATGAACCCGCAGATGGTGGACGCCGTGATCGGCAACGACCTCTCGGTGATCCGGTCGTTCGAGAGCACCGAGTTCGGGCGCGCGATGGACGCCGACGTCGCCGACGACGTCACCTCCGCCATGGTCGCGAGCGTCTCAAACGGTGCGGCGCAGGGTGCAAGAATAGACGGGGTCGACGTAGCCGGTAAGACGGGAACGGCGGAGAACGGAAACAGGCCGCACACGCTGTGGTTCACGGGGTTCGCCCCCGCGGACGACCCCGCGGTCGCGGTAGCGGTCGTCGTCGAGAACGGCGGCGGACAGGGTCAATCAGGAAGCGGGGACACCATCGCCGCTCCGATTGCGAAGAAGGTCATAGAGGCGGTGCTGGGCAGATGAGGCCGACGCAGGGTGTGTCGTTCGGTGGTCGCTACGAGCTGCAGTCGCGTATTGCGATCGGCGGCATGGGCGAGGTGTGGGAGGCGACGGATCACGTCATCGGTCGCACCGTCGCCATCAAGATCCTCAAGGACGAGTACATGGGGGACCCCGGGTTCCTCGAGCGGTTCCGCGCGGAGGCGCGTCACGCCGCGCTCGTCAACCACGAGGGCATCGCCAGCGTGTTCGACTACGGCGAGGAGAACGGCAGCGCCTACCTCGTCATGGAGCTCGTGCCGGGTGAGGCCCTGTCGACGATCCTCGAGCGGGACGGCTCGCTGAGCGCGGACAAGACGCTCGACATCGTCGCGCAGACCGCCTCGGCCCTCCAGGCCGCGCACGCCGCGGGTCTCGTGCACCGCGACATCAAGCCGGGGAACCTCCTGATCACGCCCGACGGCCGTGTGAAGATCACCGACTTCGGCATCGCCCGCATCGCCGATCAGGTCCCGCTCACCGCGACCGGCCAGGTCATGGGCACGGTGCAGTACCTGTCGCCGGAGCAGGCGTCGGGTCACCCGGCCTCCCCCGCGACCGACACCTACTCGCTGGGCATCGTCGCGTACGAGTGCCTCGCCGGCAAGCGCCCCTTCACCGGCGAGTCGCAGGTCGCGATCGCCATGGCGCAGATCAACGAGCAGCCGCCGCCGCTGCCGCCGACGGTCCCGATCCCCGTGCAGAACCTGGTCATGGCGATGATCGCCAAGAAGCCGGCGGATCGCCCCTCCTCCTCGGCCACGGTCGCCCGCGCGGCCCAGGCCCTGCGTCGCGGCGACCTGAACTCCGCGGCCATCGCCGTGCCCGCCATCGCGACGGGCGGCATCGCCGGCGACGACGACGCCACGCGCATGCTCACCGCGACCGGTGACGACGGCACGACACGCATCCTCCCCACCACCGCGCAGCTTCCCACCGACGAGGCCGCCGCGGAGGAGCAGGAGAAGAAAAAGAAGAAGAAGAGCGCCTGGACGTGGCCGCTCATCGCGCTGCTCGTGCTGCTGCTCATCGTGGCCGGCGGCACGCTGTGGGCGCTGTTCGGACCCCAGACCGACGACGCGGATCCCAAGCCCACCGGGAGCTCGAGCCGCACCCCCACCCAGGTCGAGTCCGAGACGCCCTCGGCGCCGCCCACTCCTCAGGAGACGCGCGTCGACGTGACGGCGCTGAACCTCACCGACATGGACTGCGCCACGGCGACGGCGACGCTCAAGGAGGCCGGCTTCAGCGACATCACGTGCGCCGACGGCGACCCCGCGCCGAGCGACGGCGAGGTGGGCAAGGTCTACCGCGTGCAGCCCTCGGGCAACGTCGCGACGACCACCCCGATCGCATTGACCGTCTACGCCGGCCGCACGCCTCTCCCGACGCCGACGGACAAGCCGACGATCACCGGGGACCCGGTCGCGGGCAGCACCGTCACCATCTCCTGGGGCACCGGTTTCACGTGCCCCAGCGGCACCACCCTGTCCGGCTACGTCGTCTCGCTGCAGAACGGCACCTTCGCCGCGGGCGGCCCGAACTTCCAGCCGACCCAGCGCAACGCGCAGGTGACGGTCGGCGACGCCGTGGGCCAGCAGCTCATCGCCACCTACCAGGGCCTGTGCTCGGGTGGGGACCAGCGGACGTCGAACGCCTCGCCGCCGCTGTCCGTCACCATCGTCGCTCCGGAGGACGGCGAGGGTGACAGCGGGGAGAGCACCGAAGGGTAGCCTGAATAGCCAGTCCAGCCGCAGTCGATTCCAGGGGGTTCATCCGTGTCCACAGAGCCACGAGTCATCGCGGGCCGGTACCGCGTCGACGAGCTCATCGGGCATGGCGGGATGGCGAAGGTGTACCGCGGGTACGACCTGACCCTGGGCCGCGAGATCGCGATCAAGATCCTCGATCCCGAGCTCGCCCGCGACACCAGCTTCCGGACGCGGTTCCGTCTCGAGGCGCAGTCGGCGTCCCGCATGTCGCACCCATCGATCGTCCGCGTGTACGACGCGGGCGACCCCTCGACGGTCGACAGCTCCTCCGACGAGCCGCCGTACATCGTCATGGAGCTCGTCAAGGGCACGCTCCTCAAGAAGATCATCGCCGACGGTCCGGTGCCCGTCGAGGACGCGGTGCGTTACGTCGACGGCATCCTCGAAGCGCTCGACTACTCGCACCGCGCCGGCGTCGTGCACCGCGACATCAAGCCCGGCAACGTCATGGTCACCGACAAGGGTCAGGTGAAGGTGATGGACTTCGGCATCGCGCGCGCGGTGTCCGACTCCTCCTCCACCGTCGCCGAGACGACGCAGATCATCGGCACCGCCGCGTACTTCTCCCCCGAGCAGGCCAAGGGCGAGCCCGTCGACGCGCGTGCGGACCTCTACTCCACCGGGGTCGTGCTGTACGAACTGCTGACCGGACGCCAGCCGTTCCGCGGGGAGTCCCCGGTGGCCGTGGCCTACCAGCACGTCAGCGAGACGCCGGTGCCGCCCTCCGAGGTCAACGAGGAGTCTCCCGCCGCCCTCGATCCGATCGTGCTCCGTGCCCTCGCGAAGGACCCGTACCAGCGGTATCCGGACGCCGCCCACTTCCGCGCCGCCCTCGACGCGGCGGTGACGGGTGCGGCACCGACGCGCAAGCAGATCGGCGCGCTGACCAGCGAGCTCTACGGACCCAATCCGCGGCAGGCGCAGGAGACGGCGCGATCGCTCCGTCAACTCAGCACCGACACCACCATGGCCCGCACGCAGTCGGGGCCGCCCGTCGCGTGGATCTGGGCCGGCGTCGCCCTGCTCGCGGTGCTCCTGGCCTCCGTGCTGTTCTGGGTCTGGACCATCAGCATGCGGCCCGCCGACGTGCCCAGCACCTCGCGCGTCGTCCCGGATCTGACGAACGTCGCCTCGGAACGTGCGCAGGACGACCTCGCGGAACTCGACCTCTCTTCCAAGATCGTCATCGAGTCGAGTCCCTCGATCGCGGAGGGCAACGTCATCCGCACGGATCCGGAGGGCGGGGTGTCGGTGGAGCAGGGCTCGACCGTCACGCTCTACGTTTCCTCGGGCGAGGAGACGGTCGTCGTGCCGAAGCTGGAGGGCATGTCCCTCGATGCCGCCACGAAGGCGCTCCAGGACGCGGGACTCGAGCTCGGCACCGTGACCCAGCGCAACGACAAGGGTCTTGCCGCGAACACCGTCATGACGGCCAGTGAAGAAGAGGATGCCGAGGTGGCCCCGGGCACGGTGGTGAACCTCGAGGTCGCCAGCGGCAAGGTGACGCTGAAGAACATCGTCGGCTGGTCCATGGATTCGGCCACGGAGGAGCTCGAGAGTATCGGGCTCACCCCGGTGCCGACCGAGGCCCCGGAGTGCCCGGCGTCGGATCCGGCGACCGTGCACTCGATGTCCGTCGCGCCGGGCGACGTGCCCGTCGGGTCGTCGGTCGAGCTCCGCTACTGCACCGGATCCTGACCCGGACCCGCCGGCTCAGCGCGCCAGCGGATCGAGGCGCGCGGATCGGGAGACGGCCTCCTCGTCGCCGCACAGCCCGAGCCAGTTCGCGAGCAGTCGATAGCCACCGCGGGTGAGCACGCTCTCCGGGTGGAACTGCACCCCGTGCAGCGGCAATGTCCGGTGCGCGAGGGCCATCACGGTGCCGTCGGGCGCGGTGGCGGTCACGGTGAGGTCGGCGGGCAGGTCGCCCGCCGCGAGAGCGAGCGAGTGGTAGCGCCCGACGTCGAACGGCGACGGGAGCCCCGCGAACAGCGCGGAGCCGTCGTGACGGACCGCCGAGACCATGCCGTGCATCACCGCAGGTGCCGACCGGACGGGCGCCCCGAGCGCGGCTCCGATGACCTGATGTCCCAGACACACGCCGAGCGTGGGCACGCCGCGCCGCATCGCGATCCGGGCGGCCTCGACAGAGACCCCGGCGTCGACGGGGGCCCCGGGCCCGGGAGAGAGGAGGAGGGCGTCGTGGGAGTCCAGCATCCGTTCCACCGCCGCGGCGTCCGTCGCGTCCGACTCGACGAGGGTGGTGTCCGCCCCGAGCTCCCGGAGATAGCCGACGAGGGTGTGCACGAAGCTGTCGTGGTTGTCGACCACCAGGACGCGCGTCATTCGACGTCGACCTCGCCGGGGGAGATGAGGGGGCTGACCCAGGGGAACACGTACCAGAACAGCGCGTAGAGCACCGCGGCGATCACCACGAGCAGGATGAGGACGCGCAGCCACCACGGGCCGGGCAGCAGGCGCCAGAGTGCGGCGTACATGGGTCTTCTCTCTCCTGGGGGGTCACACGGACGGCGCGGCCGGCGGCGGTGGCGGATCGGTCAGGGCCGGCGGGGGTCCCTCGGCTCGCGGTTGGAAGCTCTCGAACACCCCGTACGCGACGATGCGCTCGGCGAGCGAGTACAGCGGCGAGCATGCCGTCAACGTGATGTACTGCTCCCCCGTCTGCTGCTCCGGCATCTGCGGCACGTCGGCGAGCACGTCGGTCTGCGTCGGCTTCACGTACTCCAGGGTGCGGAACCGGTAGGTGTACCACCCGTCCGGCGTCTCCACCACGATCGCGTCGCCCACGTGCAGCTTGTCGAGCTGGTTGAACGGCTTGCCCCAGGTCGTGCGGTGGCCGGCGAGCGAGAAGTTGCCGACCTCTCCGGGCATCTTCGACTGCGTGTAGACCCCGATGCCCTTCTGATCGAGGGTGCGCGCCCGGCTGGTCCCCCCGTAGATCCCGAAGTTGTAGTCGGCCCCGAACCGGGGGATGTGCATCTGCCCGAACCACTCGCCGTCGGCCGGTGCCGCCGGGATCGGCGCCTGATAGACCGTCTCGCCATCGTCCGTCTCGATGAGAGGCGGGAGCTCGGGGGCTTCGCCCGCGGCGAGCTGCTGCGAGATCGCGGCGCCCTCCTCGTTCTTCTGGGCGGCGATGATGATGTCGCCGATCCACATCTGCCAGGCGACGAAGAGGAGCACGATGACGCCGGCGGTCAGGAGGAGTTCGCCGAGCACACTCGCGAACGTGGCGCGCGACCGGGGTCGCTGCCGCCGTCCGCGCCGCCCCCCAGGCACGACAGATGCAGTCATGGGCGTGATCATATCCGCCCCACCTGTGCAGCAGGAGTCGGGGCACCGCCGATCCGCGTCCTCACGTCTCGTCGGCGCCGAGGTCTCCCGGGTACAATGACGGCATGGCACGTGACCGCAAGACCGAAGAACCCGCCGTCGAGCGCGCCGAGGGCGACGCCGCTCCCAACGCCGTCTGGTTCAAGCCGGTGATGATCGGCTTCATGCTCCTCGGCCTCGCCTGGATCCTCGTCTTCTACATCTCGGGCATGCAGTTCCCCATCCCCGGCCTCGACAACTGGAATCTGGCCATCGGTCTGGGCATCGCCCTCATCGGATTCCTCATGACCACACGCTGGCGCTGACCGGCCGCAACGACAAGAACCCCTCGCCACCGCGGCGAGGGGTTCTTTCGTCTGTCCGAGAGGCGGACGTTATCCACAGGTTATCCCCACACTGGGGAGAATTACACCGATGTTATTCACAGGCGTTAACAACCCTGTTAACAACTCGGGATCAGGCCAAAAGGATGAGGGGCGGCACCACGGCGACCACGACGATCAACAGCACCACCAGGGCGGCGAGCGACACGATCTGCCAGGTCCGCTGGTCGCGGCGCTTCGTGCGGACATAGATGAGGGCCACGAGCGCGCCCGTGATCGCCCCGCCGAGGTGCGCCTGCCAGGAGATGCCACCGGCGAAGAACCCGAAGGCGAAGTTGATGCCGAGGATCACGAGGATGCCCGTGACGTTGGCCCCGATGTGGCGCCCGATGATCAGGAGCGACGCCAGGAGCCCGAAGATCGCCCCGGAGGCGCCGACCGTCCACGTCTCCGGCGCGAGGACGGCCACCGCGACGGATCCGCCGAGACCGCTGATGAGGTACAGCGCGAGATAGCGGACACGACCGAGCATCGGTTCGAGGTTCTGCCCGAGCATCCACAGGGCGAGCATGTTCAGGGCGAGATGCACGAAGCCCCCATGCACGAACAGCACGGTCAGCAGTCGCCACGGCTCGAACGGCAGGAGGGAGAGGTTCGGGTAGAGGAACGGCGCGTAGAAGCCGAGAGCCTGGATGATCGGGGCGTTGAGCCCGGGGATGAGCTGCACGAGGCCGATGAACGACGTCACCGCCAGCAGGACGTACGTGACGACGGGCTTGCCGCTGCGCACGGCCCCCATGGTCGTGGCGCCGCCGCCGCGCCAGCGTCGCGCGGCCTTCTTCTGAGCGGGGGTGCGGTTCTTGCGCTCGGCATCCATGCACTCGGGGCAGATCACGCCGACCGGGGCGGGCGTCTGGCACTCGGGGCAGATGGTGCGGAGGCACCGCTGGCAGAGCACGAAGGACTGCCGATCCGGATGCCGGTAGCAGAAGTTCTCACGGTTGTTCGTGAACTCGGGCGTCGTCATCCGGATCGGCCGTCGCAGTCGTCAGGCGGCGACGATGTCGATCGACTGCAGCACCACGGGCTCGATCGGGCGGTCGCCCGCCGCCGTCGGGACCGCGGAGATCGCGTCGACGACCTTGCGCGATGCGTCGTCGGCGACCTCGCCGAAGATCGTGTGCTTGCCCTGCAGCCACGGGGTCGGGTCGGTGGTGATGAAGAACTGCGAGCCGTTGGTGCCCTCGACCTTGCCGGTGATGGCGTTGCGGCGGAGGCCCGCGTTGGCCATCGCGAGGATGTAGGGCTCGTTGAAGTTGAGCTCGTTGTTAATCTCGTCGTCGAAGTTGTACCCCGGACCGCCGACGCCCTGGCCGAGCGGGTCGCCGCCCTGGATCATGAAGTTCGGGATGATGCGGTGGAAGATGACGTCCTTGTAGAGGGGACCCTCGCCCGGCTTGCCGGTGGCGGGGTGCGTCCACTCCTGGGAGCCGTCGGCGAGACCGACGAAGTTCTTGACCGTCTTCGGGGCGTGGTCGCCGAAGAGGTTGATGACGATGTCACCGTGGTTGGTGTGCAGAGTTGCGACGTGGGAAGCGTGAACCATGCGTTCATTCTCGCAGAGCTTCCGGTGAGCGGGCCGGCCGTGTACAACGCGGGAGCCGATGATGCAAGGGGCGGGCGATTCCCTCGCCGCATCCAGCCTCTCGTGGCAAGATGGGGAACCCGTACTCCAATGGACAGGAGAGCATCGTGAGCCTCAGCCGCAAGCGGAAGAAGCAGCTTCGTCGTCTTCAGAAGGACGCGAACCAGCTGTGGGAAGACCAGCAGGTGCTCGTCGGCCACGCCGCCGACGTCGCTCGTGAGGCGGGTCGCCAGCTCGGCAACTTCAATCGCGAGCAGATCGTCCCCGTGGTCCAGGACACCTACAACCGCCGCGTCGCCCCGGTCGTCGACCGCTCGGTGAAGGCCGGTAAGCATGTCGTGGACGACAAGGTCGTCCCCATCGTCGGCGGGGTCGTGGGTACGGCGCTGACCGCCTGGGACGTCGCGAACGCGAAGCGCCACGGCGTCGAGTACAAGGCCCGCAAGGCCGTCTCGCAGAAGAAGGGTCCGGGCCTCGGATCCGTCATCGCCATCGTCCTGGGCGCCGCCGCCGCGGTCGGCGTGCTCTACGCCGCCTGGCAGGCGCTGCGGGCCGACGACGAGCTCTGGGTCGCCGACGACCCGCTGTCGGCTCCCGACGCGTGACCACTCCCGACCCGCACGCGCGGGTGAGGGATGCTGCGGCCGCCCGCGGACTCGACATCGAGATCCGCGAGCGGCCGCAGGCGCGTAGCCTCGTCGAAGCCGCCGAGATCCTCGGCATCCCGCCGTCCGGGATCGTGAAGACCCTCGTGGTGAAGCGCTCGGATGACACCTATCTGTTCGCGCTGGTCCCGGGTGGGCGGTCCATCTCGTGGCCGAAGCTGCGCGCCGTCGTCGGAGTGAACAAGCTCCGTCTGCCCGAACCCGAGCTCGCTCTCGCAGCGACCGGTTACGAGCGCGGAACCATCGTCCCGATCGGCAGCACCACCGACTGGCCGGTCTACGCCGATGAGTCCATCGTCGGCGAGCGGATCGCGATGGGTGCCGGTGCGCACGGCTACAGCCTGTTCGTCGACGCCGACGACCTCATCGCGGCGTACGGCGCGACCGTCGCCGACATCTCGGTGCCCGAAGAGCGCTGACCGTCGCCGGAGCCTCAGAGCAGGCCGGCCATCCGCAGGGCGATGTCCACCAGCCGTACACGCTGCAGTCCGGCGACGGCGGAGAGCGCGAACCACTCGGCGCGATCGGTGGATCCCTCCGTCTCCCAGCGCAGCTTCCCCCCGGTGACCTCGGCCCGATAGACGATGCGCAGGGTATGCAGGGGGTCGGACGACTTCTGCACGCGCCGTCCGGC
The DNA here is from genome assembly GCF_042799975.1 of Microbacterium sp. NPDC057658. Classification (NCBI taxonomy): domain Bacteria; kingdom Bacillati; phylum Actinomycetota; class Actinomycetes; order Micrococcales; family Microbacteriaceae; genus Microbacterium; species Microbacterium sp. NPDC057658. Next base: position 570,912 of record NZ_JBHVHT010000001.1, on the reverse strand, counting down.
CGGGATGACACGGGAGTGGATGCCGAGGAGCTGTCCGACCCGGACGGTGTACCCGGTCTCCTCGCGGAGCTCCCGCCGCACCGCGTCCTCCGGCGCCTCGCCCGGTTCCAGGCCGCCGCCCGGGAGCGTCCACGCCACGCGTCGACCCTCGGTCCACCGCGCCAGCAGGAGGCGCCCACCCTCATCGGTGACGACCCCGTATGCGGCGACGCGCAGGTCCATGCGTCACACCTTATCCGGGTCTCGGGCCGTCCCCCGCCGCGTGACGATCGGGGTGATCGATCACGAATCGAGAAGCCCGACATCACGCGCCGTCCCTACGCTGGGAGCATCATCCGGCCCACGAGAGGAACATCATGGCTGACACCGAGAAGAACTTCACCGCCGAGGAGCGCGAGGCCATGCAGGCCGCTGCCAAGGAGGCCCGCACCCGACGCTCCCGGGCCAAGAAGTCGCCCGAGGAGCTGCGGGCCGCCGGAGAGGCCGATCTCAAGGAGGCCGTCGCGAAGCTCACCGACGAGGACAGGCTGCTCGCCGAGAAGCTGCACGCGCTGGTCTCGGAGGTGGCGCCGGAACTCGTGCCCCGGACGTACTACGGCATGCCGGCGTGGGGGCGCGACGGGAAGGTGCTGTGCTTCTTCCAGCCGGCCAGCAAGTTCAAGGTCCGCTACGGCACCTTCGGGTTCGAGCCGATCTCCAACCTCGATGACGGCACCGTCTGGCCGACCGCGTACGCGGTGACCGCGCTCACGGAGAAGGACCTCGAGTTCCTCGCCGGACGCATCCGCCAGGCGATCAGCTGATCCCGAAGTGGGTCTGACGCAGCGGGGCCCCTCGCGTTAGCGTGGTGCCTGTGAGCACCCTTCCCTTCTCGGCCGCCGTCTACTCCCGCCGTCTGGCACGCGCGCAGGAGCGCGCCCAGGAGGCTGGCCTCGACGCGATCATCGTCGGCCCCGGCCCCGACCTGCAGTACCTCCTCGGCGTCGAGGGTGACACCATCGAGCGGCTGACCGCCCTCGTCCTGCCGCCGCAGGGCGCGGCGACGGTCATCGTCCCGCGGATGGAGCTCGCCAAGGTGCGCAGCACGGCCGTCGGAGAACTCGGACTGACCGTCGCCGACTGGGTCGACGGCGACGATCCGTACGCCCTCGTCGCCGCGGCGACAGGTCCCGTCTCCCGCGTCGGGGTGTCGGATGCGCTTCCCGCGCTGCACATCGTCCCGATCGGGGAACGGCTGCAGGCCCGGCTCGAGCTCGCGACACCCGTCCTCCGCGAGGGCCGGATGACCAAGGACGACGAGGAGATCGCCGAGCTGCGCCGAGCCGGCACGGCGATCGATGCCGTGCACCGCCGCGTGCCCGGATGGCTGCGCGCCGGCCGCACCGAGCGGGAGGTCGCCGCCGACATCGCCGCGGCGATCGTGGAGGAGGGGCATCGGACCGTCGAGTTCGTCATCGTCGGCTCCGGGCCCAACGGCGCCGACCCGCACCACGAGGTCTCCGACCGGGTCATCGAGCAGGACGACGTGGTGGTCGTCGACATCGGCGGCGCGGTGCCGAGCGGCTACAACTCGGACAGCACGAGGACCTACGTCGTCGGAACTCCCGATCCGGTGGCAGCCGATCGCATCGCCACCCTCGTCCGCGCCCAGCAGGCGGCCGTGGACGCGGTGCGCCCCGGGGTCACGGCGGCGGAGGTCGACGCGGCCGCCCGCTCGGTTCTCACGGAGGCGGGGCTCGGCGAGGCGTTCCTGCACCGCACGGGTCACGGGATCGGCGTCTCGGTGCATGAGGAGCCCTACATCGCCCCCGGCAACGACCTCGTGCTGCGAGAGGGCATGGCCTTCAGCATCGAGCCCGGCATCTATTTCGCCGGCGAATGGGGCGCCCGCATCGAGGACATCGTGGTCGTGACGGCGGACGGGGCCGAGCGCCTGAACACGGCGCCGCATGAACTCACGGCGACCGACCGGTGAGGGGGAGGATGGTGGAGCCTAGGAGATTCGAACTCCTGACATCCTGCTTGCAAAGCAGGCGCTCTACCAACTGAGCTAAGGCCCCGTGAGGGAATTCTTGAATTGAAAGGGTGGGGCTACCAGGACTTGAACCTGGGACCTCTTCATTATCAGTGAAGCGCTCTAACCGCCTGAGCTATAGCCCCGTCAACCTCCAGAACTTTACCGGAGTTTCGCCGAAAATCCGAATCGAGGGCGAGGACCCCCTCCGGGATCCTCGCCCTCGGCCGGTCACCGTCCCGGACTGACGTCCACGCTGCCGGCCGACACGGACACGTCGATCGTGCGGCGAGCGCTCGGGGACTCGTCGACCCGGGCATCGAACGAGCCCGCGTTGACGTCCTGACTGATCCGATACTCCACGTCGGGAAGGGTCAGATTCAGCGATCCGGCGCTCACGTCGATCGTGGTCGTCGTCGGCGCATCGCCGGTCAGCTCCACCGTCAGATCGCCCGCAGCGATGCCGAGATCCGCCTGGTCGACGCCGTCGAGGAGGACGTCCGCGCGTCCCGCGTTCATCTGCACATCGAAGGCCGAGGCCGCACCGGAGACGTCGAGGGATCCGGCGTTGATCTGGACTTCCAGGGAGCCGAACTCACCGGAGACGTCGAGAGCGCCGGCATCGAGAGTGAGACTCGCGTCGAGGTCGGAGCCGCTGAGCTCCTCCGGCAGCGTGAGGACTGCGCGCTCGTCGTCGCCGAACCAGTTGCCGAACCACCAGCCGAAGGCCGGTCGAGGACTCCGGACGACGAGCTCGTCCGCCTCGCGCTCGAACGTCCACGCACCGCGGCCGTTGGTCACGGAGAGCTCCGCCGCGTCGACATCGCCGAAGTCGATGCGGACCATGCTCGCGTCGGCGTCGAGATCGATCGCGGTGACGCCGTCGACGTCCACCGTCTGCACCGAATCCGGTCGGCTGGAGGAGAGGAGGGTGCCGGTCGCCGCGACGGCCGCCGTGCCTCCGGCTCCGAGCAGCGCGATCCCACCGACCACCGCGGTGACGATCATGACGGCGGTCGCTCCGGACGAGCGCCGGGGTCCGGGCGCGCCGGGCGCCGGCGTGGGGGAAGCCGCGGACGGCGGCGGGGGAGGAGTGATCGGGGTGTGGCCGCCCTGTGCTCCGGTGTTCTCGGTGGTCATCGTGTGACTCCTGTCTGGCCGTTCGGCGGCGTCGTGCCGCCCGTGTTCTCGAGGTGGGCGAGGGCGGCGAGCACGCGGCGGTTGCCCGACTCGTCCTGTTCGAAGCCCAGCTTCTGGAAGATGGAGGTGATGTGCTTCTCGACGCTCGCCGCCGAGAGGAAGAGGAGGCCGGCGATCGCCTGGTTCGACTTGCCCTCGGCGAGCAGGGCCAGCACGGTGCGCTCCCGCTCGGTGAGCCGCATCATGCGGTCGTCGCGGTTCCGCCGGGTGAGGAGCTGAGCCACCACTTCCGGGTCGAGCACCGTGGCCCCGTCGGCGATCCGCTGCACCGAATCGATGAACTCGGCGACATCCGCCACCCGGTCCTTCAGGAGGTAGCCGAGCGGACCGCCCTGCGCGGCGATGAGATCCGACGCGTAGCGCTCCTCCACGTACTGCGACAGCACGAGGATGGCGAGCGCCGGGTGCACGGCACGGAGGTCCAGCGCCGCGCGGATGCCCTCGTCCGTGAACGTGGGCGGGAGCCGCACATCGAGGATGCAGAGGTCCGGGGAGGTGGATGCCACAGTGGCACGGAGGTCGGTGGTGTCGGTGAGGGCGGCGACCACCTCGTGGCCGGCGTCCTCGAGCAGACGCACGAGCCCCTCGCGCAGGAGGACGGAGTCCTCGCAGATCAGGATGCGCATGGCACGTTCACCTCCAGGCTGGTCGGACCGCCCTGCGGGCTGTCGAGTCGGAACGTCCCGCCCGCGGCGAGGATCCGGTTCGCGATGCCGTCGAGGCCTCCGCCCGGGATGACCTGGGCTCCGCCCATGCCGTTGTCCTCGACCCGCGCCCAGAGGGTGTTCCCCTCGCGGAGCCGGACCGTGACCCGCGCCTCGCTGGCCCGGGAGTGCTTCGCCGCATTGGTCAGCGACTCGGCGATGGAGAAGTACACCGCCGCCTCCGCATCGCGCCCCGGCCGCGGAGCCCCGGAGCCGTACCCCTGGGTCCCTGCGCCGCCACCCTGGGTCCCTGAGCCGTACCCCTGGGTCCCTGAGCCTGTCGAAGGGTCCATCCGCACGTCCAACTGCACGGGGATGGGGGAGCGGCTGGCGAGCGCCGACAGTGCGGCGTCCAGGCCGCGGTCGTCGAGCACTGACGCGTGGATGCCCCGCGCGAGCTGCCGCAGCTCGGTGATCGCCGCCTTGGTCGACGTGTGCGCCTCGGAGATGAGCTCCTTCGCGGCGTCGGGATCGGTGTCGATCTTCTGCTGCGCGAGCCCGAGGGTCATCCCGACGGACACGAGCCGCGGCTGGACGCCGTCGTGGAGGTCGCGTTCGATCCGCGTCCGTTCCAGGTCGGCCGCGCGGACCGCTCCCTCCCGCTGGGCGGTGGATGCCCGCACGCGCTCGGTGAGCTCGACCTCCCGCGCCCGGGCGACGATCGCCAAAGCCAGCGTGCGAGCCAGGAGGGCGAGGCCGATGATGCCGGCGGCCGAGGCGAGCGCACCGAGGATGCCGATCAGGGGCGCCCAGGACACCGGGATCTGCCCGCCGCCGAAGGGACCGATGATCGTCTCGGCCGAGGTCAGCGGCGCGAAGGCGATGATGATCGACCAGAGGAGGGCCCAGAAGAGCCGCAGCACCACGAAGCCGAGGACCGCGGTGATCGCGAAGTTCGCGACCGCGCGCCACATCCGTCCGTCGATGGCCTGCCGCCCGAGTGAGCGGAGCCAGCCGCCGAAGCCGGGACGGTCCCGCGGCTGGAGCCGGAGCGGGGCGTTCGGCACGCGGTACAGGCCGGCGACGCGGGCGATCTCGAACCAGCCCACGCCGAAGAGCGCATAGACGAGGCCCACGAGCACGACGATGCCGACGCCGAAGACGAAGAGGAGTCCGAGCCCGGTGCCGAGGAGGCCGCCGAGCATCCCGAAGATGCCGCCCCCGATCACCCCGACTCCGGCGAGGTGCAGGATCGTGAGCGGGATGCGCAGCGGCGGCTTCCCGGTCGCAGCGGCCTCGGGAGTCGCAGTCTGTGTGGTCATGCTTCCACGGTAGGGCCGCCGCACGACCTCGCCCACCGAGTCAGCCGGACACTCCCGTTCGGGTTTTCCCTACCCCGCCGAAACCCCGCTCTATCGCCGAAACCCCGGCCTGCGTCGGTGCGCAGGCCGGGGTTTCGGCGGAAAGACGGGGTCTCGGAGGCTCAGTTCGACATGAAGCCGACGAGCAGCCCTCCGGTGACCTTCACGGCCAGGTTGTAGATACCCGCGACGACCGCACCGAGCACCGTGAACACGATGAGGTTGAGGATCGCGACGACGGCGGCGAACGCCATGACCTGCGGCAGACCCACGAGCTCCGACAGCGGGATGGCGCCGTCGGTGAAGCTGCGCACGAACTCGTCGGCCGTGGACATGATGCCGGTGGCCTGGAGCACGAGGAAGATCAGGAAGAACGACACCATCGTGACGACGGCCAGTGCGACCGCTCCCAGGAAGGAGAGCTTCACGGCGGACCAGAAGTCGACGTAGACGAGGCGCAGACGGACCTGCTTACCGCCGGTCTTCCGTGTCGACTTCTTCGCCAGCTTGTCGGCCACTGTGCTCATGCGTCTGTATCCTCGGGTGTCTCAGTCGTCTGGGGGGCCTCGGCATCGGCATCCGGCTCGGTCTCCTCTTCGGTGAGACCACGCTCGCCGTTCCGGGCGATGGCGAGGATGCGGTCGGCCTCCGTCGTGCGGGCGAACACCACTCCCATGGTGTCGCGACCCTTGGCGGGGACCTCGGCCACGGCAGAGCGTACCACCTTGCCGCTGGACAGAACCACCAAGACCTCGTCGTCCTCGGACACGATCAGACCACCCGCGAGAGTGCCCCGATCGTCGTTCAACTTGGCGACCTTGATGCCGTATCCGCCGCGCCCCTGGACCCGGTATTCCTCGACGGCGGTGCGCTTGGCATAGCCGCCGTCGGTGACGACGAACACATACTTCCCGGGTGCAGCGACGGAAGCGGACAGCAGGCTGTCGCCCTCGCGGAACTTCATGCCCTTCACACCGGCGGTGGCGCGACCCATCGGGCGCAGGGCCTCGTCGGTCGCCTGGAACCGCACCGACATGCCCTTGCGGCTGATGAGGAGGATGTCGTCCTCGGCGTTGACGAGGAGGGCGCTGACCAGTTCGTCCTCGTCGTTCAGCCGGATCGCGATCACGCCGCCCTGACGGTTGGTGTCGTAGTTGTCGAGACGGGTCTTCTTGACCAGGCCGTCGCGCGTGGCGAGGACGAGGTAGTCGGCAACGGCGTAGTCGCGGATGTCGAGGACCTGCGCGATGCTCTCGTCCGGCTGCAGCGCGAGGAGGTTCGCGACGTGCGTGCCCTTCGCATCACGCCCGGCCTCCGGCACCTCGTACGTCTTCGCGCGGTAGACCCGGCCCTTGTCGGTGAAGAACAGCAGCCAGTGGTGGGTCGTCGTGACGAAGAAGTGCTCGACGATGTCGTCGGCGCGCAGCTGGGCGCCCTTGACGCCCTTGCCGCCGCGGTGCTGGGAGCGGTAGTTGTCGCTGCGCGTGCGCTTGATGTAGCCCTCGCGCGTGACGGTGACGACCATCTCCTCTTCCGCGATGAGGTCTTCCATCGACACGTCGCCGTCGAAGCCGTGCAGGATGTGCGTGCGCCGCTCGTCCCCGAACCGGTCGACGATCGCGGTGAGCTCCTCGCGGATGATCGTCCGCTGCCGGCCCTCATCGGCGAGGATCGCCTTGTAGTCCGCGATGAGCGCCTCGAGCTCGTTCGCCTGGTCGATGATCTTCTGACGCTCCAGCGCGGCGAGGCGACGGAGCTGCATCTGCAGGATGGCATCGGCCTGGATCTCGTCGATGTCGAGGAGCTTCTGCAGACCCTCGTTCGCATCCTGCGTCGTCTGGGAACGGCGGATGAGCGCGATCACCTCGTCGAGCGCGTCAAGCGCCTTCAGATAGCCGCGCAGGATGTGCATGCGCTTCTCGGCCTCGTTCAGCCGGAACTGCGTCCGTCGCACGATGACGTCGATCTGGTGGGCGATCCAGTTCGAGATGAAGCCGTCGATCGCGAGCGTCCGCGGGACGCCGTCGACGATCGCGAGCATGTTCGCGCCGAAGTTCTCCTGCAGCTGCGTGTGCTTGTAGAGGTTGTTCAGCACCACCTTCGCCACGGCGTCGCGCTTGAGCACGACGACGAGGCGCTGACCCGTGCGGTCCGAGGACTCGTCGCGGATGTCCGCGATGCCGGTGATCTTGCCGTCGCGCGCGAGGTCGCCGATCTTGACGGCCACGTTGTCGGGGTTCACCTGGTACGGCAGCTCGGTGATGACCAGGCAGGTCCGCCCCTGGATCTCCTCGACATTGACGACCGCGCGCATCGTGATCGAGCCGCGGCCGGTGCGGTACGCCTCGTGGATGCCCTTCGTGCCGAGGATCTGCGCGCCGGTCGGGAAGTCCGGTCCGGGGATGCGCTGGATCAGCCCGTCGAGCAGCTGCTCCCGGGGGAGGTCCGGGTTGTCCAGCGCCCAGAGCGCGGCATCGGACACCTCGCGGAGGTTGTGCGGCGGGATGTTGGTGGCCATGCCGACCGCGATGCCGACCGAGCCGTTGACGAGGAGGTTCGGGAACCGGGACGGCAGAACCGTCGGCTCCTGGGTCTGGCCGTCGTAGTTGTCGGCGAAGTCGACGGTGTCCTCTTCGATGTCGCGCACCATCTCGAGCGCGAGCGGGGCCATCTTCGTCTCGGTGTACCGCGGTGCCGCCGCGCCCATGTTGCCGGGCGAGCCGAAGTTGCCCTGGCCGAGAGCGAGCGGGTACCGGAGCGACCACGGCTGCACGAGACGGACGAGCGCGTCGTAGATCGCCGAGTCGCCGTGCGGGTGGTACTGACCCATGACCTCGCCGACGACGCGGGCGCACTTGGAGAACGACTTGTCGGGGCGGAATCCGCCGTCGTACATGCCGTAGATCACTCGGCGGTGCACCGGCTTGAGACCGTCGCGCACATCGGGGAGAGCACGGCCGACGATGACCGCCATGGCGTAGTCGAGATAGCTGCGCTGCATCTCCGACTGCAGATCGACCTGGTCGATCTTGCCGTGCTCGTGGCCCTCGGTGATGTCGGGGCGTTCTTCGTCAGTCATGTGTCTTTCCTGGTTGGCTGAGCTTTTCGAGGCGTCGGATCCCCTGGCACACGCTCAGGGACCCCGCGGTGATCAGATGTCGAGGAACCGGACGTCTTTGGCGTTGCGCTGGATGAAGCTCCGACGCGATTCCACGTCCTCGCCCATCAGCACGCTGAAGATCTCGTCCGCGGCGGCGGCGTCCTCGATGGTCACCTGGCGGAGCGTCCGGGTGGTGTGGTCCATCGTGGTCTCCCACAGCTCCTTGGCGTTCATCTCGCCGAGACCCTTGTAGCGCTGGATGCCGGCGTCCTTCGGGATGCGCTTGCCGTTCTCCAGCCCGTAGGCCAGCAGCGCGTCGCGCTCGGCGTCGCTGAACACGTACTCGTGCGCCGCGTTCGACCACTTGAGGCGGTAGAGCGGCGGCATCGCGAGGTACACGAAGCCGGCCTCGATGAGTCCGCGCATGTAGCGGAACAGCAGCGTGAGCAGCAGGGTGGTGATGTGCTGGCCGTCGACGTCGGCATCGGCCATCAGCACGATCTTGTGATAGCGCGCCTTCTCGATGTCGAACTCCTCGCCGATGCCCGTGCCGAAGGCCTGGATCATCGCCTGGACTTCCTTGTTGCCGAGCGCCTTGTCGAGACGCGCGCGCTCGACGTTGAGGATCTTGCCCCGCAGCGCGAGGATCGCCTGCGTGTGCGGGTCGCGACCCTGCACCGCCGAACCACCGGCCGAGTCGCCCTCCACGAGGAAGATCTCGCTGATCGACGGGTCCTTGCTCGTGCAGTCCTTGAGCTTGTCGGGCATCGCCGCCGACTCGAAGACGCTCTTGCGGCGAGCCGTCTCGCGCGCCTTGCGGGCGGCGAGGCGTGCCGTCGCCGCGTCGATCGCCTTGCGGATCACGTTCTTCGCCTGGGTCGGGTTGCGGTCGAACCAGTCGCCGAGCTGATCGCCGACGACCTTCTGCACGAAGGCCTTCGCCTCGGTGTTGCCGAGCTTGGTCTTGGTCTGACCCTCGAACTGGGGCTCGCCGAGCTTGATCGAGATGACGGCGGTCAGCCCCTCACGCACGTCGTCGCCGGAGAGGTTGTCGTCCTTCTCCTTGAGGAGGTTGTTCGCACGGGCGTAGCGGTTGACGAGCGTGGTGAGCGCCGCCCGGAAGCCCTCCTCGTGCGTGCCGCCCTCGTGCGTGTTGATCGTGTTGGCGTAGGTGAACACGTTCTCGGTGTAGGACGTGGTCCACTGCATCGCGACCTCGAGGGAGATCTTGCGCGCCGTGTCCTCCGACTCGAAGGCGATGATCTCCTCGTTGACGACCTCGGCGTGACGCACTTTGTTCAGGTATTCGACGTAGTCGACCAGACCGCGCTCGTAGAAGAAGACGTCGCTCGGCTGCTTCGTGACCGCCTGGCCGTCCTCCTCCGTCTCGTACGCCGACTCCGGCCGCTCGTCGGACAGCTCGATGCGCAGTCCCTTGTTGAGGAACGCCATCTGCTGGAACCGGGTGCGGAGCGTGTCGTAGTCGAACTCGACCGTCTCCTGGAAGATCTCCGCGTCCGGCCAGAACGTGATGCTCGTCCCGGTCTCCTCGGTGGCCTCGCCCTTCTCGAGCTTCTGCTGCGGGACGCCGCCCTCGGCGAAGCTGTGCCGCCAGACGAAGCCCTTCTGCTTGACCTCCACGTCGAAGCGGGTCGACAGCGCGTTCACGACCGAGGATCCGACGCCGTGCAGACCGCCGGAGACGGCGTAGGCCCCGCCGCCGAACTTGCCGCCCGCGTGCAGGATCGTGAGCACGACCTCGACCGTGGACTTCGACGGGTCGGAGGAGTGCGGGTCGACGGGGATGCCGCGGCCGTTGTCGACCACGCGCACGCCGCCGTCGGCGAGAAGGGTGACGAGGATCGTGTCGGCGTAGCCGGCCAGCGCCTCATCGACGGAGTTGTCGACGATCTCGTAGACGAGGTGGTGCAGTCCGCGGGGTCCGGTCGAGCCGATGTACATGCCGGGGCGCTTGCGCACGGCCTCGAGTCCTTCGAGGATCTGGATCGAGTCGGCGCCGTACTCACCGGGCTGCTGCTTCTTCGGTGCGGGTGCCGCCGATTCTCCGGCCTGTGAGCCCGACGAAGCGTCGTTGTTCGGTTCCGTCTCGTCAGCAGGGGATTCAGGCGTCATCAGAGGGCATTCTCCAGATCGATATCTCGAACTCCCATTCTAGCCGGGTTTCGAGTCGAAATGCCGCTCAACGGCCGCGTGTGGCCCTCTGAGCGTTTCGGACCCCTTGCATGGTGCCCTACCCGTAGGTATCGCGCGGGCCCCGCCCTGGAACGGCTCTGGGACCCCATTTCCACGAGGGGACGTCCGGTCCGATGAAGCGGAGGTTCTCCACCCCCGCCTCCGGATACCGTCGTCCGATCTCGGTGAGGATGGTCGCACGCATGAACTGCAGGTTCTTCGCCCACGCCGTCGAATCGCACTTCACGGTGAGCAGTCCCCGCTCGAGCGACACCGGCTCCGAGTGCTTCGCGGTGTCCGCTCCGGCGAGGTCGGCCCACTGCCGGACGAGGTCCTCCCGCGCGAGCGTCGTCTCCCAGCCGGATTCACGGGTGAGGGTGTCGAGGACCGCACCGAGGGTTCCCGGATCGCGTCCGGGAGTGAACGGCGCGTTGTCGTCGTCGACCGAGATCCGTCGCTTGCGCTTCCAGTTCTTGGCGCTCGGCTTGAGCCCGCGCAGCCGCAGATAGGTGGCGACGGTCTCCGGCGCCTCCGCCGGAGCTGCGCTGTCCGTGACGACGTCAGTCATCCTGCGCACCCTCCTCTTCCTGCGACCGGTCGCGCTCGTCGGTGATGGTGCCCGCCGCGATGCGGACCACGTGGGCATGGAGCACGTCGGGGATATCCTCCTCCACCGCCGCGGTGACCACCACCTGCTCGTAGCCCGCGGTGAGGGTGGCGAGCCGCTGGCGCCGATCCGCGTCCAGCTCGGCGAAGACGTCGTCGAGGATGAGCACGGGGTCGCCGGCGGGGGACTCGCTGCGCAGGAGCTCCGCGGAGGCCAGCCGCAGAGCGAGTGCGACAGACCAGGACTCGCCATGCGAGGCGTAGCCCTTCACGGGGAGGTCGCGGACGCGCAGCACGAGATCGTCGCGGTGGGGTCCGGTGAGGGTGAGGCCGCGGTCGAGCTCGTTCGATCGTTTCGCCGCCAGCGACGCGCGGAACATCTCGGCGATCCGGCGGGAGTCTCCGCGCACGTCATCCACGGGAGTGGAGCCGTCGGCGGCGTCCCGATCGTCGTCGTCCTCCGGATCGCTGCCGGCGACGGACAGGGCCCAGTCCAGTTGCGGTCGGTGATCGGCGCCCGCGATCGCCGCATAAGCATCGGCCACCGGCTGCTGCAGGTCGGCGGCCAACCGCTGTCGCGCCGTGATGATCTCCGATCCCAGCGAGACGAGCTTGTCGTCCCAGACGTCCAGGGTGCTCAAGGCCTCACCGCGGATGCCGCGCGCCCGCGCCGACTTGAGAAGGGCGTTGCGCTGCTTGAGCACGCGATCGTAGTCGGCCAGTACCGCGGCGAGGCGCGGGGTGCGCTGGATGAGGAGCTGATCGGCGAACCGGCGCCGAGCCGACGGGTCTCCACGGACGATCTGGAGGTCTTCCGGCGCGAAGAGGACGACGTGCGCGTAGCGGGGGAGCTCGTTGGTCTTCGACGGCGAGCCGTTGATGCGCGCCTTGTTCGACCCCTGCCGATTGAGCTGCACCTCGACGAGCACACGCCGCTCACCGTGGGAGAGCCGCGCACGGATGACCGCGTAGTCCTGGCCGTCCCGCACCATCGGAGCGTCGGACGACACCCGATGCGACCCGAGCGTCGCGAGGAAGACCACGGCCTCGGCGAGGTTCGTCTTGCCCTGGCCGTTCCGCCCGACGAGGACGTTCGGCCCTCGGTGCAGGGCGAGTTCCGCGGTCGCGTAATTGCGGAAATCGACCAGGCTGAGGTGCTCCACAATCACGGAGCCAGCCTACCTTCCGGGTCGGACACTCCCTCGGGGCGAGAGCTCGCGCTCAGCGCAGGAGGAGGTTGGGCTGCAGCAGGTACTTGAACGAGTCCAGGCCCGCCTGGTCGACCGAGGTCTGGCTGGTGATGAGGACGGGGCTGAGCTTGTTGGCGTTGTCGCTGGAGGTGAAGGTCACTCGCACGAACTCGCTCTTGACCGCGCCGAGCGCCTCGATGAGGTACTGCGGGTTGAGCCCCAGGGTCACCTCGTCGCCGCCGGAGAGGATGGCGTCGACCGACTCGGAGGCGCGGGCGTGCTCGCTGCCGGAGGCGTCCATCGTGACGCTGTCGGTCGAGAACGTGAAGCGCAGCGGCGCGGCGCGGTCGAGCACGAGGGACACGCGGCGGACGGCCTCGATGAGGTCGGCGGTGTTGACGACAGCGTAGTGGTCGGTCTGCTCGGGGAAGAGGCGCCGGACCGGGGGGAAGTTGCCCTTGATGAGCAGCGAGGTCACGGTCTTGTTGCCGGCGGTGAACGCGATGATCTCGCGGTCTCCGGCCCCCGAGAAAGCGATCTGGATCGTGCCGGCGTGCCCGAAGGTCTTGCCGACCTCGACGAGCGTACGAGCGGGGACCAGCGCGGTCGCCTCGACGGCTTCCCCATCCCACGGCACGTCGCGGAGCGAGACCCGGTAGCGGTCGGTGGCGACGAGGCTGAGCGTGTGTCCGGTGACCTCGAGCTGGACACCCGTCAGCACCGGAGTCACGTCGTCACGGGATGCGGCGAAGCCGACCTGGGCGATCGCGGTGCCGAATTCGTCGGCCGGGACGACGCCGGAGGATCCGGAGACCTCGGGAATCGACGGGTATTCCTCGACCGGCATGGCCGCGAGGGTGAAGCGCGCCGAGCCGCAGGTCACCGCGATCCCGCCGTCATCCTCCACGGCGATCTCGATGGGGGCGTTCGGGAGGCGGCTCGCGATGTCCGAGAGCAGGCGGCCGTGGACGAGGATCGTGCCCGGGGTCTCGACCGTCGCCTCGATGGTGGTCCGTGCGGAGGCCTCGTAGTCGAAGGCCGAGAGCGTGAGTCCCGAACCGTCGGCCTCGATCAGCACTCCGGCGAGGATCGGCTGCGGATTGCGCTGGGGGAGCAGCTTGACGACAAAGGACACAGCCTCGCTGAAGACATCGCGGTTGACCTGAAACCTCACGGGTGCTCCCTTGTCGTCGAACATGACGGGTCGTCGTCGGGCCCTGCCTGTGCAGGGAATCCCATGCTAGCCCCACAGTCCTGCGCTTCCCTACGCCGGAGGACTTGTCATGCCCCGGACCGGTTCTCCCCACCGTCTGGTGATCGGATCGCACCCTGAATGACTTAACTCCTTAACGGTGTTAACACCTGTGGATACTGTGGATAAGTCGGTGGAAAGCAAGCGCGAGTAGGGAACTACACACTTGTCACTTGTGGAGACCCTGAGGAATCCGCGGGTGGACGAGGGTCCGTCGCGATCAGACCGTCCCGCGGTTATCCACAGGTTTCCCCGATCGACACACATCTGCGTCGGCGCGTTCCACGGTCATCCACAAGTTATCCACATGTGCATAGACGTATTTATCCGGCGGTCAGGGACCTGTCAAACGCCGAAGGGACGCCCTCCGGTGTCGGATGGCGTCCCTCTCGTGCGCTCAGGCGTCAGCGACGACCGAGCTGCGTGGTGATCTCGGTCACCTGGTTGTAGATCGAGCGGCGCTCCTTCATGAGCTCGCTGATCTTCTTGTAGGCGTACATGACCGTCGTGTGGTCCCGGTTGCCGAAGAGCTGCCCGATCTTCGGGAGGGAGAGGCTGGTGCGCTCACGGCAGAGGTACATGGCGATCTGCCGTGCGGTGGCGATCTGCTGCGAGCGGCTGGAGCCGTAGAGATCGTCGACGGTGAGCTTGAAGTACTGTGCGGTCGCCGTGATGATGTCGGTCGGCGAGATGATGTTGTCCTCGGCCGTGTCGATGATGTCCCGCAGCACGGTCTGGGCGAGGGAGATGTCGAGGGCCGAGCGGTTCAGGCTCGCGAACGCCGAGACGCGGATGAGTGCGCCCTCGAGTTCGCGGATGTTCGAGGACACGACCGTGGCGATGTACTCGAGCACCTCGTCGGGGATGTGGAGGGCTTCGCTCTGCGCCTTCTTGCGCAGGATCGCGATGCGGGTCTCGAGGTCGGGTGCCTGCACGTCGGTGATGAGGCCCCACTCGAAGCGGCTGCGCATGCGGTCCTCGAAGCCGGTCAGGTGCTTCGGCGCGACATCGCTCGTGATGACGACCTGCTTGTTGTGATCATGCAGGGTGTTGAAGGTGTGGAAGAACGCCTCCTGCGTCTCCGCGCGCCCCTGGAGGAACTGGATGTCGTCGATGAGGAGGATGTCCACGTCGCGGTAGCGCGCCTGGAACGCGGCACCGCGGTTGTTGGCGATCGAGTTGATGAAGTCGTTCGTGAACTCCTCACTCGACACGTACCGCACCTTGACCCCCGCATAGAGGGACTGCGCGTAGTCGCCGATGGCGTGGAGGAGGTGGGTCTTGCCCAGTCCGGAGTCGCCGTAGATGAAGAGCGGGTTGTAGGCCTTGGCCGGCGCTTCGGCCACCGCGACCGCCGCGGCATGGGCGAACCGGTTGGACTGGCCGATCACGAAGTTGTCGAAGGTGTACTTCGGGTTGAGGCGCGACTCGTGACGCACGGCCGCGGGCTGCTCCATCGGGGACTCGGCGCGCACCGGTTCCTGCCGACCGAAGTCCGCCACGGCGATGGGGGCGGTGGGCTGCTCGGCCAGTTCGTGGTTCACGACGACCCGGTACGAGGTGACCTCCTCGCCGATGTGCGCGAGGGCTTCCATGATGGGCAGCCGGAGGCGCTTGTTGATCTGGGCCGCGGTGAGGTCGTTCGGCACCTCGAGGTAGAGCGTCGCCGACATCACGCCGGCCGGTACCGCGAGACTCAGGAACCCCTGGAGCTGGGGGGTGACCCGGTCGTCGGCTTCCAGCAGCTCCTGCACCGTGGTCCAGATCGGGACTTCGGGCTGGGCTGATGAGGACATGGTGCTCCGGACGATGTTCGGGAAGGGAGCGCGGGAGAGGCTGCCCTGTGGATAACTACGGATGCCCACGCTAGTCATCGTCGTCGGGAACGGCAACCTGCCGCGGAGAATCAAGCCCCGTGGCGGCTCGGTCGCGTGGCCGGGGTTGTGGATAGCTCCTGTGTGGAGCGGAGGCGAGTGCTCTCAGTCGGCGTCGTACTCGCAGCTGACCGTGCCGGAATCCGACGTCTCCTCGACGACCAGCTCGTCGTTCCAGTAGATCTTGCATCCCACCCTCTGATCGTCGCTGTCGGTGGGTGCCGTGATCGTGATCCAGGCCGACGACTCCGACGTGGTGTACTGCGCGTTCCCGACCGCCGGCCAGGGGAGGGTCCTGGTCTCGGTGTCGCTGCTGAAGGTGGCTGTCACCCCGGACTGCGGTCCCGTTCCTTCGAGGAACACCTTGTTCAGCGGGGGTGACCAGAGTCCGCTCAGGAAGACGATCAGCAGGATGAGCGCGAGGAGGAGGGCGGCGAGGGCGGCTGCCAGCCCGAGACCCGCCGTGCGGCGCTCGTCCGAAGGAGCGCGGCGCGCGCGGCGGGCAAGGACGATTCCGCCGATCGCGGCTGCGGCGCCGAGGACGAAGACGGGGATCAGCCAGGGATTCTGGAGCGCGTAGTACGGAACGGCGAGGGCGACCAGGAGGATGAGAGAGACGACTCCCGTGGCGATCGCCGCGGTGGGGAGCGTCCGAGTCCGCCTGCCGTCGCGGGTGGTCTCGGAACCGGAGTCGGAATGGGTCTGCTGGTGGGTCATCGCGGCCTCTCGCTGGGACAGCACTTCCCGCTCATCGACGGTTCGAATAGCATACCCGGGGGGATACGGACGTCCTCCGGTTCGCATGGTCGACCGGATCGATGCCGCCCTCATTCGACGAGACGGGGGGATGAGAAGTGGCCGGATACGCCGAGCTGGACGAGATCATCGGAAAGATGAAACGAGCCGCCATCGACTGTTGGATGGCGGACCAGGGCTTCGACCCCGTGTGGGGGAACGAGGGCACCTACGCGAAGTGGGGCTGGGCCCCGTATCAGTACTTCCGGCCCGAAGCCGACGGCTCCGGCGGCGGTGAGAGCGTGGGGTACGGGGACGGTGTGTCCTGCGTCGCCCAGTTCGACGCCATCCGTTCCACGATCGACGGCCTCGTCGAGCGGTGGCGGAATCTCCCGGACGGTTCCGCGTGTGCCACCCCGCAGAGTGCCGCCAACGCGGCGGCAGCTCAGCTCGGCGCCTCGGGGACGGATCCGAACGCCATGGGCGGGAGCGATATCGCCACATCCAACGGGACCGTCGCCGAGGTGGTCCTGAACCGGATGGACGGGAGCTTCCGGGATCCCTTCGTCGACAAGTACTACACCCAGTTCTCGGCGGTGCACCCGGGCATCGGGCAGGCCGCGAAGATCCT
The DNA here is from genome assembly GCF_042799975.1 of Microbacterium sp. NPDC057658. Lineage (NCBI taxonomy): Bacteria > Bacillati > Actinomycetota > Actinomycetes > Micrococcales > Microbacteriaceae > Microbacterium > Microbacterium sp. NPDC057658. The sequence goes on along the minus strand of NZ_JBHVHT010000001.1, from coordinate 554,112 downwards.
CCAGGCGAACTACGCCGCGTGCGGGGCGATGTGGCCGGCGGTGGGTGACGACGTCGCGACGATCTGCGACAGCGCCCGGGTGGCCTGGGAGACCCAGGCGAAGAACTCGTCGGCGGCGACCGCGACGTTCCAGTTGACGGTGCTCGCCGCGGTCGCCGGTGCAGTGGGATCGATCGTCACGGCGGGCGCGGGAACCGTCGCTGCCGTCGCCGGTCTGGGCGGTGTGGCCTTCGCGGCGAACACGGCCCTCGCCGGTATCACCGCCAATGCCGCGATCTCGGGGAGCTCCTACGACACGATCCTGAAGTCCCTGACCGACGCGCTGGAGAAGCTGGACGAGACGATCACCGCCCAGGAGAAGGCGCTGGCCACGATGCTGACGTCCGCCGAAGCGACGATCCGCGGTGATCTCGTGAGCTACAACCTCGACGCGTCCACCCTGGGCGAGTATCCGGTCCGCGACGGGGCGATGCGGATCGACAAGACGGACGCGAACATCGTGTCACGCAACATGGGGCGGATCGAGGAGACGCTGTCCGGTGCCCGATCGGCGCTCGGCAGCGCGCCGGCCAGTGCGCCCACGCCGCGAAGCGCGGGGATCGGCTGGTCCTCGAACGGAACGCACGCAGAGGCGACCGCCCTGCATGCCCTCGTCGTGCGCTGCCTTGACCTGACGATCGCCGAGTACTCCCGCGGCCACGACCTGTTCGACGCGACGGTGGCGGACTACTTCCAGACCGATGCGAACGCGGAGCAGACGGTGCGGACGCTGCTGGCCGATGAGCGCCTGAGCGCGGATCTCGGGGTGTGACGGCCATGGAGAGTCGGCATCTCGGACCCATCCTTCTCGACGGCGGCGCCGGCGGCGGCGCCATGGAGGAGACGATCGACTTCGCGGGAGAGCAGATCCGCGCGCGACTGGAGATCGACTATCCCGACCGGCTGACGCAGGCGGCCGTCGACGACATCGATGTGATGCTCGATCACCCCCAGGTGGCCGATGGCCTCGCCCGGGACACCATCGCGTCCGCGCTGCGCCGGGAGGACTCCGCCGCGGCGCAGCTCTTCCAGGCGTGGGAGGGTGCGCGATGGGGGAGGGACAGCTCGGAGGAGGAGTTCCTGCGGGCGCTTCGGCCTGTCGCGATGACCATCACCCCGGATGGTGGAAGGGTGAACCCGGACCGTGTGGTCCTCGCTTACGGGGTCGGTGACGGCTCGGCGACCGGACTGGTGACGGTGCGCCTTCGGCAGTGGGCGCCGCCGGAGGTGGATCGCACCCTCGCGCGCGGGGCCGCCTAGGCCGTGACAGGCAGATTTGCCCTGTGCGCCGCCAAGACGTACCCTTAATCGGTTGACTTATGCCTGTACGGCAGTTCCCTATGTCTCCGGTCGAAGTGAATCCGGTGGCAGCATTCCCGGAGTGATCTCATGAGCAAGCGCACCTTCCAGCCCAACAACCGTCGTCGCGCCAAGAAGCACGGCTTCCGTGCCCGCATGCGCACCCGCGCCGGCCGTGCCATCCTCTCGGCACGCCGCGCGAAGGGCCGTACCGAGCTCTCCGCGTAAGCAGCTGTGCTCGCCCGCCCGTTCCGTTTGACCCGCGGGAGCGACTACCGACTGGTCGTTCGACGCGGATCGCGTTGTGGCGGGGCCCGCGTCCTCACCTCCATGCTGGCGACCGGTGAGAGCAGAGCAGCGCGTTTCGGTTTCATCATCAGCAAGCAGGTGGGCACCGCTGTGGTGCGCAACACCGTGCGCCGGCGACTCAAAGCCGTCTGTGCGGAGGCGCTCCCACGTGTTCCTCAGGGCACGGATGTCGTCATCCGTGCCCTTCCTGCGTCGGCGACGGCGTCGTATGCGGAACTCCGCAGTGACGTGCACCGCTGTCTCGCGCGGCTCGCGCCCGTCGAGGCCACATCATGACCGCCTTGCCGGCGTCGTCGGTGGGCACGGGAGAGATGCACGGACGGGACGTGCTCCGGAGCATTCCGCTCCTTCCGCGCAACGCCGTGCTGGCTCTTCTCGCGGGGTACCGCAAGGTGGTCTCGCCGATGTACGGGGACGTGTGTGCGTACTACCCCTCCTGTTCCGCCTACGCTGTAGGTGCGGTGCAGCAGCACGGCGCCGTGCGGGGGGCTCTGCTCTCGGCGTGGCGCATCCTCCGCTGCAACCCCTGGTCTCGCGGAGGCGTCGACGACGTCACACCGCATCGACACTTCCGCTACGACCTGACCGCACACGGTTTCGTCGTCCCCTCCCGAAAGGACTGATCGGTGGGTCTTGACCTTCTGTTCGCCAGTGCCACCCCCAGCCCGGAACCGGCATCCGGCGGATTCGATCTGCTCGGCACGATCCTGTGGCCGCTGAAGTGGGTCGTCGAGCTCATCCTCGTCGCCTGGCACTGGCTGCTGACGGCCGTCGGTCTCCCTGCGGCGTCCGGCATCACCTGGGTCCTCTCGATCGTCGGCCTCGTGATCGTGGTCCGTGCAGCGCTCATCCCGCTGTTCGTGAAGCAGATCAAGAGCCAGCGGAAGATGATGGAAATCGCTCCTGAACTGCGCAAAGTCCAGGAGAAGTACCGCGGCAAGAAGGACCAGCTCTCTCGCGAGGCGATGAGTCGCGAGACGATGGCGCTGTACAAGAAGCACGGCACGACGCCGATGTCGAGCTGTCTGCCCCTGCTCGTGCAGATGCCGATCTTCTTCTCGCTCTACAGCGTGCTGAGCGACGTCAGCAAGCACGCGACGCAGGGCGTCGGCGGTGTCGGGCTGCTGAGCGCGGAACTCACGCAGGAGTTCTACGACGCCAAGCTCTTCGGGGTCGCGTCCCTGCACGAGAACCTCGGCAACGCGATCGAGGCCCAGAACGTCACGGCGATCATCATCCTGATCACCCTGGTCGTCCTGATGATCGCGTCGCAGTTCTTCACGCAGCTGCAGATCATCTCGAAGAACCTCTCGCCGGAGGCCAAGACCGGCCAGGCGTACCAGATGCAGAAGATCATGCTCTACGTTCTGCCGCTGGGCTTCATCTTCTCCGGTGTCTTCTTCCCGCTCGGCGTGGTCGTGTACTGGTTCATCTCGAACCTCTGGACCATGGGGCAGCAGTTCCTCGTCATCCGTGAGATGCCGACTCCCGGTTCCGAAGCCGCCAAGGCCCGCGAAGAGCGGCTCGCCCGCAAGGGCAAGGCGATCGACTCCTCCGGCAAGGTCGTCCCGATGGCTGCCTACGAGGCCGAGCAGCAGCGTCTGCTCGAGGAGGCTGAGAAGGCGAAGGCGGCGGCGCCGAAGCGGCAGCAGCCGGTCGGCAAGAAGCGTGCGAAGAAGAAGGGGAACGCGTCATGAGCGAGGTCGTGACCGGGAGCACAGAGCCCACTGTGGCGCAGCTCGAGAACGAGGGGGATGTCGCGGCGGACTACCTCGAGGAGCTGCTCGACATCGCAGACATCGACGGTGATCTGAACCTCGACGTCCGTCAGGGTCGTGCTTACGTCTCCGTCGAGGCCGAGGGTGACGGGCTCGCGCTGCTCTCCGCTCCCGATACGGTGCAGGCGTTGCAGGAGCTCACGCGTCTCGCCGTCCAGAACAAGACCGGCTCGTTCTCGCGCCTCATCCTCGACATCGGCGGATCCCGCGACGCGCGGCGCCGTCAGCTCGTGACTCTGGTCGAGGCGGCGGCCGCGAAGCTCGATGAGGGCTCGTCGCAGGCCTCGCTGCCGGCGATGTCGAGTTATGAGCGCAAGCTGGTCCACGATATCGCCGCCGAGCGTGGACTCGTCTCCGAGTCGTACGGCGAGGGCGCGGACCGCCACACGGTCCTGCGTCGGCACTGACGCGCGGAAGGCGAGCGCTGGCACGTGTCCGAGACGCAGGACTTCGGCGAGAAGACCGTCGAGCAGGAGCCGGCCGTCGCTGCCCGGATCTTCGGGGAGCGCCTGCAACTCGCTCGACGGTTCACGGACTCCCTTGCGCGTGAGGGGGAGGAGCGGGGCCTGATCGGGCCGCTGGAACTGCCGCGCTTGTGGACGCGCCACATCCTGAACAGCGCGATCGCCGCGCCCCTCTTCCACGGCTCCGTCGCGGATATCGGATCCGGGGCCGGACTGCCCGGTCTGGTGCTCGCGATCGCGCGGCCCGACGTGTCGTGGACCCTCGTGGAGCCGATGGAGCGTCGGATCAATTGGTTGACTGAGCAAGTGAACGACCTGGAACTCACGAATGTCACCATTCTCCGCGCGCGTGCCGAGGACGTGCGTGCGAAGGGCGCCTTCGATGTCGTCACGGCTCGTGCGGTGAGCGCATTGCGTACCCTGATTCCTCTGACCGCTCCGCTGGTGCGCGATGGTGGGGAACTGGCCCTGTTGAAGGGGATGAACGCCGCGAACGAGATCGAGGCGGCACGGAAGCAGATCGCCAAGTTCAAGCTCGCGGATGTTCGGGTCGAGGTGCTGGGCGAGGGGTTGCTCCCGGAGACCACTCGAGTCGTCCGCGCCTCCGTGCGCTGAAGACGTCGCCGTCTCCCGGGACACGGGGCTGACCCGGGGTCCTACCGTGCCCCCATGTTTCCGGCGCCGTCGATACGTCGCCGGGAGATCACTCTCCATGGGGCGATGTCGTGCGATCACGTCCGTAGGCCGCTCCGCTGCGGTTGCGGCTGTGTTCGTCCAGATCGAAGTCGGAGCAGTCGTCGTTCACCGCGCCCCGCGAAGGTTCGTCCTGTCGTCGCATCGATTGAGCCGCTGCGCGGATCGATGCGCCAGGGCTGGGAAGCGCTGAGTCGGTGCGCCGCGCAATGGGCGTGAATCCGACTGGCTGCGGCGAACTTGACGGGTCCGGACGTCTGCATGGCGCGTGTGAACGCTGCAGTTCGGGTGGTCTACGGCAGATCTCTCCTTGCGGCGGACTTGAGTTGTTTCACGTGAAACAGCCTCATGTCTGCACCCTTGGCCGGGGCGGATAGGAAAGCGATGCAGGGGAGTAGGTAACCGTCACACTGGCGAGCACCGATGCGTCGACAGGTGTCGTTCCCTGGCCTCATCAGTGGGTACCTGAACGCGGATGGGCCGTGGCGCGATGGTGAGGGGGAGGTGTCATTAAGGCGGGCGGGACGTCGGTTGAGGGTGCGCCGTGCGCGTCGACCGTTGGGGTGGGGCGGCGTCCGCGCCGTGACTGTTGTCGCCACACCTTGTCTTCCCGGAGCTGCCAAGGCAGGACTTCCGTGTCCGCACGAGCAGGGCCCGGGCGCCCCAATAGGTGCCCACGCCACGTACCGTGCAGAACCACTCGTCACGAACGCCCGGCACGATGTGTCGTGGGGCCCGCAATCCTAAAAGCGGCGCTCAGATGCGAGATCGGGTGGCAATGCAAGTTCTGCTCCGCTCGGCACGTCCTCGCGACGGCGGGCGGAGGACTGGCTGGCTCAGCCACCCCGGACGCATTGACGAGAGGTGTGTGCGTTGTTTTGCCGGCGCCCTGTCGGCCCTGGTCCGTTTCATATGGAACAAGGGCGACGAGGTATCCGGACTGCGGCTCACCAGGGTCCGGGCAGCTCGATAGCGTACGCAGGCGCATTGTAGGCAGTCGCAGCGTCTGGCGTCCGACCCTGTCGGTGCGCTGAGGGCTGAGTCCCGGGCCGACGTTTCACTTGAAACGGCAGTTGAATGCAGCTGGTGGCCAAGCCCCGGTATCGAGGCAAGATGTTGCCTCGCTGCCAGAGCCAGTACGTACCGCTGCGCGGCGACGTAGGTTGAGGAGCGTAGAGCGCAGGGACAAGGGTCGGGAGCGGTGCGGCCGTTTCACGTGAAACGCTGGCGACAACTGCGGGGGTGCAGGGTTCTCAGTAAGCAGAGCAATCGCCTTGCGATCCAAGAGCCGTGCCTGACCCCCCGCGCGGCGGGAGTTGGCAAGGAGTGCAGCGCGCATTGCCGAGCGTCGGGGAGGTAGGGCTGTTTCACGTGAAACCATGACTGACAGCGGTTGACGGCCGAGGGCTGTGGGTGTGCGGGACGGCCGGGACAGTACCCAAACGGACTGCCTCATGCTGCGAGGCGGCATGGGCCACGGGTGGCAGCACGTAGAGGCTAGCGTCGGGCGTCATTCGGCGGTTTCACGTGAAACGCTGCCGGCAGCAGGTGGGGACGGACGGCGGGCCGGGAGGTGACCAGGCGTTTCGCTATCCAAGCCCAGCATCTAATGCTGCGCGGCGTCCCCGGCTAAGGATCGCAGCGCGCAGAGCCGAGGTCCGGGCGCCGTGCCGCTGGTTCACGGGAACACCCTCTCGGGTGCGGCGGGGGTCGGGGCGGTTGTGTCATCTGACGAAGCCCGGCACGCTGAGAGTCAGTTCGTCGTGAGGCGTTAGTCGTGGGGGGTCGGTCGTGGGTTGCCTCACGCTCACGGTGGTGCCCGCGGTGTTTGACACGGCTGGTGAGCGGTCGTTGGTGAGCGCGGGTGCTCCACTGGTGAGGGGTTCGGCGGGGGCTGTCTAATCCTCTGATTAGGCGGCAGTGAGCACCCGGCGGGTGCAGACGAATGAGTTGTCGTCTCTGGGCCGGCGACTGCGTGGGTTTCATGTGCGTGACCGAGCGCCGACGGATGGCTGTGATGTCGACGGGGTCCGCACGGGACCTCGCGTGCCGGCTTGGGGAAATCGCGGGGGCATACCGTGGCGAGCACTGGTGCCGAGCTACTCGAATGCGCGGCGGCGTGGAGGGCGCACTCCAGCGGGCGTCAGCGCTCGCGGTCTTCGAAAGGTGTCGCATCACGCCGGCCTAGTGGATTACCTGCGGTACTCAGCGACACGGAGTGAGCGCTCGCCCACAGGGGGCGCCCCTGGGCATTTCACGTGAAACGGCACCGAATGTGTGGGCTCATCGCCTGTCCCCGCGCATGAGGAGCAGTACGTTCACCGGACGCGTGGATCGCGTGCCGGGGGAGGGGCATGCGCCACTATGGCCCGTGCGGCAGCGACGGGTGGAGGCAGGCGCGGTCGGAACACCAGGCGTACGCGGACTACGCCGAGTTCCTGGGGTAGACAAGGCTCGATGTGGAGGTTCAAACGACGTTGGCGCGGTGCGGGCGAGCTAGGCGGGTGCAGGGGGCTCAGACACGGACAAGGAAGCCGGCAGGGGTGGGCGTTCCCGCCTGGCGGCCTGGCTCCGTGGTGGCTGTCTCGGTCTCCGATTGGGACCCGTAGAGGTGGGGCCTGCGTGTGCCGTATTGCCCATGTCCAGGCGCGAGCCCCGGGGGTCGGGGCCCTTACGGATCTTGGACCGCGGGACTGCATGGAAACACAGACGGGGCGGGGGACGAGCATCTGCGGGGGCCGAGGAGAGCGTGCCAGGGCCTCGTAGCGTGACGGATCCGGTGAAGAAGGAGGAGATGATTCGCGGACCTGACGGAAGCATGCTCCCGACCCGACGTGACCCGGGGGACGCGGATGATGGCGAAGCCAGTTCCGCCCGTCACGCCGGATCACAGGCCAAAAAGGTGTGGCACCTAGGCCGATCTCCAGGACGGGAGGGCGGCCAGGCGTTTCACGTGAAACGTCCGTGTCCAGCGCCATGCGGTCCATTCGGCGGACACGGCGCGCGAGGCACGCACCCTGCTGCCTGGTCGCGCCTGTGATGCGAGGTCCGTACCTGCGATTAGAGTGGAACGCGGCCCCGAAAGGAGTGGATGTTTCACGTGAAACAGTCCGAGAAGGCATCGTCGAACGAGTCGTTCGGGATGGATACACCCCTCGCGCGAGAAATCGCGGATCTCTCCGCCCGGCGCCGCGCGCTGGAAGGGGTCTCCGTCGAGTTCAGTGGCGACACCCGCATCCTGACGGTGTCGAATCAGAAGGGCGGTGTGGGTAAGACCACCAGCGCCGTGAACATCGCATCCGCGCTGGCGGGACTGGGCGCGAAGGTGCTCGTCATCGACCTCGATCCGCAGGGGAACGCTTCCACTGCTCTTGGGGTGCCGCACAACGCCGACACCCCGAGTGTCTACGATGTCCTCATCGACGAGTTCCCCCTTGCGGAGATCGTTCAGCCCAGCCCCGAGAGCCCGAACCTCTTCTGCGCGCCGAGCACGATCCACCTTGCGGGTGCTGAGATCGAACTCGTCGCGCAGGTGGCGCGAGAGCACCGCCTCCGCCGGGCTCTGGAGGACTACCTCGCGGAGCATCCGGTGGACTTCGTGATCATCGACTGCCCTCCTTCCCTCGGGCTGCTCACGATCAACGCTTTCACTGCCGCGAACGAGGTCTTCATCCCGATCCAGTGCGAGTACTACGCCCTGGAGGGTCTGAGCCAGCTGCTCGGCAGCATCCAGATGATCCAGAAGCACCTCAACCCGGGGCTGCATCTGTCGACCATCCTCCTCACGATGTTCGACGGACGGACGCGGCTGGCCCAGCAGGTGGCGGAGGAAGTGCGGTCCCACTTCCCCTCGCAGGTGCTGGACACCGTGATTCCGCGCTCCGTCCGTGTGTCGGAAGCCCCCAGTTTCGGCCAGACGGTCATCGCCTACGACGGTCAGTCCGCCGGGGCGATCGCGTACCGCGAGGCCGCCGTCGAAATCGCGTCGCGACAGACGCAGAGCAAGGAGAAATAATGGCGAAGCGCACTGGACTCGGCCGCGGCATCGGCGCCCTCATCCCGACGGCGGACCAGACCGAGCGTCCCGTCGACGTGTTCTTCCCCGGTGCGAAGATCGCTCCGACCCCCGAGGCTCCCTCCACGAGCGCCAACGCCGCGCCCGAGACCGAACTCGAGGCGGTGCCGGGGATCCACCTGATCCAGGTCGACCCGCAGGCGATCGTGCCGAACCCGCGGCAGCCCCGCACGCACTTCAACCCCGAGGACCTCGCGGAACTCGTGCACAGCGTCCGTGAGTTCGGCGTACTGCAGCCGGTGGTCGTCCGGAAGAACAGCGACGGCGAGTACGAGCTCATCATGGGGGAGCGGCGCACGCGGGCCGCCCGCGAGGCCGGACTCGAGGCCATCCCCGCCATCGTCCGCGACACGGCCGACGAGGACCTCCTGCGTGACGCGCTGCTGGAGAACCTGCACCGCTCGGAGCTGAATCCTCTCGAAGAGGCTTCGGCCTACCAGCAGCTCCTCGACGACTTCGGGATCACCCAGGAGGAGCTGGCCACGCGCATCGGCCGCTCCCGTCCGCAGATCAGCAACACCATCCGCTTGCTCAAGCTGCCGGTGCCGGTGCAGCAGCGGGTGGCCGCCGGCGTACTGACCGCCGGACATGCCCGCGCGATCCTCAGCGTGGACTCTCCGGAAGCGATGCAGCGTCTGGCGGACAAGGTCGTCAACGAAGACCTGTCCGTTCGCGCGACGGAGGAAGCCGCCAAGTCGCAGCCGTCCGCAGGGAAGACTCCCAAGCCCACCCCGGGTGCACGGCGAGCCTACCTGGACGAGGTCGCCGGCAAGCTCGGAGACCGGCTCAACACGCGCGTCCGGATCTCCCTGGGTGCACGAAAAGGCCAGGTCACGATTGATTTCGCATCGATCCAGGATCTGAACCGCATTCTCGAGGAGCTGGGCGAAGAAGGGTACGGCTCCGCGCGGTGACCGCGCCCCCGGTCGGGGGTGACATAGACTCGCGTCATCTTGACGATGCGAGGGGGATGTCATGTCCAGATCAGCTGATCCAGCGAGTATCAAGCGTCGCGTGATCGCCGTCAGTATCGCGGCGGCTCTGGGCGGATTCCTCTTCGGATTCGACACCGCGGTGATCAACGGCGCCGTCGACGCTCTGGCCGGAGACGTCTCCGGTTTCGATCTGGGCACGGGCCTCAAGGGCTTCGCCGTGTCGTCCGCCCTGATCGGCTGCGCCGTGGGGGCCTGGTTCGCCGGGCCCGTCTCGAACAAGTTCGGACGCATCCCCGTGATGGTGGTCGCCGCGGCCATGTTCTTCGTCTCGGCGATCGGCTCCGGCCTCGCCTTCAGTGTCGTCGACCTCATCGTCTGGCGTGTGATCGGCGGTCTCGGCGTCGGTGCGGCGTCGGTGATCGCACCCGCGTACATCGCGGAGGTCTCGCCGGCAGCGATCCGCGGTCGGCTCGGATCGCTGCAGCAGCTCGCCATCGTCCTCGGCATCTTCGCCGCCCTCCTGTCCGACGCCCTGCTGGCGGGCATCGCGGGGGAGGCCGACCAGCCGCTGTGGGGCCTGACCGCGTGGCGGTGGATGTTCATGGTCGCGGCCATCCCCGCGCTCGTCTACGGACTTGTGTCGTTGCGGCTGCCGGAGTCGCCGCGCTACCTGGTCCGCAAGGGCGAGGTGAAGCGCGCCGCGGAAGTGCTCCAGACCGTCACAGGGACGATCGACACCGAAGCGAAGATCAAGGAGATCACGGGCACGATCGACACGGAGCGCTCCGAGTCGCTGCGGGATCTGCGGGGGAGCCGACTGGGGCTCAAGCCGATCGTCTGGGTCGGCATCCTGCTGTCGGTGTTCCAGCAGTTCGTCGGCATCAACGTCATCTTCTACTACTCCACCACGCTGTGGCAGTCGGTGGGCTTCGACGAATCCAGTGCCCTCCTCACGTCCGTCATCACCTCCGTCACGAACATCGTCGTCACGATCGTCGCGATCCTTCTCGTCGACCGGGTCGGTCGTCGGATCATGCTCCTCGTCGGCTCGGTCGGCATGACGGTGACCCTCGGACTCATGGCGCTCGCCTTCTCGTTCGGCACGCTCGACGCCTCCGGAACCGCGACCCTGCCCGATCCCTGGGCCACCGTCGCCCTCATCTGCGCCAACGGCTTCGTCGTGTTCTTCGGTGCGAGCTGGGGCCCGCTCGTGTGGGTGCTCCTGGGCGAGATCTTCCCGAATTCGATCCGTGCCGGCGCTCTCGCCGTCGCCGCGGCGGCGCAGTGGGTGGCCAACTTCTTCATCTCGACGACGTTCCCGGCGTTCGCCGAGATCGGCCTCACCTTCGCGTACGGCTTCTACGCGTTCTTCGCGCTGCTGTCGTTCTTCTTCGTGTTCTTCAAGGTGCCGGAGACCAAGGGCCGCGAGCTCGAGGACATGAGCGAGGATGCGAAGGTGGAGCGCCGACCCCGTCGCGCACGCGCGTAGGCTGGAGGGATGACCGAAGCCGTCCCCCGTCGCGCCAGCCTGGAAGTGCTGCGCGCCGAGGCGTCGGACGAACTCGCCGTCCTCGTCCAGGAGCGCCTTCTGGGCGGTGAGGACCCCTGGGAGTTCATGGAGGAGCTGCCCAGCGTCGACGAACTCGTCGTGTACCTGCTCCGTGCGGACAACATCGCTGCCAACGACGGTGTCCGACCCAACGCCGCGCGACACTACCGCGTGCTGCGACAGATCGCCCTGGAGTACCCGGAGCTCACCCCGGCCGTCTGGGGGCTTCTGGACGAGAAGCAGCGCCACCGTCGCTGGGACCCGCGCATCGCCGACGCCTCCTGACGCCGATGCTCATCGTTCTCTCCTGATCCGTGGCGGACCCGTACGGGCGGCGCGGAGAATGCGAAAAGGGCCGCACCCGGAGGTGCGGCCCTTCTCGTGGTCGTGGGGGATCAGCCGAGGAAAGCGGCGAGATCCTGCTCGAGGGCGAACTTCGGCTTGGCACCGATGATCGTCGTCTTGACCTCTCCGCCCTGGAAGACCTTCATCGCCGGGATCGACGTGATCTGGTACTTCATGGCCAGCTCCGGGTTCTCGTCCACGTTGAGCTTGAGGATGGTGATCTTGTCGGGGTTGTCGGACTGGATCTCGTCCAGCACCGGCGCGACCATACGACACGGACCGCACCACTCGGCCCAGAAGTCCACCAGCACGGGACCATCGGCCTGCAGCACGTCCTGCTCCCAGGTCGCCTGGCTCGTTGCCTTTGCACTCATCAGAGTTCTCCTTGTTCGAGGTTCGCCTGTTGCAACAACGGGCGGGGGGAAAGTGTTCCCGGCCGTGGTCAGGCCGTGATGACCTCGGCGGCCTCGGCCGCGGGGACCTCGACGGAGGAGTCCTCAAGGTCGGCGAGGAAGTGCTCGGCGTCGAGGGCCGCGATCGTGCCCGTTCCGGCGGCGGTGATGGCCTGGCGGTAGGTGGGGTCGATCACGTCGCCGGCGGCGAAGACTCCGGGAACCGACGTGCGCGAGGAGCGACCGTCGACCCAGATCGTCCCCTCGGGCGTGAGCTCGAGCTTCTCGTGGACGAGGTGGGTGCGCGGGTCGTTGCCGATGGCGATGAAGAGGCCGTCGAGGGGCAGGTCGCGCAGCGAGCCGTCCTCCGTGGAACGCAGCTGCACGCCCGAGACGGCGTTGTCGCCGAGGATCTCCACGACCTCGCTGTTCCACACGAACTCGATCTTCTCGTTCGCGAAGGCGCGCTCCTGCATGATCTTCGAGGCCCGCAGGGTGTCCTTGCGGTGGATGACGTACACCTTGTCCGCGAAGCGCGTGAGGAAGGTGGCCTCCTCCATCGCCGAGTCACCGCCGCCGACGACGGCGATCGTCTTCTGACGGAAGAAGAAGCCGTCGCAGGTGGCGCACCAGGAGACGCCGAAGCCGGAGAGGCGCTCCTCGCCCTCGATGCCGAGCTTGCGGTAAGCGGAACCCGTCGCGTAGATGATGGTCTTCGCCTCGTGGGTGGCGCCCGAACCGAGGGTGACCTTCTTGACGGGACCGGCGACGTCGAGCTCGGTGACGTCGTCGTAGAGCACCTCGGTGCCGAACTTCTCGGCCTGCTCCTGGAACTTGGCCATGAGCTCGGGGCCCTGGATGCCCTCCGGGAAGCCGGGGTAGTTCTCCACCTCGGTCGTGTTCATGAGCTCTCCGCCGACCTCGACGGAGCTCGCGATGAGGAGCGGCTCCAGGTTCGCGCGCGCCGCATAGATGGCAGCCGTGAATCCGGCGGGGCCGGAGCCGATGATGATGACCTGACGCATGTGATCTCCGTTAGAAAGGCGGTGCCGTCGAAAGACGTCCGACTGCTTCAACCCATGGTAACCGCGGGGCATTCCCGCGTCAGCGGCCGGGAAGGAAGCGGCGGACGAGGCCGCCGGCGGCCTTCAGCTCCGGGGCGCGGAAGACCGCGAGGATCGCGACGTAGACGAGTACGACGACGAGGCCGATGACGGCCGTCGCCAGGGTGCCGGGAATGACTCCGGACGTCGCCCATCCCGTCGTCCCGCCGAGGAGGAGGAAGGTGCCCCAGCCGGCGAGACCGGCCGGGATCGCGGCGATCGCGAAGAGCGCCAGGGCACGCATCCACGAGAGGACGCCCAGCCCGCCGATCTTGCGATGCAGCAGCCAGGTCGCCACGATCGTCTGCAGCGTGCTGGCGATGGACTGGCCGAGAGCCACGGCGGCAGCCAGCTGGGTCAGGGCGATGACCTCTGCGGACAGGAGCGCGGCGGCGCCCAGCGCGGTCACGACGATCAACGTGCACTGGAAGATCGTGAACCAGAAGGGCGTGCGCGTGTCGTCGTAGGCGTAGAAGGTGCGCTGGACGATGAACAGGATCGTGAGCGGGATGAGGCTGATCAGATAGCAGAGGAGGACGATGGCGGCGCCCTCGGCATCCGAGGGGCTCTCGGTGAAGACACGGGAGGCGGGGATGGCGGCGGCGGCGACGGCGGCGACGGCGGCGACGATGAAGAAGAGCAGAGTGCGGATGCTTCGCGAGATGTCCCCCCGGACCTCGTCATCGCGACCTGCGGCGGCGTGCTCGCTGATCTGCGTGAAGTACGGGGTTCCGATCGACAGGACGATGACGGAATACGGCAGCATGAAGATGAGCCACGCGTTGGTGGTCACGGCGAGGGATGCCCCGGTGCCGGACGCGTTGCTGACGATGTTGCCCTGGAGCACGCCCGCAGCCAGGGAGGCGAATGCCATCAGGAACGTCCATCCGGCGAGCTTCCCCACGTTGCCGAGGCCGACCCCTCGCCACTGGAAGTCCGGACGGAGGGAGAGGCCCGTCCGCCTCCAGAACAGGAGCAGGATGAGCGCCTGCACGGCGATGCCGAGGGTCGCCGTGCCGCCGAGAGTGGCGATCATCTCCGGGGTCCACTCGGCGGAGTTCCGGGAGACCGGTGCGAAGACCCACCCGAGGATGAGGAACCCGATGATGGAGACGATGTTGTTGACGACGGGGGCCCAGGTGAACGGCCCGAAGATACGCCGCGCGTTCAGAGCCTCGCCCAGCAGCGCGTAGAGGCCGTAGAACAGGATCTGCGGCAGGCACCAGTAGGCGAGGGCGGTCGCGAGCGCTTGGGTCGCGGGCGAGAACCCGCCGGCCACGATCTGCACGAGCCAGGGTGCTGCGATCGTGGCCACCGCCGTGACGGCGACCAGGACGACGGTGCCGAGGGTGAAGAGCTTCGAGATGAAGGTGTTTCCCCCGTCGGCGTCAGCCGTGGCCTTGACGATCTGCGGCACGATGACCGCGGTGAGGATCCCGACGGAGATGAGGGAGAAGACGCTGTTCGGCAGGGTGTTGGCCGCGGCGAACGCGTCGGCAGGACCCGACCCGAACGAGCCGATCACCGCCACGAGGATGATGCTGCGCAGCAGCCCGGTCACGCGGGAGACCAGGGTGCCCGCGCCGATGATGGCGCTGGCGCGCCCGAGACTAGTCACGCGACTCCTTCGCGGAAGGGGCATCAGGGCCGTCGAGACCCTCCTGCACCGCGGCCTCCGCCTCCTTCTCCTCGATCAGTTCCTCGACGGCTGCCTCGACCGCCTGCTCCTCGATCGCCTCCCGGCGCTTCCGACGCACCGTGCGGACGACGCCGAGAGCGATGAGCAGCACGGCCAGGCCGCCGAAGATGACGAGCCCGATGGTCTCCCACTCCGCCCGCACCGCCACGCGGACGGTCTGCTCCGACTGGATCGGCACTCCCGTCGGGCTGGTCAGCGCGAGACGCAGATCGAGCTCGCCGCTGCCCACCCGGGCGGAGACAGGCACCTTCGCCCTGGTCGTCGAGTTCGCCTGCACCTCGACGTCGATCACGGGCTTCACCTCGAGGCGCGGATCGCTGGGGGCCGCGAACAGCCGCACGGTCACAGGCCAGGGGAGGTCGTTGCGCACCGCGATCGGCAGGTCGGCGTTGGCCGTGAGCAGCTGGATGGTGCTGGAGTCGGGGATGCTGACCGCGCCGAGCGTCTCGGTGGTGCGGGCTCGATGGGCCGCGACCTTCTCTGCGAAGGCCTCATCGGACGAGCCGACCGCGATCGTGCGCAGGATCCGGATGCGCTCCGGGCTCAGCAGTACGAGGGGGTCGTCGAGGACGGTGGCGAACGCGGTGAGGGCGCCCTCGTCCGTGAGCAGGTTCGCGAGGTCAGGGGCCCTGGTGGCCGCAGCGGCATCCGGGACGGTGACGGAGGCGGCAGGGGCCGCGCGCACCGCGGAGAGCTCGAATCCGACGGAGTCCGCCGCCGAGATCGCGTCGCGGAGCGCGTCGGCCGAGCGGTTCTCGTCGCGATCCAGCCCCACGAGGAGCGGGGCACCGGGGGCGCGGGCACCCGCGAGGAACAGCCGCGCCGCGGCCTCGGCCAGGTGCGCCTGACGCGGGGCGGAGGAGGATTCGGCCGCGGCGGCCGACAGCGCGGCGGACGTGGCGGCGTCGATGACGAGCAGGTCCTGGCCGGCCGACGTCGCGTGGGCGGAACTCTGCCCACCGACCGTCGTCGACGACACCACCGTCGTCGTCTTCCGGTCCAGGTACCCGGAGAAGGCGGCGAGGTCGCCCTGCGCCAGGTCGCTCTCGGGCCAGACGATCCCCGGGATGGCCCCGTCGATCTCCGCCAGCTCCTCATCGGTGGGCAGCGCGGGGCCGTCGGTCGGCGTGGGAGACGGTACCGCCGCGGTCCCGGGCGTGCTCGTCGGCGTGACGGCGCGCTGCTGCGGGAAGGCGGCGGGGTCGAGCAGGGAGGTCAGGGGGAGTGGCGCCAGGGCATCCGGGAGACCGGCCTGGGCCTGCACGGTGAGGTCGGCGTCGCCGAACTGCAGGGCGAAGCGGGTGTTGGGGAGCTCCTCGAGCCTCTCCAGCCAGTCCGTGGCCGTCGAGGGGGCGGCCGTGCCGAGGGCGCGGATGGCGGCGGGGATGGCGGGATCGAGTGCGAGCACGGCCGTCGTCCCCGCCACGCCGTCGAGCTGTGCGGTGAGGTCGCCGTCGGGGGCGGTGAGGTCGGTGAGCTCCTCGGCGCTCAGCAGGGCTCCGCCGGCCGGGGTCGCGGTGATCGGGACGAGCACCCCGATCGGACTGGTCGGCGCGGAGGTGACGACGAGGACGCTCGTCGCGGTCGCATCCCAGGTGGTGGTGCGCTGCCCCGCGGTGTCCTTCGTGCGGGCATCGCTCAGGACGGCCCGCAGCGGGTACACGCCGGGCGCGAGGGGCTCGAGCGTCTCCTGCGGCACGAACACCGTCGTGGTCGCGGATCCTCCGGCCTCGGCCGTCTTCGTGGTCTCGTCGCCGAGCGGGAGGAACGAACCGGCAGCACGCCCCTCGTCCAGCCAGTTCGTGACGGCGGCATCGTCGCCGAGCGGCGTGCTGCCGAGCTCGACCTCGACCCGGCCCGTGGAGAGCTCCGACGCGGTCTCGTTGTCGATCGTGATCACCGCCGAGGTCGACGTGCCCGGCGCGACGGTGCCGCGCAGGCCCGCCGTGACATGCAGCTCCACCCGCTGGTCGTCGTCCGCGGGGGGCTGGTCGGCCGCCATCGCCGGTCCGCCGACCCCCAGGACGCAGACGCCGGCGGCGACCACGAACGCCGCGAGCCGGCGCACGCGCGCGCGGAGGCCCGTCTCGGGAGTGATCGCGGTCATGAAGGTCTTCCTCGAACGCCGGGAGGAGGCGGATCGTGAGTACTGACCCTGCGATTCTAGGAGGCCGGAGGGAGGAGAACCCTGAAGACGCGTAGAGTGACGGCCGTGTCCGACACCCCCGCCCCCCATCCCGACCCGCTCCGCAGTGCCGCGTTCGCCGCGGATCTCGACGCCGCCGACCTCCGATCCGAGCCCCTGCGTCGCCTCTGGGGAGAGGAGGCGGACGATGCCCTCGCCCGCGGCCTGCGCGAACCCATCCTGCGGGCGATCGCCGGGGACGAGGGCGTGCTCGCGACCCTCGGACGTCTCCTGGTGCTCGGGCTTCCGCAGCCCCGCGCGGCGGTGGAGCGCGCCCTGCCCACCCTCGGCGTGGACGGTCTGGAGGCCCTGGGGCTGGCGACGGTCGACGCCGACTCCGTGATCCCGGTCGCGCTGCTGCGCCCGCAGTCGTTCGTCGACGAGGACGGTGTCGGGGAGTGGTGGATCGCGAGCGATCTGGACGAGGTCGCCCTCGACGGTCCGCTGCCCGCCGATCACGTGCTCGGCGTGGGCGGGGCCTCGCGCACGCTCGCCGAGACGGTCGTGCCGCTCGCGGTGGATCGTGCCCTCGACCTCGGCACGGGCTGCGGCATCCAGGCGCTCCTCGTGGCGCGGCGAGCCGGCCGGGTCGTCGCCACCGATGTCTCCCGCCGAGCACTCGCCTACGCCGCGCTGAACGCGCAGCTCAACGGGGTCACGAACATCGAGTTCCGCCACGGCAGCATGTTCGAGCCGGTCGCCGGGGAGGCGTTCGACCTCATCGTCTCGAACCCTCCGTTCGTGATCACCCCCCGAACCGAGGGGGTGCCCGCCTACGAGTACCGCGACGGCGGTCTCGTCGGCGACGCGCTCGTCGAGCAGTTCGTGCGCACGGCACCGGCGCATCTCACCCCGGGCGGCATCGCCCAGCTGCTGGGCAACTGGGAGTCCCGCACGGGGATCACGGGCCTTGCCCGGCTGGACGCGTGGGTGCCCGCCGACCTCGACTTGTGGGTGGTGGAGCGGGAGGAGCTGTCGCCCCTCGCGTACGCCGAGCTCTGGATCAGGGACGGCGGCATCACGCCGCGCGACGCCGCGTTCACTCCGCTGCTCACCGCGTGGCTCGACGACTTCGCGGCGCGGGGCGTGACCGCGATCGGCTTCGGCTACGTGCTGCTCCGCCGGGGGCAGGGCGAGCCGCTGCGGCGGTCGGAGCGTGTCTCGCAGCCCGTGGCGAACGTGGGGGCGGCGCTCGCTCTCGGCCTGGCGGCCCACGATGCGCTTGCCGGGGGACTGCCCGACACCCTCGTCGTGGCCCCTGACGTCACGGAGGCGCGACACCTGCTTCCCGGCAACGACGACCCGAGCGTGATCGAGCTGCGTCAGGGCGGCGGATTCGCGCGAACGGTCGCGGTGGACCCGGCGCTGGCCGGGTTCGTCGGCGCCTGCGACGGGGAGCTCCAGGTGCTGCAGATCGCCCCCGCCCTTGCCGACCTCTTCGAGGTGCCCTTCCCGCAGCTGTGGGCGGAGCTCGAGCCGCGCATCCGGGGACTCGTGCTCGACGGCTTCCTCCTCCCGGGGGAATAGTCCCGGCTTCCATGCGTTCGAATACACCATGAAGGCTTTCGGATTCCTCTCGTTCGGTCACTACGCCGACGTGCCCGGCTCGGCGACCCGCACCGCGGGCGACATGCTGAAGCAGACCATCGAGATCGCGGAGGGCGCGGACGAGCTCGGCGTCAACGGCGCCTATGTCCGCGTGCACCATTGGGCCCGCCAGGCGGCGTCCCCGATGCCGTTGCTGACGGCCATGGCCGCGCGCACCGAGCGGATCGAGGTCGGCACCGGCGTGATCGACATGCGCTACGAGAACCCGTTCCAGTTCGCGGAGGAGGCGGCCGCACTCGACCTCATCGCGGACGGCCGGATCGCGCTCGGCGTGAGCCGTGGGTCACCCGAGACGGCGCTGCGCGGCTACGAGACCTTCGGCTTCCGCGACGACGAGGACCCGGAGCGTGGCAGCGTGCTCGCACGGGAGAAGTTCGAGATCTTCCTGCGGGCCATCGACGGCGAGCGACTCGCCCCCGGCGACCCCCGCATGGTGGGCGCGGGACAGTACCTCGCGATCGAGCCGCAGTCGCCCACGCTGCGCGACCACATCTGGTGGGGCTCGGGTTCGCGCGCCACGGCCGAGGAGACCGGACGCCAGGGACTCAACATGATGAGCTCGACGCTCGTCACGGAGGCCACGGGTCAGCCGTTCCACGAGCTGCAGCGCGAGCAGATCGAGCTCTTCCGCTCCGCCTACCGCGAGGCCGGCCACACCGGGTCGCCGCGCGTCTCGGTCAGCCGCAGCGTGTTCCCGCTCGTGTCGGATATGGACCGCGCCTACTTCGGGCTGCGCAGCGAGGAGAACGCCGACCAGATCGGCATCATCGACGGGTTCCGCTCCACGTTCGGCAAGACCTACGCCGCGGAGCCCGATGTGCTCATCGAGCAGCTCCGGCAGGACGAGGCCGTCATGGCCGCGGACACCCTCATGCTGACCATCCCGAACCAGCTCGGGCCGGAGTACAACCTGCATGTGCTCGAGGCGTTCGCGGAGCACGTGGCGCCGGCCCTCGGGTGGAAGCCCAACACGGAGGGACCGGTCCAGGGCGACCCCGTGGCCTGATCCGGCACGGCGGTCCGCTCTTGACAGGGGCCGCGGGACGCCCGACGCTGGGGACGGCGCGCCGACCGGCGCCCGTCCCCACCGCTTCGGAGGCACCATGACCCGCGTGCGCGTCGACCTCAACATCACCCTCGACGGCTTCGCCACGACGACCGATCAGACCCCGGAGAACCCCTTCGGCGAGGACTGGGGACGACTCACCGCGGCCTACACGGCGACCCGCACCTTCAAGGAGCGCGTCTTCCACGACACGAGCGGCGCGGGCACCACCGGGGTGGACGAGAAGTACGCGGCGCAGTACTTCCAGGGCATCGGCGCCGAGATCATGGGCGCCGGGATGTTCGGGCTCCACGCGAACCCGGACGACCCGGAGTGGCGCGGCTGGTGGGGCGAGGAGCCGCCGTTCGAGGTGCCGGTGTTCGTCCTCACGCATACTCCGCGCCCATCGATCGAGTTCGCGAACGGCACGAGCTTCCGCTTCCTCTCCGCGACCCCGGAGGAGGCGCTGCGGGAAGCCGTGGCGGTGGCCGGAGGACGTGACGTGCGCGTCGGCGGCGGGGCGACCACGGTCCGGGAGTTCCTGCGCGCGGGGCTCGTCGACGACCTGCACGTGGGCATCACCCCCATCCTCACCGGCAGCGGCATCCGACTCTGGGATGACCTGCGCGGCCTCGAGGCCGGCTATCGCGTGACGTCCGAGGTCGCGGAGTCCGGAGTGACCCACATCACGTTCTCCCGCGAGGGCTGAGGCGCCGGCACACGGTCGCGGAATCGCACCGGGGTCGCGGGGGATTCCCGGAAGCTCTGCGACCTCGTGCGGAAGTGCGGCGTCAGAGCGGAGGGCCGAACAGCTCCTCGCCGTGCTCGTGGAGGAGCCGGAACGCGTCGGCGAAGGTCTCCGGTTCCTTCTCGCCCGGCGCGCCGTAGCGGGCGAGGAGGAGCCCGAGCAGGCCGCGGGCGGGAGGCGTGAGCGGCTTGAGGTGATCGGCCTCGTTCGGCTGCGGGGTGCCGTCTTCGGGGTTCGGCGGGGTGTACGCGGGTGTGGTGACGGGCCAGTCGGCCGGGCGCCGCGGCTTGTCGAGGTTCACGACGTTGAGCAGCGTGTTGGCCGATTGGTCCCGGTCGTTCAGCGGCTCCAGGCCGTGCAGGCGCGACAGCGTGGCCGTGACCGATCCGTGGTGCATCTCGTCGTGGATGATCGTGCCGCGCCGCGTGTACGCCGACACCGCGATCGCCGGGACACGACAGCCGAGCCGGTCGAACGTGAAACCCATCTCCCCGGCGCCGGCGTCCTTCGTGGGTTTCGTGGCCGCGGGCGGCGGCACATGGTCGTAACAGCCGCCGTGCTCGTCGAAGGTGATGAGCAGCAGGGTGTTCACGGCGTTCGAGCCGCCGGGCGTCGCGCTCGTGCGCACGGCCTCGTAGATGTCGTGGATGAGCCGATCGCCCGCCCGCACATCGGAGATGGCGCTGTCGAACACGGGCTCGCCGTCGACCACGCTCTCCCGCGGCTTCCCGAACGGCGGATGGAAGTCGTTGTGGTCGTAGACCATCCGGGGTTCGATGAACGCGTAGGCCGGGAGGGTGCCGTTCTTCGCGTCGGCGTAGAAGTCCTCCATCGTGCCGAAATGGTCCGTGCGCCAGTACTTCTCGAGCACCGCCGCATGCAGCATCCCCGTGAAGGAGACCAGCTGGAGCTTGTCGATGTAGATCCGCCAGCTCACCTTGCGGTCTTCCAGGCGGTTGAACACCGTCGGTGCGGCCGGGGCGTCGAGCCACTTCCGGT
Organism: Microbacterium sp. NPDC057658; assembly: GCF_042799975.1. Classification (NCBI taxonomy): domain Bacteria; kingdom Bacillati; phylum Actinomycetota; class Actinomycetes; order Micrococcales; family Microbacteriaceae; genus Microbacterium; species Microbacterium sp. NPDC057658. The sequence continues at coordinate 532,847 of NZ_JBHVHT010000001.1, read as the reverse complement.
AGCCGCCGCCACCCTGATTCGTCACGAAGCCGTGCGAGGTCGAGGCGTGGAAGAAGGAGCGGTTGCAGAAGGTCTGGGAGGGCACTCCGGCGTACCAGTGGTCGAACACGGCGAACTCGGCGGCGAGGGTGGAGAGCACCGGGAGCATCTCCGGCGAGAACGAGCCCATGATGTGCCGCGCTTCGTCCAGGCTCGGCTCCTTCCCGTCGCGCAGTCGGCGGAAGTTGATGATGTAGTCCTCGAGGAACCCGGACATCGTCGCCTTCTCCCCGTGGGTGGGGGCGTTGAAGGGCGTGGTCATCTCGTCGACGAACAGGTCGGCGTTGGTCTTCGGATCGACGGTGCCGAAGATCTGCGTGTTGACGTGCGGGTACTCCTCACCCGGGTCCGGATCGGGGAGGCTCATGATGCGATCCGTGTCCCCCCGGTAGACGTGCGCCTCCACCACCGTGCCGTCCGGGGCGGTGTTGCTGTGGGTGCCGAACGCGAGACCTTCGAAGGTCTCGCCCGCCGGCAGCGTCTCGGCCGTGTAGAGGTAGCCGAGGAGGTTGTCGAAGGAGCGGTTCTCGCCCATCACCACGACCACGTGATCGAAGCCGGGCTCCGAGCGGGGCGCGAGTGCGGCGAACGGATCCGGATCGTCGGCGAAGCCGTCCCGGCCTCCGGCCCCGGCAACGGAGGCCCCGATCGCCGCTCCTCCCGCGCCCCCGATCACCGCTCCGGCCAGGGCGGCACCGCCCACGGTGAGGAATCCGCGCCGGGAGGGGTCGCGGGGAGAGGCGCCGGAGGGTTTGTCGTCGTCGACCATGCCGCGATCCTATGACCGTGCGAGCCCGTGCAGCATTCCGGTGTCCCAGGAATGTCGCGGAACGGGTCTGGAAGGATCGGGGAGTGCATTCCGCGGTCGTCCCTCCGACGTTCGTCGCCCGCTGGATCGCTCCGCGGGGTGCGCGGTCGTGGACGTCCTCGCTGCTCGCCGTGGCCTGGGGCGCCGGCGCGGCCGTGCTCCTCGCCACCGGGATCGGCGCGTGGTCTGCCGAGCAGGCGATGTACGTGGACGATCAGGGCATCCTCCGGGAGGCGATGCCCACGATGTGGGTGCTGACGCCCGTCGTGGAGGAGGTGGGGAAGGGCCTCGGGGTGCTGCTCATCCTTCTGCTCGCACGGCGGATCGGGCTGCGTGGCGTGCTCTTCGGCGCGATGGTCGGGGCCCTGGTCGGCGTCGGTTTCGCAGCGGTGGAGGTGCCTCCGCGATCGCGGCGGACATCGCGGCGAACGATCTCGGCTCCGGCATCGCGACCTGGATCGTCCGTACCCTGACCTTCCCCACCCATGCCGCGCTCACCATCTGGACCGGCGCGGCGCTCGGTCTCGCTCTCGACGCCCGACGCGCCTGGTCGCGCCCGCTCCTCGCGCTCGCCGGACTCCTCGTGGCGATCGGGGCCCACGGCGCGATCAACCACGGGAACGTGGCCGGCGCCACAGACCAGGCCTCGTTCTTCATGGCGCTGGGCCCGGCCTTCGGCTGGATCGTGGTGTCGACGATCCTCGCCGTGACCCTCCGTCTCGTGCTGACCCGCCGGGTCTGAGCTGCCCGGTCGGACGGGCACAGCTTCGGAGATCGCGGCCGACACGCCGCCGTGCGGGGTGGCCGTCCGGCGCGTCGGGGCTGATCTCCGAAGCTGTGCGCGGGGTGGCTCAGGCGGCGGGGATCCAGAGGACGGCGCCGTCACGCCAGCCGAGACCGGCCGCGCCCTCGGGGAGCGGGTCCTCGTGCCGGGGACGGACCACACGGAGGCGGCGCCCCGCGAGCTCGACGATGTAGACGACGTCGGCGCCGCGGTAGACGTGCGCGATGACCTCGACCGGGACGGGGGCACCCGGACCCGCCGCGGGCGACAGATGCAGATCCTCCTGCCGGAGCACGACCTCGCCGGAGCCGTCCGGTCCGGCGCCCGTGAGCGGGACCTGCACGGAGGTGCCGTCGAGGGTCGCGATCGCGCCGGAGCGCGTGGCGGGAAGGAGGTTCGCGGCACCGATGAAGTCGGCGGCGAAGGGCGTGAGCGGGGCGCTGTACAGCTCCGCCGGCGCGCCCTCCTGTTCGATGATCCCGCCGTTCATGAGCACGATCCGGTCGGAGAGGCTCATCGCCTCCTCCTGGTCGTGCGTGACGAACACGGTCGTGAGACCGAGCGTGCGGTGCAGTTCCTTGAGCTCGACCTGCATGTCCTCGCGCAGACGCGCATCGAGGTTCGACAGCGGCTCGTCGAGGAGGAGCACGCGCGGCTCGAACGCGATGGCGCGGGCCAGGGCCACGCGCTGCTGTTGTCCGCCGGAGAGCTGCGCGGGCATGCGATCGGCGAGGTGGCCCATCTGCACACGCTCCAGCGCCCGGACGGCGAGCTCCTTCTGCTCCGTCTTCGACTTCTCGCCCGACATCCGCAGCCCGAAGCGCACGTTCTCGGCGACGCTCATGTGCGGGAAGAGCGCATAGCTCTGGAACATCATGCCGAGGTGACGCTTCTCGGGCGGCAGCTTCGTGACGTCCTGCCCGGCGATCTCGATCGTGCCGCTCGTGGGCGACTCGAGCCCGGCGATGCAGCGGAGGAGCGTCGTCTTCCCGCAGCCCGACGGGCCCAGGAGCGAGACGAACTCGCCGGACCGCATCGAGAGGTCGATGCCCTTGAGCACCTTCGTCCCCTTGAAGTCCTTGGTGAGTGCAGTGATGGTGAGCGTTGTCATCAGACGAACAACCTTCCCAGGCCGATGATGCGTTCGAGGACGATCATGAGGACGACGGTGAGCAGGACCATCAGGGTCGAGACGGCCGCCACGGTGGGCGACGTGCTGAACTCCAGCTGGCCGTAGATGGCGATGGGCAGGGTCTCCAGCTGCGGGGTGCGCAGGAAGAGGGCGATGACCGCATCGTCGAACGAGATGTTGAAGGCGAAGAACGCTCCGGCCGCGATGCCCGGACGCGCAATGGGCAGCACCACGAGCCGGTAGCGGTTCCAGGTGCCGGCGCCGAGGGTGCGCGCGGCCTCCTCCGTGAAGTGGTCGGCACGGGTCATCACGCCGGTCACGGTGCGCATGACGTAGGGGATCGCGATGACCACATGGATCGCGATGAGCACGCCCACGTTCGGGGACCCGATCGTGAGCGAGGCGATGGAGAGGGCGCCGATCGCGAGGATGATCGTGGGGATCGTCAGCGGCGACATCAGCAGCGCCTGGATCGCCGCGCCTCCCGGAACGCGGAACCGCGTCAGCGCGAGGGCGGCCGCGGTGCCGATGGCGGCGGCGAGGATCGCGACCGACACACCCACCACGAGGCTCAGGCGGAACGGTTCCAGGTAGGTGTCGGAGGTGAGGGCCTCCACGTACCAGTCGAGCGTGAAGCCCTGGCCGGGGAACGTGAGGAAGCGGTTCTCTCCCACCGAGGCCCCGGCGACGACGAGCAGCGGGACGAGCATGTACAGCGTCACGATGACGCCGAGGAGGATCGCGAGGATACGGCCGAGGATCGGGACGGAACGGACCATGGTCACGCCTTCTGCTTCCCGAGCCGGGAGGTGGCCGCGAGCACGAGCATCACGCCCGCGAACAGCAGCACGGCCTGCGCCGCCGCGAACGCCCAGTCGAGGTTGGTGGTCGCGTCGACGTAGATCGTCTGTGCGAACACGGGGATCTGCGAGCCGCCGATGAAGCGGGGGGTGATGAAGGAGCTCACCGAGAGCACGAACACCAGGGAGGCGCCGGCGACGATGCCGGGCACCGACAGCGGCAGCACGACGTGCCGCAGCGTGCGCCAGAATCCGGCGCCGAGGGTGCGGGAAGCCTCCTCCAGCTGCGGACGGATGCCGGAGATGACGCCGAGGATGCTGAGCACGGCGAACGGCAGCAGCACCTGCACCATCGCGATCACGACGCCGGTCTCGGTACCGAGGAATCCCTGCGTGCCGCCGACGAGGAACTCCGCGCCGGGGATCTGCATCATCAGGCCGGACGGCCCCATGAGCACCACCCAGCCGAAAGTGCGGACGACGACGCTCGTCATCAGCGGCAGGATCACCACGATGAGGAGGAAGGAGCGCACCTTCGAGCCGGCGCGCGCCATGATGTACGACAGCGGGACGGCGATGACGAGGGTGATCACCGTCTGGATCACCCCCAGGCGGAGCGATCGCAGCGCCGCCTGGAGGTGATACTCGCTCGCGAACAAGCGGGTGAAGTTGTCGAGGGTGAACCCGCCTGCCGGCGATTGCACGCTCATGAGCAGCATGCCGGCCACCGGGGTGACGAAGGCGAGCGCGAGCAGCACGATCGCCGGCAGGAGCAGGAGCCAGGGCTCCTTACGGGTTCGGACGCTCATTTGGTGATCAGCGCATTCCACTCGTCGGTCCACGCCTGACGCGACGCGGCGATGTCGCCCGGGGCGTAGACCACGACGTCGTCGAGCTCGTCGCCGGTGAGCACGGCCTCGGCCGCCTCGTCCGACAGCTCGGCCTTCGTGTTGACGGGGGAGTAGCGCATGTTCTCCGCGAAGACGGCCTGCGCTTCGGGGCGCAGCTCGTAGTCGATGAAGAGCGTCGCCAGCTCGGGGTTGTCCCGACCCTCGACGACGTTCGCCGTGATGAGCGACGCGGTGGCGCCCTCCTCCGGGACGATGAACTCGACGGGGAGACCCGCGTCCTGCAGGGTGCCCGCGTAGTCCATCGCGTACGGGGCCAGCCAGGTGCCGCGCTGGGCGAAGGCGGTCTGCAGGTCCGGCGAGGTGGGGACGACGATCGCGTCGCCCGAGGACGCCAGCGCCCCGAGGTCGGCGATGGCCGCGGACGGGTCCTCGATGCCACCCCCGAGCGCATCGGCCACGCGGAGCATCGACAGCACCCCGTAGGTGTTCGAGAAGTCCGTCAGGGCGACGTGACCGGCGTAGGCGTCGTCGAAGAGGTCTTCCCAGGACGTCGGCGCCGGGGCGTCGGCCTCGGTGTTGTAGACGAGCCCGATGGGCGCGAGTTGGATGACCGGACCCTCGCCGCGCTCGAGGCCGGCGGTCGCGATGTCGATGAGGTCCCCCGACGCGGACAGGTCGTCGGCGGCGATCGGGGCGATGAGGCCCTGCTCCGCTGCGGTGAACTCCTGTCCGCCGGAGAAGTGCACGACATCGATCTGCGGGCTCGCCTTCTGGGCGGTGACCTGGGCGAGGGCGTCGGCGCTGTACAGGGTGATCAGCTCGACCTTCGCTCCGGTCTCCTCCTCGAACGGGTCGACGACGGCCTCGATGAAGGCCTTCTCCCAGTCTCCGCCGAACGACGTGACGACCAGGGTCTCGCCGGCGAACTCCTTGTCACCACCGGACGAGGACTCGCCGTCGCCGGACGCGCAGCCGGCGAGGACGAGGGCACCGGTGGCGACGAGCGCGCCGGCGGTGAGGATTCTGCGGGTGTTCATGCACTGCTCCTTCGGGATGGGTCCAGCACGGGGGGTGGACGCCTAGACCAGGCGTCCGATGGTGAGCTGCTTCGCTCCGTCGATGCGGATCGCGGCGCTCTCCTGAGCGAACTCCGCGAGTCCTTCGGTGATGCCGGCCCAGATGTTGACGGGTGTCCATCCGAGGGGGCCGAGAATACGGGCACCACGATCGTAGAAGACTCCGATCTCGTACCACTCGAACGGCAGTCCGCCCATCTGCATGGGGCGCTGCCAGTACCACTGCAGGTCACCCGGTGCGGGCACGACCTGCTGGTTCTCCGCGGGCACGGCCTCGGGGTCGAAGTTCTGGGCCTCCTCGGGAAGACCGACCATGACCTCGGGTCCGGCGTACATCGCGTGCATCGCCTGCATGGTGACCGGCTTTTCCAGCGCGCCCCACATCGCCTCGCACGTGCGAGGGGCGAGGTCCTCGAACAGGGTGGCGACGGCGCGGACGCCGTTCTCGTACTCGAGGAAGACCTGCTTGGTCATCGTGTTCCTTTCTGGCCAGCGGACGGTTCCGCTGCGCGTTCACGGGCGGCCGCGACGAACGCCGCGAACAGCGGGCGCTCCTCGGCGGCCTCTTCGGGGGCTGTCATCTTCTCGGGGTGCCACTGCACCGCCCAGATGGCCCAGTCGTCGTCCGACTCGACGGCCTCGACGATGCCGTCGGGTGCCCAGGCGACGGGGTGCAGCCCGGGGGCCGGGGTGTCGACGGACTGGTGATGGATGGTGTTGACGGTCCTCGTCGTCGTCCCGTAGAGCGCGGCGAGCCTGCTGTCCTCCGCGAACGCGACGGCGTGCCGGGCGGAGAGCTGCTCGTCTGCTCCTCGCACCGGGTGATGGTCGGCCGTGGCGGGGATGTCGACGATGAGCGAGCCGCCGAACGCGACGGTGCAGACCTGGAGCCCGCGGCAGATCGCCAGCACCGGCAGGCCGCGTTCCCGGGCGCCGAGGGCGAGCGCGATCTCGTAGCCGTCGCGGGCCGAGTCGTAGGACTTCCCGTCCTGGGGCTCGGCGCCGTAGTGCGAGGGGTGCAGATCCTCCCCGCCGGAGAGCACCAGCCCGTCGAGCCGATCGAGGACCTCGTCGACACCGGCGGTCGGCGGCAGCAGCACGACGGCGCCGCCGGCGGCCTCGATCGGCGTGGCGTACTCGGTGCCGAGGCTGTGCGCGGGGCGGCCCGTGCCGAGGTCGGTGTCGATGGCGCGGCGCCAGGTGGTGATGCCGATGAGCGGGCGGGTCACGACAGCTCGATCCACGTGGTCTTCAGGTCGGTGAACTTCTCCATCGCGTGCAGACTCTTGTCGCGCCCGAAGCCGGAGCCCTTGACCCCGCCGAAGGGGATGGTCATGTCGCCCTCCTCGAAGCAGTTGACCCAGACGACACCCGCCCGCAGCCGGCGGGAGAGGGTGTGCACGGCGTTGAGGTCGGTGCTCCACAGCGCGGCGGCGAGGCCGTACTCGGTGCCGTTGGCGATGGCGAGGGCGTCCTCGACGTCGTCGTACGCGATGACCGACAGCACGGGGCCGAAGACCTCGCGCTGCGCCACCTCGTGCGCGGGGGTCACGCCGAGCACGACGGGGGCGAAGTAGCTGCCGCCGTCGACGGCGGAGAACCGTTCGGTGCTGCCGGCCGCGAGCTCGGCGCCGTCGGCCTCCGCGCGCTCGACGAACCCGGCGATCCCGGCGAGCTGCTTCTCGCTGACGATCGCCCCCATCGACGTGGACACGTCGAACGGGTCTGCGGGAAGGCTCGTGCGGGCGACCTCGGCGGCGATCTCCAGGGCCCTGTCGTAGTGCGCGCGGGGGACGAGCAGCCGGGACGAGGCCGTGCACATCTGCCCCTGGTTGTAGAAGCAGCCGTCGGCCGTGGCCCGGACCGCCCGCTCCAGATCGGCGTCCGGGAGCACGAGGCTCGCCGTCTTGCCGCCGAGCTCCGGCCACACGCGCTTGCCGTTCGACGCCGCGGCGTATCCGAGGAACCGGCGGCCGACCTCGGGCGAGCCCGTGAACGTGACGACGTCGACATCGGGGTGCTCGCCGAGTGCGCGGCCGGCGACGTGGCCGGCGCCGGGGGTGACGTTCAGCACGCCGGCCGGGAGGCCGGCCTCGTGGGCGAGCTCGGCCAGGCGCAGGGCCGAGAAGGTGGTCTGCTCGGCGGGCTTGAGGACGACGCTGTTGCCGACGGCGAGAGCGGGGGCGAGCTTCCAGGCCGTCATCGTGAGCGGGAAGTTCCACGGCACGACCGCGGCGACGACGCCGGCCGGTTCGCGGGTGACGAGCGCGAGGCTGTTCGGGGCGGTGACGGGGAGCTCGTCGAGCACCTTGTCTGCGGCCTCGCCGTACCAGCGGAAGCAGTTCACGACCGCGCGGAGTTCGGTCTGCAGCGCCTCGCGCACGGGCTTGCCCATCTCGAGGGAGATGGTGAGGGCGAGTTCTTCGGCGTTGTCGTGGATCTTCTGCGCGAAGGCGATCAGCAGCTGGCCGCGCTCCCGGGGGGCGATGCGCGACCAGACGCCCGCGTCGAACGCGGCACGGGCGGAGCGGACCGCGCGGTCGATGTCGGCGGCGGAGGCGGCCGCGATCGGAGGCAGTGCCCGGCCGTCGCGGGGGCTGATCGGTGCGAGGGGCTCGGCGGCCCCGTCCTCCCAGGAGCCGTCGATGAACATGCGGGTGTGCAGCGACAGCGCCGCCGCGCGGTCCGCCCAGTCGTCTCCAGTTGCCGTGAACACGGTCGTCCTCTCCAGGGGTGAAGGCCCTGGAAGGGATACTCGCTCTATTTCGCCATTGCGTCAAGGCAATGCGAACGATTCCGCCATTTCTTTACACGTCCGTAACAGAATCGGCCTACAACCGGATGGCTCCCGTCGGCATGTCCTGCGCCAGCGCCGCCGGCGCCTCGTCCACGATCAGCGACCCGCGGAGCACCGGCGTGATGACGACGAGCGACTCGACGACCTCCAGCCCGTCGTGGCCCGCCACCGCGGGACCGGTGAGGAAGTCGTAGAACTCGTCCGCGTCGCGCACGAGCACGTTCATGAGGAGCTGCGACGTGCCGGTCGTCGCGACGATGAACTTCACCTCGGGGGCGGCGGCGAGGGCGGATCCCACCTTCTCCAGCCGATCCATCGGCACCCGCAGCCACACGAGTGCCTCCAGCCCGAGGCCGAAGAGGCTCGGGACGATCTCCGTGCGGGGGTGCATGAGACCGCGGCGGTTGAGCGATTCCATCCGTCGGCGCGTCGTGGTGACGTTCAGTCCGAGCGCGCGGGCGAGCTGTGCGACGGGCATCCGTCCGTCCTTCAGCAGGAGTCGGATCAGCGCCTCCTCGTCCTCGCTCAAGGCGTCCGACGGGTCGACCTCGGACCCGGAGGACTCGTCCAGCATCCGAACCTGCTCGTCGGACAGCACCCCCACCCGCCAGTCGTGTCCGGAGCGGAAGAACTTCAGCACCGTGGTGACGTTGATCGACGCGATGCCCTCCACCTCGGGGAAGTCGGTGAAGAGCAGTTCGCGGATCGATGCGTCGTCGTGGGGGAGGAGCATGCCGGCGATGTCGCTGCTGCCCTCGAGGACCGACACGGACGACGCGTCGGCACGACGCGCCAGGGTGCGGGCGACGTGCCAGAGCGCATGGGGTTCGGTCGTGATCCGGAAAAGGACGGCGCGGGCATGGAGCACGCGGGCGGGGTCGACGTAGGTCGAGACGCGCACGAGGCCGCGGTCCAGGAGACGCTGTCCGCGGCGGGCGACCGTCCGCTCCGGGAGGTCGACCACGCGGGCGATCTCGCCCCAGGACGCGCGGCCGTTCACCTGCAGGGCCGCCGCGACGATCCGATCGGTCTCATCGGCCAGGGCATCGTTCGCGGGCACGGGTTCTCCTTCGCGGGTCGGGCACGTGAAGGTTATCCCAGACCCGGAGGGGACCGGTGCATGGTCCGAGGCGAGAGCCGGGGGAGACGGCACGGGCGCCGCCGGAGGACCGGCGGCGCCCGTGGAGGGACAGACGATCGGGTTACCCGGCGTCCGTCGTCTCGACGACCGCGGTCGCACGACGGCGACGCAGCGCGAACAGACCGAGGCCGGCGGCGAACAGCACGATGGCGCCGATGACGAACGGCGTGCTGTCCGCACCGGTCGTCGCGAGGTCGCCGTCGGTCGCGCCGCCCGAGTCGCTCTCACCGGGGACGATCGCGCCGCCGTCGCCGTCAGCCGCTGCGGTCACGGTGAGGGAGGCCGTCACCTCGGTGCCGTCGGGGAGGATCACGGCGAGTGTGTGCGTCCCCGCCGGGGTTGCCGCGGGGATGGTGATGGTGCGCGAGAACGTGCCGTCGGCCGCGACCGTGACCGTACCGAGCGCGACCGGGTCGGACCGCAGCTCGAGGGCGAGCTCCGCGCCGGCCGCGAAGCCGCTTCCGGACACCGCGAGCGCGCCGCCGGCCGCGACCGAGGACGCGCCCAGCTCGACCGTCGCGGGCTTCTCCGGCTCCGGCTCCTCCGTGACCGGCGGGGTGACACCGGCCTCGGTGACCCACTTCTCACCAGCATCCGACTTGGTCACCGTGAACGTGTCGTAGACGGCGCCGACGGGGAGGTCGGTCGTGGCGTCCGGCTGCTTCTCGGCGAGGTACGACCGATAGACGAGCTGGTTCTTCGAGACGTCGATCACCTGGTACGTCGTCACGCCCTGACCGCGCAGCACCTGCGTGGCGCCGTTGTTGGTCCAGACGTTCTTCTCCGGCGTCTCCAGGTCGTAGTGCTTCGCGCCGGAGTTCGACACGACGTAGACCGGGCCGGTGGTGAGGCCTGGAGTCTCGGTCGCATCCGTGTTCACGTAGCCGCGGGCGTACGTGTGGTCGTGGCCCATGAGCACGAGATCGATGTCGTTGCGCTGGAAGACGGGCAGCCACTCGGCGCGGAGCACCGGCTCGTCACGACCGGCCGAGGCCGAGAAGACCGGCTGGTGGAACGTGACGACGTTCCACTTCGACGGGCTGTTCTGCAGCAGCAGGTCGAGCCAGGCGGCCTGGAAGCGCGTCCACAGGGTGCCGATCTGGGACGACGGGCACTCCGCTCCCGTGCAGGACGGGAGCCCGGCCGGGGTGAGGAAGGTCGTGTCCCGGGTCGCGTTCAGGGTGATGAAACGGACGCCCTGGTAGTCGGTGTAGTACGCGGTCTCGGCGGCGAACGAGCTCCAGTGGTCGAAGAACGCGCGGTACTGCTGCGCGACCTCGGAGTCGCCCTTCGCGAGGTCCGCCAGCTCGCCGATCGAGCTCGTCGACGGGTTGTTGTGCGGGTACTCGAACGCGGCCTTCCACGCCGTGAGCAGCTTGTCGCCCGAGTACTCGTGGTTGCCGGGGGCGGCCATGACGTTGGTGCGGACCGCCGAGTCCTTCATGCCCTGGAACCAGTTCAGCCACTCGTTCTCGTTGCTGGAGGTGTTGATGAGATCGCCGGCGTGCACGGAGCCGATCGAGCGAGGAGCGTGTGCCTCGGCCTGCTTCACGACGCTCGGCCATGTGGTGTCGAGACCGATCTGGGCGTCGCCGTAGTAGATGAACTGGAAGTCGTTCGCCTTCGGGTCGGCGGTGCGGAACTCGTACCAGTCGCTCCAGCTCCCGGGGAGACCCACCCGGTAGCGGTACGCCGTGGCGGGGGTGAGGTCGGTGACCGTGGCCGAGAAGTGCTTGTTAGGGTTGCCGTTCACGACACCGGCGTCGTACGCGTCGACCGTGCGGGTGGCACCACCGGTCGCGAGGCCGATCTCGACCTGGCCGACCGTGTGCGAGGCGTCGCCGGCGAGCCAGGAGAACGACTGCGACACCTCGGGCTTCTCGGTGGGGGTGAGGATGACACGGGTCGGCGGGGCGACCACGGGCGTGCCGGGGTCGGAAGCCTTCACGAGGGTGAGCGATGACATGTCGAAGTAGATGTCGGAGCTGGACGCGCGGTCCTGGAACAGCGACACGGCGATCGTGTTCGTGCCGTCACGGAGCAGGTCGCCCTCGGCGCTGAACGTGCTGGTCAGCGGGTCGCCGTTGGAGTCGCCGGCGTACTCGACGTTGGTGGTGTCGGTGATGCGGCCGTCGACGTAGCGGGCGACCTCCTCGCCGTTGATCCAGACGATGATGGCGTCGTCGTAGGTGATGGTGCTCTGCAGAGCGGCGACCTGCTCGGCGACGCCGGCTTCGAGTTCGAACGTGGTCCGGAAGAAGTAGGTGGGCACGGTCGGGGCCGCGGCGCCGTCGAGGTAGTGGTTGAGGAGCGTCTTCGGCGTCTGCGGGCCGACGGGGGCGAGCTTCCCGCCCTTGGCGCCGAACGAGCCCGGTGCGGTCTTCCACGCGCTGTCGTCGTAGGCCGGCAGGGTCCAATCGCGCAGTGCGGCCGGGGCAGGGGACGGGTCGGAGCCGTCGTCGAGGTAGTGCCAGGGGGTGTCGCCGGTGACGAGCGATCCGGTGGGCACCTCGGGATCGGGCGCGGCGAGGGCCGCGGGGGCGACGACGGCGCCGCCGAGCACGGCGAGCAGCGCGACGGACGTCAGTCCGCGACGCCGCCACCGCACCGCAGGGGTGGGGGAGGTCATGTCAGTCCTTCGTGGGTGGGTGTCCGTGCTCAGCCGCACGGGGCGCCCCCAGCCCAGCGGAGCCGGATGACCGCGGTCTGACATCGAGGCGACGGGGAGGTGAACGCGGCGCGGGCGGGCACAGCTTCGGAGATCGCCCGAGACACGCCGGGGGTACCGGCTCGGAGCCGGCGCGTCGGCCGGAAGCTCCGAAGTCGTGCCCGGTCCGGAAGGGGTGGAAAGCGGGCCGGTACGCTGGAACCCATGCTCAACATGGCCGACGGCCTCGCCCGTCTCGGCGCGCTCGCCGAGAATCCCGTCGTCCGCACCCTCGCGGAGGCCTTCGACGAAGCCGGTTTCGAGCTCGCCGTCGTCGGCGGTCCGGTGCGCGATGCGCTGCTCGGCCGTGAGACGCACGACCTCGACTTCACGACGAGCGCCTCGCCGGACGAGATCCTCGCGATCGTGAAGCCGGTCGCCTCCGCGCACTGGGACATCGGTCGGGCCTTCGGGACCATCGGCGCCCGGGTGCGGGGCGAGCAGGTCGAGATCACCACCTATCGCGCCGACAGCTACGACGGCGTGACGCGCAAGCCCACCGTGGAGTTCGGCGACTCGATCGACGGCGACCTCGTCCGCCGCGACTTCACGGTCAACGCGATGGCCCTCCAGGTGCCCGCGGTGAAGCTCGTCGACCCGACCGGCGGGGTCGAGGACCTCGTGGCGGGGGTGCTGCGGACACCGACGGATCCCCGGGTGTCGTTCGGCGACGACCCGCTCCGGATGCTGCGCGCCGCCCGGTTCAGCGCGCAGCTCGGCTTCACGGTGGAGGAGGACACGGAGCGGGCGATCACCGAGCTCCGCGAGACCCTGACGATCGTGAGCCCGGAGCGCGTGCAGTCCGAGCTCGTGCGCCTCATGCAAACCGACGACCCCGTCCGCGGCATCCGGGTGCTGGTGGAGACCGGACTCATCGAGGAGTTCCTCCCCGAGGTCAGCGCCCTCAAGCTCGAGGTCGACGAGCACCACCACCACAAGGACGTCTACGAGCACTCGCTCACGGTGCTCCGTCAGGCCATCGCGCTCGAGCACGCCAGGAACCCCGGGGCCCCGGCGGATGTGCCGCTGCGGATCGCGGCTCTGCTCCACGACATCGGCAAGCCCCGCACGCGCAAGCTCGAGCCGGGTGGCGCGGTGACCTTCCACCACCACGACGTCGTCGGCGCCCGGATGGCCCGCAAGCGGCTGCAGGCCCTGCGCTTCGACTCGGCGACCACGGATGCCGTCGCGACCCTGATCGAGCTGCATCTGCGGTTCTTCGGCTATGCGGAGGGGGCGTGGACGGATGCCGCCGTGCGCCGCTACGTCCGCGATGCCGGGGACCTGCTGGAGCGGCTGCACATCCTCACGCGCGCCGACGTCACCACGCGGAACAAGCGCAAGGCCGCGCGGCTCGCCGCCGCCTACGACGACATCGAGTCCCGGATCGCGGCTCTTCGCGAGCAGGAGGAGCTCGACGCGATCCGTCCGGAGCTCGACGGCAACCGCATCCAGGAGGTCCTCGGCATCTCGCCGGGCCGGGAGGTCGGCGCGGCGTACAGGTTCCTCCTCGATCTGCGCCTCGACGAGGGCGTGCTGGGTGAGGACGTCGCGGAGCAGCGTCTCCGCGAGTGGTGGGCTTCGCGCGGCTGACTTCTGCCGACCCACCCCCTTGCGTGCCTCCCGGCCCCCTGCGCCCGCACGTAAAGGGCCGGGCCGACCGCAGAGGGGTGGGTCGACCTCAGTTGATGATGGCGGCGGCGTCCGGGGGGAGAGTCAGGAGCGTGGGGGTGCTCGACGCGGGGGCGGTTGTGAGGAGGAGTTCGGCCGTCGAGGGCACCGCGAACGTTGCGGGGGTGGGGGAGAGGTTCACGAGCACCGACACTCCTCCGCGATCGATGCGGTAGACGCGGTGCTCGGGGCGGCCGTCCGTCTCCCGGACCTCGACCGTCGTGTGCGCGGAGTCCGGGTCGGTGAGCTCCGGTCGCGCTCGCCGCAGTCGCGCGAGGTCGCGGTACAGCGCCAGGAGCCGGGCGTGCACCGGCGCCTCGGCCTCCGCCCAGTCGAGGTGTGAGCGACGGAAGGTGTCGGGATCCTGCGGGTCGGGGACCGCATCCGGATCCCAGCCCATGCGGGCGAACTCCGCCGTGCGACCCTCGGCGACCGCGCGGCCGAGTTCGGGCTCGGGGTGGGCGGTGAAGAACTGCCACGGTGTCGTCGCGCCCCACTCCTCGCCCATGAAGAGCATCGGGGTGCCTGGGGCCGTCAGCGTGAGGACGGCGGCCACCGCGAGTCGATCGGGGGGCAGGGTGGCGGAGAGCCGGTCCCCGGCCGCGCGGTTCCCGATCTGGTCGTGGTCCTGCGCGAAGGTCACCAGCCGCCAGCTCGGCACCTCGGCCGGGATCGGGGACCCGTGCGGACGGTCGCGGAAGGACGAGAAGGTGCCGTCGTGGAAGAACCCGCCCTCCGTCACCTTGGCCACCGCCTCGGCCGCGGCGAAGTCGGCGTAGTACCCGGCGGTCTCCCCGGTGAGCGCGACGTGCACGGCATGATGCCAGTCGTCCGACCACTGCGCCGTGAGTCCGTAACCCCCGGCTTCCCGCGGCAGGATGAGCGTCGGGTCGTTGAGGTCGGACTCGGCGATGAGGGTCAGCGGCCGATTCTGCTGCGCGGAGAGGGCGTCCACCCGTTCGGAGAGCTCCCGCAGCAGGTGCACGGGCCGCCGGTCGTGTAGGGCGTGCACGGCGTCGAGGCGGAGGCCGTCGACGTGGAAGTCGTGCAGCCACATCAGGGCGTTGTCGAGGATGTACTCCCGCACCGCGTCCTCGTCGAGGTTCACCGAGTCGCCCCACGTATTGCTCTCGCCCTCGCGCAGGTACGGACCGAAGAGGGGGAGGTAGTTCCCGCTCGGACCGAGGTGGTTGTAGACCACGTCCTGCACGACGGCGAGCCCGTGCGCGTGGGCGGCGTCGACGAAGCGCTGATACGCCGCAGGGCCGCCGTACTCCTCCTGCACCGCGTACCAGAGCACGCCGTCGTATCCCCAGTTCCAGGCGCCGTTGAAGGCGTTGACGGGCAGCAGCTCGACGTGGGTGACGCCGAGGTCGACGAGATGCGCCAGGCGGCCGATCGCCGCGTCGAGCGTGCCCTCCGGCGTGAAGGTGCCGAGGTGCAGCTCGTAGATCAGCCCGCCCGCGAGCTGCCGTCCGGTCCAGGAGGCGTCGGTCCAGGCGAAGGCCGCGGGGTCGAACGCCGCCGAGGCGCCGTGCACGCCGTCCGGTTGCCGCCGCGACCGAGGGTCCGGGCGCAGGTCGTCGCCGTCGTCGAGCAGGAAGCCGTAGCGCTCCCCGTCCGCGAGGACGAGGTCGGCGGTCCAGTGCCCCTCAGCGGTCGCCGTGAGTTCCCGCTCCTCCACGGTCGTTCCCGCGGCGTCGAGGCGTCGCACCCGCACACGACGCGCCTTCGGCGCCCACACCGAGATCATCGGGCCAGCTCGATCAGGGCGACCGGATACGTGTCGAGCAGCTCCGCCAGCCGCACCGGCCCGGGCGGGACCCGCCGACCGGTGAGGAGGTCGGTTCCCGGCAGCTCGGGCCGCATCAAGACCGTGTCGCCCCAGCCGCCGCGGCGCGCCAGCGTCACCGGCAGCCGCGTGGCCACGGCGGTCGCGCCGCCGCGGTGCACGGCGACGGCGTGGTCGGCGGCCGCGCCCTCGACGACGGCCGGCCGGTAGAAGCGGAACAGCTCCGGGTTGTCCCGCCGCAGTCGCAGGGCCCGCGAGGTCACCAGCAGCTTCGCGGCACCGGAGTCGTCGATGGGCGGGAGCACACCGCGGGCGTGGTCCGCGTCGAGCTCCCGCAGCATCCGGGCGCGCAGAGCGAAGTCCACGGGTCGACGGTTGTCGGGGTCGACGAGCGAGAGGTCCCACAGTTCGGTGCCCTGGTAGACGTCGGGCACGCCGGGGCCGGTGAGCTGCAGCAGCTTGGCGGAGAGGGAGTTCGAACGGCCCGCATCGACGATCTCCGCCACGAACCGGTCGAGGATCGGCGCGGCGTCGCCCTCCACGGATCGCGCGATCGCGGCCAGACCCTCCTCGAAGGCCGCGTCCGGATGCTGCCAGGTGGTCCGCTCGGCGGCCTCGCGCGCGGCCTTGGTGGCATAGGCGAGGAGCCGGTCGGAGGGCAGCGGCCAGGCTCCGACGGCGGCCTGCCAGATCAGCGCGTCGAGGGGACCGTGTCCGGTGGTCGCGACGGCGCGCAGCTCCGCCAGCACCTCGCCCCACCGCTCCGGGATCTCCGAGAGCACGGACAGGCGTGCCCGCACGTCCTCCGAGCGCTTCGTGTCGTGCGTGGAGAGCGTCGTCATCGAGTGCGGCCAGGCGGCCAGTCGTGCCCGCTGCGCGTCGTGGAACTCCTCGACCGACAGGGCGGGGATCGACGGATCGGCGCCGACCTCGGTCAGCGTCCCGAGGCGGGTGAACCGGTAGAACGCGGTGTCCTCCACGCCCTTCGCCATCACGGCGCCGCTCACCTGCGGGAACCGCTGCGCGACCTCGAGCGAGGGGTCGACCAGGAGCGGTTCGAGCGCCGCGAAGGCGGCGGAGAGGTCGGGGCGTCGACGCCGGGCCTCCGCGAAGGCGGCGCACAGGTGCTCGCGACCTTCGGGGAGATAGGAGCGGTACACGGGGAAGCAGGCGAGGAGCTCGGCGAGGGCGTCGTCGGCGCGCACGATCCCGTGGGGGAGCGTGCGGACCAGGCGGCGCACCTCCGCCGCCAGGAGCGTGTCGGCGATCATCCGCTTCGTGTCGTGGATGAGGTCGTGCCAGGGGAGCGCGTCCGGGAGGCCGGTCTCCGCGCGGAGCCGGGCGTCCAGGCGGTCCAGTGCGGCCACCCCCTCCGCGTCGACGAACAGACGGTCGAGCTCGGCCAGCGCGTCGTATCCGGTCGTCCCGTCGGTCCGCCACCAGGCCGGCAGGGCCTCGCCGGGCTCCAGGATCTTCTCCACGAGCGTGTACGCGCGTCCGGTCGCGTCGGCGAGCTGCTCCAGATACGCACCGGGGTCGACGAGGCCGTCCGGATGATCCACCCGCAGCCCGTCCGCCAGTCCGGTCCGGAGCCAGCGCAGGATCTCCCGATGCGACTTCGCGAAGACGTCGGGGCGCTCGACCCGGATGCCGGCGAGCTCGGAGACCGCGAAGAATCGGCGATACGTGAGATCGGTGTTCTGGTCCTCCCAGAATCGCAGCTCGTAGTTCTGGGCCGCCAGGAGTGCCGGGAGGTCGTCGGCCAGCGCCGCGGTGCCGGGGGCGAGCGGCAGCTCGTGCTCGAAGTAGCGCAGCACCCCGTCCGGCGCATCGGCGGCCGGGGTGGTGTCGACGTCGAGCTCGCCGTTCGCGACGACCTCCTCCGGGGTCGCGCCCAGCAGCGGGAGCAGGAGGCGTCCGCCGCCCGCCGCCCAGTCGATGTCGAACGCCGCGGCGCGGCGGGTCTCCCGTCCGAGCCGCAGCACCTCCCACCACCACGGGTTCTGCCGCGGAACGGCGACCCCGACGTGGTTGGGCACGATGTCGGCGAGGATCCCGAGCCCGGCCGTGCGCGCCGCCGAGGCGAAGCGCACGAGGCCTTCCTCGCCCCCGCGGTCGGGGTCGACGCGCCCGTGGTCGACGACGTCGTAGCCATGGTTCGAACCCGGCGTCGCCGCCAGCAGCGGCGACAGATACGCCCAGGACGCGCCGAGCTCGGCGAGGTAGCCGACCACATCGGCCGCCGCTTCGAGGGGGAAGCTGCCGCTGATCTGGAGGCGATAGGTCGACAGCGGCCTGTCGGTCATGAGGCGGCCTGCTCGCTCTGCGCGCGGAGCGAGGCGTCGACGGAGTCATCGGTGTCGACGGGCTCGCCGTCGATCTCCTGCAGCACGAGCATGGCCTTGCCCTCGAGCGGCACGGTGTCGCGGGCGCGGAGGTTCCGGTCGCCCAGCTCGCCGGCGGTGTCCACCGCGACGAGCCATTCCGCACCGTGGCGATCGTCCGGCAGGGCGAGGTCGACGGGCTCGTCCCCGCTGTTGAAGTAGACGAGGAAGTTCACGTCCTCCACGGGTCGCCCTCGCCGGTCGTTCTCGCGGATCCCGCGGCCGTTGAGGAACATGCCGACAGAGCGTCCGAAGCCCGAGTCCCAGTCCTCCGGGGTCATGCGGGCGCCGTCCGGTCGCAGCCACACGACGTCGGGGATGCGCTCGCCGTCCTCGTCCGCGACCGGGCGTCCGTCGAAGAAGCGGCTGCGGCGGAAGGCCGGATGGTCGTGCCGGAGCCGGGCGACCGCCGCCGTGAACTCCACGAGCGGCAGGTCGGCCGCCTCCCAGTCGATCCAGGTGAGCTCGTTGTCCTGCGCGTAGCCGTTGTTGTTGCCGTGCTGCGTGCGGCCGAGCTCGTCGCCGTGGGAGATCATCGGCACGCCCTGCGAGAGCAGCAGCGTCGCGAGGAAGTTCCGCTGCTGACGCGCTCGGCGGCGATTGATGTCGATGTCGTCGGTCGGTCCCTCCGCGCCCATGTTGTCGGAGCGGTTGTGGGATTCGCCGTCGTTGTTGTCCTCGCCGTTGTCCTCGTTGTGCTTCTCGTTGTAGGAGACGAGGTCGCGCAGCGTGAAGCCGTCGTGCGCGGTGACGAAGTTGATGGAGGCGACGGGTCGTCGGCCGGAGTGCTCGTACAAGTCGGCGGACCCGGTGAGGCGGGAGGCGAACTCGCCGAGGGCCTGCGGCTCCCCGCGCCAGAAGTCGCGCACGGTGTCGCGGTACTTGCCGTTCCACTCCGTCCACTGCGGCGGGAAGTTGCCCACCTGATAGCCGCCGGGTCCGATGTCCCACGGCTCGGCGATGAGCTTCACCTGGGAGACGATCGGATCCTGCTGCACGAGCTCGAAGAAGGCCGCGAGGCGGTCGACGTCGTAGAACTCGCGGGCGAGGGTCGCCGCGAGGTCGAAGCGGAAGCCGTCGACGTGCATCTCGGTCACCCAGTACCGCAGCGAGTCCATGAGAAGTTGCAGGGCGTGCGGGTTGCCCGCGTTCAGGCTGTTGCCCGTGCCGGTGTAGTCCGTGTAGTACCGCTTGTCCTCTTCGAGCCGGTAGTACGCCTCGTTGTCGATCCCGCGCATCGAGAGCGTCGGACCGAGGTGGTTGCCCTCCGCCGTGTGGTTGTAGACCACGTCGAGGATGACCTCGATGCCGGCCTCGTGGAGCGCGCGCACCATGGCACGGAACTCCTGCACCTGCTGACCGTCCTGACCGCCGGCGGCATAGGCGTTGTGCGGGGCGAAGAAGCCGAGGGTGTTGTAGCCCCAGTAGTTCGACAGGCCCTTGTCCTGCAGCACCGAGTCGTTGACGAACTGGTGCACGGGCATCAGCTCCAGGGCGGTGATGCCGAGGCGCTGGAGGTGCTCGACGACCGCCGGATGCGCGATGCCGGCGTAGGTCCCGCGCAGCTCCTCCGGCACCTCGGGGTGCCGCTGGGTGAGCCCCTTCACATGGGCCTCGTAGATGACGGTCTCGGCGTACGGCGTCTTCAGCGGCCGGTCGCCGCCCCACTCGAAGAACGGGCTGACGACGACGCCCTTCGCCATCGCGCCCGCGGAATCGTCGTCGTTGCGGGAGTCAGGGTCGCCGAAGTCGTAGCCGAACAGGGACTGACCCCAGTCGATCTCGCCGGCGACGGCCTTCGCGTACGGGTCGAGGAGCAGCTTGTTCGGATTGAACCGCTGCCCCTGCGCGGGGTCGTACGGGCCATGCACCCGATAGCCGTAGTGCTGCCCGGGCTGGACCGTGGGCAGGTAGCCGTGCCAGACGAAGGCGTCCACCTCCGTGAGGGGCACGCGCGTCTCCGTGCCGTCCGCGTCGAAGAGGCAGAGCTCCACGCGCTCCGCGCCCTCGCTGAAGAGGGCGAAGTTGGTGCCCTGCCCGTCGAAGGTGGCCCCCAGCGGGTAGGCGGACCCGGGCCAGACCTCGCGGCTCATCCGGCGAGGGCGTGGTCGCGCGAACCCGCGGCCATGGCACTGACGATGCTGACGGCATGGTCGTAGTCGTACACCTGAGCGATCTCCACAGCCCGAGGATACGGGTGTCCGAGGTAGCAGACATAGAGCGGCGGCACGACCTCGATGTACCCGACAGGGGCGTCGTGCGCGACGACGTACCGGTCGAAGTCGATCCGCTCGCAGGCCGGCTCGATCGCGGCGGGGTGGGCCGCGTCGGCGCGCTGCGAGGAGCCAGTGCTGGTGGGGGTGTGGACGTTCATGGCGCCTCCTGACTCGTGATGGGACCACGATAGGAACCGGGAACGGATCCGAGAACGGTATTGCCAACCGGGCGTCGACCGGCTATGCACCCGATGACGACGGGATCACTCGCCGCGCTGTCGCACGTACTCCGTCACCACGACGCCCGATTCATAGGCGGTCGTCTCCACGGCCTCGAACCGTTCGGGACGGTAGGGGCGGTCGCCGAAGAGCGGGATGCCGGATCCGAAGAGCAGCGGCTGCCGTTTCAGGATGAGCCGGTCGATCTCGTCGGCGAGCGTCGCCGCGAGAGCCCCGCCGCCGCACAGCCAGATTGCGCCGCCTTCCTCGCGCTTGAGGCGCCGCACGACGTGCACCGGGTCCTCCGCCGTCACCTCGAGATTCTCGGCCGCGGCGGTGCGGGTGCGGCTGAAGACGATCTGCCGCAGATGCCGGTACGGGCTTGCGAGCCCGCCCACCTCGTACGTGTTCCTGCCCATCAACACGGTGTCGAACACGTCGTTGCGCTGCGGGATGCCGAGGGCTTCGGCGGCCACGGTCGGCAGGGTGTCGGCGAAGCGGGCGTTGATGCCGTCCATGTGGTCGCCCTCGACGAGGAAGGCGTCGAACTCCCCGCCCGGCCCGGCGATGAAACCGTCCAGGGTCACCGCTGCGTAGTACACGAGCTCTCGCATCGTTCTCCAATCACTACATCTGTTGCGGTTAAGAGTACGACAGTCGTAGTGATTGCGCTAGGGTGGCGGCATGGCGAGGAACGAGCCGCGACGACGGCAGATCGCGGATGCGGGGCTGGCGGTGCTGGCTCGCGAAGGATCCCGGGGGCTCACACACCGCGCGGTCGACGCCGAGGCGCACGTCCCCGCGGGCACGACGTCGAACTACTTCCGCAGCAGGGAGGCGCTGATCGAGGGCCTCGTCGACCGCATCGGGGAACGCCTGGCTCCGACGCCCGAGGACCTGGAGCGGAGGGCCGAGATCACGCCGAGCCGGGAGCTCTTCGCCGACTACATCCGGGACATCGTGCGCCGCCTCACCGCTGATCGCGACGTGACCCTCGCCCTCTTCGAACTGCGGCTCGAGAGTGCGCGCCGTCCCGAGCTCGCCGCCGTGCTCGGCGCCTGGCAACGGGCCGGCTTCGACGCGGACGTCGCCTTCAACACCGGGGCGGGTCTCCCCGGGGGCCGGCGGGAGATCGCCCTGTTCCACTACGCGATCGACGGTCTGCTGCTCGACCGGCTCACCACCCCGATCGACCCGGAGACCTCCACCGACGACGTGATCGACGATCTCGTGGCCGGGCTGCTGCCCTGACCGCCGCCGCGGCTGCTGTTCCGCCCGGTCGATCCTGCTCGTACACTGAGGGCACGCTCCCGGCTCCAGGAACGGAGAACGCGTGTCTGCGACGTGGCACGATCCGCGGGAGGCGTCGCCGACGGCGTCTCGCCTCCTCGTCGAGCGTGCGCACGAGGAGCTCATCGCCGGGAACCTCGACGATCACCGCCTCCGCGAAGTGCGTCCGCTCGTGCGCGAGTCGTGGGAGCGGTCGTGGCGCCGCCGCGTCGGTCCGGAGGGGCTGCCGCCGCTCGATCTGCATGAGGACGAGCTCGACGCCTATCGTCTGGCTCATCCGCTCGCCTCGGCGATGGAGATGATCCGCGCGCTGCTGCTTCCCGGCGACTCCGAGGACTCGGGGGTCGTGATCGCCGTGGGGGACCAGGCCGGGCGCCTGCTGTGGATCGAGGGGGACGCGCAGCTGCGGTCCCTGACCGAGGGCATGGGGTTCGTCGCCGGCGCGAACTGGGCGGAGGACGCCGTGGGCACGAGCGCTCCCGGCACCGCGCTCGCCCTGGAACGGTCGGTGCAGATCCGCGGGGCCGAGCACTACAACCGGCTGGTGCACCCGTGGTCGTGCACCGCGGCGCCCGTGCGCGACCCGGAGACGCAGCGGGTCCTGGGCGTGATCGACATCACCGGGGGGCCGGAGGTGGTGACCCCGCAGGCGCGACTGCTCGTCGACGCGACGGCGCGAGCGGTCGAGTCCGAGCTCCTCGTGGCCCGGCTGCAGCGACGGGCGGAGCCTCCGGCTCGACGACTGCCCGGCAGGACGCCGCCGGAACCCCTCGCCCGCGCGCGACTGCACGTGCTCGGACGCGACCGCGCCCGGCTGGAGACCGTGTCGGCGCACGAGGAGGCGGTCACCGAGCTCAGCGCCCGGCACGCCGCCATCCTCCTGATGCTGGCCGTGCACCGTCAGGGACTCTCCGCCGACCGGCTCGCCGAGCTCGTCTACGGCTCCGGCGTCTCGCCGGACACCCTGCGGCCGGAGATGGTGCGTCTGCGGAAGGTCCTGGAGCGGGCGGCTCCGGACCTCGTGCCGGAGTCCCGCCCGTATCGTCTTCCGGTGCCGCTGGAGACCGACGCCCACGACGTGCTGTCCCTCCTGGATCGCGGGGCGCACCGGGTCGCTCTGACGGCGTATCGGGGGCCGGTGCTGCCGGAGTCGGCCTCACCCGGCGTGGAGGAGTTCCGTGACTCGGTCCGGGCGGCGCTGCGGGAGGTGATGCTGTCGGGGGCGAGTCTCGACGTGCTGCTCGCCTACGCGGACACCCCCGAGGGGAGCGAGGACGCGGAGGTGCTGCGGCTCGCGTTGGAGATGCTGCCGGCGCGCTCGCCGCGTCGTGCCGGTCTCGTGACCCGGATCGAGCGCCTCACCTGATTCGAATCGCCCGATTGGCCCCATTTCGGCCGCGGATGCAGCACAGTGCGCGATTCAAACGGGGTGCAACCGGCTGCAACGTTGCGCACCGGGAGTGCAACGGGCGACGGCCTAGCGTCGAGGGAACACCGCGGCATCGACGCCGCGGCGCCCCCGTCGAAGGAGACCCCCATGACCATCGTCGAAGAAGACGTGTCCCTCGCCTACGCGGCCCCCGGGCAGCCCGGAGCAGTCGCGAGCTATCGGCCCCGCTACGGCCACTACATCGGCGGCGAGTTCGTCGAACCCGCCAAGGGCCAGTACTTCGAGAACATCAGTCCCGTCAACGGCAAGCCCTTCACCGAGGTCGGCCGTGGCACCGTGGAGGACATCGACCGCGCCGTCGACGTCGCCTGGAAGGCCTTCACCGCCTGGGGCAAGACCAGCCCCGCGGAGCGCTCCGTGATCCTGAACCGCATCGCCGACCGGATGGAGCAGCACCTGGAGGAGATCGCGGTCGCCGAGACCTGGGAGAACGGCAAGCCCGTGCGGGAGACCCTCGCCGCCGACATCCCGCTCGCCATCGACCACTTCCGCTACTTCGCCGGCGTGCTCCGCGCGCAGGAGGGCGGCATCAGCCAGCTCGACGAGAACACCGTCGCGTACCACTTCCACGAACCGCTCGGCGTCGTCGGCCAGATCATCCCCTGGAACTTCCCGATCCTCATGGCCGTGTGGAAGCTGGCGCCGGCGCTCGCCGCGGGCAACTGCATCGTCATCAAGCCCGCGGAGCAGACGCCCGCATCGATCCTGTTCCTGTTCGACATCATCGGCGACCTGCTGCCGGCCGGAGTCGTCAACATCGTGAACGGTTTCGGCATCGAGGCCGGCGCCCCGCTCGCCCAGCACAAGCGCATCCGCAAGGTCGCCTTCACCGGGGAGACCACGACCGGGCGCCTCATCATGCAGTACGCCTCGCAGAACCTCATCCCCGTCACCCTGGAACTCGGGGGCAAGAGCCCGAACGTGTTCTTCGAGGACGTGGCCCGATCCACGAGCGACCCGTTCTACGACAAGGCGCTCGAGGGCTTCACGATGTTCGCGCTCAACCAGGGCGAGGTCTGCACCTGCCCGTCACGCGCCCTCATCCAGCGCTCCATCTACGACGGGTTCCTCGCCGACGGCCTCGAGCGTGTGAAGAAGGTCGTGCAGGGCAATCCGCTCGACCCCGCGACCATGATCGGCGCGCAGGCCTCGAACGATCAGCTGGAGAAGATCCTCAGCTACATCGACATCGGGAAGCAGGGCGGGGCCCGGCTGCTCACGGGAGGCGAGCGCGCCGACCTCGGCGGCGATCTCAGCGAGGGCTACTACGTGCAGCCGACCGTGTTCGAGGGGACGAACGACATGCGGATCTTCCAGGAGGAGATCTTCGGTCCGGTGCTCTCGGTCACGAGCTTCGACGACTTCGACGACGCGATCTCGATCGCGAACGACACCCTGTACGGCCTGGGCGCCGGGGTGTGGAGTCGCAGCGGGGACACGGCGTACCGCGCAGGCCGGGCGATCGAGGCGGGCCGTGTGTGGACGAACACCTACCACCAGTACCCGGCCCATGCCGCGTTCGGCGGGTACAAGCAGTCGGGCGTCGGCCGCGAGAACCACAAGATGATGCTCGACCACTACCAGCAGACGAAGAACCTCCTCGTCTCGTACGCGGACGGTCCGATGGGCTTCTTCTGATCCCCCCGCCCGGGTGTCGGACGGCGCTCGCCGCCCGGTCCGACACCCGGCATCCCGGAAGGAGTCCCCATGGCCGACGCCGCCCTGCCCGCCCGCGTCGCGGTGACCGCCCCCGCCGCCGCGCTCGTCCGCGAGCTCACCGCGCAGCACGGGCCGCTCATGTTCCACCAGTCCGGCGGCTGCTGCGACGGCTCCGCGCCCATGTGCTACCCGGTGGGGATGTTCCTCACCGGCCCCGGCGACGTGCTCCTCGGCGCCCTCGACGTCGGGCTCGACGATCCGGTCGAGGTCTTCATGTCGGCCTCGCAGTTCGAGTACTGGAAGTTCACGCACCTGACGATCGATGTCGTGCCGGGACGCGGCGCCGGGTTCAGCGTCGAAGGTCCGACGGGGATGCGGTTCCTCATCCGGTCGCGGATGCTCGACCCCGCGGAGCTGGCGAGCCTCGGCCTGGTCTGAGGACTTTCGAATCGCCTGATTGGTCCCATTTCGGCCGGAGATGCAGCCAATCAGGCGATTCGAACGGGATACGCTTGCCCGGTGAACGCACCGTACCGACCCTCCGTCCTCTTCGTCTGCGTCCACAACGCGGGGCGCTCGCAGATGGCCGCCGGCTTCCTCCGGCACCTCGCCGGCGACCGCATCGAGGTGCGCTCCGCCGGGTCGATGCCCGCTGCCGAGATCAACCCCGTCGCGGTGGCGGCGATGGCGGAGGTCGGCATCGACATCAAGGCCGAGCAGCCGAAGGTGCTCACGACCGAGGCCGTGCAGGCGTCGGACGTCGTGATCACGATGGGCTGCGGTGACGCCTGCCCGTTCTTCCCCGGCACGCGCTACGAGGACTGGGTGCTCGACGACCCCGCCGGCCAGGGGATCGACGCCGTCCGGCCGATCCGCGACGACATCCGCGGTCGCATCGAAACCCTCGTGTCCGAGTTGCTCTGACCGGCGCTCAGCCGGCCCCGTCGAGCATCGCCTTGGCAGCACGCGTGCGGGCGCGCAGGGCTTCGGCGAGCGCCGCGACCGCGGGGAGCCGCAGCGACTCGGGCCGCGCGACCATGTAGTACGGGAGCTTCTCGGCGAAGACCTCGGGCAGCAGGCGCACGAGATCCGGGTGCCGGTCGGCCGCGAAGCAGGGGAGCAGGCCGATCCCGGCTCCCGCGCGAGTGGCCTCGACGTGCACGAAGACGTTGGTCGAGGTGAGTCCGTCCTGCATGCCGGGAACGAGGCGGCGCGGAAGGTCGAGCGCGTCCACCTGGAGCATCGAGTCGACGAAGTACACGAGTCGATGCTGCTCCACCTCGGCACGCGATGCCGGGGTGCCGGTGCGGCCGAGGTAGTCCCGGGAGGCGTACATGCCGAGGGTGTACGTGCCGAGCTTCACGGCCTGCGCGCGGCGGGTCTGCGGCGCGCCCACGACCACCTCCAGGTCGAGCCCGGCGCGGTGCTCGGCGGCCCTCCGCGTGGCGGCGACGATCTCGACCGTCAGCCGTGGGTGTGCTCGGCGCAGCTCTGCGATCGCGGGGGCAGCGATGTAGGCGCTGAAGCCGTCCGTGGCGGACATGCGCACGACGCCGGCGATCGGATCAGGAGTCTCGCCGGGGGCGGAGTCGAGCTGGGACAGCGCGGCCTCGATGCGTCCACCGGTCTCGGCGGCGGTGCGCCCGAGATCGGTGAGTTCCCACCCGGACGCGGATTGCGCGACGACCCGTCCGCCGAGCGCGTCCTCGAGGGCAGCGATGCGGCGCGCCACCGTCGTGTGATCGAGACCGAGGTGGGCGGCGGCGCTCGTGTACCGGCCGGTGCGGGCGACCGCGAGCAGCACGAGCAGATCGTCGGCACGAGGCCTCTTCGCCGCATCCATGCTGCAATTATGCACAGCCGCTGCGCGCCACTGGGCATTGCTGCAAATCCGGCCCGTGCCGACACTGGAACGGATGTGTCACCGTCGACACCGAAGGAGAGAAATGACCGCCCCCACCCGCGCCTCCGGTCACCCCGCCGCCGCCCCGTCCTCCTCGAAGCTCACGCGCGTCGTCGCCGCCTCCATGGCCGGCACCGTCGTCGAGTGGTACGAGTTCTTCCTCTATGCGACCGCCGCCAGCCTCGTCTTCGGCACCTACTTCTTCCCGGCCACCGGATCGCCGCTCGACGGCATCATCGCCGCTTTCGTGACGTATGCGGTCGGCTTCATCGCGCGGCCGCTCGGCGGCATCGTCTTCGGTCAGATCGGCGACCGTTTCGGCCGCAAGCCCACGCTGCAGGCCACGATCATCATCGTCGGCGCCGCGACCTTCCTCATGGGGTGCCTCCCCGGCTTCCAGAGCATCGGCTACTGGGCGCCCGCGATGCTCGTCGCGCTGCGCTTCATCCAGGGCTTCGCTGTCGGCGGCGAGTGGGGCGGGGCCGTCCTCCTGGTCGCGGAGCAGAGCCCCGACCGGTCGCGCGCGTTCTGGTCGAGCTGGCCCCAGGCCGCGGTTCCCGTCGGCAACCTGCTCGCCACGCTCGTGCTCCTCGTGAGCTCGTGGGCGATGAGCTCGGCGGCGTTCCTCGAGTGGGGCTGGCGCATCGCGTTCTGGCTCTCCGCGGTGATCGTGCTCGTCGGCTACTACATCCGCCGCAACGTCGAGGAGGCTCCGATCTTCCTGGAGGCGAAGGCGCAGGTCGAGGCGGAGAAGGCCACCTCCTACGGCGTCGTCGAGGTGCTGCGCCGGTATCCGATCGGGATCGTGCAGGCGATGGGCCTCCGTTTCGCCGAGAACATCGTCTACTACATCGTCGTCAGCTTCACGATCGTGTACCTCAAGACCGTGCACGAGTACGACACCAGTCAGCTGCTGCTCGCCCTGCTCATCGCGCACGTCGTGCATTTCGCGATCATCCCGCAGGCGGGACGGCTCGCCGACCGCTGGGGCCGCAAGCCGGTGTACCTCACAGGCGCGATCCTCAGCGCCACCTGGGCCTTCTTCGCCTTCCCGATGTTCGACACCCTGAACCCCGTGCTCATCGTCCTCGCGGTCACCATCGGCCTCTGCTTCCACGCGTTCATGTACGCGCCGCAGCCGGCGGTCATGGCCGAACTGTTCCCGACGCGGATGCGGTACTCCGGCGTCTCGCTGGGGTCGCAGGTCACGGCGATCCTCGCCGGATCGCTGGCGCCGATCCTGGCGATCCAGTGGCTCCGGGACTTCGGCTCCTGGCTGCCGATCGCGCTCTACATCGTGTTCGCCTGCATCGTCACGGCGATCGCGGTGCTCTCGCTGCGGGAGACGAAGGGCGTGTCCCTGCAGGCCATCGACGACGCGGATGCCGCCCGCACGAACGCCCGCACCGCGGCTGCGAGTGCCGCATGACGGATCTGCACGGACGTCGTGCTCTCGTCACCGGGGGAGCGAGCGGGATCGGTGCCGCCGGCGCGAGAGCCTTTGCCCAGGCGGGTGCCCGCGTGACGATCGCCGACATCGACGGCGACGCGGCCGAAGCCCTCGCCGACGAGATCGGCGGGGCGGCGTGGCAGATCGACCTCACCGACCGCGATGCACTGGCCGCACTCCGCCTCGACACCGACATCCTCGTCAACAACGCGGGCGTGCAGCACGTCAGCCCGATCGAGGAGTTCGACCCCGCCCGCTTCTCGCTTCTCCTGCAGCTGATGCTCGAGGCGCCGTTCCTGCTGACCCGGGCCGTACTCCCGGGGATGTACGAGCGGGGCTTCGGGCGGATCATCAACATGTCGAGCGTCCACGGTCTTCGCGCCTCACCGTTCAAGGCGGCCTACGTGGCGGCCAAGCACGGCCTGGAAGGGCTGTCGAAGGTGACGGCGCTGGAGGGTGCCGCGCACGGGGTCACGAGCAACTGCATCAATCCCGGGTACGTGCGCACGCCTCTCGTGGAGCGCCAGATCGCCGACCAGGCGCGGGTGCACGGCATTCCGGAGAGCGAGGTCCTGGAGAAGGTGCTCCTCACCGAAGCCGCGATCAAACGCCTCGTGGAGCCGGAGGAGGTCGCCGGCCTTGCCGTCTGGCTCGCCGCTGACGCCGCCGGGATGGTGACCGGCGCGAGCTACACGATGGACGGCGGCTGGTCCGCGCGGTGAGCCGTCATACCGACGGAGAGGCCGCGGCGAGCACAGCGCTCCGCAGCCAGGAGCGATAGCGCTCCGGCGACCATCCGGACTGCACGACGAGCTGCTGGTGGCTCTCCGGCGAGAGCAGGAACGACAGCACGTCGGCGAGGGCGTCGCCGTCGTGGTCCGAGTCGACGATGCCTCGGCGCTGGAGTTCCGCCGCGAACCCCCGGTAGTCCGCCGCCCGGTTCGCGAGGATGCGCTGGAGGGCGGCGTCGACGACCGGGTCGGAGAGCGCCGCGCCCAGGAGGACCGTCCAGAGCGCATGCCCCCGCTCGTTCGCCGCGCCGATCTGCGCGATGACCGCGTCGAGGAACACGTCGTCGGGCAGAGTCGTCAACCCGGAGCCGGCCTCGGTGTCGGCGAGGGTCTCGGCGGCCTCCGAGCCGGAGAAGGTGACCTCGAAGGCGGCGATGAGCAACTCCGCCTTCGCCGCCGTGGTCTTCACCGTCTCCGCGGAGACCCCGGCCTCCTTGGCGATCGCAGAGATCGTCGTCGCCTGGTATCCCTGCGCGGCGAACAGGCGGGCAGCTGCCGCGACGATGCGCGCACGGGTCTCCTCGGCCTGTCGGGTCCGCAGGGCGGAGCGGTAAGGGCGTGCATTCGACGTCATTGACTTTCCTCAAGGGGTGATGAATACTTCAACGGTACAACCAACCCTATCGAGAGAGTCGCCATGTCCCGTTACCTCCTCACCTGCACTCCCGCCCACGGGCATGTGCTCCCGCTGCTGCAGGTCGCCAGGCACCTGGTCGCGGGCGGGCACGACGTCCTCTTCCTCACGAGCACCCGGTACGAGGAGCAGGTGACCGCGGCGGGCGCGCGGTTCCGTCCGCTGCCGGCGGAGGCCGACGTCGATCTCGACGATGCGAACGGCGCGTTCCCCGAGCGCGAAGGTCTCACCGGGGTGGCCGCCCTCCGCTTCGACATGAGCACTCTCTTCATCCGCCCGGGCCGGGCTCAGCTCGAGGCCGTGCGCGTCGAGCTGGCGCGGAACCGCATCGACGCCGTCCTCACCGAGCCGCTGTTCGTCGGTGCGGCGCTGCTGCAGCGGCTGCCGAAGGCCGAACGGCCCCCGGTCGTGGTCCTCGGCATCTTCCCGCTCGGCGCCCGCAGTGTCGACACGGCCCCGTTCGGGCTCGGAGTCACGCCGATGCGCGGGCCGTTCGGTCGGGTGCGCAACGCCTTCCTCCGCACCGTGGCGGAGCGCGTCATCTTCGGCGGCGTGCAGAAGGAGGCCGACGCCATGGCGCGCGAGGCGGTCGGCCGCGATCTCGGCGGATTCGTGCTCGACTGGGCGGGCCGCGCCGACGCGTACGTGCAGTTCTCGGTGCCGGCGTTCGAGTACCCGCGCTCCGACCTCCCGGCGTCCGTGCACTTCGCCGGCCCCCTGCCCGCGGCGGCGGCGACCGTGCCACTGCCCGAGTGGTGGTCCGACCTGGACGGACGGCGGCCCGTGATCCATGTCAGTCAGGGGACGATCGCCAACGCCGACTTCGGCCAGCTCGTGCTTCCCACGATCGCCGGGCTTGCCGCGACGGACGCCCTCGTGGTCGTCTCCACCGGCGGCCGTCCTGTCGACGCGCTCCCGGCGGAGCTGCCGGCCAACGTCCGCGTCGCCGAGTACCTGCCCTACGACCGACTGCTGCCGGAGGTCGACGTGTTCGTCACGAACGGCGGCTTCGGCGGGGTGCAGCAGGCCCTGGCCCAGGGCGTCCCGCTGGTGGTCGCGGGGCAGACGGAGGACAAGGTCGAGGTCTCCGCCCGAGTCGGGTGGACCGGCGTGGGCATCAACCTGCGGACGAACGCGCCGGAACCGGGACAGGTCGCCGAGGCCGTGCGCCGGGTGCTCGTCGAGCCGGCGTTCCGCGACCGCGCACGGCAGGTCGGAGAGGCGATGCGCGCTGCGGACGCCTGGCAGACGCTCGACGCGGTCCTGGCCGCGGAGACCGCGAGCGGGGCCGCAGCCGACAGCTCGATGCACCGCTGAGCGCCGCGCGGGAAAGTGCATTCCCGCGCATGAACGCAACCGGGTGCAACGTCTGCCGGTATACCATCCCGGTATCGCCACGCAGCGTCAGTCCCCAGCTGACCACGGGCGGGACGGTCGAACCGTCAATGCGGAGGGAACGTCGAATTCCTTTCGATCCCGAGGGGGGATGGGGTGGGCGTCGGTTCCCCAGAACGGCACCCACCCCCACATCGGGTTCGGCCTCAGTTCCAGCGGCTGAGCATCCAGAAGACCGCGAATCCGATCACCACGACGATCGGCACCCAGGTGCCTGTGCGCTTGAGGCGCCGACCCTGCGGCGCGACCCCCGGCGGTGGGGTGATCATCCCGGCCGGCGCAGCGAACGGGAGAGCGTGGCCCCCGGGCGTCGCCGCGGCGGCGAGGCGGTCGTCGCGCCACCGCGCCCACTGGTCGAGCTTGGTCAAGAGCGCCCCCACCGTCCCGAACAGCCACGCCCAGGTCGCCGGGTCGAGCGTGGACGCGCGGCGGGGCGTGTAGAGGAACAGCCAGTCGTCGACGATCTCGACGTCGAGCTGCGCGGCGTTGTCGATGAAGCGCGCCATGATGTCGGGCGTGAAGAGGTAGAGCGCGTCCTGCTCGTAGCCGTCCGGGCAGTACAGGGTGAAGTGCTGGTCGAAGTCGCCCTCGAGCGACAGGCGCTGTGCCCGCTGGAACGAGGCCGGCAGGTTGGAGCCGAAGCCGTTGTTGCCCTTCGCGTCGAGCACGATGTTCGGCAGGGGCACATCCAGCTTCACGGCCACATAGCCCCAGCGATACGTCGTCGAGTTCTTCCCGGACTGCACCGTGTACTGGTAGTTGCCGAACTCCACGAACCGCGGATTCGTGCCGCGGACCAGGTCGGTGGCCATGCGCGAGCGGCCGAGATGGAAGATCATTCCGGGGAGCGGCGGATCGTCCACGCGCGGCTCGTACGTCATGCCGTTGGCCTGGGCGAACCGGTGCAGGCGGTACCGGGCGGTGCGCGCGTTGCGGACGCCCATCCAGATGAGCACCCCCACCCCCGCGGCCACCAGCAGGAGGAGCACGAGGGGGATCGCCGCCGCGGCGGGGGAGCCGCTGCCCGCTGCCAGCGCCACCACCACGGAGGCGAGGATCGGAAGCATCACGACCCCGGCGATCGCGACGGCCACGACGGCGATGATCGACGACACCGCCATGCCGGTCGTCCGCCGGGACCGGAGCTCCGCCGTGAAGGCGCGGACGGCGGCCGGTTCGACCGGATCGGTGAGGGGGCGCGCATCGAAGGACGCCGACGCCTGCGGAGACGTCATCGGTTGACCTCGTCGGCATCCCACGTGAGGTCGGCGCCCTCGCGAAGTGCCTTCGCCTCCAGCCGCGCGTCCGTGCAGATCGCGCGGATGAGTTCGGGCGAGCCCGCCACGATCGTGGAGTCGTAGTCGATCTCCGAGACCATCACCCAGGCGCGATCGGCGGGCCAGAGGATGTTCGGGCTCTGGGCGGCGGGCGGGAAGCCGTGCTCCTCGCCGACCCGGTCGCGCCACGGCACGCCGAGCACCCAGTCCGGATCCGCGAAGGCCCTGGCACCCCCGGAGAACAGCACGTAGTCGCGCCCGGGGAGCTGCAGCCGGGGCCCTTCGGAGATCTCGCGCGAGAGGATGCCGTCCTGCCAGGTGGGCTTCCGGAAGACGTTGTTGAAGGGGTCGTGCGTGCTGCGGTCGAGCATCGCCTGATGGTGCGGGTCTTCGCTGAACGTGAGGAAGACACGGGACAACCCGTCCCCGAAGAAGCCGACCAGACCGCCGAACCCCTCCCAGAGCGCGACGACCCCGTCGTCCGGTGTCGCGGTGTGGGCGGCGAGGTGCCCGGCCAGGACCGTCACGAGGTCGCTGTCGAGCGCGCCCTCCATCGGCGCCGTGAACTCGCGGCCGTCCGGAGCGATGCGGCTCCGCCAGTCGGCGTCGACGGGAGTGCGCACGATCCGGTGCCACTGCGCCTCTGCGTGCATCGTCGTGCCGAAGGCGGCGGCGGTGTCCGCCCAGCTGACGCGCACGTCGGAATCCGCCGCCGTGGGACTCTCCCGCACCGTGGCGGGATGGAAGATCCGGGCGTACGCGGGGAAGCCGCGGGGGACGACCGCGTGCATGCTCCCCAGACTGTCGTCGAGGGTCTCCCGCAGCCACGCGCCGACGCCGGGGTCTGCGATCCACTCCATGCGACCACGGTACCGGCCGCGTCCGACGACGCGAGCCGCGGCCGTCGATCCCCCATAATCGAGGGGTGACTGCCACCGCCACTCTCCCCTCCCTCGACGGCCGACGCTTCCGCATGGTCTCGTCCACGACCTCCGCCGTCGACCCCGACGCCCCCAGCGTCTTCGAGTACTTCGAACGCGACGGCGCGATCTGGGGCGGCTACGAGGGCGACACGGTCACCTTCGGGAAGTTCGTCGGCACGCGTACCGGCGACACGATCTGGGTCTCGTTCGTCCATGTGCTCAAGGCCGACGGCACCGTGGTCACCGGCGACGGCGAGAGCGAGCTGGAGCTGACCGAGGACGGCCGCATCCGCCTGGTGGAGCACTACGAGATGCACGGCCTCCCGCAGCTCAGCGTCGTCGAGGAGATCCCGGCCACCTGACTCAGCGTGGCGGCAGCGCGTCCCGACCGGGGGAGGCCGGCGTCCACCGGGTCATCCCCAGCGGCACCTCCGTCTGCCGCTCGGGCAGGTCTCCGGGAAGCAGGTAGGGGCGCCGGATCACCTCGTCGAGCACGACGACGCTGACCACCGTCCGCACCTCGGGGAGCTGCGCGATGACCCCCGTCGAGAACTCGTGCACACCGCTCACGTCGACCGCGCGGATGAGCAGCATCGCATCGTGCTCGCCGGTCGTGATCGCGCACCACTCCACGTCCGGCATCTCGATGATCCGCTCCCGGAACGAGGCCCAGGCCTGCGGCATCACGGTCACGAAGACGAGGGCTCCGATCGACAGCCCGGCCTTCGCCTGATCCACGCGGGCGCTGAATCCGGTGATGACGCCGTCGTGCACGAGCGACTCGACCCGCGTGTACGCGCTGGCCCGCGAGATGCCCACCTTCTCGGCCAGCGCGGCGATCGAGACGCGACCGTTATCGCGCAGCACATCGAGGATTCTGTACGCCGTCTCATCCAAAGGGGCGGCACTTCGTCCAGATTGCTTCGACGGATCCGCGTCCTTGCTGGACATATTGCTCCTCACATCCGAGGTTCTCGACAATGCGTGCCTGTGTGACGCGCACTTGCTGGACACATCGTCGCATATGATGCGAATCTGATCCCCGGTCGTCCACATCGGTGGCGACCGGACCCGAATGTACTCCTCGCCCTTGGAGGCCCTGATGTCGTCACGCCGTATCACGCCGGTCATCGCGCTCGGAGCCGTCGCGCTCCTGGCGCTCGCAGGTTGCTCGGGAGGGAACTCGGCGAACACCTCCGAGTCGTCCCAGGGCTCCGACTCCCTCGTCATCGACACCGCGTTCTCGATTGAGACGGCCGACCCGGGTCACACGTACGACCCGACCGGCAACATGATCGCGAAGGCGCTGTACGAGACCCTCGTCGACTTCGAGGGCTCCGACGTCTCCACTCCGGTCCCGGGCCTCGCGTCGTGGGAGCAGAACGACGAGGCGACCGAGTTCACGTTCACGCTCGAGGGCGACCGCGTGTTCTCCGACGGCTCGCCCATCGAGGCGAAGGACGTCGTGTTCTCGCTGCAGCGCATCCAGGGCATGGAAGACGCCAAGCCGAACTTCCTGCTCGGCGGCCTCACGATCGAGGAGGTCGACGACAAGACCATCCGGTTCACCTCGGAGACCCCGCTCCTGCAGCTCCCCGCGATCCTCGCGAACCCGGCGCTCGGCATCGTCAACGCCGACGTCGTGATGGAGAACGGCGGAAGCACCGACGGCTCCGACAGCGCCCAGGGCTTCCTCGACGGCGAGTCCGCCGGATCCGGCCCGTTCGTGCTGGACACGCTCGACCTCAGCTCGCAGGTCGTGCTCACGCGCAACGACGAGTACAACGGCGACGAGGAGTCGGCCTACAGCCGCGTCGTCGTGCGCAACGTCTCGGAGAGCGCGACCCAGCTCGCCAACCTCAAGGGCGGCGACTCGATGGTCGCGATGGACCTCAACGGCGACCAGGTCGCCGGTCTCGGCGATGACATCAGCGTCGACTCGGTCCCGTCCGGCCAGACCATCTTCCTGCTGCTCAACCAGGGCGAGGCCGGCGGTGACCTCGCGAATGTGAAAATCGCGGAGGCCATCCGCTACGCGCTCGACTACGACGCGCTGCTCGAGCTCGCCGGTGCCGGCGCGGTCCAGGCGACCGGCGTCATCCCGCCCGGGTTCGAGGGTGCCCTCGACAGCGGCGTGAAGCAGGACCTCGACAAGGCGAAGGCCGCGCTGGAGGAGGCCGGGTACACCGGTCAGACCCTCACGCTCCAGTTCCCGAACGACTACCCGGTCGGCGGCGTGGAGTTCACCCCGCTCGCGGAGCGCATCCAGGCGCAGCTCGAGGACGCCGGCATCGCCGTCGACCTGGCTCCGGCACCGTTCGCGACCGAGCTCGACGCGTACGTCAACGGCACCGAGGGCTTCGGCCTGTGGTTCTGGGGTCCGGACTACGCCGACTCGGCGAACTTCCTCCCCTTCGCCCCGGGACTGAAGGTCGGTCTCCGCGCCGGCTGGGCGGCCGAGGCCAACCCGGAGATCGCGGGCATTGCCGCCGGTGCGGCCGCCGCGACCGACGCCGAGCAGCGCACCGAGGCCTTCACCGAGTTCGCCGAGGCCATGCAGGCCGAGGGCCCGTTCGTGCCGCTGATCGTCCCCGGTCGCAACATCTCCTCCGCCTCCAGCGTGTCCGGTGCCGTGTACAACTCCGTGTGGGAGATGGACATCGCCGAGATCCAGCCGGCCGGCTGAGCGGATCGCCATGACGACAGTGGTCGTGCAGAGGCAGGCGCAGCGGCGCCGCTCGCCTCTCGTCGGATACCTGCTGCGGCGGGCCGGGACCTCTCTGCTCCTGTTGGTGGGCGTGACGATCGTCACGTTCGCGCTCACCAACCTGGTGCCGGGAGACCCGGTCTCGGCCGCGCTCGGTGAGGGCGCGTCGCAGAACCCCGCGACGCGCGAGGCGTTCATCAAGGCGAACGGACTCGACCAGCCACTGTTCGTGCAGTACTTCATCTATATGGGGAACCTGCTCCGCGGGGACCTCGGCACGTCGCTGGTGACCGGACGCCCGGTCACCAGCGACCTCGCCACCGCGGTGCCCGCGACGATCGAGATCGCGATCGGCGCGATCATCGTCAGCCTCGCGGTCAGCATCGTGCTCGGTACCCTGGCCGCCTACCGCCGCGGCCTCGTCACCGACCAGGTGATCCGCGTCGTCACGCTCGTCGGGCTCAGCGTCCCGACCTTCTGGCTCGCTCTGGTCAGCTTCTACGTGTTCTTCCTGGAGCTGCGGATCGCCCCGGGTTCCGGACGCATCTCGCCGTCGATCACCCCGCCGCCGCGCGTGACCGGGCTCTACACGGTCGACTACCTGCTCAACGGCGACGCGGTGGGCTTCTTCGACGCCCTCGCGCACCTCGCGCTTCCGGTCATGGTGCTCTCGCTCGTGACCATCGGGCTGCTCACCCGCTTCATCCGCACGTCGGTGCTCGAGGTCCTCGGCAGCGACTACGTGCGCGCGGCCCGGGCCAAGGGCCTGCCGGCGATGCGCGTCATCCTCGACTATGTGCTCCGGGGCGCCTCGCTGCCGATCCTCACCGTGGTGGGTGTCGCGTTCGGGGCCCTGCTCTCCGGAACCGTGCTCGTCGAGTCGGTGTTCGCCTGGCCGGGACTGGGAACGTACGCCTACAACTCCGCCGCCAACCTCGACCTGCCCGGCATCATGGGCGTCGGTCTCGTGGTCGGCGTCATCTACCTCCTCATCAACTTCATCGTGGACCTGCTCTACGGCGTGCTCGACCCGAGAGTGAGGATCGCATGAGCCGCATCGCCGCAGCGACCCCCGCCGGACGCTTCCGCTTCCGCTGGCCGCGTGCCTGGCGCACTCCGCTCGGCATCATCGGCACCGTCATCGCCGGTGCCTGGATCATCGTCGCCTTCACCGCGCAGTGGTGGGTGCCCTACCC
Organism: Microbacterium sp. NPDC057658; assembly: GCF_042799975.1. Lineage (NCBI taxonomy): Bacteria > Bacillati > Actinomycetota > Actinomycetes > Micrococcales > Microbacteriaceae > Microbacterium > Microbacterium sp. NPDC057658. Next base: position 495,755 of record NZ_JBHVHT010000001.1, on the reverse strand, counting down.
GCCGAACGCGCAGGTGCTGCCGCGCCTGCAGCCGCCGGGCATCGACACGATCCTCGGTACCGACGGCAACGGCCGCGACATCTTCTCCCGGCTGATGACTGGCGCGACGGTGAGCCTGCCGCTCGCGCTCATGCTCGTGATCGCCGCCCTCATCATCGGCACCCTCGTCGGTGCGGTCGCCGGGTACTTCGGTCGCGCGGTCGACGAGACGCTCATGCGCATCACCGACCTCTTCATGGCCTTCCCGACCGTGATCCTCGCCATGGTGGTCGCGGCCTCGCTCGGCCCCTCGCTGTTCAACGCCGTCATCGCCGCGATCGTGGTCTCGTGGCCGCAGTACGCCCGCGTCACCCGCAGCATCGTGCTCGGTCTCCGCGGGCAGAACTATGTGATCGCCGGCCGCCTACTCGGCCACTCGCCGCTGCGCACGCTCTTCGTCGACATCCTGCCGAACATCGCCGGCCCGGTCCTCGTGCTCGCGACGCTCGACATCGGCGCGGCCATCCTGCTCCTCTCGGGGCTCTCCTTCCTCGGTCTCGGTGCGCAGCCGCCGACGGCGGAGTGGGGCTCGATGATCTCCGGCGCGATGCAGAACTTCGACGCCTGGTGGCTCGGAGTCTTCCCGGGACTCGCGATCCTCACCGTGGTGCTCGCGTTCAACTTCCTCGGCGACGCGATGCGCGACGTGCTCGACCCGACCGCCGAGATCACACACGAGAAGCAGGCGGAGCACACCGCCTCCGCGACGGGGGTGCCCGCATGACCGCGCAGAGCACGGCGACGCTGAGCATCCGCGACCTCACGATCGACATCGGCCGTCCGCTCGTGAAGGGCGTGTCCCTGGAGCTCGAACCCGGGCGCATCCACGGCCTCGCGGGGGAGTCGGGCTCCGGTAAGACGCTCACCTCCCTGGCGGTGCTCGGCCTCCTGCCGCGACAGGCGAAGACCGGCGGCTCGATCCTGCTCGCGGGGGAGGAGCTGGTCGGTCGCAACCGCCGGGGGCTCAACCGCGTCCGCGGGAAGCGCATCGCGATGGTCTTCCAGGACCCGTCGGCCTCGCTGCATCCGCAGCTGCCGGTCGGCCGCCAGCTCACCGACCACATGCGCGTGCACCTCGGACTCAAGGGGGCCGCTGCGCGCGAGCGGGCGGTGGAGCTGCTCCAGACCGTGCAGGTGCCGAACCCGGCCGAGGCCCTGAAGCGGTATCCCCATCAGTTCTCCGGCGGACAGCGGCAGCGCATCGCGATCGCGTGCGCCCTCGCGTGCGACCCGGAGGTGCTGCTCGCGGACGAGCCGACGACCGCCCTCGACGTGACGGTGCAGGCAGGCATCCTGAAGCTCCTGCGCGACCTCGCGATCGAGCGGAATCTCGCCGTTCTGCTCGTGACCCACGACCTGGGCGTGATGAGTGCGATCGCGGACACGGTCGCCGTCATGAAGGACGGCCGCATCGTCGAGCTCGCCGATCGGGAGACGCTCTTCCGCGCCCCGCAGCACGAGTACACCCGCATGCTGCTCGCGGCACTGCCGGGGTCGCGCATCGACGAGAGCCCCGAGGAGGCTGCGGATGAGTGAGGTCAGCGTCCTCGACGCCCGCGACGTGGTGGTGCGGTACCCGGGCACCCCGCCCGTGATCGCGGTCAACGGCGTCTCGCTGAGTGTCGCGGCGGGGGAGACGGTCGCCCTCGTGGGCGAGTCCGGCAGCGGCAAGTCGAGCCTGGCCCGCGCCGTCGTCGGCATCGAGAAGACCGCCGCCGGGACGGTGTCGTTCCGCGGCGCCCCCGTCGCGCCGCTGGGGATCCGCCGTCGTGACACGGCGCTCACCGGCATCCAGATGGTCTTCCAGGACCCGGCGACCTCGCTGAACCCGCGCCGGCGGATCGGCGACCAGATCTCCGACGGCATCGCGACCGCCCGTGCGCGCGGTGCCGCCGGCTCCACCGTGGAGGAGTGGCTGGAGCGGGTGGGACTGCCCGCCGAGGTGCGCACCCGCTTCCCGCATCAGTTCTCCGGCGGCCAGAAGCAGCGCATCGCGATCGCCCGGGCCCTCGCCGCGCGGCCCTCGCTGCTCGTGGCCGACGAGCCCATCTCCGCCCTCGACGCGTCCACCCAGACGAGTGTCGCGGGACTGATGCGCGATCTCGTGGCCGAGTCCGGCGCGGGGATGCTCTTCATCTCCCACGACCTCGCCGTCGTGCGCCGCATCGCCGACCGCACGTTCGTCATGTTCGGCGGGAGGGTGCTCGAATCGGGGCCGACCGACGAGCTCTGGGCGGCGCCGCGGCACCCCTACACGCAGGCGCTGCTCGCTGCGATCCCGGAGCCGGACGGCACGGGCCGCATCCCCGATGCCCCCTCCGCCGACGACCGCGCGGTCTGGGCCGAGGTTCCTCCCGTCGCGTATTGACGCCGGATACGGCGAAGGGCCGGAGCGTGCGCTCCGGCCCTTCCGTGTGTCTCGTCCGATCAGAGCGGCGCGACGATGTCCTGCTTCACGTCCCACTCGGTGATCTCGAGGGCGACGTCGACCGACTGCCCCTGGACGGTCGCGGAGCTGGTCGAGGCGAGGTTGACGTAGTCCTCGGTGACCTCGAACACGACCTCGACCGGCGTGCCCGCCTGCTCGACGGTGCCGCTGACGAGGTAGACCTTCTGGCCGAGGCGCTCGCCCGTGCCGGTCACGGTGAAGTCGCCCGTGATGGCCTTCGCCGTCTCGGCCGGGTCCATCGCGGTGACGTCCTTCGCCGTGGTGCTGAGGCCGGCGATGATGGGGTCGCTCGACGACGGGTCGGCGGCCTGCCAGTCGCTCGAGGGCGACTTCACCCAGACGTCGTCGCCGATCGCGACGATCGAGCCCATCGGCGAGAGCGACTCCAGCGCCTTCTCGGACGGGTTGAAGCGCGTGGTGGACTCCATGCCCATCACGACGGTCTTGGCGGCGTAGCCGGCGGTGTCGGTCATGGCCTCGGCGATGCAGGCGCCGAGGGCCGAGCCGTCGACGGTGGCACCGTCGGCGAGTTCGGGGCAGTCGCTGGACGGCGCTTCGGCCTCCTGCGATGCGGCCCCGCTCGGCTTCGACTCGGCCGGCTTCTCCGACGCTCCCGCCGAGCATCCGGTGAGCATGACGGCGGCGGCCAGCACGACGCCGACCCCCCACTTGTTGACGCGCATGGCGCCCCCCTCCAGGTCCGTGCCGATGACCGTCACCAGGCACACCCTCCAGCATGCCAAGGCCGCGCGGGAAGTGCGGGAGGCAGCTCCGAGGAAACTCCGCTAGACTGTCGAGGTTGTCTGCCTTCCGGCGTCCATTCGGTCTCCTGGGGCGGGCATGTGCACACACCCTCCTGCTCCCGGGAAAGTCCCGAGAGCCGTTCTAGTCCGAAGGAGGTGGGTAAGTGACGCACCAGTACGAACTCATGGTCATTCTGACCCCCGAGATCGACGAGCGCCAGGTCGCCCCGACGCTCGACAAGTTCCTGAAGGTCATCACCAACGATGGTGGCTCTATCGAGAACGTCGACATCTGGGGCAAGCGCCGTCTCGCCTACGAGATCCAGAAGAAGACCGAGGGCATCTACGCCGTCGTCAACTTCACCGCGACCAGCGCCGCCACGCAGGAGCTCGACCGTCAGCTCAAGCTGAACGAGCAGATCATGCGCACCAAGGTGCTCCGCGCCGAAGAGGCTCAGGCGATGATCGCTTCCGAGGCCAAGCGCTCCGAAGAGAAGGCTGCCCGCAAGGCCGCCAAGGCTGCGAAGGCCTAAGTCTCATGGCCGGCGAAACCGTCATCACCGTGGTGGGCAACCTCACCGCCGACCCCGAGCTGCGCTACACGCAGAACGGGCTGCCGGTGGCGAACTTCACCATCGCATCGACGCCTCGCAACTTCGACCGTGCCGCGAACGAGTGGAAGGACGGCGAAGCGCTGTTCCTCCGCGCCTCGGTGTGGCGTGAGTTCGCCGAGCACGTGGCGGGCTCGCTCACCAAGGGCATGCGCGTGATCGCGCAGGGTCGTCTGCGCCAGCGTTCCTACCAGGACCGTGAGGGCAACCAGCGCACCGCGATCGAGCTGGAGGTCGACGAGATCGGCCCCTCGCTGCGGTACGCGACCGCGCAGGTCACCCGTGCGGCCTCGGGCGGTGGCGGCGGGGGACAGTCCCGTCCCGCGCAGCAGCAGCAGGTGTCGGAGGAGCCGTGGTCCACGCCCGGCTCGTCGACCAGCGCCGATGCCTGGAGCACTCCGGGCAGCTTCGGCGACGACACCCCCTTCTGAAAACACTTCTTCACGGGTGGGTCCCTGAGCTTGTCGAAGGGCCGCACCCCGCTCATCACTAAGGAAAAGCAATGGCTGGAAAGTCGAGCGGCGACCGCCGCAAGCCGCGGAAGGGCGCGAAGAACGCCGCTCCCGCGAAGTCCATCCGGGTCGGCGTCATCGATTACAAGGATGTCGCCACCCTCCGCAAGTTCGTCTCGGAGCGCGGCAAGATCCGCGCCCGTCGCATCACCGGTGTGTCGGTGCAGGAGCAGCGTCTGATCGCCACCGCGATCAAGAACGCGCGCGAGATGGCGCTCCTGCCCTACGCTGGCGCCGGCCGGTAAGGGGTACTGAGATGGCAAAGCTGATTCTCACGAACGAGGTCGCCGGGCTGGGTAGCGCCGGTGACGTGGTCGAGGTCAAGAACGGGTACGCCCGCAACTACCTCATCCCCCAGGGCTTCGCTACGGCGTGGACCCGTGGTGGCGAAAAGCAGGTCGCGTCGATCCAGGCCGCGCGTCAGGCACGCGCGATCCACGACCGCGACGAGGCTGTGGCCCTGAAGAACACCCTCGAGGGCACCAAGGTGCGTCTCGCGGTGAAGGCCGGCAAGGAAGGCCGTCTGTTCGGCTCGGTGAAGACCGCCGACGTCGCAGAGGCCGTCACGGCTGCGGGCCTCGGCTCGATCGACAAGCGCAAGGTGCACATCCCCTCGCCCATCAAGGCGACTGGTGAGCACGAGGCGACCGTGCGTCTGCACGAGGACGTCACTGCCGTCATCACGCTGCAGGTCGTCGCCGCCAAGTAAGGCACCCGACGGGCGCACGCCTGTCGAACGGAACGCCCCCTGTCCTCCGGGACAGGGGGCGTTCTGCATCGGGACGAGGTGAGGATCAGGCGACATTTCTCATACGCCGACGCAACATGCTGTGCTGTTGGCTCGATTCCATGGTGACACCACCCCCCTTCCCGACATCCAGAGCGCCCTGGGGCGATGCCGCGAAGGGGCTGCTGATCGTCCTCGTGGTGTTCTGGCACGTCGTGCTGAAGACCTACCTGCAGGTCGACTGGCGGCTCGGCATCCCCCTCCCCGGAGCCTGGGGTCTCGCGAGCGACCTCATCTGGCCGTTCCTCATGCCGTTGTTCCTGTTCCTGTCCGGGTACTTCGCCTCCGCGGCGCTGGCCCGACCGTGGGCCGTCGTGTTCCGTCCCCGCGTCGTCCGCTTCCTCTACCTGTATCTGCTGTGGAGCCTCATCCACGCCGCCGCGATGTGGGCATTCCCGGACTTCCCGACGTTCGTGCCGCGGAGCGTCTCCGCGTTCGTGGAGGGGGTGACGATCAGCCCGCCGAACACCTGGTACCTCTACGCGCTCGCGCTGTACTTCGTCGTCGCGAAGGGCCTGCACCGACTGCCGCGCGGCGTCCTGCTGGTGGGTGCCGGCATGCTCTCGGTGGCGGTGGCCGCCGGACTGGTCGACGTGGTGAGCAACCGCGGATCGCTCCTCTACAACCTCTTCTTCTTCCTCGGAGGTGCATACCTCGCGCCGCGCATCCGTCGCTTCACCGCTCGACCGCGACCCGCACTCGCCGGGGCCCTGATCCTCGGGTACCTCGCCGCCTACGCCGTCATGCGCGTGACGGGCACGGAGACCGTTCCCGGGGTGTGGCCGACCGTGTCCGTCCTCGGGGTGGCGATGGGAATCGCGGTCGCCCCGATCCTCGCGGGCCTCCCTCTGGTCGGGCGGGGTCTGCAGGCGCTCGGCGTCCGCACCCTGCCGATCTACCTCCTGCACATGCCGCTGCTCGCGCTCGCCGACGCCGCGCTCGTGGGAGTGCTGTCCGACGCGGGGCAGGCGGTGCAGCTGATCGCGGCCCTCCTGCTCCCGATCGTGCTCACGGTGGGTCTCGTCGCCGCGTGCATCGGCCTCGATCGGCTCACCGCTCGCGACGGACTCGCCTGGCTGTGGGATCTGCCTCGTCGGCGGGCCGCGGTCGACGGCGCGCCACGCAGAGTCCCCTGGCGGACCCCGGTCGCGGTGCTGGCACTGCTGGGGGTCGGCCTCGCCGTCACCGCGGCAGCGGCGATCCCCGCTCGGCCTTCCGCGATCATCGACCGCGCCGCCACCAGCGAGGGAGAAGTCAGCATCGGCGCCGTGGGCGACATCCTGCTGTACGACGCGTCGCGCGGAATCCCGGCGGATCGCGGGCGATCGACCTTCGACGAGGTACGCCCCTGGTTCACCGAGGACCTCGTCACCGGCAATCTGGAGCAGGTGATCGCGGCGGACACCGGCGTCGACAAGTGCGGCGGGAGCGACCACTGCCTCGCGTTCCGCAGCGAGCCGGATGCCGCTGCGGCGCTGCGCGGCTTCGACGTGCTCAATCAGGCGAACAACCACAGTCACGACTTCGGCCGGAAGGGCGTCGACGAGACGAGGGCTGTCCTGCGCGCGGAGGGCATGGACGCCGTCGGGGATCGGAACGAGGTCGTCGTGACGAGGGTGGGGGAGAGCACCGTGGCCCTGGTCGGTTTCGCGCCCTATGGGGGATTCAACAGGGTCACCGACCTCCGTCACGTCGGTCAGGTGGTGCGCGCGGCGGCGGAGCAGGCCGATCTCGTCGTCGTCCACGCGCACATGGGCGCCGAGGGACCGGAGGCCGACGCGGTCACCGGGGGGACCGAGCTCAGCTTCGGGGAGAACCGGGGCGATCCGCAGGCGTTCGCGCACGCGGCCGTCGACGCCGGGGCCGATCTGGTGGTCGGGCACGGCCCGCACGTCGTCCGGGGTGCGGAGTTCTACCGCGGCCGCCTCATCGCCTACAGTCTGGGCAACTTCGCGGGAGGGGGCGTCTTCGGGGCCGAGGAGGAGACGCGCTTCGGCGCCTACCTGTCGGTCCGTCTCCGTGCCGACGGAACGTTTCTCGGCGGACAGGTCCGCTCGATCCGCTTGGCGGCCGACGGCGGCGCCCCGGAGCCCGATCCGACCGGTCGGGCCGGCGCCCTGATGGACGAGCGCGGCCGGCGGGACTTCCCGGGCAGTGCTGTCGTCGTCGACGCCGACGGGTCGATCGTCCTGCCGTGAGGATAGGCTGCTGGCCATGACGGACGACGTTCGCAATGTGCACGAGGCCCTGTCCACCATCCACGAGCACTGGCAGCCGCACCGGCTGACGAGCGTCAACGACTACGACGTCAAGGTCGTGAAGCTGCAGGGCGAGTTCGTCTGGCACACGCATCCCGAGACCGACGAACTGTTCTTCGTGGTGAGCGGACGCCTGACGATCCAGCTCCGCGACCGCGACGTCGTCCTGAACCCGAACGACGTGTTCGTGGTGCCCCGGGGCGTCGAGCACTGCCCGAAAGCCGAGGAAGAGGTGCACGCGATCCTCTTCGAGCCGAAGGGCACGGTCAACACCGGAGACGCAGGCGGCGACATGACGGCGGAGCTCCAGGAGCTCGGCTAAGCCCCCGCATCGCGTCCCGTGCGTCCGCAGAACGGGCACACGGATGCCCCGCGGTGGGGGGACCACGGGGCATCCGCCGATTGCGCGGCGGTCACGCTCGGCAGAGGAAGCGCAGCGAGGGCTGCACCGCACGTGCGGACGCTGCCGCGCACCGGCGGGGGCGAGTCTCCTCCCCCGAGGACATCGCCGCCGCCGGGGCTCAGCGCCTACGCCGTGCGACGGCGCAGCAGGCCCGCACCTCCCAGCAGCAGGAGAGCGGCGAGGGCCCACAGCCACGCGGCCGAGGCGCCACCGGTCATCGCGAGGCCGGTGGCCTCACCCGTCGCGGCGGCACCCGCAGCCCAGGGCATGCTGGTCATGCCGGCTCCGGTGCTCGGCGTCGTTCCCGGGTTCACTCCGGGGTCGGTGCCGGGGTTGGTGCCGGGGTCCGTGCCGGGGTCGGTGCCGGGGTCGGTGCCCGGGTCCGTGCCGGGGTCGGTGCCGGGGTCGGTGCCCGGGTCCGTTCCGGGATCAGTGCCCGGATCCGTGCCCGGGCCCGTTCCGGGGTTCGAGCCGGGATCGGTCACCGTGCTCTCGCCGACGACGGAGATCGCGTTCCCGCCGATCGTGATGGGAAGCGTCACGGGGAGCTCCAGCTGAGTCCCGCCGAGGATGCTGTCGTCGCCGCCGGTGGTGCTGCCTCCGGTCGCGGGTGCGGTCGGGGACGTGGTGCCGCCGGTGGTGCCGGTGACCGTGGCGTCGTCGGTGACGGAGATGGCGTTGCCGGTGACGCCGATGGGGGCGGTCACGGGTGCGACCACCTGGGTGCCGCCGAGGGTGCTGTCGTCGCCGCCGGTGGTGCTGCCGCCGGTCGCGGGTGCGGTCGGGGACGTGGTGCCGGAGGTGCCGGAGGCCTCGCTGTCGCCGAGGAGCGAGATGGCGTTGCCGCCGACGCTGACCGGGGCCGTCACCGGGGCGACGACCTGGGTGCCGCTCGCGGTGCCGTCCTCGCCCGAGGTGCTTGACCCGGTCGCGGGTGCGGTCGGGGTCGCGGTGCCGCCGGTGGTGCCGGAGGCCTCGCTGTCGCCGAGGAGTGAGATGGCGTTGCCGTCGACGGTGACCGGGGCCGTCACCGGGGCGACGACCTGGGTGCCGCTCGCGGTGCCGTCCTCGCCCGAGGTGCTCGACCCGGTCGCGGGTGCGGTCGGGGTCGCAGTGCCGCCGGTGGTGCCGGTGGCCTCGCTGTCGCCGAGGAGTGAGATGGCGTTGCCGCCGACGGTGACAGGCGCCGTCACGGGTGCCACGGCCTGCGTGCCTCCGAGGATGCTGTCCTCACCGCCGGTGGTGCTCCCGCCGGCCGCGGGTGCGGTCGGGGCCGCGGTGCCGCCGGAGGTGCCGGAGGCCTCGCTGTCGCCGAGGACCGAGATGGCGTTGCCGCCCACCGTGACCGGGGCCGTCACCGGGGCGACGACCTGGGTGCCGCTCGCGGTGCCGTCCTCGCCCGAGGTGCTCGACCCGGTCGCCGGGGCAGGCACCGGTGCTGCGGCGCTCTCTCCCTCGGCGGCCGACTCGGAGTCACCGAGCAGCGAGATGGCGTTGTCGGACACGGTCACCGGGGCGTTGACCGCCACGAGAGCCTGGGTGCCCGAGAGCACACCATCCAGGCCGTCCGTGTCGAGGGAAAGCACCCCGGCCGCGTCAGGGGCCTGGGGAGCCGCGCTCTGGGGAGGAGCGGCGGCCGGGGTGCTGGTCGTGGAGTCTTCGGTGAGACTGATGGCGTTGTCCGTCACCGTGACGGGAAGGTTCACGGTCACCACGGCTTGGGTGCCGGATGCCGTGCCCTCCGCGCCGCTCGTCTGCGGAGCGGGGGCGGGAGCCGGGGCGGGAGCGGGAGCCGGTGCCGGAGCAGGGGCCGGGGCAGAGGCCGTGGATGCCGCGTCGCCGAGCACGGAGATCGCGTTGTCGACGACCGTGATCGGGGCGGTGATGGGTGCTACGGCCTGGGTGCCGGAGAGCAAGCCGTCGTCTCCGGATGTCTCGGCCGCATTGGCGGCCGTCGCGCCGAGCAGGGTGATCCCGCCGGCGATGAGCGTGCCCCAGAGGACGCGCTTCGCATAGGTACGCATGATGGTTCTCCTGACGTGACTGGTCTGTCTGATGGGATGCACGCGAGGAAGTGCGCGCGCAGCACGGCATCTGTCATCCGGGTGGGATGACGCGACAGTCCGTCAGTCGGGAGAGACGTCGGTGTCGGCGACGGGGGCGCCCGGAAGGACGTCGTCCCGTGCGCCGGCTGCCCGCTCCCCAGCACGGAGCGGGGTCGCCCCGATCTCGCTGAGGCGAGCGGGGGCGCTGGCGGAACCTCCGGCCGAGGTGGCGGAGGAAGAGGCGGGGGCGGCCGGAGCGGCCGGAGGAGCACCGAGCGGCACCGGAGCGGTGTCACCGGCGCCGGCGTCCGAGGAGTGGGGCGCGGAGACCGGGCCTGCAAAGGAAGCCACGGTACGGAGCGCAGAGCGCTGGCCCGTGCTCGGGGAGGCCGACGGTGCGGGCGCAGGCTCGGGAAGCGCGCCGATCTCGTCGCGCGCCGTTGTCACACCCGCGGGGACGGAGCCCTCCGGGGTCTGCGGTGCGGCCGGCTCGAGTGGCGTGAGCACCTCGACGACCGGCGGAACGGTCTCATCGACGACGCCGCCGATCAGGCCGGTCGTGCCATCGACGACGCCGACGACGTTCTCGACCAGGTCGATGGCGCCGGAGTCGACGACGATGCCGCCGACCAGCGGAAGGCCGCCGACGAGGTCGAGCACGGGCGCCGTGATCTGTGAGACCGGTGCAGAGCCGAGCACGTCGGTCAGGGGCTCGACGACCGTCTCGGTGGTCTCGGCGACCGCCTCGAGCACCGGGGCCGCGGTGTCTCCGACGACCGGGACCTGCGTCACCGTCTCGGTCACCGTCTCGACGACGGCGGGAGCGCCCTCCTGCACGGGAGCGACGGTGTGGGTCACGACCGGAGCCACGACCTCGTGCACCACGGGCGCGACGACCTCCTGGACCACCGGAGTCGCCACCTGGTTCACCACCGGAGCCACGACGTCGTTCACGACCGGCTTCGTCACGGCGGTGACGGTCTCGGATACGACCGAGGTGAGGCTGTCGAGCGGACCCTTCGGCTGCTCGTCCGCGTGCGCGGAGCCGCCGCCGGTGAGGACGGTCAGGGCTGCCCAGGCGAGCGCGCCGATTCCACCCCAGAGGACGGCGTGGGGTACGCCGCGTCGGGTGGTCCGAGCGTCCACGTCGTCCTCCCCCTCCGAAGGTCCACGGGTGTGTCGATGGGAGGCAGAATACTCGCGGACCCCCTGTCTGTCCAGGGGCGTTTACATCCGATTCTTCTCGTGTCAGATCGTGACGCGCCCGGCGGATTTCCGGCTTGACTTTCCCCAGGTTCTACACATGCCCCCTCCGGAGGGGAAACCTTCAATGCGCAATTTAAACTCGTTTTCATCCACAGGGTGGGGAAACGATGAAACCCCGGTCAGGGCAGTAAAAAAAGTTCGGTGTTCACACCGTCCACCGGGTTATCCACACCTGTTCTGCACAGACACTCCGAGATTGTCCGCACGCTGTCCACATGGTTATCCACAGGCCGTGTTGCACCGTGTGGAGACCGCTCATAGCGTGGTCGAGCGACCGAATGTCGGGGGCACCTGCTTGTCTGGGGATGGCCGCCGCGCGGCCGCGGTCCCCCGCACCGGCATCCGCGGATGCGCGCGCGGGGCCCGCCTCAGAACCGTCGCATCGAAGGGAACACAGTGTCGATCGCCGACATCTCCGAGGAGCGCCTGGGAGGGCAGCGTCCGCCCGAGCGCACCCCTCCGCACGACCTCCTCGCCGAGCAGAGCGCCCTGGGGGGCATGCTCCTGTCGAAGGACGCCGTCGCCGATGTGATCGAGACGCTCAAGGGCGCCGACTTCTACATTCCCAAGCACGAGCTCATCTTCGAGGCGATCCTCTCGCTCTACTCCCACGGCGAGCCGACCGACGTCGTCGCGGTCACCGACGAGCTGATCAAGACCGGTGAGCTGAACAAGGCCGGCGGCGCCGACTACCTGCACACGCTCACGTCGATCGTCCCGACCGCGGCCAACGCCGGCTACTACGCCGGCATCGTCTCCGAGCGCGCGATCCTCCGCCGCCTCGTCGACGCCGGGACGCGCATCGTCCAGCTCGGCTACGACGGCCAGGGCGACGCGACCGACATCGTCAACAACGCGCAGGCCGAGATCTATTCGGTGACCGGCTCGGAGACGGCGGAGGACTACGTGCCGCTCACGGTCGCGGTCGACGCCGCGGTCGAGGAGATCGAGGCAGCCAACGGCCGCGACGGTTCCATGACAGGCATCCCCACCGGCTTCCGCGAGCTCGACGAGCTCACCAACGGCCTGCACGGCGGGCAGATGATCGTCGTCGCCGCGCGACCCGCGATGGGAAAGTCCACGCTCGCCCTCGACTTCGCCCGTGCGGCCTCGATCGGGCACGACTTCCCCTCGATCTTCTTCTCCCTCGAGATGGGCAAGAGCGAGATCGCGATGCGTCTGCTCAGCGCCGAGGGGGCGATCCCGCTGCAGAACATGCGCAAGGGAACGCTCGACCCGCGGGACTGGACGACGGTCGCCGCCACCCGCGGCCGCATCAACGACGCCCCGCTCTACATCGACGACAGCCCGAACATGACGCTCGTCGAGATCCGGGCGAAGTGCCGACGGCTGAAGCAGCGGGCCGGTCTGCGCATGGTCATCATCGACTACCTCCAGCTCATGACGTCGGGTAAGCGCGTCGAGTCCCGTCAGCAGGAGGTCTCGGAGTTCTCCCGAAGCCTCAAGCTCATCGCCAAGGAGCTGCAGGTGCCGGTCATCGCGCTGTCGCAGCTGAACCGTGGTCCCGAGCAGCGCCAGGACAAGAAGCCCGCGATCAGCGACCTGCGAGAGTCCGGATCGATCGAGCAGGACGCCGACATGGTCATCCTGCTGCACCGCGACTCGGTCTACGACAAGGACGTCCGTCCCGGCGAGGCCGACCTCATCGTGGCCAAGCACCGTAACGGTCCGACCGCGACCATCACCGTCGCCTTCCAGGGGCACTACTCCCGGTTCGCCGACATGGCGCCGGGCGGCGACTTCAACTGACCCCCGGCGTCAGCTTCCTGCGTCGGACGCCGACTCCTCGCGGAGGCTGAGCCGGACGTGGCACGAGTGCGCGCTCGTGAACGGGATCACGCGTTCGATCTCCACGGGTCCGCCCGCTCTCGCCAGCACCGACTTCATGAGCTCCTCGTGCACCCGGCAGACCACGGTCTGGTCATCGGTCAGCAGGGTGTGGAAGCGGCAGGGGGAGAGGTCGACGGTCATCGCCTTCTCGTCGATGTCGGGCTGCAGGCCCACGTCGTCGAGGTGATGGAACAGTGCGTCGAGCTGATGCGTCGCGGCCTCGGGCAGGCCCGATCGCGTCGCCGGGAGCACCGCGCGCATGAGGTCGCCGTGGCGGATCGCCTCCTGGACCCGCCGTTCCTCGATCTCATTCGGCTCACTCGGCAGCACGGGGGAGAAGCGCAGGCGCGGTCTTCCTCGGCGGCCCGTGTGCTCCACCTCGGACCGGGCGAGACCCTCACCCTCGAGCACGCGGAGGTGGTCGCGCAGGGTGTTCACGTGGAGGCCCATGCGGAGGGAGAGCTCGGCGAGGCCGATTCCCGGAGTGTCCATCAAGGCGGCGAGAACCCGCAGCCGGCTGCTCTGCATGAGTCCGCGGTAGGCGTCGGTAGGACGTGGCATGTTACCCATTATCCCCTGAGCGTGGAGCGAGGGGCCGATTTCCACGGTCACCCGCCGCCGGGGGTGCGGATCGCCCGGTTAGCCTGAGGCCATGACGGGTGGACGCACGATGACGGCGCTGCGCCTGCTGCTGCCCGCTTTCCTGCTCGGGGCGATCATCGCGATCTCGTTCCTGGAGGCACCGCTGAAGTTCCTGGCTCCCGGAATCACGATCCCGCTGGGTCTCGGCATCGGTCGCCTCGTGTTCACCGCCCTCAACGTCCTCGCGGGAGCGGTGCTCCTCGTGTTGACGGCGGTCAGCGTCCGTGCCCGTGCCGGGCGCTCCTCGGCTCTGCTGCTCGGCGGGCTGTGGCTGGTGTTCCTCGTCGAGGTCATCGTCATCCGCCCGATCCTCAATCGGCGCAGCGACCTCGTCATCGCAGGGCAGGAGGCTCCGGGAACGGATGGCGCGCACTACGCCTACATCGTCGCGGACGTGACGATGGTGGTGCTGCTCGTGGCGTTCCTCGTGGTCACGGTGCGTGCGGCGCTTCCGCCGCGCGCGTCCTCTTCGACGACCGACGTTTAGGACGCGTCGGACGCAGCGGATTCCAGCAGTCGGCGCGCGCTGTCCCGAGCGGTCGCGAACGGCTCCGCGAACGTCCCCATGCCGACGGTGACGATAGCGCCTTCGTAGAGGAGCATGAGCGTCTCGGCGAGCCGGTCCGGGTCGTGGAACCCGGCCTCACCGCAGAGCTCAGCGAAGACCGCGAGCAGCCACTCCTTCTCGCGACGAGCCTCGGCGAGCACCAGCGGGGCGTCCCCGGGGCCGTCGATCTCGGCGCGCGCGTTGATGGCGCTGCATCCCTTGGTGCTGTGGTCCGGCACCCAGGAGATGGCGGCATCGAAGATCGCGAGCACGCGGGCGTGCCCCGGCTCCGGGACCCGTGCGAGGTGAGCGGCGACGTGATCCCGCCAGCGGGCGTCCCGGTGCTGCAGGTAGGACACGACGAGCGCTTCCTTCGATCCGAAGCGGTCGTACAGGGTCTTCTTCGTCACCCCGGCCGCAGCGGCGATGGTGTCGACCCCGACGGCGTGTATGCCGCGCTCGTAGAAGAGGTCGGAGGCGGCGTCGAGCACGCGGCGCGCCCCGGGCGTCAGCGGCGGCAGCTCCGGCACGGTTGTCGACATGCAGCGAGTATACCAACCTGTATAGTGACGGGATGAGTAAACAGATCGGTATACTCTCCCGGGTCGTGACCGCGGGTGCGGCGGTGGCCTTCGTCCTCACGTGGAGCTCGGGATTCCTCATCCCCGCGGTCGCCACCGCGGACGTCGACCCGCTGACGCTCCTGGTCTGGCGGTTCACGCCCCTCGCCGTCCTGCTCGTGACCCTTGTCGCGGTGTCCGGAGCGGCGAAGGGGATGACCGCGCGGGAGCTCGGTGTCCAAGCGGTCATCGGAGCGCTCGCCCAATTCGGGTACTGCGCTGCGGTGTACGCAGCCGTCGCCGCAGGGATCGCCACCGGCACCGTCGCGCTGATCGACGCGGTCCAGCCGCTGCTCGTCGCCGTGCTGGTCGGGCCGGTGCTGGGCCTCCGTGTGCGCGGCGCCCAGGTGGCGGGACTGGTGATCGGGGCGGTGGGGGTGCTGCTCGTGGTGCAGTCCCAGTTCGGCGCGGGCTCCGCGCCGCTCGTCGCGTATCTGCTTCCGGCGGCGGCGATGGTCTGCCTCGTGATCGGCACCCTGGTGCAGCGGCGGACGGCCGTGCGTACGGGGGTGCTGCTGACCCTGACCATCCACGTGAGCGTGACCGCCGTGCTGCTCCTCGTCATCGCCGCGCTCGCCGGGGCACTCGTTCCGCCGGCGCGACCGTCGTTCTGGATCGCCGTGGTCCTGACCGCCGTCTTCCCCACGCTCGGCGCCTATGGCCTCTACTGGTGGCTACTGCGCCGGGTCGGCATCACCGCACTGCAGGCGCTGCTCTTCCTCGTCGCCCCGGCGACCGCGATCGGCGGGGCGCTGCTGCTCGGCGAACCCCTCACGGCGATCACGCTCGGCGGGTTCGTGCTGTGCGGCGCCGGGGTGACCGCGGTGCTCGTGAGCGAGGCGCGGAACCGGGGCGCGGAGGTGGAGGGAGGCTCCGCGATGCCGGGTCAGGGCCGGACGCGGACCGCCCGGCCCTCGAAGGTCACCACATCGCCGTCGCGGAGCTGACGCCCGCGGCGCCGGTCCACCTCGCCGTTCACGGTGACGTAGCCGTCGATGATGACCTCTTTCGCGTCGCCGCCCGAGTCCAGCAGTCCCGCGAACTTGAGGAACTGGCCGAGGCGGATGACCTCGCCGCCGATGGAGACCTCGTCGATCGGATCGGAGTTCGTCATCCTTGCATGCTAGCCGTCAGGGCCGCGGTCACTCGTCGACGTCGGTGCCGACGACCGCGAACGAGGCGTCGAAGGAGATGTCGATCGAGCGGTTGTCCGTCGTGAGGACGGAGGCGTCGTAGGGGCTCACGTCGTCGGATTCCACATCGAGGTCGGTGATCATCCCCTCGGCCTCGGCGAGGGCGGCGTCGACGAGAGTGCGGATGGTCTCCTCGTCCAGCGTGAGAGTCGGTCCCTTGTCGTCGTCGTCTGCGGCGTCGGTCGACACCACGGTCGCGGTGAGGTCGTCGTCCACGCGCACCTCGGTCTCGTCCCCGGCGGACGTGGTCAGCTGCACTTCCCACGTTCCGTCGCGCTTCGCGTCGATCGAGGTGACCTCGCCCTCGGCGGCGTCCTGGGCGGCGGCGGCGATCGCGAGGAGCTCGTCGACGTCGTCGGTGCCGATGCCGGTGACAGGGCCGCGGTCGCCCCGGTCTCCGCTCGGGCGGGCATCCTCATCGCCGCGGTGGTCACCGCGCGGGCCGTGGTCGCCCTCGTGTCGGGGGCCCTCCATGGCGGGGCGGTCGTCGTCGTCGCCGAACTCGTCGCCGATCGCGGCACCCACCGCGACGCCTCCGCCGGCGAGCAGCACCGCGGCCGCGATCCCGCCGCCGATCAGGAGCGCGCGCTTGCGTCCGGGCGTGGCGGGGGTTGCGGCGGCCGGTGCCTCCGGGGCGGCGTTCGGGCCGGGGGTCGGTGCGACCGGGACCGTCGGGGCGTCGGCGGTGGTGCCGGGGCCGGCGGGGGAGTCCTGTCCGGCGTGCTGGTCCTGGCCCGCGCTCGGGACCGCGGGTGCCGCGTTCTGACCCGCGGTGTCGTTCTCGTCCGGCGTGGGGTTCTGGTCGGGAGCAGGAGTCTTGTCGTTCATGTTTCGATGGTCTCCCGACGCCGCTGAAGCCACCCTGAAGCCTCCTGAAGCCCCGTTCAGGAACCGATATCTCGGGCCCGACTTCGGAGCTCGGGAACGACACGCCGCCTGCGCGCGGCCATGACCGGGGTGTCGTCGGGGATCTCCGAAGCTGTGCCCGGGCGGTCGGTCAGGAGAGAGGGCCGGCCGAGGGGAGGGTGACGGTGAAGCGGGCGCCGCCCCACCGGGACGTGTCCACCGTGATCGCGCCGTGGGCGGCGGTGGCGATGCCGTGGGCGATCGCGAGACCGAGCCCGCTGCCTCCCGCGTCGCGACTGCGGGCCTCATCGAGCCGGACGAAGCGCTCGAAGATGCGGTCCCGCTCCTCCGGCGGGATGCCGGTGCCGTCGTCTTCGACCGTGATCACGACGTGCTGCGGCTGCGGTTCCACCCCGATCGCCACCCGGCCGTTGCTGTGCCGCGCGGCGTTGTCGGCGAGGTTCCGCAGCAGCTGGCCGAGCAGCCGGGGGTCGCCGACGGTGCGGGCCGCACGGATGCCGGAGCCGTCGACGTCGAGCCCGGTGGCCCGCAGCCGACGCACCTCCGCGAGGGCCAGGTCGTCCAGGTCCACCGGTTCGGTGCTCCCGGTGACACCCTCGTCGAGGCGGGCGAGGAGCAGCAGCGACTCCACGATGCCCTGCAACCGCAGCCCCTCCTCGGACACCACCTCCGCGAGCTCGTCGATGCTGGTCACCTCCGGGTGCGCCTGGGCGAGCTCCGCGTGCTGACGGATCGTCGCCAGGGGGGAGCGGAGCTCGTGCGAAGCATCGGACACGAAGCGGCGCTGCGCGGTCGCCGCCGCGTCGAGCCGGTCGAGCATCCCGTTCATCGTCACGGCGAGGGAGTGGATCTCGTCCGCGGTGTCGGGAACGGGCACCCGGTGATCGAGGCGCTCGGCGGTGATGCCCTCGACCTCCTGACGGATGCGGGTGACAGGGCGCAGCGCGCGCCCCGTGACGAGCCAGGTCGTGACGGCCACGAGCAGCAGCAGCGCGGGGACGGCGATCACGAGCAGCGTCGCCACCGTCGACAGGGTCTCCGCATCCTCGTCCATCGGCACCGCGAGGACGAGGGTCTGGTCGCCCTCGACGTCTTCCGACACCACGACCATCGGCTCGCCGTCGATCCGGACGACTTGCGGATCGTCGTCCACGGGCAGCGGGGTGGCGCCGAGCGCATCGGCGGCCTCCTCGCTCGCCGCGCGCACCGCTCCGTCCCGCCCGAGCAGCTGCACGAGGTCGTCATCGAGCTGGTCCGGACCGCGGCGTCCCGGACCGTCGAGCCGGCTGACGAGCTCTTCCAGCCGCTGCTCCGCCGCGCGTTCGGTGCTGCCGTGGATGCTCGCGCTCAGCACCCCGTAGAAGGAGAAGGCTCCGAGGAGCAGCGCGACTGCGACGACGAGGGTGGCGCCCAGGGTCGTCCGGCCGCGGACCGACCGCCAGAGCCGCCTAGCCACCGTTCGCCGCCAGCCGATAGCCCGCGCCGCGGATGGTCTCGATCGCCTCGCGCCCGAACGGCTTGTCGACCTTGCGGCGGAGGTGGCCGATGTACACCTCGACGATGTTCGGGTCGCCGTCGAAGTCGTCGTCCCAGACGCCGGCCAGGAGGTCGCGCTTCGACAGCACCTGCCCGCGGTGGCGCATCAGATGCTCGAGCACCGCGAACTCGCGGGCCGTGAGGGAGATCGGGGTCTCGCCACGCCACACGTGGTGTCCGGCGGGGTCCAGCCGCAGGTCGCCGGCCTCCAGGATCGTCGGTCGCGCCACGGCACCGCGGCGCACGAGAGCCCGGAGCCGCGCCACGAGGATCGCGAACGAGAAGGGCTTGGTGACGTAGTCGTCGGCGCCGCTCTCCAGCGCCTCCACCTGATCCCACTCGCCGTCCTTGGCGGTGAGCATCAGCACGGGAGTCCAGTTCTCCTCGGCGCGCAGGGCCTCGCACACCTTCCACCCGCTCATGCCGGGCATCATCAGGTCGAGCACGATGGCGTCGTACCGCGTCTCGCGGGCCCGCCAGAGGCCGTCGATGCCGTTGTGGGCGACGTCGACCGCGAAGCCCTCCGCCTCGAGTCCGCGGCGCACGCCCTCGGCCAGACGCACCTCGTCGTCCACCACCAGGATCCGCATCCCCCCAGTGTGGCGCGTCGTCGCTGAATCGGGGCTGAAGCGGTCGGGCCGCTTCGAATCGCGCACCTGGTTCCATTCCGGGCTCAGATGCAGCAAGTTGCGCGATTCGAAGCGGGACTTACGACGAGAGGTGCGTCTGGATCTCGCGGATCACTACGCCGAGGGGGCCGGAGGAGAGGAGTCCGGGGCCGAGGGGGCCGGCGGGGTCGGTGCCCAGGGGCGGGAGGGTGCGCAGGGCTGCAGCGGCTTCGGGGGAGAGCTGCGCGAGTTGCCAGCGCACTTCGGCGGCACGGGCGTCGGGATCATCCGGGCGTGCCAGCTCGACAGCTCGCGCGGCGTAGGCGGCTGCCCCGAGAGCATGCGCTCCCATGTGCGCGACCCCGGCGGCCTGCGCCGCGGCGCGGGCGGCCGCGGTGCCGGCAGGGGTCACGGCACTGCGGGAGGCCCTGCCCGCGACGAAGCGGCGACGGATCTCGCCCGCAGCCGTGAGCTCGCCCCGCGCGAAGGCGCGCGTCCTGGCGATGGCATCGCGCGCACGGTCATCGTCCGGGGCCTCGCTCTCGAACAGCGGCAGCACGCGCGCGGCGCAGTCGGCCGCCCACACCGCGACGATCCGGCGGTCGGTCTCGGTCATGCCCTGCGGAGCGGACATGGGGTCACCTCGCCCGTCGTCCGGTGCGAGCGCGCGCGGCCTCGTGCGCCTCCCGGAGAAGGGCGAGCACGGTACCCGCCGTCGCCTCTGCGGGATCGATCACGCACACCCAGCCGGCGTCGCCGTACAGGGGGTGAGGGCGGAAGACGTCGACCGCCGTCGGGTCGGTGTCGCCGAGCGTGAGAGACGCCGCCGCGAGGATCGACTCCGCGCGCTCGCGTCCGACGTGGATGTTCACCCGGAAGCGCCCGGGAGCATCCAGAGCGGAGGACGTGTCGTCGGGATAGTCCTTCGTGATGATCGTTCCGTACGGCTGCGTGCGCTCGGGCATCCGGCCGTCGGGGGCGTGGTAGAAGTACGCGTCTCCCCATGACAGCTCGGGGAAGTCGCTGCCCGCCTCCGGGGCCACGACGAGCACACCGTCGAACGAGCGGACCTCTTCGATGATCTCCTGCATATCCATCCTTCAATGCTGAGGCTGATGTGCTTATGTGGACGCAAGGGCCGGAAAGACGAGGAACCGCGTGCAGAACCCTCAAGAGCAGGTGATGACCACTGTGGCGCTCGGACGGCTGGTCGACTACTCGACGCAGCAGGTGCGCGACCTCGAGCGCCTCGGTGTCCTCCCCGCCGCCGAGCGCGGTGCGAACGGGTACCGGCGGTATCGGACGTCGCATGCCCTGGCGCTGCGCGCCTATCGCGCGTTGGCGACGGCGCTCGGTCCGGTGCCCGCGCGTCGACTGATGCCCGCTCTCATCGGCGGATCGGTCGAGCAGGCGGCGGAGGAGATCGACACTCTGCACGCGGATCTCGCCCTCGAACGCTCACGGGTGCGCGCGGCCCTGCGCGGACTCGAGGACGCGGTGGCGGAGGCCGACGACCCGTTCGTCGAGGACGATGCGATGGCCATCGGCGAACTCGCCCAGGCGCTCGGCGTCCGGTCCTCCGCGCTGCGGCACTGGGAGCGAGAAGGGCTCGTGCGCCCCCGTCGTCGTGCGGGATCGGTGCGCTCCTATGACTCCCTCGCGATCACCGAGGCCCGGATCGCCGCCGCTCTGCGTTCGGGCGGCTACGGCATCCCCGCGGTCTCCCGGATCATCGACGAGGTGCGCGCGCATGGTGACACCGAAGAAGTTCACCGCATCCTCGCGGAGCGGCTGGCCGACCTCACGCGCCGCAGCGTCGCGCTTCTCGCGGCGGCAGGTCACCTGCACGCCCTGCTGACGGAACGCCTCGCGGAGGAGGCGGGTTCGTCGCTCACGCCCGCGCCGGGATCTGCGCCAGCACATCCTGGATCAGCGGATTCTCGTCGAGCGGGTCGGTGATGACCGCGGCGACCGCGTCGAACGGCAACACCGGGTAGCGCGAAGCGGCGCCGATCTTCTCGTCGCTGGCCAGCACGACGGTCGCGGCGCATCGGGAGGCGATCGCCCGCTTGGTGACCGCATCATCGAGCTCGCCCGTCGTGAGACCGTGTCGGGGGTCGACGCCCGTGACGCCGACGAAGAACACGTCGGCAGCGAGGTGCTGGATCGCCTCCATCGCGAGTCCTCCGCTGGCGACGAGGGAGTGCCGGGTGAGCTCGCCGCCGATCATGATCACGCGCGCATCCGAGTGCTCGGCGACGGCCAGCGCGACGGCAGGACTCGGGGTGATGACCGTGATGTCGGTGCCGGAGGGAAGCAGTCGCGCCATCGCGAGCGTGGTGGTGCCGGCATCCAGCACGATCGTCGATCCGGGGAGGATGGTCGTGACCGCCTGGCGGGCGACCCGCTCCTTGCTCTCGGTCGCCAGATCGTGGCGCTCCCGCACCGGGCGATCGGCCGCGGCGATGGGCAGCGCCCCGCCGTACACGCGCTGGAGCCTGCCCTCCTCGGCGAGCTCGCGGAGGTCGCGGCGGATGGCGTCCTCCGAGACTCCGAGTTCATCGGCCGCAGCCTTCGCCACGACCCGTCCCTCGCGGGCGAGCACGGCGAGCAGGTGGTCCTTGCGCTGAGCAGCGAGCATACGTTTCCTCACGAAGTTGCACGTTTATGCACGATTCAGACTACAGTCATCTCCATGATGAAGCCACTCCTGATCCTGATCGCCGGTCCTTACCGTTCCGGCACGAACGGCGACGCCGCCCTGATCGCTCGCAATCTCGCGTGCCTGGAGGAGGCGTCCGGTCCGATCTTCCGCCTCGGCCACGTGCCGATGATCGGGGAGTGGGTCGCGCTCCCGGTCCTCCGCACCCTCGAGCCCGCCGACTCCGGCGAGGGCGACGTCATGTACGAGACCGCCCGCCGACTGCTCCTGCACTGCGACGCGGTGCTCCGGCTGCCGGGGGAATCGTCGGGCGCGGACAAGGACGTCGAGATCGCCCACGAGCTCGGGCTGCCCGTCTACCGATCGCTCGCGGAGATTCCCGCAGCGTCGACTCCGTAGGCTGGAGGCATGACCAAGAACCTCTGGACCGTCCTCGGCGTCATCCTCGCCGTCGTGATCGCGTGGTGGATCGTCAGCGCGCTGTTCTCGGTGCTCTGGTTCATCGCGAAGCTCGCCATCGTCGCTGTCGTGGCCGTGGTGGTCTTC
Organism: Microbacterium sp. NPDC057658; assembly: GCF_042799975.1. Taxonomy (NCBI): domain Bacteria; kingdom Bacillati; phylum Actinomycetota; class Actinomycetes; order Micrococcales; family Microbacteriaceae; genus Microbacterium; species Microbacterium sp. NPDC057658. Next base: position 473,570 of record NZ_JBHVHT010000001.1, on the reverse strand, counting down.
CTCGTGCTGCGGAGCCTCTTCACTCGCGACGCCGACTGACCTGCCTTCGAATCGCTCACTTTGCGGCAAAACGGCCGGTTTTGCAGCAAAGTGGGCGACTTGAACGGGGTCAGAGGCGGTACCGGGCGGCGCGGTGCGTGGGCTGGACCCGGTCGCCGCGGCCGTGCAGCTTGTGGCGGAGCGTGCCGGGCACATACTCCTCGGGGTAGGCGCCGCGCTCCCGCAGCACCGGGATGACGTGCTCGATGACGTCCTGCCAGGTGCCGGGAGTGACCGCGTACGCGAGGTTGAAGCCGTCGATGTCGGTCTGCTCGACCCAGGACTGCAGCTCGTCGGCGATCTCGACCCCGGAGCCGACGATCGTCGGGCCGAGCCCGCCGATCGCGTTGTGGCGGCCGAAGTCGCCCACCGTCCACTCGCGACCGAGGTCGGCCTCCTCCTTGAGGTGCTGCAGCACGGACTGGATCGCGTTCGACTCGACGTTCCCGACCGGCTCATCCTCGGCGTATTGCGACAGGTCGACGCCCATCCACCCCGACATGAAGGTGAGCGCGCCCTCCGGGCTCGCGTAGGAGAGGTACTCGGCGTGCTTCGCGGCCGCCTCCTCGCTCGTCGCCGCGGTGATCACCGTGAGCAGCGTGTAGATGCGGGCGTCGTAGCGGTCGCGCCCCGCGGCCTCGAGGGCGTCGCGGATGCGCTTCACCGTCCCGGCAAGCACCTCCTTCGAGGGCGCCGCGACGAAGATGGCCTCGGCGTTCTCCGCCGCGAACCGCACCCCGCGCGGGCTGGCGCCGGCCTGGTAGATCACCGGGGTGCGCTGCGGCGACGGCTCCGAGATGTGGATGCCGGGTACGGAGAAGTGCTTGCCCTCGTGCCGGATCGGGTGCACCTTCGACGGGTCGGTGAAGATGCCGCGCTCGCGGTCCTCCACCACCGCGTCGTCCTCCCACGACCCCTCCCAGAGCTTGTAGAGCACCTCGACGTACTCGTCCGCGTGGTCGTAGCGGTCGTCGTGGGCGAGCTGGTCCTCCTGGCCCATGTTCCGCGCGGCGCTGGGCAGATAGCCGGTCACGACGTTCCAGCCGACGCGGCCCTGCGTGAGGTGGTCGAGCGTGCTGAGTCGTCGAGCGAATGGGTAGGGGTGCTCGAACGCGGTGCCGGCCGTGACGCCGAACCCCAGATGCTCGGTCACCGCGGCCATCGCGCTGACCAGGAGGATCGGGTCGTTCACCGGCACCTGGGCGCCGTTGCGGATGGCGGCCTCGTTCGTGCCGCCGTAGACGTCGTAGGTGCCCAGGACGTCGGCGATGAAGATGCCATCGAAGGTCGCGCTCTCCAGCAGCTTCGCCAGGTCGGTCCAGTACGACAGGGTGTTGTACTGCCGCGAGCGGTCTTCCGGATGCCGCCAGAGGCCGGACGACTGGTGGGCGACGCAGTTCATGTCGAACGCGTTGAAGCGGATCTGCCGGGTCATGCCCCCATGAAACGGGACCGGACGGGGCCGGGGCGAGCGGGATCGACACGCACGGAAACAATCCGTGGTGTGGCTCAGCCCTCGTCGTCCGGACGACGGGGGCTCGGGTCGGGAGGGAGGATCTCGATCGGGCGTGCGGCCTGTCGCTGCGCTCGCCACCAGATCACGAACCCGACCGCCGTGAAGACGCCGTAGAACACGTACATGAGGCCGGTCGCGTAGTAGCCGGAGCTGAACAGCAGCGGCACCCCCACCACGTCCACGGCGATCCAGATGAGCCAGAACTCGGTCCAGCCCTTCGCCATGCCGTACGTCGCCAGCAGCGACCCGACGAAGGTCCAGGCGTCGGCCCAGACAGGTTCCCACGAACCCAGGGCGCGGAACAGGGGGGTGAGCGCCACGGTTCCGACGACGAGGACCACGACCAGACCGATGCGGGCCCCGGTCGGCGCCCACCGCGGCACTATGCGACCGCCGTCGGCATTCCGCCAGCGGATCCATCCATAGATCGCGACGGCGATGAACATGATCTGCCGCCCGGCCTGACCGAGGAGATGCGGGAGCGACGGGTCGGGGCTCAGTGCGGAGCCGAGGAACACCGTGAGCAGCAGGAGGTTGCCGACGATGCCGATCGGCCACGCCCAGACCTTGCGCCGCATGCCGCCGAGGGCGCTCGCGAGTCCGAACGCGTTCCCGACGACCTCACGCACCAGGAGCGTCTGCCCACCCGGAAGCACCCAGGACGAGGAGAAGGCGTCGACGAGCCACTGCAGGAAGCCCATCGCTAGAGCACCGCGTCGGGGGTGGGGCGCTCGTCGAGCACGAGCTGCAGCATGCTGAGGTCGAGCCAGCGGCCGAACTTCGCGCCGACCTGGGGCATGCGGCCCACCTCCCGGAATCCGAGGCGTTCGTGGAGGGCGAGGGAGGCGGTGTTGCCACTCTCCACACCGCCGATCATCACGTGCATCCCGGCTGCCCGGGCCCGGGCGATGAGCTCGATCATGAGGAGCGTGCCGATGCCGCGTCCGCGCTGATCGCCGCGCACGTAGACGGAGTGCTCCACGGTGAGGCGGTAGCCGCTGTGCGGGCGCCACTGGGCGTAGGACGCATAGCCCACGACGCCGCTCTCGTCGGCGGCGACGATGACGGGACAGCCGCGCGCGGTCCGGTCGGCGAGCCACGCCTCCCGGTCGGCGCGATCCACGGCTTCCTCGTTCCAGATCGCGGTCGTGTGCAGGACGGCGTGGTTGTGGATCTCGGTGATCGTGTCGAGGTCGGCGCTCTCGGCGGGCCTGAGGTGCACGGCGGTCATCGTCAGACGCGGATGTCGGCGGGAGAGGCCTCGCCCTCGTGGAAGCTCGGCTTCCTGCCGAACAGCTTCGCGATGCCGAGGACGACGCCGACGATCACGAGGCCCCAGACGAGACCGGCGATCGCGGAGATGATCGTGTCGACCACCCACACCACGAAGCCGCCGAGGGGCTCCAGCGCGTGCTCGACCGCGTGGAGAACATCGGCCGGAGCGTGCAGCCCGACCTCGCCGAGGTTGATGAGGACGAGGTGCCCGCCGACCCACAGCATCGCGACGGTGCCGAGCACGCTGATGAAGCGGAAGACCGCGGGCATGGACCGGACGATCCGGGTGCCGGTGTGCCGCACGCGCTGTGCGGGGTTCTTCGCCATCTTCAGGCCGATGTCGTCGATCTTCACCAGGAGCGCCACGGCCCCGTACACCGCCACTGTCATGACCAGCGCGATCACCGCGAGGATCGCCAGGGTGGACCAGATGCCGAGTCCCTTGTCGAGACTGGCGAGGGAGATGAGCATGATCTCGGTCGAGAGGATGAGGTCGGTGCGGACGGCGCCGAGCACGAGCTTCCTCTCGTCGCGGGCGCCCTCGTCGGCGTGGCCGTGCTGCACGCCGAACCACTCCAGCACCTTCTCCGCGCCCTCGAAGCACAGGTACGAGCCGCCGAGGATCAGCAGGTAGGGCAGCACCCACGGCGCGAAGGCCGTGAGTAGCAGCGCGATCGGGATGATGATGACGAACTTGTTCACCAGCGACCCGAGGGCGATCTTGCCGACCACGGGGAGCTCGCGGGCCGGGGTGAGGCCCTGCACGTACTGCGGGGTCACGGCGGCGTCGTCGATGACGACTCCGGCGGCCTTCGCCGACGCCTTCATCGCGGCGCTCAGGATGTCGTCGACGACGGCGAGCAGTCCAACGGACATGCGGGTCCTCTTTCCGTGGTGGGAAAGTCAGACTACCGACTCCCGGGCTCAGGCCCGCACGTCCTCCGCGGTCGCCAGCACCCGCTGCAGCGGCTGGTAGTGCTCGATGACGGCCTGGCGGTAGCGCTCGACGTCGCCGGAGCGCGCGGCGTCCAGCATGTCACCGTGCGCCTTGGCGGTCTTGTGGATGTCGTCGGGCTGCGCGATGCCGAGCTGCGGGAGCACGGCGGTGTGCACGTCCCAGAACGCGCCGACGAGCTGGCCGACCAGGCGGTTGTCGATGGCGCCGAAGAGGCGGGTGTGGAACGCCCTGTCCTCGTCGAGGAAGTACTCGCCGCGGCCGGCCTTGTCGACCATCTCGGCGACGAGCTCGTCGAGCTCCGGGTCCGCCTGCGCCTGAGCGGCCTCGACCACGCGCTCGGCCATGGAGAGGTCGAGCGCGAGGCGCACCTCGACGACCTCGCGCAGGGCCTGCAGCGACCCCTCGGGGGACAGCACGCCCCGGAAGACGAGCGCCTCGACCATCGGGTCCAGCGACATCGGACCCACGTAGGTGCCGTGTCCGTGCCGGACGTCGACGATGTCGAGGGTGGAGAGCGTGCGGATCGCCTCACGGACCGAGGAGCGCGACACGTCGAGCTCCTCGCAGAGCTCGGCCTCGGTCGGCAGCGGGTCGCCGGGGGTGAGTCCGCGCGTGAGGATGAGCTGCTTGATCTGATCCGCCGTCGTGGCTCGCCGCATCCGCGACGCCCTCCCCGTGGTGGACTTCATAGGGTCCCTCTCCTGCCTGCCGGAAACGCTCCGATCCTCTCACTCTTGTGATCCGGTCGAACGTGTGTTTAGAGTACATCAGACGTCAGATGTCCTCAAGACGTCGCCCCCCACCACCTGGAGCACACATGAACCGACACAGCACTCGCCGCCGCGCGGGTCGTCTCGCGATGGCGGTCGCCGGCACGGTCGCCGCGTCCCTCGCCCTCGCCGGCTGCGGCGGCGGCGCCGCCAGCACCGCCGAGAGTCCCGCCGCGAGCGACATCGACCCGGACGCCATCATCGAGGCCGGGATCTCGTACACCCTGAACGGCAGCTTCGACCCGATGGTCGCCTCCGGCGCCGTGACGGTCTCGGCGAACTGGCACGTCTTCGAGGGACTCATCGACCTCGACCCCGTCACGCAGGAGCCCGCCCCCGCCCTCGCCGCCGACTTCCCGACGCAGGTCGACGAGACGACCTACGACATCGACCTCCGCGAAGGCGCGACGTTCCAGAACGGAGACCCGGTCACCGCCGACGACGTGGTCTTCAGCTACGAGCGCGTCCTCGACCCCGCGAACAACTCCCTGTTCCGCTCGTTCGTCGAGTTCATCGACACGGTCACGGCCGTCGACGAGGACACCGTCCGGATCACCACCGACTACCCGTTCTCCCTCATCGACGACCGTCTCGGCGTCGTCAAGATCGTGCCGAAGGCCGTGGTCGAGGCCGATCCCGAGGAGTTCGGCGCGAACCCGATCGGCTCCGGTCCGTACGCGCTCGTCTCCGCCGTTCCCGAGGACAAGATCGTCTTCGAGCGGTACGACGACTACAACGGCCCGCGTCCCGCGCTCGCCGCGGGCATGAACTGGAACCTCCTCGCCGACGCCTCCGCCCGCGTCACCGCGATGTCGACCGGCACGGTGCAGGCGATCGAGGACGTGCCCTACATCGACGCCGACGGGCTGGCCGCCTCGGCCGAGGTCGAGAGCGTGCAGTCGTTCGGCCTCCTCTTCATGATGTTCAACACGAAGGCCGAGCCGTTCGACGACGTCCGCGTCCGCCAGGCCCTGCACTACGCGCTCGACATGGACAAGATCATCGAGACCGGCATGCTCGGCAACGCCACCCCGGCCACGTCGTTCCTTCCCGAGGACTACCCGAACTACCACGAGGCCTCCACGGTCTATTCGTACGACCCGGAGAAGGCGGAGGAGCTGCTGGCGGAGGCCGGGGTCTCCGACCTCGCGATCACGCTGCGCATGACCGACACCGGATGGGTGAAGGAGGTGGCCCCGCTCATCAAGGAGTCCCTCGACGCGATCGGCATCGACACCACCCTCGACATCAGCCAGTCGGCGTCGATGTACGAGAAGGTCGACTCCGGCGACTACACCGTCGCCATCGCCCCCGGTGACCCGTCGGTGTTCGGCGTCGACCCCGACCTGCTCATGAACTGGTGGTACGGCGAGAACGTCTGGACCCAGACGCGCACCGCCTGGGCCGACTCCCCGGAGTACGCCGAGCTGCGCACGCTGCTCGACACCGCCGTCACCCAGGAGGGCGAGGAGCAGCAGGAGTCCTGGAACCAGGCGTACGACCTGATCTCCGACCAGGCCGTGCTGTACCCGCTGTTCCACCGCAAGCTGCCCACCGCCTGGAGCTCGCAGGAGCTGGTCGGCTTCCAGCCGGTCCCCACGACCGGACTGTCGTTCCTCGACGTCGGCGTGGCCGCGAAGTAGCACCTGCCCGACAGTGCGGGGGCGCGCTCGCCCGAAGGGCGCGCCCCCGCCACCCCACCCCCGGAAGGAGCGGCACGTGTCCCACACGCTCCGCCTCGTCGGCCGGCGACTGCTGCAGTTGCCGCTGATGATCCTCGGCATCACGTTCCTGGTCTTCTTCGTGATGTCCTTCTCGCCCGTCGACCCGGCACGCACCGCGCTCGGCGAGACCGCGTCCCCCGAAGCGCTGGAGGCGTACCGCGAAGACCACGGACTGAACCTCCCGCTGTTCGTCCGCTACGTGAACTTCCTGTTCGGCCTCGTCCAGGGCGACCTGGGCACCTACTCCGCCCGCAGCCTGCCGGTGGTCGACGAGGTCGCCCGGGCCTTCCCGGTGACGCTGGCCCTGACCTTCCTCGGGCTCGTGATCGCGGTGGTCGTGGCGTTCGTGATCGGCGTCCTCGCCGCGGTCTACCGCGACCGCTGGCCCGACCAGGTCATCCGCGTCTTCGGCGTCGCCGCGCTGTCCACGCCCTCCTTCTGGCTCGCGATCCTCCTCATCCAGGTGTTCACCCTGGCGCTCGGCGTGCTGCCGGCCTCGGGCCCGCTGCCGACCTTCGCCGACGACCCGTCCGGGTGGCTCGCCCGGATGACTCTTCCCGCGATCGCGCTCGCGGTGCCCGTGATCGGGCAGCTCTCCCGGGTCGTGCGCACCTCGATGGTCGAGGAGCTCGACCGCGACTACGTGCGCACCGCCCTCGGTGCCGGCATTCCGCGGGTGATCGTCGTCGGCCGCAACGTGCTGCGCAACGCGCTGATCACCCCCGTGACCGTGCTGGGTCTCCGCATCGGGTACCTGCTCGGCGGCGCCGTGGTGATCGAGATCATCTTCGCGATCCCCGGGATGGGCACCCTCATCCTCAACGGGGTCACCAACAACGAACCCAACCTCGTGCAGGGCGTGACGCTCGCGGTCGCGCTCGCGTTCGTCGTGATCAACATCATCGTCGACCTCCTGTACGTGCTCATCAATCCTCGAATCCGGGCGGTGTGACATGCGACGCAGACTCACGGAACGGCTCTCCGTCCCCGGCCTCCGCTGGGGCCGCCTCTCCCTCGGCTCGGTCATCTGCCTCGCCGTGCTCGCGATCATCGCGCTCGCCGCGATCCTCGCTCCGCTGATCTCGCCGTACGACCCGCTCGCCTCCGGCTCCCCGGTGCAGCCGCCGAGTGCGGAGCATTGGTTCGGCACCGACCGGCAGGGTCGCGACATCTTCTCCCGACTGGTCTACGGGGCCCGCTACTCCCTCGTGATCGGGCTCGGGGCCACCCTCGTCGCCCTCGCCGTCGCCTGCGTGCTGGGCACGATCGCCGCGACCGCGCCGAAGTGGATCTCCGAGACCCTCATGCGCGTCATGGACGTGATCATGTCGTTCCCCGGCATCGCGCTCGCCGCGGTGTTCGTGGCGGTGTTCGGCAAGTCGCTGCCCGTGCTGGTGCTGACCATCGCGTTCCTCTACGTGCCGCAGCTCACCCGCATCGTCCGTGCGAACATCCTCGACCAGTACGGGGAGGACTACGTCTCGGCCGTGCGCGTGATGGGAGCGGGCACCCCGCGCATCATCGTGCGACACGTGGCGCGCAATGCGATGGCGCCTGTTCTCGTCTTCGCGACCGTGCTCGTCGCCGACGCGATCGTGTTCGAGGCCTCGCTGTCGTTCCTGCAGGCCGGCGTGCCCGACCCCGAGCCGTCGTGGGGCAACGTCATCGCCGCGGGCCGCAACCTGCTCATGAGCGGAGCGTGGTGGGCGACCTTCTTCCCCGGCATCCTCATCATGATCACGGTGCTGTGCCTCAACATCCTCTCCGAGGGGATGACCGACGCCATGGTCTCGCCGCGCGCCAGGAAGATCACCGCCGACGCCGCGAACACGGAGGAGTCGACGCACGACCTGGAGGAGGCCGCCGCCCCGGACGACACCCACGTCATCCCGACGGTCGATACCGCGGTCAACCTCTCGGTGCCCAGCGGTGTGCCCGACGTGCTCGTGCCCACCGCGGAGACGATGCCGCTGGCGGAGCGCCTCGCCGAGCTGCGCGTCCGCGAACTCTCCCGTACCGATCGCCTGGTCTACACGGGAGACGCCGCGCCGCTGCTCGAGGTGCAGGACCTGTGCATCTCCTTCCCGCGCCACGGCGACGTCGACGTGGTCGACCACGTCAGCTTCACCGTGCGCCCCGGCGAGACCATGTCGCTCGTGGGGGAGTCGGGGTGCGGCAAGTCCATCACCTCGCTGGCGATCATGGGGCTGCTCGATCCGAAGGCCGACATCCGCGGGCGCATCCTGTTCGACGGGAAGGATCTGCTGCGGATGACGCCGAAGGAGCGCAACGCGCTGCGCGGCCACGACATCGCGATGATCTACCAGGACGCCCTGAGCTCGCTGAACCCCGCGATGTTGATCCGCGCGCAGATGAAGCAGCTCACCTCCCGCGGCGGCACCCGCACGGCCGAGGAGCTGCTGGAGCTCGTCGGTCTCGATCCGAAGCGCACGCTCGCCTCGTACCCGCATGAGCTCTCGGGCGGCCAGCGGCAGCGCGTGCTCATCGCGATGGCCCTGACTCGCGACCCGCGGCTGGTGATCGCCGACGAGCCCACCACGGCCCTCGACGTGACGGTGCAGGCCCAGGTCGTGGAGCTGCTCATGCGGCTGCAGCGCGAGCTCGGCTTCGCGCTGGTGTTCGTCTCGCACGACCTCGCCCTCGTCGCCGAGCTCTCGCACCGGATCACGGTGATGTACGCGGGCCAGGTCGTGGAGCAGGGCACCACCCGCGAGGTGCTCACGCAGCCCGTCCACGAGTACACCCAGGGCCTGCTCGGGGCGGTGCTCTCGATCGAGGTCGGCTCCGACCGCCTGCACCAGGTGTCCGGTGTCGTCCCCTCCCCGCGGGACTTCCCGCAGGGCGACCGCTTCGCGCCGCGCTCGACGGACCCCGCCCGGTACGCCGGAGTGGAACCCGTGCGGCGGCACATCGACGGGACCGAGCACTACTACTCCGCGCATCCCGACGATGCGCCCGTCGAACCGATCGGAGCAGGACGATGAGCGAACCCGTCATCCAGCTGCAGGACGTGCGCGTCCGCTACCGGGCCCGCAGCTCGTCGTTGTTCCGCCCGCACTACGTCGACGCGCTCGCCGGGGTCTCGCTCACGGTCCGCCGCGGACAGACGCTGGGCATCGTGGGCGAGTCCGGCTCGGGCAAGTCCACCTCCGCGAAGGTGCTGATCGGCCTCGAGAAGCCCACGAGCGGTCAGGTCGTCTTCGACGGGGAGACCGTGCGCTCCTTCACCCCCGCGGTGCGCAAGCGCCTGGGGCGCATCCTCTCCGTGGTGTTCCAGGACCCGGCGACGGCTCTGAACGCCCGCATGACGGTGCGGGACGCGCTGCTGGATCCGCTGCAGGTGCATCGCCTCGGTTCCCCGGCGAGCCGGGAGCGCAAGGTGCGCGACCTCATCGGGCTCGTGGGGCTGCCGTCGTCGGCGCTGGAGGCGCTGCCCAGCCAGCTCTCCGGCGGCCAGCGGCAGCGGGTCGCGATCGCCAGGGCCCTCGTCCTCGACCCCCAGGTCATCGTGGCGGACGAGCCGACCTCGGCCCTCGACGTCTCCGTGCGCGCGCAGATCCTGAACCTGCTGACCGACCTGAAGCAGCAGCTCGGGCTCGGCATGGTCTTCATCTCCCACGACATCCAGACGGTCCGCTACCTCTCCGACGAGATCGCGGTGATGAACAAGGGCCGCGTCGTCGAGCACGGCGACGCCGCCCGGGTCTTCGACGACCCCGCCGACCCCTACACCCGCACGCTGCTGGGCGCCGCGCCCTCGCTGCTCGAACCCCACCACTGAAAAGACGGAACACCTATGCCTTCCCCCGCTCCCGCCCTGTCGTTCTCCGGCGTCGTCCCGCCGGTCGCCACCCCGCTGCTCCCCGACGGGACGATCGACCACGCGTCGCTCACCCGCCTGGTCGAGCGCCTGATCGGGGAGGGCGTCTCCGGACTGTTCGCGCTCGGCTCCACCGGGGAGACGGCGTACTTCACGGACGACCAGCGCGTCGAGTTGCTGCAGACCATCGTCGCCGCGAACGCCGGACGCGTGCCCGTCATCGCCGGCGCGATCGAGCTCACGGCCCCGCGCATCATCGAGACCGCCCGCCGGCTCGTCGCCGCGGGCGCGCAGGCGATCGTGACCACCGCGCCGCTGTACACGCTGAACTCCCCGGCCGAGGTCGCCGCGCACTTCCGGACGATCGCCGCCGCGATCGACGTGCCGCTCTGGGCCTACGACGTGCCGGTGCGGGTGCACTCCAAGCTCGGCATCGACCTGCTCGTGCAGCTCGGCCGGGAGGGCGTCATCCAGGGGGTGAAGGATTCCTCCGGCGACGACGTCGGATTCCGCCGACTGATCGCGGCGAACGAGGCCGCCGGTCGCCCGCTGCAGCTGCTCACCGGGCACGAGGTCGTGGTCGACGCGATGGCCCTCGTCGGTGCCGCCGGGGTCGTCCCGGGCCTGGCGAACGTGGAGGCCGCGGGCTACGTGCGCCTCTGGGAGGCCGCGCAGCGCGGTGACTGGGCGACCGCCCGGGCCGAGCAGGAGCGCATCAACCGGCTCTTCGACATCGTGTTCCAGCCGCAGGGGCTGTCCGGCGACGCCACCGGCGTCGGCGCGTTCAAGGCGGCGATGCACGCGCGCGGCATCATCGACCACGCGGCGATGGCCGACACGGTGGAGTCGCTCTCCCCGGAGGCCGTCGCCGGCATCCGCACGATCCTCGACGAGCTCGGTCTGCTTCCGGTCGCCGTCTGATGCGCGAGGTCGTCCTCGCCGTCGACATCGGCGGCACCAAGACGGCCGCGGCGCTCGCCGATCGGGCGGACGCGCTGCTGCGCACCGCCGCGGCGCCGACTCCCGCGAGCGCGGGACCCGCCGCCGTCGTGGCGACCGTCGCCGCGCTCGCGGAGGAACTGCTCGACGACGGGACAGCGCTCGCCGGCGTCGGCATCGGCACCGCGGGCGTGGTCGACGCGCGGACGGGGACGATCGTGTCGGCCACCGACACCTTCGCCGACTGGCCGGGCACCCCGCTGGCCGCCCTGATCCGGGAAGCCCTCGCAGACCGCCTCCCCGCCGACGCCCCGGTCGCCGTGCAGAACGACGTCGACGCGCACGCCGCGGGGGAGCACCGGCACGGAGCCGCCGCCGGAGCCGCGAGCGCCCTCGTGGTCGCCGTCGGCACCGGGGTCGGCGCGGGCGTCATCCTCGACGGCCGTCCGGTGCGCGGTGCCCATCACGTGGCGGGCGAGCTCGCGCATCTCCCGATCCCGGGTGCCGCGCACCTCCGCTGTCCCTGCGGGCGGAACGGACACCTCGAAGCCCTCGGCTCCGGCGTCGGCCTGCACCGGCACTACCTCTCGCTCGGCGGCGACCCGGCGCTGCGCGATGCGCGCGGGGTCGCCGTCGCGGCCGGCGCGGGGGACCCGCTCGCCGCCCGCGCCATCCAGGACTCCGCCGCCGCCGTCGGCCGCGCGCTCGCCGGAGCCGCGACCCTCCTCGACCCGGAGCGGATCGTCGTCACCGGCGGCGTGCCGCGCATCGGCGAGCTGTGGTGGGACTCCCTGCGGGCGGCCTTCCACGCGGACGCCATCGACGCCCTGCACGACACCCCCATCCTGCCGGGAACCCTCGGCGACGACGCGCCGCTGCGAGGAGCCGCGGCATCCGCCTGGAGGCGACCATGACACCGACCCCCATCCTCGAACGCCTGCGCGGCGGCCTGATCGTCTCCTGTCAGGCCTACCCCGGGGAGGCGATGCGCGACCCGCGGACCATGGCGCAGGTCGCCGACGCCGCCCTCGTCGGCGGTGCCGCCGGGATCCGCGTGCAGGGGATCGACGACATCCGGGCGGTCGCGGACCTCCCGGTGCCGATCATCGGACTGTGGAAGGACGGCGATGCCGACGTCTTCATCACGCCGACGCTGGAGCATGCCGTGGCCGTCGCCGACGCGGGCGCCGACATCGTGGCGATCGACGGCACCCGACGCTCGCGGCCCGACGGCCGGACCCTTGCGGAGACCATCGTCGGGCTGCGCGCGCACTCCGACGCGCTCATCATGGCCGACTGCGGTTCCCTCGACGACGCGATCGCCGCCGAAGCCGCGGGCGCCGACATCCTCGGCACGACCCTGTCCGGCTACACCGGGGAGCGGCCGAAGGGCGACGGCCCCGACCTCGAGCTCATCGGCCTCATCGCGGCACGCTGCACCCGCCCGATCGTCGCGGAAGGGCGCATCCACACCCCGGCGCACGCCGCCGCCGCGATCGCCGCGGGAGCCTACGCGGTCTGCGTCGGCACGGCCATCACCCATCCGGCCACCATCACGTCGTGGTTCGCGCGGAGTCTCGCCGAGGCCCGTCCGTGACCCCCGTGCTCCTCAGCGCCTATCCGCTGTCGCCCGCGCACGCCCGGTGGGATCCGGCGCTGGAGGCCGCGCTGCTGCCGCAGCTCTGCGCGCTCCCCGGGGTGGCCGGGCTCGAGGTGCCGTGGATGGGGGCGGTCCATCCGCACGACCCGTCCTGGTTCCTCGGCCATGTGCCGGGCGTGCCCCTCGCGGTCACCCCGGTGCCGTTCGTGATGCGGCGGCTCGCGGAGGACCCGTCGTACGGACTCGCCTCGCCGCAGGAGGAGGGGAGAGCCGCGGCGGTGGCGGATCTGCGGCGCGTGGCGGACGACGTCGCGCGGCTCACCGCCGAGAGCGCCCCATCGGTCGCGGTGGTGATGCTGCACACCGCGCCCCGCGGGAGGGGAGACGGGGACGCGCTCGCCCGGTCGCTGGAGGAGGTCGCGGCGTTCGACTGGAGCGGAGCCCGGCTCGTCATCGAGCACTGCGACGCCGCCGTTCCCGGTCAGACGCCGGAGAAGGGGTTCCTCCCGCTCGCTGCCGAGATCGCGGCCATCCGGTCCGCCGACGCCCCGGTCGGCCTCTGGCTCAACTGGGGGCGGTCGGCGATCGAGCTGCGAGACGCGGACGCGGTGACCGCGCAGATCGCCGACGCCGCGGCCTCGGGGCTGCTGACCGGGCTCGCGTTCTCCGGGGCCGCGCCGGTCGAGAGCCCGTACGGCCCCGCCTGGGTGGACGCGCACCTGCCCATCGCGGAGACCCATCCCGCGTCCGCCTCGCTGCTCGACGCGGCACACGTCCGCGCGGGGCTCCGCATCGCGGGCGACGTGCCCTGGCTCGGCCTCAAGGTCGCGCGACGGCCGGAGGATCGCACGGTCGCGGAGATCGTCCGCACCGCGGAACGGAACCTCGCCGTCGTCCGAGACGCGGGCTGAGCGCGAGAAACTCTCAGCCCGCTCCCAGCCCCGCGGGACCAAAACGGGCTCGTCCCTGGTTCTCCTCAGTGACGCCGCAGCCAGCGGCGTCGGACAAGGAGCCACTCATGTCGAACGACTACGGCAGGACCCCCGAGGCCGTCAGCGGTCTCACGAACCTGCAGTACGAGGTCACGCAGCAGGACGCCACCGAGCCGCCCTTCCGCAACGCCTACTGGAACAATCACGACGACGGCATCTACGTCGACGTCGTCTCCGGGCAGCCGCTGTTCTCCTCCCGGGACAAGTACGACAGCGGCACCGGCTGGCCGAGCTTCACGCGCCCGATCGACGCCGACGCCGTGACCACGAAGACCGACCGCACGCTGTGGATGACCCGCACCGAGGCGCGGTCGTCCGGCGCCGACAGCCACCTGGGTCACGTCTTCGACGACGGACCCCGCGCCGAGGGCGGCCTGCGCTACTGCATGAACTCGGCGGCCCTCCGCTTCATCCCGGCGGAGGATCTCGAGAAGGAGGGGTACGGTCGCTACAGCCCCCTCTTCACCACCCACATCTCTGAGGAGCAGTCATGACCGACACCGGAACCATCACCCGCACCCCCGGGACCGAGACGGCCGTCCTCGCGGGCGGCTGCTTCTGGGGCATGGAAGACCTCATCCGCCGCCAGCCCGGGGTGATCGACACCCGCGTGGGCTACACCGGCGGGGAGAACGACCACGCGACCTACCGCAACCACCCCGGTCACGCGGAGGCCGTGGAGATCGTCTTCGACCCGAGCGCGACGACCTATCGCGACATCCTGGCGTTCTTCTTCCAGATCCACGACCCGTCGACCCTGAACCGTCAGGGCAACGACATCGGGTCGAGCTACCGGTCGGCGATCTTCCCGCTCACCCCCGAGCAGGAGCAGGTCGCGCGCGACACGATCGCCGACGTCGACGCCTCCGGGCTGTGGCCGGGTAAGGCCGTCACGACGATCGAGCCCGCCGGTCCGTTCTGGGAGGCCGAGCCCGAGCACCAGGATTACCTGATCAAGTACCCGAACGGCTACACGTGCCACTTCCCCCGCGCCGGCTGGGTCCTCCCGAAGCGCGAGGACGCCACCGCCTGATCCCCGAGACCCCGCTTTCCCGCCGAGACCCCCTCCTGCACGCGAGTGCAGGAGGGGGTCTCGGCGCGTAGACGGGGTCTCGGCGGGGTCAGGACTCGGCGAAGAAACCGAGCGCGGCCTCCTTGAAGTCGCGGGAGCCGGGGGCGTTGAAGTGGTGGCGGTTCGGGAGCTCGACGAAACGGGCATCGGGAGCCGCGGCCGCCAGCGCCCGGGAGCCCTCGATGATCGCGTCCTTCGATCCCGTCGCGAACAGCAGCGGCACGACCGGGGCGTCCGCGGGATCGGGATCGATCGTGCCGGAGCCCCGAAGTCCCTCCGCCAGGGCGACGAGCGCGCGCAGATCGTTCCCGGGCACCCGCTCGGTCAGCGCGATGTAGTTCTGCGTCGTGCGTTCCTCCACCGGGGTGCCGTCCGCGATGTACGCGCGCACCTGGTCGAGGTCCAGACGCGCGAGGGGGATGCCGTCGGGGACCCCGCCCAGGACCGCCCGGCCGATCCGATGCGGGAGCTCGCGGGCCACCTCCCACCCCACCCGGGCGCCGAGCGAGTAGCCGAGGTAGAACGCGTCGTCGACGAGGTACGTGTCCATGACGGTCTCGACGTCGGTCACGAGGTTGCGGATGGCGTAGGCGTCGGACTCGTGCGGCTTGTCGCTCTGCCCGTGGCCCCGCTGGTCGAGTGCGAGCACGCGGTACCCGGCCCTGGTCAGCTCGCGCACCCAGCCGGTGAGCACCCAGTTGTCGCGCGCGCCCGAGGCGAAGCCGTGCACGGTCACCACGATGGGGGCGTCGAGCTCTCCCCATGTGTACGTCGCCAGTCGTGTGCCGTCCGCCGCGTAGACGTGCTGCGGGTCGGGCATCTCGGTGAGGTCGGAGAGGGGAACAGCCACCCCACCATCCTCCCCCCACTCCTCCCTTCCCTGGCGCCGAGACCCCGGTTACACGCCGAAACCCCCTCCCCGCGGTGTCGCGGGGAGGGGGTTTCGAGGAGAACCCGGGGTCTCGGGTCAGACGCGGTCGCGCAGAGCGGCGCCGAGCTCGGCGTCCACGTTCGTCCAGTACTGGAAGAAGCGCTCGCGGATGGCGTCGACCGTGATCGAGCGGCCCTGACCGGTCAGGACCTCCAGGAAGCGGGCGCGCTGCGGGCCGTCGAAGACCTCGCGGTACAGCGTGCCGGCCTGACCGAAGTCGTCGTCCTCGGCGTGCAGCGTCGCGGCGGAGCGGGTGAGCTCGCCGTCCGCCGACCAGTTCACCTCGATGCCCTTCGCCGGGTCGGCCGCGGGGCCACCGGGGGTCCCGAAGGAGTTCGGCTGGTAGGTGCGGTGCGCGGCGTCGTTGTACTGATACCGCATCGAGCCCTCGTGCTGGTAGTTGCGGGTCTCGGCGGCGTGCGGCTGGTTGACCGGCAGCTGGTTGTAGTTCGCGCCGATGCGGTGACGCTGGGCGTCCGGGTAGGCGAACATCCGGCCCATGAGCATCTTGTCGGGGGAGATGCCGGTACCGGGCACCTGGTTCCCCGGCGCGAAGCCGGCCTGCTCGATCTGCGCGAAGAAGTTCTCCGGGTTGCGGTTCAGGGTCAGCGTGCCGACCTTGATGCGCGGGTAGTCCTTCTTCGAGATCGTCTTGGTGAGGTCGAAGGGGTTGAAGCGGTAGTCCTTGGCCTCGTCGTACGGCATGATCTGCACGTACAGGTCCCACTTCGGGAAGTCGCCCTCGGCGATCGACTGGAACAGGTCGCGACGGTAGTGGTCCGCGTCGGAACCGGCCAGCTGCTCGGCCTCCTCCGGGCTCATCGCCTCGACGCCCTGGTGGGAGATGAAGTGGTACTTGACCCAGAACACCTCGCCCTCGGCGTTGATCCACGAGTAGGTGTGGGAGCCGTAGCCGTTCATGTGACGCCAGCTGCGGGGCAGGCCGCGCTCGCCCATGAGGTAGGTGACCTGGTGGGCGCTCTCGGGCGAGAGGGTCCAGAAGTCCCACTGCATGTCCGCGTCGCGCAGGCCGGAGTCGCCGAGGCGCTTCTGCGAGTGGATGAAGTCGGGGAACTTGATGGCGTCGCGGAGGAAGAACGTCGGGGTGTTGTTGCCGACGATGTCGAGGTTGCCCTCGGTCGTGTAGAAGCGCAGCGAGAACCCGCGCACGTCGCGCCAGGTGTCGGGCGAGCCCTGCTCACCGGCGACGGAGGAGAAGCGGAGGAGGGTCTCCGAGGTGGCGCCCGGCTGGAACACGGCCGCACGGGTGTACTTCGAGACGTCCTCGGTGACGACGAACTCGCCGAACGCGCCGCCGCCCTTGGCGTGCGGGTTGCGCTCCGGCACCCGCTCGCGGTTGAAGGAGGCGAGCTTCTCGACCAGGTAGTGGTCGTGCAGCGCGGTGGGGCCGTCGGGGCCCACGGTCAGCGAGTGGGTGTCGCTCGCGATCGGCGCTCCGGCCTGCGTCGTCGTGGCCGGACGGCCCGCGTCGGTGGGGTTGGTCATGGTCTTCTCCTTCTCCGCGCGGACATGCCGAACGGACCCTCGGGGAGGGGATCGGTGGATGCGCCTACGCGGCGTTCTGGCAGCTGGGGCAGAGGCCCCAGAAGGTGACTTCAGCTGTCTGCACGGTGAAGCCCCCCGTCGAGGACGGGGTGAGACACGGCGCCTCGCCGACGACGCAGTCCACATCGCCGACCGCACCGCAGGAGGTGCAGACGACATGGTGGTGGTTGTCGTCGATGCGCCGCTCGTACAGCGCCGCGGAGCCTGCCGGTTCGATCCGGCGGATGAGGCCCGCCGTCGTCAGGTCCGCGAGGATGTTGTGCACCGACTGGATCGACGTGGTCGGAAGCACGTCGGACACGGCGCGGTAGACCCGCTCCGCATCCGTGTGGGCCATGGAGCCGAGAGCCTCGAGAACGGCGACGCGGCCCGCAGTCGCACGCAGCCCGGCGTCGCGCAACGCCGAGTCGAGTTCCGTCTCCATGCCCTCGACTCTACACGTGTTTTGAGTGATTCAAAAGAGCATGCCGCGATGCCGGGCGCGTCGCCGCCGTCAGACGAAGCGGACCGTCTGCTGCAGACGGGTGCGGACATCGAACAGCTCGTTGCCGCCGATGGCCCGCGCCCCGGGGACGCCCTGCCGCAGGACCATCGCCAGCGCGCTGCGCCGCACCACCACGACCGGGACCCCGCGGTTGCTGCCGAGCGGGGTGACCGCCTGGGCGAGGTCGTCGTCGGGGAGCACCACGATCGCCCCGCCGAACTTCACCTTCGCGGCCTTCGCCACCGCGCGCATCCGGGCGAGAGCCGCCGTGACCGGGGCCCGCGTGCCGAGGCTCGGGCCGGTGATCTCCCCGCGGCGGAACCCCACGACCCCGCCGAAGTCCTCGGACATGACGCCGTAGAGGCCGGACGGGCTGAGCACCACGTGGTCGAGCTTGTCCTCGGGGGTCTGTCCTGCGGCGACGTCGTGCCAGACCGTGAAGCCCATGCCGAGGTCGGAGACCGTGCGGGCCGTGGCCTCCTCCGCGAGCGCGTCGGCGAGCAGCCGCCGGAGCTCCCGTGGGGCGGCGCGCACGAGGGCCGGGGCGTACGGGTCGGGGACCTCGACCCCGTGACCCGCCCACTCGCGGATCAGGGAGAGGTAGCGTTCGCGGCGCCAGCCCCCGGGGTGTCCGTAGGAGCGGGCGCGCGGCCGGGTGTCGGTGCGCACCGTCGGGGGACGCCAGCCGCTCCATTCGCCGCCGTCGTCGGTCAGGCCCGCGCGGCGGTCGTACGCGGCGCGGTCCTCCGCGGTGCCGATGAGCTCCCACGCGCGCTGGACCTGGATGAACACGGCCGCGTCGCCGCCGGTGTCGGGGTGGGTCTGCCGCAGTCGCAGCCGATACGCCCGCCGGAGCTCGGCGTCGTCGACGGCCGGATCCACGCCGAGGATCTCGTACGGCGAGGCCGAGAGCGGACTGTCGAACATCGCTCTCCTTCCGCGACCGCGGCGTCCAGGATATCCGTCGGACGGTGTGCGGCCGCCGGGAGGCCTCAGTCCGCGACGTCGACGATCCGCTCGATCCCGGCCACCGGGGCCACGGCGCCGCCGGACGCGGCGGCGAGGTCGGCGGTCAGGCGCGGAAGCGCGGCGGCGGGCACCCACAGCTCGAGCTGGGCGGAGGCCCCGTAGGTCGGCGTGCCGAGCGTGGCCCCGTGCGACGTCGCCCAGTCGCGGAGCAGGTTGTCGTAGCGGCCGGCCTCGGCGTGCGGGACCTCGACGGTCGCCTGGGTGAGCGCCGCGCGACGGACGAGTGCGGCATGGTCGAGCGTCTCGGACACCGCGGTGGAGTAGGCGCGGATGAGGCCGCCCGCCCCGAGCTTCACCCCGCCGAAGTAGCGGGTGACCACCGCGACGACGTCCGTGAGGCCGCGGCGCCGGAGGACCTCGAGCATCGGGACGCCGGCCGTTCCGGAGGGCTCGCCGTCGTCCGAGGAGCGCGCCTGATCCCCGTGCAGACCGGTCACCATCGCGGTGCAGTTGTGGTTCGCGTCCCAGGCGCGCTTCCGGATCGTCGCGATGACGGCTTCGGCCTCGGCCACCGTCGACACCGGTGCGACGTGCGTGAGGAAGCGCGACTTGCGGATGACGAGCTCGTGGTCGACGGCTGCCGCGATCGTCGCCGGGAACGGGTGCGGTGTCGACATCGGCCCCACGATACCTCCGTTCGAATCGCCTGATTGGTCCCAAATCCGGGCCGGATGCCGCCAATCGGGCGATTCGAACGGGGTCGACCGAACGATGGAGGCGCACACCGGCCCGGCGGACGAGAATGTCAGCATGCCGACCGGAGACACCGCCGCGACCGACCACCCCGGTGGGCGGTCGGGAGCACGCACGCGCTCCTGGGGGCGCCTGGTCACGTCGCTCCGCATCGGCCAGGCCGTCATCACGGTCGTGCTCACCGTCGTCGGCGTCGTCCGCTCCCTCGCCGACGGGGTCCCGGTGCCGTGGCTGCTCGCGACCGCCCTCGCCTTCCTCGGCTGGTACGGCGGCGGACTCCTGCTCTCCTCCCGCACGGACGACCGGGCGCTCGCCGCCGGCTGGCTGCTGGGGCTCACGGCCATCTGGCTGGGGGCGGTGGCGCTGTCGCCGGAGTTCGTCTGGCTGGCGTTCTCGCTGTGGCTGCTCGCCGGCTTCCTGCTGCGACTGCGATGGGCTGTGCTGCTCAGCGTCCTCATCCTCGCCGTCGTGATCGTCGCGCCGCTGCTGCACACCGGGACGACCACCTACGCGAACGTGATCGGGCCGCTGGTGGGCGGCATCTTCGCCCTCGGGATCTCCCGCGGCTACCTGGAGCTCGTCCGCGACGGGCGGGAGCGGCGGCGACTCATCGCGTCCCTCGTCGCGACGCAGCAGGAGATGGCGGCCCTCCAGGACGAGCTCGCCCGGACCCAGCGGGAGTCCGGCGCCGCCGCCGAGCGCACCAGGGTGTCGCGCGACATCCACGACACGGTCGCCCAGAGCCTGTCCTCCATCGTCCTGCTGGCGCGGTCGGCGGC
The DNA here is from genome assembly GCF_042799975.1 of Microbacterium sp. NPDC057658. Classification (NCBI taxonomy): domain Bacteria; kingdom Bacillati; phylum Actinomycetota; class Actinomycetes; order Micrococcales; family Microbacteriaceae; genus Microbacterium; species Microbacterium sp. NPDC057658. The sequence goes on along the minus strand of NZ_JBHVHT010000001.1, from coordinate 453,362 downwards.
CGAGCACGAGGACGGCCGGGAGCGGGCGCTCGGGCAGATCGGGGCGCTCGCCGCGGAAGGGCTCGCCGACGCCCGACGCATCGTCGACGACCTCATGCCCGCCGAGCTGGACGGCTCCGCGCTGAGCGACGCCCTTGCCCGGATGCTCGAGCGCCTGACCGCCGAGACCGGGATCGCGGCCACCTTCCATGCCGACGATCTGCCCGCACTCGGCCTCGATGCCGAGGTCGCCCTGCTGCGGACGGCGCAGTCCGCGCTCGCCAACGTGCGCAGCCACGCCGGGGCCACTCGGGTGGTGGTGACCCTCGCGGACGCCGGCGACGCGGTGCGGCTGGACGTGGTCGACGACGGTCGCGGCTTCGACCCGTCGCGGCTGGACTCGGCGGGGCCCGGCGGCGGCTACGGCCTGCGGTCGATGCGCGCCCGACTGCGCGAGCTCGGCGGCGGTCTCGACGTGGAGAGCGCCCCCGGCGACGGCACCGCGCTGTCGGCCCACCTGCCCCTCGGAGGCCGGTCGTGACCCCTGTACGGATCCTGCTCGTCGACGACCACCCCATCGTGCGCGCCGGCGTGCGCTCGTTGTTCGACCGCCGCGACGACGCCGAGGTCGTGGGCGAGGCCGCGTCGGGGGAGGAGGCGGTCGTCCTCGCCCGGCACCTCCGTCCCGACGTCGTCCTCTGCGATCTGCGGCTGGGGGCGGGCATGGACGGCGTGCAGACGACGGCGGCGCTCCGGGCGCTCGACCCGGCCCCGGCGGTGCTCATCCTCACGACGTTCGACCGCGACGCCCAGATCCTCGGCGCGATCGAGGCGGGGGCGGCGGGGTACCTGCTCAAGGACATCGACCCGGAGGACATCATCCGGGCCGTGCGACAGGCCGCGTCGGGCGGGCAGGCGCTGACGCCGGAGCTCACGGCGCGCGTCGGCCGCGCCCTCCGCGCCCCGCGGGTGCAGCTCACGGGGCGCGAGCTCGACGTGCTGCGGCTGCTCGACACCGGGGCCTCGAACCGGGAGATCGCGAAGGCGCTGTTCGTCACGGAAGCGACGGTGAAGACCCACCTCGTGCACGTCTTCGAGAAGCTCGGGGCCGACAGCCGCACGAAGGCGGTCGCGATCGCCAGGGAGTCCGGTCTGCTCTGACGCCCGCGGTCTCAACCGTTCGATGGATCCGCGGCGACGGCCCCACGGCGAGGCTGGAGGCAGACAGAAAGGACTCCCATGCGCAGGCTCTTCACCGCCGCGTTCGCCTCCATGCTGGTGGGCGTCGCCTCCGGACTCTTCTACCGTGAGTTCACCAAGATCAACGGCTTCCCGGAGGGGGCGCCGACGCAGCTCGGACTCGTGCACACGCATCTGCTCGTGCTGGGCTTCGTCGTCTTCCTCGTGGTGATGCTCCTGGAGAAGGCTTTTGCGCTCTCCGAGAGCCGCCTGTTCGGCTGGTTCTTCTGGACCTACACCGCCGGGCTCGTGCTGACCTCGGCGATGCTCCTCTGGCACGGCTGCCTCACGGTGCTCGGCGAGGAGTCGACGAAGATGATCGCCGGCATCGCGGGCGTGGGGCACATGCTGCTCGCCGCCGGCATGGTGCTGCTGTTCCTCGCGCTCCGCCCCCGCGTCTTCGCCCCGAAGGTCGCGGCCGCACAGCCCGCGACCCTCGAGTCGGTCGCCTGACGCTCAGTCGGCCGGGATCGTGTCGTCGCGCAGGTACGCGATGTGCGCGGCGTGGCGCTCCAGGTGGTGCGGCGACTTCCGCACGAACAGCCAGGCGACGATGAGGATCGCGAACCAGATCGGCGTCACGAGCAGGGCGATCAGGGTGTCGGGCTGGGTGGTCAGCGCCCAGAGGATGAAAAGGAAGAACGCGAGCACCACGAACACCATGAACACGCCGCCCGGCATCTTGAACGCCGAGGTCGCCGCCTTCTCCGGACGCCGGCGCCGGTACACGAGGTAGCTGCAGAGGAAGATCGTCCACACGAACATGAAGCACACGGCCGACACCGTGGTGACCATCTCGAACGCCGTGCCGATGTCCTTGCCCGCGTAGAGCAGCACGACGCCGGACAGCAGCAGGATGCAGGACAGGAACAGCGCGTTCTGCGGCACGCGGCGCTTCGAGAGCCGGCCGAAGAACCGGGGGGCGTCGCCGTCCTGTGCCAGGCCGAAGACCATGCGCGACGTGGAGTAGATGCCGGAGTTCGCGCTGGACATCGCGGAGGTCAGCACCACGAGGTTGACGACGGTGGCGGCGATGCCCAGTCCGGCGAGGGCGAACATCGCGATGAAGGGGCTCTCGCCGGCGACGTACTCGGTCCACGGCGTGACGGACATGAGGATGATGAGCGCGCCCACGTAGAACAGCAGGACCCGGATCGGGATGGCGTTGATGGCCTTCGGAAGGTTGCGCTTCGGGTCCTTCGTCTCCGCGGCGGCCGTGCCGACGAGCTCAATCCCGACGAACGCGAACACCGCGATCTGGAAGCCGGCGACGAAGCCGAGGAAGCCGTGCGGGAACATGCCGCCGTGCTCCCACAGGTTGGCGAAGCTCGCGGTGCCGGCGTCGTGCGAGAAGCCGGTGAGGATCATGACGAGACCGGTCACGATGAGGGCGACGATCGCGACGATCTTGATGAGCGCGAACCAGAACTCCATCTCGCCGAACGCCGCGACGGTGGGCAGGTTGAGCGCCAGGAGGATCACGACCACGAGGAGGCCGGGGATCCACAGCGGGATGCCGGGGATGAGCGCATCGGTGTACCCCGCGATCGCGATCACGTCGGCCACGCCCGTGACCACCCAGCAGAACCAGTACGTCCAGCCGGTGAAGAAGCCCGCCCACGGGCCGAGCAGGTCGCTCGCGAAGTCGCTGAACGACTTGTACTTGAGGTTCGACAGCAGCAGCTCGCCCATCGCCCGCATGACGAAGAACAGCATGAACCCGATGATCATGTAGACGAAGATCACCGAGGGGCCGGCGACGGAGATCGTCTTGCCGCTGCCCATGAACAGGCCGGTGCCGATCGCCCCGCCGATCGCGAGGAGCTGGATGTGCCGGTTGCTGAGCGCGCGCCGCAGGTGCTCCTCGCCTCCGGCTGCGGTCTGCCCCTGGCGGATGGCCCCCGTGTCTTCCTTCGTCACGCTCATCTCCTCCGGTCGTCCTCGACTGATGCAGAGTAACCACCGGGGCCCGCTCGTCCGAAATCGACCCCCCGGCGACGGCAATCCGGCCCGGGGTGTTCCGTTCGCCCGAAACGATTCGATAAACTGGGCGCACCCCCGATCCATCCCCTCTTTCCCTGCGAGCCCCTTCCTTCATGGCCACCACCCTCACCACGGGCCGTCCGTGGCGCGTCATCCTCGCCTTCTCGATCCCGCTGCTGCTCGGCAACGTCGTGCAGCAGCTCTACCAGTTCGCCGACGCGATCGTCGTCGGACGCCATCTCGGCGTCCAGTCCCTCGCCGCCGTCGGCGCGACGGGCAGCCTGCTCTTCCTCCTCCTCGGCTTCGCCTGGGGTCTCACGAGCGGCTTCGCGATCCCCATCGCCCAGGCCTTCGGTGCGCGCGACGACGCCGCCGTGCGCCGCTCGGTCGCCACGGGCGTGCTCCTCAGCGGCATCACGAGCGTGGTCCTCACGGTGGTCGCGCCGCTCATCGCCGGGCCGATCCTCGCGCTGCTGCAGACGCCGCCCGAGCTCATGGCCGAGGCGACGGTGTTCACGCAGATCAGCTTCCTCGGCGCGGGCGCGACGATGTTCTTCAACTACCTCTCCGCCATCATCCGCGCCATCGGCGACTCGAAGACCCCGCTGGTGTTCCTCACGGTCTCCTGTGCACTCAACGTCGGCCTCGTCGTGCTCATGGTCGGTCCGCTGGAGTGGGGCGTCGCGGGTGCCGCGCTCGCCACCGTGGTCGCACAGGCCGTCTCGGTGATCCTCTGCCTGGAGTTCGTGCGCCGGCGGCTGCCCATGCTGCACCTGCGTCGTTCGGACTGGCGCATCTCCCGCACGGACATCGCCGACCACCTGCGCCTCGGCCTCCCCATGGGCTTCCAGGCCTCGATCATCGCGATCGGGACCCTCACGGTGCAGGTCGCGCTCAACACGCTCGGCGCCGACGCGGTCGCGGCCTACACGACGGCGTCCCGCGTGGACAGCCTGGCGGTCGCCCTGCTCTCCTCGCTCGGGCTCGCCGTGTCGATGTACGCGGCGCAGAACCACGGTGGACGCCGCCCCGACCGCATCCGGCGCGGTGTGGTCGAGGCCACCTGGATGGCGGTCGCCGCGGCGATCGTCCTCGGCGGGCTGCTCATCGCGTTCGGCGCGCCGATGGTCCGGCTGTTCGTCGGCGACGGGTCGGACGACGTCGTCGCCATGGCGCACCGCATGCTCATCATCAACGGCTGCGGCTACTGGGCGCTCGGCATGCTCTTCGTGCTCCGCGGCGCGCTCCAGGGGCTCGGCCACACGCTGGTGCCGACGGTCACCGGCGTGATCGAGCTCGTGATGCGCGTCGTCGCCGCGGTCGTCCTCGGGGCGATGATCGGGTTCGACGGCGTGGCCCTCAGCAACCCGCTCGCCTGGGTGGGCGCGATCGTGCTCCTCGTGCCGGCCTACGTCAAGGCGCATCGCGCGCTCGCGAGGCAGCCCGTGGCCCCGGCCGAGGCCACCGAGACCTCCGCGATCGCGATCGTCGGCCCCACCGACGGCTCGATGGTGGTCGACGCGGTCGTCACCCGCCCCGTCCGCGTCGTGCGCCCGCGCCGGCTGCGGTGGCCGGTCCGGCGCTGATCCGCGATATCCACCGGAAGGATGACCCGGATCGGACTTGAGACGGATGGCCTTCCGGAGAGACACTTCTAATGTCGAAGGTGCGGAGGGGTTCCGCCGGACGGGGGGTCGTCATGACGACATTGGGAGTGGCCAGAGACCTGGCCGCCATTCTGGTACCGATCGGATACGTGGGTGCGGCGCTCGCCGCGGTCTGCGCGATCGTGGCAGCGATCGCGATCATCCGCGGAGCCGGGGGGCTCGCGGGCGGCGCGGTCGGACTGTGGATCGTGTGCGCGCTGATGAGCTTCACCGCGAGCTTCGCGAATCAGTGGCTTCCGCTGATCGCGGCGGGCGCGTCGCTCGTGGGCATGCTCGTGATCGGCGGGATCGTGCGCGCGATGCTCACGGCCGGCGGCTTCGAGTCGCGACGCCGGGCCGCGCGCGTGAAGCCGGCGCCGGCGACCACGACGACGGCCACGCTCAAGACCGGCTCGACCGCGACGCCCACGGCGCCGGTCGCCGTCGTCTCCTAGCGCTCAGCGGTAGTCGCGGTCGCGGTGCTGCCGCGCCTCGTCGCCCGCGGCCACGCGGGCGCTCTCGCGTGCCCGCAGCTCGACGCGGCGGATCTTCCCGGAGATCGTCTTCGGCAGCTCGGGCACGAACTCGATGATCTGCACCCACAGGTGCGAGGACAGCCGTTCGTGCGCGTAGCCGAACACGGCGCGCGCGGCGGCGGCCTCGTCCGCGCCCGCGTCCGGCGTCAGGCACACGTACGCCTTCGGGACCGCCAGGCGCGTGGGGTCGGGGCTGGGGATGACGGCCGCTTCGACGACGAGGTCGTGCTCCAGCAGCACGGACTCGAGCTCGAACGGCGAGATCTTGTAGTCGGAGGCCTTGAACACGTCGTCGGAGCGTCCGATGTAGGTCAGGTAGCCGTCGGCGTCGCGCACGGCGATGTCTCCGGTGTGATGGAAGCCCCCGGCCCGCGACTCCGCGGTCTTCTCCGGATCGTCGTAGTACCCCGCCATGAGGCCGAGCGGCGGCTTCGCGAGGTCGAGCGCGATCTCGCCCTCGTCCTCCACGACCTCGCCCGTCGACGGATCGAGCAGCACGACCGGGTACCCGGGCAGCGGACGGCCCATCGATCCCACCTTGACCGTCTGCCCCGGGGAGTTGCCGATGCAGGCGGTCATCTCCGTCTGCCCGAAGCCGTCGCGGATCGTGCCGCCCCACGCCTCGCGCACCCGGTCGATGACCTCGGGGTTCAGCGGTTCGCCGGCGCCCACGAGCTCGCGCGGAGGGTGCGCGAGCCGGGAGAGGTCGGCCTGGATGAGCATGCGCCAGACCGTGGGCGGGGCGCAGAACGTCGAGACGTGGTGGGTGTCCATGACCTCCATGAGCGTGTTCGCGTCGAAGCGGTCGTAGTTGTAGACGAACACCGTCGCCTCGGCCAGGAACGGCGAGTAGAAGCTCGACCAGGCGTGCTTGGCCCACCCGGGGGAGGAGATGTTGAGGTGCACGTCGTCCGGGCGCACGCCGAGCCACCACATCGTGGAGAGGTGGCCGACGGGGTAGGAGACGTGGGTGTGCTGCACGAGCTTCGGGCGGTTCGTCGTGCCGGACGTGAAGTACAGCAGGGCCGTGTCGCCGGCGGGCGTCGGGCCGTCCGGAACGAACTCCTCGGTGGTGGCGGCGGCGTCCGCGAACCGCTTCCAGTCCGCAGGCAGCGACGCGCCGACCCCGATGCGCAGCACCGCGGGGTCGATCCCCTCGAGGCGGTCGGCCAGGCTGCCGAGGGTGACGACGGCGCCGGCGCGGCCGTGCTCGATCCGGTACGCGAGGTCGGAGGCCGACAGCAGCGTCGAGGTCGGGATCGACACCGCGCCCAGCTTCGTGATCGCGAGCATCACCTCCCACAGCTCGATCGTGTTGTTGAGCATGACGATCACGTGGTCGCCGCGGCCGATGCCGAGGCCGCGCAACCAGGCGGCGACCTGGTCGGACCGGGCGGAGAGCTCGCCGTACGTCCAGGAGCGGAGGCTGAGGTCGGCCTCGACGATCTGCACGGCCGGACGGCCGGGGTTCTCCCCGGCGACGACGTCGAACCACTCGAGCGCGAAGTTGAAGGCGGTCAGGTCGGGCCAGGCGAACTCGCGGCGCGCGGCGTCGTAGTCCGTGGCGTGCGTGAAGAGGAGGTCCCTCATCCCGCGGATCGCTTCGGTGGCGGGGGTGGCACGACGGCTCATGGTGCTCCTTTGCAACGGCGTCCCTCCATCCTGCCCCCTCGTTCAGCGGGGGAGGAAACCCGTGCCGTCGCGGAGCTCGAACACGAGCTGGGTCTCGGTGCCGCGGACGACGGGGTGGACGGTGATGTGCTCGAGCACGATGTCGCGCAGAGCGGTCGCGTCCTGGACGGCGACGTGCACGAGGAAGTCGTCCACCCCGGCGACGTGGAACACCTGGAGCACGCGGGGGATCGCGACGAGCGCGTCGAAGAGCGCCGTGACCTTGGGCCCAGTGTGATGCGCGAGGCGCACCTTGATGATCGCCTGCAGGGGGTAGCCGAGAGCGGAGCCGTCGAGGCGGACGCGCGTGTCGCGGATGACTCCGCGCTCACGCAGGCCGCGGATCCGGTGGGCGCAGGTGGATTCCGCGAGTCCGAGGCGGTGGGCCAGAGCCTTGTTGGTGACGGCCGCATCGCGGCTCAGGGCGGCGAGCAGCTCCAGGTCGATCTCGTCGAGTTGCGCTTTCGCCAACGTGCCCTCCTCGGTGCGGCCGGATGTTGCACAGAATAGCGAGGATCCCGGATTCGATGAGTTGTTCTGTCGAAGACCAGCGAGAAGCCCGCGATTCGGCCAGCGTGGAGGGATGACCGCACCGCTGCATCCCGACACCGTGGCCGTCCACAGCGGCCGTGCCGACCTCGAGGCGCTCGGGGTCCACGCCCTGCCGATCGACCTCTCCACGACCAATCCGCTGCCCGACGTCGAGCGCGGCGGTGACTCGTACGAGGCGATGGCCACCGGGGGCCGCCCGCCGCAGGACGGCAGCATGGTCTACGCCCGCCTCTGGAATCCGACGGTCGCGCGCTTCGAGGATGCGCTCGCCGAGCTGGAGCACGCCGAGGCCGCCGTCGCCTTCGGCTCCGGGATGGCGGCCATGACCGCCGTGATCCTCGCGCACACGGGTGCCACGGGAGCGCGGCACGTCGTCGGGGTGCGTCCGCTCTACGGAGGGACCGACCACCTGCTCGGGTCCGGTCTGCTCGGCGTGGAGACGACGTACTGCCGTCCCGACGAGGTCGCCGCCGCGCTGCGCGCCGACACCGGACTCGTCGTCGTGGAGACGCCGGCGAACCCGACCCTCGAGGTCGCGGACATCGCCGAGGTCGTGCGGCAGGCGGGGAGCGTGCCGGTCGTGGTCGACAACACGTTCGCGACCCCCGTGCTGCAGAACCCGATCGATCACGGCGCGGCGATGTCGCTGCACAGCGCCACCAAATACCTCGGCGGCCACGGTGATGTCATCGCCGGCGTCGTCGCCTGTGACGAGACGACCGGGGAGGCGCTGCGTCGCGTGCGTGCGGTGACCGGGGGGCTCCTGCACCCGCTCGGCGCGTACCTGCTGCACCGCGGTCTCACGACCCTGCCGGTCCGCGTGCGGCACCAGCAGGAGAGCGCTCGTCGCATCGTGCAGTGGCTGGTCGATCGGCCCGAGGTCGCCGAGGTCTTCTATCCCGGGCTCGACGGGGATCCGCGCGGCATCCTGGAACGGCAGCTCCGCGGGCCGGGGGCGATGATCGCGTTGCGGCTGCGCGGCGGCTATGCAGCGGCCGCAGCGGTGGCCGGAGCGACCCGCCTCTTCACGCACGCCGTGTCGCTCGGGGGCGTGGACTCCCTCATCCAGCACCCCGCCGCGCTCACGCACCGCCCGGTCCCCGCGGAGGCGCGTCCCGCCGCCGACGTCCTGCGTCTGTCCATCGGCCTCGAGGACGTCGACGATCTCCTCGCCGACCTCGCGAACGCCTTCGCCACTCTCGCCGACCCACCCCTTTCCGTGCGACCCACCCCCGAAAGTGCGTCACATATGGGGGTGGCTCGCACATAAGGGGCCGGATCGGCGATTGTGTGAGGACGACAAGAAACTGAGTATCGCCTGAGGTGGGACTTGGTTCCTAGCGGCAAAACCGGGGGGTGGTGGAGAGTGCGGCCCTACAGTCGCGGGTGGCAACGACGCCACTGACCCCGGGAGTCCTCAATGACGAGTGAAAAGACCCACGCGCACGGCCTCGGCATGCGCATCGCCGTGATCGTCCTCAGCCTTCTGCTGGCGGCGATGGTGCTGTTGTTCTTCGCCACGATGAGCAAGGTGTCCGCGGGCGCCTCGGAACTCGCGGACGGCACCACCACCGCGCAGGGGGGATCCGCGGACCTCGCCGCCGGAGCCGCCGACCTCGCCGCGGGGGCCGACGAGCTGGCCGCGGGCACGCAGGATCTCGCGACAGGCACCGCGACGGCGCAGCAGGGATCGGCGAAACTCAGTGACGGCGCGACGACCGCCGCCGCGGGCGCCACCACGCTCGCGGAGGGTGCGGGCACCCTCGCCGCGGGAGCCGCCACGGCCCTCGACGGTGCGGGACGGGTGAGCGGCGGAGCCCAGACGGCGCTCGCCGGATCGCAGGAGCTCGCGGCGAAGATGGCGGCGGCGGACGCCGGGGCCCGGCAGCTCGTCGACGGCGCGACCACTCTCGCCGCCGGTGTCGACGGCGCGCACCGGTACGCGAACGGTGTGCTCGAGGGGGCGACGACCCTCAGCACCACCCTGCGCGCCGGAGTGAGTGCCGATGTGCAGAAACTCGCCCATCCGGAGACGAAGGCCCTGCTGACGGGCGTCGCCACGAGCGCTCCCGGCAATGCGCGGACGCTCGCCGCGGGTCTGCAGGGTCTCCTCGCTGCACACCCTGATGACGTGCAGCTCCAGCAGCTCGCGGCGCTCGCCGCCGGCGTCGAGAAGCAGGTCGGCGCGCTGGCCGCCCCCGCCGCGGCTGCTCCGGGCCTCGCACAGGGACTCATCGGCGCCGCCGACGGCTCCGCTCGTGTCACGGCCGGCGTCGGTGCGCTCATCAACGGCGACACCTCGAAGGGCTGGCCGGGAACCGTGGCGCTGGTCTCCCCGAAGGGCGCTCCCGCCCTCGTCGCCGGAGCGCAGACGCTGCAGGACGGCACCTCCCGGCTCGCGGCGGGCGCGGCGGATCTCTCGTCTGGGCTCCAGACCCTCTCGACCGGAGCATCGTCGCTGTACTCCGGCACCGCGGAGCTCAGCGCCGGCGCGGCGCGGCTCGACGCGGGTGCCGGGACTCTGGCTACGGGCGTCGGCGCGCTGCAGTCGGGTGCCGGTGACCTCCGGTCCGGGATGACCGAACTCCGTACCGGCGCCGACGCGGTCGCCGAGGGGTCCGGCACCCTCGCGGCCGGAAGCGCGAAGCTCGACGCGGGTGCCGCCGATCTTGCGGCGGGCAACGGACGCATCGCCGACGGCTCCGGCACCCTCGCGACGGCCACGGCCGGCGCCGCACCGTCCCTGCTCCCGTGGATCCTCGGTATCGGCCTGGTCGGCCTGATCGCGATCGGCTTCTGGATCGGCCACCGCGTCACCCACCGCTGACCGTCGACCCACCCCCTTCCGTGCGACCCACCCCCCTAAGTGACGCACTTTCGGGGGTGGGTCGACCGCAAGGGGGTGGGTCGGCGAGAGCGGGTCAGCGCTTCGGGAGGGGGATCGTGCCGGTGGCGATGCGCTCGGTGGGCATGCGGTCGCGATCGTAGGTGATCTCGTCGTAGCCGTGCGGGGTGGGCAGGCCGTCCTCGCCGATGCTGACGAACACGATCTCGTCGATGGTGAGGATGCGCTTGCGCGTGATCATGTTGCGCGCGACGGCCCGCATGGTGAGCGACGTGGTGCCGAAACGGGTGGCCTGCAGTCCGATCTCGATGAGGTCGCCCTGCACCGCCGACGCCTCGAACGTGATGGCGGAGATGTGCCGGGTGACGACGCGGTAGTTGCCGAGCTGCACGATCGCGTAGATCGCGGCCTCCTCGTCGATCCACTTCAGCAGGCTTCCGCCGAACAGCGTGCCGTTCGCGTTGAGGTCTTCCGGGCGCACCCACTTGCGGGTACGAAAGTTCAGGCCGTCCTCGGACTGCCATGCGGGTGCTTTCTGTTTCGCCATGCCCCGAGGCTAGGCGGGTCGTGCGTCGGCGGTGTTACGTCGCGTTTTCCGGCGGGTGCACCCGCCGCCGCTCACAGCGGATCTGCTCCGGGCGGATTCGCTCCCGCCGGCGCCGGGGGAGCCGGAGGCTGGGGTCATGAGCGAAGACAAACCTCTCCCGCAGTTCGGCCCCGAGGCCCGGCGCGCCCTGTTCCACGAGCGGGTGCTCGTCCTCGACGGCGCCCTCGACGACGACAACGGCACCCTCCTGATGACGCAGCTCCTCGGTCTCTCCGCCGAGGATCCGGCGGCCGACATCGCCCTCTGGATCCACTCGCCCGGCGGGTCCGTGCCATCGATGCTGGCGATCCGCGACCTCATGCACCTCATCCCGAACGACGTCTCCACCCTCGCCCTCGGTCTCGCCTGCAGCGCCGGGCAGTTCCTGCTCTCCGCGGGGACGAAGGGCAAGCGGCGCGCTCTCCCGCATGCGCGGATCCTCATGCACCAAGGATCGGCGGGGATCGGCGGCTCGGCGGTGGAGATCGAGGCGCAGGCCGACGACCTCCGGCACATGCGCGACACCGTCCTCGGCCTCATCGCGGACGACACCGGTCAGCCCCTCGCGCGGATCTTCGAGGACTCCCTCCACGACCGCTGGTACACCGCCGGCGAGGCTCAGGATTACGGATTCATCGACGAGATCGTGCAGTCGACGGCGGAGATCCTGCCGCGTCGTCGTGCGCGGGTGGGACTGGGGGCGGACGCATGAGCAGCTACACGATCCCGAACGTCATCGCCCAGCATCCGCGGGGCGAGCGGGTCATGGACGTGTACTCGCATCTGCTCGCCGAGCGGGTCATCTACCTCGGCACCGGCATCGACGCGGGGGTGGCGAACGCCCTCATCGCGCAGCTCCTGCACCTCGACGCGGACAGCCCGGAGACCGGCGTCCAGTTCTACATCAACAGCGAGGGCGGGGATCCCGGTGCCGCGCTGGCGATCTACGACACCATGCAGCACATCCGTCCGCGGATCGCGACGACGTGCGTCGGGCAGGCCATCGGTCCTGCGGCCCTGCTCGTCGCGGCGGGAGCGCCGGGGGAGCGGGCGGCCCTCGCCCACGCGCGCATCGTGCTGCACCAGCCGGCCGGTCAGTCGCGCGGAGCCATCCCGGACCTCATCCTCGCGGCCGACGAGGTCGTGCGGGTGCGCGCGGACATGGAGACGATCCTGGGTCGGCACACCGGCCGCTCTCTCGCGGAGCTCCGCGCCGACACCGACCGGGACCGGGTCTTCACCGCCGCCGCCGCCCTCGACTACGGCCTCATCGACACTGTGCTCGGTCCCCGTGATCCGGAGGCACGATGAAGTGACGGGTGCACGACGGATCTCCAGGATCCGTCGTGCACCCGGACTCCGGTCGTGCAGGTGGAACGGGTCAGGCGGCCAGGGCGAAGGCGCCGCGGGAGGCCGACACCGCAGCCGCGGCGGGGGTGGCCTGACGAAGCTCCTCGGCGACCGCGCTCGTGAGCTCCACGAGAGTGGCGTCCAGGGCCCCGGCGATCGCGGCGATCATCTCGCTGGACGGTTCCTTCCGGCCGCGCTCGACCTCGGAGAGGTACTGCGGCGAGACCCCGGCCTTCTCCGCGGTCTCGCTGAGCGTCTCGCCGCGGTCATGGCGCCGCCGCCGGAGCTGATCCCCGAGCAGGTCGCGCCATAGAGGTTCGGGGCCGTTCGACGGCGAACGGACGGGATGCGGGGCGCGGGGGAACGGGACGATGTCGGCCATGCCTCACGATAAGCCGCCGTCTGTGCGGCGATCGAGACGTTCTGCTCAGAGCAGAACGCCTCTCACAGCGCCGCCGTGACGCCGGGAAGCAGCGCGCCCAGGATGTCCTGCAGCCGCTGCCGATCCTCCGCGGACAGCGGGTCGAGGATGAGCTCGCGGATCTGGGCCACGTGGACGGGCGCGGCCGCCCGGAGCATCTCCCGCCCCGCCGGGGTCAGCGTCGCGGAGAGCGTGCGCTTGTCCGTGGAGCACGACGTCCGCTCCACCCACCCGCGCTCCTCCAGGGAGTCCAGGGCGTGGCTCAGACGCGACCGGCTGAGTCCGGCGATGCGCGCGAGCTCGGTCATGGTGACGGCCTCGTCGCCCTGCCCGGCGAGGGTCACCAGGATCGCGTAGCGGGCGTGGTTCAGGCCCACCTCGTCCTTCAGCGCCCGGTCGAGGACCTGGGGCAGCAGCTGGACGAACCGGATGATCGGGAGCCACGTCGCGAGCTCGTCGTCGTCGAGCCGCCGCGGGTGCCGCGTCTCGCTCATGTCGTGCTCCTCGGAGGTCACGCCGCGGTCAGGTCGATCGTGTGCGCCGTGTGGTCGCGCTTCGCCTGGAGGTAGCGCGAGTTCGCCTCGGACAGGTGCACCTCGGTGCGCACCCGCTCGGTGACGCGGACGCCGAGCCCGTCGAGCTGCGCGGCCTTGTCGGGATTGTTGCTCAGCAGGCGGATGCGGTCCACGCCCAGCGCACGCAGCATCTGCGCCGCGACGGTGTAGTCCCGCTCATCCTCGCCGCGTCCGAGGGCCACGTTCGCCTCATAGGTGTCGAGGCCGGCGTCCTGCAGCGCGTACGCGTCGAGCTTGGCGTAGAGCCCGATGCCGCGGCCTTCCTGCCGGAGGTAGAGGAGGAAGCCGCCCTCGGCGGCGATCCGCTCGACGGCCTCCCGCAGCTGCGGCCCGCAGTCGCAGCGCTCGGAGCCGAACACGTCTCCCGTGAGGCACTCGCTGTGCGGGCGGACGAGGGGAGCTTCGCCGCCGGCGGCAGAGCGGGCGAGCGCCGCCTGCCAGTCACCGAGTCCGAGCAGCAGGTGCTCGCGCCCGTCCACGAGTCCATCGAAGGTCACGACGTCGGCCGTCGTCGCGAAGCCGTCCGCGAAGCGCAGGGGCACCCGCACGCGGGTGCGCTCCGCGGCGACCGTTGAAGTTTCAATCATGTGAGGGGAAACGCCGTGGGCGCGTGGCTATTCCCGGGCCGCGAGGACCGTGTCGGTCCGTGACGGCGATCGACGCGTGGCGCCGCGGACTCGGTAGCCTCGCACCATGAGTCACTTCGTCTCCGCGGCAGAACTCCACGACCTCCTCGAGAACGGCGCCCCGATCCGGGTCGTCGACGTGCGCTGGCGCCTGGACCGTCCCGAGGCGGGCCCGGGCGACTACCGCTCTGGCCACATCCCCGGCGCCGTGTTCGCGTCGTTGGATCAGGAGCTCTCCACGCCCGGAGCGCCCACCGAGGGCCGGCATCCGCTCCCCTCGACGGAGACCCTGCAGGCGGCGGCACGGCGCTGGGGCGTGCGGCAGGGCGACACGGTCGTGGCCTACGACGACACCAAGGGACTCGCGGCGGCTCGGGCGTGGTGGCTGCTGCGGCAGGCCGGCGTCGAGGTCCGGGTGCTCGACGGCGGGCTGCGGGCCTGGACCGCGGCCGGATACGACCTGGCGACCGACGACGTCGTGCCGGAGACCGGTGACGTCGTCCTCGCGGATCCCGGCCAGGACGCCCTCTCGATCGACGAGGCGGCGGCGTTCCCGGAGACCGGGGTCCTGCTCGACGTGCGCGCCCCGGAGCGCTACCGGGGCGAGACCGAGCCCCTCGACCCGATCGCCGGACACATCCCCGGTGCCCGGAACCTCCCCACCACGCGACACCTCGACGAGAGCGGGCGCATCCGTGACCGCGACACGGTCCTGGCGACGCTCGCGGAGGTCGGCGTCACGGCCGAGACGCCGGTCGCGGCCTACTGCGGCTCCGGCATCACGGCGGCGCATACGGCTCTCGTGCTGCAGGAGGTCGGCATCCCGGCGAAGGTCTTCCCCGGCTCCTGGAGCCAGTGGTCGAACACGCCGGGACGACCGGTCGCGACGGGTGATCAGCCGGGCTGATCGCCGCCGCGAGGGCCGTACCCCCAGCGCAGACCGAGGGCGCCGGGACCGAACGCCCGGCGGACCTGGTGCACCGACGTGCCGCGAGGTCGCGGGAGCGCGGTGACGACGGTGCCTCCGGCGGTCTCGACGAGCTCGTCGCACCAGTCCGGCACGGCATCGGGGTGGAAGCGCGTCCACACCAGGAGCTCGCGAGCCTGGCGGGACAGAGCATGCCCGGTCTCCCGATCCGAGGGGCGACCGGGCTCGTACTGCACCGACCACTCGACGACCGCGGTGTCCGGAGCCTCGAGCGGGACATCGAGCTCGATCAGCGCGCCGTGCGCCTCGCCGTTCGGGTGGGAGTAGCGCGCGGCGATCCGTCCGCCGGCCACGGCCGTGAGGAGCGGTGGAGGCCCGGGGACGCCGGGGGTGAGGTCGAGGACGGGGATGGCGGTGATCACGCCGCTCGTCGACTGCACGATGCTGCGGGTGAGGCAGGAGGACACCTCGCCGTCGGCGTCCACCTCCGTGACGGAGTGGACGGTGAGCTCCCGCGACGGGTCCGGGTACGTGGCGCCGAGGGCCGCGTAGACCTCGCGGACCGCCCGCTCCATGTCGACCTGCTCCAGCGGGAACCCCTGCGGCCCCAGGGGCCCGGTGCGGTGCGGACGCAGGAGCCTGCTCAACGCACCGGACTCGAGGCACAGCAGGTCCTCGATGTCGGCGAGGGCGGCGAGCGACTGCGGTCCTTCCGGGCGGCGGGCTCCCGACCGCCAGTAGCTCAGCGTGGCCATCGAGACGCGGTTGCCCCGGTCGCGGAGCTGTCGCTGCAACCACGACAGCGTCACCGGTCTCGCGTTGATCGCATCCCGCAGCGCCGCCGCGAACGCGTCCGGCGTCGCGGCCCTCTTCTCGTCGTCCCCAAAACCCATCACAGCCCCCACCCGGTATGTGAAGAACACACCTCTAGAGTGAGCATACGACCGCACGCGCACACCTCAGGGGACCAGGTGGGCAAGTGGGTCACGGGGCTGTGATGTCGCGGGGAGGGTGCCCGACCCTGCGGCAGCGGCCCGACGCAGTGATGCCCCCCTTGCTGCGTATGTCGTGAAGCCCGGCAATCGATCTGGGGAGATCCGCCGGGCTTCACGAGCATCCCCCGGCGCGTGCGGCTCGCGGCCCCGCGTAGACTGGTGGGGAAACCCCGGAGGATCTGGCCGTTATGTCTGCCCCTGCTCGCGCGTTCACCATGCGCCACGTGCAATTGCTGCGCGCGCTGTTCGCGGCCGTCGCCGCCCTGATGATCACCTTCTCCTCGGATCACTCCGCCGCGGTCGGTCTCGCCGTCTTCAGCGGCTTCGCGCTGGTCACCGCCCTGGTGCACATCCTCGCGGCCTGGCTCGTCCTCCCGTCGGGGTCGCGCTGGTCGGCGATCCTCCTGGCGGTCGTGAGCGCGATCGCCGGAATGGCCGGGGGCGTGCCGGCCTGGCGCACGGACGACATGTTCTTCATCGTGCTCATCACCTGGGGCGTGCTCAGCGGCGGCCTCGAGCTGCTCGCCGGCTTCCGCGCCCGCCGCGTCGGGGGAGCGCTCGCCACCGACGCGATCACGGTCGGGGCGCTGGGCGTGCTCCTCGCGGTCGTCCTGCTGCTGATCCCGTCGGGCTTCGTCCAGGAGTACACGATCGAGAAGGCGGGCACGTTCGAGCTGTCCGGCATCATCCTCGGCGTGGGGATGTTCGGCGGGTATGCGGCCATCGTCGCCGTCTTCCTCGGCATCGCCGGCCTCACCCCGAAGCGCGCGGACGCCGATGACGTCGCTGCCGCCCCCGAGAACGATGCGGCTCCTGTGGAGCACGGAGGAGAGCGATGAGCGACGACAAGCCCACCCGACGGGACATCCTCCGGCCCCTCCACCTGCTCGGCATCGCCCTGGGCTGCGGCGTGTTCGCCATGGTGGTCACCCTCGTCTCCACCGGCGCCTTCACCCTCCGCGTGAACACCGCCATCGCGAACGGCACCTATGAGGGTCTCACCCCGGTGGCGCTGAGCCTCGTCGTGGGCGGCGGCGCCTTCATCGCGACCCTCCTGATCCTCGCGATGCTCATGCTCGCGGTCGATCCCGCCGACGTCACGAAGACCGTCGACCGCCCCGTGCTGTACGACGCGGAGGACGAGGGCGCGAGCGACGGCCCCACCGACGAGCCGGGACGCCCCGCCTCCTCGTGACGCGGAGATCGGGCGGAATATCGGTGAGGTCGTTCCGCTTGTCTCTGGAGTGACTGCCTCCGTCGACCGCGCCTCCATCGGACTCCGGTCGGAGCGGGGACCCATCCTCGGCGCGCTCATGCTCGCCACCGGCCTCATCGCGATCGACGCGACGATCCTCGCCACCGCGGTGCCGAGCATCGTGCGCGACCTCGGCAGCTACCAGCAGTTCCCCTGGCTGTTCTCGGTGTACCTCCTGGCGCAGGCCGTGAGCGTGCCCATCTACTCCCGCTTCGCGGACACCGTGGGTCGCAAGCCGATCATCCTGCTCGGCATCGCCCTCTTCCTGCTCGGATCCGTCCTCTGCGGGTTCGCCTGGAGCATGCCGGCGCTGATCGTCTTCCGCATCATCCAGGGCATCGGTGCCGGTGCCGTCGCGCCGATGTCGATGACCATCGTCGGCGACATCTACACGGTCGCCGAGCGCGCGAAGGTGCAGGGATACGTCGCCAGCGTCTGGGCCATCTCCTCGGTGGTGGGCCCCGCACTCGGCGGCATCTTCGCCCAGCTCGACGCCTGGCGATGGATCTTCTGGATCAACGTGCCCCTGTGCCTGATCGCCGGATGGATGCTGCTGCGCACGTACAAGGAGCAGAAGCAGACCCAGCGGCACAGCATCGACTACGGGGGCGCGGTGCTGCTCACGATCGGGTTGACCGCGCTCATCCTCGGCATGCTGGAGGGCGGGAACGCCTGGGCGTGGCTGTCCGTGCCGAGTGCCCTCTGCTTCGGGATCGGGGCGGTCGCGCTCGGGGCCTTCGGGTTCGTCGAGCGCCGGGTGGCGGAGCCGATCGTCGATCTGCGCCTCGTGACCCGTCGGCTCATCCTCACGACCACGGTGGTCTCGCTCGGCATCGGGGCGCTCATGCTCGGCGTGACCAGCTTCGCCCCGGCCTACCTCGAGGGGTCCATCGGCATCGCTCCGCTGCTGTCGGGTCTGGCGGTGGCCGCTCTGACCCTCGGCTGGCCGCTCGCCGCCGCGAACGCCGGACGGCTGTACCTGCGCATCGGCTTCCGTCGCACCACGCTCATCGGCATGAGCATCACGACCGTCGCAGCCGTCGCGCTCGCCGCCGTCGCCTCCTGGCCGAACCCGTTCATCGTCGCCGGCATCGCGTTCCTCCTCGGCTTCGGGCTCGGGTGGAGCGCGGCCCCGACCCTCATCGCCGCACAGGCCTCGGTCGGCTGGGGGGAGCGGGGCGCGGTGACCGGGATGAACGCGTTCGCACGGTCAGCGGGAAGCGCCGTGGGCGTGGCGGTGTTCGGGGCGATCTCGAACGCGGTCATCGCGCAGGGTGCGGGACCCGATGACCCCGACACGATCGTCCGCGCGTCGGTGTGGGTGTTCGTCGCGGTCGCCGTGACCGCGGTTCTCACCCTCCTGGCGGCGTCGTTCATGCCGAAGGACAGGGTCGAGGAGCACTCCGGGGAGTCGGGCTCCTAGCTCCTCAGCGGGCGAGGCGCTCCGCGATGCCGGTGTAGGTCGCGGGGGTCAGCGCGAGGAGCCGCTGCTTGGCCGCGTCCCCGATCTCCAGACCCTCCACGAACGACGCGAGGTCGGCGGCGCCGACGCGGTGCCCACGGGTGAGCTCCTTGAGCAGCGCATACGGGTCCTGGATGCTCGACCGGCCGGCGACGACCTCGGCGCGGATCACCGTCTGGATCGCCTCGGCGAGCACCTCCCAGTTCACGTCGAGGTCGGCGAGCAGCACATCACGCGAGAGCGAGATCGCGTTCAGGCCGCGGCGCAGGTTGTCGAGAGCGAGCAGCGAGTGCCCGAACGCGACGCCGATGTTGCGCTGAGTCGTGGAGTCGGTGAGGTCGCGCTGCAGCCGGCTCGTGACCAGCGTCTGGCCCAGCGACGCGAGCAGGGCTCCCGAGATCTCGAGGTTGGCCTCGGCGTTCTCGAAGCGGATCGGGTTGATCTTGTGCGGCATGGTCGAGGAGCCGGTGGCGCCGGCGACCGGGATCTGCGCGAAGTAGCCGAGCGAGATGTAGGTCCAGATGTCCGTCGCGAGGTTGTGCAGGATCCCGCCGGCGTGACGCACGCGGTCGTAGAGCTCGACCTGCCAGTCGTGCGACTCGATCTGCGTCGTGAGCGGGTTGAAGCCCAGGCCCAGTCCCTCGATGTACTCGCGGGCGATGGTCGGCCAGTCGGCGTCCGGGTCGGCTGCGAGGTGAGCGGACCAGGTGCCGGTCGCCCCGGAGAACTTCGCGAGGTACTCGGAGCCGGCGATCTGGCTGCGCACGCGCTCGAGACGCCAGGCGAAGACCGCGAGCTCCTTGCCCATCGTCGAGGGGGTGGCGGGCTGCCCGTGCGTGCGGGACAGCATGGCGGCGTCGGCGTGCTCGACCGCGAGCTCGCGCAGCTTCGCGATCACGGTGTCGAGGGCCGGGAGCCAGACCTCCTCGACCGCGCGCTTGACGGTGAGGGCGTAGGACGCGGAGTTGATGTCCTCGCTCGTGCAGGCGAAGTGCGTCAGCTCGGCGATGCGGTCGAGGCCGAGCGTGGAGAGCCGGTCGCGGACGAGGTACTCGATGGCCTTCACATCGTGCTGCGTGACGGCCTCCTTCTCGGCGAGCCAGTCGATCTCGGCCTGCCCGAAGTCGCGGTACAGGGCGCGCAGGCGCTCCTTGTCGTCGTCCGACAGCGGGGTCGTCTCGAACAGCGAACGGTCGGTGAGGGCGATCAGCCATTCCACCTCCACCTCGACCCTGGCGCGGTTGAGTCCGGCCTCGGAGAGGAAGTCGGCGAGCCCGGTGACGGCACCGCGATAG
The DNA here is from genome assembly GCF_042799975.1 of Microbacterium sp. NPDC057658. Classification (NCBI taxonomy): domain Bacteria; kingdom Bacillati; phylum Actinomycetota; class Actinomycetes; order Micrococcales; family Microbacteriaceae; genus Microbacterium; species Microbacterium sp. NPDC057658. Next base: position 433,418 of record NZ_JBHVHT010000001.1, on the reverse strand, counting down.
CGGCCGTCGAGGGGGCTGAGGGGCTGCGGCGGGAGTGAAGGCTGGAAAGTCAGGGGAGTCCTCCTGATGAGGCCCCGAAGGTTCGGGGCGTGCGGGGCAGGCGCAGGGCGGGTTCGAGCTGGCGGAACAAGCCGCGAGTCGCCGTCTCGATCATACCGAGCACCGAATCGAACATCTCCGGGCCGGCGTAGTACGGGTCGGGGACGTCGTGCGTCGAGGCATCGGGATCGAAGGCGAGGAGGAGGGTCACCTTGCCGTCCTCGTCTTCGTCCCCGGCCCATTCGCGGAGGATGCGCTCGTGCGTGCGGTCCAGGGCCACCACGAGGTCGTTCTCGGCGAAGGAGGCGGCGGTGAACTGGCGGGCGCGGTGCAGCGAGCCGTCATAGCCACGGCGGGCGAGGGCGTCGATGGTGCGGTGGTCGGCGCGCTCTCCGAGGTGCCAGTCCCCGGTGCCCGCGCTGCGCGAGACGATCTGGGAGCCGAGACCCTGCCGCTCCGCGAGGTCCCGGAACACGACCTCCGCCATGGGGGAGCGGCAGATGTTGCCGGTGCAGACGAAGATCACGCGGAAGGGATCTCGGGCTGTCACGGATCCATTCTGCCGGTCGATGCCGTTCCTGCACAGCGGGCATCGGATCGCGGGGTGGCTCGAGCCTCCTGCACGGTGCTGGGGGAGAACGGGCTCTCCACTGGTCGTGGCCGTCTGACGGGGCCCTGGCCGTAACGGACGCGGTCCGGCGGAAGGCTGGGTCCATGTCGTCCTTCGTCCTCACCGCGCCCTCTGCCGACGTCGATCCTGCGCTGCGGGCCGGAGTGCTGTCCGAGCTGGACGCCGCCATCGCGGGGCTCGACGATCTCGCTTCCACGCTGACGGCGCTGCGTGACGCGTGCGCCTGGGAGTCCGACGGCGTCGAGGCGCTGCGATGGGCCCTCTGGCGGCTGTCGGACGACACGGCGACGGTGCGCCGGACGCTGCAGGCGTGCCGCGGGGAGGTCGAGGGTGCATGAGCGGGCTCGACATCGACCACGGCGGCGCGATCGCGGTGGACACGGCGCAGCTCCGCGAGCTCGCGGTGCGCGTGCGGGCCGCCGAGCCGGTGTGCGCGGAGGTGCAGGACGCGGTGGGGCGTGCCGAGGCGCTGCTCGGCTCCGCCGCATGGACCGCGCTCGCCTCGGCGGCGTGGTCCCTGCGGTCCGCAGTGACGGCGCTGGAGGCGCTCGCGGCGCGTGTCCAGGAGACGGCCGCCGATCTCGACCTCATGGCCGAGGTCTACGAGGTGGTCGAGCTGCGGGCGCAGGCGGAGGCGCTGGCGCGGACGGATACGGTTGCGGCCGCTGCGGTGGAGGGGCGCCTGCGGCTGCTCCTCGCCGGCGACGAGCGTCTGGCCGCGCTGGCCGACGCGCGGGAGCGGATGGCGGACGACCGACGCTTCCGTGGCTTGGGCGACCAGTTCGACGCCGGGGGACTGCTTCCACCGGTGTTCCTGGGCGGCGCTGTCGTCGGCGTGACGTCGGGGCTGGGGCGGGTGCGACCGGGGATGGCACTCGGCGCGACGGCGGATCCGGTGCGGGTATCGGTCACCTCGCGTTCCCGCCCGGCCGGGGCTCCGAACGGACTGGCCAGCGCCTTCGGGCGCCTGCCCTCCGCTTCCGGGGCGCAGGTGGCGATCGAGAAGTACACGGTTCCGGGCGAGTCTCCGCGCTACGTCGCCTACGTCTCGGGCAGCCGCTCGATGTCCCTCCGGGAGGGCGGGGGTGTCGAGGCCTGGGACATGAAGTCGAACATCGAGCTCTACACCGGGGGCCGGTCCGCGTCGTATCAGGCGACCCTCGACGCGCTGGCCGCGGCGGGCGCGAGACCCGGGGATCGGGTGGACGTCGTCGCCCACTCGCAGGGTGGCATGATCGCGGCGCACCTGTCGATGGAGAGCGCGTTCACGGTGACGACCCAGATCACCGCCGGGAGCCCGGTCGAGCCGACGCTGCCCGCCGACCAGACGCTCGTGCAGCTCCGGCACACCGACGACGCGGTGTCCGCGCTCGCCGCAGGAGGGGCGAGGGAGGGCACGGGGTCCGCCGACAGCTTCACCGCGAGCCGGGTGGGCGACACGGATGCCGGTCGCCAGGACCTCGCGCTCGAGACCCACTCCCTGGAGAACTACATCGATACCGCGGCGATGGTCGACGCCTCCGCCGACCCGCGGGCGGTGGCTCTCGACGCCTACTGGGCCGACCTCGACCGCGCCGTCACCGTCGAACGCACCGAGTACCGCGCGGAGCGGGTGCTCCCCGATCCGTGAGCCGTACGCGCCCTCCGCAGACGGGTCAGTCGCGGCGGGAGCGCTTGTTCTGCGGACGCAGGATGAAGCCGAAGATGCCGTTGATGATCGAGATGATCAGCGCGGCGAGCACTCCCCACCAGAACGACTCGACCGACAGGCCCCACCCGAAGCTGCTGGTGATCCACGCGGTCAGCCAGAGCAGGAAGCCGTTGATGAGGAAGCCGATGAGGCCGAACGTGAGGATGTACAGCGGGAAGGCGACGATCTTCACGATCGTGCCGATGATGGTGTTCACCAGCGCGAAGAGGGCGCCGACCGCGAGGAGCGTCAGGACGAGCTGCAGCGTCTCGCCCGGCGGGAAGGCGCGCACCGTGACCTGGAGCACGGGGATGAGCGTGACGACCCAGATGGCGAACGCGTTGACGACGACCCGGATGATGAAGCGCATGATGCGTTCAGTCTCCCACGCGGGGCCCGCGGTGTCAGCCGCGGTCGTCCACGGGACGGATGTGGGCGGCGAGAACCTGGGCGATCTCCCCGAGATCCATCCGGCTCTGCGCGACATCGATGACGAACTCGAAGGCTTCGTCGTTCGTGAAGGTGATGTCGTAGCCGTTCAGCCGGATGAAGATGAAGGTGAGATAGAGCGCTGTGCGCTTGTTCCCGTCGAACAGTGCGTGATTCTGGGCGACGGAGCTCATCAGGGCCGCCGCCTTCTCCGCGAACGTCGGATACGCATCGACGCCGAACATGCCGGCGGCGGGTCGCGCCAGGGCGGAGAAGAGCAGCCCCTCGTCGCGCACATGCAGGCCGAGCTTCGCGATCAGCGCGAGGGCCTGCTCGGGCTCGACGTACTCGGTGGCCATCGATCAGGCGTCTTCGAGGCGCGTGATGGCGTCGCCGTAGCGTTCGGTCACCTCGTCCGCGAGCGCCAGAACTCGATCCGTCTTGGACTCGCTGTTCGCGAACCGGGTGGCCGCCTCGATGATCACGGCGTGCTTGGAGACGTGCCGGGCTCGTGCGATGTCTTCGAGCCGGGCATCGAGTTCCTCAGGGAGTCGCACCGTCATAGCCATACCAGAATGGTATCACCGCACCCTCGGCCTCGAAAGGGTGGCGGGCCGCACGTCCTAGACTCGACGCGTGACCGAGCCGACCCTGCCCCGCATCCGTCCCGCCATCGCCTCCCTCGCGCCGTATCGACAGGGCAAGCAGGCCGGTCCCGAGGCCTTCAAGCTCTCCAGCAACGAGAACCCGTTCGATCCGCTGCCCTCGGTCCTCGACGCGCTGCAGCACACGACGCCGATGAACCGGTATCCCGATGCCACCGCCGGCCGCCTGCGTGCGCGGCTCGGGGCCCGCTACGGGGTCGAGCCCGAGCAGGTCCATGTCGCCTCCGGCAGTGTCGCGATCCTGCATCAGCTCGTCCTCGCCACTGCCTCGGTCGGCGACGAGGTCGTCTACGCCTGGCGGTCGTTCGAGGCGTACCCGAGCCTGCCGCTGGTCGCGGGCGCGACCGGGGTGCAGGTGCCGCTGACGGCCGACTCCCGCCACGACCTCGACGCGATGGCCGACGCCGTGACCGACCGCACACGCGCGATCATCGTCTGCACGCCGAACAACCCGACCGGTCCCATCGTCACGTCTGCCGAGTTCGCGGCGTTCGTGGACCGCGTGCCGTCCGACGTGCTCATCATCCTCGACGAGGCCTACGCCGAGTTCGTCACCGCCCCCGATGCCGTCGACGGCCTGGCCGAGCGCGTCTTCGAGGCGCACCCGAACGTGGTCGTCCTCCGCACGTTCTCCAAGGCCTACGGTCTGGCCGGGCTCCGGGTCGGCTATGCGGTCGGCCACGAGAAGGTGCTCGACGCGGCACGGACGACCGGCATCCCGCTGTCTGTCACGTCCGCGGCCGAGAACGCCGCCATCGCGAGCCTCGACGCCGAAGCCGAGCTCCTGGAGCGCGTCGCCGTGATCGTCGAACGCCGCGCTCGTCTCGTCGAGGGGCTCCGCGCGCAGGGCTGGGAGGTGCCGGACGCCCAGGGCAACTTCGTCTGGCTGCCGACCGGCGCGCGCACCGACGAGGTCGCAGCGGCGTTCATCGACGCCGACCTGATCGTGCGTCCGTTCTCCGGCGACGGCATCCGGATCTCCGTCGGCGAGGAGGCGGCCGTCGCCCGCGTGCTCGAGGTCGCGGCGACCCTCCGCTGAGCGCGGCACCGCCCTGCGAACCGCGGAATCTCGGGGTTCCGGGGAGATACGAGGGCGTCCTAGGTATGCGTGACCCGGCATGCCGACGCGGGTAGCGTGGGGGCCGTGAGCACCTCTGAGACCCCCCTCGTGCGCGTTCTGGACGAGACCGGAAAGGTCGCCCCGACGCCGGCTGCGGAGCAGTACCTGCCGCTCATCGAGGCCATCCCCGACGACGAGCTCGCGCAGTTCTACCGCGACATGGTGGGCATCCGCGCGATCGACACCCAGGCCACCAACCTGCAGCGCCAGGGCCAGCTCGCCCTGTGGCCGCCGAGCCGCGGACAGGAGGCGGCGCAGGTCGGCTCCGGTCGGGCCGCCCGCGCGCAGGACACGATCTTCCCCTCGTACCGCGAGCACGCGGTCACCCGGATCCGCGGCGTGGATCCGTTGGACATCATCAAGCTCATGCGCGGCGTCTCCCACGGCGGCTGGGATCCGACCGACCCGAAGAACGGCAACACCCGGCTCTACACGCTCGTGCTCGGCTCCCAGGTGCTGCACGCCGCCGGCTATGCGATGGGCCTCACGTTCGACGGCCGCACCGGCACCGGCGACCCCGAGCGCGACGAGGCGGTCGTCGTCTACTACGGCGACGGCGCCTCCAGCCAGGGCGACGTGCACGAGGCCATGGTGTTCGCGGCCAGCTACCAGGCCCCGACGCTCTTCTTCCTGCAGAACAACCACTGGGCCATCTCGGTCCCCGTCACCACGCAGTCCCGGGTGCCGCTCGTGCAGCGCAGCGCCGGGTACGGCATCCCGAGCGTCCGCGTGGACGGCAACGACGTACTCGCCAGCTACGCGGTGTCCCGCGTGGCCCTCGACGAGGCGCGCGCCGGCGGCGGACCCCGTGCCATCGAGGCCGTGACGTACCGGCTCGGCGCGCACACGACCAGCGACGATCCCACGAAGTATCGCGGCGACGACGAGGAGCTCGCGTGGGCCGGGCGTGACCCGATCGTCCGTATGCGCGCCTTCCTGGAGAACCGCGGCGCCGAGGAGAGCTTCTTCGCCGAGGTCGACGCCGAGGCCGCCGATGCCGCGGAAGACCTCCGCGCCCGCACCGTGCAGCTCGGCCCGCCCCGCGCCGACCTCATGTTCGACCACGTGTACAGCGAGCCGCATCCGCTGATCGAGGAGCAGAAAGCGTGGCGCGCCCGCTACGAGGCGTCGTTCGAAGGAGAGGGCCAGTGACCCGGGAGACCATGCCGCTGGGCAAGGCGCTGAACGCCGGAATGCGCAAGGCGATGGAGGACGACCCCAAGGTCCTCCTCATGGGCGAGGACATCGGCAAGCTCGGCGGCGTGTTCCGCATCACCGAGCACCTGCAGCGCGACTTCGGGGAGCAGCGCGTGCTGGACACTCCGCTCGCGGAGTCGGCCCTGGTGGGCACCGCGATCGGCCTCGCGATGGCCGGGTTCCGTCCTGTCGTCGAGATCCAGTTCGACGGCTTCGTCTTCCCCGCGTTCGACCAGATCACCACCCAGCTCGCCAAGCTCACCAACCGGCACGAGGGGTCGCTGCGGCTGCCCGTCGTGATCCGCATCCCGTACGGCGGGCACATCGGGGCGGTCGAGCACCACCAGGAGAGCCCGGAGGCCTACTTCACGCACACCCCCGGTCTGCGGGTGGTGTCGCCGTCGACCGCGAACGATGCCTACTGGATGATCCAGGAGGCCATCGCGTCGGACGATCCGGTGATCTTCCTGGAGCCGAAGAGCCGGTACTGGCCGAAGGGCGAGGTCGAGCTCGACGCCCCCGCCGTCCCGCTGCACTCCTCGCGGGTGGTGCGGACCGGGACCGACGTGACGCTCGTCGGACACGGCGCCATGGTCACTACGCTGCTCCAGGCCGCCGCGCTCGCCGAGGCCGAGGGCACGAGCTGCGAGGTCGTCGACGTGCGCTCGCTGTCGCCGGTGGACTACGAGCCGATCCTCGGGTCGGTGCGCAAGACCGGTCGCATGGTCTACGCGCAGGAGGCTCCGGGATTCACGAGCCTCGGCAGCGAGATCGCCGCGACCGTGATGGAGCGCGCGTTCTACGCCCTCGAGGCTCCCGTGTTGCGGGTATCGGGGTACGACACCCCGTTCCCGCCCGCGAAGCTCGAGGGCGCCTACCTGCCGGATGCCGACCGCATCCTCGAAGCCGTCGACCGCTCCCTGGCCTACTGACACCCGGCATCCGCCGAAAGGACCCGTCATGAGCACGCAGAACTTCCCCCTTCCGGACGTCGGCGAAGGGCTGACCGAGGCCGAGATCGTCGCGTGGAAGGTGGCCCCGGGTGACCGGGTGGCCATCAACGACGTCATCTGCGAGATCGAGACCGCGAAGTCCCTGGTCGAGCTGCCCTCCCCGCACGCGGGCGTGGTCGGTGAGCTGCTCGTCGACGAGGGGGCGACGGTCGAGGTCGGCACCCCGATCATCACCTTCGTGACCGACCCCGCGGCCGGCTCGGGGACCGGTTCGGTCGCACCCGGGACCGTCGCCACGGCGGAGGCGCCCGCACCCGAGGAGGGCGGCGGGTCGGTCCTCGTCGGCTACGGCTCCGGAAGCGGTGCGACCTCGCGGCGGAAGCGCCCGGCCGAGCGCCCCGTCCGGTCGTCGGTCGGCGTGATCGCGAAGCCGCCGATCCGCAAGCTCGCCCGCGACCTCGGCGTCGACCTCACGAGCGTGACGCCCACGGGTGCCGACGGCGAGGTCACCCGCGACGACGTGATGAAGCACGCCTCCCAGGCCAGCGTTTTCCGCAACATCGAGACCCCGGAGTGGGGGAGCGTGCGCGAGGAGACCGTCCCGGCACCGCAGGCCCCGTCCGGCCTGGCGCGCGGCCTCGCGCCGGTGCGCCCGTCGGCGGCCGGCGACGACCGCACCGAGTCCATCCCCGTCAAGGGCGTGCGCAAGGCGACGTCGTCGGCGATGGTGCAGAGCGCGTACTCCGCCCCGCACGTGACGGTGTGGAAGGAGATCGACGCCACCCGCACGATGGAGCTCGTCAAGCGCCTCAAGGCCTCGCCCGACTACGCCGACATCAAGGTCTCGCCGCTGCTCATCATGGCCCGCGCGGTGATCTGGGCGGTCCGCCGGACGCCGATGGTTAACGCGGCCTGGATCGACACGGAGGCCGGGGCCGAGATCGCCGTGCGTCACTATGTGAACCTCGGCATCGCCGCCGCCACGCCCCGGGGTCTGCTCGTGCCGAACATCAAGGACGCGCAGGACCTCAGCATGAAGGACCTCGCCCGCGCCTTGAACCGGCTCACGCTCACGGCACGCGAGGGCAAGACGCCGCCGGCGGACCAGCAGAACGGCACGATCACCATCACGAACATCGGCGTGTTCGGGATGGACGCGGGCACTCCGATCATCAACCCGGGCGAGGCCGGCATCGTCGCCATGGGCACGATCAGCCAGAAGCCCTGGGTCGTCGACGGCGAGGTGCGCCCGCGCTGGGTGACCACGGTCGCCGGCTCGTTCGACCACCGCGTGATCGACGGCGACGGCATGAGCCGCTTCATCGCCGACGTCGCCTCCATCCTCGAGGAGCCCGCGCTCCTGGTGGACTGATATGAGACGTCCCTGAAAGTGCGTTTTCTTCAATCGAAGTTGAACCACTCAAACGAATGTGATCCAGAAGGACGTACTTGATCCCGGTGAACACTGGGATCGCGGGTTGGGAGGCTGTGAGATGGCACGTAAGTCACCTAGATCGACACCCGCCATGCTCTCTCCAGAGTGGCCCGACGATCCCTCGACTGATCCGGCCGGCGAGGCCGCACGCCGGTTTGCGTTGAACCTGAAGGCAGCCATCGGTGACCGCGCGGTGCGAGAGGTCTCTCGTGCCGCAGATCTCGACGAGGGCACCATTCGCAAGATCCTGCTCGGTCAGTCGTGGCCCGACCTTCGCACCATATGGAAGCTGGAATCTTCGCTCGACGCTCAGCTCTACTTCCGCTGAGTTTTCTCGCTCAACCGCTCGACACGGCGGCGGCGGTGCTGCTGTCCGGTGCCGCGGTGCGTGGAGATGCGGGGCTGAACTGTGACGTTCGTCTGCCTTCCGCCCATTGCTCGCTTGACGTCTCGAATCTCGTAGGCGACCGACTCGATGTACTTGCCAGCCTGGATGAGCGGGTCGGCTTCGGCGATGGACCGACGCCACGGTTCGACGTCGAGGTGGAAGAGTTCTCGGAACGTGCGGCCTTCGGCGTCTTCGTACGAGACCTGCACGCTCCATCGGGGAGCCTCTTCGTCGCCGATTCCGAAGAGTGCTTCATCGTCGATGTAGTACTTGAGGGGGCGTGCGGCGGTGAGTGACCGGATCACCGTTGTCCCGTTCATCATCCTGTTCAGGTCCTCGAGGCTCTTGCGCCAGCCGTCTCCGTCGGGCTCGGACACCGGGGTGAACGGGCGGTCTACGGACATGGTGATGTTGTGCGCAGGCGATCTTCCATCGTTGCGAACAACGACGAACACCGAGCTGCCGGTTGTTCCACCGCGTCGGCTGACGGATGTTCGGAACTGATAGTCGACGATGACGTATGGGCGCGTGACGGCGATGTTCGATTCGACCATTGCATCGTTCGACTCGGCCAGCAGCCTGTTCGATGCGATGAGTTGACGGAGCTGGCTTCCCGCGATGATGAGGGCGATGATGGCGGCGACTGCCGCGATGACAGTGCCGATTCCCTGCACCGCACTCCAGAAGACTGCTTCGGTCATGGTTCTGTTCTACTTACGACCCCCGACATCGGAGCCGATGTCGGGGCCCGGCTCTATGCTCGACGGGGCCGGCCGGAGGAGGGGGCACTGGCCAGGGGGACCAGCAAGCGCCTCGCACCGCTCTCGACCGCAGATGCAACACCGTTCCACCATTCGGGCCTCGAAGGCGGGTCGCCTGCAGTCGTTGACGGACCGGGCGCTTGCTCTTCGGGAACAGCCGGTGACGATCTATCCACGCCCGCACGAGAGAGTGCGAGCCTGGGTGAGGTTCGGGTCGGAGGCGATCCGCGTCGATGCGGTGCTCATGCGGTCAACCCCGTCGGCGGCGGGTATCGCACTCCGCGCTAAGGGCGAGACGTTCAGGTGTTGGGTGTGGAGGAACGCGGTCACCGTGGCCGAGGAATGACCTACCCACGTACGAGCACGACAACGTCGAACCGGAGACCTTGGCCAAGGCTCTCACTGTCTCCGGACATGGCATGGGCCCAGTAGTCGTATTCGATGTACCAGTCGCCCGAATGGCATCGGGCGAGCTGGCGTTCGATCTCTCGCTGGACCGCGGGCAGAATCGAGCGGGCGTAATCCGAGACGGGTGTGCCGTCATCGACAGGGACGAAGATCGTGTGCCCGGGTACGGTCAACCAATCATCGTCGTTCAGAGGGAATCGCACTCGGTCCGGGTAAACGGGGCTGAGGATCTCATAGAGCGCCCAGCCGAGAAGGTAAGAGGCATCGGCTGCGGTGGTGTCGGAGGTGATGGTGGTCATTTGGTGTGCCTTCCGGAGAGGTGTGCATGGTCATCACCCTCATGCGCGGCCTACGCGGATTCGGGGACGCGGTCAGCGTCCCTTGCGCCACGCCTTTGTCCGCGCACACTCCGGACATCCGCTGCCTCGGACCCGGTCGTTTCCCCTGGCCGGCCAGTGGTGGTCGCAGGTGGCGCACTTCCAGGCGATGCGCTTGCCAGTGCCAGCCATGACCATGGTCGGCTCGAGCTGCCCGTTCCTTTCCCAGTCCCAGTCCGCCGCGAGGTCGGGCCGCGTCGTGGCCATGTCGTTCCACCCGGTCCAGCAGGAGAAGTTGGCGCAGAACGGGCAGCCAGTTCCCTTGACCCTGTTCAGACCACTAGCAGGCCAATCATGACCGTGCTCGCACAGCCAGATGATCTTCTTGTACGTCGACGCGAGGGTGTTGTCCGGTGTCAGCGAACCGTTCGCTGTGGGGTGGAAATCACGGGCGAGGTTCGGGTGTGTGGTGCGCATGCAGTTCTGCTCATCGACCACGCGCCCGGCGCAGATGTTGCATCCGAAGCCTCGTGACTGCGTCAGGACTGGCGCTTCGTAGTGATGACCTTTCTCCTCGCACAGGAACCAGTACTTCTTCTTCGTCCCGAAGAGGACGTCGGAGGCGAGCACCGACCCGTTCCGCGTCGGGTGCCAGCGGGAGGCCTCACGCGGGTGGGTGGCAGCGAAGGAGGTCGTCGGATGTGCCCTCTTGCGCGTGCAGACCTGACACTTGTCGCCGCGGCACCGATAGTAGATGGTCATCGAGAAGTCGTGTCCCTTCTCCTCGCACACCCACCACATCTCGCGGGATGAGCCGGAGGTGAAGTCCTCCGGCGTGAGGTCCCCGTTGCGGTGGGGGTGCCAGGTGGCAGCTGCGGCAGGATGCGTGACGGAGAACGCATTGACGCGGGGGTCCACTCGATGATTCGAGCAGACGGAACAGCCCGCGTTCCTACGCGCTTTCTCGAGAACCAGCATCGGGTACTCATGCCCGTCGTCGCAGACCCACATCACCTCCGTGTCGGAGCCGGCGACGACATTTCCGGGACGCAGGTCGCCGTTCGCCGAGGGGTGCCAGACGCGGACCAGGTGAGGGTGGGTATCCGCAAGGGAATTGAAGCCCTTCCGCGCCTCTTTGTTCGAACAGATCCTGCACCCCACCGCCTTCTTCGCTTTTCGGAGGTTGGCTGGCAGTGCACCAAAGCGGTGCCCACGTGCGCAGACGTAGTTGTTCTCCTTCGACGCGCGCCCCCGCGCAGCTCGAGTCCCGGCGAAATCCGACGAAACGTACTGCGAGTTGTGCAGGTCACGTCCTCGGGGGAAAGCGCAGCTGCGCAGCTGCTCGAGCTCATCCCGTTCGTCGACGTTCTCCTCCTTTGGGGTGCAGACGAACGAGTGGGGGGAGGACGGGTCCTGATGCCCGGCTGAGCGAATCAGAAGCCAGAGCGCGTCGATGAGCACGATGCAGTCGTCGGACCTGACGATACTCTCGACGTCAGAAGTCAGGCGTGAATAGCGAAGGCTCGCATCGACGTCGCGAGACACGAGAGTGTCGATGGTGTGAGGCCGAAGCGTCTTCTGCGCCAGACGAACAGCGAAGATGAATCGCGAAACGTCGTCCAAGCTCGCCTCTGAGGTTTCCTCCCAGCGCCGGAGGCACTCGAGAACTTCCGCGAGACGGTGTGCGTCGAGAATGCCTTGTCGTCGAAGGCGGCGGTACATGCGGTCGGCGCGGAGCGCGTCCGCACCAACGACATGCTGCTGCTCGGGCATCGTGCCGGGGCCGACCCACGTCATGTGCTTGGCGCACACGCGAGGGCCATCATGCGGTCCCTGCGCGATGTGCTGCCCGGGATGGCAGCGGATGCAGCCGAACCTCTGGTCGAGCCCGGTGGTGCAGTTTCCGCAGCGGGTCCCGTTTGGGTGTTGCGGGAGGGCTGCGCGGTCGCGCTCGAAGTGTCCGGCGCGCATGCCCGCTATAGCTTCGACGATGAGGGGCAGGGCGTCGTGAGCGTTCAGACCCGTGGCGCGGGTCATCGGTTTCCCCCAGTAGCCCCAGGCGACGTCGGAGACGAAGTTCGCCGCCCGCAGACGCTGCAGGTAGCTGTCCACGGTTTCGAACGAGCCGGGGCGGACGTGGAACGGCCAGGAACGCTCAGGCAGCACGGGGCGCCTCTTCGTCCGCTCGGTTCGCCGCGGACAGCAGCCGCTCTGAAGTGAGGTCAAGCGGGATGTCGTCCAGCAGCTCTGTGGTGATGAGCTCGGCGTCAGGGTCGCCGGCTTCGATGAGGTCTAGTGCGGCGGTCGTCAGGAGTCGGGAGAGCGCAGCGATGGAGCCGCGTGTGCGGTTCCAGAGGTACATCGCATCCTTCAACAGCGTCTGCGGCGGGTGTGCCATCAGGCCGAGCTGCTCTTCGAACTTAACGATGACTCCTCCCCACAGCTGGCGGCCTTTCGGAGTCAGAATGTCGAGCTTGCCCAGGCGGACGGGGGTGCAGCGCGAAGCAAATTGTGCGCCTAACTCATCGTTGGTGAATGCGGACGAGTCCAGGTCAAAGCCGACGTACATCGGAACTGCCTTGACATGGTTCATCAGGTTCTTGATGGCCTGCGCGCTCTCGAAGCGGCCGGTCGAGTTGGATTGAGAGAGGTTCTGAATCTCGTCGAAGATGACCAGCGAGGTGTGCGCCTTCGCGAACAACTTGGTCGCCAGGGTCGTGCGCTCTTCCAGCGTCATTCGCGAGACGACGGGCTCTCCAAAGAAGTTGATGATGCGCCCCATGACGGTCTTGCCGGTGCAGTTCGGTGGGATCTCCAGATACACCACCGGCACGTGCCCATCGTTCCGCCACGTCGGGTGCCGGTCTACGTGGCGGCGGAAGGCTTCGCCGGCCAGACGGATGGCGGCGGTCGTCTTTCCCGTCGTCGGCTCACCGTCCAGGATGATGCCGGTCCGGCCGACGGGGCGATGGGCGACACGAGCGGCCCGCCTGTACGCCAGGCTCAGCTGCTGCAGGGCCGGGGTGATGATGACGATAGAGTCCGCGATGCGGCTACTACGCTCGTCGTCGAACGCACGCTTCTTTGCGCACGTCCAGCTTTTGTACTCGGCAGCGGTGACCTGGGAGATTTCCAGGGTCGCGTCGTTCTCGAGGAGGTGCTGAAGCACCTCTCGCTGGTCGAAGTGGCCGAGGGGCTCAATGTTGCTGTTCATGTTCTGTGCTTCCTATGGTTTACCGGGCTGCAACTTCCAGCACCGCGAAGTCCGCGAAGTCGTTGCTGCTGTCGGTGGCGGGCGTGAGGATGGCGGCGAGGGTGTTGGCGGCCCTCTGCTCCTTCTCTTCCTTCTTCTTGTCTCGCGCCGCCTGCTCGACGGCGTCGACCGAGTCGGTGACTGCCTGATTGCGGAAACGGACCATCATCACGTCCGCTTCCGCGTCGCTGAACGAGATGTTGTCGAGCGCTCGCCGGTGCGCTTCAAGGGCGATGGCTTCGTCGAGCGGGCGGGACATTCCTCGCTCCTTGGTCCAGTGGCATGTAATCCAGCCGGTGTCATCGGGGGAGCGGAGCCAGATGCGGTATTCGTCGCTCGGGTCGTAGTGGATGACGACCTTGGCGGTGGTGTTGTCGCGTCCTCGCTTGCGGTTACGCATCGGGGCGAGGTGAGGGCTGTCGTACTTGCGGCCGTCGAACTCGATGCCGCCGGCCTGCACTGTGCGCTCCTCTGTGGGGAGAAGCGCGATGAAGTCTTCCTCCTCGAACGCGAGGACGAAGTGACCGGTGATGTCGATGCATGCGGCGTACATGCTGTTCGGTGAATGGTCGAGGCCCTCGTCGTAGTCATCTTCGAGGCCAGCGTGACGACGGTTCTGCCACACCACACACACCCACTTCTGGAGGAGCTCGTCGAGCTCAGCGAGGGTGAGGAGCGCGCCCTTGACCGTGTCGGCGCCCTTGTTCGCGACGTTGCCGCCCGAGAAGCCCGGGACGAACTGACAGAACTTGGTCTTGACGGTGCCGAAGAAGCGCTCGACGACGGCCTTCGCCGTGGGGTCGTGGATGGGGGCCTCAGTGAGTGAGACGCCGTACCTTTCGCATGCCAGTCCGAACACGGTGCCCTTGAAGTCCTGCCCGTTGTCGATGAGGATGCGGCTGGGGAAGATATACGGGCAGAACGAGTCGAAGGTCTCCATCTGCTTCTTGGTCAGGTGCTTCGTCCACGGCATCCTCGGCAGCCCGAAGGAGTCGTAGTCCTTCGCCCACGGGCGGAGCCGGCGCGGCACGAGCGCCTTCGCCAGGAGAACGGCGTGGTCGATGCTCGTAGGGTCGGACTCCGTCAGGTTAAGGCCGACGACGGAGCGGGTGCGCTTGTCGACGAGCGCCGTGAGGTGGGGTCGGGCGACCTTGCCGCTGGGCATGCGGACGAAGATGTCGAGCGTGGTCGCGTCCATCTGGCACTCGTCTCCAGGACCGAACACCTGGCGGGGACGGTGCATGCCGGTCGGGGAGAGGGCCGCGGTCTGCCGACGCTTCGCCGGGATGGTCGGGTTCTGGTTGCCGCTCATGTGCTTGACGAGCCGTTCGAGCGTGGAGAGCGACGGCGTCTTCGGGCGGTCCTCCGAGGTCGGGAACCGGTCCATCAGACGAACCTCGAGCTCGGCACGGATGGCGGTGTAGGTGACCGTGGACTTGCCCTTGTATCCGACGAGGATTTCCGCCAACGCCTGCTTCACCTCCTCGTGCACGCGCGCGAACGCTGCCTCCTTCCGCCCTTCGCGCCGGTCGACGAGACCGGCGATGCCCTTCTTCTCAAACTTGCCGAGGTCGCGCTTCAACGAGCCGAGGGGCATGTCGATGCCGACCTCGGCGAGCGCTTCGATGGTGTAGTCGAGGCGCTTGGTCTTGGAGATGCCGAGCGCGAAGTTGGGGTTCGGCTCGCCGCCGTCGACGGGGGTGCCGTCGATGAGCTGCTGCAGGTACGGGATGAGCGCCCTCTTCACGGGCTTGAGACCGTCGAGGACATCCTGGAGCGGCCAGCTGTCGATGGGGTCAGTCGTCTCCAGCGACTCGCCGGGAGGGAGCTGCTGGGCGAGTTCCGTGTGATGGAGGATTTGGTACTCGCCGGTCAGTTCGTCGCGGAGGCGGTAGCTACCGTTCGCGTAGCTGACGAGGGTGAAGTCTCCGATTTCGAGGTGAACGGTCTGGCCGAGGACGATGGTGCGCGGTGCAATCACTGTGTTTCTCCTTGCTGGGATTCACGCCGCGGTGAGCGTCGTGTGTTCGGTGAAGCGGGCGGTGAGGTCGAAGGTGAGTTCCCCTTTCCACATGAGGTGAAAGAGGAACGGCATGAGCTCGCCGGGCTTGTCTGTGGCGAGGGCGAGGCGCAGACTGCCGAAGGACTCGTGCTTCTTAGCCACGCTGAGGATGTGGTCTTCAACGTCGGGAGTCGGCGTGTACCGGTGATGCCGGTAGCGGCTCATCATCTCCACGTTCATGCGGACGGTCTCGCTGAGCTGGTCGATGAGGGTGAATCGCCACCCAAGGACCTCGCAAACCCGAGCGGCGTGTGCGAACTTCACATCGTCCTCCGGGCTCATGAGCGCCTTCGGGTGAACCTCTATGAGGTGACGGGTCCCGTCGGCTTCGACAGCGAGGAAGTCGGGGTAGCAGAATCGACCGTCGAAGAAAGTCATCAGCATGGGCTGGGCGTAAACCGCAACGACGTCGTAGAGGTGGTCGATGAGCATCATGCCCGCGTACTCGGTCATCGACTCGTGGAAGACGCTGGTGCGGGAGCCGGCGCACCAGTAGTGACCCTGGTAGGGCTTCTGACCCTTCCACTTGCCGGGCTTGCGTGTGCGCTCGCCTGGAGTGACCGTGAGCGCGGTTGCGGGGTCGTTCGCTCGAATGGTGTGCGTATTCAGTTTCTTGTCAAACCACTGAATGCGGTCGAAGCCATCGCCCGCAGTCTTCTTGAGAGTCTGGTACTTGGTCATGTCGTCCCCTGTGCGCGGGAGGAAGCGAATGTGAGCCCGAAAGTGCCTATTCTTGGGTCTATTCGCTCTTCGTAGGTCTTTTAGATACGCTCTCTAGGTGTCAGACCCCAGATACGTGCCCCGTGACTTCCTGGTCGAACCTCGCGACTTCGGGCGGCGGCCTAGGGCCGTTTGGCATCTCATCGACCACGACTGGACTCTGGAACGACGGGCTCAGCTTGATGCGTCGATCTCGCAGCACAACATCTCGCGCGGAGTTCGAGAGTTGTACCTGACCGAGAAGCGAAAGAAGGTCACGGAACTCGCTCAGGAGATCGAGGTCGAGTACCACCGCCTTCAGAAGATGCTCGCAGGACGAATCGTTATGCAGATGGTTGATCTCGCTCGCCTGCGTCTTCTGATCGGCACACGCCTGGACTACTTCATGATGCGAGGTGAGTCCGCGGAGTACGTCCGTGCGGTGGAGCGGGACCTCCATCGCAAGAAGGAGCGCCAGGCGCAGGCGCAACGCGCTGGCGCTCCCTACGTCGGTACCCACGCCGTCCGCCGACACGTCGAGTGACTCATATGCGGAATACTTTCCGCATTTCCGCTACGATGCAACCACTTCTTCAAGGAGGGCTCGTGAAAGCGCTCGAGTACGCGTCGGATATCGTGCTGCCCGACCAGCGTGTGGCAGTCTGCGGAGACTGGCACGGCAACGTCGGCTGGGCTCGAAGCATAGCTAGGGTGTTGCCTGCCCTCGCGCCGGACATCGCGACGATGCTGCATCTAGGGGACTGGTGGATGGAGCCTGCAGAGACCGACGAGATCTTCGCCGACACCGGCATCACCCGCATATATGTAACCAACGGCAACCATGAGCCATGGGGCGAGATCACTTCACTCTTGGCCGAGCAGCCCGGAGCCGCAGTTCGCGTCTCCGATCTTGTCTGGCTGCTCCCCCGCCCGGCGCGACTATCCGTGGGCAGCCGACGGGTCTTGTCGCTGGGCGGCGCCGCATCCCTCGACCGCATGTCCCGAATTGAAGGAGTGACGTGGTGGCCCGATGAAGCCATCACAGATCAGGATGTGGCGGCTGCCATCGCCGGTGGACCCGCAGACCTGATGCTCACCCATGAATCTCCGGCGGGAACCCCAGTTCGCCCTGTCCGCGAAGTCCTTCGCAGGAACCCGCACGGGTTCCCCAAGGATGTGCTTCTTGAGTCCGCAGCATCCCGCGCGAGGGTTAGAAGGGTGTGGGACGCGGTGCATCCCGAGTTGCTCGTGCACGGTCACCTCCATACGCCCGGCGGGGGCCGAACTGAGTGCGGGCGTCGGGTCGCGAGCCTCGGACGCGACGCTCAGGAGGGCAACCTTGCGTTCCTCGACATGCGCTCATTGACAATGGCTGTGCCAAGCCTGAGCACTATTCGCGGTCTTGCAGATCAGTAGCGGAAAACTGCCTTCGGTGAGGGATTCGCGGATCGTCATCGCCCGCCGACCACTCCGACCCGGGCGCATGATCGCAGCCTGCATGGCGCGAACCTACCCGTGCTGTGGAGGGATCCAAGTGTGAACTCGGATACCCACACGGCTTCCCCTGAATGTCGATCGAGCAGCGGAGTGACCTGACCGTAGTCGTCGTGACTGCCTAGGACCACATAGAAGCGGTCGATGTTCGTGTCGGCGAAGATTGCGTCGACGTCGCGGCGACATCTGCCAATCCCCTAGGTGCAGCAACGTCATCACATCGGGTGCCAGCGATGGGAGTGCGCGGGCGGCCGGACGAGCCCAACCTGCATTGCCGGGCCAGTCACCGCACATCGCGAGGCGCCGATCGGGCAAAGAGATCCTCTCCGTGTGTTCAGACACTCTCATCCCGACTCCGTTCAGCGGCGAGCACCACGACCGCGCACCGGGCGGTCCGGCCAGCATCTCAAGCAAACATGCGTCGAGTCTGTTCGCATGGAGCGTTGTCCTCCGTTCGGCGATTCTCGACGCCAGTTCTCTCCCACGCCGGTGTCTCACCACGCGTACATGACGACCTACAGCTAAGCCTTGCCGGCTCGATGTTGTCGCGCATAGGGAGGCGTCCAAACCACTCAGAGAAAGCGACTTATGACCAACATCCACGCCTCGACTACGCCGCAGTCTGACATCGATCTCCCGGACTTCCCCCGCCCCACCACTGACACTGACGAGTACGTGCGAGACATGGACCCGTCACCTCTTTACTCGCATCTCGCATGCACTCGCTACGTCATCGGCACCTGGGACGGCTACGGCGTTCGCGTACTCACCAACGAGACGGACGAGTACGCGACCATCCACTTCCGCATCCCCCGGGGATTGCCGGCCGACTGGGCGTCCCAGCTCGCCACCTTCTCGACGCAACGCATCTCCTACACAGCCCGAGATCGCGCCTGGGACGAAGAATCCGGGGGCTGGCCCACCTCGAACCGAGACCGCTGGAGTGCATTCGTAGACTCGGTCCTCGCCGCCATCGACTTCGCGCGCGCCGCCCTGGAAACTGCGGTGTGGGCACACGCACGCGGCGAAGAGTGGAGCTGGCCTTCTTTCCCGCCCGGCAGGATCGAGAGGAAGTACGAACTGTGGGGCGACGGCCACCCGAACCGGTACGACCCCGAAGAAGAGTACGGACGGTACCTGGAGGAGAGCGGAAAGGGCGCCGGCGGTACCCCGGCGGGCGTAGTCGCGTTCTGACCCGCCATGGCGTCGTTGCCGCACATCATGGCGAGGCGCCCGCGATAGATGCCGTACCCGTTGACCTCGGGTTCAAATCCCACCGTCACCGTCACCGCCACCGCGAAGGCCCCGACTCCCGTTGTAACGACTGGGATGCGGGGCCTTCGTCACATCGGAGCGGCGCCTCGCGGTATCGCAGCGGTAACGCGATGCGAATCGCTATTGCAAGCGAGCAGGCGACCAGCAGTGTCGACCCGCTCATCCGACGCCGGCAGCACAGCCTCGGTGCCGAGGTCCCGATCGGGCGCAGCCCGGCAGGGTGGCGCAGAACGGAGGGGGTTGCGGTTGTCCGGCTCTCCCTCCAGACTGACGACGTCCGAGTCTCTCAACGAAGGAAGCGAAGGCCGTGCCCCGTCCGCCCCACGTCGTCGTCGTCGGCGTTGGCATCCTCGGCGCTTCGACGGCCGCGCATCTGATCCGCGCCGGGGCGCGTGTGACGCTGCTGGCCGCCGCGACGTTCGCCGATGGGGCATCTGGGCGTTCGCTGTCCTGGCTCAACTCCTCGGGCGAACGCTCCCACGACTACCACTACCTGCGCCTGATGGGCCTCGATCGGTATCGCACCTGGAGTGCGCGGCATCCCGACAGCGCCCGATTCCTCCGTTTCGACGGCGCGCTGAAGTGGGCGCGATCGGGGCAGAGCCTGCGAGAGACCTTCGACCGTGAGCGTTCGCGCGGCTACGACGCCACCTGGCTCGACCGTCGCGCGGTCGCGGCGCGACTGCCGGACGTGCGGTCGGAGGCGGTCCCCGACGAGGGGGCGATCTTCAACCCGGGGGAGGGGTGGGTCGATCTGCCGCACCTGATCCCCGGTCTCGTGGCCGAGGCCGTCGCGGGCGGGGCGCGCATCCTGAAGCACACGGGATCGGTCGACGTCGTGGTCGACGATGCCCGGGTTCGCGGCGTGCGCTTCGCGGACGGACAGCGGATCGATGCTGATCGGGTCGTGCTCGCTTCGGGGGCGGGGGTTCCCGCGCAGCTGGCCGCACTCGGCGTCGCCGTGCCGGATGCGACGGTTCCCGCGTGCATAGTCGTCACGGAGCCTCTGTCCGCCCCTGTCCGCACCGTGCTAAACACGCCGCGCGTCGCCGTCCGCCCGATGCCCGACGGAGGCGTGGCGCTCGACGCGGGATGGGCGGAGCGCTCGATTGTGGTCGGCGGGGACGGCACGCTCACGGCGCCGGCGGAGACGATCGACGGATTACTCGCCGAGGCGGCGAAGGTGCTCGCCGGACGGCCGTTCCTGACGGTGCGACGCATCGGCGTCGGGCCGAAGCCGATCCCGGGCGACGGCGAGCCCGTGGTGGGCGCGGTGGATGCGGTGCCCGGCCTGTCTGTCCTGTTCACGCACTCTGGCGCGACGCTCGGCCTCATCCTCGGAGAACTGGTCGCTGAGGAGCTCGTCACGGGGGACCCGTCGCCAGTGCTGGCCCCCTATCGGATCGAGCGCTTCTCGACAGGCGTCGTCGCGGCCGGGGCAGACAGCGCGGCCTGGACGCCGGTTTCCACCCGCTGACACCGATCGAATTCTCGCGGGGTCTCGACGATCCCGCATGCCCCGACGCATCTCGACGCGCAGTCCGTTGGTCGATCGCGACTATTGACACCGTTCCCAATCTGCGCAAGAGTACTTGTGTGGGAACGTTCCACATTTCTTGTCATCACGACGATCAACGGCAGAGAGAGCGACAGCGATGAGCGACCTGATCCCGGTTCCCGACGACTTCGAGGCATGCGTGCAGCACGCCATCGACCAGGATGGCCAGGCACGCTCCCTGGTCGCGCAGGCGGTGGAGCGGGGCGTCGAGCGCGTCTATCTCGTCGGCTGCGGCGGTTCGCATTTCGGCACCTACCCCGCGTTCGACCTGCTGGACCGCTATGCACCCGGCATCGTGGCGCAACGCATCACCAGCGCCGAGCTGACTTCGCGGGCGCCGATCGGGCTCGACGACAAGGCGCTCGTCGTCGCCGCATCGCACTCGGGCAACACGCCGGAGACCGTCGCCGCCGCGGAGTTCGCGAAGACGCGTGGCGCCCTCATCGCCGGCATCTCCCGTCAGGGTGACAACGGCCTGTCGCGCATCGGCCACGTCCACCTGGACTACCCGGACACCATTTCGATCACGGAGCCGAAGCTCGTGCACAACGAGCAGATCGCCGCCGCGCTGCTGGAGGCGTACGGCGCCCCGGAGAAGGCCGCCCAGCTGCGGGCCGGCATCCCCGCGCTCCCCGGAGCCTTGCGCGCTGTGAAGGACGAGGTCGCCGAGGCGGGGGAGCGCATCGCCAACCTCCTGTCCGCCCCTGACGCGCCCCTGAGCTACATCGTCGGCGGCGGGCCCGCCTACGGCATGGCGAAGATGATGGCGTGGTGCTACTTCCAGGAGATGAGCTGGATGAACTCCGCCGCCCTCAACGCCGGCGACTTCTTCCACGGGCCGCTGGAGATGGTGCTCGAGGACACGACGGTCGTCACCCTCGTCGCCGAGGATGCCAGCCGCGAGCTCGGTGAGCGCGTCATCCGCTTCGCCGAGAAGCAGACGCGCAACTCGGCCGCGGTGGACACCGCTACGTTCACCCTTCCCGGCATCCCCGCCGATGCTCGTCCGGACCTGAGCGTGCTCGCGCTGATGAGCGCGGAGCGTCGTGTGCTCGATCACGTGGCGGCCCGCCGCGGTCACGACACGTCGCAGCGCCGGTACATGTACAAGATCGCCTACTGAGCGGCGGGCGGAGCTTCGGATGAGAGTTCTCGGTGCCGGTGACAACGTCGCCGATCGATACCTGCATCAGGCGATGCTGTACCCCGGCGGGAATGCCGTGAACGTCGCCGTCTTCGCTGCGCGGCTCGGCGCACGCGCCGGGTACCTCGGAGTGCTCGGCGACGACGCGGCGGGGCGGCAGATCCTGCGAGCGCTGGAGGCGGAGCACGTCGACACCGCGCTCACGCGGGTCGTGCATGCGCCCAATGCGACGGCCGACGTCGAGCTCGTCGGCAACGATCGCGTGTTCCTCCGTTCGGATCGCACGACCGCACTGTTCGACCTGGACGACGCCCAGCTCGAGGCCATGGCCGCGTATGACGTGGTGCATTCGGGTTACGCCGGTCCGTTGCTGACACGCATCCCGGACATGGCGCAGCGGGCACGCGTCTCGTTCGACTTCGGCAGCCGTTTCGACGAGGCGGACGTGCGCCCCTATCTGCCGCATCTCCACCTC
This sequence comes from Microbacterium sp. NPDC057658, assembly GCF_042799975.1. Lineage (NCBI taxonomy): Bacteria > Bacillati > Actinomycetota > Actinomycetes > Micrococcales > Microbacteriaceae > Microbacterium > Microbacterium sp. NPDC057658. The sequence continues at coordinate 411,425 of NZ_JBHVHT010000001.1, read as the reverse complement.
GCGAGCTTCTCCGGTGGACACATGGACAGGGCAGAAGCGAGGGCGCTCGTGCAGCGCGTGCTCGACGCCGGCGCGGAGTACGCCCTCGTCACCCTCGGTGCCGGTGGCGCTCTGCTCGGCTCGGCCGCGGGGATCAGCCAGCAGGAGGCCGACCGCGTCCATGTCAAGGACACGCTGGGAGCGGGCGACGCGTTCATCGCTGGCGTCCTCGTCGGCATCGGAACGGGGCGCGATATCCGCTCCACACTCGTCGCCGCGAGCGCGCAGGCCGCGCAGGTCTGCCAGGTCAACGGCGCGTTCGAGCACGGCATCCCATTCGACGCCGAGGCGGTGCGCCGCCAGCATGGAACCACACGCAAAAGCAACGACGACCAGGAAGCGGTGACGGCATGAGCCTGCGCATCGGAGTGGACACCGGAGGGACATTCACCGATGTCTGCGCGTTCGACGAGGGGACCGGGCGCGTGCACGTGCGCAAGGTGTCGAGCACTCCCGATGACCCAGGACGCGCCATCGTCCACGGCGTCGCCGAGATCCTCGACCAGATCGGCGGACGCTCGATCGAGGAGGTCGGTTACTTCGCGCACGGCACGACCGTCGGTACGAACGCGCTCCTCACCGGCCGTGGCGCCAGGACCGGTCTCATCACCACGCGTGGGTTCCGCGATCTGCTCGAGCTCGGTCGCGGTCGTCGCCCGAGCATGTACGACCCGCAGGCGGACAAGCCCACTCCGCAGGTCCCTCGCCAACTGCGCATGGAGGTGACCGAGCGCATCCGCCACACCGGACGCGTGGAGACGCCCCTTGACGAGGACGACGTCCGTCGCGCTGTCCACGAGCTCAAAGATGCGGCGGTGGACTCGATCGCCGTCTGCCTCCTCTACAGCTACCTGAACGCGGATCACGAGCGCCGCATCGGGGAGATCATCCGCGAGGAGATGCCGGACGTCTACGTCTCGCTCTCGTGCGACGTGCTTCCCGAGTTCCGTGAGTACGAGCGGCTGTCGACCGTCGTCACGAACTCCTATGTCGGACCCGTCGTCGCGAACTACCTCGCCCGCCTGCGCCAGGTGCTCGCGGATCGGGGCCTCACCGCAGTGCCGCACGTCACGCAGAGCAACGGCGGAGTCATTCCGTTCTCCACCGCCGAGGCGCTGCCGGTGCGACTCGTGCTCTCCGGACCGAGCACCGGGGTCGTCGGTGCGGCGCAGATCTGCTCAGCCGCCGGCTTCGACGACATCATCACGTTCGACATGGGTGGCACCTCGTCGGACATCTCCTTGGTGCAGGACGGACGGCCGAAGGTCACCGCCGGGATGGAACTCGACGGTCGCCCCGTGCGGTCGCCGATGCTCGACATCCACACCGTCGGAGCGGGAGGTGGGTCGCTCGCCTGGATCGACAGCGGGAATCACCTGCGCGTCGGTCCCCAGAGCGCCGGGGCCTTCCCCGGACCGGCGTGCTACGGCAACGGCGACGATGCTGCGGTGACGGATGCGAACGTCGTGCTGCGCATGCTGAACCCGGAGTATCTGCTGAACGGTCAGATGAAGATCGACCGCAGCGCGTCGGTGGCCGCCGTGCAGCGCCTGGCGGAGCCGCTCGGCCTGTCCGTCGAGGAGACGGCGCTCGGGATCCTCCGTGTCGTCACCGCGAACATGGCCAGGGCGATCCGGGTCGTCAGCGTGCAACGCGGTTACGACCCGCGGGAGTACGCCCTCGTGCCGTTCGGCGGGGCCGGGCCCTTGCACGCCTCCCGCCTCGCGCGCGAGCTGGGGATGCGGACCATCGTCGTGCCCGAGATCCCCGGGGCGCAGTCGGCACTCGGTCTGCTCATGACCGACGTAAAGACGGATTTCATGCGGACGGTGATCACAGCGGTGGACGACACGGCGGCACCTGCCGTGGATGCGGTCTTCGATGAGCTCGTCCGGCGCGCCGAGGACTGGTTCGTCGAGGAGGAGGTCGCCGAGAGCGGGCGTGAACTGCGCCGTCGCATGGATCTGCGTTATCGCGGCCAGAACTTCGAGCTGGCCGTCGAGGTGCCTGGCAGACACCGTTTCGTCGAGGACGGCGTGGACGCGGTGATCGAGCTCTTCCATGAAGCGCATGAGCGCGTCTACGGATACCGCTCGGAAGATGCGGCTGTGGAGGCCGTCACGTTCCGCCTGGAGGCGTCGGGATCCGCGGCGCACGTCGACGTCCGCCGTGAAGAAGCGCGCGCGTCCGACCCGGCGACGGCGCTCGTCGAGACCCGCAGCACGTGCTTCGATCCGGCGGAGGGATACGTCGACACCCCGGTGTACGACCGCTCCCTCCTCACGCCGGGTGCGGTGCTGCTCGGGCCAGCGATCGTCGAGCAGATGGACACCACGACCGTCCTGCTACCGGGCGACGTGTGCCGCGTGGACGAATATCGGAACCTCATCGTGGAGATCGGAGAACAGCGATGACCGCTGTCGAGTTGGACCCCGTGCTGGTGGAGGTCGTCGGCTCCGCGCTGTCGACCATCGTCGAGGAGATGAGCGAGACGCTGGTGAAGGCCGCGTACTCGCCGAACATCAAGGAGCGTCGCGACTGCACGGCGAGCCTGTTCGACGCTGACGGACAGGCGATCGCGCAGGACGAGGGGGGCTCTCCCCTCCACCTGGGATCGTTGATGGGCATCGTGTCCGCCCTGCGCGAGCAGTATCCCCTGGATCAAATCCGGCCCGGAGACGTGTTCATCGGGAACGACCCCTACACCGGGGGCGGATCCCATCTCCCTGACATCGTGCTGGCGGCCCCGATCTTCGTCGACGATGAGCTCACCGCCTGGGCGGCAGCCCTGGCGCATCACGCCGACTTCGGCGACCGGGGGCACGCGCACATCTTCCAGGAGGCCATCCGCATCCCTCCCGTGCACCTCGTACGCGAGGGAGTGCGGCAAGACGAACTGTTGCAGCTCATCCTGCTCAACTGCCAGGTGCCGGAAGAACGCATCGCCGACCTCCGAGCGCAGGAGGCGGCGCTGCGCGTGGCGGAGACCCGCTACCGGGAACTGTGCGCGCACCACGGCACCGACGTCGTGCGGGCGATCGGCGCCGAGCTGCTCGACTACACGGAGCGCCGCACGCGCGCCGCGATCATGGAGTTCCCCGACGGCGAGTACTCGTTCGAGGATCGCTTCGACTGCCCGGAGCTGGACGACGAGCTCACCCTCCGCGTGCGCATCGTGGTGGACGGCGATCGCATGCTTTTCGACTTCGCCGGCAACCCGCCGCAGGTCCGTGCCAGCGTCAACGTCGTGTGGACCGGTCTGTACGCGGCGGTGTACTACACGATCAAGACGCTCATCGATCCGGACATCGCTCCGAACGCGGGCCTCTATCGACCTGTGACGATCGAAGCGCCGGAGGGGTCGATCATCAATTGCTCCGCCCCCGCGGCGGTCAACGGGCGGAGCGAGACCTGCCAGCGGATCGTCGACCTCATCCAGGGCGCCTTGGCTCCGGCGGTGCCGGAGCGCATCACGGGTGCGTCCAACGGCGCGAACACCGGCGTGCACTTCTCCGGTCACGACCGTGCGCGTGGACGGGATTTCGTGTACCTCGAGACGATCGGTGGGGGAAGCGGGGCACGGTACAACAAGGACGGCCTCGACGGCGTCCAGGTGCACATGACGAACACCTCCAACCTCCCGGTCGAGAGTCTGGAGACCGAGTACCCGCTCATGGTCGAGGCCTACGAGTTCATCGAGGATTCCGGCGGGGTCGGGGAGCACCGCGGAGGGATGGGGATCCGGCGGCGTATCAGGGCTGAGGCGGAGGACGTGCACTTCTGGCTCGATACGAGCCGGCAGAAGTCGCAGCCATGGGGGGTCTTCGGAGGCGGGCCAGGCGCCTCGGCGCGCTGCGTCCTGAGCGAGGATGCCGCCCCGATCGATCATGGGTACACCGTGCTGCAGCCGGGCCAGTGGGCCTCGATCGAGACGGCGGGCGCCGGGGGATACGGCGATCCGGGCGCACGCGAAGCGGCCGCCATCGAGGCGGACGTGCGCGACGGTCGGGTGTCGGAGGAGACCGCCCGCCGCCATCGCGCCTGAGCCGCGTCGCCTCAGACGGCGGTGACGGAGTCCCGCACCAGGAGTTCGGCGGCGAGCGTCTGGTGCGCGGGCTCCGCCGCGCCGCCGCGGATGATCCCGACGAGAGTCGTCGTGGCGGTGGCCCCGAGGCGCTGACGCGGCTGTTCCACGACGCTCACCGTCGGTTGCACCATCGTGGTCCAGTCCTGGTCGTCGAAGGCGATGAACGACAGGTCGTCCGGGATGACGAGCCCCGCCGACCGGATGCCGCGGAAAGCGCCCGAGCTCAGCACCGCGTCGGTGGCGTGCAGTGCTGTGGCCGGGATCCCGCTCGCGAAGAACTCTTCCACCGCGGTCTGGGCGTCTGCCGTGGTGTAGCCGGAGCGGATGATCAACGCGTCGTCGATCTCGATGTCCGCCTGCTGGAGCGCACGCAGGTAGCCCACGAGGCGCTGCGCCGACGGCCGCAGCAGCGAGAGGTCGAAGTCCTCCGCAGGGCGATCCGTGAAGCTCTCGAGCGTGGAGCGCACCTGTGACGCCTCGGTGACCAGTGCGATCCGGCGATGACCGTCGGCGACGAGAGCGCGCACGGCCTGCTCCGTCGCGTCGACGTGGTCCAGGGAGACCAGAGGAAGCTTCTCCAATCCGGGCATCCGGCGGTCGAGCAGCACGATCGGCATCCCCTCGCTCTCCAGGCGAATGATCGCCGACGGATCCGGCTGGAACACGGGAGCGATCACGATGCCGTCGACGCGCTGCTCCGCGAGGAGTTCCAGCGAGCGCGCCTCGATGTCGGCGTCATTGTCGGTATTGCTCACCAGCACCTCGAACCCCGCGGCTCGTGCGGTGTCGGCGAGGCCGCGCAGCACGGCGGAGAAGAAGGGGATCGCCACGTCGGGCACGACGATCCCGATGGTGTTCGTCGCCCCCGACTTCATCGCTCTGGCCAGCTGGTTCGGACGGTATCCCAGGCGGTCCGCCGCCTCGAGGACCTTCTTGCGAGTCTTGTCGCTCGCGGAGCCGTTCTGCGCCAGGACACGTGCGGCAGCGGACTTGGACACCCCCGCTGCTTCTGCGACGTCGATGATCGTCACTGCTCCATGCGCCATGCCTGGCCCCCTCGTCGGTCGATGGCATCGTAGCGGACAGGTCGTCCTCCGCCACCGCGGCAGATCACCGTGCGGTAAATCTTCCCCAATGATATTGACATCGTTCCCAACGTGCGTAAGAGTTGGGGGAATACCAAGCGGGAACGTTCCCAATATGGTGTTGAATGCGATTCTCCCACCGACAAAGACAGGAGGAGGAGGTTCACCGCAGAACCCGGTCAACGGGCGGGCCAGTACCCGAACGTCCACAGCTCGACCTCGGCGCTGCCGCCGAGCACGCACTTTCTCTTCCTTATGCCCCGAGGGGCCCTCAAGAGACGGACTGACAGCATGAACACTCTCAACACCCGATTCCCGCGGGGCGCCAGGGGCGCTCGTGGGGCGCGGATCATCGGCCTGGCGGGAGCCGCCGTGATGGCGGCGACGCTGAGCCTCGCAGGCTGCGCGAGCGGTGGGAACGGGGGCGGCGATGCGGCCGCCGCCGACCAGACCCTCAAGATCGGCTTGTCGGCGGAACCCCCCGGGTTCAAGACCGGAGTAGATCAGGGGTCGGCGAACCGACAGCTCACCACGCTGGTGCGCCGCGGCCTGCTGTCCTACGGGGCCGATGGCGACGTGGTTCCCGCGCTCGCCTCCGACTACGAGGTGAGCGAGGACGGACTCACCTACACGTTCACCCTGCGCGACGGGCTCGCTTTCTCCAGCGACGAGGAGCTGACGTCGGAAGACGTCAAGCGGACCTTCGAGTTCCTCGCGGTGCCGGAGAACGGTGCGGCGGATCAAACCTCGTTCGCCAACATCGCGGATATCCAGACTCCGGACGACACCACGGTCGTCCTCACGCTCTCGGAGCCGCAGACCGCGCTGCCGAAGGTGATTGCGAACCCGTTGAACGCGATCGTGCCCGAGGAAGCGGTCGATGCGGACGGCGTGCCGATCGGCGCCGGACCGTTCATGGTCACCGACTACAAGAAGGGCGTCTCGTACACGCTCGAGGCGGACCCGAACTACTACGAAGCCGACGCCGTCGAGCTCGACACGATCGTGATGACGTTCATGGCCGATGCGCAAACGCGCGTGAAGGCGCTCGTCGGCGGCCAGGTCGACTTCATCGACTACGTCCCGGCGGCCGACTACGCCACCCTCGAAAACGCGAACGGCATCACTCTCGACACGGCCCACGGCCTGTACGGCGCCCTCCAGTTCAATCTCACCGAGGGACCGCTCGCGGTCCCCGAAGTGCGACAGGCGATCGCCTACGCACTCGACCTGGAGTCGATCAACGAAGTCGGCACTCTCGGCTACGGCACCTCGAACGGCGGACTGCCGATCCCGGAGGACAGCGAATACTTCGACGAGGAGCAGGCGAACCACTTCGCTCAGGATGTCGACAAGGCGAAGGAGCTCCTCGCGGAGGGCGGTTACGCCGACGGCGGTTTCAGCCTGACGCTGCTCACGAACTCGCAGTACTTCGGGTACAGCGAGCGCGCGCAGGTCGTCAAGAGCGACCTGGAGGCGATCGGCATCACGGTCGAGATCGAGACCGGCGACTACGCCAACCAGATCGCGAAAGGCAATAGCGGTTCGTACGACCTCATGATCGGGGGTCCGCCCGCGGCGATCAACGACCCCTCCGCACTGACCGGAGCGTTCATCGGCGGGCCGACGTTCGTGCGCAGCTTCGGCATCGATCAGGAGCTGTACGCGAGCCTTCTGGATGAGGGCGCCAAGACCGTCGACGGCCCGGAGCGCGAGGAGATCTACCACGAGCTGGGCGAGATCTACCTCCAGGACGTGCCGTTCGTGACGTGGGGGCAGGGGGCTGCGGCGTACGCGTACTCGGACAAGCTGGAAGGGTTCGAGATGCTCAGCGGGCCGATCGTCTACTCGTCGATGTACAGCCTGGCCGGAGCACGGCTCACCGACTGAGCCGTACCGCGACGGCACCCTCTGAATCGAATGGGTTCTCAATGATTCGTTACATTCTGCTTCGACTCGGACTGGGTGTCGTCACCGTCTGGGGCGCCGTGACAGCGGTCTTTCTCGCGCTGCACGCCGTCCCCGGCGGCCCGGCATCGATCATCCTCCAGGGCGGCGCCGGCGGCGGGGAGGTCAATCCCGCAGCCGTCGCCGCCCTGGAGAAAGAACTCGGGTTGGATCAGCCCCTGCTCGTCCAGTACGTCACCTATCTCGGCGACCTGCTGCGTGGCGACCTCGGAGATTCGATCAAGTACTCCGCACCGGTGACCGAGATCATTGCGTCGCCCTTCGCGAACACCGTGGCGCTCGTCGTCCTGGCGCTGGTCATCGGCGGAGTGGTCGGCATCGTGTTCGGCGTCGTGTCGGGCAACCGGCCGGGGAGCGTGCTCGATCGCGTGCTGTCCGGACTCATCTCGGTGGCGGTCTCGACCCCCGGGTTCGTGATCGCGATCTTCCTGTCCCTCGTCATCGGTCTCAGCCTGGGGTGGTTCCCCTCCCTCGGGTACAGCCCTCCGGAGGAGGGGATCGGCGTCTTCCTCTCTTACGCCTTCCTGCCGAGCCTGGCGCTGTCGTTCGGGTTCCTTGCGATGGTCGGGAGGGTCATGCGCACGTCGATCCTCTCGGTGCGGCGCGAGGACTGGGTGCGCACGGCCAGGGGCATGGGGCTTCCGCGCACGCGGGTCTTCCGCCGTCACGTCTTCCGCAACGCCGTCAATCCGGTGGTGACCGTCGCCGGACTGCAGCTGGGCGGACTGCTCGGGGCCACCGTGCTCATTGAGCAGGTCTTCAACTGGCCCGGCATCGGCAGCACCCTGCTCAACGCCATCAACGGTCGCGACTATCCGCTCGTGCAGGGCATCGTCATCCTGTTCGCCGTGGTCTTCATCGTCACGAGCCTCGTCGTCGACCTCCTGTACCGATTCCTCGATCCCCGAGTGGAGGGCTGATCGATGCGCAACGCGCTTCGCACCGTCTGGAACAGGTCGAGCCCCGGGCTGTTCGTCACGACCTGCATCATGCTTGTCGTGCTGCTGTTCATCTTCATCTACCCGATCTTCAGCGTCGTCAACCCACTGACTCAGGACGTCGCGAACGCCTTTGCGCCGATCGGGACCCCCGGTCATCCGTTGGGTACGGACAACCTCGGACGTGACACGTTTGCGCGACTCGTCGTCGGGCTGCGGACGGAGATCATCGCCTGCGCGTCCGGCACGCTGCTGGCTGCATTGATCGGGACCCTCATCGGGATCCTCGCGGCCTACTTCCGCGGATTCGCTGATCTCCTGCTCATGCGGGTCGTCGATGTCGTGCTCGCGTTCCCGAACCTCGTCTTCGCAATGCTCATCGTCTCGCTCTACGGCGCCAGTGATCTGACCGTCGTGGCCGTCTGTGCGATCGCGTTCTTCCCCAGCTTCGCGCGTCTCACCTACGGTGAGGTGTTGTCGTTGCGCCAGGCGCTGTACGTGGAGTCGGCCGAACTCTTCGGCGGCACCCGCTGGCAGATCATCCGCGGGCCGCTGCTGCGCGGGGTGGGTCCGCTGGTCCTGGCGCAGGCGTTCCTCACTCTCGCGTTCGCCGTCGGACTCGAGTCCGGTCTCAGCTTCCTGGGGCTCGGCATCACGCCGCCGCGGCCTTCGCTGGGACTGATGATCGCCACCGGTCAGCAGTACTTCATGCAGAGCCCGTGGCAGCTGCTCATCCCGAGCATCGTGCTGGTGGCCCTGCTGGTCTCCCTCGGCTACGTCGCCGACTGGGTGCGGGATCTGCTGGACCCGCGAGGTGTCACCCGACGTCGCCGTCCGGACAGGACGATCGCCACTCAGCGCCGTACCAGCCTGCCGTCCGGACAAGGGGTCAACGCATGAACGCACACGGTGAGAACCTGCTGGCGGTAACCGGTCTCGAGATCGAGGTCGCCGGCAAAGCGATCGTGCACGGCGCCTCGTTCGCCGTTGCGCGGGGCGAGGTCGTCGCCATCGTCGGGGAGTCCGGCGCCGGCAAGTCGATGACGGCGATGGCGATCCCGGACCTGCTTCCGCCGGGGGCGACCCGCAGCGGCTCCATCCGCTTCGAGGGCAAGGAGCTACTCGACGCGTCGGAGTCGCAGATGCAGCGCTATCGCGGTGCGGAGATCGCCTGTGTGTACCAGGAGCCGATGACGGCGCTGAATCCTCTGCACACGGTCGGCGATTTCCTCGCTGAGGCCATCGGCGCTCACGAGAATGCCAGCACCGGCCGGCGTCGTGAGCCGCAAGAACTGCTCGAACTGGTCGGTCTCGGGGGGTATGACGACCTGCTTCGCCGCTATCCGCACCAGTTGTCGGGCGGGCAGCGTCAGCGGATCATGGCCGCGGGGGCCGTGGCGTGGGAGCCGAAGCTGCTCATCGCCGACGAGCCCACGACCGCGCTCGACGTCACCACGCAGAAGAACCTGCTCGCGATGTTCCGCGAGCTGGTGCGACGCGAGAACATGGCGATGATCTTCGTGACGCATGACATGGGCGTGGTCGCCGACATCGCGGACTCCGTCGTGGTGATGCGCGACGGGCTCGTCGTGGAGACGGGTGACGTCTACTCGATCTTCGCGAGTCCCGCACACGAGTACACCCGTTCCCTGCTCGGCGCGGCTCGCGCGCTGCACGGCGCCCAGACGGGCACCTCGACCCCAACGGAGTCTCGCGCTCCGGAGCAGGATGTCTCCGTCACGGTGGTAGCGGAACCGGAGCGGCATTTCGAGGAACCCGCCGCTGCGCCCTCCGTGGCCCTGGAGGTGCGCGATCTCGTGGTCGAGTACCGGCGCTCCGGTCTGCGGCGTCCGCGGACCGAGGAGAACCGGCGGGCGGCGGTCCGCGATGGGGCGCTGACCGTCGCACGCGGGGAGACGCTCGGCATCGTGGGGGAGTCCGGCTCAGGCAAGTCCACGATCGCACGGGCGATCCTCGGGCTCGCGCCCGTCACAGCCGGTTCGGTGTCGCTTGCGGGGGTCGAACTCGTGGGGCTGCGCGGACGTCGGCGGCGCCGTGCGCTCTCGCGTCTTGGGGTGGTCTTCCAGGACCCGACCTCCTCGCTCGATCCAAGCCTTCCCCTCTGGCGTGTGGTCACCGAGCCGCTATGGCGCAGCGGCGCCGTGCGCGGCACGGCCGAACTCCGGCGTCGAGCGCGTGAGCTGCTGATCGATGTCGACCTCGACCCGACGTGGCTCGATCGCCGACGTCATGAACTGTCGGGAGGGCAGCGGCAGCGCGTCGCCATCGCCAGGGCCGTTTCGCACCGCCCGGACGTGCTCATCGCCGACGAGCCCACCTCTGCACTGGACGTGACGGTGCAGGTGACCGTGCTCGAACTGTTGGCGCGCCTGCAGCGGGAGCACGATTTCGCCTGCATCTTCATCAGCCACGACCTCTATGTCGTGTCGACCATCTCGGACCGCGTGCTGGTCATGAAGGACGGGCAGATCGTGGAGAGCGGTCCGACCGCCGACGTCATCCATGATCCGCACAACGAGTACACCCGCACACTCCTCGGAGCGATCCCCGTGCCGGACCCGGTGGTGCAGCGGGCGGGCCGAGACGCGGAGGACTCCGTGCACGCCGCAGGGGCAGGACTCTGATGCGCCCCGAGTACGCCACGCCCGGACACTATGGCCTCAAGGAGCCGGCCGTCGGGACGAGGGGGATGGTGGTCAGCTCCGAGCCCATCGCGGTCGAAGCGGGTGCCGCCGTCCTTCGTGACGGAGGCAACGCGCTCGACGCCGCGCTCGCCGTCGCCGCGACACAGCTGGTCACCGAGCCGCACATGACTTCGCTCACCGGAGGCATCTCCCTGGTGTACCGAGAGGCGGCGACCGGCGAAGCGGTGTACCTCTCCGGAAACGTCAACGCGCCTCTGGCGGAGCTGCCGGACTTCGGCGGCGCCGACCTGACTCGGGGCCGCGGCGTGCCCGTGCCGGGGTGGTGGCCTGCGTTCACGGCTGCCCACACGCGTTTCGGGTCGCTGCCGGTCGGCCGACTGCTCGCACCGGCGATCGATGCCGCGCGGGAGGGGTTCGCCGTCTCGCCGTACCTGTTCGGGGAGATGTACAACGCCCGTCAAAACCTCGGCCGCAACCCGCAGTCCAGGGAGATGTACTTCCGCGACGGTTCGCTCATTGGACCAGGCCAGTCTCTCGTCCAGGAGCGGGTCGGGCGCACGCTGGAGCGGTTGCGTGATGAGGGCATGGGCTATTACCTCGGCGACTTCGCGCGGGCCTTCTGTGCGGCGAGCGACTCGGACGGCGGGGTCATCACGCCCGCGGACTTCGAGGCCTACGAGCCGGAGTGGGCCGACCCGGTGCGAGGGACGTATCGCGGCTTCGAGATCGTCGGCTCCGCCCCACCGGACGATGGGGGCTTGCAGTTGATCGAGGCCTTGAACATCCTGGAGAACCTCGACCTGGCAGCCCTCGGGCCGGCCAGCGCCTCGCCCGCGACGCTGTCCGCGCTCATCGCGGCTCACAACGCGGTGTACTACGCCGCTCCGCGCGAACGCCGCTTCCGCGACGACGAACGCATCATGGACGTGCTGTTGTCGAAGGAGTATGGACGTCAGCGGTTCGCGCTGCTCGACACACTCGCCGGACCCGGCAGTTCGACGCCTCCATCGCCGGGAACCATCCACCTTTCGGTCGTCGACGCCGACCACAATGTGGCCACGCTGACCCATTCGCACATGGCCTCACCCTGGGTGAACGGGCTGTTCGCCGAGGGATTCCAGCTCGCCGGGGGAGGATCCTTCTTCCAGCGGGTCATGCCGCAACCGGGGGAGCGCGCGACGATCTACCTCGCCCCGAGCATGGTTCTGCGCGACGGTGTGCCCCGGATCGTCTCCGGTTCGCCTTCGGTCTCCCTCGTGGCCTGCGTGCTGCAGAACCTGGTGAACCTCATCGACTTCGGGATGCCGATCGAGCAGAGCGTCGCCGAGCCGCGTTTCGGCGCGCGTCCGCATGAACCCGCCCGCGGATGGGTGCCGGGGACGACGCTCGAGTCCGGTTTCCCCGACGCGGTTCTCGATGAGGTGCGGCGTTGGGCGGGACGCAACCGGCTCTGGACGCGGGAGATTGGGCCGTGGAACTCCATGACCGGGAACTTCGACGGCATCACCATCGATCCGGTCACCGGGGAGATGCGTTCGTGCGGCGATCCCCGCCGCATGGGCGTTGCGGCCGCCGTCTGACACCGCCGTCGAGGCAAGGCGGCCACCTTCGAACGGTGTTAGCCCACGTCGAGCATCGGGCCTGTGCCCTCTCTGCGCTCCCGGCCTTCCCGGAAATCCGCCGCCTCGTACAGCTCAGAGGGTCCTCGTCGGCAGTATGCAGGTGAGCGGCAGCGGACCTCAGAGTCGCACGAGACTCGGTAGCTCGTTCGAACGCGAATCGACAGCGGTGAACTTCGGGGTGCTTGAGGCGAGTTTCCTTGAACTGACTGGAAAGCGGGATCTTCGTCATGTCGGGAGTGGGGTTGCGGTGACACCCCAAGCGGTCACAGTGGGGGCCTCACGCGTTCGGCATCGGTCGACTGCTCTGAGCGCTAGTCAGAGACGTTCGTTGACGTCGATGACTGGCACGGCCTCGCGGTGATCCGATTCCCCAATGGGCAGAGCGTGTGCATTTTGGAGTAGTCGGCTTACCCCTGCTTCGAAGAGGGTGTCCTCATCGAGGGTGAACAGATGCGCGGCGGAGGCCTGCAGCGTCGGTCTGAATTCGGTGGCTGCCCTATACACGGATCGACGGTCCTGAGCGGTAGAAGTGCTGCAAGGTGTGAGCCACGGGCACACCGGACGGCCGGTCGGAGAGCGTCCCTCATGTTCCCCGTGCCCTAGAGCGGTGCGAACATGAGGGACGAGAGCTGTCACCGACCGATGTCGGAGATGGCTTCCTCCTTCGGCTGCGTTGTGTTCAGCGACTGCGCCGGTGTGGCATCCGTGCGCCGGCGCAGCGTGAGAACGAACGCAACGACGGCGACCAGAAAGAGGAGATGTACAACCGGGCTCGAGCCACCGAGGAGCACCCATCCGTCCCAGCCTGTGGGAATTCCCGGCTCTCGCGTGTTGTCGCCGATCCAGGCGGAACGCAACACAAACGCCCAGACGGTGAGGGCGAGCAAACCTGCACTCACTCCCGCGGTCAATCCGAGGCGAGCTGACCGCGGCAACGCCGCGTTGCCGAAGGTGACGGTGTACAGAACGAGCAGGCCGAGTACCGCGATCGCCACATACTGCAGAAGCGGCAGTGATGGGTTCGCCACCGCGACAACGGTGTTGTTGAGGTCGTAGACAGCACCAGATAGCGCTCCCGATACCTGAACGCTCAAGAGCCCCACGGCAACGGTGAAGACCAGTGCTTCGATGAGACCGACGACAAACCAGATCGCGGCTTTCATGGTGATTCCTTTCGTCAGGAGTATGCCTTGCAGGTCATATCCACATTTCCGCCGACGCCGTAGTAGCTCCAATAGCACTTGCTCTTCGCGTTCGGTGCCGCGATGTGCCCGAGGTTCACCTTCACGGGGTTATTGCCGTCGGCGTAACCCATTTCACGGTACCCCGGTGCCGGGTAGAACGTGATCAGGGTCGTCGTTCCCAGTCCGATGCTCGCCCAGGCTTGGCCGCCACTGACGGAGGAGTAGCTCGGCGATATGCGTGCCTGGTTCTCAGGGGTCGAGATGGCGTTCGCGTAGGTATATGTGGCGGCTTGGGCTGCAGGTACTGCGAGACCAAGGGAGGCGATGGCAAGGGCGCCAACGATTCCAAGGCGCGTGACGAGTTTCTTCGTCGTGGGTGTCCGGTTCATGTCGTCGTCGCTCACGGGATGGGGGAGAACACGAACGTGGTGCCGTCCGCGCGTTCGATTTCGGCCCGAGTGAAGTCGACGCTTCCGGGGCGCGTTGCGACGAACTGGCTGCTTACCGATTCGGAAAGACGGGCCTCGCCGCCGTGGGGCACCAGGTCGACGTTCACATCCGAGGGGATCAGGTAGGCCTCTGTCGCGCGATCCGGGGTGTCTCGCGACTCCCCGGTGACGATCCCAAGGCCTGACTGATAGAAGTCCGCGATGGAGACGCACGCAGAGCTCGCAACCTCGTTCCCGCCGCGGACATGCGCGACGAGGCACACGTTCTCGTTGCCGGAGCGAGCCACCCAGTAGTCAGCGACCTCGTCGGACCCGAGGGAGCGAAGCGCCGAAGCGTCGACTTCCAGAGCTTCGAGATCGATGATGCTGGGCGCGGCGTCTGCTGGCGTCTGCGCCGCTGCAAGAGCGGGGATGACGTCCTCGACAGGCTTCGCCGAGGATGCTGCTGCCGGCATCGCAGTCGCGGCGAGCAGCAACCCGGCAGCTCCCGCCACGACTGTTCCCTGGATCACTCGGAGTCGGGTGTTCTTCGTTGACATGGGCTCTGTTTCCTTTCGATCGCGGGAGTTCACGAGTACGCCTTGCAGGTGATCTTGAGCTTTCCGACGTTGCCGCCGGACCACGGCCAATCCCAGTGGCACTTGGACTGAACGTTGGTTGCCGCGGCATGTGACAGGTTGGCCGTTGTACCGCCGGAGGAGAATCCGATGGTCTGATACCCCGGAGCGGGCCGGTACGTCTCGATGAACGCCTCTGGAAGTGCACCCTCAGCGGAGAAGGGCTCGGTCTGTGCCTGACCGCCCGTGATCGATGATCGGGTGCCCGAGTAGTGATAGGCGTTCTCGGCTGTCGAGGCCGCGTTCGCGTAGGTGTACGAAGCGGCGGACGCGGAAGGTGCCACGACAAGCACTGCCGCGAGTACGAGTGGACTTGCATACCCGAAAAGCCGCAGCGCCTTTCGTCGATTTCGCTGGGATGCTCCCGATACGCTGCTTCCGTTCCTCGCTGTTGTCATCTCGTGCACCATCTTTGGTCCTCTCAATCACTTGGTTGTCGGGGCGTGAAGATCACTCAGGGCCGCCACGCGGTGATCCTCACCGCGTGCTCGCATCCGACCTCGCGCCGACCCTCAGGGGGATCGGCTTCGTCATGGTCGGCACCAGCTCACGCCTGGATACGTCACTGGGTCCGCGACGGCGTCGGGCGTCGAGCGCGCAAACCAGGGCGACAAGGAAGGTGATCAACGCCAGCCCCCATGCGACGACCGCGAGCTGTACCGGTAGGAACATCGAGGCGAGGAGAAAGGCGACGCCCAGAAGGGGAAGCGTTACGGTCAAACGCTGCGTGACGGTGTGTGTCATGATCGCTTCTTTTCCGGTGGTGGGGCGGTGTGCGCAAGGACTCCCCCGGTAGCAGGGCCGTCTTCATCGTGGGGGTCCGTTCGGCGCCGATTCAAGGAACGAAGGCGTTTCGTATACCTAGGGCTACTGATCGCGCGCGAGCCTGCGTAAGCGCAGGAAGGTCAGAGGGCGATGATTCCGAGTTCGGTCGCCCGAAGCACGATCTGCAGTCTGTTCTCGACTTCCCACAGCTGGTTGATGTGGCGGATGTCCGCCTTCACGGTGCTCTCTGCATAATGCAGTTCTTCGGCAATCTCCGCGTTGGAGTGCCCCTTCGCAATCATCTCGATGATCTGCCGTTCGCGGTCACTGAGCGCAGGCGCATCGTAGCTCCGGTCGGTGCCGGCTTCGATTGCGGCGCGGACGAACCTCTCCTGCACTTCCGGTGAGACCACGCGGTCGCCAGCGTGGGCGCCGACGATGGCATCGATGATCTGCACAGGAGTGGAGTTTTTGACGAGGTACCCGCAGGCTCCAGAGCGCAGAACTTCGAGTGCCTGCCACTCCGTGGTGAACGTTGTCAGTGCTAGGACGCGGCAGCGAGGGTTCCACTCCAGAATGCGGCGGGTCGCTTCTACTCCACCGACGTCGCGCATCTTGATGTCCATCAGGACGACGTCGGGTTTCGTGGCCTCGCATGTCTCGATGACCTCGGAACCGTCGGTCGCTTCCCCGACAAGAGCGACGCGATCATCGTCGGAGAGGAATGCGCGCAGTGCGTGCCGAACCAGGGCTTCGTCGTCGACGACGAGAACTCGTACGGCCTTACTCACGTCTTCACGGTATCGCGGCTCTTGATGCGCAACTTTAGCCCTAGGGTCATGGTTCCTTGCCCCAGGGAGCATCGCTCGTAGGGTGGACGGAGCTACCGTGGCGCCTGTCGACGCCGAGCTGAGGGTCGACAATGAGGCGATCGGATCAACGAAGGAGACCAGCGTGGGACTCATCAGCGGGTATGTCGTGAACGCTCTGGGGCGTGTGATCACTGAGCAGAACGCCGATCTCGGCGACTGGCTCTGTAAGGTGATGGGCATCTGTGCCTGACGGCCCGGCGCCGTCCGGTCGCCCCCGGGAATCACTCTTCACAGGGCGCGGATCCGTCGGGAGGATGCTGCGGTCGCCGAGGTTCTGGGAGCCCCGGACACTCCATCCAGTAGCGCGTCTGCTTCTGATCGTCATCATCGGCGTGCTTCTGGCCGTCGCCATCGGGTTTGTCCTCGAGGGCGGTGAGTTCACCCGGTACGACCTTCTCGCCATCGTCTTCTACCTAGGGCTCGCGGCGTTCGCGTGGCATCCGATGACGGCGGCGTTCATCGTCATGCTGATCAGCAGCGTCGGCGTCATCTTCACTGGGAGCGGTGGCGATCTCCTCGAGCTGTCGATCTCGCTCGGACTGGTTGCCGTGACCTGCGCACCGTGGGTGATTATCATTCACGTCGTCGTGCTGGGAGTGCTTACCGCATATGTTGCAGTCGAAACCACCACGCTCGCAGCTGGCGGCGTTTACGGCATCGCCGGCATCGCAACGATCGCCTTCCTTGTTGGCGTCGCCTTCCGACTTGTCGCCGCGAGAGAAACGATCCTTGTCGCTGAGCGTGCTCGTGTCGAGCGAGATCTGGAAGCCCTTGCCCGAGAGGACCAGGAGCGCATCGCCGACGAGCTCCACGACGGGATCGCGCACGACCTGACCCTCATCCTGTTCCATGCCCGCGCCCTTCCCCGACAGCCCGATAATGCTGCACGACAGGTGTCACTCACCACCATCGAGGATTCGGCCGAGCAGGCGCTGCAGAGCATCCAGTCGTTGCTCGCGCTGATGCGCGACACGAAAACAGAAGCGCCGCCGATACAAGAGGAGCGGTATGAAGGAAGCATCTTCGTTGCAATCGCGGCTCTCGGCGAGCTTCTGCGTGATGCGGGGATACCGGTTAGGCTCGGTGCGCCGAGCACTGCACTCGACGTCCAACCGGTCGTAGAGCGTGTCCTCATCGAGACGGCGATCGAGGCCGTCATGAACATCATCAAGCACGCCCCAAAGACGAGATCCGCGACGATTCAGATCGATAGTCAGCCCGACCATGTCGAGCTGGTTGTCACGAACGCCGGCGCCTCGTCGCACCGTTCGAATCTGCCCTCGGGCGGGCGCGGGTTGAGGCGCGCGCGACAGCGCCTCAACCAGATCCACGGGCACCTGCAGACAGGGCCGACAGACGGCGGATGGGAACTGCGAGCGATTATCGGGACCGAATCCGACGTCAACGCCTGAACCGCGGGCGGCATCGGCATTGATGTGCGACTTACCGTGCCCGGGTTCGTGGCGCGAACTTATACATCCACAAGGTATAAGTGGGCGCTCCATTCTTGACTGCTGAAAACGCTCGGAAGGCCGACCCGACTGACGCGCTCGGGAAAGCGGCTAGATGACGTCCCGTGTGCAGGCTTCGCGGATGCTCTCACTACGCAGAACTTCCCACGAGATGGCGGCGTACCCCACGATGCCTCGCCCAGTGCACGCGAGCTCATCGACGCGCTGCGTAAGGAGATGGTTGTCGTCGATCTCCGAGACGTCTATGAGGACCACGTCAACGTATCGGCCGTGAGCTCGCTCGAGCTCGCTGTGAAGGCGTCGGGCGTTGCTTTGCGCTGTGAAGTGCAGGAACCGTCGATGCGCGCTCGCGGCCCGGTAGGGGATGACCAGGTGTTTGAGGTCCCCGCATGCTCGACTGGCCTCTAGCGCGCGGGTCGCCGCTGAACGCAGCTGGCACTTCGCTTCTCGCCGACGTTCGATGCCGGCGATGTCAATCGCCCAGACGAGGCAGTGTGCACCAGCGGTCGGTGGCGTCGAGGGGAAGTTATTCACTGTGTCCCCTAGGTATGTGATCGTGGTGTTCATGGGTCTTCTCGGTCGCTACAAACGATGCCGACCAGGCTTCCCGGCTCTCCCGCCCGTCCCCGGGCACCCAGCGAGTCTAGGCGTCGCAGGGTGCACGCGGAGCTTCGTTGGCATTGTTCGTCGTCATCCAAGGATGGGACGGTCAGTGGGATAGGTGAAGTGCTCGGTGCGCTGCCTGACGGCGAGGGCGGCGGCGAGGCCGATAGGACCTACCCGCCCCGCGAGCATGAGGGCCGAGAGGACAATTTTGCCAAACGGGTCGAGGTCGGCGGAAAGCCCTACTGAGAGGCCACAGGTCGCGAACGCAGAGATGACTTCGAACAGGATGTGGTCTAGCGGCGCGTTGTTTGTGAGGGTCAGGAGGACACTGCCGCCGAGTACGAGCGAGGCGCCGAGAAAAGTGACCGATATCGCCACCCGCAAAACGCTGTCGGGAAGTCGACGTTCGAAGATCGAGATGTCCTTGGTGCCGCGGGCTTCGGCGACAATGGCGAGGAAGAGTACGGCGAGTGTCGTCACCTTGATGCCGCCGGCTGTGGAGATGGAGCCGCCGCCGACGAACATGAGCGCATCGGTAAGGAGCAGGGTCGTCGAGGTCGACTGTTCCGTGTCGACGATGGCGAAGCCGCCGGAGCGCATCATCGTCGACGCGAAGAGTGCATGAAGGATCCGATCAATCGGACTCAGCGTGCCGACGGTCGCGGTGTTATTCCATTCACTCGCCCCCCAAGCTGCTGAGCCGACCAAGAAAAGGACGAGGGTGGTCGTCACAGTCAGCTTCGTATGGAGTGTCCAGCTCCCGCGTCCCCATAGGTGCGCGATAACTGCGAGGTAGACAGGGAACCCCAGGCTGCCCGCGATGACGCCCATCACAAGGAAAGCCATGATCCAGAGGTTGTGGCTGTAAACGGCGAGGCCGCCAGGGTCGAGGACGAACCCGGCGTTATTGAATGCAGAGATGCTGTAGAACAGCGCGTGCCAGGGGCCCCGAATCCACCCGTCCTCGATGACGAAAGCGGGCAGCAGCAACACGCAAAGCGCTCCTTCAATAATGAAGGTCGTCGATACGACGATCTTGAGCAGTCTCTTCACGTCGCCTAGCGGCGTCGCCCCCATTACCTGTTGAGCGAAGACCCGCCCGCCCAAGCCCAGGCGGCGCGTGACGGCTTGAGTGAGCAGCAGCGCCACCGTGACAATCCCGAGTCCGCCCGTCTGAATCGCCAGCAAGATCACAATGTGCCCGAACAACGACCATGACGTTCCGGTGTCCACCGAGGTCAGGCCCGTGACAGTGACGGCTGACGACGCCGTAAAGGTGGCGTCCTCCCATGACGCCGCGACACCGTCGGCAGCGGCCACAGGAAGCCGCAGTAGGACCGTGAAGGCCATCGCCGCAAGAACGAATACGGCAATCGATGCTCGAGCCGGAGATCGGCGTGGGATGTCAACGACCCAGGCGCCCACCGCCCCGAGTCGGGAGCGGGTGGACGCGGACTGCTGTTGCATCGTCACGTAACTCCTCGGGTCGCGGAAGAGACGCCCAGCAGGCTTCCCTGTACGCCGAGCACTCACAGTAGTCGGCCTCAGGCCTGAGGAGAAGTGCCCTTGCTCGAAAGTTGAACAAGTGTTTAGTATGCTGACTGTGCGTTCAGCATTCGAAGATCTCACGACTAGAGCACGCATCCGCGACGCGGCGATAGCGCGGTTCAGTGCGCACGGTTTCGCTGGTACAAGCCTCCGGCGAATCGCTCAAGATGCAGAGGTCAGTCCTGCGCTGATAGTGCATCACTTCGGCAACAAGGAAGGTTTGCGGGAGGTATGCGACGCTCACGTTGTGAGCATGTTCCTTTCGGAACGGGACGACATGACCGGTGCCAACGCGTCAGAGCTGATGCGGGAAGCTCTGGACTCGCCAGAGGATCGCAACATCGCACTGGACTATCTCGCGGGCATGCTCCTCGACGACTCCGAGGCTTCCGACCGACTCTTCGACGCGTTCCTCGCTGGCACCAGGGAGATGCTGGACGATGAAATCGCTTCCGGAGTCATGCGCGGGCAATCCGATGTGGAAGCGACGGCCGTCTACTTGACTCTCTACGGGCTCGGCCCCGTCATACTTCGGCGTCACCTCGCACGCGCGTTCGGCGAAAGTAGCCTCACGACGTCAGTGATGGAGCGCTCAACCATCCCCGTCTTGGAACTCTTCACGCATGGGCTATATGCCGATGACCGCCTCCTCGTCGCCGCAAGAGACGCGCTGTCCCGTCGCAGCGGCCCTTCTTCAGGCAAGGGGGAGAACGACCCCAATCAAGACCCGGATCCGCCGCGCTGACGCGAACACCAGGACCGATTTCTCGTTCTCTACCGAAAGGAGCAGGGACGTGTCCCCTGCCGTCGAACTGGCAAGTCTCCGCAAACAGTACGGCCGCCGCACGGCCGTCGACTCCCTCGACCTTCGCGTCGAGCCCGGCACGGTCTTCGGGCTCATCGGCCCCAATGGCGCCGGAAAGACAACCACTCTGCGCATGATTCTCGATATCATCCGCCCCACGGCGGGCTCGATATGCGTCCTGGGCGAGGACCCTCGCCACGGTGGTGCCGCCCTGCGGCGACGCATCGGATTCATCCCTGGCGAGCTCCGGCTTGACGGGCGTGTGACCGGACGCCGTCTGCTCGACTTCTACAGCCACGTGTCCGGTCCCGTGCGACCCGCCACGATCAACGACCTCGCAGACCGGCTTAACCTCGACCTGGCGCGACCGGTGCACGCCCTCTCGAAAGGCAACAAGCAGAAGCTCGGTATCGTCCAAGCTTTCATGCACGAACCACCGTTACTCGTCCTTGACGAGCCAACCAGCGGCCTTGACCCGCTTATCCAACGAGAGTTCCTTCACCTCGTGACGGATGCGAGAGAACGCGGACAGACCGTGCTCCTGAGCTCACACGTGCTAAGCGAGATCCAGCAGACTGCAGATGAGGTCGCCGTCCTCAGCGGCGGAAAGGTTGTCGCGGAGGGCAACGTGGCCTCGCTCAGGCTCGGCGCCATCCGTCGGGTGCGGGTCGGCCTTGTCGAGACGAACGCGACCGTAATCCGCGAACAGTTCGGGGCGCTTCCCCACGTCTCAGAGTTGGACGTGCGCGTGGCGAATGAGATCGTGCGAGTAAGTGCCACCGTCGAAGGCAACGTCGATCCCGTCGTGAAGACCCTCGCTCAGCACAGGGTCGTCGACCTAGCTATCGAGGAACCCGACCTTGAGGAATCCGTGTTGAGGCTCTACGGCGAATCGTCGCATCCGGGGCCTGGTGAGCGCCATGCGTGATGCGCTCCCTATTTTCCGCCGCGCACTGCGCGAAAGCTGGCGCGGAACGCTCGGCTGGACCACCGGCGTGGCTGTGGTGCTCTTGATGTATCTGCCGCTGTTCCCGAGTATCGGCGGTAACGGGCAGATGCAGCAGATTATCGACAGCCTCCCGCCCGAGCTCGTGGGGGCACTCGGTTACGACCAGATCGGCACGGGGGCCGGATATGCGCAGGGCACTTTTTACGGCCTCATCGGCTTCCTCCTGCTGACCATCGCCGCCATAGCCTGGGGTGCCGGTGCTATCGCCGGTGCGGAGGAGGCCGGTCGTCTCGAGCTAGACCTCGCGCATGGGGTGAGTCGAGAGAGCTATGCACTGGAGTCTGCGGCGGCGATTCTAGTGCGGCTGGCTTGGTTGGGACTGTTCGCGGGCGCCACGGTCGCTATGCTCAACGCGCCTGCCCAACTTGATATCGAGCCGGTCCACATCGCGGATACCACCGTTGTCTTTGTCGGTGTCACCATGGTCGCAGGGAGTGCAGCGCTCTTCGTCGGAGCCGTCTTCGGCCGTCGCTCCTGGGCGGTCGCTGCGGGGTCGGGAGTCGCCGTCATCGGCTACGCCTTCAATGCGGTCGCGAATCAGGTCGTGGATGCAGAGTGGCTGCGAATCCTCTCGCCATACTCTTGGGCTTTCCACGAGTCGCCGCTGCAGGACGGATTCGAACCGAGTGGAGCCATCGCTCTGTGGTCGCTCAGCCTTGTACTCATTGTTGGAAGCGCCTGGGCACTACGCCATCGCGACATCGTCGGGTGATCCTGCGGAGCATGAGGAGTGTCTTGACGGGCGACATATCGATGACTGACGCGGCCCCGGCGTTCGCGACGCGCGCTTGACAGGCACCGACCATCTGCCCCCTGGGCATGGCAGCTGTCGAGAGCGTCCGGTCACCCGATTTAGGTACAGTCGCTGTATGGGGAACAAGAGCGAGGTCTGGCTGGTGTTGGGACCCAAGTACATCGGTGGAAGCCTTGTTCCGTTGTCGCAATTGCCAGCAGACGCGTTTCGCCTCAAACTGCGAACGGACGGGCGCGGTGTTGTCTCTGATAACGGCGCCTATGAAGTGTGGGCGGTTCACGATACGACCGGTGCGAGCTGACACGAACGGGCGTCGGCGGCCAACTGTCTTTTTCCGCAGTCCTGGATGAGTCACGCCTCGTCACGACGGGCTGACACTTCAGGGTGGAAACGGGCGGCGTTCGGCTTTGTCGTGTGTTCCTGGGCCGTCGCGCCGGCGACTCTGGCCTATCGTAAGAGCCGGCGACCGCAACCCGCCGGGAACCCCAGCTTGACTCGAAACGCCCTCAGCGTAAGGAGATCTTGATGAGCGACCGAGAACGAGACGCCAAAGCCGGAACCTCCGCTCCGGCGAAATCTTCACCGAAGAAGATCCTGAAAGAAGTTACCCACCCGGCGCTGATCCCCGGGATCGGCGTCGAAGACACCCCGCGTGTCTTCAGCACCAACTGGGCCGTCTTCGGTGTCGCGGGAGTACTCGTCCTCGCTGTCGTGATCTGGGGATTCGTCGCACCAGAGAGCATCAGCGCGGCAGGCGCCACCTCGCTCGGGTGGGTGACCGACAACTTCGGGTGGCTATTCTCCTTGCTGGCCGTCGTGACAATTGCGTTCATGTTCGTGGTCGGGTACGGACGCACCGGCGGCGTTCGCTTGGGAGCAGACGACGAAGCGCCGGAGTTCTCCACCGTCTCCTGGATCGCGATGCTCTTCTCCGCGGGCATGGGTATCGGTCTGTTGTTCTGGGGGCCCGCCGAACCGCTGACCTACTTCACTGACTCTCCACCTGGATTCACTTCTGAGCCGGGGAGTCGTAACGCCATGCTCGATGCGCTCGCGCAGTCCATCCTCCATTGGGGGCCGATGGCATGGGCGTTCTACGCGCTGGTCGGCGGCGCAATCGCATACGCCGCGTATCGCAGGGGCCGTGCGCCACTGATCTCGGCGATTTTCCGTCCAATCTTCGGGGAGCGTACAGACGACTGGATCGGAACTGTTATCGATGTGTTCGCGATCATTGTCACTCTCTTCGGTACCGGGGTGACGCTCGGGATGGGTGCTCTGCAGATCGCTAGCGGCGTCGAGGTGGTCGCAGGGATAGGCCCACTCGGTAACACGGGGCTCATCGTCATCATCACGGTCCTGACAGCTGCGTTCGTGGTCTCTGCTGTCTCCGGCATCAAGCGGGGAATTCGGGCGTTGTCGAACATCAACATGGTGATCGCGGCTGTGATCGGCGTGTTCATCTTCATCGCCGGCCCGACCTTGTTCCTGCTGAACATGATCCCCGCAAGTGTTTCCGCATTCTTCGGAGAACTGTGGATCATGCTCACTCGAAACCCCGCGCAGAGCGAGGACGCCGCCGCGTTCATGGCCAGCTGGACCAACTACTACTGGGCATGGTGGATCTCCTGGACGCCCTTCGTAGGCATGTTCATCGCAAAGATCTCGCGCGGGCGCACGCTTCGCGAGTTCGTCACCGTGGTCATCGTCGTACCGTCCATTGTCTGCGTTCTCTGGTTCGGGATCATGGGCGGAACCACGATGTTCTTCGAGTCCGAAGGGCGCGGGATCGCAGCAGCGGGTTCGCCAGAGGCGATCCTGTTCGCCGTGCTCGGAGAGCTGCCCTTTGGGGTGGTGCTGTCGGTGCTCGCAATGGTGTCGATCATCTTGTTCTTCGTGACCTCCGCCGACTCCGCCGCGATTGTGATGGGATCCATGAGCCAGCGCGGCAAGCCGGAACCATCTACCTGGGTCACCATCACCTGGGGTGTTCTGCTTGGAGCCGCGGCGCTTGCTCTTCTCCTGGCGGGAGGGCAGACCGCCTTGTCCGGTTTGCAGTCGATCATGGTGGTTTCTGCGCTGCCGTTCGCGTTCATCGTGATCGGCATCATGGTCGCGTGGGCGAAAGAACTGCGCACAGACCCGTACATGCTGCGCCATCGGTACGCGCGTGCCGCGATTGCGCAGGGAGTTCGCCGCGGCATCGCGGAGCATGGCGACGATTTCGTCTTCGGTGCGACGGAGGTTGCCTCAGATGAAGGAGCTGGGGCGGGGATCGACACGGATGACCCGGCGCTCACCGAGTGGTACCAAACAGCCACCGGTCAGATCCCGGTCGTCTCGCCCCAAGACGTCACTCGCACTCTCGAGCCGGGAAGAATCCAGCCTATGGGGCCGGGAAACCCCGCACACACCGCGTCGGGTGATGCGTCACTCACTGTGGGCGAGAACCGTCGAGAATCTCGACGGCGCCATGGCTCAGGCCTCGGCGAAACAACTGGCGACCGCTAACACCGCTCCCGATTTAGCGATCTCGGACCCGGCTCTGCCCACGGTCCGCGTATCGCAGTGCTCTGAACCCGGGGAGCAGTAGTGTGCCTACACTGGCTCGATGGCGAAGTGCGGAGCGAAAGACACCTGGGCCCTCATCGGGCTTGCTGCCTTGGCGCTGCTGCTGTTCACGCTCCTGAGTGCAGTGGTCACCGCTTAGAACGCGGGCCATCGCCTCAGTCGTTAGCGCAGCTGCGCTCGGCGGCCCTGTCGAAGATTGGGACCTCACGAGCTGCGGCTTCGGCTTCGGTAGTCGCCGGCCCGTTTTCCTCAATGTCCTGTATCAGCCAATCCATCTCGAGGATCTCCCGACGTTGAGCCTCGCTGATCGCCACAGCAAGCTCACAGACCCGCACATCTTCGATGTTGGCCCGTTCAGAGCGAGTTATTGCCAGCGAGTGATGCGGGATCATTCCCCGCATGAAACCCGTGTCGTCGACCGTGGCTTGAGATCGATCAAGTGTCACACCGCCCGCGATGAGAAGCACGCTCACGCCTATGACGGCGACGTTCGCCTTCCAGTTCTTGTACATGTGCAGCATCCACAGGAGCATGACGATCCCCATCGTGCCGCCCATCGTGATCGCCATGAACACTCGGCTTTCGCTGAACCGGATGTGACTCCATTCCCAGGAGCCGGCGAACATCACGCCATACATCACGACCATCGCCGTGGTCAGCATCGCCGCAAAGCGGAGGTACGGTTTCCACGCCATGGATCGCTCTTCTTTGGGCTCTTGCTCTTGGTCACGCTGAGCTCTATTCGCAGCCACTGAGTGGTCCCTTCTCATCGAAGCGGGGAGGTCGCGTCTCTCATCGAAGCGGGGAGATCGCGTCGTCGCGCCTTGTAGGTCGAGTCTGCGAGTATGCCCGGAGGGATATTGCACTCCTAGGGCGTGGCGGCCCATGCCGGCTAGGCGTATCCTCTCGGCCCGGACCGGAAGGGATGGTCGATACCTCAGCCTCAGCGGCGCGGCAAGGCCCTGGGAGGTGAGCGAGGGTCGCCGTACGTTGACCCGATGTGGTTCGACAGCTGGTCCGATGTCCTTCGCGTTCTGCTCGTAGGAGTGACCGCGTACCTCACCCTCGTCATCAGCGTACGGCTCGCGGGTAAGCGCTCACTAGCTCAGCTCAGCGCATTCGACTTCGTTGTAACGGTGGCGCTCGGCTCCACGCTCGCCACGATCCTGCTGAGCTCGGACGTCTCGTTCATCGAGGGCGCTGTTGCCATCGCCGTCCTGCTCCTTCTGCAGGTTCTCGTCTCGCTCCTCACTGCTGCATTCCCTCGAATCCATCGGCTGGCAACCGCGGAACCATCGCTGCTGGTGTGGCGCGGCCGCGTAGACGAGCCCGCGCTGCGTCGGCACAGAGTGGCTCGCGCGGACATTGACCAAGCCATCCGACAGTCCGGGTGCGGTGGTATGGATGAAGTTGGCGCCGTCTTTCTGGAAGCCAACGGGCGTTTCAGCGTGATCCCCAAGGACAAGATGGGTGACGGGAGCGCCCTTCCGCCACGCTCCTCGATGCACTGACGATCTATTACTCGTCTAGGCCACCCTTGAAGTTCTGACTTCGGCTGTTCGTTCTCTGTGGAATTGTCGGAGCCTAACACTGCGCCAGGCTACGCTCGCGAGCTTGAGCCGAGCACGGGCTGGGCCAGGAGTGAGTACCTCTCGCCCTATACCCTGCGGCAAACCCGCGGGAACGGTGCCGGCCATCCCCGCTGCGGGAAGCGGCCCCGTCCGGGCAAGCCGAAGCCAAGGCTGCGATGGCCGTCTTTCCCAGTCGGGAGTAGGGGCTTCGCAAGATCTGCCAAGGTGGCCAAGTGCGGAACGTATTCCTGTAGGGATTTCAAGAGAGAAGCTGCCTATATCTACTACTTACTTTTGATCTCTCATATGAACTACCTACTACTTGGCAACCTTGCCAACCCCTCTTCACCCCTACTAAACACTGGGCGGACGCTAGCCAAGGTGACCTTGGCTGAAGCTGGCAGACGACATTGGTCGTATCGGCGATGCACTGCGCGTTCCTCAGGGCGCTCGCCCGTTCGAGCAGCGTTCACTCGGACTCGTGGGGCACTTGCCGCAGGGTAGGAGGAAACCGGAGCCGCCATGCTCACCGACTGGTAGGAGACGCCATGCGTGCACGCGACGAACATGCTGGGCGCACTACGACAGCGACTGGCAGAGGGAGGCTTTCGGTTTGGAACCAGGCCGTTCCAGATAGCCGAGAGGAGGCCTTAGACCGACTCAACAGCTCCGCGCTGGCTCACTAGGACTGCGCCCTAGGCGCGGCATGGCCTTCGTCGGTTGAGGTGTAGCAGGTGCAGAGATCTTGACAGCGAGCGCCGATGGTGGCTGCCGTTCAGACTCGGCGGAGTTCGTCGATGAAGTCATCGGCCATACTGAGGTGCGTGGCGAGGCGTTCGCGTCGTCCGAGCGCCTCGGTCTTGATCTCGCCGAGGCGTTCGCGCAGGGAATCATCGGCGGGGCTGTCCCGGAGCGCGTCGACCACGGCGAGAAGATCGCTCATCTCGTCGAGCGTGTACCCGAGAGGTTTCATGCGACGGATGACCATGAGCCGCGCGACGTCGGTGTCGGTGTAGAGGCGGAACCCGCCGTCGGTGCGTGCTGAGGGGGAGACGAGTCCGATGTCGTCGTAGTGGCGGAGAGTGCGGAACGACAGCGAGGTCTGGTCGGCGACCTCGCCGATACGCATTGTTCGCGGTTCGTCCATCAGGCGTCCCTCAACGATTCGCTCTCAAACCTCACGTTACGTTAGAGTCTGTCGTGAGGGTGCGGATCTCGCACGAACTCCATTCTTCCGTGCCGGGCTGACCGACACCTGCGCGCCGATGCGCTTTCCGACGCCCACCTCGTGGGCCAGCGCCCGAGGAGGGCCCATGACTGCAGTGACCCCGCGCCGCGACACCGCGTCCCGCTACCGCATCGAACCAACGGTGATGCAAGCGTTGAAGAACCCGCGCCTGCTCACCCGCGAGGTGCTCGCGGGCCTCGTGGTCGCCCTCGCGCTCATTCCCGAGGCCATCGCCTTCTCCATCATCGCGGGCGTGGACCCCCGGGTCGGACTCTTCAGCAGCTTCGTCATGGCGGTCGCCATCGCGTTCCTCGGTGGACGCCCCGCGATGATAACCGCGGCGACCGCAGCCATCGCGCTCGTCATCGCGCCGGTTGCCCGCGAGTATGGGATGGACTACTTCATCGCCACCGTGCTGCTGGGCGGCGCGATCCAGATTCTGCTTGCCGTCCTGGGTGTCGCGAAGCTCATGCGATTCATCCCGCGATCCGTCATGGTCGGATTCGTCAACGCGCTCGCGATCCTCATCTTCATCGCCCAGCTGCCGCAGTTGTTCGGCGTGCCGTGGCTCGTCTACCCGCTCGTCGCTGTCGGCCTGCTCATCCTCTTCCTGATGCCGAAGCTCACGAAGGTCATCCCGGCGCCCCTGGTCGCCATCGTGCTCCTCACCGCCGCAGTCGTCGTCTTCGGCTGGAGCGTCCCGAACGTCGGCGACCAGGGCGAGCTCCCGCAGAGCCTTCCGGAGTTGTTCATCCCGAACGTTCCACTGAACCTCGAGACGCTGGGAATCATCGCCCCGTACGCGCTCGCGATGGCCGTGGTCGGGCTCCTCGAGTCCCTCATGACCGCCAAGCTCGTCGACGACATCACCGACACCCACTCGCCCAAGACGCGCGAGGCCTGGGGGCAGGGCGCGGCCAACATCCTCTCCGGCGCGTTCGGCGGGATGGGTGGGTGCGCGATGATCGGCCAGACCATGATCAACGTCAAGGCATCCGGCGCTCGCACGAGGATCTCCACGTTCCTCGCCGGCGTGTTCCTCCTCATCCTCGTCCTCGCGCTCGGCGACGTCGTCGCCATCATCCCTATGGCCGCCCTCGTCGCCGTGATGATCCTCGTCTCCGTCGCCACCTTCGACTGGCACAGCATCCGTCCTGCGACCCTGAAGCGGATGCCCAAGAGCGAGACCGCGGTCATGCTCATCACCGTTATCGCCACCGTCGTCACGCACAACCTCGCCATCGGTGTCGTCCTCGGTGTCATCGCCGCAATGGTCATGTTCGCCCGCCGCGTCGCGCACTTCGTCACCGTCACCCGCTCCACGAGCGCTTATGACAACCAGCAGGTGGCGCGCTACTCCGTCGACGGCGAGCTGTTCTTCGCTAGCAGCAATGACCTCACCACCCAGTTCGATTACACCGATGACCCCGAGAACGTCGTCGTCGACATGACTCACTCACATGTCTGGGACGCCTCCACCGTCGCCGCGCTCGACGCTGTCGTCACCAAGTACGAACGCCTCGGCAAGACTGTCACGATCCTCGGACTCAACGACACAGCCGCAGCATTCCACGAGCGTCTCAGCGGCAACCTCGGCGCTGGCCACTGAGTTCGCATCGAAAGCTTGGAGTTGCCGCGTGAGGTGAACTCTTAAAGGAGCTCGAGCTCGCTCAAAGCGGTCGGCGCAGACTCGGACATACGGCCAAAGGGCGAAGAGGCCATGCGGCGGCTTCTGCCGCTGAAAGGCCTCGCCTGCGTCGCGGCGTGGTGAGCGATGTCAGATCCTGACGCGGCAGAAGGTCGGGCGGCGTTGTACGTGCTCTCCGCTCGTTCTCCAGATGCGACTTCGCGGAGTGCGCAGGGCCCGCTGGTAGGTCGGGATCGCGGGGGCGATCCCGACCTACGCGCTCAGGCGCTACTCGGCGTGAAGCGATGGAGGAGAGTCGTCGCGGCGCTGTTGCATGTCGCCCAGGCGCGGTCATCCCGACGCTCAACCCGACCGCTCTGGCGGTTCTCCCAACGGCACAACGGCGGCCGGCGAGAGCCTTCTGACGGCTCGCAGCGGGAAGGAAAGCGTCCCGGCGATTCGCAAGGCCGCTGCTGTGGCGCAACATCTGCTTCGGCGAAGTGTGTAGATATGCCACGTGGTCACGGGGGCAGGGTTCCTGATGGCGCCGAGTGCTCCCGCGCGCCCAGGTGATGCGCTCGCGCGTCAGGCCACGGCACCATGCGCCGAGAACCTGCTCGCAGGCGGGTCGGGCGCTGCCTTCTTCGGGGGTCTGCCCGTCATCGTTCGAGCTCTTCTAAACCTTCCGGCACACGGGTGTGTCGGATGATCACGTCTTCGATGATCTGGTCGAGCGTTCGACGGCCCTCGACATAGTCCCACGCGTCGCGGACAGCCGCGGGTGTGGTCGGGAGGCCGTCCAGGCGTCCGGAATGCAGTGCCTCTAACGCGCCGATGAAGCGTTCATCTCGGCTTAGGGTCATGTCGTCACCGCCTTTGCTGAAGTGGGGCCACTGGGTCGAGAAGCTTCGCGAGCGCCCTCGTCGTCAGCTTGACCAGCTTGACATGGTCGCGCGGTGATCAACAGGGGCCCTCGAGAGCTCCTGGCCGAGGGGCGCTCGTGTGTCGGAAACCCTGGCTTTCGGGCCACCGTGACCACCATCGTCAGAACATCTACGCACAGATAGATGGGGGCAGTCTCGACCAACAGGCGTACATCTCGCCTGACGATGTCCCGAGAGCGCTCTCCAGGCACGGCACTGTTCACGGGTGAGGGACTCGCGCCGCCACATCGAAGATGACCAGCGCACTCGCCGAAAGGAATCACGGAAGCCGTGGACCAGGCTCGGTCGCGCTAGCCTCTGATGCCGCGGCGAACCGGGCTGATGACCACGCGGTGCAGTCTTTTGGCTGGTCGGTCTCATAGGTACAGCTGGAGGTGCGAGCTCGAGCATGGTCTAGCGGGTGAGCCACCTTGCAATCTCCGTCATGGCTGTACTCGTATCCGGGCTAGTAGCGAACGCCGTGAGCTCGAGGTAGCCGTCATCGTCGATGCTCAGAGGTGGCAACGGGTCCTCCCTGAGCCTGACGACGCGGTACCCGGCGGCCAGCAGATCGCGGGTCTTGTCGGTGTCGAGTGCGACCTTGTCCCGATGCCAGTAGCTTCCGTCGTACTCGATGGCGACCGGCTGGTTATTGACTTCGATCCCAATGTCGATGGTCCAAGTCAGACGCCGCTTGAAGCGTTCGTCGCGGATGGTTTCTCCCGAAGAAGCGGCTCCGAAGACTGCAATGGCCGCATCGCGGTAGGCGAGTTCGACCGCGCTTTTCCCGCTCACGCGACACTCCGGACACGTGGCGCCCGAGACGCGGGAGGCGACCGTCGCCTGCCAGATGTGTGTCGCGTCTGTCGGACAGATCCAGGCCGGGAGGAAGGTTGTCTTTCCCGTTGGCAATACGTGCCATGCGGACGTCGGGTTCGCCGGTGACCATTCGGCCGCCAGTTCCGGGTAGAACCAGGCGAGCGACCCCAACCGTGTCTGGCAGGTGGGGCATCGCCATCGCGGCCGCTTGTGACGCTCCCGTGGTTGCGCCTCCCATTCGTGCCCACACTCCGGGTCGCGCCACCACACCCGCCGCTTGGAGTTGTCTCCGACCTTGGCGATGTCCACGGTGTTGAGATCGGGGTGCCACTGGCTGGCGAGTTCGGAATCTAGAGTTAGGCCCTCTTGCATGCGGGCGGCACGGGTCGCGTTACCGCGGCAGGATGGGCACCCGCCATCAAGGTAGCTCTCGGGAGACATGCGGGCGCGATGCCCGTCCTTGCAGATGAACTGCCTTGCCGTCCAGTCGCCAGCGGCTGCCACGCTGCGCGGGTCTGCGTCGTCAGCCCATGCGGCGAGCAGGTCGGGCACATCGAAGACGGTCTTCGTTGCGAGGACTGACCGTTCGACCGTCCGCACGAAGGCCGCCATCTCCGCGCACTGCGGACATACCGGGTGCCTTGCCATATCAAGAATGGTGCCGGTGAATTCGTGGTCGCACGCCGGGCATGTCCATTGCGCACCGCTCCGCGACCGCGACGTCGCAGTCCCCCAGAGCTTCTCGGAGTTCGCGTCATGGTTCCACCACGAGACTGCGGGGGACCCGGAGTCCTTGAACAGCTGCTTCACGCGCGAGGCCGGGCGCGCAGCGGCGCTGCGCCTGGAGCTGTTCAGGCATGAGCACCCGAACCCGATGTCGCCTAGCCGCTGTGCGGAAAGTCGGCCGCAGCTTCGGCAACGCACGTAGTGAGGGTCGCCGCTGAGGGATGGCTCCGTCAGAGGTCTGATGTAGTTGAAGCCATTGCTTTCTGCGTGTGCGCGGGCGGTGTCCTCGGCGACCGGTGAGTAGTCGCCGAAGCTACCCATCATCTGTCGACTGTCGACGGCCCACGATGTCCAGAAACACGCGCGGCACGTCTTGAGGCCGTGGGCGTTGTTGTCCATGACGTATTCGAGGCGGTAGTGCGCTTCAAGGCCGCATTTCATGCACCGCGTGAGCTGCCATGAAGTGGGCTTGTCGAACTCGTCCAGGAGCTCGAGCCCACCTCGGCGGAAGCGCTCCTCAACGTGAGGGAGACAGTAGGCCGGCTTCACCCTCGTCCGGTACACCGCAGGGGCGGCGCACTGCTCCTCGGAACACTCCTGTGTGATGGCGGGCACGGCTCGATGGGCCTCTCGTGTGGATCCTATTCGACTACTGATGAGGGAAGCAGTCGGGGTAGCGGTTGGAGACGCCGAGTGAGTGGATGAAATCGCCGACGAGGCGGTCGACGATGGCGTGGGGGGCGTCGTGCACCTCTCGGAAACCCGCCGTCGTGGTCGATTGGAAGCTGGCGGCTTCATACACGGGCAACGAGCGAGACGTCAATATCGATCTGCCCCTTTCGTCCTGCGGTCCCGCACTTACGCCCTCGAGCCCGTAGAGGTGAACGCCAAAGCCCCAGGGGCCGCGGTAGTCGAGTTCCTTGCCAAGCGCCCCGGCCCAGACCACCAGGCGGTGGGACCATGCAATAGGGAGAGACTCGATGACGCGCCTCGTCCCCTCCGGAACTCGGGGATGCTCTTCGCGGTAGGTGAGTCGCGACATGAGGCCGCGGATAGCGCCAGACGTCTGAACCTCAATATCGGTGGCCGTCTCCGCAAGGAAATCCTCCGGCGGACTTTTCCTGCCGTCGGCAAGACTCGTGAGTGCAATGCCCTTTGCCCGTCGTACCGAGGCGCTCAGATCCCACGTGGTGGGGGAATGCTCGCGCACTGAACTTGGTACTCGATGCTCCTGGCCATGCACGAGCTCGCGTACCAGCGATGGCGCACCTCGGACGAACGCGCGGGCTAGGCCCTCGGGTGCAACCAGCGGTTCAGCGACGAAGAACATGCGGCTCGCCGGAACCGGTTGAGGTTCCCGAAGCAGTTCCTCGTTGAGGGCGTCGACCACCTTCTGGTCGCTGATGGTTCTCGCCGCGTGAAGGCGCGCGACCTCGGCATCGTTGAGTTGCCGCTTCGTCCTCTCTGATCGCCCCCAGTATCGACCGTCGACCATGTGAGGTGCCGCGGGGCTTGGGGGAACCTCGACGACGAGATATCCGACGCCAGCATTGTCGCGAGACGGGATGACGGTGGTGCGCACATACAGTCCGGGGTCGGGACGGTTCGCCGCGATCTGCTCGGCGCGCTCGGAAAGGTCGGCGAGTGGTTGAGGCGAAAGCTTGTATGAACCGGCGTCCGGCTCGTCGACGCCGACGATGAGTACTCCGCCGTCGAGAGCGAAAGAGGCAATGTCCTGCGCGGTCTCCTTGCGTGATCCGGGCGTTGAACCGAGCTCCCGTTTGAAGTCCAAGAAGTGTCCTTCGGGCGCGGTGCCGGAGAATAGGACGGCCTCAATCTCGGCCTCAGTCGTAGGCAACCAGATCCCCATGGACCGATGATGTCAGATCGCGGGTCTGCCAGGATGTGGCCATGGCGGACGAGCAGACGATGAAACTAAGCCTGGCCCAGTTCGTCCGCACCAGTGTGCTGCCACCCACACTCGTCCCTCGCTGTAGAACAGGAAGAGCTTTCCCAAACCCGCCGATGTCTTTAGATTGACTCTAAAGCTGGTTTAATGCGAAAGTAATGAGTATGAGCAGGAAGAAGATCGTGATGTCCGTACAGGCGGCTGACGCTGCCCGCATCCTCGGGCAACAGATCCGACTCGGTCGTCACGCTCGCCGCATGACTGCGGCTCAGCTTGCGGAGCTCATCGACGTGTCTCCGCGGACCATGACGCTCATCGAGCGTGGCGATGCCGCCGTCTCGCTCGGGCATGTCCTCAACGCGGCCGTGGCGGCCGGGGTGCCCCTCTTCGATATCACCGACCCAAGGACCCTCGCTCGCACCCGCCAGCAGGGTGAGCAAGCCCTCACACTCATCCCCTCCAACGTCCGCAACCGACGAGAACAGGCAATCGACGATGACTTCTAATGGTCGGGCCTACGTCTGGATGTTCCCCCAGGGGAGCGCCGAACCCGTTGTCGCCGGGGTGATGTTTCCCGCCACCACCACGAAAGGCATGTCTTTTCAGTACGCCCGGTCGTACGTCGAACGCGGAGGAGTAGCTCTCGGGCCCGACCTGCCCGTCGAGCGCGGCGTCGCTTACCCGCCGGTGCCCGTGCTCAATATGCCGTTCACCATCCGTGACGCGATGCCCGACAACTGGGGGCGGCAGGTCATCAATCGGCAGCTCGGGGTCGACCTCGAAGACATTCTTCCCGACCTGCGCTACATGCTCGAGTCCGGCTCCGACCGTGTCGGGGCGCTCGACTTTCAGGCAAGCGCGACAGACTACGTCCCCCGAAGCGGCGGCGGACGGCTCAAGACCATCGCCGAGACCGCAGTCGCCATCGACGATGACGCACCCGCCGGACCGGACCTCGACGCCGCAGTCCGGAACACGCTCACCGCAGCGGGAGGATCGCAACCCAAGGCGTTCGTTCGTTTGGACGGCCGGTCGTGGCTTGCGAAGTTCACCACGAACTACGACCGGGTCAGCCCGCTCATCAAGGCTGAACGCGCCGCCATCTACATAGCCGCCAAGGTGGGACTCAACGTGCCTGACGCGCGACTGGTGGACGTCGGAGGCCGCGGGCTGACCCTTCTCATCGAACGCTTCGACCGCATCGGTGACGAGCGGCGGATGGTCCTCTCCGGTAACACAATCACCGAGTACACGGGCACGGACGGCGGGTCATACCCGCATCTCGTCGAGCGGCTGAGCCGCCTCAGCGTAAGGCCTGCGGAGGTGGGCCCCGAACTTTTCCGACGGTTGGCGTTCCGCATGGCGATGAGAATCGACGATGACCACCTGCGCAACGTCGCCGTGTTCTGGGATGGGGTCCACGCTGAGCTCACGCCGGCGTTCGACCTCTCGCCCGACCTGGATGCAACACCGGGAGGACTCACCGACATCGGCGACGGGAGCCGCGAGTTCAGCCTCGAAGCGCTCGTACGGCGCCACAGCTTCTACCGAGTAAGCCACGCGGACGCCCTGTCCACCGCCCGTCACATGATTGACGCCGTCCGGGAGTACCGCGCGGACGCGGCAGAGGTGGCTCAGATGACAGCGAGCGAGACGCAACTACTAATGCAGCGCACAGCCACCCCTGAGATCATCGGCGCCGTCGAGAGCGCGCGCATCACCACCTCCGGGCGTCCGTCTGCGGGACAAAGACGCTGAGGAGACCTCCAGCAGGGGAGAACTCCGGCTGGAGGGAATCGTGGGAGCTTCGTTTCATCGGGGCATTCGCCGCCGGAGGTCGGGCTCCACGGCGAATAGGCCGTTCCGTGGCGTTGCCGGCAGTGTTGGTCGCCGGCGGTGTTGACGGCGCGTTCAGCTCTACCGCCGGCCCGAAGTTCAGCGCGGCCTCCGCGACGCCGCTGCCGGGTTGAGTTGTCCGGGGAGTAGTGGAGGAGGGGCCTGAGCCGTGTTTATCACTTTTGCTGAGCTGCTGAGAGCTCCTCCTGAATTCCGACCCGCTTCGGTGTCGTGGACGCATGTCATCAGGAGCGCATGACGCTGCTTGACGACGTAACTGAATAGGCATCCGACGGTGACACCGCCGCGATGCTCCGCAAGCTCATCGCGCAAACGAGCCAGGAGTCGAGCCTGAGATCGTGTCTGTGGCTCACAGACGCTGGCTACTTCTTCTTGCGGCGTGGGAGTAGCGGACGCCACTCTATTCCGTCGACCGTTCCCTTTGCCCACAGTGCCGTGAGGCAGATAGTTGGAGTGTTGTAGGAACT
This sequence comes from Microbacterium sp. NPDC057658, assembly GCF_042799975.1. NCBI lineage: Bacteria > Bacillati > Actinomycetota > Actinomycetes > Micrococcales > Microbacteriaceae > Microbacterium > Microbacterium sp. NPDC057658. The sequence goes on along the minus strand of NZ_JBHVHT010000001.1, from coordinate 375,241 downwards.
GACGACGAGGGTCTTGTGGTTGCCGTAACCAAGCGCCTTGTCGGCTCTCCATGCGTCATCGTGACGTTCCTCGCCGTCGTTGAGAACTGCGTCACCGATTCGTCGGCATTCCTCGAGGAACTCGTCTTTCAGGCTCGGGGCGACGCCTGCGCCATCGAGTACCGAGTCGACAGTCGGAAGTGTCGCTGCGTCGAGCATCACGTCGACGATGGCGTTCTTGAATCCCAGCGCGCGCATCCGCTCGCGCAAGGTGGAGACTCCCTCCTCAAAGCCCACAGATGCTACGACAGCGACGGGTCTGGCACGTAGCGCATGTTGTGCATCCTCGCGGAGTGCGCCCGCACGCTGCTCATCGGCGTCGCCGTGAGTGTCGTCCTGCGTCAGCCAAAACCTCAACCGCACGTCGGTTCCGGCAACAGTGCGCTCCAGCTCCTCGAAAGTCTTCACCACAGCTGCATAGAACTCGGACTCGCGAATGGACACGACTGTCACCCGGTGTGCGGCGAGACCCGCCAGCAACCCGGTCATGAAGTCGTTCAGTGTGATCCGAGCCGGAGCTTCGAGGATCGCAGAAGCCATTCTTACCTCCGCTACGCGTCTGTGGTCGGGACGCTGAGCCGTGATGTCAACGACGGCCGGAGCCAGTTAACAGGTGGACACTCCACGCCATACCCTGCGGCACCTACATCCGCTCCTAACCGTGACGCCTGTTGTGACATCGCATCCGGGTGCACGCATCAGGGCGAGTTGCTCCCCGCTGTGGAACAGAACTTGGGCGCGCCGGCTCCGTCGCCCGGCACGGTGCGCGGCGTGGCTGCCCCCATAAGCAGGGTGCGATATCTTCGGTGGCCCCAGGGAATGAGAATATCCGCGCGATGGAGACGGCTCACAGATCCGCAGGTCAACTGAGCCTCGCCGCGCCGAGAATCGCTCGTACCGTGGAGAAGACTTCTCAGCCCCGCTGAGTTGTTCCATGGGCCCCAGGCCCAGTGTTTCCGGGGGGCGCTACACCGGATCAGATAGTTTGACGATCTTGGTCAGACACGCTCTTCAGCGACTCCAGTGTTTGCCTGGACCAGATATCACGGATCCGGATCAGGATGAGCAACGACCCATAACTGAGGGAGTCCACACTTCGGCGTGGCCCGAACGATCGGGTGGCGAGAATGGATGGATGAGAACCACGCGGAGCGTCGACCTGCCGGTGTTGTACTTCGGGACTCCCGTCGCGCTGATCACCACGGTCAACCCGGACGGGTCTTCGAACATCAGCCCGATCTCGTCCGCATGGGCGCTGGGGACGCGGTACATGCTTGGGCTCGGTGCCGAAGGACAGGCGGCCGCGAATATCGAACGGGTCAGGGACCTCGTCATCAACCTCCCCTCCGCCGACCTCGTGCACGCCGTGGAGGCGATCGCGCCGACCACCGGCCGCTCGCCGGTTCCCGCCGAGAAGGTTCCCGCGTACCGGCATGAACCGGACAAATGGAGTCTCGGGGGCTTCACCCCTGTCCCGTCGGACGCGGTGATCCCGCTCCGGATCGCGGAATGCCCGGTGCAGATCGAAGCGCGCGTGGCGCAGATCATCCCGATCGACGGCGGCGACGCGCTGGCGGTCGAAGCCGAGGCCCTGCAGGTCCACGTGCACGAGGACATCCTGAAGGCGCACGGACCGGACCGCATCGACACGGACAAGTGGGACCCTCTCTCCTACGCCTTCCGCCACTACTTCGCCCAGGGGCCTCGGGTCGGCTCCAACTTCCGCGCGCCGCTCCTCGACGACCCCGTCGTGGCGTGATCGTCGACCCCTCTTCCGTGTCCCAGCTGGGACACGCGCTCAGCAGCCCGACGCGGGTGCAGATGTGTCTGGCGCTCCTCGACGGCCGGGCATGGACGTCCGGCGAGCTCGCGCGTGCCGCCGGGGTGTCGAGGTCGACGGCGTCGGAGCACCTGACGACGCTCCTCGACGTCCGGCTCGTCGCACTCCGCCGACAGGGGCGGCACTCCTACGTCACCCTCGCGTCTTCTGACGCCGCGCACATCATCGAGGCCGCGACGGCATACGCCGGGAAGGCGGCTCCCGTCTCGAGCCTTCGTTCGGCGACGGCGCGAGACGGCATGGCCCTGGCCCGCACCTGCTACGACCACCTCGCCGGTCGCCTGGGGGTCGCCCTCTTCGACGCGCTCGTCGAGCGGGGGCACCTCACGCCGGACCTCGCGGTGACCGCGACGGGGCGCGACCTGTTCGAGAGCATCGCGGGGCCGGACGCGTTGGTGCCGTCGTCTCGTCGTCCTCTTGTGCGGAGCTGCCTCGACTGGACCGAACGGCGCTCGCATCTCTCGGGTCACCTCGGAGCCGTCCTCCTCCGCGCCGCGCGCGACAGGGGTTGGATCCACGCTCAGCAGACCTCGCGCGCCGTGACGATCTCTCCCGCCGGCACGGCCGCCTTCCACAGCCTCTTCGGTATTCCGCCGACACTGTCCTGACCGCGACCACCCCGTCCGTGCGACGCGCGACACAGGCGTTCGCGCGGGAACAGGCTGCTAGGGGTGGGAGAGCCTGAACTCCCGCGTTCGCCTGAGTCCGCGCGGGGGCCTGTTCTCGCGACAGGCTGGCGGGACAGGCGTTCGCGCGGAAACAGGCTGCCAGGGGTGGGAGATCCTGAACCCCCGTGCTTGCCTGTTCTGGCGGGGGGAGGGAGAGGGTCAGGCGGTGAGACGCTGTTCCGCGAGGCGGGGGACGGCCCGTTCCCTGGCGGCCTTCCGGGCGGTCGCGATCGCGCCGGCCGACACGACCTCCGCGCCGAGCGTCGAGGCGAGGATCTCCGGCGCGGGCAGGTGCAGCTCGTCGGGGAGGATGCGGCGGGCGGCGGCCAGCACGGGTTCGATGCTCTCCGCCACGGCGCCGCAGATGATCACGCGCGCGGGGTCGTACATGCTGCCGAGCACGCCGACGACGCGGGCGAGGGTCGCGCCCACGCGCTCGGCGACGTGGAGGGCGTCGGGGTCTCCGGAGGCGGCGAGCGTCAGCACCAGTCGGGGGTCGACCGGCCCGTCCGCCACGAGCCGGCCGAGGGCTCCATCGGCGGGGGCCTCGCCCTCCGCGACGGCGGCCCGGGCCTGCTCCTCCAGCGCGTACCGCAACCCGACCGCCGAGCCGACGCCGATGATGTGGTCGAACACCACGCCCTCGCCGACGCCGCCGTGGGCGCCGTGCAGCACATGCCCGTCGACGACGACGCCGCCGCCGAAGCGCTCGCTGGCGAGCAGGGCCACATAGTCGCGGCAGCCGACGGCGACCCCGAGCGTCCCCTCGGCGATCGCGGCCAGCTGGGCGTCGTTCTTGACCTCGACCACCGGGGCCCAGTCGCGCAGAGCCTCCGCGAGGCCGGGGTTCGTGCGCTCCCAGAAGCCGTCGGGGTGCGGGGGTGAGATGCCGTCGCGGTTCACGGGGGCGGCGACGCCGGCGCACACCGCGAGCACGCGCTCCGGGGGCACCCCGGCCTCGTCGCGCGCGGCGGCGAGATGCCGCAGGATCGTCGCCCGGCGGTCGTCGACGCTCTGCGCGGGGTCGACCTCCACGCGATGATGCACGAGCGTGCGGTCGAGCAGATCCGCGACGGTGACCGCGAGGTGGGTGTCCCCGGCGTCGATGCCCATCACCACACCGAGATCCGCCGCGAGGGCGAAGCGGCGCGCGGGGCGTCCGGAGCGGTAGTCGCCGATGGCGCGAGCGTTCGGAAGCTCGCGCAGCACCTCGGCGGTGACGAGCGTGTCGATGGCGTCGATGGCTGTGGAGCGGGTGAGCGAGGTGCCGGCCATCGCCTCGGTGGCGGTGAACTCGCCGGCCGTCCAGGCGAAGTCGAGCACCGCGCTCACACTCGCGCGGCCGGTGCCGAGTCCTGTCGAGACCTCTGCCACTCCCCTTGACCTTTCTGTCGCCCAGATGAGACAGTACCTCTAGACGGACTAAATTCGCTCACTAGATTTACTCCGCGGATCTACGAAAGGACGACGGTGTCTGCCACACGATCACGGGCGGTGCGCTGGGCCGCCGGAGCGCTCGGTCTCGTGCTGACCGGCACGGCGCTCACGAGCTGCGCCGCCGGCGGGGGAGCGGAGACCATCCGATTCACGTTCAGCAAGCGCGAGGCCATCCCGTTCATGACGGAGCTCGTCGCGGAGTACAACGCGTCGCAGGACGACGTGCGGGTGGAGATCGACACGTCCGGCGTCGACGTCGTCTCCGCGAGCTTCGTCCGGGGCAATCCGCCCGACATCATGCTCGCCAACTACAACTACGAGGTCGCCCGGTTCGTGCAGCGCTGCGCGCTCACCGATCTCTCCGACACCGAGGCCGCCGCCGGGATCCGCGAGGACCTGCAGCCGCTCATGGACCAGTACGGCTCCTGCGCGGGCCGCACCAGCGCCCTGCCCTACTCGGTCATGGCCGCCTCGGTCATCTACAACAAGCAGATCTTCGCGGAGCAGGGCCTGGAGGTGCCGCAGACCTGGGACGAGCTCCTCGCCGTCAGCGACAGCCTCCGTGAGGCCGGGATCGATCCGTTCTACGCCACCTTCAAGGACGACTGGACGGTCGGACAGGGGTGGTACGACTACGCCGTCGGCGGCTCGCTCGACGTGCTGGCGTTCTTCGACGCGCTCGCCGCCGAGGGCACCGATGTCGGGCCGGACTCGGAGGTCTCCTTCGAGAAGGACTTCGCGGAGCCGATGGACAGGATGATGGTGCTCGCGGACGAATACACGAACGAGGACGCCGCGAGCCGGGCGTACGGAGACGGGAACCTCGCCTTCGCGAAGGGCGAGGCCGCGATGTACCTGCAGGGGCCGTGGGCGTTCAGCGAGATCGCCAAGACCGACCCCGACCTCGACCTCGGCACCTTCCCGCTGCCCATGACCGACGACCCGGACGACCTCGCGGTCCGCGTGAACATGGACCTCGCGGTCATGATCCCCGAGGAGTCCCGGCACCAGGAGGCCGCGCGCGACTTCCTGGAGTACCTCTACCTCCCCGAGAACATCGAGGAGTACAACGCCTCGCAGCTGGGGTTCACCCCGACGACCGACGCGGCGCCGCCGGACGACCCGCGCATCGAGGGCATGATCCCGTACTACGACGAGGGCCGCATCTACCAGGGCCCCTCGGTGCTCGTCCCGAAGACCCTGCCGATCTTCAACTACGCGCAGGCCATGGTCCTCGGCGCCGCCCCGTCGTCCATCCTCCCGACCATGGACGCCGACTGGGCCCGCATCGCCTTCCGCGCCCCCATCCCGAGCTCCGAGGATTCCGCATCGGGCGAGACAGAGGAGTCCGCGCCATGAGCACCACCACGACCACCGGCGCCGACGCCGGGACGAGCACCACCGCCATCCTCACCGGCGGGCCGCGGAAGATCCGCCGCCACACCCGCCGCGTCGAGCCGATCTACTACCTGTTCCTCCTGCCGACCCTCGTGATCTTCACGCTCGCGATCACCGTCCCCGGTGTCATCGGCATCTTCTTCAGCTTCACCGACTCCATCGGCATCGGCGAGTGGAGCTTCAACGGGCTGACGAACTACATCGCGCTGTTCAGCGACCCGGCGATCCTGCAGAGCTACCTCTTCACCTTCGGGTTCTCGATCGCGACCGTGATCGTCGTCAACGTCATCGCGTTCCTGCTGGCGGTCGGCCTCACCTCCCGCATCCGGTTCAAGACGGGGCTGCGGACGATCTTCGTGATCCCGATGGTGATCTCGGGCATCATCATCGCCTACGTCTTCAACTTCCTGTTCTCGAACTCGATCCCCGCGGCGGGCGCGGCCACCGGCATCCCGTGGCTGGAGACGAGCCTGCTCGCCAACCCCGATCTCGCCTGGGTCGCGATCGTGATCGTCACCGCCTGGCAGGCGGTCCCCGGTACCCTCCTCATCTACATCGCCGGACTCCTGTCGGTGCCGGGCGAGGTGTACGAGGCGGCGAGCATCGACGGCGCCAGCCGCACGCAGCAGCTGACCCGCATCACGATCCCCCTCGTCGCCGGATACGTCGTCATCAACGTGATCCTCGGCTTCAAGGGCTTCCTCAACGCCTACGACATCATCGTCGGCCTCACCAACGGCGGCCCGGGCACCGCCACCCGCAGCGTCGCGATGACGATCATCGCGGGCTTCAACGGCGGCGACTACGCCTACCAGATGGCCAACGCCACGATCTTCTTCATCGTGGCCGTGCTCATCTCCGTCCTCCAGCTCTCGCTGACCCGCGGAAGGAACACGTTCTGATGTCGACGGAGACCCTCACCACCATCCCCGCGGACGGACGCCGGAAGCGGCAGAAGATGGAGCGCGTCAACTGGTCGGGCACCATCATCCTGATCCTGTGCACGGCGACGATCCTCATCCCGCTGTACGTGACGATCTCGATGGCGTTCAAGACCACCGGCCAGGCCGTCGACGGCAACGCGTTCTCGCTGCCGGCGCCGTTCAGCGTCGACGGCTTCGTGCAGGCGTGGACGCTCACGAAGTTCCCGGTGGGCGCCGCGATCTCGCTGCTCGTCACGGCCGGCACGGTCATCGCGACGATCGTGCTCGCGGCCTTCGCGTCATACGCGATCGTGCGCAACTGGGACCGACGGCTGTTCCGCTACTCGTTCTTCTACCTGCTCGCGGCGATGTTCATTCCGTTCCCCGTCGTGGCCCTTCCGCAGATCCAGCTCACCGGACGCGTCGGCCTCGACAACCCGTTCGGCGTGATCATCCTCGCCACGATGTTCCAGCTCAGCTTCAGCGTGCTGCTGTTCACGGCGTTCCTGCGCTCGATCCCGATCGAACTGGAGGAGAGCGCGCGGATCGACGGCGCCACGACCTGGCAGACGTTCTGGCGGCTCATCTTCCCGCTGCTCGCGCCGATGAGCGCCACGGTCGGCATCTTCGCCTTCCTCTACGCCTGGAACGACTTCATGATGCCGTCCTTGATCATCTCCGACCCGGCGCTGCAGACGCTCCCGGTGCGGCAGAACCTCTTCCAGAACCAGTTCAGCAACAACTACAACGTCGCCTTCGCCTCGTACCTGATGGCCATGGCTCCCGCGATCGTCGCCTATCTCTTCACTCAGCGCTGGGTGATGGAGGGCGTCACGCAGGGTGCCGTCAAGGGCTGACCCGACCCCCGCAAGAAACAAGGAGAGCCTCTTCCTCATGACCGATTCGCTGCTCACCGCGACCCGCGAAGACGACAAGACCGCGACCTGGTGGCGTCAGGCCGCCGTGTACCAGATCTATCCGCGGAGCTTCGCGGACGCCGACGGCGACGGCCTGGGTGACATCCCCGGGATCGTGTCGCGCGCCGACTACCTCGCCGAGCTCGGCATCGACGCGGTGTGGCTGAGCCCGTTCTACCCGTCGGAGCTCGCCGACGGCGGGTACGACGTGGCGGACTACCGGAACGTCGACCCCCGCCTCGGCACCCTCGACGACTTCGACGCCATGGTCGAGGCGCTGCACGCGCGGGGCATCCGCGTCGTCGTCGACATCGTCCCCAACCACACCTCCGACCAGCACGCCTGGTTCCAGGAGGCGCTCGCCGCCGGCCGCGGCTCGGCCGCCAGGGAGCGCTACATCTTCCGGGAGGGCACCGGCCCCGACGGTGCGGAGCCGCCCACCGACTGGGTCTCGGTCTTCGGCGGCAGCGCCTGGGAGCGCGTCGCGGACGGTCAGTGGTACCTGCACAACTTCGCGGTCGAGCAGCCCGACCTGAACTGGGACCACCCGGAGGTGCGCGAGGACTTCCTCACGACGCTCCGCTTCTGGTCGGACCGCGGCGTGGACGGCTTCCGCATCGATGTGGCCCACATGCTGACGAAGGACCTCACCGAGCCGCTGCCGTCCCGCGCGGAGCTCGACGCGATGGACCGCACCTCCGGCACGCATCCGATGATCGACCGCGACGACGTGCACGAGATCTACGCCCAGTGGCGGGCGGTCTTCAACGAGTACGACCCGCCGCGCACCGCGGTCGCCGAGGCGTGGGTGGAGACCCCGGAGCGCCGCGCGAAGTACGCCTCCGCGGAGGGGCTCGGGCAGGCGTTCAACTTCGACCTGCTCGTCGCCGACTTCGACGCCGCCGACTTCCAGCGCATCATCGCCGACAACCTCGCTCAGGCGCAGGCCGCAGGCTCGTCGACCACCTGGGTGCTCTCGAACCACGACGTGACGCGGCACGCCACCCGTTACGGCCTGCCGCCGCTGCGCGGCCGCGCGGTCAAGCAGGGCACCGAGTGGGTGCGCGCCGGCGGCCCGGAGGAGGGCCTCGACCGCGAGGGCGGCCTGCGCCGGGCGCACGCCGCGACGCTGCTGCTGCTCGGCCTGCCCGGCAGCGCCTACCTCTATCAGGGCGAGGAGCTGGGCCTGCACGAGGTCGCGGAGATCGCGCCCGACCAGCGTCAGGACCCCGGGTTCTTCCGCGGCGCGGACTTCGACGGCCTGGGCCGCGACGGCTGCCGCGTGCCTCTGCCATGGACGGCGTCCGGCAGCTCGTACGGCTTCGGCGCCGCCGGCGCGCACCTGCCGCAGCCCGCCTGGTTCGCGGAGCATGCGGTGGAGGTGGAGGACGCCGACCCCGGCTCGACCCTCAACCTGTACCGCGAGGCGCTGCGGCTGCGACGACTGCTGCAGACCGGGGAGACGCTCGAGTGGGTCGACACGGGTCGGGAGGACGTGCTGCGGTTCCGCCGCCCGAACGGGTGGGAGGTCGTGACCAACTTCGGTACCGTGCCGTTCGATCTGGGCGCTGCGGCCGACGACGCCGTGCTGTCGACCGTCGCCGTGGACGGGTCCGAGCTGCCGGGCGAGGCCACGGTGTGGGTCGCCCCGGGGGCGCTCACGAGCTGAGGCGGCACCGACGGGCGAGGGCCGGTTTGATAATGGTTCTCATTAGCGTTTAGAGTGGGATGCATGAAGAAGCCCGCCCTCGCCCTCACGCTCGCCTCCGTCGCCGCCCTCTCCCTGGCCGGATGCTCGTCGACCTCCGGCGCGGCGGAGGACGACGGCGCGGTGACGGTCGTCGCCAGCACCAACGTCTACGGCGACATCGCCGCGCAGGTCGGCGGAGACCGGGTCGACGTCACCTCGATCATCGACTCGGTCACCCAGGACCCGCACTCCTACGAGGCGAGCGCTCGCGACCGCCTCACGCTGCAGAAGGCCGACCTCGTGGTGGAGAACGGCGGCGGCTACGATGCGTTCATCGACAGCCTCCTGCAGGATGCGCAGGACCCGCACGTCGTCACCGCGGTGGAGTTCTCGCACGACTACCCGGGCAACGAGGGTCACGACGATCACGCCGACCACGAGGCCGCGACCGAGGAGCCGCACGATCACGAGCACGCCGAGGGCGAGGACGAGCACGCCGGCCACGACCACATCGAGGGCTTCAACGAGCACGTCTGGTTCGACCCGCACACGATGATCCACGTCGTCGAGGCGATCGCCGACGAGCTCACCGAGATCGACCCCGACGGCGCCGACACGTTCCGCACGAACGCGGACGAGCTCGTCGCGGAGCTGGAGGGCTTCGAGGGCGACCTCGAGGCGATCAAGGCGGACGCCGCCGGTGCGACGGTGTTCATGACCGAGCCGTTGCCCGGATACCTGGCCACGGCCGCCGGGCTCACCGACGTCACCCCCGAGGGCTTCGCGGAGTCGGTGGAGGAGGGCAGCGATGTCGCGCCCGCCGTGCTGCTCGAGGCGCTGCAGGTCGTCGGGTCCGGCGATGTGACCGCCGTGCTCACCAACGCCCAGACCGGCGGCGCGGAGACGGAGCGCGTGGAGAAGGCCGCGGAGGACGCCGGGGTGCCCGTGGTCGCGTTCACGGAGCTGCTCGAGGACGGATCGTCGTACTCTGAGTGGATGAGTGACGCGATCCAGAGCCTCGCCGCCGCCGTCCAGTCGTGAGCGGAGCCCGTTCACAGGCTCAGCGACCCGCGAGGGAGACCGGTCCGGTCCTCGAGATCGCCGACGGCGCCCTGCAGCGGGGCGACCGCGAGCTCTGGTCAGGACTCGACCTCACGGTGCAGCCCGGCGAGTTCATCGCGGTGCTCGGTCCGTCGGGCTCCGGGAAGACGACGCTCCTGCGCAGCATCCTGGGACTCCAGCCCCTGTCCCGCGGCAGCATCCGCGTGGCCGGCGAGCCCGTGCACCGCGGCAACGCCCGCATCGGGTACATCCCGCAGCAGCGTGCGCTCGCGCCCGACACGAGCATGCGGGCCCGTGACCTCGTCGCCCTCGGCGTGCAGGGCAGCCGCTTCGGCTTTCCGGTCCCGCACCGCGGCGACCGGGCGAAGGTCGACGCGCTGCTGGCCGCGGTCGGGGCGACCTCCTACGCGGACCGCCGCGTGGGCCTGCTCTCCGGCGGGGAGCAGCAGCGCCTCCGGGTCGGACAGGCGCTGGCCGACGAGCCCGCGCTGCTGCTCTGCGACGAGCCGCTGTCGAACCTCGACCTCGCCAACCAGGTCGCCGTCACCGACATCATCGACCGCCAGCGTCGGGAGCGCGGGGCCGCGGTGCTCTTCGTCACGCACGACGTCAACCCGATCCTGAACCGCGTCGACCGCATCCTCTACATCGCCGGGGGCCGGTTCCTCCTCGGGACCCCGGAGGAGGTGCTGCAGACCCGCGTGCTGACGGATCTCTACGGCACCCCGGTGTTCGTGCTCCGGGCCGGCGACCGCCTCGTCGTGGTCGGCGTCCCCGATGCGGAGCCGCACCACGACCACGAGCACGGGGGCGCCGCATGACCGCCGCGTCCGCCCTCGTCCCGATGGTCGGCTGGGACGACATCTTCTCCTTCCAGGACTACGGCGAGCTCGTCGCCCTGCTCTCGAACTCGATCATCGCGGGTGCCGTGCTCGGCCTCGTCGGCGGCCTCATCGGGGTCTTCGTCATGCAGCGCGATCTCGCCTTCGCGGTGCACGGGGTGAGCGAGCTCTCCTTCGCGGGAGCGGCGGCGGCGCTGCTGTTCGGCGGCAGCGTCGTGCTCGGCTCCCTCGGCGGAGCCCTCGTGGCGGCGATCCTCATCGGGGTCCTCGGCGCCAAGGCCAGGGACCGCAACTCGATCGTGGGCGTGCTCATGCCGTTCGGGCTCGGTCTCGGCATCCTGTTCCTGTCGCTGTACGACGGCCGGAGCGCCAACCGGTTCAGCCTCCTGACGGGGCAGATCGTGTCGGTCTCGAGCCCCGACCTCGGCTGGCTCATCGGCATCAGCCTCGTGGTGCTGCTCGGCCTGCTCGTGATGTGGAATCCGCTGCGTTTCGACTCGCTCGACCCGGAGTCGGCGGCCGCCCGCGGGGTGCCCACCCGCACCGTGAGCCTGCTGTTCATGGTGCTGCTGGGGCTCATCGTCGCGGTGAGCGTGCACATCATCGGCGCGCTGCTGGTGATGGCGCTGCTGGTGACACCGGCGGCCGCCGCCATGCGAATCACGGCGGGCCCTGTCGCGGTGCCGGTGCTGGCGGCTGTGTCCGGGTTCGTGTCGGCCGTCGGCGGGATCCTCCTCGCGCTCGCCGGAACCCTCCCGGTGAGCCCCTACATCACGACCCTGTCCTTCACGATCTACGTCGTGTGCTGGATCGTGCAGCGCGTCCGTTCCCGGGTCACCCGCGTCTGACCCTGCTTCACGTCGCGCACCTGGCTCCATTTCGGCCGGAGATGCCGCCAATCGGGCGATTCGAAGCGGGGAAGGCCGCTCCCAGCCCTCGCCAACCGTCCCGGCCTAGAATCGATGGCATGGCTCAGCGGAACACCTGGCAGCGCGAACGTGTGCGCGAAGCGCTCGCCGACGCGCGCGGTTTCGTGAGCGCGCAGAGCCTGCACGCGACGCTCCGCGACGACAACACCGGGATCGGCCTCGCCACCGTCTACCGCGCTCTCGCCGGGCTCGCGGCCGCCGGCGACGCCGACTCGCTGCAGAGCCCCGAAGGAGAGGCGCTCTACCGGGCGTGCACCACCCAGGGCCACCACCACCACCTCATCTGCCGATCCTGCGGCCTCACGGTCGAGATCGAGGCGAAGGACGTGGAGCAGTGGGCGCATCGCACCGCCGCCCTGCACGGCTTCACCGAGGCCGCCCACGTCGTCGACATCTTCGGGCTCTGCACCCCCTGCGCCAACAAGCGCGACGCCGAGAGGGCTGCGACAGCGTGACCGCCCCGGCACGAACGGCCACCCGTCCGGGCCACACGCACCGTCGAGCGCCCTCGCCGCGCTCGACGTGGATCGCCGTCGGCATCGGTGTCGTGATCATCGCGGCCCTGTTCCTCATCGACGCCTTCCTCCCCACCCTCTTCCCGGCCTCGCTGCCCACCCGAGCGCAGGACGGCCTGACGCTCGCCCTCAGTGTGCTCATCGAGGCGCTGCCGTTCGTGGTGCTCGGCGTGCTCCTGTCGATCGTCGTGCAGGTCTGGCTCCCGGCGGACGTCATCCACCGCTGGCTCCCGCGCCGCGCCTGGGCCCGTCGCGCGGTGCTCTCCCTGCTCGGCATGCTCATCCCGGTCTGCGAGTGCGGCAACGTCCCGTTCGCCCGCGGGCTCATGATGCGCGGCCTCGCCCCCGCGGAGGCGCTGACCTTCCTCATCGCGGCGCCGATCGTCAATCCGATCGTGATCCTCACGACGCACGCCGCCTTCGGGTGGGACGGCGGCATCCTCGTCGCCCGCCTCGTCGGCGGCTACCTCATCGCGAACCTGATCGGCTGGATCTACAGCCGCCACCCCTCGCCGGAGTCGCTGCTCACCCAGCGCTTCGTCGATACGTGCGAGCGCGTCACGCACGAACCGGGAACCCCGGTGCGCCGCAGCCTCACGCAGTTCCTCGTGGAGCTGCGGGCCGTGATGCCGGCGCTCGTGATCGGCTCCGCGCTCGCCGGGGCCGTCCAGGTGCTCATCCCGCGCGACGTCCTGCTCACGATCGGCGCCAACCCCGTGCTGTCGATCGTCGCGATGATGCTGCTCGCGATCGTCGTGGCGATCTGCTCCAACGTCGACGCCTTCTTCGCGCTGTCGTTCGCGTCGACCTTCTCCTCGGGTGCGCTCGTGGCGTTCCTCCTGGTCGGCCCGCTCGTCGACATCAAGATGCTCGCGCTGATGCGCACGACCTTCACCACCCGCACGCTCGTGGGCATCACCGCTGTCGTGCTGGCATCGGCCTTCGCGATCGGGATCGGGGTGAACGTCCTTGCCTGAGCTCTCCGCCCGCTCCCGCGCCCTCGCCACCCGGTGGCTGGGGATCGGCCTGGCATCCGTCGTCGCGGTCGTCACCCTCGGCCTCGCGGTGACCGACCGTCTCAGCCTCTACATCAGCCCGGAGTCGGTGTGGTTCGCGTGCGCGGCCGCCGTCGTGACGCTCGCCGGGGCGATCTGGTCGTGCGCGCTGCCGCTGGGGGCCGAGGAGGACCACGGACACGACCACGGTCCCGCGGCCTCGCGCTCCGACGAGCCGGCGGCGTCCGTGGACGACGAAGCCGACCGCCCGTCCGGGCTGTCGCGCCGGCGTCTCGCGGGCGTCGGTGCGCTGGCCGGCGGCGTGGTCGCGACCGGGGTCGTCGTCTCCGCGCTCGTCCTCCCGCCCGCCTCGCTCTCGGTGGAGCTCGCGATGTCCCGCGCCGGCGAGGAGACCGCGCTGTTCGCCGGGGCCGACACCGTCGCCCTCGGGGTCGCGGACACCTCGACCTTCGGTGTGGGCGACTGGGCGAGCGTCTTCGCCGCCGCGACGAACACCGCGGCCTACGACGGGGCCGACGTCACGCTGCAGGGCTTCGTCACGCCCGGTGAGGGAGACGGCGTCAACCTCACCCGTCTCGTCATCACGCACTGCGTCATCGACGCCCAGACCGCCGCCTTGCCGGTGAGCGTCGACGCCGACGCCTACAAGACCGGACAATGGGTCGAGATCACGGGGAAGGTCCGCGCCGACGACGACGGTTCCCTGCACATCGAGCCGACCGATGTGGTGGCGATCGACGAGCCGAAGGACCCGTATGAGTACTGACGACGAGCGGCCGGAGCCGCCCGCCGTCCCGCGGACCCGCGCCGAGCTGCGCGCCGCCCGGGAAGCGGAGGAGCGCGCCGCGGAGGAGCAGACCGCGGCCGAGCGCGCCGCCGTCGAGCAGGCCGAGGCGGAGCAGGTCGCCGAGGAGCGTGCGGCCGTGGAGCGCATGGCGGCGGAGGTCGCGGCCGAGCAGGCAGCCGTCGACCGGGAAGCCGCGGAGCGTGCTGCGGCGGAGCGTGCCGCGGAGCGCGAAGCCGCGGAGCAGGCGGCAGAGGAGTCGGCCGCTGGCATCCCCGCGATCCCGCAGGCACCCGAACCGGTGTTCACCCCCGCGGGCCCGACGTCCACCTCCCGAGCAGACGGTGCCCCGGACGACGCGGCGGAGCCGGGCTGGACGCCCACGACCGACCTCCCCGCCGACGATGAGGCGCCGCGGAGCGCCCCGTGGTCCCGCCGCCGGTTCCTCGTCACGATCGGCGCCGTCGTCGGAGTGCTCGTACTCGTCGGCACGGGGCTCGGAATCGTGAGCCTCCTCCAGGGCCCGCGGGTCACCGACGTGCAGGTCGACGCCGCGCAGGCCATCGAATCGTCCGGAAGCCGCGTCATCCTCACCGCGAACCAGCCCCTCTCCGCCATCGACCCCGAGCAGGTCACCGTCGAGCCCTCCGTGCCTTTCACGGTCGATGCCGCCGGCCGCGGGGTGGGCGTGCGTTTCACCGTGCCCCTCGACGACGACACGACCTACACGGTCACCGTCGCCGGGGTGACCGGCGCCGGGGGCGGCCCCGCCGCGGACCTCACGACGTCCTTCGAGACCCCGCCGTCGTCGATCTTCCTGCTGCGGCGTGACCCCGACGGCGACGACATCATCTTCCGCACCGATCTGAGCGGGGAGAACGCGCAGCCGGTGTTCTCCCACCCGCGCATCGACGACTTCCGGGCCACGTCCACGCAGCTCGTGGCCGCCGTCGAGGACGACGACCAGTCGCGGCTGCTCGTGATGGACAGGGACGGCTCTGATCAGCGCGAACTCCCGCTGCCCGGCGAGGGCTACGTGGGCGCGATCCAGGTGTCCGAGCGCGGCAACCTCGTCGGCTACAGCTACTCCGATCGCGAGCTCAGCGACACCGAGGGGCGCGCGAGCGTGCTCGTCACCCAGTCGCTGAGCGGCGACGACGAGCCCCGCATCATCGAGGTCGGCGACGAGGAGGTGAGCGTCTTCGTGTGGCAGTTCGTGCCCGACAGCGCCGCCGTGCTGTTCATCGACTTCGACGGGGCGCTCTCGCTCGTCGATCAGTCGGCCGACACCGGCGTGCAGTCCCTCGGGCTCGCGACGACCATCCAGGGCATCTCCCGCGGCACGTACACCGCCATCGTCGAGCGGTTGGACGGGTCGGTCGTCGAGCTCGACCTCGCGGACGGCTCCGAGGAGCCGCTGGCCCCCTCCGAGCCGGACTACGGCAGCGCCACCTCCATCACCCCGTTCCCCGGAGGGACCCTGCGACACGTCGTCGCCCGGGACGAGGGCGGTCTCCCGGTGGGCCAGGCCGTGATCCGCGTCGACGACTCCGGTGCGGCCACCCCGCTCGTGGAGGTGAGTGCCGCCGATTCGATCCTCCAGGCCTGCGCGTCGCCGAGCGGCCAGTACGCCGCCGTCGTGATCGCCCCCGACATGGCCGACAACGCCTATGACGGGATGCTGCTGCCCCTCCCCGAGGAGCTCGAGACGCACCTGATCGACATGAAGTCAGGGGATGAGCTCGTGGCGCTGACCGGCTTCGACGCGTCCTGGTGCCAGACGGCGCCGCGGTTCTGACGTGACGGAGCCGGAGGCCCTGCGCCGCGCCACCCGTGAGGACGTGATGCGTTCCGCCGTGGACGTCGCGCCGACGCTGCTCGGCGCGGAGCTGCGGACCGTCGTCATCGAGGGCGGCCTCCCCGTCGAGGTGCGCGTGCGCATCACCGAGGTCGAGGCGTATCACGGGCAGGGCACGGGGGCGGTGGCCGACCCCGGGTCGCACGCCCGCATGGGGCGCACGGCCCGGAACGCCACGATGTGGGGCGAGCCCGGGCATCTGTACGTGTACCTGAGTCACGGCATCCACTCCTGCGTCAATGTGGCCTGTGGTCCCGAGGGGCAGGGTGACGGCGTCCTGCTGCGTGCCGGGGAGATCGTGTCCGGCGTGGAGGCGGCGGCCCGACGACGACGGGCGGTCCCGCCGCTCGGCCGCACCGCTCTCCGTGACCTCGCGCGCGGACCAGGGCGGCTCGGACAGGCCGCGGGCCTGCGGCACTCCCTGCACGACGGCATCGACGCCATCACGGGCGACGAGCAGAACGGCGCCAGGGCGGAGCTGTGGCTCGGCCTTCCCGTGGTCGACGTGGCTCAGGGTCCGCGGGTGGGCGTGGCGGGTGTCGCCGGGACGGACGCGTTCCCCTGGCGCTTCTGGATCCCCGGCGACCCCACGGTCTCCCCGTTCCGCTGGGGGCGGGGTGCCGCCGACGCTTCGAATCGCGCGAATGGCGGCTTTTCGGCCTGAGATGGGGCCATTCAGGCGATTCGAACGGCCGACCGAAGCCGTGCTAGACTGACTCTTCGTCTGCGCACGCTCCTGTGCGCAGTTCGTGTGCTCCCCCTTCTTCCGCCGAGAGATCGGCATGCGGGGCGGCGTGCAGACAAGGGATCTTGGGTGAGGCCGTCCGGTCTCACGGTAATGAAGGAGTCATCATCATGGCAGCAGTGTGCCAGGTGACCGGAGCTGTTCCCGGCTTCGGTCACAACGTCTCGCACTCGCACCGCCGGACGAAGCGTCGCTTCGACCCGAACGTGCAGAAGAAGACCTATTTCGTGCCCTCGCTCGGTCGTAAGATCACGCTCAACGTGTCCGCCAAGGGCATCAAGGTGATCGACGCGCGCGGCATCGAGAACGTCGTCAAGGACCTCCAGGCGAAGGGTGTGAAGCTCTAATGGCCAAGAAGGCTCAGGACGTCCGTCCGATCATCAAGCTGCGTTCGACGGCGGGTACGGGTTACACGTACGTGACCAAGAAGAACCGCCGCAACACCCCCGACCGCCTCGTTCTCAAGAAGTACGACCCGGTCATCCGTCAGCACGTCGAATTCCGAGAGGAGCGTTGATCCATGGCTAAGAAGAGCAAGATCGCGCGCAACGAGCAGCGCAAGGTCATCGTCGAGCGCTACGCCGAGCGTCGTGCCGAGCTGAAGAAGACCCTGGTCGACCCGAACGCCACCGACGAGGCCCGCGAGGCCGCCCGCGTCGGCCTGCAGAAGCTGCCGCGCAACGCGTCGCCGGCTCGCGTGCGTTCGCGCGACGTCATCGACGGCCGCCCCCGTGGTGTCCTCACGAAGTTCGGCATCTCGCGTGTCCGCTTCCGTGACATGGCGCACCGTGGCGAGCTGCCCGGCGTGACCAAGTCGAGCTGGTAAGCACCAGCGAAGAAGGGCGAGGATCTCGGATCCTCGCCCTTTTTGCATGCCCGGCGGCGCAGGCGATCGCGCGGGATCAGGCGCGTACGCGGGGGAGCGCCTGTTGTCGCGTGGGGGCCTGGACCGGCGAGAGGGCGACCGAAAACCTGTGACGCGAGTGGCCAATGTGACGCGACACGCCGGGAAATCGGTCGAAACCCGCGAAATGACGCGGAAATCCGGGTGGCCGTTGGTACATTCGAGGCGGTCACACGACCAACGGGGAGCACCCGCTCCTCGCACCCACACACGATGCGACGGTCCTTCGTCGCTGGAGGATGACATGGCTGACAAGTCCATCACCAAGACCGAGCTCGTCGCGAGCATCGCTTCCGCCACCGGCCAGAGCCAGGCCACCGTCTCCGGTGTCCTCGACTCGCTGTTCGCCACGGTCTCCGACGCTGTCGCCAAGGGCAGCAAGGTCTCCATCCCGGGCTGGATCTCGTTCGAGCAGGTCGACACGGCCGCCCGCACGGGCCGCAACCCGCAGACCGGCGCCGAGATCAAGATCCCGGCCGGCAAGCGCGTCAAGGTGACCGCCGGTTCCAAGCTCAAGGCTGCCGTCAAGTAAGACCGCACCCTTTCGAAGGCCGCCCCCGCTCCGGGGGCGGCCTTCGTGCATCCTCCCTGCTGCGCGCGCCTAGGCTGGAGGGGTGAGTTCCCGCACCGAGACGCCGCGCTCGACGTCGGCGTACCGTCTCGCCGGCATCGTCATCCTCCTCGCCGCCGCCGGCGTCGCCCTCGTCTGGGCGCTGCTCGTCGGGGGAGGGGCGAACCCGCCGCTGCTGCAGGACCCCGGACCCGTGGTGCTGTGGGGCACACCGCTCGCGAAGCTCGTCATGAACCTCGCCGGTGCGCTCATGCTCGGATCGCTCGTGCTGGCCCTGTTCGGACTGCGAGCGGGAGAGCGCACGTTCGACACGGCCCTGAACATCGCCTCGGTCGGCGCCGCCGTCTTCACCGTCTCCGCGGGTCTCGCCGGCTTCTTCTCCTTCATGGCGGCCTTCAACCCGCAGCTCAGCATCGAGCGCGAGTTCGGCTCGCAGCTCGGGCGCTTCCTGCTGGAGCTCCCGCTGGGGCAGTCGTGGTTGATCACGACCATCCTCGGTGCGGTCATCACGGTGCTCGCGTTCGCCTGGCGCACCTGGACGCCCACGCTGCTCACCGCCCTGCTGGCCGCGGTGTCGTTCCTGCCGCTCGCCACGCAGGGACACGCCGGCGACCTCGACGGACACAACATGGCCGTCAACTCCATCCTCCTGCACACGATCGGCGCGGCCGTGTGGCTGGGCGGACTGCTCCTCCTCGTGCTCCTCCGCGGGCAGCAGGGCCTCGATCTGCGCACGCTCGTCGGCCGGTACTCCTCCCTCGCGATCGCGGCCTTCGCGGTCGTCGCCGTCTCCGGCTTCACCCGCTCCATCGTCGCCGTCGGGAGCTGGGAGGCCGTGTGGACCACCCCCTACGGACTCATCGTCGTCGTCAAGGCCGCTCTGCTCGTCGGGATGGGGCTGCTCGGCGCCTGGTACCGCACGCGTCTGATCCCGAAGCTGAGCGGGGACCGCGCGTCCCGGTGGTTCTGGGCGCTCGTCCTCGGTGAGGTGGCGCTGATGGGACTCGCCTCCGGCGCCGCGGCCGCGCTCGCGCGCACGCCCCCGCCCACCGGCGAGGTCGCGGCGTTCGCGCAGACCCCGGCGCAGATCCTCACCGGATCGCTGCTGCCGCCCGAGCTCACCCTGGAGCGCTGGTTCACGGCGTGGGACATCGACGTGCTGTGGCTCGTCGCGGCGGGTTTCGGACTCTTCTTCTATCTCGCGGGCGTGCGCCGGCTCCGGCTCCGCGGCGACCGCTGGCCGATCCACCGCACCGTCTTCTGGGTGCTCGGCCTGCTGCTGCTGGTGTGGGTCACGGGTGGCCCCATCAACGCCTACCAGGAGTACCTCTTCAGCGTGCACATGCTCGGGCACATGATGCTCTCGATGGCGATCCCGCTGCTGCTGGTCTCCGGGGCGCCGATCACCCTCGCCCTGCGCGCCATCCACAAGCGCGACGACGGCACGCGCGGCGGCAGGGAGTGGATCATGTGGGCCGTGCACTCGCCGTTCGCGCGGGTCGTCACGCACCCCATCGTGGCGGCGGCGATCTTCATCCTGTCGCTCTGGGCGTTCTACTTCACCGACCTCGTGCGCTGGTCGATGTACGAGCACCTCGGGCACGAGTGGATGGTCATCCACTTCCTGATCTCGGGCTACCTGTTCGTGATGAGCCTGATCGGCGCCGACCCCGTGCCGTACCGCCTGCCGTACCCCGGCCGGCTCATCACCCTCATCGCGGTGATGGCGATGCACGCGTTCTTCGGCATGGCGATCATGATGCAGGAAGGGCTGATGGTCGCGGACTGGTTCGGCGCGATGGGCCGCGACTGGGGCGCCGACCCGATGACCGACCAGTACGTGGGCGGCGGCATCGCGTGGTCGATCGGGGAGATCCCCACGCTCATCCTCGCCATCACGGTCGCGATCCAGTGGAGCCGGAGCGACACCAAGCTCCAGCGCCGTCGCGATCGGCATGCCGACCGCACGGGCGACGCCGAGCTGGAGGAGTACAACGCCCGGCTGGCCGACCTCGCGGCCCGCGACCAGCGCGCCGCGGAGCGTCAGCGCCGCTGACGCGACGGCCTCACTGCCCGAGGTCGTCCGGCGACCCGACGCGGATCGAGGCGGAGCCGTCGGGGAGGATGGCGATCGATCCGTTCACGCGGAACGGCACGTCTTCGGAGACCGGCTCGACGGAGCCGTCGAACAGCGACTGGATCTCGACCTCGACGTGCGCCACGGCGGTCGTGGGCGGGATCTGCCAGTGGCCGTCGTCGGAGGGCGCGACCATGATCTCGGGCTGCTGGGCGATCGACCACTTCGGGGGCGACGCGATCCGGTTCTCGACGCGGAGCCCGAACGGGCAGGCCGTGGGCTGGAGCACCTCCTGCGTGGTGCAGCCGGTGAGGAACTCCTCGACGCGCTCCTGGACGACCTCGACGAACTCCTCCGTCGGCTCCGACTGCACGTCCAACGGGGTCACGGCGAGCGGCTTGTCGGCGAGGACGCCGTGGCCGGACGACTCCGAGATCGCAGTGTCCACGGTGACGGAGTAGACACCGGGGGTGAAGACCAGCAGGGGCAGCGGCTCGAGCGGAGCGGCGGCGGCGCCGGCGGCGGAGACCTGGCGACGGTCGACCTCGAAGCCGTTCACGGCGAAGCTGTCGGAGCCGCGCACGGTGAGCTCGACCACCGCCAGGGGGCTCGTCGTGAAGCGCCAGTTCGGGGTGACCCCCGCCCAGCCGTCCTGCGTGACGTGGAAGGTGGTCGTCCCGGAATGGCCGCCCGCCCGGTAGCTGACCGTGACCGCGGTGTCGTCGCCGGAGGTCTCCTCCGACTCGACCTCGATGTCGGTGAGCGGGCCGAGGGCGGAGCGGCGCAGCATCGCCTCGGATGCGGCGGGGTCGATCCCGGCCTCGTCGAGGGTCTCCCGATCGATCGCGACGCCGGGGACCCGGAGGGCGTCGGCCGCGCGCCCCTCGGCGAGCAGATCGAGATAGCGGACCACGAAGGCCGACGGACCGTAGAACTGCCGGTAGAGGGTCGCACCCCCGGCACCGATCGCGGCCAGCAGGAGGACGCCGATGAGCCCGAGGATCGCCAGATCGGCGCCCAGGCGCGACCGCCGGGGCGCGCGCGTCCCGGCCCGCTCCATGCCGGTCAGTCTAGGAGGGCGTCCTGAGGGGACGCCGAGCGTCGGCGAGCCCCCACCGGACGGGGCACGTACCATGGGGGAGCGTCCCGTGTCCGACCCGCCAGCCCTGTGAGAACCGTGTCCCTTCCCGCCCTGTCCGAGGAGCAGCAGGAGTTGTTCCGGCTCATCGAGGACACCAGGGAGCACGTCTTCATCACGGGACGCGCGGGCACCGGCAAGTCCACGCTGCTGCAGCATTTCGCCTGGAACACGAAGAAGCAGATCGCGATCTGCGCCCCCACCGGCGTCGCGGCCCTGAACGTCGAGGGGCAGACGATCCACTCTCTCTTCCGGCTGCCGATCGGGCTGATCGGGGACGGGGACATCGACCAGAACGATGCGACCCGCCGCATCCTCAACGCGATCGAGACCCTCGTCATCGACGAGATCTCCATGGTCAACGCCGACCTCATGGACGCGATCGACCGCTCCCTCCGGCAGGCCAGGGGCCGACGGGGCGAGCCCTTCGGCGGCGTGCAGATCGTCATGTTCGGCGACCCGTACCAGCTCGCCCCCGTCCCCCCGCGCGGGGACGAGGCCCGGTACGTGAAGGATCACTACCGCTCTTTCTGGTTCTTCGACGCGAAGGTGTGGGCGGGCCCTTCGACAGGCCCTTCGACAGGCTCGGGGACCCAGGGGGGCCAGGGGGCGCTGTTCGAGGTGGACACCCGGGCCGAGCTGCACGTGCGGGAGCTCGTGCAGATCCACCGCCAGTCGGACGACGGCTTCAAGTCCATGCTCAACGCGGTCCGCTACGGCCGGGTGACGGCGGAGATCGCCGGGATCCTCAACGCCCAGGGCGCGCGCATCCCTCCGGACCCCGAGCCGGGCGAGGTGCCGATGATCACCCTCGCCACCCGCAACGACATCGTGAACAGCATCAACAGCCGGCATCTGGCCGCGCTCCCCGGCAAGGAGCAGACCGCGCGGGCGGAGGTCAGCGGCGACTTCGGACGCGGAGAGGCCTCCCTCCCCGCCGAGTCCGAGCTCAAGCTCAAGGTGGGGGCGCAGGTGATGTTCCTGCGCAACGACACCGCGATGACCGGAGAGCCGCCGCGCTGGGTCAACGGCACCATCGGGACGGTGACCCGCATCCTCGGCGGGACCGTGCGCGTGGAGATCGACGGCGAGGAGGTCGACGTCGAGCCGGCCGTCTGGGAGCGGTTCCGGTACGCCTACGACCCGAACACGAAGAAGCTCTCCCGGGACGTCGTGGCCGAGTTCACCCAGTTCCCGTTGCGCCTGGCCTGGGCCGTGACGATCCACAAGTCGCAGGGCAAGACCTACGACCGGGCCGTGATCGACCTGGGCTCCGGGGCGTTCGCGCCGGGGCAGACCTACGTCGCCCTCAGCCGTCTCACGTCGCTGGACGGCCTCTACCTCTCCCGACCCCTGCGGCCGAGCGACATCCGCGTGGACGAGGACGTGCGGCGGTTCATGCGCGATGCGTGGCTCGCCGCCTCGACGCCCGAGCTGCCGCGGACCTGACGGCGACCGCCGGGTCAGGCGGCGGCGCGGGCGCGGTCGAGGTCTTCGAACAGCTCGGTGTTGAAGCGGTACGCGAGGAGCACCTCGTCGATGACGCGCTCGCGCTCGGCCTCGTCCCACGGAGCGGCGTCGAGCTGCTCGCGATACACGTCCTTGAAGGCGGAGGGGTCGGCGATGTCGTCGAAGAGGTAGAAGCCGATGCCGTTCGTCTCGAAGCCGAAGCGCCGCGCCATCACCCGGCCGATGAAGATGCCGCCGGAGAGGTCGCCGAGGTAGCGGGTGTAGTGGTGGGCGACGAAACCGCCCGCCCACGTCGCGCCGACCTGACGGATGCGCTCGACGTAGCGCTCCGTGGTGGGCAGCGGGGCGATCCGCTCGCGCCACTCGGGCCCGAGGAGGAAGGCGAGGTCGGCCTCGAGCGCGGGGAGGCGCGTGAGCTTGTCGCTCAGGAACACCGACGCCACCGGGTCCTGGCGCATCCGCTCGCCGGCGCCCTCGAGCGCGTCGTAGATGAAGTAGTGCTGCGCGACGAGCGCGATGTAGTCCTCGCGCGACCCCTCGCCCTTGAGGAGATCGGACATGAAGCCCGCCGTCTCGCTGCGGGAATGCGAACCGGAGGAGCGCTCCCGGAGGGCGGCGGAGAAGGAGAGGATCTCGGGCATGGCTTCAGTGTAAGGGCAGCCTAACCTTGGAGGGAAGCCCGGGGCGCCGCCGGCGGTCAGTCGTGAGGTCGGGGCTCCACGCCGAGGCGGGCGCAGGCGTCGTCGTACAGCGCCACGATCTCCCGGCGGACCTCCCGGCGCTCGGTGATGGGACCGCCCGGCCACGGCACCCGGAGCTCCGACGCCGCGCCGCCACGCGAGACCTCCCACACTCCGGCCTCCCCGTCGAAGCCCGTCATCACGGCGCCGTCGACGTCGTCCACGGGCGGTGCGGAGAAGGCGCGGGCTATGAGCAGGTTGTCGTCGGTGTGGTCGTCGTTCATGTGGCGGAGGACGGCGGCGATCACGTCGGCAGTGAAGTCATGGGGCACAGGGACACCCTACGACGGCTCGCGGGGCCGACTTTCAGCATCCGCGCTCTAGACTCAGGAGACACGTCTTCGGGGGTTCCCACACATGCAGCTTCTCTCGTCGCGCCGGTGGCGCGCCGCAGCGGCCACGGCGGCCGTCCTCGGTCTCGTCCTCACCGGATGCTCCTCTGAGGAGACCTTCAGCTATACACCGCCCGAGCAGGTCGACGCGACCCTGCCCGACGAGACCGTCGCCGCGCTCCAGGGCGCCGTCGACAACGCGATCGCGGCCTCCGGTGCAAGCGGCGCGATCGTCGGCGTCTGGGTGCCGTGGAGCGGGACCTGGGTCGCCGCCACGGGCACGCAGAGCAAGGCGGACGGAGGCGAGCTCTCCACCGACATGTCGTTCCGCATCGCCGACGTGACCCGCCTGATGACCTGCGACGTGCTCTACGCGCTCGCCGACGAGGGCACGGTCGAGCTGGACGCGAAGGTGCCGGAGTACGTCTCCGGCGTCGCCGACATGGACGACATCACCCTGCTCGACCTCTGCAACGGGACCAGTGGAGCCGGCTCCTCGGAGAAGACGGTCAAGGCGGCGTGGAAGAACACCCCCGACCGTGTGTGGGCGCCGCTCGAGCTCGCCGGGTACGGCCTCGGTCGCACCCGCGTGGCTCCGCACACGACGTTCCGCGACTCCGACGCCGGGTACCTCCTGCTCGGGCTCGCCCTCGAGCGCGCGTCCGGGATGAGCGCGCGTGAGCTCATCGCGGAGTACGTCACCGAGCCGCTCGAGCTGGCCGAGACGTCGCTTCCGCCCGCGGCCGCCGCGCCGCCCTCGGACGGCCCCGTGCTCGAGGGGCACTACATGAACAAGGGCGAGGGCGGGTACGACTGCGCCGCCCCCGTCGACATCACCACGCTGTCGTCGAGCACCGGCTTCACCGACTCCGGGGCCGTGTCGACCATCACCGATCTCGGTCGCTACATCCAGGCCGAGGCCACGCAGGCCCTGCGCACGAAGGACGATCCCGACCGGTTCGCCACTCCGCTGCCCGTGGCCGAGGACGCGCCGACCTGGTACCAGGCGACCGGGGGAGCGTACATCGCCGGGTCGATGATCGGTCAGCACGGGTGGACGCCCGGGTACGCGACCGCGGCCTACTCCGATCCGACCACGGGGTTCACGGTCGCGGTCGTGCTGAACGACTCCACCGCCGGAGCGGTGTTCGCTCAGCAGCTCTCGTGGGAGCTCGCGGCGATCGCCTCCAAGGCGCCGGCCGCGTCCGGGGAGACGGCACCCGAGTTCGGTCTCCCCTTCACCGCGGAGCAGTACCACGCGGCGACGGCGGAGGCGGCTCTTCCCTGCATTCCGCCGGCGGAGTGATCCCGGCCCGAGCGAGCGAGGTCCGGATGGCGATCGTCGACAACGCGATCTACGTGGACGGAGTGCGCGCCGAGAACCCGCGCAGCTTGAACGAGACGTTCGAGCGGATCCGTGAACGGCGGGGGATGGGGTGGATCGGCCTCTACCGCCCGAGCGCGGAGGAGGTCCGGGCCGTCGCCGACGAGTTCGGCATCCACGAGCTCGTGGTCGAGGACGCCCTGTCCGGCCATCAGCGCGCCAAGCTGGAGCGGTACGGCGACGTGCTGTTCATGGTGCTGCGGCCCGCGCGCTACCTCGACGAGCGCGAGGAGGTCGAGTTCGGCGAGGTGCACGTGCTGGTCGGGCCGGACTTCGTCGTGACGATCCGTCATGCGGAGTCGCCCGACCTCGGCCGCGTGCGGCGGCGGCTCGAGGCCGACCCGGCGCTGCTCGCCCACGGTCCCGAGGCGGTGCTCTACGCGATCCTCGACGAGGTGGTCGACGAGTACTCCCCGGTCCTGGCCGGTCTCGAGAACGACATCGACGAGATCGAGGGTCAGCTCTTCGAGGAGGACGCCGACGCGACCCAGCGGATCTACGACCTCGGCCGCGAGGTGATCGACTTCCAGCGGGCGACCCAGCCGCTGGCCGGCATGCTGGAGGCGCTGCTGCGCGGCTCCGAGAAGTACCGCGTGAGCGAGGAGCTCCAACGGTACCTGCGCGACGTGCTCGACCACACCCTGCGCGTGAGCGACAAGGCGGCCACCTTCCGCTCCGTGCTCGACAACGCCCTCACGGTCGAGTCGACCATCGTCGCGCGGCGCCAGAACGACGAGATGCGCCGGATGACGGAGCTGAGCATCCGCCAGAACGACGAGGTGAAGAAGATCTCCGGCTGGGCCGCGATCCTCTTCGCCCCGACGCTCGTCGGCACGGTCTACGGCATGAACTTCGACCACATGCCCGAGCTGCACTGGGTGTTCGGGTACCCCATGGCGGTGCTGCTCATGGTCGCGATGGGGGTCGGGCTCTACGCGGCCTTCAAACGCAAGGGCTGGCTGTAAGCCGGTCCGCAGCGGGATCCGGGTCGCGGCCGTCGCGACGGGCGATGAGGTCGGGCATGGGATGATCGCACCATGGAACTCGTGGCGGGAATCGACTCCTCGACGCAGTCCTGCAAGGTCGTCATCGTCGATGCGGTCTCCGGCCGGGTGATCCGGGAGGGTCGCGCTCCCCACCCGCCGGGGACCGAGGTCGATCCCGAGGAGTGGTGGCGTGCTCTGCAGGCGGCGATCGCAGTCGCAGGCGGCTTCGACGACGTGGAGGCCTGGGCGATCAGCGGTCAGCAGCACGGAATGGTCGCGCTGGACGCACAGGGCCGGGTCGTCCGGCCTGCTCTGCTGTGGAATGACCTGCGCTCGGCCGACGCCGCCGCCGCGCTCATCGCCGAGCACGGTGCCGCGGTTCTCGCCGCGCGTACGGGACTCGTGCCCGTGCCCTCCTTCACGCTCACCAAGGTGCGCTGGCTGCGGGAGCACGAGCCCGCGAACGCGCGCCGGGTGGCCTCGGTGGCGCTCCCGCACGACTGGCTCACGTGGCGGCTGCGCGGCTTCGGACCGGAGAGCGAGCGCGGCGCCGTGCTGGAAGAGCTCGTCACCGATCGCTCGGAGGCGTCCGGCACCGGGTACTGGACCGATGCCGGGTACGACCGCGAACTGTTCTGCGCGGCGCTCGGACAGGATGCGATCCTGCCGCGGGTGCTCGCGCACGACGCGGCCGTCGACGACGCCCGGGGGCGCCCGGTCGGTCCCGGGTCCGGGGACAACGCCGGCGCCGCGCTCGGTCTGGGCGCGGGCGTCGGCGACGTGGTGCTCTCGCTCGGCACGAGCGGCACCGTCTTCGCCACGAGTGCGCACCGCACGGTCGATCCCACCGGAACCGTGGCGGGCTTCGCGGATGCGGCCGGCGGCCATCTGCCCCTCGTCGCCACGGTGAACGCCGCCCGGGTGCTCGACGTGGTCGCGGCCCTTCTCGGCGTCGACCACGATGGGCTCGGACGACTCGCCCTCGCCGCGGAGCCCGGCGCGGGCGGACTGATGCTCGAACCGTACTTCGAGGGAGAGCGCACGCCGAACCTCCCGGATGCGACCGGGACGCTCTTCGGCATGACACTCGGGTCGACGACGCGGGAGAACCTCGCCCGCGCGGCGTTCGAAGGGGTGCTCGGCGGTCTGCGCTACGGCCTCGACGCCATCCGGGACCTCCGGGTGCCGGCGGAACGCGGGATACTCATCGGCGGCGGTGCGCGGTCGGCGGCGGTGCGGGCGATCGCGCCGCTGATCCTCGACATCCCGATCGACGCGCCGCCGCCCGGCGAGTACGTGGCGTGGGGCATGGCCCGTCAGGCGGCGCGGACGCTGGGGCGGGATCTGCCTCCGGCCGCCTGACCGCGATCAGGCGAGGACGTCGGCCCAGGCCGCGGTCCGGTCGCCGACGAGATCGGTGCCGACGACGACCCAGTCCGCCCCCGCCGCGGCGAGGGCTGCGGCGTCAGCCCGGCGCACGCCGCCGTCGACGCCGATGCGACGCGACGGCGAGGATTCCCGCAGGGCGGTGACCTTGGCGAGGACGGCGCGGTCGAAGGCACTGCCGGCCTGACCCGGCACGATCGACATGCAGAGCACCGCCATGTCCGCCGGCACGCTCGTCGCCGGCGTCTGCGGTGACACTGCCAGGCCGGGCGTGCCGCCGCGCCGCGCGATGCGATCGACGGCGGCCTCCCAGTCGTCGCTCTCGACGTGCACGATCACGAGGTCGCAGAAATCGGTCCACGGGTCGACCTCCACCGCCGAACGCCGCGCCATGACGTGTGCCTCCGCCGTCAGACCGGTCTCGGCGGCGAGGCTCGCCGCCTCCTCGGGGCGAAAGCCGCCTGCCGCGGCGAACCGTCCGTCGGTCGTGTCCCAGTGCAGGCGGCGCAGTCCGGCCGCCCGCAGCCGCTCGGCGGTCGCCCGTCGTTCGGTCGCCGGCACCGACCACAGCGACCCCGCGACCTGGATCACGCCTCCTCCGCGAGCACGGCCTGGGCGAGCGCGTGATCGGTGAACAGCTCGGTGATGAGGCCTACCCGGGAGACCGTGCGGATCGCGTCGGCTTTGGCGGCGCCGCCCGCCACCGCGACGACGCGGGGCACCCTCTGCAGCTCGGCGTAGGAGATGTTCACGCAGCGGTCCTGGAACTCCTCGTCGACCGGGGTGCCATCGCTGCCGATGAGGATCCCTGCGATGTCGGCCATGCATCCCTTCTTCAGGGCATTCGCCAGATCGTCGATGGGGAGCACGTCCCGCACCTGCGACACGGGCGGGTCCCAGGCGCCGACCGAGAGCAGGGCTGTCGTGACGGAGGGGAACAGGTCCATCGCGGAGCGGATGTCGGGGTGATTGCGCAGGCTCGCCGCGGTCTCGCGATCCCCGACGATGAGCGGGGAGAAGATGGGGTAGACCGCGCCGCCCGCGCGCCGCGAGGTCTGCCGGACGACCTCGATGGGGGAGGAGGCGAGATCGCCGGCGACCACACCGGTGAGCTGCACGATCGACAGGCGTGGCAGATGGGCGAACTGGCTCGCGGTGGCCGTGAGCGTGCGCCCCCAGGTGACGCCCAGCACCTCGTCCTCATGGAGGGTGTCGCTGAGGGCGCGGGCCGCGGCAGCGCCGATCTGGCGGCGGACGTCGTCGTCGTCGCCATGGGAACGGACGACGAGGCAGTTCTCGAGGCCGAGCTTGTCCTGCAGGCGCTGACTGAGCTCGACGTCCGGCAGACCCCAGTCGTGGATCTCGATCGTGACCACGCCCTCCTCCTTGGCGCGAGCGAGCAGCCGGGCCACCTTGAACCGGGAGATACCGAGGGCATCGGAGATCTCGACCCGGGATCGGTCCTCGAGATAATGCGCCCTGGCCACCGCGGCCATCAGTGCGCGCTCGTGTTCCAGGCCCTTCGGCACATCGCTCGTTTGAGCGCTGAAATCACGAAATTGTGACATATGTGATTCTGCCTTCCTCCGGCTCCGGCCGCTTTCCTATGCTCAAACGTACATCCAAGCATCACAGATGAGCGAAGTGAATCTTCAGGCGCGATCGAAGGAGACGTGTTGACGGTCAATGACGACATCCTGGCGGTGGCGCGCGAGCGCTTGCGGGCCGAGGCCGATGCCGTGACGGCGCTCATCGACACGATCGACGACACGCTCGTGACCGCCGCGTCGCTGATCCTCGCCGGTACGGGCAAGCTCTTCGTCGGCGGCTCGGGGACGTCCGGCACCGTGGCCCGTCGCATGGCGCACATCCTGTCCGTCACCGGCACCCCCGCACTGCCGTTCTCCCCGATGGACGGCCTTCACGGCGCGTCCGGAGCGATCACGGCCGACGACGTCGTCCTGCTCATCTCGAACGGCGGCGCCTCCGACGAGGTCGTGCAGCTCGCCCGCATCACCCGCGGTCGCGGTGCCCGCGTCATCGCGCTCACCCGGAGCCACACGACCCCACTGGCGCAGCTCGCCGACCACAGTGTGGCCGTCGCGGTGTCGCCCTCCGCCGATATCGGCGGCATCGTGGCCACCGGCATCACCATCGCCCAGTCCGCCTGGGGTGACGCGCTCGCCGAGGTGCTCATGCGCGGCCGCGGGTACACGTGGGCGGAGTTCATGACCACGCATCCCGCCGGTGCGGTCGGTCGCCTCGAGGACCTGCCGTCGGACCCCCCGCGCATCGTCATCCCCGCTCCCGGCGGAGGTGCGCGATGATCGACGTCGTCGCCGGAGTCGACAGCTCGACGCAGTCCTGCACCGTCGAGCTCAGGGACGCCACGACCGGGGCCCTCATCGGCACCGGCCGGGCGCCGCACCCGATCACCCACCCGCCCGTGAGCACGCAGGACCCCCAGGCATGGTGGGAGGCGCTCGTCCTCGCCATGGCCGCGGCGCGGGCCGACCACGACGTCCGCATCGTCGGCGTCGGCGTCGGAGCGCAGTGCCACGGGCTCGTCGTCTCCGGCGCCGACGGAGGCGTGCTGCGCCCTGCGCGCCTGTGGAACGACACGACCTCCGCCGGTCAGGCGGCCGCGCTGGTCCAGGCCCGCCCCGCGGCGTGGTGGGCCGAGCAGATCGGCGTCGTGCCGTCGGCGGCGCTCACCCTGCCCAAGCTCGTCCAGCTCGCCGAGACGGATGCCGAGACGTGGGGCCGTACCCGCCACCTCGCCGTGCCGCACGACTGGCTGACCTTCCGCCTCACCGGCCGTCACGTCACGGACCGCTCCGATGCATCGGGCACCGGCTACTACGCGGCCGCCGCAGGGCAGTGGCGCACCGACATCCTGGACGAGTTCGTAGGACCCCGCGACTGGGCGGCCCTGCTGCCCGAGGTCCTGGGACCCGACGAGGCCGCCGGACGCATCCTCCCCGAGGCCGCCGCGGCGCTGGGCATCGATCCTGCGGCCGTCGTCAGCGCGGGCGGAGGCGACCAGCACCTCGCGGCGCAGGGCATCGGTCTCGGCACCGGCGACATCGCCTACAGCCTCGGCACCTCCGGCGTGGTGTTCGCCACCACGCCCGACCCGGTCGTCGACCCCCGCGGAGCCGTCGACGGCGTGGCCAACGTCACTGGCGGGTACCTGCCGCTCGTCTGCACGCTCAACGCCACCAAGGTCACCGACACGATGGCGCGGCTGCTCGCCGTCGACCACGCGACGCTGACGGCCCTCGCCCTCGACGCGCCGCTCGCCCCCGACCGTCCTGTGCTCGCCGCCTACCTCGACGGGGAGCGCTCGCCGCGGCTCCCCGCCGCGCGGGGCATGCTCGCCGGACTCACCACCGCGACGAGCCGCGAGCAGCTCGCCCTCGCCGCCTTCGAGGGCGTCGTGCTCGGCCTGGTCCGCGGGGAGCGGGCCCTCGCCGACCTCGGCATCCCGGTGACGGGGAACACCATCGCCATCGGTGGCGGCGCGCGGTCGCTCGCCTACCGGCAGGTGATCGCCGACCTCACGGGTCGCCCGGTGCACACCGTCGACGCGCCCGAGGGCACCGCGCGCGGCGCCGCCGTGCAGGCCGCGGCCGTGTGGCGCGGGACCACGGTCGCCGCCGTGACCGCGGAGTGGCGGCCGGAGATCACCTCCGTCACCGCCCCCGCCGCCGATCGCACCGACATCGCGGACCGCTACCTCGAGCTCGCCGAGCTCCAGGCCGACGGCCGACGGTTCTAGGCGGACGCATGCCCGCTTCCACAGGAGAGAGAGGACACCCATGACGGAGATCCCCACCACCATGACCGCCAGCGTGCTGCGGGGGGTGAAGGACCTGGCGCTCGAGGAGCGCCCCGTCCCGGTCCCCGCGGCCGACGAGGTGCTGATCGAGGTCGCCAGCGTCGGCGTCTGCGGCTCCGACGTGCACTACTACGAGCACGGCCGCATCGGCCCGTACGTCGTCGACAGCCCGCTCATCCTCGGCCACGAGGTGAGCGGACGCATCGTCGCGGTGGGTGCGGACGTCGACCCGGCGCGGATCGGCCGGCGCGTCGCCATCGAGCCGCAGCGGCCCTGCCGCCGCTGCGACTTCTGCCGGGCGGGCGACTACAACCTCTGCCCGCAGATGGCCTTCTACGCCACCCCGCCCGTGGACGGCGCGTTCTGCGACTACGTGCTCATCCAGGACGACTTCGCCTACGACGTCCCCGACTCGATCAGCGATCACGCCGCCGCCCTCATGGAGCCGCTGTCGGTCGGGATCGCGGCCGCGCAGAAGGGCGGCATCAAGGTCGGCGACACCGTGCTGATCGCCGGAGGCGGTCCCATCGGCATCATCACGGCGCAGGTCGCGAAAGCATTCGGTGCGGTCGACGTCGTGATCGCCGACATCAACCCGGCCCGCCGCGAGCTCGCCGCGTCGTACGGTGCGCGCACGATCGATCCGGCCGCCGACTCCACGGTGGAGCTGGAGGCGAACGTGTTCATCGACGCCTCCGGCGCGACGCCCGCCATCGTCAACGGCATCCGCTCCACCCGGGCCGGCGGCACGGTCGTGCTCGTGGGCAGCGCCGACGAGTTCCCGCTGTCGGTGCCCGAGGTCGCCATGCGCGAGCTCAACGTCACCGGCATCTTCCGGTACACCGGCACGTGGCCCATCGCCCGCGCGCTCCTCGAATCCGGTCAGGTGGAGCTCGACTCGCTCGTGACCCACGTCTACGGCATCGAGCAGGTGGAGGAGGCGCTGTCGGGCGAGGGATCGATCGACTCCCTCAAGCGCATCGTCCTGCCCCGCGTCCGGCGCGTCGACGAGCCCGCCGTGAAGGCGGCGTCATGACCGAGGCCCTGCTCTCGGTCGAGGGCGTCTCGAAGTCGTTCCCCGGGGTGAAGGCCCTGGACGACGTCTCGTTCGACGTGCGTCCCGGCACCGTCCACGCCCTGTGCGGAGAGAACGGCGCCGGCAAGTCGACGCTGATGAAGATCATCAACGGCATCTACCAGCCCGACGCCGGGACCATCCGGGTGCGCGGCGAGGAGGTGCGGATCAAGAACCCCATCGACGCCCGCGCCCGCGGCATCGCGATGATCTCGCAGGAGCTCAACTACGTGCCCGGCATGACCATCGCCGAGAGCTTCTTCCTGGGCCGCTTGCCGATGAAGTTCGGCAAGGTCGACTGGCGGTTCATCCGCAGCGAGGCCCGGCGCATCCTCGCCGAGGAGGGGCTCGACTTCTCCATCAACCGCCGTCTCGGCACCCTCACCGTGTCGGAGATCCAGACGCTCGAGATCCTCCGCGCCGTGTACCACAGCGCGGACGTGCTGATCATGGACGAGCCGACCTCGGCGATCGCGCACAAGGAGGTCGAGTCGCTGTTCGCGAAGATCCGCGACCTGCGCGCCCAGGGCAAGTCGATCATCTACATCTCGCACAAGATGGACGAGGTCTTCGAGCTGGCCGACGACATCAGCGTGCTGCGGGACGGCACGGTGGTGAGCTCGCAGCCGGCCTCCGAGATCACGTCGAGCCAGGTGATCGCGCAGATGGTGGGCCGTGACCTCGACCACCAGTCCTACCCGAAGGAGCGCGTCGAGATCGGCGACACGGTCTTCCGGGCCACCGGGCTGTCCGCCGAGCACATGTTCGAGGACATCGACCTGCACATCCGCGCCGGCGAGATCGTCGGGCTCGCCGGGCTCATCGGCGCCGGGCGCAGCGAGGTCATCCGCGCCGTGTTCGGCCTCGACAAGCTGGACGCCGGGGAGATCGAGGTCGACACGCAGACCGTGAAGATCAAGAACCCGACCCAGGCGATCAAGGCGGGCGTCGCGATGCTGTCCGAGGACCGCCGGCTGGTGGGGATCGTCCCGCAGCTGAGCATCATGAAGAACGCCACCCTCGCCAGCCTCCGCAAGGTGATCCACGGCGGCTTCGCCCGGCGTCGGGAGGAGGAGGAGCTCGTCACCGAGTACTTCCGGAAGATGAACGTCAAGGCGCCGAGCCTGCAGACGCGCATCGCGAACCTCAGCGGCGGCAACCAGCAGAAGGTGCTCCTGGCCCGCTGGCTGATCGCCGATCCGAAGGTGCTCCTCCTCGACGAGCCGACGCGCGGCATCGATGTGGGCGCGAAGTTCGAGATCTACAAGATCATGACCGAGCTCGCACGCCAGGGACGCGGCATCCTCATGATCTCGTCCGAGCTCCCCGAGCTCATCGGCATGTGCGACCGCGTCTACGTGATGTCGGCCGGACGCCTCACCGCGGAGCTGACGCCCGATCAGTTCTCGCAGGAAACCATCCTCACCTACGCCATGAATGAAATCGAGGTGGCATGACAATGCTCCAGACACTGAAGAGACTCGAGGTGAACCGCTTCTCGATCTACATCATCCTGCTGGTGGTGATCGTCGCGGCGAGCTTCCTGAGCCCGAACTTCCTGAGTTCGGACAACATCTTCAACGTGCTGCGCCAGGTCGCGGTGATCACGATCCTCGCCTTCGGGGCGATGACGCTGATCATCGGCGGCATGATCGACCTGTCCGCCGGCGCCGTCATGGCGTTCGCGGGTGTCGTGTCGGTGCTGGTCTACAAGTCGACGGGCAACCTGCTGCTCGCGATCCTCGCCGGCATCCTCATCGGCATGCTGTGCAACCTGGTGAACGCCTTCCTCGTCGCGACGTTGAAGACCCCCGCGTTCATCGTGACGCTCGGGATGATGCTGATGGCCCGCGGCGCGGTGCTGGAGCTGACCCAGGGGCAGAACGTCCTCCAGCTGGGCGACTTCATCCTCATCGGCCAGGGCAACCTCGGCTGGCTGCCGATCCCGGTGCTCGTGCTGATCGGCGTGACGATCGTGATCTGGTATCTCATGAACCAGACCAGGTACGGCCGCTCGGTCTACGCGGTGGGCGGCAACGAGGAGGCGGCACGCGCCGCCGGAATCTCCGTGGAGCGCGTGAAGTACCAGGCGTTCCTCGTGAACGGCGCCCTGGTCGGCATCGCCGGTGTCATCTTCATGTCCCGCGTCAACGCCGGTCTCCCCAACGCGGGCGTCGGCTACGAGCTGCAGGCCATCACCGCCCCGATCATCGGTGGCACGAGCTTCTCCGGCGGCGTCGGCACCGTGATGGGCACCCTCGCCGGTGCGCTCATCGTCGGCATCCTCGGCAACATCATGAACCTCATCGGGATCGGCTCGTACATCCAGCAGATCGTGATGGGCGCGATCATCGTCGTCGCCGTCGCCTACGACGTGTTCAGCAAGCGCGGCAAGGCCAAGACCACGATCCTCAAGTCCGACGCGAAGGGCGATCCCTTCCCTGTCGGAGCATCCGCATCCGCATCCGACCCGGGAGGCGGCAGGACGTCGTCCTGACCGCGCCCACCCGACCGCTTCACCCCACCCAGAGAAACAGGAGAAGACAATGAAGAGTCTTACCCGCAGGATCATCGCGTTCGGCGCCGCTGCCGCCGCGGCGATCAGCCTCGCCGGCTGCGCCGTCACCACCGGGAACCCGACCGGGAACGGCGGAGGCGGTGGCTCCGAGGACAAGGACGAGTACCGCGTCGCGTACATCGCCCGTGCGCAGGCCGACTCGTTCGCCGCCTGGCTCGCGAACGAGATGAAGACGGCCGCCGGCGAGTACGACGACATCACCCTCGAGGTCTTCGACGGCCAGGCCGACGACGAGATCGAGAACAAGATGATCGAGAACGCGATCGCGAACAAGTTCGACGCGATCATCGTCCAGGCCAACAACGCCGACGCACAGCTGCCGTACATCCAGCAGGCCATCGACGCGGGCATCGTGACCATCACGACCAACCCGCGCGTGGAGGGCCTGACCGGTGGCGACTCGGTCGACGCCGACCCCTACAAGCAGGGCGCGGTCGTCGCCGAGCTCGCGGTGGAGCAGATCCCGGACGGGGCCAACGTCGTGGTGCTGAACGGCCCGGCCGGCAACTTCCACAGCACGGCTCGCCGCGACGCCTGGGAGAAGGAGTTCTTCGCCGAGCGTCCCGACGTGACCATCGTCGCCGAGGACATCGCGAACTGGAACAAGGACGAGGCGATGACCCTGATGGAGGACTGGTCGCTGGCCAACTCCGACATCGACGCGATCATCTCGATGAACGACAACATGGCCTCCGGTGCGCTGGAGGCGGTGAAGGGCAAGGGCGGCTTCGACGGCATCCTCGCCTACGGCGTCGACGGCACCCCCGAGGCCGTCCTGCTGATCGAGGCCGGCACCATGACCGCCACCTCCCTGCAGAACGCCCGCGAGCTGGCGGAGCTCAACCTCAAGGCCGTGCACGATCTCCTGACGGGCGCGGAGGACGAGGTGAACGTCGACATCGGCAACCCGCTCATCACGAAGGACGGCGTCCAGGAGTACATCGACCTGTACAAGGAAGCCGGACTGCTCGACCAGTGACACCGGCCGGGGGAGCGGGCACCCGCCCGCTCCCCCGATCCGTGCCCGACCACCGCCGAGGACCGCTGATGCACGCACTCACCGCCGCCGATGCCCTGACCCGGGTGCGGGAACTGTCCCGCGACGGGCGGCCGTTCCTGCTCGGCGTCGTCGGGCCGCCCGGGGCCGGCAAGTCCACCCTCGCCGAGCGGCTCGGGATGCCGGTCCTCCCGATGGACGGGTTCCACCTCGCCAACGACGACCTCGATCGCCGCGGACTCCGCGACCGCAAAGGGGCACCGGAGACGTTCGACGTCGCCGGTTTCGCGGCCCTCCTCGGCCGCCTCCGCGCGGGGGAGGACGTGCGCGCCCCGCGGTTCGACCGCGATATCGACGCCGCGGTCGCCGAGATGCTGCCGCTCTCCGCCCGGGATCGCGTGATCGTGGTGGAGGGCAACTACCTGCTGCACGACGCCGACGGGTGGGAGCACGTGCGCCCCCTGCTCGACGAGACCTGGTACCTCGACGTGCCCGAGGACCTGCGGCTGCGTCGTCTCGTCGCCCGCCACGAGGCGTACGGGAGGTCGCACACCGACGCCGTCGCCTGGGCGACCGACGTCGACGGCCCCAACGCCGTCCTCATCCGCGCGACCCGGCATCGGGCCGACGCCATCATCACCCTGAACGAAGGAGACGACGCATGAGCGTCATGGATGCATTCGCCCTCACCGGCAAGACCGCGCTGGTCACCGGCGCCACCCGCGGCCTCGGGCGCGAGTTCGCCCGTGCCCTCGCCGAGGCCGGCGCCGACGTGGTCGTCCACGGCCGGGACGAGGCCGCAGCGAAGGAGACCGCGGCCGAGATCGAGGCCGTCGGCCGGCGGGCCTGGGTCGTGCTCGGCGACCTCACCGAGCGCTCCTCCGTGGACCGCATCGCGGCGGAGGCGATCGAGGCTGTGGGCGGGCGTCTCGACATCCTCATCAACAACGCGGGCGCCTGCATCCACCGCCCGGCGCTCGAGGTGACGGACGACGAGTGGGCGCACGTCATCGACACGAACCTCACCGCCTTGTGGCGACTGTCGCAGACGGTCGGTGCGCACATGGTGGCGCGCGGCTCCGGGTCGATCGTGAACGTCGGCTCCATCTCGGCCCAGATCGTCAACCGCCCGCAGATGCAGCCCGCCTACAACGCCTCCAAGGCCGCGGTGCACCACCTCACCAAGTCGCTGGCGGCCGAGTGGGCGCCGGCGGGGGTGCGCGTGAACGCCGTGGCGCCCGGCTACATCAAGACCGACATGTCGCCGGTGGACGAGCCGCGCTTCCGACGGTTCTGGATCGAGGACTCCGCGCAGCAGCGCTACGCCACGCCGAGCGAGGTCAGCCCGTCGGTGGTCTTCCTCGCGTCGGATGCCGCGAGCTTCATGTCCGGCACCGTCCTGGTGGTCGACGGCGGCTACACACTGTTCTGACCCCGCACGTGCGAGCGCCCGCTTCCGGGGAGGAGAGCGGGCGCTCGTGCGTGTACGGACTCAGTCCTCGCCGTCGGCCTCGGGCATGCCAGGACCGGGGCCCGGACGCACCTCGGCATCGTCCCGGATGTCGATACGGGTGTTGCCGTCGTGCTCCGAGACGTCCACGCGCGGCGCGGCGTCGGCCTCCGTGGCATCGGGGGCCGAGGTCAGCTGGTCGTGACGGTTCTCCTCGAACGTCTCGTCGGCGGTGTGGTCAGGCGTGCTCATGGCTCTCCTTCGTGTCGGCGGTCTGGGAACGATTGCGGGTCCACCGGGCGAGAGCATAGAGGACGCCCCCGACGGCGAGGAGGATGGCTCCGAACAGCCACACCTGCGGGCGCTGCTGGGTGAGCAGCAGGATGCACGACGCGATGCCGAGCACCGGGACGAACGTCCACACGCGGAAGTGGTCGTGCTCCACCTTGTCGCGGCGCAGGACCAGCACCGAGATGTTCACGCTGAGGAACACGACGAGCAGCAGCAGCACGACGGTCTCGGCGAGGGTCGCGAGGTCTCCGACCAGCGTGAGGCCCATGGCCACGAGCGTCGTGGTGAGGATCGCCACCCACGGGGTCTTCCGCTTCGGCAGCACGCGTCCGAGCACCGACGGCAGGAGGTTCTGCTCGGCCATTCCGTAGGTGAGGCGGCTGACCATGATCATCGTCAGCAGGGCGCCGTTGGCGACGGCGATGAGCGCGATGAGGCTGAACATCCAGGACGGGACGCTGACCCCGGTGGCCTCGACGACCGCGAGCAGCGGGCCGCTGGACTCCTGCAGCTCGGAGGCCGGCAGCGCGACGGCGCTGGCGATGCCGACGAGCACGTACACGACGCCGGCGGTGAGGAGCGCGCCGAACAACGCGCGCGGGTAGGTCCGCCGGGGGTTCTTGACCTCTTCGATCATGTTGGCCGAGGTCTCGAAGCCGACGAACGAGTAGTACGCGATCACTGCGCCGGAGAGCACCGCGAGGGCGACGTTCGCCCCCTCGGGCACCTGCGTCGCCCGGGACAGATCGCCGCCTCCGCCGCCGACGAACACCGCGACGACGACGATCACGATCACGAGGCCGCTGAGTTCGATCGCCGTCATCACGAGGTTCGCGCCCATCGATTCGCGGATGCCGCGGGCGTTGAGCAGGCCGACGATCGCGAGGAAGACGATCGCGACCGGGATCGTCGGCAGGTCGATGAAGGTGCTGAGGTAGTCGCCGGCGAAGGCGATGGCGAGACCGGCCGCGCTCGTCACGCCGGCCGCGAGCATGCTGAAGCCGACGAGGAAGGAGACCAGCGGGCTGCGGAACGCCCGCTCGGCGAACACCGCGGCGCCGCCCGCGCGGGGGTACTTGGTGACGAGCTCGGCATACGACCCTGCGGTGAGCATGGCGAGGAGGAGCGCGAGGACGAGCGGTGCCCAGAGCAGGCCGCCCACGTCCTCCGAGAGCACACCCATCAGCGCGTAGATCCCCGCCCCCAGCACGTCGCCGAGGATGAACGCGAACAACAGGGGGCCGGTGATGGCGCGGCGCAGCCGGGTTGGGTTCTCGGCGCGCGGCTCGGTCTGGACGGTCATCCTTGCACGGTAGGGGCCGGGACTCCGGCGGGCGACGGGCTTGACAGTTCCGCCGCCAATGAGCCAGCGAGAGCCGACCGCGCGCTATCCTCGGTGCCGCAAGGCGGGTCGTCGCCCGGGCCGTTCCGGGGAGACGGGGGGCCGCCTGCGATCCCACAGAAGGACACCATCATGACCGGTACACCTCGAAAGGCGCTCGCAGAAGCGGTCGCCACGTTCCTCTTCGTCCTCGCCATCATCGCCGCGGTGAACAGCGGAAGCCCG
Source organism: Microbacterium sp. NPDC057658 (assembly GCF_042799975.1). NCBI lineage: Bacteria > Bacillati > Actinomycetota > Actinomycetes > Micrococcales > Microbacteriaceae > Microbacterium > Microbacterium sp. NPDC057658. Next base: position 335,791 of record NZ_JBHVHT010000001.1, on the reverse strand, counting down.
CTCACCCCGCTCGCGATCGGCTTCACGCTGATGGTGCTCGTGTACTCCACGGGCCACATCTCCGGCGCCCACCTCAACCCGGCGGTCTCGCTGGGCGTGTTCCTGCGCGGTGGGCTCAGCGTCGCCGACTTCGTCTCCTACCTCGTCGCGCAGTTCGCCGGTGGGGCGCTCGCGGCTCTCGTGGCCCTCGCCGTCTGGCCGGCAGGGGAGAAGGCGATGGTCATCGAGGTCGGCCCGGCATTCCTCGTCGAGGCGCTGTTCACGCTGATCCTCGTCTGGGTCGTGCTGAACTCCGCCACCTCGAAGGACACTGCGGGCAACTCGTTCTACGGGCTCGCGATCGGTGCGACCGTCTTCGTCGGTGCGGCGACGGTCGGCTCCATCTCGGGCGGCGGATTCAACCCGGCGGTGGCCCTCGGCCTCTCGGTCAGCGGGCACTTCGCGTGGGGCTCGCTCTGGCTGTACATCGTGGCCCCCGCGGTCGGTGCCATCATCGCCGCCCTGCTGTTCCGGGTGCTCAACGCCGACGATGCGCGGAAGATCGCCGCGGACGCCGAGTAGAAGCCTCGCCTCGGAGCGCCGCATCCCTCCCGGGGTGCGGCGCTTCGTCGTCTCGTCAGCGGCGTCGGCTCCGTCGGCGCAGCGCGGCGGACGTGACGGCCACCACCGTTCCGACCACGACGCCGATGATCGTCTCCAGCACACGGTCGGTCAGCAGGTCGGCGACAGGAGTCGGCGCGGCCAGGTGCACCATCAGGAGCGCGAGCGGGGTGACGAACACCATCGCGATGCCGTAGTTGCGGCCGATGAACAGTTCGGCCGTCCCCTGCAGGACCACCACGACGGCGATCACGGCGAGCGGCGGCATGTCGAGGGCGAGGATCCCGGCGGCGACCAGCACGCCGAGCAGCGTGCCGACGAGGCGCTGGATGCCGCGGATCACGCGGGCGTTGAGCTGTGCGCCGCTGACCGCCGCGACCGCGCCGACCGCCGCCCAGTACCAGTGGGTGCCGCCGAGGAGCAGGCCGACCACACCCGCTCCGACGATCGCGGCGGCGACCGAGGCGGCCATCTCGGCGGCGACCGGCCCGACGGCCGGGCGTGCCTTCGGTGCCGCCTCCGCCGTGGTCCGGGTGACGACGGCGACCAGGGCGGTGAGCGCGAGGCCGAAGAGCACGCTCGCCCCGCCGACCAGCAGGACCGCGCCGAAGGAGGCGCCGGTGGCGGGGATGGTCGCGCACGCCCCGGTCGCGAAGACCGTGAACAGCGGACCGGGCGGGTGCCACTGCAGGACGTAGGCGAGCAGCGTCACGGCCGACGCGACGAGGGCGACGACGACGATGCTCAGCACGGCGGGGGCGGCGAGGACCGATAGGGCCGTGCCGATCAGCATCGCGCCGAGCAGCACGCCGCCGGCGCTGGCCTGCATGCGGATCCGGTCGCGGAAGACGTCGTGCCGGCCGTAGAGTGCGGCGAAGGCGCCGAAGCTCGCATAGATGCTGAGGTCGAGCCGGCCGACGGCCCACAGCACGAGGAGCGGGACGGCGACACTGACCGCGGCGCGCAGGGCGACCCGGTGATCCCCGCGGTGCGGACCGACGCGGAGGACTCCCGTCCACACCCGTCCCTGCGATTCCGTCACCGATCAAGCCTACGTCCGTCGCTCGGCGACGATGTGCGAGGGTGGGAGGGATGACCACTCCGCCTCCGCCGCGCCGCACCCTCCTGGTCGGCTTCGGGAAACTCGGCACCCGGCTCGCTCCGCTGCTCCTCGCGGACGGTGGTGAGGTCCTGGCCCTCCGCCGCAGTGACGGACCCGTGCCGGACGGGGTGACGGCGCTCGCGGCCGATCTGACCGTTCCGCTCACCACGCCGCTGCCCGAGGTCGACGCGGTTGTGATGACCCTGCCGCCCGGTCCGGACGTGTCGTCGTATCGCACGGCGCTCGCGCATCTCGCGGCGGCGTTGCCGGCCCGGCCGACGCGGACGGTCTTCGTCTCGTCCACCGGGGTGTTCGACGGCGCCGGGAGCTCCGAGCCCGTGACCGAGCGGGTCGAGCCGGCACCCACCACCGACCGGGGCCGCGGTCTGCGGGACGGCGAGAAGGCGGCCGTCGAGCTCTTCAACGCGGTGGTCGTGCGCCCCGCGGGCATCTACGGTCCCGGGCGCGAGTTCCTCCTCCGGAAGGTCAGGGAGGGGGCACCCGTCACGCACCGCCGCCGCACGAACCGGATCCACGAGACCGATCTCGTACGCATTCTCGACCTGCTGCTGCGGATGCCGGAGCCCCCGGCGCTCGTGCACGCCGTCGACCAGGCGCCCGCCCCCCTGGGAGACGTCGTGACCTTCCTCGCCGACCGCCTCGGCGTGCCCGTGCCCCCGGACGACGGCGGTGCGGTGAGCGGCTTCGTCTACGACGGCTCGCTGGTGCATGCGGTCCTCGGCAGGCTGGACTACCCGACCTACGAGGACGGCTACGCGGACATGATCGACCGGGACTGAGGCCGTTCCGAGCGTCCGTCGTCCGGCGTACCGTGGGCGCATGACGAATGCGCAGACGGCCGTCGAGGTCGTCGACTGGCGGCGGCGGGTGTTCGCCCTGTACGAAGCGGTGCGACGGGCCGACTCCCCGGAGGAGGCGCACGAGCTGTGGCGGATCGAGCGCGACGAGCTGCTGCTGCGGCACCCGGCGACGCCCCTCCTCCCGCAGGACAGGGCGCTGTTCGAGGGGCTGCCGATCGCCTCGTACGACCCCGCCTGGCGGTTCGAGCTCCCGATCCTCGACACGGAGCCGGCCACGTTCGAGTTCGCCACGGGGACGGACGGCATCGTGCCGTTCGAGCGCGTCGGCGTCGTGGAGATCCCTGACGTCGGGTCTCTCGACGTGTGGCGGCTCGCCTCCTACGGCGGCGGCCTGTTCGTGCCAGTGCGCGATTCCTCCGCCGGGCAGAGCGGGGGGACGTACGGCGGCGGGCGGTACCTCATCGACACGATCAAGGGTGCCGACCTCGGGGCCGACCCGCGCCGCGGCACGCTCGTGCTCGACTTCAACTTCGCGTACAACCCGTCCTGCGCCTACGACCCGGCGTGGGCGTGCCCGCTGGCGCCACCCGGCAACGTGCTGACGGTGCCGGTCCCGGTCGGAGAGCTCCGATGAGGCCGCTGCGGTACGCGATCAACGTGACGCTCGACGGCTGCTGCCATCACGAAGCGGGACTCCCGCCCGACGAGGAGTCGATGCGCTTCTGGACCGCGGAGCTGCAGCGCGCCGACGCTCTGCTCTACGGCCGGGTGACGTACGACATGATGCGGGCCGCGTGGCGGCGTCCGGAATCCGGGGTCTGGCCGGGCTGGATGGAGGAATGGGAGACGCCCTTCGCCGAGACCATCGATCGCCTGCCGAAGCATGTGGTGTCGGCGACGCTCGATGCCGTCGACTGGAACGCGGACCTCGTGCGCGGCGACCTCGCCGAGGCGGTGCGGGGGTTGATGGATCAGCCGGGGGAGGGCTTGTCGGTCGGCGGAGTGGCTCTGCCCGCGGCGCTCGCCGACCTCGGGTTGATCGACGAGTACCTGTTCGTGGTCCACCCGGTCGTCGCGGGGCATGGTCCTCGGCTGCTCGACGGCGTGCGCGAGCGTCTTCGGCTCGAGCTCGTGGAGCGGCGGGAGTTCCGCTCCGGCGCCGTCGCGCAGCGGTACCGTCCGGCGGCGTGAGCGACGCACAGCAGCCCCGACGAATCAGCCGGCGTCAGCGACGCTTCGGGAGGCCGGTCGCCCCGGCCACCAGATGCGGTCGCCGACGAGAGCGAACAGCGCAGGGACGATCACCGTCCTGACCACCAGCGTGTCGACGATCACGCCGACCCCGACGATCAGGCCGAGCTGCCCGAGGGTGACCAGCGGCAGGACGCCGAGCGCCGCGAACACGGCGGCGAGGACGATCCCGGCGCTCGTGATGACGCCGCCGGTGTGGGCGACCGCTTCCACCATGCCGTCCCGGGTACCCCGCAGCGCCGCTTCGCTCCGGGCGCGGTGGACGAGGAAGATGGTGTAGTCGGTGCCGAGGGCGACCAGGAACAGGAAGGCCAGCAGCGGTACCGGGAGATCGAGCGCGTGCTGCCCGAACAGCACGCGACTGAGCCAGGCTCCGGCGCCGATGGCGGCCACGGCGCTCGCCACATTGACGGCGAGCAGCAGCAGCGGCGCGACCAGCGACCGCAGCAGGAACGCCAGCACCAGGAAGCTCACGGCCAGCACCAGCGGCACCACGACGCCGAGGTCCGCGAGGTTCCCGGCACGGGCGTCGAGATCCGTCGCCACCGCGCCGCCGACGACAGCCCCCGCCCGGGGCACATCGTGCACGGCGTCCCGGAGATCCGTGATCTGAGCCAGGCTCTCGTCGGTGCTGGGCGCATACTCGCTGGTCACCAGGATCTTCGTGAGCTTCTCGTCGTCCGTCGTCCCGACAGGAGCGGCGCGGACGATGCCCTCCACGTCGCGCGCCGCAGTGAGGACGGCTTCGGCTTCGCCGCTGTCCGTGACGATGAGGATCGGCTGCGCCTCTCCTGCCGGGAAGTGGTTCGAGAGCACCTCGAGACCCGTCGCGGACTCGGACGGGACCCGGAACTTGTCGACCTGGTCGAGTCCGACGGTCGTCCCGACGAGGCCGACCGTCATCACGGCCAGCAGGGCCGCACCCCCGAGGAGGCTCACGACCGGCCGGCTCACGACGCGCGTCGCGATCGTCCGCCACACCCCGTCGCGTCGTGCGGCAGCTCCGGGACGAGGGACGAACGGCCAGAACACCTTCCGTCCGCACACCGCCAGCAGCGGAGGCAGGAGGAAGAGGACGGACGCCAGGGCGACCAACAGCCCGATGGCGGACGAGACGCCGAGTCCGTGCGTGCCGGGGATCACCGCCAGGGCGAGTGTCAGGAGGGCGAGGACGACCGTGAGGTTCGAGGCGAGGATCGCCGGAGCGGTCCGGCGCCAGGCCGTGCTGAGCGCGCGGCGGTGGTTCGTCGTGGTGGTGAGCTCCTCCCGATATCTCGAGATCAGGAGCAGGGCGTAGTTGGTCCCGGCGCCGAAGACGAGGACGCTGATGATCCCGGCATCGAACTGCAGGTCCCACGCGGAACCGGCAGCCGCGGTCAGTCGCCCGGCGAGTCCGTCGGCCAGGCCGACGGCGGCGAGCGGCAGCAGCCACAGCACCGGTGACCGGTACGTGACGATGAGGAGCACGGCGACGATCAGGACGGTCACGAGGAGCAGGGTGAAGTCGGCGCCTTCGAAGGAGGCGGCGATATCGGCGCCGAACGCCGGACCGCCGGTCACGAGTAGCGTCATCCCGTCCGGTGCGTGCTCGTTGATGTCGGCGCGGAGCGCCGCGATCACCGCGGCGGTGTCGGTGCTCGTCTGGCCGACCGCGATCGGCGTCACGAGAACCGCGGCCTTCTCGTCCTCGCTCACGAGAGGCCCGGTCGGATCCGCGTCCGCGTGCGCGTCGAGCACCGGGAGGAGACCTTCGAGGGCGGTGACGTCCTCTGCCGAGAGCGTCGCGCCGTCGTCGCGTGACGCGACCACGATCACGGACTGCCGATCCGCGTTCGGGAACTCGGCCAGCAGGTCGCTCGTGTGCGCCGACTCCGACCCCGCGGGGGCCTGCTCGTTGCCGGCGGGTGCCTTCGCCGACCCGAACAGGCCGAAGAGAGTCATCATGATCAGGACGACCGCTCCGAGCGTGATCCACGCTCCGCCACGGGAGGTCATCCACTCGGGAAAGCGCCGAAGAGCGCGAGAATCTGCCATACCCGTCACTCCACCAGGAGCGCCGGGCGGCGACATCGTCAAGACGATGGAGGGAAGTCTCCCTCTTTCGATGGATGCCGGTCGGGCACGCGTCCGCACGGGCGGGCATCACGAAGAGCCAGCTCCAGCCGGCTCGGTGCGCTGGTCACACCGCGCGGAGCGCACTGGCGGCAGCATCCATCGCCCCCGCGTCCAGAGCGAAGTAGGCCCACTTGCCGCGCTGCTCACGTGTGACCAGGCCCGCTTCCACCAGTAGTTTCATGTGATGCGACACCGTGCCCTGTGAGAGTCCCACGGGTTCGGTCAGGTCGCAGATGCACGCTTCCCCGCCGGCTCCGGCGGCGATGAGCGACAACAGTCGGACGCGCGTGGGGTCGCCCAGCGCTTTGAAGACCCGGGCGACACGCTCGGCGTCCGCGACGGTCATCGACGGCGCTATAGGCGGAACGCAACAGCTGGTCGCTTCGATTGTCGTCGGCAAGCTCACGGGTCTAGTGTGACACGTATTGACAATCTTCGATAGGTGGGCGACAGTCTTCATATTGAAGTTTGTCAATTTGAGGAGACATGATGTCCGAGCTTCCTGTCGTCGTCATCGGAGCGGGTCCGCAGGGTCTCGCCGCAGCGGCGCGTCTTGTCGAACGCGACGAGAACGTGGTTGTCGTCGAGCGCGGGCAGGGGCCTGCTGCTGCGGTCGCTGAATGGGGGCATGTGCGCCTCTTCTCGGCATGGCCAGAGCTCACTGACGCGGCGGCACGACGTCTTCTTGAGCCGACCGGATGGACCGCACCCGACTCGGGGTACCCGACCGGCGCCGAATGGGTGGACAGCTACCTGGCGCCTCTCGCGGATGCCTTGGGCGAGCGGGTTCACTACGCGACCACCGTTACTGGAGTCGCTCGTCAAGGTCGTGACAAGGTCGTCGACGGCGGACGCAAGGGCCAGCCCTTCGTCGTGCATACGGTCAGCGCGGACGGCCAAGAGTCGCGAGTTCTCGCTCGCGCGGTCATCGACGCGAGCGGCACCTGGGCGCTTCCGAATCCGGCGGGCGCGGATGGATATCCCGCCCTCGGGGAGGCCGCAGCATCCGATCTGATCTCGTACCGCATCCCGGCCGATGTGTCAGAACTCGCGGGGTCGCACGTCGTCGTCGTGGGAGCGGGGCACTCCGCCGCGCACGCTGTCCTGAGATTGAGCGAGCTGGCACGCCGGGCCCCTGGCACCCGCGTCACCTGGATTCTCCGTAGGGGGGAGGCAACGAACGTCTTTGGGGGTGGCGCCAGAGATGAACTTCCCGAACGGGCCGCGCTCGGCTCTCGTGCGCGCAAGATGGTCGACGAGGGTGTCGTGGAGCTGGTGACCGGATTCCGTGTCGCCGAGTTCCGGCAAGCCGCTGACGGCCTGACCGTGGTCGCCGAAGACGGGCGCGAGGTCGCGGGTGTCGGGCGTGTATTCGCACTCACGGGCTTTCGGCCGGACACGGAGATGCTGCGAGAGCTCCGTATCGATCTTGATCCCGCGCTCGAGGCGGTCGTGGGCATCGCGTCCGAGATTGACCCGAACATCCACTCCTGCGGATCTGTGGGTGCCACGGGGGCGCGAGAGCTCGCGCAGCCGGAGCAGGGGTTCTTCATCGTCGGCGCGAAGTCCTACGGTCGGGCGCCGACCTTCCTCGCGTTGACCGGCTTCGAGCAGGTGCGAAGTGTTGCCGCGCACCTCGTGGGAGATCACGAGGCCGCCGGGCGCAGCGAACTCGTCCTCCCCGACACCGGGGTGTGCGGGGGGTCCGGCGACTTCGATGACAACGCGGGCAGCTGCTGTGCGGCTCCTTCAACCATCCAGATCGGCGCACGGCCCGTCGCCGTCAGCTGATCTCCGCTGACGGAAGGGCGGGGCTCATGAGTGGAGCCCCGCCCTTCCGTGTCAGACCAACGCGGATCGTAGCGGTTGCCTCAGGCATTGATGAGTGTCAATATAGACACATGTCGATACAAGAAGTCGAGCTTGCGGTCATCGGGTCCGGCCCTTCGGGCTACACCGCAGCCATCTATGCTGCGCGAGCTGGCCTCGCGCCCGTGGTGCTTGCCGGATCCGTGACGGCGGGTGGCGCGCTGATGACGACGACCGAGGTCGAGAACTTCCCTGGGTTCGTTGACGGCGTACAGGGGCCCGAACTGATGGAGTCGATGCGCGCGCAGGCGGAGCGTTTCGGTGCCCGCATCCTCCTGGACGACGCGATCCGGGTCGACCTCGACGGGCGCACCAAGACCATCGAGACCGGCACGGGGAACACTATCCATGCTCGCGCCGTCATTCTCACGATGGGCTCCGCCTATCGCAAGCTGGGACTGCCAGACGAGGAGCGCCTCACTGGCCGCGGCGTGTCCTGGTGTGCCACGTGTGACGGCTTCTTCTTCCGTGACCAGGAGATCGTCGTCGTCGGCGGCGGGGATTCCGCAATGGAGGAGGCGCTGTTCCTCACCCGCTTCGCATCGAAGGTGACTATCGTGCACCGCCGCGGCGAGTTCCGCGCATCGAAGATCATTGCCCAGCGCGTGCTCGACCACCCGAAGATCGAAGTCGCCTGGAACGCGGAAGTCGCGGGCCTCATCGGCGCCGAGAAGGTCGAGGCGGTCGCACTCCGCGACAGCGTCACCGGTGCGGAACGGGAACTGCCCGCCACCGGAGTGTTCGTCGCCATCGGTCACGACCCGCGCTCCGAGATCGTCACCGGGCTCGTCGAAACCGACGCCGATGGATATGTCCTCGTCGACCACCCCTCCACCCACACGAACGTGTCGGGAGTCTTCGCCGCCGGCGACCTGGTGGATCATACCTACCGTCAGGCGATCACTGCGGCGGGCACCGGATGCGCCGCGGCTCAGGATGCCCAGCACTACCTGGCCGCGCTTGACGAAACCGCACCCATCGAGGCTGACGCCGCCGCAGAGGCGCTCCTCGCATGAGCACCGCAACTGTTCCCACTACTGCTCCAGCCACTCGACGTCTGTCGACTCTCGACCGGTGGTTGCCACTGTGGATCGGCCTGGCCATGGTCGGTGGAATCCTCGTCGGCCGCTTCATCCCCGGCGTCTCCGATCTCCTGGCCGCTCTCGAACTCGGTGGAATCTCCATTCCCATCGCGCTCGGCCTGCTGGTGATGATGTATCCAGTCCTCGCGAAGGTCCGCTACGACAGGATCGCTGCCGTCACCGGAGACAAGAGACTGCTCATCTCGTCGCTGGTGCTCAACTGGCTCGTCGGTCCTGCGCTGATGTTCGTCCTCGCCTGGGCGTTCCTCCCCGATCTGCCCGAGTATCGCACGGGGCTCATCATCGTCGGGCTCGCGCGCTGCATCGCCATGGTCGTCATCTGGAATGACCTCGCCTGCGGCGACCGGGAGGCGGCAGCCGTTCTGGTCGCCATCAACTCGGTCTTCCAAGTCGTCGCATTCTCGCTGCTCGGATGGTTCTACCTGACCGTCCTCCCCGGCTGGCTCGGGTTCGATTCGCAAGGCCTGGAGATATCGGTCTGGCAGATCGCATTGAACGTCCTGATCTTCCTGGGCATCCCCCTCATCGCCGGCTTCGCTTCCCGCCTCATCGGAGAGCGTGCGAAGGGACGCGACTGGTACGAAGGTCGTTTCCTGCCGAAGATCGGTCCCTGGGCCCTCTACGGTCTGCTCTTCACCATCGTGCTGCTGTTCGCTCTTCAGGGGGAACAGGTCACCAGCCGCCCGTGGGACGTCGCGCGGATCGCGCTTCCTCTGCTGGCCTACTTCGCGGTCATGTGGTTCATCGGTCTCTTCACCGGGAAAGCACTTGGACTCGGCTACGCCCGCTCATCGACCTTGGCGTTCACCGCGGCCGGCAACAACTTCGAGCTCGCCATCGCTGTCGCCATCGGCACGTTCGGAGCGACGTCCGGACAGGCCCTGGCAGGCGTCGTCGGTCCGTTGATCGAGGTCCCGGTTCTCGTCGGGCTCGTGTATGTCTCGCTCTGGGCAGCCCGCCGCTGGTTCCACACGGACCCGTACGCGGCTGAAAGGATGCAGTCATGAACGTCACTGCAACGACGGACATCGACACGTGCAGTCCGGTCGCGACGCACGCCATCGGGCTGGAAGCAGCCTCCACAGTCGCCGTGACGCTGAAGGCGCTGTCGGATCCGCTGCGCCTACGGATGCTGTCGGCCATCGCCTCCGACCCGCGAGGAGAATCGTGCGTGTGCGACCTCGCTGAGCTCGCCGACGTCTCCCAGCCCACCGTCTCCCACCACCTCAAGGTGCTCAGGGACGTCGAGGTGCTCACATCTGAGCGACGCGGCACATGGGTCTGGTATCGGATCAACCCGACGCGACGTGGTGCCGTCACCGCACTGCTGGACTCCTTCGCGCCGGCTTCGGTCGCGCCCGGCCGCGTCGACGAAGAAAGCCCGCTACGGCCGGACTTCGACGCGCGCGTGACCCGCCTCGCCGAGGAGCTCGCGGCAGAAGTGCCCGAGCTCGACCCAGATGTCGTCCTCACGACCGTCCGAGAGTCTTACACCGCGCTCGCGCGGACCGCCCGCGTTACCTCGACGCTCATCCCTCTCACCGAGCGCTTCGCGCGGCAACGGCTCGCGGACTTGACCCGAGACCGCGGCTCGGCCCTCCCGCAAGTGCTGTTCGTCTGTGTCGCCAATGCGGGACGGTCGCAGCTCGCCGCCGCGCTCGTCAACCAGCTCGCCCCCGGCAAGGTCGTCGCACGCTCCGCCGGTTCCGCTCCCGCCGACGTCGTCCACCCCCACGTCCGCTCGCTCCTAGCGGAGATCGAAGGTGACGGGGCTGCTGAGCGATTCCCGAAGCCGCTCACCGACGATGCCGTCCGCGCGGCCGACGTCGTCATCACCATGGGGTGTGGCGACGTCTGCCCCATCATTCCCGGCGTCCGCTACGACGACTGGGCGGTCGGCGATCCCGCCCTCGCCTCCCGCGAAGGCGTCGAGGCCATCCGCGACGAGATCGCCCAACGCGTTCGCGCACTCGTCGACGACCTCGTCCACTGACCACGCCTCTCACCAGGAGCACCAATGACTGACACGACCACGAGCACCAAGCCCTCGGTCCTCTTCGTCTGCGTCCACAACGCCGGACGCTCACAGATGGCCGCCGGTTTCCTCCGTGACATCGCCGGCGACCGCATCGAAGTGCGCTCCGCTGGCTCCATGCCAGCCGACCAGATCAACCCGATCGCCGTGGAGGCGATGGGCGAGCTCGGCATCGACATCACGGCCGAACAGCCCAAGGTGCTCACAACCGAAGCCGTGCAGGCATCTGACGTCGTCATCACGATGGGATGCGGCGACGCTTGCCCGTTCTTCCCGGGCAAGCGCTACGAGGACTGGAAGCTCGAGGACCCGGCCGGACAGGGAATCGACGCAGTCCGCCCGATACGCGACGACATCCGCGCGCGCATTCAGAAGCTGGTGGCCGAACTGCTGTGATCCCTGGGCCGGCTGAACACCACGGCGCATTCTTATTGCAGCTGCCGTCGGACATCGGGATGAACTCGGCCTCCGGCGGGCAGTCTGCCTGAGAACGGGTACACCCGGAGCCCCGCCACGGAACGTCGGGGTCGGAACGGCAGGGTCGCGATTCGGCGACGAACCATCCGTCCGGGAGTGGCCCGTACCTTGCGACACGATGCGGCGTTCTTCGCGGCATCGCTCGTAGCTCGGCGATGTGCCCTACCTCGCCTCGGGCGCGGGACCCTGGGTGCCTCCCTGCCGCAAGCTCACTCCTCCGAGAACCCTGACCCATTCCAGGCCACCTTCCAGACCCTGCTGCTCATCACGACGACCGTCAGCATCATCAGCGTCATCAGGGAGGATCGACGCAACAAGCGGGCAACCGCGGGAGCACAAGAGGCGAGCTCCGGTCTGGAGTATCTCCGGAATGTCCGGATCAGCTGTGGAAGTCACATATGGAGGGGCTGACGGGAATCGAACCCGCGCTGTCTGCTTGGGAAGCAGAAGTTCTACCATTGAACTACAGCCCCGCACCCGCCCGAGAGCAGGTGGAGCAAGCCTACCTGTCGCGGGCCGGATGGCCAAAGCGCGGGTCGCTCATGACTAGGCTTGTGCCGTGCTTCTCAGCGATCGCGACATCAGAGCAGAACTCGCCTCCGGCCGCGTCGGCCTGGAACCGCATGCGCCGGAGATGATCCAGCCGTCGAGCATCGACGTGCGACTGGACCGCTACTTCCGCCTCTTCGACAATCACAAGTACCCGTTCATCGACCCCTCGGTCGACCAGCCCGAGCTGACGCGGCTGATCGAGGTCGATCCGGACGAGCCCTTCATCCTCCACCCCGGCGAGTTCGCGCTGGGGGCCACGTTCGAGCAGGTCACCCTGCCGGACGACATCGCCGCGCGGCTGGAGGGGAAGTCGTCGCTCGGGCGCCTCGGGCTCATCACCCACTCGACCGCCGGCTTCATCGACCCGGGCTTCTCCGGGCATGTGACGCTGGAGCTCGCGAACGTGGCGACGCTGCCGATCAAGCTGTGGCCCGGCATGAAGATCGGCCAGCTCTGCTTCTTCCGGCTCACCTCACCGGCGGAGAACCCGTACGGCTCCGGTCCCTACGGCAACCGCTACCAGGGTCAGCGGGGTCCGACGGCGTCCCGGTCGTTCCAGAACTTCCACCGCACCGACGTGGGTGTGACTGACATCGGAGCCGTCGGAGGCTGACATGAGCGACGCGAGCGGGACGAGTTCCGACGAGTCCGCGGTGCCCGAGGGGGCGGCGCCGCCGGATGCTTCGGGGCCGGACGTCGCTCCCGCCGACGCGGTGATCCCGCCGGCCGACGCCGTCATCCCGCCTCCACCGCCGGAGACACCGATCCCGGAGGGGCTCTTGACAGCACCGGACGCCGCAGGCGATGCGCTTCCGGCACCGACCCGTCGCTCGGAGCGATCCCGCCCGACGCCCGCGATCCTCCAGGGCGAGCAGCCCGCGGCGGCTGCGGACGACTGGGCGCAGCGATCGATCGCCCCGGAGGTCGCCGACACCGGCAGCTACCGGATGCTCGCGGTCGTCGTCTTCGTCGTGCTCTTCCTCCTGCTCGCGGCGGCTGTGGTGACGCTCGTCGTGCTGATCACCACTGTCGGGCTGCCGTTCGCGGCCGTCGACCCGGGCGCGGGCTTCCTGCCGACCCGGGTGTAGGGCTCCGAAGGGCGGCGGGCGGGTCCGCCGGTGCGGCATCAATGTCGGCTCGTCCCGTGGCGGTGCCGAGCGCATCCACGGCGTCGAGACCCCCGGTCACGAGAGCGACCACGGCGTCGAGGGTCGGATCAGCCGACAGCACTCTCGTATGACCGAGACCCACCGTGCGGACGAGACGGGAGCGGCCGGGATGAGCGGCGTGCAGCCGGAGGGCGTCGTGGTCGGGCATCCGGCGGTCGCCCCGGTCGTGCACGATGAGCAGTGTGGTGCCGGCGGGGAGTGGATGCGCGCCTGCGTCATACCGTTCGACGGCGGTTGCGGGATCGAGCCGGAGGCGGCGGTGGAAGCGGGTGCGGAGTCGGTCCGCGGTGGCGGGGTCGAGCCGGAGGTCACGGACGAACTGGGCGAGGAACGCCTCGGGTGCGGCGGCCCCGGCGACGACGGCGACGGCGGGGACCGAGCCGGACGACCGGGCGACGGTCAGCGCCGCGAGCCCGCCGAAGGAGTGTCCGATGAGAGCGGAGAAGGGGCCGTGGGTGCGGTCCAGCTGCTCCGCGGCATCGACCCAGTCGCGGATATCGGTGTGCCGCCCGCCGGAGGAGCCGTGCGCCGGGGCATCGAAGGCGACGACCCGGAATCCCTCGGCGACGAGTTCCCGCACGAGCGGGGCGAACTGGGAGGCGCGGCCCCGCCAGCCGTGCAGGAGCAGCACGGTGCGCGGACCCGTGCCCCACGTGTAGGTCGTGACGGGGATGCCGCGCACGAGGAGCGTCCCGCGGCGGGCGTCGTCGTGGGTGGCGGCGTCGGCGGCACGCACGGCCATCCGTGGGCGGGTGGAGAAGAACAGCCGGTAGGCGAGATCGCCGGCGAGGAGAGGGGAGAGGCGTCCCACAGTCGGGAGGGCGCGGACGAGGAGAGAGGACGCGGACGGCATGGAGGCTCCTTCACCGAACTATACGAACGATCATCCGTATACTAGGCGAACGGTCGTTCGTATACTAGGGCCATGGTGGATGGTGTAATTCAGGACGGCCGGCGGGCACGCGGCGACGCCTCCCGCCGCATCGTGCTGGAGAGCGCGACCGACCTCGCCTCCGTCGAGGGTCTGGACGGCGTGACGATCGGACGCCTCGCGACCGCCTCGGGGTCGAGCAAGAGCAGCATCGCGACGCTGTTCCAGAGCAAGGAGGGCCTGCAGCTCGCGACGGTCGCCGCCGCTCAGGACATCTTCGTCGAGCGGATCATCGGGCCCGCCCGCGCCCAGCCAAGGGGAGCGCACCGCCTGGCCGCGCTCCTCCACAACGCCTTGGTCTACTCGAAGGACCGCGTCTTCACGGGCGGCTGCTTCTTCGCGGCGACCGCGGCGGACGTCGACTCCAAGCCCGGTCCCGTGAGCGATGCCGTGCGTGCAGCCCTCGTCGACTGGTACGGATACATCGAGGCCCAGCTGCGGTTCGCGGCCGCGGAGGGGGAGGTCGACGCGGCTGACGTCGAGGTGCTGGCGTTCGAGCTCGTCGCCCTCAATGAGCAGGCCAACGCGCGGTCGCTCCTCCTGCGGAGCGACAGGCCGTATGCGCTTGCGGCGGCCGCGATGCGCTCACGCCTCCGTGACGCGGGCGCCCCCGAAACCGCACTCGCCCTCCTCGACCTCTAGCCCCGTCCCGCGCCCGGGCCCCACGCCCCCGTTCCCCCTGCGGGCTCAGAAACGCACCGCAGTCCCGTGTCGAAGGCCCGTTTCTGATCCCGCCCCACGGTCGGGCCCTGCCCCCTTATGCGTGCGGGATGGGAAATGAGCCGCGAGGTCGGTCGGGAGGGGCGTTTCTGATCCCGCCCGACGGTCGGGGCCTGCCGTCTTGCGTGCGGGATGGAAATGAGCCGCGAGGTCGGTCGGGAGGGGCGTTTCCGATCCTGCTTAACGGTCGGGGTCTGCCGTCTTGCGTGCGGGATGAGAAGTGGCCCGCGAGGTGCGACGGAGGGGCTGTTCTTGATCCGCGCACGTGCCTTCCCTGTACCTGTCGCCTCGGGCCCTTGCGCTTCCACCGGGCGCCTCGTTCCTCGTCCCTCCCGCGCCGCCTGCCTGCATGACCCTGCGGGATGGAAAACGTGCCGCTGGGGCGTTCGGGAGGGGCGATTCTGATCCCGTCCGCAGAGTGGGCGCTCGCGTCGCCGCGGTGGGGGAGCGAGAACGTGCTCCGGAACGGCTTGGGAGGCGCGACTCTGATCCCGTCTCGGCTCAGGGCGCTTCGCCTCCGTCCTCGGCTCGGGTCGGGCTGGGGCGCGGGTGGGGGATCGAAGACGTGCCTCGAGTGCGCTCGGGAGGTGCGGAAGTGATCCCGGAGGGGCGTCCCGGTGCACGGAAGCGCCCCAGCCGGGGTTCCGGTGGGGCGCTTCGAGGAGGTGAGGTCAGGCGGCGTGGCCGTGGCGGAATCCGGCGTCGAAGCCACGCTCGAATGCGCGCTCCGCCATCCGCTGCGCGCGGTGGCCGTGCCCGTGCCCGTGACCGCGGCCGTGGTCGCGGTGTGCGTGACCGTGGTCGCGGTGCCCCTGGCCGTCGTGGTGACCGCGCCCGCGGTACCCGCCTTCCTCGGCTCCGTCGTGACGGTCGAAGCCGTGCCGGGGGCCGAAGCCCTCCTCGGGGCCGAAGCTGTGCCGGGGGTCGAAGCCGTGCCGGGGGTCGAAGTCCCCGTGCCCGAAGCCGTGCCCGAAGCCGCGCCCGTGCTCGTTCCCGTGCCCGTGCCGGCGAGCGAAGCCGCCACGAGGGCCGAAGCCGAACCCGGGGCGCTGCTTCCGGGGGAGAGGGGTCTCCTCGTCCCACCCGAAGGCGCGGGCGATCTTCTCGAGCGCCGCGAGGGTCGTCGCCATCTCCTCGTCGGAGACCGCGTCGGCGACCTTCGCGCGGATGCCGTCGACGGCGGCGCCGAGACGCTCCTTCGCCGCGCGGCCCTCGTCGGTCAGCGCCCATCCGTCGCCGTCCGCCTCGACCCAGCCGCGGTCGATGAGATCGTGCAGCTTGTGCGGGTTCAACGGGCGGCGGGCGGGTACCGAGCCATCGACGACGTTCAGCAGCCGCCAGTCGCGGCGGGTCGCGCCCTCCGCGGCGAAGACAGTGGCGAAGTCCTGTGCCATCAGGCGGTCGATGGCCTTGAGCCAGAAACCGAACGGGCGGGAGGTGTTGTCCAAAGTGCTGTCTGCAGTGGTGTTCATGGTGATCCTTCGTGGTCTGTGGTGCACCGATGACGGATGTCATCCGACATATCAATGTCACTGTGCATGTACATGCAGTGTGACATGGAACCGAGACGCATGTCAAGCTGCATGTAAAATCGGGGCATGGCCACCGATCCGATCGACCCCGCGTCCCCCGACGCTGCTGAAGCGATCGCGCAGGCGCTCTCCCGACTGCGCGGACGTCGACCCGGGCCCGGCGGTCGCGAGCACGGCGGGCCACGCGGTGCACACGGGCACGGGCCCCATGGTGACCCGCGCGAGCACTTCGCCCATCACCGCGGCCACCCGGGGATGCCGCCGTGGATGGCCGACGGCGGCCGCCTCGGCGGACCGGCCCGTCTCCGCATGCTCGAAGCCCTCGCCGCCGCGCCAGAACCCCTCAGCGTGAGCGCGCTCGGGCAGGCGATCGGCGTGGATCAGCCACGGGCGTCCCGGCTCGTGCAGCAGGGCGTGCAAGCCGGGTTCGTGCGGCGCGAGGCCGATCCGGACGACGCCCGCCGCACCCGCATCGCGCTGACCGACGAGGGGCGCCGACTCGCTCGCGGGATGCGGGGCGAACGCCGCGAGCTGCTCGGCCGCGCGCTCGAGTCCTTCACGCCGGAGGAGCGCACGGAGCTCGCGCGGCTGCTCACCAAGCTCGCCGACAACTGGCGCGCCTGACCGGCCTCACGCGCGGGCGAAGTCCAGTGAGGGCTCGTCGTCCACCGAGAGGGACAGCACGACGGTCTCCACCGCGTCGTGCGCTTCGATCCGCCGCTCCACCTCCCGCAGTCGCCGGGCCACGTCGTGCTCGCGCGCATCGCCCGCGAGGTCGACCTCGGCGACGAGGAACAGCCGGTTCGGCCCCACGTACTCGATGTGCAGGTAGGTGACCCGCTCGATGTCGTCCATGCCGAGGAGGGCCGTGCCGACCCGGGAGCGCAGCGCGGGGGACACCGACGCGCCGACGAGGAACGCGATGTTCCGTCCGATCAGGATCACGGCGACGATGCCCAGCAGGATCCCGACGAGGATCGACCCGATCGCATCCCACGCGGCGACACCGGTGAGCTGATGCAGGAGGATCGACCCGCCGGCCAGCACGAGGCCGATGAGGGCGGCGGAGTCCTCGAAGAACACCGCCCGGAGCGTGGTGTCGCTCGTCTCGAGCACGAAGTCCCACGTGGAGGATCCGCGCTCCTGGGCCAGCCGACGGGAGCGGACCATCGCCTGTGTGAACGACGCCCCCTCCAGCACGAAGGCGATGCCGAGCACGATGTACGCCACGACCGGGCTCTCCACGGGGCCGGAGTCGGACAGCTCCTGGATGCCGTGCATGATCGAGACGATCGAGCCGGCGGTGAAGATGCCGAACGCCGCGATGAGGGACCAGACGAACGCGTTGCGGCCGTAGCCGAGCGGATGCCGGGCGTCCTTGGTCTTCGCGCCGCGCCGATCGGCGATGAGCAGGAAGACCTCGTTCCCTGCGTCCGCCCAGGAGTGCGCGGCCTCGGCCACCATCGACGCGGACGAGGTGATGACGGCGGCGACCGTCTTCGCGATCGCGACGAGGATGTTGGCGAGGAAGGCGAGGACGACGGTCACCGGGTCAGGCTACTCCCGCCCGACCCGTCCGATGCCCCGAACGGGCTCAGCGCGGCGCCTTCACCGGGAGCAGGAGCAGGAACCCGATGATGAGCACGATGACGATGCCGAGGATCCCGTAGGCGGTCTGGCTCGTCGAGACGATCAGCACGGTCCATGCGGCCGAGGCCATCCAGCTCGCAGCCCGGCCGGTCGTGGCGTAGAGACCGAAGATCTCGCCCTCCCGGCCTGCCGGGGTGACGCGGGCGAGGAAGGAGCGCGCCGCCGCCTGCGCCGGGCCGACGAAGGCGCAGAGCACGAGGCCGCCGATCCAGAACACGAGCGACCCGGCGTCGCGGAGCAGGAACACGGCGAGGCCGGCGACGACCATCGATCCGATCGAGCCGAGGATGATCCGCTTGGGGCCGAGGCGATCGTCGAGGCGCCCCGCGATGATGGTCGAGACGCCGGCGATGAGGTTCGCGGCGATGCCGAAGACGATGATGTCCTGGGTGCCGAACCGGAACACCGCGGTGCCGATGATGGCGCCGAACGCGAAGACCCCGCCGAGGCCGTCGCGGAACACGGCGCTGGCGAGCAGGTACCAGAACGTCGACCGGGTCTGCGGGTCGCGGTAGAGGCCGATCACGTCCTGCACGAGGAGGACGTAGGAGCGGAAGAATCCGACCTTGCGCTCCGGCCGCCCGAGCGACGGCTCCGGCACGTTGAGGAAGATCGGGATGCTGAAGACGATCGCCCAGACCGCGCACCCCACCGCGATGAGCCGGTACGCGAGGCCGTTGTCGGTGGACATCCCGAACCAGTCGAAGGTGTCGAGCAGGACGACGATGACGAGGGCGATGATGCCGCCGAGGTAGCCGAAGCCCCAGCCGAGGCCGGAGATGCGGCCGACGTTCTTCGGGTTCGCGATGCCGATGAGCATGGCGTTGGAGTTCACCGCGGCGATCTCGCCGAACACGGAACCGGCGGAGATCAGCGCGACGCCGAGCCAGAAGAGGGCCGGCTGCGGCTCCACGAACCACAGTCCCAGCATGCAGAGGATGAGAGCGCCGGTGCCGATGCCCAGCCAGAGCTTCTGTCGTCCGGCCGCGTCGGCGCGCTGGCCGAGGACGGGAGCGAGCAGGAGGATGCCCAGGGCGGCGATCGTCGACCCCAGTCCGAGACCGGAGGCGAGGTCGGCCTCGGCGGCGACGCGGACCGGGTCGCTCGGGTCGAGGGCGGCGATCTCCGGCGGCAGGAACGAGGCGCTGACGAGGTACAGCGCGGTGAAGACGAACGTGAGGATGACGGTGTTGAACGGCTGCGTCGCCCAATCCCACAGCGCCCAGGAGTACACCTGCTTCCGAGGCGCGGGGGTGTCTCCGCGCAGATCGAGGCCGACGACGGCCACGGCGCCGCTGTTCGCTGTCGCCACGGGCTCGGGGGCGCCCGCCGCGGGATCGGGTGAGGTCATGGTCGAAGTCTGGCCGCGGACGGTGAACGCCCGGTGACGGCGCGCCGTCGGCGTCGGGCGCCCGGGGCGTTCAGAGGGCGGGGCCGCGGCGGATGCGGACGGGTCCGCGGGCGTCGGCGATCTGGACCGGCTCGCCCTTCTGCGTGACGACCACGACGTCGCGGGAGGCCAGGTCCGCGGCGACGCGGCGCACGTCGGGCATCCGGTCGCGCCACTCCTCGCCGCCGACCGCGCGGGCGACGTCGCTCGGGCAGATCGACGAGTCCGCGCGTTTCCGGGTGAGGGCGCGCATCGTCGCGGCGATCCGCTCCTCGGCCTGCGCCGCGGAGGGCTCCTCCCACCACGGGGCACCCCGCTCGCCGAGGGCGGTCTTCGCATCCTGCACGCGACGGCGGGCGTCGGGTTCCGCCGCCTTGACCGCGCGCCGTGCGGCCATGAGCTCGTCGACGAGCTCCTGCCGCAGGTTCTCGGGGATCGACGGATCGGTGGCGCGCCACCGCCGGCCGTTCACGACGATGTGGTGTCCGTCCGCGGTGGGCGCGGGGCCGTCGTCCGTCATACCGGCCATCCTGCGCGGCGGCCGCGCGCGCCGCCATCCCCTTGACGTCCGCGCGGCTGCCGGTCAGCGGTAGAGGAGGTCGGCGTCGACGAGCCCCGGCCAGTCCGGCACCGCGAGCGACTCCGGCTCGTCCCACTCGCCCGCCGTGATCCGGCGGAAGGCGCCCTCGACCCCGAACAGCTTCTCCAGAGGGGACCAGTCGGACTCCCCGGGCATCGGCACCAGCGCCCGCTCGGCCAGGGCCTCGGGGTAGAGGGTGGCGAGCAGCGACAGCAGGCGGACGCCGGTGTGCACCGGCCGGAAGGCGGCCGGGTCGGTCACGTGCAGGAGGAGCCCCTGGCAGGCCTCGCCGGCGTGATCCCGCACCAGGGGGGTGAAGCCGTAGGGGGAGGCGGTGACGCCGGGAAGGGCGAGCTCGACGAACGCGGTCGTGTACTCCTCGGCGTCGATGAACGGGGCGCCGACGACGCGGAAGGGCACGGCCGTGCTGCGACCCTCGGAGACGTTCACGCCCTCGGCCAGACACGTGCCGGGGTACAGGAGGGCGGTCGCGGCGCTGGGCAGGTTCGGCGAGGGCGGCATCCAGGTCAGCTCCTGCCGGCCGAGGGCGGTCTGATCGCGCGTCCATCCCTGCACCTCGACGACGTGCAGCTCCACGTCGATCCCGCGCGTGCGCACCCAGTGCCGCGCGAGCTCGCCGATCGTCAGACCATGGCGGACGGGCATCGTCCACCGCCCGACGAGCGAGTTCGCCGCCTCGTCGAGCATCGGCCCCTCGGCTTGCTCCAGGCGTCCGCCGAGCGGATTCGGGCGGTCGAGCACCATCACGGCGACGCCCGCGTCGGCGCACGCCTCAAGCACATGGCTCATCGTCCAGATGTAGGTGTAGAAACGCGCACCCACGTCGGGAAGGTCGACGAGCACGATGTCGAGGTCGGCGAGGTCGGCGGCCGCGGGACGCACGTCCGCGCCGTAGAGGCTGCGCACCGGGAGCCCTGTCAGCGTGTCCCGCAGATCCCCGATCAGCTCTCCCTCCCTGGCCCGGCCGTCGAGGCCGTGCTCGGGGCCGAAGAGGAGCGTGAGCGGGAATCCGGCGTCGGCGAGGCCTGCGCGTCCACGGGCGAGGGTCGAGGTGAGGGCCAGGTCGTTCGTGACCATCCCGAGGCGGGCGCCCCGGAGGCGGTCCCGCTGCGGCTGCGTCAGGTCGTCGTGGAGGAGGCGGTCGATTCCGAGCTGCATGATCAATCGATTCTGTGAGCGGTGACGGCGTCGTGCGTGCGCTGGAGGTTCGTGGAGATCCGGTCGTAGTCGGCCTGAGCGATACGCGTGTAGAGGAAGTCGAGGACGGCGAGCTGGGCGATGCGGCTGGCCATCGCGCCGGAGCGGAAGGTCGACTCCGACACCGCCGTGACGAGGGTGTGCGCGCACGCGCGGGCGAGCGGCGAGCGCGGGTTGTTGGTGATGGCGATGGTGGTGGCGCCGGCGGCGGCGGCCACCTCGGCCGCCTGCACGATCTCCAGGGTGCGGCCGGAGTGCGAGATGGCGATCGCGGCGTCCCGATCGTCCAGGAGCGCGGCGCCGGTGAGGGCGAGGTGGTGGTCGGTCCGCGCCTGGGCGACGAGGCCGGCGCGATGGAGCTTCTGCTCAAGGTCCTGCGCGGCGAGTCCGCTGGAGGCCGCGCCGTAGATGTCGATACGACGCGCGCCGCGGACCACGGCGACGCACCGCTCCAGCTCGGCGATGTCGAGCTGGCGGGCGGTGCGCTCGATGGCCTCGGCCTCCGCGAAGGCGATCTTGCGCACCGTGGTCGCGGCGTCGTCGTGGCGGCTCACATCCCCCGCGGACACCTGGAAGCGCTCGCGCTCGGATGCGCTCCGCGTGAGCTCTCCGGCCAGGGCGATCCGCAGGTCGGGGTACCCGGGGAACCCGAGGCTGCGGGTGAAGCGGGCGACGCTGGCGACCGACACCCCGCACTCCTCGGCGAGGCGGGTGATGGAGTTCTCCAGGACCGCCTGCGGTTCGGCGAGCACGCGTTCGGCGATGCGGCGTTCCGTGGGGGTGAGCGCGGAGAGGCGCTGATGGATGGCTGTCACGACACTGTTCGGCACGAGCCCATGATGGCAGGTCGGGTCCGCACTCGGTAGGAATTTTCAGAAACGCTTGCATTTTTGTAAGAGATTGCCCACAGTGGCAGTGTCGGCATCGTCCCCGTGCCGCGACGAAGACGTCACCCGAGAGGAACACCATGCGAAACCGCCCCGTCCGCCTCGCTCTCACCGGAGGGATCCTGGTCGCCGGACTCGCCGTCGCCGGCTGCGCGCCCGCAGCCTCGAGCGGCGATGGTCAGGATGATGTCACCCTGACCATCTGGTCCTGGCAGGCCTCGTCGTCCCCGAAGTGGGAGGCCGTGTTCGACGCCTACGAAGAGTCCCACCCCGGCGTCACCATCGAGTTCGAGGGCTTCCAGCCCACCGAGTACAACCAGATCCTCGCCACCGGCCTCGAGGGCAGCGACGGTCCGGACATCGCGATGCTGCGCGCCTATGGCGGCGTGCAGTCGGCGATCCAGTCGGAGCAGATCGTGCCGATCGACGACATCGTCGACGGTCTCGACCAGTTCGACCCCACGGTCCTGCGCGCGGCCCAGGGCAAGGACGACGGCAAGACCTACGGCGTCCCCTTCGCGTACCAGACCATGCAGATGTTCTACAACAAGACCATGTTCGACGAGATGGGCCTCGAGGAGCCCACCGACTGGGACGAGTTCATCGAGCTGCAGGAGACCCTTCTCAAGGAGGGCGTCACCCCCATGGCGCTCGGCGCCCGCGAGGACTGGGTCCTGCCGATGTTCCACGACATCGTCGGTTCGGCGCACTACGGCGGTGCGGACTTCGAGGAGAAGGTACTCGCCGGCGACGTCGACTTCACCGACCCCGCCTACGTGTCCTCGCTGCAGATCGTGCAGGACATGCAGAAGTACCTCGACAAGAACGTCAACGCGATCGCCGTCGCCGACGCCGTCCTGCAGTTCACCTCGGGCCAGGCCGCGCAGTGGCCCGGCGGCTCGTTCGACCTGCCCACGTTCCAGAGCTCCGCGCCCGACACCGAGTGGGGCGTCTACGAGGTCCCGCCGTCCCCCGACAGTGCTCTCGACCACGCGGTCACCCCGGGCTACGCGGACGGCAGCTTCGGCATCAACGCGGCCAGCGAGAATCAGGAGGCGGCCACCGAGCTGCTCAACTGGATGACGACGAAGGAGTTCGGCCAGCTCGTCGCCGACGAGGTCGACCAGTTCTCCGCGCTCCCCGGGGTGGAGTACTCCGACCCGCTCATGCAGGAAATGAACGAGCAGTACACCGCCAACCCGGCTCCGTACCTGCTGCTCGTCGACTTCCGGTACGGCGACCCGACCGGCACCGCGGTGCTCGGCCCGGACATTCAGGCCATGTTCCTCGGTCAGAAGACCCCGGAG
Source organism: Microbacterium sp. NPDC057658 (assembly GCF_042799975.1). Classification (NCBI taxonomy): domain Bacteria; kingdom Bacillati; phylum Actinomycetota; class Actinomycetes; order Micrococcales; family Microbacteriaceae; genus Microbacterium; species Microbacterium sp. NPDC057658. The sequence continues at coordinate 312,482 of NZ_JBHVHT010000001.1, read as the reverse complement.
CAGCTGGGCGCCGACCTGCAGTCGGGCATCTCCACCTGGTTCACCCCCTCCTCCTGATCCGAGCGTGGGGGGGGGGGGGGGGGGGCGGCGGGGGGGCGGGGGGGCGCCCCCCACAACCCCCCGCGCCGCGCGCCACAGCGTACCCCAACCCTCCCCA
>NZ_JBHVHT010000001.1:0-312315 GCF_042799975.1 Microbacterium sp. NPDC057658 | reverse complement strand
GGCGTTTCTAGGGGGAAAGAAAACGAGGGACGGGTTGGGCACACTATGGGGTCGGAACCCCCCCCCTTGTCCCCCCCCTCCCTCGGGGGGGGGGGGGGGGGGGCCCCCCCCCCCCCCCCCCCACCACGAGCGAAGGACCCCCCATGGCTCTGACCCTCCCCGTGCGCCCGCCGAAGAGCCGGCGCCCCCGCACCGGCATCGCGCTGTCGACGCCGACGGCCGCGCTGTTCGTGCTCCCGGCCGCCGTGCTCTTCGCGGTGCTGATCCTCTACCCGATGCTCGCCGCGCTCAGCTACTCGTTCTTCGACTGGCAGGGCACCAAGCAGGGTGGATTCGCCGGTATCGGCAACTACCTCACGCTCCTCACCAAGGAGCCCTACGCCTCCGAGCTGTGGAACGCGTTCGGCCACAACCTGCTGCTCTTCGCCGGCGCCCTGGTCTTCCAGAACTCGCTCGGCCTCGGCATCGCGACCCTGCTGCACCGCCGCAAGCGCACCAAGCGGTTCTTCCAGACGATCTTCGCCCTGCCCTACCTCGTGAGTCCGATGGTCATCGGCTACCTGTGGTCGCTGATGCTGTCTCCGCTGTTCGGGCCGGTGAACGCGATCCTCCGCGGCGTCGGCCTGGAGAGCCTCGCGCTGCCGTGGCTCGGCGATCCGCAGCTCGCGATCTGGGTCATCGTGCTGGTCAGCGCCTGGCAGTGGATCGGATTCCCCATCCTGCTGTACGGCGCCGCCCTCGGCGGCATCCCCGAGGAGATCGAGGAGGCGGCGTCGCTCGACGGCGCCACGGCCGCGAAGCGCTTCCGCTACATCACGCTCCCCATGCTCACGCCGACGATCGGCATCATCACCGTGCTCACCTTCATCGGCAGCATGGAGGCGATGGCCATCCCGTTCGCGCTCGCCGGGTCGAACGGCGCTCCCGCCGGCTCCACCGACGTGATGATGCTGTTGTTCTACCGCACCGCGTTCGAGTCCGGGAACCCGAACTCCATCGGGGTCTCCTCGGCCCTCGCGACCGTCCTGTTCATCTTCATCATGGTCATCTCCGTCGTCATCACGACGACGATGCGCCGCGCCGAACGAAAGCTGTTCTGATGAGCACCGCCCTCGACACCCGTCAGGAAACGACCACCGAGGCGATCGTCTCCGGCCGGCCCTCCGCCCCGCGGCGCCGCTCCCGTCGCACGAACGACACCCCATTCGTGGGCCGCCTCCTCGCCAACGTGTTCCTGTGGGGGTATGCGCTGGTCGCGATCGGTCCGCTGCTGCTCATGGTCAACAACTCCCTGCGCACGCAGCAGCAGATCGCCACCGAGCCGCTCGGACTCCCCGTCCCCCCGACGTTCACGAGCTTCCAGAACGCGTGGATCACCGCCTCGTTCGACACGTACTTCGTCAACTCGATCACCGTCACGGTCGGGTCGGTCATCGTCACGACGGTCGTGTCGGTGCTCGCCGCCTACGCCTTCGCGCGGGCCAGGGCGAAGTTCTTCCGCGGGATCGAGGCCGTGTTCCTCTCGGGCCTCATGCTGCCGGTGCACCTGGCGATCCTGCCGCTGTTCTACCTGCTCGACGCGCTCAAGATGACCAGCAACGTCTTCAGCCTCATCCTCGTCTACGGCGCCCTCGGCATCCCGTTCACCACCTTCGTGCTGACGGTGTTCTTCCGAGCGCTGCCGATCGAGCTGGAAGAGGCCGCGCGCATCGACGGCGCCGGACCGCTGCGCACGTTCCTCCAGATCCTGCTGCCGCTCGTGCGCCCGGCGCTCGCGACCGTGATCGTCTTCCGGTTCGTGCCGGTCTGGAACGACTTCTTCTACCCGCTGATCCTGCTGCGCGACCGCGACTCGTACACGCTCCCGGTGGGCCTGACCCGGTTCTTCGGGGAGTACTCGACCGATTGGCCGCAGCTGTTCGCCGGACTCACGATCGCCACCATCCCGCTCGTGGTGCTGTTCCTGCTGGCGACGAAGCAGATCATCAACGGCCTCACCTCCGGCATGAGCAAGTGACGGCCGCGGGCGGATCATGGTGAACGGAGCCCCGGGCTCGGCGTGGGCGTCGGTGCGGGCTGTCGCCGGGGGAGCGGAAGAGCTGCAGCTCCTCGGGTCGCCGGCGCACGACGATCCCGCTCCGCTCACCGCCGCGCACCTGTTCGATCTCGCGTCGCTGACGAAGGTCTTCACCGCCATCGCCGCCCTGCGGCTCGTCGACGCGGGCGTGATCGACCTCGATGAGCCCGTCGAGCGCGTCCTCCCGGTGGGCAGCGGCGCCGGAGCGGAGCGGATCACCCTCCGACACCTTCTCACCCACACCTCCGGGATGCCGGCGGAGGGCCGCGAGTGGCGGGAGGGCCTGCGCGGGGACGAGTTGCGTGCCCGCGTGCGGCGTCGGGCGCTCGGTGCCGAGCCGGGCGCTCGCCATCTGTATTCCGACGTCGGGTACATCGCGGCCGGAGATTGTCTGGAACGGGTCTCCGGGCGGCCGCTCGCGGCGCTCTGGGCGGAGGTGGCCACGGGGATCGGCGCCGCGTCGCTGACCGCGGCTCCGGAGCGGGAGCAGGCGGTCGCCACGGAGACGCAGCCGCACCGCGGGAACGTGCGCGGAGCGGTGCACGACGAGCTCGCCCATGCACTCGGCCGTCCCGCCGGCCACGCGGGACTGTTCGGCACGGTGGGGGACGTCGCCGCTCTCGCCCGTCTCCTCCGCGATGAGGGCGAGGGGACGCACGGGCGAGTGCTGTCACGGGAGTCGTTCCGCGGGACGACGACCCCGTCCGTCCAGGCCGACGCCGGCTACGGCCAGGCGATCGGTCTGCGCGTGCGCGATGCCGCGTGGATGGGTGACCTTGATGCGGTCGGCCACACCGGCTTCACCGGCACGTGCTTCGCGGTCGTCCCCGAGACGGGCGCCTACGGCGTGCTGCTCCTCAACCGCGTGCACCCCACGCGCGAGGACGCCGACGTCGCCGCCGTCCGCCGCGCCTTCCTCGCCCCCCTCGCTCCCTGACCCCCGCCCCTTCCCGGTCCTGCCCCTTCCCGGTCCCGCCCCTCCGATCCCGGGATCGATAAGGCCCCGCCCCGCGCCTTCCGACGCCCGCTTTCCATCCCGCACCGAGAACCCCTCCCGGTGGGGGTGCGGAGTGCGCCGGATCCAAAAGGCTTCTCCACGCGCCTCCCGAGGCTCCGTTTTCATCCCGCGTGGGGGACCCCTCCCGGTGGGAGTGCAGAAACGTGCGGGGGATGGGTGAAAGGGGCGCGGTTTTGATCCCGGGCGGGACCGGAGGGGCGCGGACGGGACGGGGACGGGACGGGGCCGGACGGGGACGGGGGGTCAGTCGGTGCGTAGGGGGCGGAGGGTGCGGGCGTAGTCCTCCTTGAGCACCGCGAGATGCAGCCACGCCTCGATCCGGGTCACTCCGGGGAGCGCGCGCAGCCGCTCGAGACTCGCATACAGGGCGCCGGCGGAGGGCTCCACGAGGGTCGCGACGGCGTCGAACCGCCCGAGGGTCCGGGCCGCGAAGTCGACGCCGCGCCCCCGCCGCAGCTCGTCGATCACGGCCTCGTCGTCGTCTCCGAGCGTCATGCCCACGCCCATCGAGAGCTGCCGATGCGCGAGCCCTCGGGCCTCCACGGCGCTGATCTTGATGACACCGGCGTCGATGAGCCGCTGCACCCGGGTGGCGACCGCGCTGGGGGAGAGCCGCACCTGCTCGCCGAGGGCACGGAAGCTCATCCGCCCGTCGGACTGCAGGTGCTCGATGAGGGCCTCGTCGATGCCGTCGAGGGTCACGCCGCCGTGGTACTCCGAGACGAAGAACCCCTTGATCACGGTCGAGTAGATGATCGTGTTGATGTCGAGCACCCCGGCGCTCCCGCGGATGCGCGCGAGCAGGTCGTGCAGCTCCGACATCGAGCCCACCCGCACCTCCGTCACGATGTCGTGGGCGCCGCCGACCGCCGACACCAGCACGGTCTCGGACATGTCGCGCAGGTGCTCGGCGACCACCTCGACGGCGCCGTCGGTCCGGATCGACACATGGGCGAGCACGTGCTGCCCGAGGAACACGGGGTCGACGGCCGCGACCACCCGCACCGTGCGGTCGCTGAGCAGCGTGCGCAGACGAGCCGCCACGACGGCGCGGGACTGGCCGACGCGCTCGGCGAGGGAGAGGATGCTGGCGCGGCCGTCCTCCTGCAGCGCCCGGATGAGTTCCGCGTCGAAGTCCATGTGCCGTCCGATTCCGTCGATTTCCCCGCAGTGCACGCTCGTCCCCGCAGAACCTCAGCGTAGAGCGCGGTTCGACCGAGCGGAAGGCCCGGAGTGCGCGATGCGTCTCACACAAATCCAGTGAATGACGCGTATCGCTGGAGTTCTGCCCTTGCTCCCGATGCTGCACGTCCGTAGCATCCTTCGCTATCCGACACCATCCGCGAAGGAGCGGGTCCATGACCACTACCCCCACCCCCCGAAGCGGCGTCCACAGCCGCGCACGCCGCGCCGGCATCGCCGCCTTCGTCGGCACCACCATCGAGTGGTACGACTTCTACGTCTACGCCACGGCCGCCGCCCTCGTCTTCGGCCCGCTGTTCTTCCCGAGCGACGACCCCCTGGCCGAGACCGCCGCCGCGTTCGCGACGTTCGCGGTCGCCTTCCTCGTCCGCCCCCTCGGCGGCATCGTCTTCGGCCACATCGGCGACAAGCTCGGTCGGCGGGTCTCGCTCGTCATCACGCTGCTGCTGATGGGGGCCGCGACCGTCCTCGTCGGCTGCCTGCCGACCTACGAGAACATCGGCATCCTCGCCCCCATCCTCCTCATCCTGCTCCGCGCCATCCAGGGCCTCGCGGTCGGCGGCGAATGGGGCGGCGCGGTGCTCATGAGCGTGGAGCACGCTCCCGAGAAGTCGAAGACGTTCTACGGCGGCTTCACCCAGCTCGGCAACCCGGCCGGCGCCCTCCTCGCCTCCGGCATCTTCGCGATCATGGCTCGCGGCGGCGACACGTTCATCATCGACGGCGGCTGGCGCATCCCGTTCCTGCTGTCGATCGTGCTGATCGGCGTCGGTCTGTGGGTCCGGTATCGCGTCGAGGAGTCGCCGGTCTTCGAGGAGAAGATCGAGGGCCGGAAGCAGTCCATGCCGCTCGCCTTCGCCCTCCGCGTCAACTGGAAGCCGATCCTCCTCGGCATCGGCATCCTGCCCATCTCCACCGGCGGCTACTATCTGGCCACCACCTTCGCCACCGCGTACGCGACCGGCGAGCCCATCGCGATCAGCGAGCAGGTCATCCTCGACGCGATGACCCTGGCCTCCTTCGTGGAGTTCGTCGTGACGCTGCCGGTCGCCTGGCTCGGTGACAAGTGGGGCCGGAAGAACGTGATGTACATCGGCCTGATCACCTCGGTGCTGACCTTCGCGCCCTTCCTGCTGCTGATGCCGGGTCGCGTGGAGCCGCTGATCTTCCTCTTCGCCTCGCTCGTGCGCATCGCGATGAGTGCGACCTACGCCCCGATCGCGGCGATCCTCGCCCAGATGTTCCGTCCGCAGGCGCGCTACACCTCGATCGCGCTGTCGTACGGCGTCGGCGCCGCCATCTGGGCCGGATTCTCGCCCTGGTTCGCGACGCAGCTAATCGCCTGGACCGGCAGCGTCTGGTCCGTCATCGCGATGTTCGTGGGCATGGCCGTCATCGCCGGGATCTGCACGCGTCTCGCGCCGCAGCACTCCGACGAGGCCCCGGTCACGGCGTCGTTCACCGCCCGGACCGACACCACGGCGAACCGCCTGCCCTGACCGGCACCCTTCCCCCGCACGACACCACCGCGAACAGGCATCATGAGAAAGCTCACCCCCTTCGACCGCTCGGCCCAGGCCGCTCCCGTCCTCGTCACCGCGCGAGCCATCCACACGGCGGACCCCGCGGACACCACCGTCACCGCGATGCTGACCGACCGGGGGCGCATCGTCGCCCTCGGCACGGCGGCGGAGTGCGAGGACGTGGCGGCACGGGCCGGACTCACTCCGGAGCGCGTCGATCTGGGCGAGGCGGTGGTCGTGCCCGGCTTCGTGGACGCGCATGCGCATCCGCTGATGTTCGGGCAGATGATGACCTGGGTGGACTGCGGTCCGGAGAAGGCGGGGAGCATCCCGGAGATCGTGGCGCTGCTGAAGGCCGCCGCGGCGGATCTCCCCGCCGGGCGCCCGGTGCGCGGCTACGGCTACGAGCAGCGGAACCTCGCCGAGAAGCGGCACCCCACACGGTTCGAGCTCGACGAGGTGGCCGCCGACCGCGAGGTGTACCTCATGAACGCCTCCGGCCACGGCGGCGTGGTGAACTCGTACACGCTCGACCTCAACGGCGTGGACCGGGACACCCCGAACCCGGACGGCGGCGAGTTCTTCCGCGACGCCGACGGCGAGCTCACCGGCGAACTGTCCGACGCGGCGTGCAACATCCTCACCGGCGTCCACGGGGTGAAGATCGGCCACCACGGTCCGAACTTCCACCTCGCGGACGAGCCGGAGGAGCACCTGCGCCAGCTCGACGCGGCGACGCAGCGGTTCCTCGCGGGCGGGGTCACCTCCATCGGCGACTGTCAGGTCACGCGCCGCGAGTTCGACATGTACCTGCGGCTCGCCGAGGCCGGGAGGCTGGAGCTGCGCGTGTCGATGTACCTGCTGTCGCACCTGCTCGACGAGGCGCTGGAGATGGGGCTCGTCGGGCAGTTCGGCAACGCGCACCTCAGCTTCGCCGGCATCAAGTTCTACGCCGACGGCACGCTGGGCGGCTGGACCGCGTACTTCCCGGACGGCTACGTCGGCGACCCCTGCCGCACCGGCCAGCTCTACCACGAGCCCGCCGACTACGCGGAGCTCATCCGCAAGGCGCACGCGGCCGGACTGCAGACCGCGACCCACGCCCAGTCGCCCACCGCGATCGAGATGGTCGTGTCCGCGATCGAGGCCGCGCTCGCGGAGCGTCCGGATGCGGACGCCCGGCACCGCATCGAGCACTGCGGCCTGCCGACCCCCGGGCAGATCGAGCGGATGGCGGCCGCCGGCATCCGTCCCGTGAACCAGACGCAGCACTACTTCAACTGGGGCGAGGGCGTGGAGGAGGCCATCGGCACGCCCGGTGAGCGCTTCAACCCCCTCGGGGAGTTCGAGCGTGCGGGCGTGCCCATGACGATCTCCTCGGACGCCCCGGTCGCCGAGCCCATCCCGCTGGAGGCGATCCAGACCGCGGTCACCCGGGTCACCCGGCGCGGGCACACGCTCGGCCCGGACGACCTGCGCATCTCCGCGACCGCGGCGTTGCGGGCGCACACGATCGAGGGCGCGGTCTCGATCGGCCGGGAGGACGACCTCGGCTCCCTGGAGCCGGGCAAGTACGCCGACTTCGCGGTGCTCTCGGACGACCCGCTCGCGGTGCCGGCCGAGGAGATCGCGGCGATCGAGGTCCGTGAGACCTGGGTCGACGGCGTCCGTCGGCACGCGATGTGAGGATGACACGATGAGCACCGACACCACCGGAGACGACCGGTACGCCGACACCGCAGGCCGTGCGGTCCTGGAGACCATCCGCGGCTACGGGGTGACCGCGGTCTTCGGCATCCCCGGCACGCACAACCTGGAGTTCTACCGGCCCCTCGCCGACCTCGGCATCCGCGCCGTGACCAACCGCCACGAGCAGGGGTCGGGGTACGGTGCCGACGGGTGGGCGCAGCAGACCGGGCTCCCCGGCGTGGTGATCACGACCTCGGGCCCCGGGCTCCAGAACGCGATGAGCGCGATCGGCACGGCCTTCTGCGAGTCGCGACCCCTCATCGTGCTCTCGCCCGGCGTGCCGCTCGGGGCGGAGTTCGCCGACGTGGGCACGCTGCACGAGACGAAGGACGCGACGGCCATGGTCGGCGCGATCGCGGAGTGGTCGCGACGGGTGTCGACCGCGGCGGAGGCGGTGCAGGCCGCGCACGACGCGTTCGACCTCTTCCGCACCGGCCGTCCCCGCCCCGTGCACATCGAGATCCCGCTCGACGTGCTGGAGGCGCCCGCCGCCGTGCCCGCGGAGGACCGGAAGCCGCGCCCGATGCCCGACCGCGTCTCCGGGGATCCGATCGCGCTCGCCGAGGCCGCCCGGCTGCTGTCCGCCGCCCGCCGCCCGGTGATCGTGGCCGGTGGGGGTGCGGTGGACGCCGCGCACCAGATCGCCGCGGTGGCGGAGCGGCTCGGAGCCCCCGTGCTCACGACCCTGAACGGCAAGGCGGTGCTCGACGAACGGCACCCGCTCTCGCTCGGCTCGAACCTGCGCCTCGCCGCCGCACGGGCTGTGGCCGAAGATGCCGACGTGCTGCTCGTGGTCGGCTCGAAGCTGGGCGAGGCGGAGCTCTGGGCTCCGCGGCTCGAGGCACGCGGCGCCGTGATCCGCGTCGACATCTCTCCGGAGCAGCGGGACAAGAACCTCACCGCGACGGTCGCTCTCACCGGAGACGCCGCCGCCGTGACCGACGCCCTCCTGCCCCTGCTGCCGGACCCCGCCCGTCCCGCCCGGGACCTCGCGGCCGAGCGAGCCGCGATCGAGGCGGAATCGCGGGAGACCGCGCCGGACACCGTCGCGCTGGCCGAGATCATCGCCGACGCCCTCCCTGCCGACGCGATCGTCGCCGGCGACTCCTCCCAGATCGTCTACATGGCGCTCGGCAGCGTGCTGCGGCAGGAGCAGCCGCACTCCCTCCTCTACACGCCGACCTACGCCACGCTCGGCTATGGCCTCCCCGCCGCGATCGGCGCGGCCGTCGCGCAGACCGAACGCCCGGTCGTCACCGTCATCGGCGACGGCGCTCTGATGTTCTGCGTGAACGAGCTCGTCACCGCTGTCGAGCAGCGCCTCGATATCACCGTGGTGTGCGTCGACAACGGCGGGTACGCGGAGATCCGCCAGAACGAGCTCGACCGGGGCATGACCCCGGTCGGCGTCGACCTCGTGCAGCCGGACTGGGCCGCGCTCGCCACCGCCTTCGGGGCGACCGGGCGACGGGCGGCATCGCGCGCCGACATCGCCCCCAGCATCCGCGCGGCCATCGCCGACGGCGGGGTGCAGCTCGTGCACATCCCGCAGCACGCCCTCTGAGACCCACACCTCCCGACGAACAGGAACGAGAAATGACCGACAACATCGGCCCCGTCGACGCCTCCGTGAACCCGCGGTACTCCGGCATCGCCACCTTCGCCCGCCTGCCCCGCATCGAGGACGTGCCGCGCGCCGACATCGCGGTGGTCGGCATCCCGTTCGACTCCGGCGTGAGCTACCGCCCCGGCACCCGTTTCGGCCCGTCGCATGTGCGGGAGTCGTCCCGGCTGCTCCGGCCCTACAACCCCGCACAGGACGTGTCGCCGTTCCAGCTCGCCCAGGTGGTGGATGCGGGGGACATCCCGGTGAACCCGTTCGACCTCACCGAGGCCGTGACCGAGGTCGAGCGCGCGGCGCTGGCGCTCGGTGAGCAGGTGCAGCGCCTCGTCACGATCGGCGGCGACCACACCGTGGCCCTTCCCCTGCTGCGGGCGGTGGCCGCGAAGCACGGACCCGTCGCGGTCCTCCACTTCGACGCCCACCTGGACACGTGGGACACCTACTTCGGGGCCCCCATCACGCACGGCACCCCCTTCCGCCGCGCGAGCGAGGAGGGGCTGATCGACCTCACCGCGAGCTGCCACGTCGGCACCCGCGGACCCCTGTACTCGAAGCAGGACCTCGAGGACGACGAGCGCCTCGGCTTCTCCATCGTCTCCAGCGAATACATCGAGGAGCACGGGGTGGAGGCCGCGATCGACCGCATCCTCACCCGCATCGGCGACAAGCCGCTGTACGTCTCGATCGACATCGACGTGCTCGACCCCGCGCACGCGCCCGGCACCGGGACCCCCGAGGCGGGAGGGCTCACGAGCCGCGAGCTGCTGCGCATCCTCCGGGCGCTGCGCGACCGCGACATCGTCGGCGCCGACGTCGTGGAGGTGTCGCCCGCGTACGATCACGCCCAGATGACCGGGATCGCCGCGAGCCACGTCGTGTACGAGCTGGTGACCCTTCTCGCCGCCCGACTCGCCTCCTGACACCCGGGGTCAGAACAGCGTCGCGAGGAGGTCCGCGAACAGGGCCTCGGCGTCGCGCTCCACTCGTCGCCGTGCGAACCAGTCGCACACGTTGACGCAGTCGCGGTGCAGGAGGTCGAGGCCCTGCGGATTCGCGATCACGTCGACGATCTGCGGCAGGTCGATCACCCGCACCCGCCCCTCGTGCACGAGGAGGTTGTAGGCGGAGAGGTCGCCGTGCGCGAAGCCTGCGGCGGCGAAGACCCGCATGAGTTCGACCACCTGCGTGAAGTACTCCTGCATCTCGGCGTTCGACCCGCGCACCTGGGCGAGCCGGGGTGCCGCGATGCCCCGGTCGTCGCCGAGGAACTCCATGAGCACCTCGGTGCCGCTGACCTGCACGGGATAGGGGACCGGGGCACCGCGCTCCCACATCCGGCACAGGGCCTCGAACTCCGCGAGCGACCACTGGGCTGCGGCGACCTCCCGTCCGTGGGCGGTCTTCTTGGCGAGGGCGCGCGTGTCGCGGGTGTTCCGCGTGCTGCGCCCCTCGGTGTAGACGGCGGAGCGCTGGAAGCTCCGGTTCTCGATGCCGCGGTAGCGCTTGGCGGCGAGGAGGGTGCGCTGCGTCGGGTCGTCGGGCACGGCGCGCTCTAGCAGGAACACGTCGGCCTCCTTGCCGGTCTTCAGGATGCCGAGCTCGGTGTCCAGGGCGCCGGCGGAGGTCACCACCCAGGCGGGGCGGGGGTCCGGCCCTCGCTCGGTGGGGGTGGACGAGGGCCAGGTCGTCCAGCGCTGGTTGGCGCCGGGCTCGACCTCGGCGAAGGAGAGGGCGGTCTCGAGGGAGTCGAAGGAGGTGGCGTCGAAGGACGCGGCTTCCGAGGAAGCGGGGGATTCGTTCACGGTGTGGCTCCGGGAAGGGAGGCCACGCGGCGATCAGGAGCGGGTGGCCTCGAAGGGAAGGTGGTCGGCGATAGGCGCGACGACGACAGCGTTCATCTCATCGCCTCCTTCGCTCGGGCTTCCCGGGCGGATCCCGGTGCGTCGTCGAGCCTAGGGGGTCTCCCGGGGGTTGTCCAGGGCCGGACGATCGGTCGGATGCGGCGGACGACCGGTCGGGCGCGCGCCCGCCCCCGTTGCGAGTCTGGAAGCATGACCACGACCGCCCCCGTCCCGACCCTGCCGACCACCCGCGTCGACCGCATCCGCTACGGCGGACTCATCGCCCTCATGGTGATGGGCTTCCTGCTGGTGACCGCCGAGTTCCTCCCCAACGGAGTGCTCACCGAGATGGCGGACGGCCTCGGGGTGACCCCCGGCCAGGCCGGGCAGACCGTCACCGTCACCGCGCTCGTCGGGCTCTTCGTCGCCCCGACCGTCGGCCTCGTGTTCCCCCGTCTGGACCGTCGGTCGCTGCTGGTGTGGATGGCGCTCGCCGCGGCCGTGTCGAACCTCGTGGTCGCGATCGCGCCGAACCTCGTGGTCGTGCTGCTGGCGCGGTTCCTGCTGGGAGCGGCGATCAGCGCCTACTGGACGATGTCGATCACGGTCGCCGCGCGGCTCGCGGGGCCGGAGCACCTCGGTCGCGGGGTGATGTTCACCTCCGCCGGCGTCTCGCTCGCCACGGTCGCCGGCGTCCCGCTCGGGGTCATGCTGAGCGAGGTCGTCGACTGGCGCGCCGTCTTCGCGATCGCGGGAGTGCTCATGGTGGTGCTGGCCGTGGCCCTGCGATGGGCGCTGCCGACCGTCCCGGCCGAGCGGGCGTCGAGCCTGCGTCTGCTCGTCGACACGGTGCGGCGTCCGGGCATCGGACTCGGGATGGTCGGACACGTGCTCGTCGTGCTCGGCCACTTCCTCGCCTACACCTACGTCCGCCTCGCGCTGGAGCGCATCCCGGACGTGGACGCCTCGACGATCGTCGTGCTGCTGGCGCTGTTCGGCGTCGGAGGCCTCCTCGGCAACCTCTCCATCGGCCTCGTGATCGACCGCTCCTTCGCCTTCTTCGCGGTGTTCGCGCCGCTGGTGATCTCGGCCGCCGTGCTGTCGATGGTGCTCTTCTCCGGATCGATCATCGGCATCGGCGCGGTCGTGCTCCTCTGGGGCTTCTTCTTCTCGTCGTGGCTGATCGTCGTGAACACCTGGGTGGGCCACCGCATGCCGGACCGCCTGGAGGCCGGGGGGAGCCTCGTGGTCGTCGGGTTCCAGGGCGCGATCACGCTCGCGGCCGGTGTGGGCGGACTCCTCGTCGACACCCTGAGCATCGAGCTCGTCTACACCATCGGTGCGGTCTCCCTCCTCGCCGGTGCCGTGCTGTTCGGCCTCTCGAACCGCCGCAGCTCCCGCCCCTGACCTCGTGCCCGCCCGGGCTCGACTTCGGAGCAGGCCGACGACACGCCGTCCCCTCGGGCTCGGGGCCGGCGTGTCGCCCTGAGGCTCCGAAGCCATGCCCGCCCGCGCGGGGGAAGAGGTCGTGGGATCAGGCGGGGACGAGGGAGTGCGAGGCGCGCCAGGAGGAGGGGGTCATGCCCGTCCGGCGGCGGAAGGCGCGGCTGAAGCCCTCGTCCGAGGCGTAGCCGAGCTCGCGCGAGACGCTCGAGACGGACTGCCCGGCCTGGAGCATCCGCTTCGCGGCGTCGACCCGCACCTCGGTCACATAGTCGGCGGGGGAGCGGCCCACGGCCAGGCGGAACCGCTCCGCGAAGGCCGAGCGCGACATGGCGCCGACGGCGGCCAGGCGCTCGACGGTCCAGTCCCGTCCCGGCTGCTCGTGGATGGCGTCCACCACGCGGTCGAGGAAGGGGTCCTTCGACAGCGAGGGCCACCCCGCGGGCGCACAGCCGTTGGCCGCCCAGGCCCGGATGACCGAGAGCAGCACGGTGGTCGCCATCATCCGACAGATCAACGGGTCTCCCTGGCGCACCGGGCACGCGGGCGCATCGACCACGCCCATGTTCTCGGCGAGGGCGGCGGCGGCCGGCTCCAGCGCGTCGAACCCGGTCACCGCGAGGAAGGGCGGCAGGAGCGCGGGGAGGGGAGAGGCGGTGTCCGCGAGCTCGATGTCGACGACGAGGAGCGTGGTGTCGGCATCGGCCTCCAGTGCGAAGGTGTCGCCGCGGAGCAGGAGGAAGGCGTCGCCGGCGACGAGTCGGTCGCGGCGTCCGGGCTCCTCGACCGTGAGCTGCTGCGAGTCACGGTCCACGTCGAGGCGGCAGCCCGTGCCCAGAGGCGGATGCCCGTGCACGGCGCCGTCGGCGAGGTAGACGAGGGTGATCCGGCCAGGCGGCAGCGGGAGGAGTCCTCCGGGGGTCAGCCGCACGCGGCGGGCGATCCCCACCCGCAGGTCCACCGTGCCGAGCACAGCGGACAGCGCATCCGCGTCCACCGTCACCATGCCTTCGGCAACGTCGGCTGCCATCCCCCTATTCCCCTTCGAATCGCTCACCTTGCTCCATTTCGGCGCCGGATGGGGCCAAGTGGGCGATTCGAAGCGGGATACGCTGGAGGGGTACCCCACCCGAGGAGTTCCGTGTTCCGCACCCCTGGCCGCCTGTACCGTGTCCTCGCGATCGCGGAGGCGATCACCTGGACCCTCCTCATCGCCGCGATCATCGCCCGCGCCGTCGGAGCCCCCGGTGGCGTCGTGACGGTCGGCGGCGGTATCCACGGGTTCGTGTTCCTCGCCTACGCCGCGACCGCCGTCCTCGTCGCGCTCAACCAGCGGTGGCACCCGGGCGTCGGTGTGCTGGCGGTCCTCAGCGCCGTCGTGCCGTACGCCACCATCCCGATGGAGATCTGGCTGCACCGCACCGGCCGTCTTCGGGGCGACTGGCGCCTCGACGCCACCGACGACCCGCGCGACCGCCGCTGGTACGACCGCCTGATGCGCTGGTTCCTCCGTCGCCCCTGGGTGCTCGCGGTGCTGCTGGTCGTGGGCATCGTCGCGCTGTACGTGATCCTGCTGCTGGTCGGCCCGCCCGGGGGCAAGTGACCCCGGCGTCGCCCCGTCTGTGCGGCCTCCGCGTCAGCGGCGCGCGACGGGCTGCTGGAGTTCCGTGACCCAGTCCGACTGGTCCTCCCCGACGGCGCGGACGTAGAGCTCCCGACACGGCCCGGCGTGCACGAGGCCGCGCGCGACCACCTCGGTGTGGATGGCGTGCCAGCTCTCCGCGATCCGCTCCATCGAGCCGAGGTGCACCCCGCAGACGGCGTCCTCCTCGGCGGGGAGTTCGATGATCTCGATCCCGTCGGCGGCGGGGCCGGAGTAGGAGTATCCGGCGACGATCTCCATCCCGTCCGGCAGCGTCCGGTACTGGGCGATCGGGGTGGTGAGGGCGCCGCACTCGTCTCCGATGACCTCGGCCACGGCGTCGAAGGAGGGGCCGACGACCTCGGCGACCGCCGGCTGCTCGGCGACGACGGTGCGCACGGCCGCCAGGCGCACGGCGGGGAGGGGTTTCTGGACGATCTCGATCTGCGACATGTGCTTCTCCTTCTCGATGAGGTGGAGGCGCCGCTCCACATCGACGAGTCGCGCGGCGGCGAGCCGGTGCTCCTGCTCCACCTCGGCACGCCGGATGCGCAGGAGGGCCGCGATCCGGTCGGCGTCGACACCCTGGGCGAGGATCGCCGAGATGTCGTCGAGGCCGAAGCCGAGCTGACGCAGGGCGACGATCCGGTGCAGGCGCTCGAGCTGCGACGGGTCGTACGACCGGTAGCCGGTGAACTCGTCCACGTGGGCGGGTACGAGCAGCCCGGCCGTGTCCCAGTGCCGGAGCATCCGGTGGGTCACCTGGCCGATCTGCGCGAACGCTCCGATGGACAACATGTCTCTGTTCTCCCGTCTGACACCGTGTGAGAGTCAAGCATGGCGGCTCGCGGACACCTGACGGCCCGGCGAAAAACTTGAGCCTGTTCATATCAAGTTCATTTGACAGCGTTTCGGCCCCGGCGTACACTTGAGCCATCGCGACTCAGGTTTCCCTGACCGCCGCAGGTTTCCAGACCACTACAGACTTCCCAACAAAGGAGAGAACACATGGCACGTGCTGTCGGTATCGACCTCGGAACCACCAACTCCGTCGTCAGCGTCCTCGAGGGTGGCGAGCCCAAGGTCATCGCCAACGCCGAGGGCTTCCGCACGACCCCTTCGGTCGTCGCCTTCACCAAGGACGGGGAGGTGCTCGTCGGCGAGACCGCGAAGCGCCAGGCCGTCACCAACGTCGACCGGACGATCGCCTCGGTCAAGCGCCACATGGGCACCGACTGGAGCTTCGACGTCGACGGCAAGAAGTGGACGCCGCAGGAGATCTCCGCGCGCATCCTCCAGAAGCTCAAGCGCGACGCCGAGTCCTACCTCGGCGACACCGTGACCGACGCCGTCATCACGGTTCCGGCGTACTTCAACGACGCCGAGCGTCAGGCCACCAAGGAGGCCGGTGAGATCGCGGGCCTCAACGTGCTCCGCATCATCAACGAGCCGACCGCGGCCGCCCTGGCCTACGGCCTCGACAAGGGCAAGGAGGACGAGCTCATCCTCGTCTTCGACCTCGGTGGCGGAACGTTCGACGTCTCCCTCCTCGAGGTGGGCAAGGACGACGACTTCTCCACGATCCAGGTGCGCGCCACCGCCGGTGACAACCGTCTCGGTGGAGACGACTGGGACCAGCGTCTCGTCGACTACCTGATCAAGCAGTTCAAGGAGACCACGGGCGTCGACGTCTCGGGTGACAAGATCGCCCTGCAGCGCCTCAAGGAGGCCGCGGAGCAGGCGAAGAAGGAGCTCTCCAGCTCCACGTCCACGAGCATCAACCTCCCGTACCTGTCGCTGACCGACTCGGGCCCCGTCTCGCTCTCCGAGACCGTGACCCGTGCGAAGTTCGAGGACCTCACGAAGGACCTGCTCGACCGCACCAAGAAGCCGTTCGAGGACGTCATCCGCGAGGCCGGCATCAAGGTCTCCGACATCGACCACATTGTCCTCGTGGGTGGTTCGACCCGTATGCCCGCCGTCGCCGAGCTCGTCAAGCGCGAGACCGGCAAGGAAGCCAACAAGGGTGTGAACCCGGACGAGGTCGTCGCCGTCGGCGCCGCGCTGCAGGCCGGCGTCCTCAAGGGCGAGCGCAAGGACGTCCTGCTCATCGACGTCACCCCGCTCTCCCTCGGCATCGAGACCAAGGGCGGCATGATGACCAAGCTCATCGAGCGCAACACGGCCATCCCGACCAAGCGGAGCGAGACCTTCACCACGGCCGACGACAACCAGCCGTCCGTCGCGATCCAGGTCTTCCAGGGCGAGCGTGACTTCACGCGCGACAACAAGCCGCTCGGCACGTTCGAGCTCACCGGCATCGCGCCGGCTCCTCGCGGCATCCCGCAGATCGAGGTCACGTTCGACATCGACGCCAACGGCATCGTGCACGTGTCCGCGAAGGACAAGGGCACCGGCACCGAGAAGTCGATCGTCATCTCCGGCGGCTCGTCGCTGTCGAAGGAGGACATCGAGCGCATGGTGCGCGAGGCCGAGGAGCACGCCGCCGAGGACAAGGCACGTCGTGAGGCTGCGGAGACCCGCAACCAGGCCGAGACCCTCGCCTACTCCATCGAGAAGCTCATCTCCGAGAACGAGGACAAGCTCCCCGAGGACGTGAAGACCGAGGTCAAGGCCGACGTCGATGCGCTCAAGACGGCACTGGCCGGCGACGACGACGAGGCCGTGAAGACCGCGTTCGAGAAGCTCAACCAGTCCCAGTCGAAGCTCGGCGAGGCGATCTACGCCTCCTCGCAGGCGGACGCCGCCGGCGCTTCGGCCGAGGGCGAGACCCCGACCGGTGACGCCCCCTCCTCCGACGAGGACGTCATCGACGCCGAGGTCGTCGACGACGAGGACGAGAAGAAGTAATCATGACGGACAAGAACTTCGACGAGAACGAGGTTCCGGAGGGGTCGGATGCTCAGGCATCCGGCCCCGTGCCGCAGAACCAGGACTCCCGCGAGGCGAAGGCCGCCGAGGGCTCGGACGAGACCCCGGTCGACGCGGCTGCCGAGGCGGAGGAAGGGCTGACGGTCGAGGACATCCTCGGTGCCGCGCAGACGGCGGATGCCGCCGCGGGCGACGCCGCGATCGCCGACGCCGAGAACGCCCTGCTGACCGACCTCAAGCGCCTGCAGGCGGAGTACGCGAACTACCGCCGCCGTACGGAGGAGCAGCGCCAGATCGAGATCGAGCGCGCGAAGGGGGAGGCCGCCAAGGGCCTCATCCCCGTGCTCGACGACCTGGCCCGCGCCGAGCAGCACGGCGATCTGGTCGAGGGCAGCCCCTTCGCCGTGATCGCCGAGAAGGTGCGCGCGGTCGTGGAGCGCCTCGGCGTGGTCGCCTACGGCGAGCAGGGTGAGGAGTTCGACCCCCAGCGTCACGAGGCGATCTTCCAGCAGCCGACCCCCGGCACCTCGAAGACCACGGTGCTCGAGGTCGTCGAGGTGGGCTACCGCCTCGGCGAGGTCGAGCTGCGTCCTGCGAAGGTCGTCGTCGCCGTCCCTGCGGAGTAGGTGATCGATGGCCAGCCAGGATTGGTTCGACAAGGACTTCTACAAGACCCTCGGGGTCTCGAAGGACGTCAGCGACGCTGACCTGAAGAAGACGTACCGCAAGCTCGCGCGCAAGTATCACCCCGACTCCAATCAGGGCGATGCGAAGGCCGAGGCCAAGTTCAAGGAGATCAGCGAGGCGTACTCGGTGCTCTCCGACGCCGAGCAGCGCAAGGAGTACGACGAGATCCGCGCCATGGGTTCGGGCGCTCGCTTCACGGCGAGCGGCTCGGGCGCCGGCGGGTTCGAAGACGTCTTCAGCCGGTTCGGACAGCAGGGGCGCGGCCAGACCGCCGACTTCGAGGACATCTTCGCGATGTTCAACCAGGGCCAGGGCAGCTCGTTCGGCGGTGGCCGGTTCGGGCAGCCGAGCGGCGGCTTCCGGGGCTTCGGTGGTCCGCAGCGCGGCGCCGACGTCACGGCCCGCACCACGCTGGACTTCAGCACCGCCGTGCAGGGCGAGACCATCACCCTGCAGGGAGAAGACGGCAAGCCGTTCAAGGTGAAGATCCCCGCGGGCGTCGCCGACGGGCAGAAGATCCGGCTGCGCGGCCGTGGTCGCCCCTCGCCGGACGGCGGGGAGAGCGGAGACATCGTGGTGCAGATCACGGTGCGTCCGCACCCGGTCTTCACGCGGGACGGCCTCAACCTCCGCGTGGTGGTCCCCGTGACCTTCACCGAGGCGACGCTGGGCGCGACCATCGAGGTCCCGACGCTCGGCGGCGACGTGGTGAAGCTGCGTGTGGCCCCCGGAACTCCGTCGGGCCGCGTGCTCCGCGTCAAGGGTCGGGGTGTCGCGACCGCGAAGGGGACCGGTGACCTGCTCGCCGAGCTCCAGGTCGCGGTGCCCACGCACCTCGACGACGCCGCGCGCGAGGCTCTCGAGCGGTTCCAGGAGCTGGAGCCGCAGGAGAACCCGCGGGCCGAGCTCATGGCGAAAGCCCGCCGTTGACGAGCACAGGCTTTCGCGTCGGGTCAGGCGCTTTCGGAAGGGAGTTGCCTGACCCGGCGCGACGGCCTGACGTGAAATCAGGAAGGAAGGCGTGATGGACGCGGACACCCCGGTCTTCGCGATCGCCGCAGCCGCCAAGCTCTCCGGCCTGCACCCCCAGACCCTCCGTCAGTACGACCGGATCGGCCTCGTGGTGCCGGGACGGACGCCCGGCGGCTCCCGTCGTTATTCTCACCGCAACATCGAGCAGCTGCGCGAGGTCGCCCAGCTCTCCTCCGAAGGGGTCAGTCTCCCCGCGATCGCCCGGCTCCTCGACCTGGAGGACGAGAACCGGATGCTGCGCGACCGTGTCGTCGCGCTGGAGGGCGCCCTCCGCGCCGAGCGCGAGAGCCGTCCCGGCGTGCGGGTGTTCGCCGCCGGATCCGCGGGGGTCGTGCCCATGCCGACCGGCCGCCGCATCCGCCGCTCGACCGAGCTCGTGCTCTGGAGTCCGCGCTCCGGAGCCTGACCGCGCACCCGGTGTGTATCCTGTCAACTGTTAACAGGAGGTCACCATGACGCAGACCGTCACGCGCGGGGAGTCGCTCGGAGCGCAGGTCGCGCGCGTGCTGCGCCAGCGCATCGTCCGAGGGGAGCTCGCTCCGGGGGCCCGGCTCACCGAAGAGGCCCTCGCCGAGGAGTTCGCCGTCAGCCGCGGTCCCGTGCGCGATGCCCTCACCCAGCTCAGCTTCGAGAAGCTCGTCGAGGTGCAGCGCCCGCGCGGCGTCTACATCGTGGGCCTCACGAGCGACGACGTCGACCAGCTCTACAGCCTCCGAGGCGCATTGGAGCAGCTCGCCCTGTCGCGCGCGATGCGGGTCGACGACGACGACCGGTGGCAGCCGATGGCCGACGCCGTCCAGCGCATGGCCGAGGCCGCGGACGCGGGTGACCATGCCGCCTTCGTCACAGCCGACCTCGACTTCCACTCCCAGATCTACGCCCTCGCCGATCACCCGCGGCTGGAGGGCGCCTGGAACCAGTACCTCCCCACGTTCACGGCGCTGCTCGAGGTCACGATCAACCACGACGAGGACCTGCACGAGTCGTCGGACGATCACGTGAAGCTGCTCGACGTCATGCGCACGGGAGCTCCGGAGGACGCCGCCGCGGTCCTCTCGGCTCACCTCGACGGCGCCCGGGAGCGGATGCTCCACGAGGTCGGCTCCCGCTGAGGCCGCCCCGTCCGCGAACTCCAGGCGTTCAGCGGACGGAAAAGAACGGTTCCTACCGTGGGGGCCAGGGCAAGAGCCCTGGTCCGCGCCCGCGCGGGTGTCCTGCCACGAAGGAAGAACCTCCTCATGACGAACACCACAGCCTCCGCCTCCTCCGCCTCGTCGCTCGGACTCCTCGTCCTGCGCATCGTCGTCGGCGCGATCTTCGCCGCCCACGGCGCCCAGAAGATCTTCGAGTTCACGATCCCCGGGACCATCGGCAGCTTCGCCGGCATGGGGGTCCCGCTCGCCGAGATCGCCGCGCCCGTCGTCGCCTTCCTCGAGCTCATCGGCGGGATCCTGCTGATCCTCGGACTGCTGACGCGTCCGGTCGGCATCCTCCTCGCCGTCGACATGCTGGTGGCCCTCGTGCTCGTGCACCTGCCCGCGGGCCTGTGGGTGACGGCCGGTGGCTACGAGTTCGTCGCCGTGCTCGGTGTGGCGGCTCTGGCGCTCGCGCTCACGGGGGCGGGCCGCTACTCCATCGACGCCGCGGCACTCCGCGGACGAGCACCGGCCTGGCTCGCCTGACGGGTCAGCCGCCCGCCTCGCGCGCCGGATCCACGCGGCGGACGAGGACCCATGTGTTGCCGAGATCGGTGACCGTGTGGGTGAACTCGTCGAGCGCCGCCTGCGACAGCGCGAGGCCGCGTCCGCTCTCCGCCTCCTCGCCCGGCATCGACACCGCGTCCCAGTCGATCGGTGCCGGCGGGGCGGTGTCGCGGATGTAGGCGCGCAGCTCCTCCGCCGTCACGCGGACGTCGATGCTCAGGACGACGTCCGCGTGCTCGTTGTGCTGCGCGACGTTGGTCGTGACCTCGCTCAGCGCCAGGGTGAACAGCACCTGGTCCTGCGCCGGTACCTCCGGAGCCTGAGTCCAGAGCCGGTCGAGCTCGTCGAGGGCGCGGTCGACGAGGGCGAGCCCGGCGGGCCCGTCGATGTGGAAGGCCCGGATGTCAGCGTCCATCGAACGCCGATTCCGGCGTCGGGTAGTCGCGGAGCACGCGATCCAGGTTGGTGAGGTGGAGGACGGTGCGCACGGCCTCGGGGACGGCGGCGATGCGCAGATCGCCGCCGGCCACCCGGGCGCTCTTGAGGCCGCCCACCAGGGCGCCGAGGCCCGAGGAGTCGACGAACTCGGTGCCGCTGAGGTCGATCGCGATGCGCGGCTGCCCGGCGGCGACGAGGTCGCTCACCGCGTTGCGCAGCAACGGCGCGCCCGAGGCGGTCAGGCGCCCCGTGATCGCGACGACGGCGTACCCGTCCCTGGTGTCAGTGCTGACGTTCATTCGACTCCTTCTCGAGGACCTGCGCGGCGGGACCGCGATAGCGCGCCGCCTGGATGATGACGCTGAGGACGACCAGGTCGTACAGGACCCAGGCCGTGTTGACGAGGGTGCCGGTGCCGTCGCCCGTGCCGACGATGACCCGGGCGACCCCGATGACGAGGGCGATCACGAGCACGACCATGGCGGTGAGCTGCGGCCAGATCTCGCGCCAGGGGACGCCGCGCGGATCCCGGCCGTCCTTCCTGGTCACGGCGAAGGACAGCGGCCGGCCGAGCACCACGTTGGCGAAGGCCGTCCAGCACGCGCGGATCCACACGGGGAACAGCGCGAGCGAGTACTGCTGACCTCGCCAGGTCTTCACCCCCTTCGCAACCACGAGGAACAGCGCCTGGTTGACGAGGAAGTACGGCAGGAACCGCACGAAGAAGTCGACCGACCAGGCGGTGACGGGAAGCACCCCGAACACGAGATAGATCACCGGGGCGGCGAGGTAGACGATCGCGGCGAAGCCGGAGAGGTAGCTCCACATCGTCGCGAAGTACATGAGGCGCTGCCCCACCGAGAGTCCGCGCTTGGCCAGGGGGTTGTCGCGCAGCATCACCTGCAGCGTCCCCTGAGCCCACCGCAGCCGCTGCGTGAGCATCGTCCTGAGGTCTTCCGGGGCGAGGCCGTGCGCCAGGATCTCGTGGTGGTAGACGCTCTTCCAACCGAGGGCGTGCAGCTGCATCGCGGTCGCCATGTCCTCCGTCACCGAGATCGTGGCGAGGGGGAGGATCGGCTGGGCCTCATCGGCCCGGTCGAGGCGGAGCGCGTCGAGCAGTCCGCGGACCGCCTCGACGGCGGTGAGGGGGGAGAGGTCCGAGGCGGCCAGAGCGTCGAGCCCTGCCTCGTCCACGATCACCTGCCCGAGTTCGGCGTCGTGCTGCACCGGCAGGGACTCGATCACGGCGAGGTCGGCGCGGATGCCCTCGAGGTCGTGCGCCACGAGGATCCGGGAGGCGTTGTCGACAGCTTCCCCCACGCGCGCGGCGACCTCGGCGACGGAGTCGCCGCCGGCGAGCTCCTTCCGCCCGCGGGCGATCGCGATGCGGAGCGCCCCGAGTTCGGTGCCGAGCGCGGGGTCGGTGGCGGCCTCGGCCTCGCGAGCGATCAGCGCCTCGGAGGTCTTGAGCGCCCGCGCGGCGGAGTCGGTCACGTTCCGCACGTAACCCACGATGCCGAGCTGCATGAGCGCCTCGCGGCGGAGCACGGCGTTCGAGCCGCAGAAGAAGGCCGCGTTCCAGCCGTCCTTCCCCTGCTGGATCGGCCCGTAGAACAGCGGCGCCTGGCTGCCGAGCGGGTCGGCCTCGTCGACGTTCACGAACCACTGCGGCGTCTGCACGAGGGCGACTTCGGGATCATCGGCGAAGTAGCCGAGTGTGCGGTGCAGGATCAGCGGGTCGGGCACCTGGTCGGCGTCGAGGATGAGGAGGAACTCGCCGTCGGTCTGGAAGAGCGCGCTGTTGAGGTTGCCGGCCTTGGCGTGCCGGGGCTTGCCCGTCCAGTCCTCGGAGCGGGTGAGATAGCCGACGCCCGCGGCCCTGGCCTCGGCCTCGAGTTCGGGGCGGGAGCCGTCGTCGAGGATCCAGGTGGAGTGCGGATAGGCGATCCGCTTCGCCGCCCTGGCCGTCGTCATGACGAGCTCGATCGGCTCGTCGTAGGTCGTGATGAACACGTCGACGGTGCCCTGCGGCGGCGATACCGGTGCCGGGCGCTCCTTCGCGCGCCACATCGTGAGACAGAAGAGGAACGTGTCGATGAGGCTGTAGGTCTCGGCGATCACGAGCGGCACCGCGATCCACCAGGCCGACCAGTTCACCGACTCCAGCCACCGCCATGCGACGTAGTTCACGCCGAGCAGGACCGACAGCAGGGCGAGGACGCGGATGGTCGCGAACCGGGCGGTCACGCGTCCCTCCGCACGACCACGACGGTGATGTCGTCGGTGGCGCGCTCGTCGTTCGCGAGACGCAGAGCCTCGCCGACAGCACCGCCGGGGCCCATCTCTGCGAGGACGCGCTCGACGTGGCCGAACGGGTCGTCTGGATCGAGCACGTCGAGGAGTCCATCGCTGCAGCAGATGAAGGCATCGCCCGGTTCCAGGCGGGTGGTCACCGGAACCCGGGGGTCGACGAGGCCCATGCACATGCCGAGGGGCAGGTTCGTGGAACGCAGCGGCGTCCACGACCCGTCCGCCCGGACGACGAAAGCGAGGCTGTGACCGGCGTCGATGACCTCGAGGTCTCCCGTCTCCGGCTGCAGCTCGGCGACGACGGCCGTGACGAACATCGACGTGTCCGCGAGATCGTCCTCGAGCAGGCGGTCCACCTCGATCACGGCGTCGGACAGCGAGCGCTCCGGCGCCGTCCGCAGGGAGGCGCGCACCGTGGCCGCGACCAGCGCCGGTCCCGTGCCCTTGCCCATCGCGTCGGCCAGGGTCACGCGCAGGGCCTCCCCGTGGCGTGAGAAGTCGTAGTAGTCCCCGGCGAGCGTTCCCCGTGGGGCGGCGCCGGCGGCGATCGTGTACCCGTCGATCTCCGGGTGCACCCGCGGGCGCAGAGCCCGCTGCACCACGGCGGCGTGGTCGACGTCGGCGTCCTGTGCCAGCTCCGTCTGCACCCAGAACGCGAGGTCGCGCAGGAGATCCTGCTGGGCGTCGGTGAAGGTGTGCGGCTCCGTGTCGAGCACGCACAGCGTCCCCACCGGCTCGCCGCCCGGCGCGTGCAGCGGATGGGCCGCATAGAAGCGGAGGTGCGGATCGCCGGTCACGAACGGGTTCTCGGCGAAGAGGTCGGTCGTGCTCGCGTCCTCCACCACCACCGTCCGGTCCTGCGACACGGTGTAGTCGCAGAACGAGTCCTGGCGCGGTGCCTCGTTCCCCCCGAGGCCGATCTGCGATTTGCGCCACTGCCGGTCGCGGTCGATCAGCGAGACGCTGACCATCGGCACGCCGAACATCTCCTTCGCCAGTCGTGCCACCCGATCCACCCGCTCATCGGGTGGTGTGTCAAGGATCCCCAGTTCCTCGAGCGCTGCCTGTCGCCGTCGCTCGTCGAACATTCCCCCGGCCCTCCTCCGTGTTTATTCCCCTCATCCTAGGGAGGAACCGCAGCCGGGGCACCAGGGCGTCCACGCGGCATTCAGGCGAACCACAGGAAACGGTTCTGCGCAAGCCCCGCGGAGAACCGCTTCTCCGGACCTAGCATCGCGCCAGGACGGAGCGCCGTGTCTGCGCGTCCTCGGAAAGGAGGCAGGTGGATGCCGCTCAAGACCCGCCAGCGGGACCGGTACAACCGCCGAGAGGCCCTCGCCGGCTATCTGTTCATCTCCCCCTGGCTCCTCGGATTCCTCATCTTCACGGCCGGCGCGATGGTCTACAGCCTGTACATCTCGTTCAGCAGCTACAACCTCGCCACGAACAGCGCCCGCCCGGTCGGCATCGACAACTACGCCAACCTCTTCGAGGATCCGCGGGTGGGCGTCTCGCTCGCGAACACGCTGTTCTATGTGGTGATGGCGGTGCCGCTGGAGATCGTGTTCGCGCTGATCCTCGCCCTGCTGCTCAACCGCGTCGGGCGGGGTGCGGGAGCGTTCCGCGTGCTCTACTACCTGCCGAAGATGACGCCGGCCGTCGCGACCGCCGCCGTGTTCTTCCTCCTCCTGAACGGCAACTCCGGGGCGATCAACCAGTTCCTCCGGGTGTTCGGCATCCAGGGGCCGCAGTGGCTCGTCGACCCCGCGTGGGTCAAGCCGAGCATCGTGATCATGACGCTGTGGACCGTCGCGGGGACCATGGTGATCTTCCTCGCGGCGCTGAAGAACGTGCCCGTCGAGCTGTACGAGGTGGCCTCGCTCGACGGGGCGGGACCGATCAGGAAGTTCTTCTCGATCACCCTCCCGATGATCTCGGGGGCGATGTTCTTCAACGTCATCGTGCTCTCGATCGCCGCGTTCCAGATCTTCGACCAGGCGTACCTGCTGTTCTGGCGGGATCAGAGCAACTCGTCACCGGAGGCGTCCCTCTTCTACGCGATCTACCTGTTCCAGCAGGCGTTCCGGCAGTTCAACTTCGGCTTCGCGGCGGCGATGGCATGGCTGCTCTTTGTCATCATCATGATCATCACGCTCATCCAGGTGAAGGTCGGCAACCGCTTCGTCTACTACGAGGGAGACCGCTGATGTCCCAGACCCTGCGTCAGGTCCCCGTCGAGGCGGAGCCCGAGAAGGCCCCGGGCACGTTCACGACCACCGTCGCCACCCGCTCGCGCTGGCGTCGTCGGCTGCGGCAGCCGAAGAGCCTCGCCGCCCGGATCGTGCTGAACATCATCCTCGTGCTGTTCGCGCTGCTGTTCCTGTACCCGTTCGCGTGGCTCATCGCGGCGAGCTTCAAGCCCCGGGGCGAGGTATTCGACAACGCCCTCATCCCGAAGACGTTCGTGCCGGAGAACTACGTCGAGGTGTGGAATCAGCTCCCGCTGCTGAACTGGATGGGCAACAGCATCGCCATCGCGCTGCTCGCCGCCGGTGCCGTCGCGATCTCCAGCTCGATCGTGGCGTTCGGGTTCGCCTACTTCCGCTTCCCGGGGCGCGGCCTGCTGTTCGGCCTCGTGCTCGCGACGATGATGCTTCCCGGCGCGGTGACGATGATCCCGATCTACCTCATCTGGAAGGAGACCGGACTCCTCGGCACCTGGGTGCCGCTGTGGGGCATGAACCTCTTCGGCTCGGCCTTCTACATCTTCCTGCAGCGTCAGTTCTTCCTCGGCCTGCCGCGGGAGCTGTTCGAGGCGGCGCGGCTCGACGGGGCCAGCGCCTGGGGACTGTTCTGGCGGATCGCGATGCCGCTGTCGATCCCGTCGTTCGTCATCGTGTTCCTGTTCGAGTTCCAGGCCAGTTGGAACAACCTGCAGGCCGCCCTCATCTACCTCAACGCCGGATCGGTGGACGAGTTCACCGCGCCGCTCGGCATCGCGTACGCCATGACCAAGTACAGCCCCACCGCGGGCGGTCACGGCGACTACCAGTACGTCATGGTCGCCTCCCTCCTGGTGACCCTCCCGATGCTCATCCTCTTCGCCTTCGGGCAGCGCGCCTTCATCGAGGGCGTCGCGACCCAGGGGCGAAAGGGATGACGAACCACAGATCGAAAGGAGCAGTCATGCGCACACGCATGCTGGGAATCACCGCGGTCGCCGCGGCATCCGTCCTCGTCCTCGCCGGGTGCGGCGGGGGAGGGGGAGACGACCAGGCGGCCGACGCCGACTTCGGGGCGGAGCCGAGCGGCACGCTGAAGGCGTGGGGCTTCGAGAACGCCGACGACGTCGGCACCTCGCGCATGGACTACGCCGCCGAGCAGCTGAAGGACGTCGAGGTCGACCTCGACGCGACGGCCTTCGACGCGCAGAAGTTCACCACCCGCATCGCGAGCGGCGACGTGCCCGACGTGGTGCAGATGGATCGCCGGTACGTGACCACGTATGCCGCGCAGGACCTCATCATGCCGCTCGACGAGTGCTTCGCGGCCCAGGACGTCTCGCCGCGCGACCACTGGTACCCCTTCGTCGTCGACGACGTCACCTACGACGACGCGGTGTGGGCGGTGCCGCAGTTCTACCAGCCGCCGGCGATCCTGCTGAACAAGGCTGTGCTCGACGAGGCGGGGGTGACGGCGGACGAGATCGACACCTCGAAGCCCGACGTGCTGCTCGGCGCGATCGAGAAGATGTACCAGGAGTCCGGCGGTGTGCCCACGCGGCTCGGTTTCGACCCGGTCGCGACCGGTCAGGCCGGGCTGTGGATCCTCGGCATGGGCGGCCAGCTCAACGATGACAAGGGGGCGCCCACCCTGGACGACCCCAGCAACGTGGCCGGCATCGAGATGCTCAAGCAGATCACCGACGCGCAGGGCGGCTTCGCGGCCGTCAAGAGCTTCAGCGACTCGTTCGACGCCTTCGGCGACCAGAACCAGTTCGTCGCCCAGCAGGTCGGGGCGCAGGTGAACGCGCAGTGGTACCCGAACGTGCTGAGCCCCTACGCCGACCAGATCGACCTCGAGGCCGTGCCGTTCCGGAACGCCGACGGGGAGCCGTTCTCGGTCGCCTCCGGCACCGCGTTCGTGATCCCGGCCGGCGCGGAGAACCCCGCGGCGGCGTGCGCGTGGATGGTCAACCTCACCTCCGACGACGCGTGGAATGCGGCGGGTGAGGCGCGTGCCGAGACCCTGAAGACCGACGGGGGGATCAACACCGGGCTGTTCACCGGGTCGCCGTCCGCCGACCAGTCCATCCGTGAGACCTTCGTCACCGACAGCGGCAACGCCGGCTTCGACCAGGTCATCTCCACCTACTACGACGTGGTGGACTACGGGCAGTCGTTCGGCTCCTCCCCGGCGGGCCAGGAGATCCAGAACGAGCTCAACAACGCCATCACGGCGGCGCTGCTCGGGGACAAGTCGCCCGAGGACGCGTTGAAGGAAGCGCAGGAGGCCGCGATGCGGGCGTACGAGAACGCCACGGCCGGCTAGCCCGGCCAGACGCGGAGGCACGGCGCCAGGCGGGCATCCCCGCCTGGCGCCGTCCTTCGCGCAGGCGGGCGTGGATGATGGAGGCCTACCGATCGGAGGCCGACCATGGACCAGCGTGAGCTCGACGAGCGGATCCGCGACTACTACGAGGAGCAGTTCGACGAATCGGTGCGGTTGACGACCCGGTCGGCGCAGGGGCCGCTGGAGCACCAGCGCATCCAGGAGCTGATCGCGGAGCACCTCGCCGAGGGTCGCGTGATCGATATCGGAGGCGGGGCGGGCGTCCATGCGCGTTCGCTCCTCGACCGCGGACATCGGGTCACCCTCGTCGACCCGGTGCGGGGTCATGTCCGGAGTGCGGCGGAGCGAGGTGTGGACGCCCGCGTGGGCGACGCGCCAGTGTTGACTGTTAACAGTCAACACTGGTAGCCTCGCGGTGTCGACAACACGGTCGACCCACGTAGAGGAGCAAAGATGCCCCGCATGCGCATCACTCGGGCGGCCGCTGCCTTCGCCGCCCTCGCCGCCACCGCTCTGGTGCTGTCGGCCTGCACGAAGGTCGACGAGAGCGAGGGGGCCGCCTCGACCTATCCCGAGGACGACATCCGGTTGATCATCCAGGCCAACCCCGGTGGCGGCTCCGACCTGTCGTCCCGCGCGCTCGCCACCGAGCTCGAGAAGATCCTCGGCGTCAGCGTGATCCCGGAGAACATGCCCGGCGCCGCGGGAGCGCTCGCGATGGAGTACGTCGGCTCGCAGGATCCGGACGGCTACGTCATCGGGTTCGCCCCGGTCGAGATCGCGATGCTCAACACGACCCAGAGCGCCGACGTGCTGCCCGACGACTTCGACCTGCTCGGACAGATCATGCTCGCCCCCGGCGTCATCACGGTGGGTGCCAACAGCGGCATGGAGACCCTCGACGACCTCGTCACCCAGGCGAAGTCCGGCGCGGTCACGGTCGCGAACTCCGGCGCCGGCTCGATCTGGGAGGCCGCCACCCTCGGTCTCGGCAAGGCCACGGACGCCGACTTCACCCCCGTCCCCTACGACGGTGGCGCCACGGCGGTCGCGGCCGCCGCGTCCGGTGAGACCGTCGCCGCCGTCTCCGGACTCGGCGAGGCCCTCGCGCAGGGCGAGGCCGTCCGCATCCTCGCGGTCATGAACGACGAGCGTCACCCGGACGCGGAGGACGTCGAGACGGTCGAGGAGGCCATCGGCGAAGAGGTCGTCTTCGGCGGCTGGGGCGGCATCTACGCACCGGCCGGCCTGCCCGACGACGTGCACGACGCCCTCGAGGCCGCCGTCAAGGAGGCTGTGGAGTCCGAGAGCTACCAGAAGTTCCAGGCGGACGCCGGCAACCTCGTGGTCTACCGCGACTCCGCGGAGTGGACCGGGTTCGTCGACGACCAGTTCGCCCTGTTCCAGGATCTCCTGGGCTGAACACCCCCGGTGGGGTCGGCACGCGCCGACCCCGCCGCGTCCTCCGACGAAGGAGCACCATGACCAGCCCCGACACCGCGGCCGAGTCGGCCGCGCCGGGCGGCTACGAGGGGGCGACCGCCTCGCGACCCCTCGAGATCGCGTTCGCCGCCGTCGCCCTCGCGATCACCGCCGGCTATCTCTTCCTCGCCACGCAGATCCCGCTGCGCCGCGAGGCCGCCCCCGGACAGATCGACGCCCGCTTCTGGCCGCTCGTCATCGGCGTGACCGGCGTCGTGATCGCGATCGCCCTGCTCGCCGTCGCGATCACGCGACCGGCACCCACGCGGGAGGATCTCGAGCGCATCCAGCCGGGCGGCGTCCTCCGGGTGGTCGCGACGATCGCGATCGCCGGTGCCTTCATCGCACTCTGGTCCCTCGGCTCGGTCATCCTCTTCGGCTACCGGATCGAGGTCTTCCCGATCGCCTGCGCCCTGCTCATGGCCGCACTGATGCTCCTCTACGGCCACCGCCGCTGGCTGAGCCTCGTCATCTACTCCGCCGCCGTCACGGCGTTCGTCTACGTCGTCTTCGGCATGCTCCTGAGGATCCCCCTGTGAACGCGCTCCTGGAGGGGCTGAACTCGCTCCTCGACATCTCGATCCTGCTGTACATGGCGGTCGGCCTCGTCCTCGGCTTCATGGTCGGCGCCTTCCCCGGCATCACCGCGACCATGGCCGTCGCGCTCGCGGCCGGCTTCACCATGACCCTCGAACCCGTGCAGGGCCTCGCGGTGCTGCTGACGATCTACGTCGCGGCGAACTTCGGCGACCGGGTGCCGTCCATCCTCATCAACACCCCGGGGACTCCCGCCTCCATCGCCGCCACCCTCGACGGCTATCCGATGGCGAAACAGGGCAGGGCCGGTCTGGCGCTGACGATCTCCGCGATCGTGTCGGCCGTCGGCATCCTCGCCTCGCTCGTGCTCTTCTCGGTCGCCGCCGTGCCGATCGCCAGCTTCGCCCGGGACTACTTCAAGTCGCCCGAGCTGTTCGCGCTCGTCGTCTTCGGCATCGCGATCATGATCGGCATCTCGTCCAAGTCGATGCTCAAGGGCATCCTCGCGGGCCTCTTCGGACTCATGCTCGGCAGTGTCGGAACGTACGCCGCCACGGCCGACCAGCGCTTCACGTTCGGTGTGCTGGAACTCGTCGAGGGCGTGAACTTCATCGCCGTCATCATCGGCCTCTTCGGCATCGCCGAGCTGTTCGACCAGCTCCTCACGCACCGGAAGTCGCACGTCCGACCGATCTCGAGCCTCGGGCGGTGGTGGCCGAACCGCGCGGAGCTGAAGCAGAGCGGACGGGCCACCGCGGTCGGCGGCGCGGTCGGCCTCGGTGTCGGCCTCATCCCGGCGGCCGGCGGCGACATCGCCGGGCTCATCGGCTGGGAGCGGGCGCGCAAGGCGTCGAAGCACCCGGAGATGTTCGGCAAGGGGTCGATCGAGGGCGTCGCCGCGTCCGACACCGCCTCCAGCGCCACGCTCGGCGGCTCGCTGACCACCACGATGGCACTCGGCATCCCCGGGGACTCCGTGATGGCGGTGATGATCGGCTCGATGATCATCTGGGGCATCACCCCCGGCCCCACGCTGTTCACCAACCGCCCCGACCTCGTCGTCTCGATCGTCGGGATCATGCTCGTCGCGACCCTCCTGTCGCTCGCGCTGAGCCTCGTGCGGATGAAGGGCATGGTCAAGCTGCTCGATGTGCCGCAGCCGTATCTGTGGAGCGGCATCCTCATCTTCTGCATCATCGGCACGTACGCCACCTCGAACAGCCTGTCGACGGTCGTCACGATGCTCGTCTTCGGTGTGGTCGGCGTGCTGCTCAAGCGCATGCAGGTTCCGGCAGGACCCGTGGTCCTCGGTCTCCTGCTCGGTCCGCTCGCCGAGGAGAACCTCGCCCGCACGCTGGCGATCCTGCCGACGCGGCCGTTCTTCGAGGTCGTCAGCCCGATCGCCCTCGTCCTGCTCGCGCTCGCGGTGCTGTCGATCGTCATGCCCGCGATCCGCGCCGCCCGCACGCCCCGCGCCGAGCGGGCCTCGTTGGAGGACTCGATCCTCCACACCGACAGCATCGTGCAGATCGAGAAGGCGCACGACGAGCTCGCGGCGCAGCCCGACCTGCTCACCTCCACCGTCCGCAACGTCGACGCCGGTGCGCGCCGGGGACGCGCCGACCGCAAGAACCGCAAGAGCACGACCCCCGAGGAGACCGAGAAGTGACCCGCTACGACATCCTGACCGCCGTCCCGACCGCGTTCCACCGCGACGGGACCCTCGACCTCGACGGGTCGCGTGCGATCTTCCGGTTCGTGGCCGACTCGGGGAACGAGGGCGCCTTCGTCCTCGGCACCACGGGCGAGTTCCCCGCCGTGGACGCGGACGAGTTCCGGGCGCTCGTGGGTGCCGCGCTGGAGGAGCTGGCGGACCGGATGCGCGTCATCGTGCACGTCGGACAGCCGAGCACCTTCGAGGCCGTGCGCCTGGTCGGCATCGCGAAGGAGCTGGGGGCCACGGAGTTCGCGGCCCTCACCCCCTACTACCTGCGTGCCACGGACGACGCGATCCTCGACTACTACCGCGCCGTCTCGGCAGCCGTGGGGGAGGGGCGCCTCTACGTCTACATCTATCCCGCGCGCAGCGGGAACCCCGTCTCGCCGGAGCTGCTCGTGCGCATCGCCGCCCTGCCGAACGTGGTCGGGGCCAAGGTGAGCGAGCTCTCGCTCGACGACATCGCGGCGTACCGCGCGGTGGTGCCGGCCGACTTCGAGCTCTACACCGGCGCCGACCGCGACCTCATCGCAGCCGTCGAAGCGGGCGCGCAGGGCGTCGTCTCTGGTGTCTCCTCCGTGACGCCGAAGCCCTTCCGCGCCCTTGCCGACGCCGGACGCTCCGGCGATGCGGACGCCATCGCCGCGGCACAGGCCGCCGTGGACGACGTCGTCGCGCTCATCGGCGGCGACATGGCGCGCATGAAGGAGGCGTACCGCGTGCTCGACGTCGTGGACACGCACTGCCGTATGGCCATAGCCGAGCCCTCCGCCGACCAGCGGGCGGCCGTCGCGCAGGTCGTGGCCGCGCACCGCTGACGCGAATCCGGGACACGCACGGACGGGATGCCGCGGCCTTCGGGTCGCGGCATCTCTGCGTATCCCCTCGCTTGCTTGTCTGACAAGTAGCGGCGACCGGATGGTCACTTGACGACAGGTACGCGGACTGTCTAGGCTCATGAGCGGGAATTCCGCCGATGTCGCGAAGGAGCGAACGGAACATGTCAGACAAGATCGAGATCACCGGGTCCGACTTGTCGGACGCGCTCGCGCGCCGTCTGGCTCAGCACCTGCAGCGCTCCGGGCTGGAGATCGGCGACCCGCTGCCCACCGAGGCCGAGCTCGGCGCCGTCCTGGAGGTGGGACGGCAGCGTATCCGCGAGGCCCTCAGTGTCCTCGAGGCGTTCGGCATCGTGGTGTCCCGGCAAGGGGCGCGCCGGGTCTGGCGAGGATTCCGCGCCGCCGATCTCGCCACCCGCTGGATCGGCTTCGTCGACGACCCGGAGGCCGCCACCCGGGAACTCCTGGAAGTGCGTCACGCGCTGGAGACGTCTCTGCTGCCTCTGGTGATCCCGCGCCTGCAGCCGAGCGACCTGGCCCGTCTGCGGCTGCTCTCGGAGGAGATGGTGGAGCGCGCCCTGCGCAACGAGAGCTTCGCCGAGCTCGACCAGCAGTTCCACCGCGGGCTGCTCGCGCCGATGGGCAATGCGTTCGTGGATCAGTTCCTGCAGTCCTTCTGGGTCGTCTTCGCCGCCGCGCGACGCGAGGAGCCCGTCGAGGAGGATCCCGCCATCGCCGCGATGCACGGTCGCATCATCGATGCGATCGAGGCCGGCGACACCCGCCGGGCCGTCCATGAGCTGGACGCCCACTTCTACGGTGTCCGCAACCGCTATCCGGACATCGACTTCGGCACCACGGCCGCGCTGCCGGTCTGACCCTCGCCGCCCCGGCGCGTTCTGTCGCACCCGTCTTGAAATCGATTTCGCACGACCCTCATCTGATCGACGAAGGAGTACGCATCATGAGATCCACCCGAATCCTCCCCGCCCTGGCCGCCCTCGGCGTCGTCGCCCTCGCCACCGGCTGTGCCGGCAGCGCCCCGTCAGGGGAGGGCGACGGCCCTGTCGAGATCACGTACTGGCTCTGGCAGGACGACGCGACCGACCCCACCTGGACAGAGCTCGCGGATGAGTTCAACGGCGCACAGGACGACGTGAAGGTCGTGCTGGAGACGATCCCGCTCGACCAGTACCAGAACCAGCTCGTGTCCTCCGCGATGAACGGCACCGGGCCGGACGCCGCCCGCAGCAAGGACTGGTGGCTCGGGCAGTTCGCGCCGCAGGGCGCCATCGCCGACCTCACCTCGTACGTCGACGGCTGGGACGCCTCGGACGACGTCGTCGACTCGCTCTGGGCGACGGGTCAGCTGCCCGGCGAGGACGCGGTGTACATGCTGCCCCACCAGTACACGACGCTCTACCTCTACTACCGCACGGACTACTTCGAGGAGCTCGGGCTCGAGGCTCCGCGCACCCAGCAGGACCTCCTGGACGCGGCGGCCGCCCTCACCGGTGACGGCAGGTACGGCATCGACGTCCGCGGCGGTGCGGGCGGACAGGACCAGTGGCTCGCGTGGATGTACGCCGGCGGGGCGTCGGTCGTCGACGACTCCGGCGAGGTCGTCCTGGACGACGCGAAGGGCGTCGCGGTGAACGAGGACTACCTCCGCATCGTCACCGACCTGCAGGCGGCGCCCCCTGGATCGATCACGGCCGCCTTCGCCGACGTCAAGACGAACTTCGTCGAGGGCCTCACCGGCATGATGATCCACCACCCGGGTTCCCTGAAGGAGCTGCAGGGGGTCTTCGGCGACAAGCTCGGCGTCGTCCCGATCCCGACGGCCGACGGCAAGCCCGGCGCGACGCTCGGCAGCATGAGCGGCAACGTCATCCTCGAGGGCTCCGACAAGAAGGACGCCGCCTGGGAGTGGATCTCCTGGCTGAGCGAGGAGGCGCAGATGGAGAAGATCTCCGCCTCGCCGCAGGGTCAGCTGCCGGTGCTCGAGTCGGTCATCGACACCGAGGCGTACTCGTCCGACCCGCAGCTCGCGGTCGCCGTCGACGCGATCCCCACCGCCAAGACGTGGCCGGCACTGGAGGGGGTGGCCGAGCTCGCCGCGAAGGAGTGGAACCCGCTCATCCAGCAGGCGTTCCAGGGCGAGATCAGCAGCCAGGACGTGCTGACGAAGATGTCCGACGTGCTGCGCTGAGGATCGACATGGCAAGCTCCACCCTCACGGAAGCGGTCGTCACCGGCCGGCCGGCCCCGCGCCGGCCGGTGACCCGGCCCCGGCGACGCGCGCGCCGCGGCTCGGTCGCCCCCCTCGTCCTGCTCGCGCCGGCGATCGTGCTCGTCGCGGTCTTCGCCGGGTACCCGCTCGTCCGCTCGATCTGGTTCTCGTTCAACGACGTGAGCGTCTTCACCGGCGTGCTCGAGTTCGTCGGGTTCCAGAACTTCGCCAGCGTCATCGGCACCGCCGAGTTCGTCCCCACGCTGGGCCGCACGGCGTTCTGGACCTTCGGTGCCGTCGCGCTCCAGCTGATCGGCGGGCTGTCGCTCGCGCTCATGCTGAACAACCGCTTCCCCCTGCGGGGCGTGTACCGCGGGCTCATCATGATCCCGTGGGCGACGCCGAGCGTCCTGGTCGCGCTGATGTGGAAGTGGATCCTCGACCCCAACAACGGCGTCCTCAACCAGTGGCTGCTGAACGCGGGGATCATCGACGCGCCGATCGAGTTCCTCTCGCAGAACAGCACCGCGCTGCCGACGCTCGTGATGATCGACGTCTGGCAGGGCATCCCGCTCTTCGCCATCATGATCCTCGCGGCACTGCAGAGCGTGTCCGGCGAGCTCAAGGAATCGGCGCAGATCGACGGGTGCGGCCCGGTCGGCGTGTTCCGCCACGTCGTGCTGCCCGCCATCCTCCCGACGATCCTCATCACGACGCTCCTGCGCCTGATCTGGACCTCGAACTACGTCGACCTCATCTTCGTCCTCACCGGCGGCGGGCCGGGCACCTCCTCGACGACCCTGGCGCTGGAGTCCTATCTGACGACCTACAAGGCCAGCGACTTCGGCGCCGGCGCGGCGTACGCGGTCATCCAGGCCCTGTTCCTCGCCGTCTTCATCGCGCTCTACGTGCGCCTCACCCGGAAGGACACCACGCGATGAGCACGACGACCGCTCCCGTCCGCTTCGGCCGTCTCGCGGGACGGACCGGCTTCGCGATCGCCCTCCTCGGCGTGCTCGCGATGGTGCTCGGTCCCTACATCGTCATGTTGCTGACGTCGCTCACGCCGCGGGACGAGCTCGCCGGCGCCGGAGCGAACCTCATCCCCTCCGAGTTCACGACCGCGTCCTACGCCGAGCTGCTGTCGACCACGCCGTTCCTGACCTATCTGCGGAACAGCCTCACCGTCGCCGCGATCGCCGTCCCGGTCACGCTCGTCGTCTCCACCGGCGCCGCGATCGCGATGTCGCGGTTCGACTTCCGCGGCCGCGGGGCCGTGATGATCGGGCTG
Organism: Microbacterium sp. NPDC057658; assembly: GCF_042799975.1. NCBI lineage: Bacteria > Bacillati > Actinomycetota > Actinomycetes > Micrococcales > Microbacteriaceae > Microbacterium > Microbacterium sp. NPDC057658. Next base: position 276,462 of record NZ_JBHVHT010000001.1, on the reverse strand, counting down.
CTGCTCGCGCAGATGTTCCCCGCCGTGCTGCTCGTAATCTCGCTGCAGGGGCAGCTGCGCGGGATGGGGCTGATGGACACGACGCTCGGTCTCGCGCTCGTGCACGCCGCGTTCGCCACGCCGTTCGCCACCTGGCTGCTCAAGGGGTTCGCGGACTCCATCCCCCGGGAGATCGAGGAGGCGGGCCAGATCGACGGGGCCTCATCCGCACAGATCGTCCGCATCCTCCTGCTGCCCCTGCTGCGGCCCGGGATGGTGGCGGCGGGAACCTACGCGTTCATCCTCACCTGGAACGAGTTCCTCTACGCCCTCACCTTCACCTCGCAGACGGCGACGCGCACCCTGCCGGTCGGCCTGCACCTGTTCATCGGCGAGTACCAGATCCGGTGGGACCTCCTCACCGCGGGCGGCGTGCTCTCGGTGCTCCCCGTCGTCGTCGGCTTCCTCCTCGTGCAGAAGCGCCTCGTCGCCGGTCTCGCCGCCGGCGCCGTCAAGGGCTGAAGCGCCCGTCCCCTCCTCGTCGTCCCGGAAGGACCACGCATGAAAATCGAATCGATCGACCTCCAGCTCTCCCGCATCCCCCTCCCCAAGGGGCCCTGGGGAGACCAGATCCATCGGGTGACCCACATCGAGATCATCCTCGCCGACATCACCACCGATACCGGACTGGTCGGCACCGGGTTCAGCCACACCTCCGGTGTCGGCGGCCAGATGATGATGGCGGCGCTGCGCGAGCTCATCCCGACGCTCATCGGCCGCGAGGTCAATCCGCGGGCCGTCTGGCAGCACTCCTGGCAGCACCTGCGCGACAACGGCCCCGGCGGCACCACCACGCTTGCCCTCGCCGCGATCGATGTGGCGCTGTGGGACCTGCTGGGGCTGCACTACGAGCAGCCGCTCGCGAAGCTCCTCGGCCAGGTGCGCGATCGGGTCGCACTGTACGGCAGCGGCATCAACCTCAACCTGTCCGCCGAGGAGGTCGTCGAGCAGGTCAAGGAGTGGAAGGCCGACGGGTACGCCGCCGGGAAGGTCAAGGTCGGCAAGCCGGACCTCGAGGAGGACGTCTACCGGCTCACCAAGATCCGCGAGGCGGTCGGCGAGTATCCGCTCATGGTCGATGCGAACCAGGGATGGACGTACGGGGAGGCGGTCCGGGCGGTCACCCGGTTCCGCGACCTCAACCTCTACTGGGTGGAGGAGCCGCTGCGCGTGGACGACGTCGCCTCGCACGCGCGCCTCCGGGCCCGCTCGCCGATCCCGATCGGGCTGGGGGAGAACGTCTACACGCTCCAGCAGTTCAACCAGTACCTCCTCGCCGACGCGTGCGACTTCATCCAGGCCGACGTCGGTCGCGTGGGCGGCATTACGCCCTACATGGACATCGCCGCCCTGGGCCGGGCGTACAACGCCCCGATGACGCCGCACTTCGTGATGGAGCTCACGGCGAACGTGCTCTGCGCGGTGCCCAACGCCCTGTTCGGCGAGATGACGGACGGGGGCACGCTCAGCGACCTCGGCGTCATCGTGCCGCAGCGGCCGCAGAACGGGTTCTTCGTCCCGACCGGAGCGCCGGGGAACGGCCTGGAGTACGACCGTGAGAACCTCGCGCGGCACGCGGTGAGCTGAGGGAGGCGAACGACATGACGGACATCTTCGACCTCACCGACCGCATCATCCTGGTCACCGGCGGCCTCGGCCAGATCGGATCGGCCTTCGTCCGCGAGCTCCACGGACGCGGTGCCCGGGTGGCCGTGGCATCGCGCACCGTCGACGCCGCACGCCTGAAGGAGGTGTTCCCCGAGATCGCCGACAGCCCGCGCCTCCTCGGCGTCTCCGTGGACATCGTCTCGAAGGACAGCGTCGAGGCCGGCCTCGACGCGATCGTCGAGGCGTGGGGTGCGGCGCCGGACGGCGTGATCAACAACGCCGGTCTGGACACCCAGCCGAGCGCGCCGCCCGAGGTCTCCGGGCCGTTCGAGGACTTCCCCCTCGAGGTGTTCCGGGAGGTGGTCGACGTGAACCTCGTCGGCACCTTCCTCGTCACGCAGGCCGCCGGCGCCCGGATGCGCGCGGCCGGCACGCCGGGCTCGATCATCAACGTCGGCTCGATCTACGGGATGGTGTCGCCGGTGCAGGACATCTACGCCTACAAGGAGGAGCAGACCGGGGTGCCGTTCGTGAAGCCGGTGGCCTACTCGGCGGCGAAGTCGGGGCTGTACAACCTCACCCGGTACTGCGCGACGTACTGGGGCCGACAGGGCATCAGGGTCAACACCCTCACCCCCTCCGGCGTCGGTCGGGACACGCAGGACGCGGCGTTCCAGCAGAACTACACCGCGCGCATCCCGATCGGACGCATGGCGGAGGCGACCGACTTCAACGGGGCCGCGGTCTTCCTACTCTCGGATGCCTCGCGCTACATGACCGGAGCGAACCTCGTCGTGGACGGGGGGTGGACCGCATGGTGACCACCGCGGCGGACCTCGGGGTGCTGATGGCCGCGATCGCCACTCCCTACGACGCGGACGGGGCGGTGGACACCGGACGGCTCTCGACGCTCGTGGAGGACTACGTCTCCCGCGGCGTCGAGGGGATCTACTGCTGCGGGTCGTCGGGGGAGGGTCTCCTCCTGTCAGCGGATGAACGGACCGCGGTGGTGGAGACCGCCGTGCGCGCCGCCGAGGGGCGCATCCCCGTCGTCGCCCACGTCGGCGCGCTGTCGACGCGGGAGGCGATCGAGCTCGGACGGCGGGCGCAGCGCGCCGGCGCATCCGCCCTCTCGATGATCCCGCCGATCTACTACTCCTTCGGCATCGAGGCCGTCCTCGACCACTACCGCGCGGTGCTGGACGCCGTGGACCTCCCGCTCATCGTCTACAACATCCCGCAGTTCACGGGGACCGAGTTCACGCTCGAGACGGCCGGAGAGCTCCTGGGCGACGATCGCGTGATCGGTCTCAAGCAGACCGCGCACAACATGTACGCCCTCGAGCGCATGAAGGCGGCGTTCCCCGACAAGGCCTACATCAACGGGTTCGACGAGGTGTTCGTGCCCGCGCTCGCCGCGGGTGCCCGCGGGACGATCGGCACGACCGTGGGGCTCCAGGTCGAGCTCTTCCAGGCGGCGCGGCGCCTCCTCGACGCCGGCGACCTGGTCGGAGCGCAGCGGGTGCAGAGCCGGATCAACCATGTCATCGCCGAGCTCGTCGCGATCGACGTTTTCCCCGCGGCGAAGTACCTCTCCGGTCGCAACGCGGGAGGTGCGGGAGCGCTGGGGGACTGCCGTCGTCCGTTCCGACCGCTCTCGGATGCGGCTCGGACCCGGCTCGATGCTCTCGGAACGACTCTCGATCGATTCCTCGCGGAGGGCTGAGGCTGAAACCGGTTACAGTGGGTGCCCATGGCCACGATCTACGACGTCGCGCGGCGCGCCGGCGTCTCCCCGGCCACGGTCTCGCGCGTCTTCAACGGCACGAGCGTGTCGGAGGAGAAGGCGGCGGCGGTGCGGGCGGCGGCCGAGGAACTGCGCTTCACCCCGAACCGGACGGCGCGTACGCTGCGGACCCAGAGCTCCGAAGTCATCGCCCTGGTGATCCCGGACATCGAGAACCCGTACTTCACCGAGATGGCGCGCGGCGTGGAGGATGCGGCGTCCGAAGCGGGGTATTCCGTCGTGCTGTGCAACTCCGACGCCCAGGCCGAGAAGGAGGCGACGTACCTCCGGATCGCGATCGCCGAGAACATGTCGGGCGTCATCATCGCGACGGCGGACGAGCGCTCGGATCTGGGGCCGGTGCGGGCGACGGGACGGCCGGTCGTCGCGGTGGACCGTCGTACGGACGCCGACATCGACGGTGTGGTCATGGCCAACCGGGAGGCGGGCGCCGCAGCGACGCAGAGCCTGCTCGACGCCGGGTATCGGCGCATCGCGTACATCGGTGGCCCCGCGCACATCGACACTGCGGCGGAGCGTGCGGAAGGCTGGCGGGAAGCGCTCTCGGCGATGGATTCCGATCATGACCTCTCCTCGCTCCAGCGCTTCGCCACGTTCCGCGTCGACGGCGGGCGCGCGGCCATGGAGGAGCTCCTCGCGCTGCCGGAGCCGCCGGACGCGGTGGTCGCCGGGAACAACCTCATCGGTGTCGGCGCGATCCAGGTCCTCACGGAGCGCGGACTCACCCCGCCGCAGCTCGGCGTCGCGGTGATCGGGTCGCTGCCCTTCACGACGCTGTCGCCGTCCGCCGTCACCGTCGTGAGGCTCCCCGCGCGCCTCATGGGCGTGACGGCGGCGCGGATGCTGTTGGATCGGATCAAGGGCGACGAGCAACCGGCCCGGACGATCGTCCTCTCCGGCGAGGTCCAGCGCGCGGCCGCGCGCGCCTGAACGGGGCGTCGCTACTGGGAGCGCCAGAATCGCGCCGCGAGGTTCGTCATCTCCTTGTCGAGATCGTCGACCTTCACCTCCAATCGATCGAGGCGGTGATCGAGGCCGTCGAGCCGCGCGGTCATCTCGCCACGGAGGCCGATCATCTCGCCACGCAGCCCGATCATCGCCCCGTGCAGCGCACCCATCGCCGCGCGCAGCCCTCCGACCTCGCGCATCATCACTGCGTGCAGCGCCGCCAACGCCCCGTGGAGTCCGCTGACCTCGTTCGTCATATCGGTGCGGAGGCCCGCGGTCTCGGTGGTCGTGTCGATGCGGAGGGTGCCGATCTCGGTCGTCATCTCGGCACGGAGGCCGGAGATCTCGGTGGTCATCTCGGTGCGGAGGGCGCCGATCTCGGTGGTCATGTCGGTGCGGAGGGCGCCGATCTCACTGCGTAGTCGTGTGGTCTCGGTGGTCATCTCGGTGCGGAGGGTGCCGATCTCGGTGGTCATGTCGGTGCGGAGGCCGGAGATCTCGGTGGTCATCTCGGTGCGGAGGGCGCCGATCTCGGTGGTCATGTCGGTGCGGAGGGTAGCGATCTCGGTGGTCATGTCGGTGCGGAGGCCGGAGATCTCGGTGGTCATCTCGGTGCGGAGGGTGCCGATCTCGCCGGTCATCTCCCCACGCAGCCCGCCGATCTCCGCACGGAGCACGCGGCCGAACTGCGTCGTCATGAGGGTCATGCCGCCGAGCATCGTCGTCACGAAGATGCCGATCAGCGTCCATACCTGCGGGTCGTTCAAGGGCATGCCTCCAGTCTCGATCGGAGGGGTCAGGATGTCACGGTATTCCGGTGCTGAACCGGCGTTTTTCCGGCCGGAGGCGAAGATTGTGGAGACTCTCGATATCGGTCCTCGTGGTGCAGAAGCAGGCAGCTGCTTGCGCCTTGAAATCGATTTCGCGTAGCCTGGGTCCAGGCCTGCACGGCCCGTCGGGATCGAAGGAGAGACCATGCGCTGCACCCTCGGGGTGGACATCGGCACGTCCAGCAGCAAGGGCGTCCTCGTGGACCCCGCCGGCACGATCCTCGCGACGGCGACCCGCGCGCACGATGTCTCCCGTCCGCAGTCCGGATGGGTCGAGATGGACGGCCGGATCTGGTGGGACGAGTTCGTCGAGCTGGCCACCGACCTTCTCGCCGCGGTCCCCGACGCGGAGGTCGTGGGCGTCGGCGTGAGCGGCATGGGCCCGTGCGTCCTGCTCGCCGACGAGGACGACGAGCCCGTGCGCCCCGCGATCCTCTACGGTGTGGACACCCGTTCCACGGTGCAGATCGAGCGCATGACGGCGGAGCTCGGCGTCGAGGAGATCACCCGCGTGGGCGGCTCGACGCTCACCTCGCAGGCCGGTGGGCCGAAGATCGCCTGGGTCGCCGAGGAAGAGCCGGAGTCCTGGCAGCGCGCGCGGCGGCTCTACATGCCCGCCTCCTGGCTGGCCCGCAGGCTCACCGGCGCCTACGTCCTCGACCACCAGTCGGCCAGCCAGGTCTCACCGCTGTACGACATCGAGGGCGAGCAGTGGCACGACCCCTGGTGGCAGCGGTTCGCCGGGACGATCGAGCAGCCCCCGCTGCGCTGGGCCGGGGAGATCGCGGGCACCGTGACCGCCGCTGCAGCGGACCTGACCGGCCTGCCCGAGGGGACTCCGGTCATCACCGGCACGATCGACGCCTGGACCGAGGCGGTGAGCGTCGGCGCCCATGAGGTCGGCGACCTCATGCTGATGTACGGCACGACGATGTTCCTCGTCGCGACCGGGGAGCAGACCCTCCGCACGCCCTCGATGTGGACGACGGCCGGCGCCTTCGCGGGCACGCGCAACCTCGCCGGCGGGTTGTCCACATCCGGAGCGCTCACCGCGTGGCTGAAGGACCTCTCCGGCGCCGACTACCCGGCGCTGCTCGCCGAGGCGGAGGAGTCGGGTTCCGGCGCGAACGGCCTGCTGATGCTGCCGTACTTCGCCGGTGAGCGCACCCCGATCCAGGATCCCGACGCCCGCGGCGTCATCGCCGGGCTCACCCTCCGGCACACCCGAGGAGACCTCTATCGCGCCGCCCTCGAGGCCACCGCGCTGGGCGTGCGCCACAACGTCGAGACCATGCGAGCCGCCGGCGCCGACATCCGCCGCATCGTGGCGGTCGGCGGCGGCACGCAGGGACGGCTGTGGCTGCAGATCGTCTCGGACATCACCGGGCTCGTGCAGGAGGTGCCGCAGACGACGATCGGCGCGAGCTACGGGGCCACCTTCCTCGCGGCGACCGCCACGGCCGCCGACGGGGCCGCGCCCGCGATCACCGACTGGAACCCCATCGCCGACACCGTCCGCCCGGACGAGGCGCTGCGTCCTTTCGCGGACGCCCTCTTCGACCGCTACGTGCGCCTGTACGACGGCTCGAAGGACGTCGTCCATGAACTCGCCGCCGCCCAGCGCGACGGATCCCCCAGCCCCTCGACCCCGGAGAACTCATGACCGCCTATACCCTGCCCACCCCGGCATCCCGTCCCACCGCTGCGCCGAAGACCGCGTACCTGATCGCCTCCGGCGACCTGCGCGAGTCGGCCAACACGGCCGGCTGGCCCACCCAGGTCGAGCTCGAGGCCGGGGTCACCGGCGTGCTGAACGACCTCGGCTGGACGGTCGTCCGCGCCAATGAGGTCGACCCGGAGACCGGTCACGGCTTCATCTCCAGCCAGCGCATGGGTCTCGAGGTGTTCAAGAACATCCCCGTCGACGCGCCGCTCATCGTCGCCGAGGCCGTCTGGCAGTACTCGCACCACGTGCTCGCGGGCCTCCGCACGCACGAGGGCCCGATCCTCACGGTGGCGAACTTCGCGGGCGACTGGCCCGGCCTCGTCGGCCTCCTCGGCCTCAACGCGGGCCTGACGAAGATGGACAAGCCGTACGCGACGATCTGGTCGGTCGACTTCACCGACGACTGGTTCCGCGACGGCATCCGGGAGTGGACGGAGACCGGCGCCATCACCCACGATGCCTCCCACGTGCGTCCGCTCCCCGCACTGCCGGACAGCCCGGAGAAGCAGCTCGGCGAGGCGCTCGCCGCGGAGCTGCGCGCCGAGAAGGCCATCATCGGCGTCTTCGACGAGGGCTGCATGGGCATGTACAACGCCATCTTCGACGACGAGCTCCTCAACCAGACCGGCATCTACAAGGAGCGCCTGTCGCAGTCGGCTCTCTACGCGGAGATGCTGAACGTCACTGAGGAGGAGGCCGACGCCGCCTACGACTGGCTGATCGAGCGCGGCATGACCTTCCGCTACGGCGAGGACGCCGCGACCGAGCTCACCCGCGAGCAGGTGCAGTGGCAGCTGAAGATGTACATCGCCGCCCTCCGCATCGCCGACGACTTCGGCCTCGACGCCGTCGGCATCCAGTACCAGCAGGGCTTGAAGGATCTCGTTCCGGCGTCGGACCTGGCGGAGGGCATCCTGAACTCCACCGAGCGCCCGCCGGTGACCTCGCGCGACGGCTCCCGCGTGCTGCACGAGGGGCGCGCGTTCCCGCACTTCAACGAGGCCGACGAGGGCGTCGCCGTCGATGCGCTCGTGACCGACCGCGTCTGGCGGGCGATGGGGCTCGTCCCCGACAACACTCTCCACGACGTCCGTTGGGGCGAGGACTACGACGGGCAGTTCGTGTGGGTGTACGAGATCTCCGGCTCGGTGCCGGCCTCTCACCTCGGCGGCTGGCAGAACGCGGAGGGGTGGCGCCAGGGTCACGTGTTCTTCCCCGCGGGCGGCGCCACGATCAACGGCGTCTCGAAGCCCGGCGAGGTCGTGCTCTCCCGGGTGTTCATCGCCGGTGGCGTCCTGCAGGCGGACATCTTCCGGGCGTCGGTCGTCGAGCTGCCGGCGGAGGAGACGCAGCGCCGGAAGGACGCCACGAACCCGGAGTGGCCGATCGCCCATGTGGTGCTGCACGGCATCTCGCGCGACCAGTTCATGGCGCGGCACAAGGCGAACCACGCGCAGCTCGTCTACGCGCCCGACGCCGAGACCGCGGACAAGGCGCTGATCGCGAAGGCCGCGATGTTCGACGGCATGGGCATCAAGGTCAACCTCGTCGGCGACGTGGCGATCTGAGGCCGCGGGCCGGTCACTGCGAGCGCCAGAACCGCGTCGCGAGGTTCGTGAGCTCCCTGTCGAGATCGTCGACCTTCGTCTCGATGCGTCCGAGCCGGGCGTCGAGGCCGTCGATCCGTGCGGAGAGGGTGCCGTCGATGCGATCGATCCGTGCGGAGAGGGTTCCGTCGATGCGGTCCACCTCCGCACGGATCACGCGACTGAGCTGCGACGTCATGAGCGTCATGCCGCCGAGCATCACGGCGGCGAAGACGCCGATCAGTGTCCATACTTGCGGGTCGTCCACGGTCATGCCTCCAGTCTGAGTCCGGGGCCTCAGGCTGTCACGGTATTCCGCGTCCACAGGATCGCGAACACGGGACCTGTGGACGGGAGAGGCGGAACCGCGTGCGGTGCAGGAACAGCGCTCAGGCGGAGGGGCGGAGATCGCTCGGCGGGCCGCTCAGCGCGCGCAGGGCGTAGAGGATCGTCGCGAGGTCGACGAGCTCCTGGACCAGCGCGCCGACGACCGCGGGGATGGCGCCGGTCATCGCGACGACCATCAGCCCCACGCTCAGCCCGATCCCGATCCAGATCGCGGTGAGGGCGACGCGGAGGGTGTGCCGTCCGATCGCGACGGCGTCGACGACCTTGGCGAGCGAATCCACGAGGATGACGACGTCGGCGGCGTCCCCGGCGGCCGTCGCTCCCTTCGCGCCCATCGCGATGCCGATGTCGGCCGCTGCCAGCACCGGCGCGTCGTTCACACCGTCGCCGACCATCAGCACGGGCCGTGGTTGCATCTCGGCGGCCAGACGCACCTTCTCGGGCGGCAGGAGTTCGGCGTGGATCTCGTCGATCCCGACCTGCCGTCCGATCGACGTCGCGGTGGTCTCCACATCCCCGGTCAGCATCGCGAGCCGGTCGACCTCGTGCGTCCGCAGCCACGAGATCACGGCCGGCGCCTCCGGGCGGGCGGCATCGGCGAGGACCAGGACCCCCGCGAACCGCCCGTCCACGGCGACATAGGCGGCGGCCTGTCCCGGCGCGAGCTCCGCCCGTACGGTGTCCGGAGCGAGGGACGCCACATACGCCGGTTTGCCGACGACAACCGCGCGGCCGCCGATCGTCGCGGACACCCCGTTCGTCGCGGTCTCGCTCGCCTCCGTCGCCCCGTGCAGCGCCAGGCCTCGGGCGGCGGCGGCGCGGCGGATGCCGTCGGCGAGCACGTGCGAGGAGTACTGCTCGGCCGAGGCGGCGAGTCGCAGGATCTCATCCGCATCGAAGCCCTGTGCCGGACGCACGTCGACGAGCTCCGGCCTCCCCTGGGTGAGCGTCCCGGTCTTGTCGAACGCCGCGGAGCGCACGCGCGCGATCTGCTCGATCACCGCACCGCTCTTCATGATGACGCCCGACTTCGCCGCCCGGGAGAGTCCGCCGAGGAAGGCGACGGGAGCGGCGATCAGCAGGGGACAGGGCGTCGCCAGCACGAGCACTTCGGCGAACCGCGTGGCGTCGCCGGAGAGCGCCCAGGCCGTCCCCGCGAGCACGAGCGCGACGGCGGTGAACGGGACCGCGAACCGGTCGGCGAGGCGCACGATGGGCGCGTGGGAGGACTCGGCCTGGGCGACCAGGGCGACGATCTGCTGGTACTGGCTGTCGGCGCCGGTGCGGAGGGCACGGAGGCGGATGGCCCGGCTGCCGTTGATCGCGCCAGACAGCACCTCGTCGCCCGCGCCGCGCGTCACGGGCAGGCTCTCGCCCGTGAGCGAGGATTCGTCGAACGACGCGCTGTCCGTGAGCAGTTCACCGTCCACGGGGATGATCTCCGCCGGGCGGACGAGAAGCACGGCGCCCACGGCCACATCGTCGACCGGCACCTCCCTCGCCGCGTCCGAGTCCGCATCCTCGGGGTGCGTCAGCACATGGGCGCTGCGCGGCGAGCGATCCAGCAGTGCGGAGAGGTCGCGCTTGGCCCGGCGACCCGCGAAGTCCTCCAGCGCCTCGCCCCCGGAGAGCATGAGGACGATGATGAGCGCCGCGATGTACTCGCCCACCGCGAGTGTCGCCACCATGGCGACGACCGCGAGGATGTCGAGTCCGACGTGGCCGCGGAGCACGTCGCGGACCATGCCGATGAGCGTCCACACGACCACCGCAGCCACGAAGATCGTCGCGACCCATCGGCCGATGGTCTCTTCGCCTGCGGCGTGGAGCGCCCCGACCACGGCGAAGACCAGGACCGTGAGCGTGATGACCGGATACCGCCAGAGGAGTCGGAGGGCGCGCATGCGTCCAGCATCGTCGGAATCGGTGCGCACCGCCAGCATCCCCTTCCGACACCTGTGCTTAAGCGATATAGTCGGCTGCGAGTCGCGACGTCGCGACCCGATCTCGACAACGACGCCGAAGGAGAAGATCCCGTCATGAGTTCCTCACCCGCACGATCGTCCCGCCTGAGAAGAGGTATCGCGGCAGCAGCGGCGTTCGCCGCCGCCGGAGCCGCCGCCCTCGCCGCCTCGACCGCGGCGGTCGCCGATGCCGCCGCTGCCGACCCGAAGCTCGCCGTCTACGTCGAGGTGAACTCGAACGATTTAGCGAACGTCGCGGACTACACGCTCGCCGAGTCGGGCCGTCCCGCGGTCGATCTGGCCATGATCTTCGCCGCGAACATCAACTACGACGGGGAGCAGGCGGTCCTCCACCTCAACGACCGGGTCACCGAGACGCTGCAGGATGCGCAGAACCAGATCCGTCCGCTGCAGGCCCAGGGCACCAAGGTGCTGCTGTCGGTGCTCGGAAACCACCAGGGGGCCGGCTTCGCGAACTTCACGTCGTACGCGGATGCCGACGCCTTCGCCGCGCAGCTCGCCGACACCGTGACCGCCTACGGCCTCGACGGCATCGACTTCGACGACGAGTGGAGCAACTACGGGGCGAACGACACCCCGCAGCCGAACCCGCAGTCCTTCGGCTGGCTGGCCTCTGCGTTGCGCGACCGGCTCGGGCCGGAAAAGCTCATCACGCTGTATGCAATCGGCCCGTCCTACACGACCACGGACTTCGGCCTCTTCGACGCCGGCAGCGTGCTCGATCACGCCTGGAACCCGTACTACCCGACCTACGATGCTCCCACCGTGCCGGGCCTGGACGACCGTGGTCGGCTCGGCGCCGCGGCCATCGACCTCGCGAACACGAGTGCCACGACGGCCGCCGACTTCGCTCAGCGCACGGTGGCCGACGGGTACGGCGTCTATGTCGCATACAACCTCACCGCGACGAACCAGTCGGCCTACCTCTCCGGCATCACCGAGGCGCTGAAGGGCGAGGCGACCGTCTACCGCGCAGCGGCGCAGTGAGTCAGTCCAGATCGAAAAGCTCGATCTGACGGAGCGTGGCCCCGGCCTCCGCGCGCATGCGGACGGCCGAGGTCACGACCCGCGTCTCCAGAGCGAACGGCGTCGTGCGATCGGGCGCCAGGTCTTCGAGGTGCGTCGTGGTGAGCGGGTGCCAGCGACCGTCGGCCCCCTCCACCTCCCCGCGCAGCACACCGGCCGCGACGGGCTCGCGGCTCGTGAGGGTGATGTCGGTGAGGCCGCGGGGTGAGGGGAATCGCCAGCCCACCCACGAGCCTTCCGGCAGCCGGACGCCCTCGTCACCCCGCGGGTCGCCATCGTCGAACAGGCGCCGCGCCTCGCGGACATCCGCGGAGGCGACGGCCTCTCCCTCTCCGCCCGTGAGGTCGCGGTGCCACGGCTCCGCGTCGAGCGCGTCCTCCCCGCTCTCCAGCGCGCGCGCCGGGTCCGTGCCGAACACGAGCTCGAGCACCGCATCTCCCTGGAGTGCGTCGATCGGGAGGTCGGCGGTGGGCAGCGGGCGTCCGTCCAGTCGTGCCTCCTCCAACACATGGGCTTCGGGGGAGCTCCGTCGCGAGCGGACGCGCAGAGACGAGCCGTCTCCGCGTGCGACCCGGATGTCGTCCGAGAGCGGCGACCCGATGCGCAGAGACCCCGCCGCGAGCTCCAGGGGATACAGGCCGAGCGCGGCCCAGAGCCACCAGGCGCTCATCTCTCCGTTGTCCTCGTCGCCGGGGAATCCCTGGCCGATGTGCGCACCGGCGAAGAGGCGGCGCGCGAGGCCGTGCACGAGGCCCGCGCTGTGCCACGGCCGGTCGCTGAAGGCGTACATGAAGGGGATGTGGTGGGCCGGTTGATTCGACAGGGCGCACATGCCCGACCGCTGGGCGCGGGCTTCGCGCTGCTCGTGGATGACCGTGCCGTACGCACCGCCGAAGCGCTCGTCGGCGGTCTCCGGCTCCGCGAAGAGGGCGTCGAGGTGCCGGCCGAGTCCGGTCCGCCCGCCGTGCAGCGCCGCGAGTCCCGGCCCGTCGTGCACCGTGCCGATCGACACGCCCCAGGCGTTCGTCTCGACGTTGTCGCCACCCCAGACCCGAGGATCGAAATCCGGCGCGAACGAGCCGTCCGCCGCGCGACCGCGGAAGAATCCGGACGCCGGGTCGAAGAGCACGCGCGCCGCGCGGGAGCGATTCGCGAAGTACCGCGCGAAGGCCCGATAGCGCGCGGCCTGGTCCGTCGCTGATGCCGCGAGCCGGGCGGCGAACCGCCCGAGGGCGGCGTCGCTCACGGCGTTCTCGATGCTCCAGCTCATCCCCTCCGGCACATCGGACGGGATGAAGCCGAGGAAGCGCCCGCGGCCGATGCCCTTGCGACCCCGTCGCGGATCGGGTCCCGGCTCGCACGCGTGGCGCCACCCGCTCTCGAACGCCGTCTCCCGGTCGAAGGGCACGTCCCACCGCGCGGCGTCGGCGTAGATCTGGTCGCTCGAGGTGCCGACCATGCTGTCGACGTACCCGGGGGCGCTCCAGCGGGCCATCCAGCCGCCGCGGCGATACTGGGCGAGCTGCCCGTCCAGCAGGCGCCCGGCCAGCGCGGGGTCGAGGAGCGCGAGCGCGGGCCACTCGGTGCGGTACGTGTCCCAGTAGCCGTTGTTGACGACGAGCTCGCCCTCCGCGACCGGCGCTCCCGTGGTGGTCTCTCCGAAGGCGGTCCGGGGCGCGAACACGTCGGCGAACCGCCATTCCCGCTTTTCCGCGGTGCCCGCGTTCTCCGCCGCCGTGTTCGGATACAGGTGCATCCGGTGGAGTGCGGCGGCGATCCGGGCGCGCTGCTCCTCGTCGGCCAGGCCGCGGAACGGACGTTCGGCCTCGGGGAGCGGAGGGATCGTCACGCGTCCGAGCAGGCGGTTCCACGCGGTGGCCGCGCGGGCGCGGAGCTCGTCGTAGGGAACGGTGGGAGGGGCCTCGAGGGCGAGGCTGTGCCGAGCCTGCGCGACGGAGAGGAACGAGACCCCGACCCGCACCTCGATGGCACCCCCGGCGCGGACGAAGCCCGCGACCTGGGCGCGTCCGTCGTCGTCCAGGGCGCCGCAAGCGACGTCCGAGGCGCTGTGCACGGTCCCGGCGAAGTAGCAGCGCGGCGCGTTCCCCCAGTCCTCGGGCCCCTCGGGGATCCAGCCCTCGAAGCCGGCGTCGGTGAAGGTGAGTCGGCCGTCGTCCGTGAGCTGGTCGATCACGAACCCCACGGCGGCGTGCGGGTCGTCGCACCGCGCGCGGAACGCGGCGGCATGCGAGGTCGCGGTCATCTCGACCTGCAGCCCGTCGCCGAGGTCCGCGGCGTACTCGTGCGGGCGGGCCCGCTCGCTCTCGGGGACGATCCAGCGACGCCGGGCCGCCCTGTCCGACGTCGGCGTCCCCCGGAACGGCATGAGCTGGAGCACCGAGCGGTCGCCGATCCACGGGCTGGGCTGGTGCGAGAACTGCAGGGCTTCGAGACGCCGCCCCTGCGGATCGTCGTGCACGAACGGGCGATAGGGCCAGCGCGGATCCGCCGCGTCGGTCGCGGGCGTGACGAAGGTGAAGCCGTGCGGCACGGCGACCGCCGGGATCGTGTTCCCGCGGGAGAAGCGGGGGCCGGAGTGGGAGCCGCGCCGGGTGTCGACCCGCTCGACGGGCGGGAGATCGCCGGGGCCAGGGCGCTCCTCGACGCGGACCTGGACGAAGCCGCTGACCTCGGCGGGCACATCCGGCGCGGTCGCGAGATCGGCGGTACCGAAGACGAGCTCGACCGTGCCCGTGCCCCTCCCGACGGCGAGGGGCGCGAGGGCGACGCTGTCGGCGTTCCACTGCTCGGGCATGCTCCACCGGGCGGCGAACTGCCCCTCGGCCGTGAGCGGGAAGTCGTAGCGGTCGCGGACGGCGGCGATGTCGCTCAGCCGGCTGCCGTCGGCGCTCCGCACGTCGACGGCGACCGCGAGCGCGGCCCAGGGGGCGAGGGTCGCGGCGGGGCCGTCGGCGTAGAACGCCCAGTGCAGCACGGTGTCCGGGGTGAGGGCGATGCCGTCGAGGCCGGGGACATCGATCCGCTGCGCCCCGCGGGAGGGGTCGAACGTGTACGCGAAGACGACTCCGGGGAGCACTCCGGCGTGCGGGCGCGACGACGGAGGATCCGCGGGACCGGAGGCCGGGCGGAGCAGCGGCGCGTTCACCCCTTCAGCGCACCCTCCTGCACGCCCTTGAAGAAGAAGCGCTGCGTGAACGAGAACATGATGACGATGGGCACGAGCGCGATCATGGTGCCGGCGGCGATGAGTCGCGGATCGACCGAGAAGCTGCTGTTGAGGTAGGCCATGCCGACGGTCAGGGTGTACTTCGCCGGGTCGGAGAGCACGATGAGCGGCCAGAGGTAGTCGTCCCACGCGCCGATGAAGGCGAAGATCGCCACGACCGAGACCATGCCGCGGATGTTCGGCCACACGATGTGCCGGATGCGCTGCCACGTGGTCGCACCGTCGACGGTGGCCGCGTCCAGCACGTCCTTCGGGATCATGCGGCACGCGGTGGCGACGAGCAGCACGTTCATGGCGCTGATCGCTCCGGGGAGGAACACGCCCCACAGGGTGTCGGCGAGCCCGAGCGCGCGGATGGTGAGGAAGTTGCTGGTGACCGTGACCTCGCCGGGGAACAGCAGCGTGGACAGCAGGATGCCCATGACGATCCACTTCCCGCGGAAGCGCATGCAGCCCAGGGCGTAGCCGGCGAACGTGGCCAGGATCACGTTGCTGAGCACGGTGCCGAGCGAGACGAGCAGCGAGTGCCAGGCGTAGAGGTAGACGGGGACGATGTCGGCGACCCTCGTGTAGTTCTGCAGCGTCGGATCGCGGGGGATGAGCTCGGGCGGGAAGGAGTAGATGTTCTCCTGCGGTCCCTTGAACGAGGTGGAGAGCTGCCAGACGAAGGGGCCGATGACGAGGAACAGGACGAACAGCAGCAGCGCGTACCGGCCGATGAGTCCGCCGAGCGTGGGCTTGCTGAAGTCGCCGGAACCGCGGCGGCGGAAGATGCGTTCGCGGCCGGGCCGCGGTGCCTCCTCCGCGGGCGGAGTGCTCTCCACCGGGGGCGTCGTCAGAGTCGTCATGCGGAGACCTTCGCCTTCTTCTCGCGGTTCATGAACGCGATCGCCGCGAGCGGCACGAGCGTGAGGAGGAACAGCGCCACGCTGATCGCGGACGCGTAGCCGATGTTGCCGTTCAGGCCCGAGCCCACCTGCCGGATGAGCATCACGAGCGACATGTCGTAGCCGCCCGGGCCGCCCGTGCTCTTGGAGAGCACGTCGAGCTCGGCGAACACGCGCATGGCGGACACCGCGATGAGGACGGCGATGAGGAGCATCGCCCCGCGCACCGACGGGATCGTGACGGAGAGGAAGCGGCGGAAGGAGCTCGCCCCGTCGAGCATCGCGGCCTCGTGCAGCTCCTTGCCCACGTTCCCCAGGGCGGCGAGGTACACCACCATGTAGTACCCGAGTCCCTTCCACGCCGTCAGCAGGATCGCGCAGCCGAGCAGCAGCCAGCGGTCGACGAGGAAGGCCATCGGCTGGTCGATGACGCCGAGGAACTCCAGGGTCTGGTTGATGATGCCGCGGCTGTCGAACAGCCAGGTCCAGATGAGGGCGACCACGACGACCGAGGCGATGACAGGGAAGTAGAACGTGGTGCGGAAGAACGAGATGCCGGGGAGCTTCTTCTGCACGAGGAGGGCGAGGAGCAGCGGGAGGATCGTGAGCAGCGGCACGCACACGACCACGTAGATGAGGCAGGTGGTCAGCGCGTTCCAGAACATCTCGTCGCCGAACATGCGCTCGTAGTTCGCGCCGCCGACGAACTCCGGGGTCCGCAGGGGGCGGGCGTCCGTGAAGCTGAGCACGACGGTGTTCAGGAACGGCCAGAGCGCGAACACCAGCACCCAGATCACGGCGGGGGCGAGGAGCAGCCACGGGGTGAACCACTTGTGGGATCTCATCGTCGACCTCCGCTGCCGGGTGCCGGTGTCCGCGCGCATGCTCACTGGTCCACGCGGTTCGCGTTGGCGTACTCGACGATCTTGTCGAGCTGCGTCTTGGCGTCGGCCTCGCCGTTCACGGCCAGGGCGATCTGCTGGGTCATGTAGGTGGCCATGTCCGAGGTCCACTGGAACGGCAGCGCCTTGGCGTCCTTCATCGCGCCGAACACGGTGTCGATCGCGGCGAGCTGCTTCTCGTCCGTGACGGAGGAGGCGATGTTCTCGACCACCTGGTCGCCGCCGTCGGCCGTGCCGGGGGCGGTGCCGACCGCGAGGGAGGAGAACGCGACCTGGTTCTCCTCGTTCGTCGCGAACTCGGCGAACGCGAGTGCGGCTTCCTTGTTGTCGGAGTCGGCGGAGACGTTGAGGCCCTGCACGTAGAGCGGGGCGACACCGAGGCGCGGGGTGGCGACGGTGTTCTCCAGCAGTGCCGGGGCGTCCTTCTGCAGATCGGTCGTGAAACCGGTGCCGCCGGTCGTGAAGGCGACCTTCTCCTGGATGTACGCCTCCGCGTTCCCGCCGTAGTCGCCGGTCAGTGCCTCGGCGGGCATCGCGCCCGCCGCGTAGGCGTCGGCGTACTGCTCGATGATCGCGGCGGCCTCATCGGTGTTGAAGTCGAACTCGCCCTCGTCGTTGATGACCTCCATGCCGGCGGCGGTGAAGGTGTCGAGCGCCGGGATCGAGGAGAGGAGCTGGACCTTGCCGCCGGACTCCGTGGCGACGTCCTTCGCGAGCGTGAGCAGCTCGTCGACCGTCGTCGGGAGGTTCTCCTCGGTGACGCCGTACGGGGCGAGCTGGGCGAGGTTCCACCAGGACGCGTCGCTGGAGAGGTACCAGGGCAGGCCATAGGTGCCCTCGACGCCGGGGTACTGGCTGTACGCGTCCCAGGCGCCGGCGTTGTACGTCGCCTTCAGGTCCGGATCCGCGGTGTCGAGGTCGACGAGCTTCCCCGCCGCGACGAGGGGGTAGGCGATGTCCGGCGGCAGGTTGAGCACGTCGGGCAGCGTGTCGGCGTTCGCCTGGCTCAGAATCTTCTCCTGGTAGCCGTCGCCGGGCTGGTCGAGCCACTCGACGGTCACGTCCGGGTGCTCCTCCTCGAACGCGGCGATGAGGTCTTCGAAGTACGGGGTGAACTTCTCGTTCTTCAGCGACCAGGTCTGGAACTGGATGGTTCCGCTGAGCTCGCCGGAGGTGTCGATGGGGCCGGCGCCGTCCGAGGCGGCGCCGCCTCCGGTGCAGCTCACGAGCGCCAGGGCGCCGATCGTGAAGGTTGCCAGAGCGACAATGCGTGCGGGAACTTTCATCGTGCTTCTTCCTCGAGGCGGGCGAATCGGCGCGGTCCGACGGAGGGACTACAGCGCTTTAGCAGATGAAACCATCGGATGCGGTCGGTGTCAAGACATCCCTATCGAGGCTGATGCTCAAGCGTTATAGTGGTGCGACATGTCCTCGCGGGAGGGCACGGTCCGAAAGGTGCACACATGACGCAGCGCGGCGCTCTCGACGCCCCACTCCGCTTCGGGGCGAACTACACGCCGTCGACGGACTGGATGCACTCCTGGCTCGACTTCACCCCGGACGACGTGCGCCGCGACTTCGCGGCCCTCGCCGCGCTCGGCCTCGACCACGTGCGCGTATTCCCGCTCTGGACCATCCTGCAGCCGAACCGCACCCTGATCCGGGCGAAGGCGATCGACGACGTGCGCGCCATGGTCGACATCGCCGCCGAGTTCGGGCTGGACGCGAGCGTCGATGTCATCCAGGGGCATCTGTCGAGCTTCGACTTCGTCCCGTCCTGGCTGTACACCTGGCACGACCGGAACATGTTCACCGATCCGAGCGCCCTGGACGGCCAGGCGCAGCTCGTGGAGCGGCTGGCCGGCGCGCTGCGGGACGCCCCGAACTTCCTCGGGCTCACGCTCGGCAACGAGACGAACCAGTTCTCCGCGCACACCCACCCCTCGCCGTGGCCGGTCACGACGGATGAGGCGGGCGCCTGGATCGAGGCGCTGCTCGCCGCAGCGGACCGGGGCGCTCCGGGGTTGCCGCATGTGCACAGCGAGTACGACGCGGTCTGGTACATGGACGATCACGGGTTCACGCCGGCGCATGCCTCCCGCCTCGGCGCGATGACGACCATCCACTCCTGGATCTTCAACGGCACGGCGCAGCGCTACGGTGGGCGCTCCGTCGCGGCGGACCGTCATGCCGAGTACCTCATCGAGCTCTCCCGCGCCTTCGCGACGGATCCCGCCCGGCCCATCTGGCTGCAGGAGGTGGGTGCCCCCTCGAACTGCCTCGACGAGAGCGAGATGCCCGGATTCCTCGAGGCCACCGTGCGCTCGGCTCTCCGCACCGAGAACCTCTGGGGCGTGACCTGGTGGTGCTCGCACGACGTGAGCCGGGAGCTCGCCGACTTCCCGGAGCTGGAGTACTCCCTCGGGCTGATCGACCAGGAGGGTGCGGCGAAGCCCCTCGGCCGCCGGTTCGCGGAGCTCATCCCCGAGCTGCGTGCCCGCACCGCGGCTCCGGCTCGTCCGACAGCGATCGTCGTGGACGTCGACGAGCAGGAGGTGCCGGTGAGCCGGGCGGCGCTGAGCCCCGGCGGCGCGGTCTTCCAGGCCTGGGTCGACGCCTGCGCCGCGGGTGAGGACCCCGCCCTGGTGACCTCCCGCACCGCACAGGACCCCGCGGCGCTGGAGGCACGCGGCATCCGCCGCCTCATCCACCCCGCCCCGTCCGCCGTGACGCGCTACGCCTCCGTCAACACCGTCGTCTGAGTTTCTTCCCACGTCTCGGAGTCGCCGAGACCCCGGGTTGTCGTCGAGACCCCGGGGTGCGTGCGTCAAGAGCCCGGGGTGTGGGCGGGGAGGCGGGGTCTCAGCGGGGTGGTGGCGCGGTGCTCTCGCGAGCGGTGAGCACCGGGGTCGGGCCCTGGACGCTCGGCAGCGTGGTGCCGGCCTCGATCTGCTGCAGCAGGAGCGTGGCCGCCTGCTCGCCGAGCTCGAACGTGTCGCGGGTCATCGCGGTGATCGACGGGTTGATGAGTCCTGCGATGACGGAGTCGTCGAACGACGCGAGGGAGACGTCGCGGGGAACCGCCCGGCCCATCTCCTGCGCCACGCGGAGGCCGGCGACGGCCATCACGTCGTTGTCGTAGACGATCGCGGTCGGGCGCTGCCGGCCGGAGAGCAGCGCGCGCGTCACGGCGGAGGCGCGGGCGGGGGAGAAGTCCGTCGTGATGACCTCGCCGGCGATGCCGTCCGCCGCCATCCGCTCCAGCACCTCGGCGCGCAGGCGGGTGTGCTCCAGTTCGGCCGGACCGGCGACGTAGGCGATGCGCGTGTGACCGAGGGCGGCGAGGTAGGAGAACAGGGTCTCCGCGACGGTGTCGTCGCCGATCCACACGCTGGGCACCGCGCCGTCCGGGGAGGGCTTCGAGCCGATCATGACGGCGCGGGCGTCCAGGGCCGTGATGCGCGCGCCGCGCGGGTCGTCGTCGCGCGGGTCGATGAGGATGATGCCGTCGACCTGATTCGACGAGCGCCACTGCCGATGCACCTCCATCTCCTCGTCGATGTCGGCGACGAGGCGGAGCTGCAGACCGACCTTGCTCTCGGAGAGGCGGGACTCGATGCCGGCGATGAGGTCGGTGAAGAAGGCCTCGGAGCCGAGGGAGCGCGCCGGGCGGGCGAGGGCGAATCCGACCGCGTTGGCGCGGGCGCCGACGAGGGCACGCGCGGCGGAGCTCGGCTGCCAGTGATGCTCCTCGATGATCGAGAGGATGCGCTGCCGCGTCTCCTCGCTCACGCCGGGGCGACCGTTGAGGGCGAACGAGACGGCGCCGGGGGAGACGCCGGCCATGCGCGCGATATCCGCGATGGTCACGCGTTTCCCCGGGGTCATAGGCATCACCCTACTTGATCGGTTTAGCCTCTCGAAAGCAGCGGAGAACGTGCCGTAGACTCCCGTGCTAGATCGTTTTAGTAGCGACGCGCATCGAACCCCATCCCTCACCGTCGAGCCCGGAGAACCCCATCATGCATGACGACACCTCGCTCACCGTCGGCCGCGTCAAGCGGGTCCTCGACGAGCGCATCCGCCCCGCGATCCACTCGGCCGCGGTTCCCCTCACGGTCGAGGCGCATCAGCTCCCCGGAGAGCCCATCGCCCCGGCGGACGGCCTGGCGCTCTCCTTCGCCCCGGCCGCGGTCGGCGAGCTGTGGGGCCCGGCCTGGGGGACCACGTGGTTCAAGCTCACCGGTCGGGTGCCCGCGGAGTGGGCCGGGCGCCGGGTCGAGGCGCTGATCGACCTGGGCTTCGACGTGAACATGACGGGGTTCCAGTGCGAGGCCCTCGCCTACCGGCCGGACGGCACGCCGATCAAGAGCATCAACCCGCGGAACCAGTGGGTGCCGATCGTGGAGACGGCGGCGGGCGATGAGCCCGTCGAGCTCTACCTGGAGGGCGCGTCCAACCCTGTGCTCCTCGACTACCACCCCTTCCTGCCGACCCAGGAGGGCGACGTCCTCACCTCCTCGAAGGAGCCGCTGTACCGGCTGCGGCGCCTCGACCTCGCGGTGTTCGAGCCCGAGGTGTTCGACCTGTCGCTCGACCTCGAGGTGCTGTTCGAGCTGCAGGCGGAGCTCCCTGCCACGTCGCCGCGCCGCATGCGCATCCTGCAGGCCCTGGACGACGCGCTCGACGTGCTCGACCTGCAGCACATCGTGGAGACCGCCGGCGACGCGCGGGCACGGCTCGCGGACGTGCTCGCCGCTCCGGCCGAGGCGAGTGCGCACCGGATCTCGGCCGTCGGCCACGCGCACATCGACTCCGCCTGGCTGTGGCCGGTGCGCGAGACGATCCGCAAGGTCGCGCGCACCACCTCGTCCATGACCACGCTCATCGAGGAGCAGCCCGACTTCCAGTACGGCATGTCGAGCGCGCAGCAGTACGCCTGGATCAAGGAGCACCGTCCCGAGGTGTGGGAGCGGGTCAAGGCCGCCGTCGCCGCCGGACGCTTCCTGCCCCTCGGCGGCATGTGGGTGGAGTCCGACACCGTGATGCCGACGGGGGAGTCGCTCGTGCGGCAGTTCTCGCAGGGGCAGCGGTTCTTCGAGCGGGAGTTCGGCCTCCGGTCGAAGGGCGTGTGGCTGCCGGACAGCTTCGGCTACTCGCCGGCCCTGCCGCAGCTCATGCGCCGTGCCGGGTTCGAGTGGTTCTTCACGCAGAAGATCTCCTGGAACCAGCAGAACGTCTTCCCGCACCACTCCTTCCTCTGGGAGGGCATCGACGGCTCGCAGGTATTCACGCACTTCCCGTCGATGGACACCTACAACTCGCAGCTGAGCGGCATGGAGGTCGCGAAGGCCTCGCGGCAGTTCAAGGAGAACCGCCTCAGCTCGCGGTCGATCGCCCCGGTCGGCTGGGGTGACGGCGGCGGCGGCACGACGCGCGAGATGACGGGCAAGGCCGAGCGGCTGCGCGACCTCGAGGGCAGCGCGCAGGTGGTGTGGGAGCACCCGGACGTGTTCTTCGACGCCGCCAAGGCCGAGCTGCCGAACCCCGCCGTGTGGGTCGGCGAGCTCTACCTCGAACTGCACCGCGGCACGCTCACGAGCCAGCACGCCACGAAGGCGCTGCACCGGTGGGCCGAGCACGCGCTGGTGGAGGCCGAGCTGTGGGCGGCGACCGACGCCGTGCGCACCGGCGCCGCGTACCCGCAGGCCGAGCTCGACCGGCTCTGGCAGGCCGTGCTGCTGCACGAGTTCCACGACATCCTGCCCGGCACCTCGATCGCGTGGGTGCACCGGGAGGCCGTCGCCGTGCTGTCCGACGTGCTGTCGGATGCGCGCGACATCGCCGACGCCGCGCGCCGGTCGCTCGCCGGGGAGGGCGACCGCGAGCTGCGGTTCGAGCCGACCTCGGTGGGTCGGGGGCGCGCGCTCGGCGCCTCGTGGGTCCCTGAACCCGTCGAAGGGCCGGTCTCGCTCGTCGAGGACTCTTCGGCAGGCTCAGCGACCCACCCGGGATGGCGCCTGGAGAACGAACTCGTGTCCGTGCTGGTCTCGGCCGAGGGGCTGATCGTCTCGGCCGTCGACAAGGCCACAGGGCGGGAGACGGTCGCGCCCGGCAAGGCTGCGAACCTGTTCCAGGTGCACCAGGACTTCCCGAACATGTGGGACGCGTGGGACATCGACCGCTACTACCGCAACAGCGTCGATGACCTCACCGCGGTCTCGTCCATCGAGGCATCACTCGTGAACGGTGTCGCGCAGATCGTCGTCGTGCGTCCCTTCTCGGAGTCGACGATCACGCAGACCATCCTCCTCGCGCCCGACTCGCGCACGGTGCTGCTGCGCAACGAGGTCGACTGGCACGAGACCGAGAAGCTGCTCAAGCTCGCGTTCCCGCTCGACATCCAGGCGTCGCATACCGAAGCCGAGACGCAGTTCGGCTACCAGGCGCGCGTCACCCACACGAACACGAGCTGGGAGGCGGCGAAGTTCGAGACCTCGATGCACCGCTTCGTGCTGGTGCGCGAGCAGGACTTCGGTGCGGCCCTCGTGAACGACTCGATCTACGGGTACGACACGACGCGCGAGGTCGGCGAGGACGGGGTCACCACCACCGTGCGGCTCTCCCTGCTGCGGGCGCCGCGGTTCCCCGACCCGGATACGGACCACGGGCTCCATGAGATCGAGGTCGGCTTCGTGATCGGTGCCGACGCCGCGATCGCGACCGCCGAGGGTATCCGCCTCAACAGCACACCCACGGTGATCCGCGGGGAGCGCGAGGTCGAGCCGCTGGTGGAGGTGTCGGGCGAGGGGATCGTCGTCTCGGCCGTGAAGCTCGCCGACGACGGCTCCGGCGACGTCATCGTCCGGGTGTACGAGGCGCTCGGGCGTCGGGCGGTCGGCGAGCTCTCCGTCGGCTTCGACCACCGTGAGGTGCGCGAGGTGAGCCTGATCGAGGACGAGATCGAGGCGCCCCGCCTCGGCGGCGCCCTCCACCTCCGCCCCTTCGAGGTGCGCACGCTCCGCATCGCACGCTGAGCCCCCGGCCTCCTCGCGCCGGGCGCGCCGCGCCGGATCAGAAACGCGCCTCCCCGCCCTTCGGGAGGCGCGTTTCTCATCCCGCCGGGCGGGATCGCTCTCAGGCGGGCGGGAGGCGGAGGACGTCGGGCGACTCACCGCCGGTGAGGTCGTCGGCGATACGGAGGCTGCGGGCCAGCTCGTCGAGCGCGCCGATGAGCGTGCCGAAGCGTTCGCGGTCGCTGCAGACGGCGGTCAGGGTCACCAGATGTGTACCGGTGTCCCAGGTGTAGGTCGCGAAAGGTGGCGCCGAAGGTGAGGGCGGGGTCGGGACCACGAGCTTCTCGCCGACGCCGAGCCGGGTCGGGAAAGAGGTCGTGTCGTCGTACTCCATCGGCATCGACGCGCGGGCGATCCGGATGTCGGGGGTCAGCGCCTGCACGGTCGCCATCGCCACGACGAGGTCGGGCTCCGCCTTCCACGTCCACGCGAGGACCCGGCCGTCGGCCTTCTTCATGAGCATCGGCGCGGCCTGGCTCATCGCCCAGGCTCCGAACCGCGAACCGGGGCGCTCCGTCGCGCCGACCGCGGCGTTCACCTGACCGAGCAGCATCCGGATCGCGGCCTTGCGGTGCCGGCGTCCCCTCCACCCGAGCGAGTCCGTCACGGGGATCCACAGCTGGGGGTCGGCGTCGGCGTGCAGTCGCATGGCTTCACGGTATCGGCCGAGGCTGAAGGATGCCGGTATGGCTCGGCGTCGGGGACAGGGCCCTCGGGTAGAGTTGCCACCGCCCGACCAGGGCTTCTCCTTGGCCGCCACCCCGTTAGGCATCTCTGTGACCTCCTCCGACGATCCGATCGATGCGTCGCGCGACGCCACCGCCGTACAGCCCCGTCCGTTGAAGATCCTCCTCGGGTGCGACACGTTCGCCCCCGACATCAACGGCGCCGCCCGCTTCGCCGAGCGTCTCGCCGCCGGACTCGTGCAGCGCGGGCACGAGGTGCACGTCGTCGCCCCCAACCAGGCCTACCGTCGCACCGCGCCCCGCACCGAGGTCATCGAGGGGGAGCCGATGACGCTCCACCGCCTGCCCTCCGTGCGCTGGGCCCCGCACGACTGGCTGCGCTTCGTGTGGCCGTGGCGCTCCAAGCACTACGCCCGGAAGGTGCTCGACGCCGTGCGGCCCGACGTCGTGCACATCCAGTCCCACATCGTGATCGGGCGTGGACTCGCGCGCATCGCGAAGCAGCGCGGCATCCCGGTCATCGCGACGAACCACGTCATGGCCGAGAACATCCTCGACCACACGACCATGCCGAAGTTCGTCGACGACCTGGTGCTCAAGTTCGCCTGGGCCGACGCGAAGCGCACCTTCGACCTGACGCGGGCGATCACCACGCCCACGCGTCGGGCCGCCGACTTCCTGGAGAAGACGGTCGAGGTGCGCGGCGTCATCCCGGTGAGCTGCGGCATCGACCGCTCCCAGTACACCCCGGTCATCGCCCCGCGCGAGGAGAACCGGCTCGTGTTCGTGGGCCGGCTGACGGCGGAGAAGCAGGTCGAGGTCATCCTCAAGGCGATGACGAAGCTCGACCCGGCGCTGAACACGACGTTCGACATCGTCGGTGGCGGAGACCAGCGCAAGCAGCTCGAGCACCTGACGGCACAGCTCGGACTGTCGGACCGGGTCACCTTCCACGGCCGGACCACCGACGAGGAGCTGCGGGCGCTGCTGTCCCGCGCGAGCCTCTTCGTCATCGCGTCGATCGCCGAGCTGCAGTCCATCGCGACGATGGAGGCCATGGCATCGGCGCTGCCGATCGTCGCCGCAGACGCCGTCGCCCTTCCGCACCTCGTGCAGGACGGCGAGAACGGGCACCTCTTCACGCCGGGAGACGTCGACGACCTCGCCGCGAAGCTCACCGCCGTGCTGACCGCCTCCCCCGGCGAGTACGAGCGGATGCAGAAGGCGTCCCTCGACGGCGTGGCCATCCACGACATCAACCGCACGCTCGACACCTTCGAGGCGCTGTACCGCGACGAGCCGCTGCCCGAGTGACGCGGATGCACGTCGTCTTCTTCGCCGATCAGCACCTCGACTCCCTCGGCGGGGCGCAGGTGTCGATGCGGCTGCAGCGGACGTTCCTGGAGCGTGCCGGGCACCTCGTGACGGTCGTCGCGCCCCGCATGCACGCACGGCGTGACGACGCTGCACCGTCGGAGGGGAACGTCGACCTCCCGTCGCTGCCGATCACCCTCGACCGGGAGTACGCGATGACCTGGCCGGGGCGGGCGACCGACCGGGTCCTCGACCGGGCGATGGCACACCGTCCGCCCGTCGATCTCGTCCACGTGCAGGCCGACTTCTGGGGCGCCTTCATCGGGCACCGCTTCGCCGCCCGCCACGGGATCCCTGTCGTGCACACGATGCACAACCGCGTCGACGTGGGGCTGGCCGCGGTCACCCCGTTGCACCGCCCTGTGCTCGCCGTGCTCAACCTGTGGCGCTGCGCCGCCCTCCGCGGCATCGGTGTGCCGGTCGGTGGCAGCGACGGGTGGTCGTACCTCCGCGGTCTCGCGGCGGGCGCCGCTGCCGTCACGGCCCCGTCCGGGCACTTCGCGCGACGCCTGGAGCAGAACGGCGTCGCCCGCGTCGTCGACGTCGTGTGGAACGGCATCGACGACGACGTCCGTGCGCAGACCCTCGCAGCGGCACCCGCGGAACGGACGCCGGGGCGCCCGCGCTTCGTCTGGCTCGGGCGGATGAGTCCGGAGAAGCGCCTGCTCCCGTTCCTCCAGGCCTGGGTCGACGCGGGCATCGACGCCGAGCTCGAGGTGATCGGCGGCGGCGGACAGCGCGCCGCGGCCGAACGCATCGTCGCGGGGCGTGCGGACGTGCGGTTCGCCGGCCGGCTCTCGTATGCGCAGACGCTGGAGCGGATCGCCGCCGCCGATGCGCTCGTGCAGACGTCCATCGGGTTCGAGACCCAGGGCATGACGCCGTTCGAGGCGGCGACCCTCGGCACGCCCTCCGTCGTGTGCGACCCCGACATCGCCGCGGAGCTCCAGGGCGGGCTCTGGGCGGTGCCGACGACGGACCCGGCCGCCCGCGGGCGAACCGTCGAGGCGCAACGGATCGAGGCCCTCGCCGCGACGCTGCGGCAGGCGGCCGCGGACATCGCGGACGGGACCGCGCCCCAGCCGGTGCCCGCCGTGGCGGACGCCTTCCGGCAGTCGTCGCGGACGGCCGCCATGATCGAGGTCTACGAGCGGGTGCTCCCGCGATCCTGAGCGGTCAGAGGAACCCGTAGAAGTTCGACGAGAGCCAGCTCAGCACCATCGTCAGCAGGCCGGCGCCGGAGATGCCGACGGCGATCCCGGCGAGCAGCCGCGGCCCTGGGCGGCGTGCCGCGATGAGGCCGAGCACGAGCGCCGCCCCGTAGCCGAGGAAGGTGAGGATGCCCGATGCCCCCTCGATCAGGCCGATCATGCTGTAGGTCCGGTCCGACATGTAGACGAAGGGCCGCGCCAGGATCAGGAACAGATCGATCACCAGGGTCACGAGCGCGACGGTGAACGCGGCGCGGCCGAGGCCGTCGCCGGATGCGCCCGGGGCCGGGGTGCCGTAGGGCGGGATGCCGGCGGATCCGGGGACGAATCCGGGTGCGGTCGGTGACGGCTGCGGGCTCGCCGTGGGGAAGGCCTGCGGGGGCGCGGTCGGGAACACGTGGCCGCCGCCGGGAGCGGGTGCGTACGGTGCCCCCGGGGCGGGGGCCTGGGCGCCGGGGTACTGCGGCTCAGCCGGGAGCGACGGAGGGGGCGGGGCGGCCGGGTCGCCGGCGCCGTCGCGCGAGGGGTGTCCGGGCTGCTGCGGGTCGCTCATGCCCCCGAGCGTAGCCCTCCTCGCGGACGGTCGGGAGGTCAGCGATAGACGTGTCCGGGGTCGGCCTGCGACAGGGCGTCCTGTCCGGCGACGCGGCTCCAGTCGGTGGGGGTGCGACGGTAGCCGTCCCGACGCAGTTCGACGAACGTGGCGACGAGCGCCCAGATGGCGAGGGCGAGGAGGAGGATGAGGAGTAGCATGGCAGAAAAGCTACGCTCGGCGTGATGCTGCCACGAGTGGCGGATCGGGCGCTGTGCGTAGGAAAACTGCCATTCCGGGAGATGTGATGAAGACCGTCGCGTGCGTGGTGCAGGACGGCTTCGCGCCGTTCGAGTTCGGGGTCGCCTGCGAGGCGTTCGGCCTCGACCGGTCGGCCGACGGGGTGCTGAACTTCGACTTCCGCATCGTCGCCCCGCGGCCCGGGGTCGTGCACTCCAAGATCGGCTTCTCCATCAACGTGGAGCACGATCTGTCCTTCGCCGCGGAGGCCGACCTCGTCGTATTCTGCCCGGTGCCGCGCGAGGTCTGGGGTGACATCGACCCGCTCCTCGTCGACCTGGCCCGCGAGGCCGTGGCGCGCGGAGCGTGGGTCATGAGCGTCTGCAGCGGGTCGTTCATCCTCGCCGCGGCCGGAGTGCTGGACGGGCGGCGGGCGACGACGCACTGGATGTACGCCCACACGATGGCCGACATGTACCCCGCCGTCGACATCGATCCGGACGTGCTCTTCGTCCAGGACGGCCGCATCATCACGAGTGCGGGCACCGCTGCCGGCATCGACGCCTGCCTGCACCTGCTGCGACAGGAGCTCGGGGCGGAGATCACCAACCGGATCGCGCGTCGGATGGTCGTGCCGCCGCAACGGGACGGGGGTCAGGCGCAGTTCATCGATCGCCCCATCCCGGTCGCGCCCACGGATTCGCTCGCCGTGGTGGCCGACTGGGCGATGGAGAACCTCCGCGAAGACCTGACGGTCGACCAGCTCGCGGCCCGGGCGCTGATGTCGCCGCGGACCTTCGCGCGCCGCTTCAAGGCCGAGTACGGGGCGACCCCTGCCGCGTGGCTCGGCCGGCAGCGGATCATCCAGGCCCAGCGTCTCCTCGAACGCACCGACCTCCCGCTCGAACACATCGCGACGGACTGCGGCTTCGGTTCCGCGGCCGTCCTCCGGCAGAACTTCGCCCGCGTGCTGGGTGTGACTCCCACCGCCTACCGCGCCCGCTTCTCCTGCGCCGACGCCCTCCCCGCCGCCTGACTCCGCCCTTCCGCCCCGTCCCACCCCCTCATTCCAGCCTGCGGGATCAATTTCGTGCCCCGTTTCCACGCATCCGGCCCACTTTCCGTCCCGCCACGGTCCCCCCCTACCCGCCCCCGCAGTCGTGCGGGATCGAAAACGTGCGCGAGCGCCCCGCGTCCGGGGCGTTTTCCGTCCCGCTTCTGCCCGTCGGCCTCGTGACCGTCCCCCGCTGTCGTGCGGGATCAAGAACGCGCGGCACCTGGCCGGATCCGGAGCGTTTGCCGTCCCGCATCAGGCCGAACGGTCCCGCGACAGGCCCCGGCATTCTGGTCCAGCCCCGCCCGGCGGGCATCGCCCCCCAAGCTCCGCAGCGGATCTCGTCCAACCGAGGGGTCGGTCGCCCGCATCGGTGCGGGATCAGAAAGGTCCCGCGGGATGAGCGGTGTGGTGCGTTTTCGATCCTGGGCGGAAGCGGCGGGGCGGGCGGGATCAGAAAGGGGCCGCGGGCGGAGGGCGGGGGTGCTGTTTTGATCCCGCGGCGCGAGAGGGGGCGGAGGGAGGCGGAGGAGAAAGAGGGGGGTCAGTGCCAGTGGGCGGGAGAGGGGAGGGTGACGTCGCGGACGTCGACCCCGGCGGGCGTGACCGTGGCGACCGCGTAGAGGAGGGACTGCGTCGGGTACCCGTGCGGGCGGTTGTCCCGGATGATGGCGCGGTCGTCTTCCGGAGGCAGGGTCGCCGAGGACCCGAGGAGAGCGGTCCACTCGGCCGTCCAGTCGGCGCTCGCCGCGGCGGGCCCGAGCGCCCGGAACTCCGGGAGCCACGCGGCGATGCGCGGGGTCTCCTCGTCGTCGAGGTCGTCGTGGGCGATCATGTGGGTTCCGGGCTCGATCGGGGTCTCCCGCAGCTCAGCACCGTCCCACGAGAGCACTCGCGCGCCCTCCGGACCGACTTCGAGCAGATTGAAGCCGTGCATCGGCGGGGCTCCCTGCGGAGAACGCCCGGTGACCGCGGCGAGCGGAAGGGTGCCGCGGGAGACGGCCGCGGTCGCGGAGAGGTCCTGCACATCGGCGCGGTTGAGGAGCACGGCGAGGCGTCGTTCGCCGGGGTTCACGGCGAGCCAGGCCCCACCGGCGCGGCGGTCGCGGATGCCGATCACCCCCGGATACTCCTCGGGCCACCACGCGCCCAGGGCGTCCCACTCCCGGGCCGGGTCCTCGTCGCGGACGGCCAGCAGCCGCGCGGATCCCGCAGCCTCGACGTCGATCACCACCGTGCACACGCCTCCGAGTCTAGGTCGGCCGGGGCGGGCGGGGACGGCTCCGCCCGCCCCGGCCCGGGCGCCCGGACCCTGGGGCAGAATCGAGGCGTGAACATCGTCGTGGGAGTCACGGGCGGCATCGCCGCGTACAAGACGGTGCACCTCGTGCGCCTGCTCACCAAGGCCGGTCACGACGTGACCGTCGTGCCCACGGAGGGTGCGCTGCGCTTCGTGGGCCTGCCGACCTGGGAGGCACTGAGCCGGCACCCGGTGACGACGAGCGTGCATGAGGACGTCGCCCGCGTCCGGCACGTCGCCCTGGGGCAGGGGGCGGACCTCGTCGTGATCGCCCCGGCCACGGCGAACTCCCTCGCGAAGATGGCCGCGGGTCTCGCCGACGACCTCCTCGGCACGACGCTGCTCGCGACCGAGGCGCCGGTGCTCGTTGCCCCCGCGATGCACGCGGAGATGTGGCGGAACCCCGCCACGCAGGCGAACATGGCGACGCTCCGGGACCGCGGCGTGCACGTGGTCGGCCCCGCCGACGGCGAACTGGCCGGCGGCGACAGCGGCCCCGGTCGCATGGTCGAGCCGGAGGAGATCCTCGCCGCCGCCCAGGCGCTGATGACGCCGGGCGACCTCGCGGGCGTGCGGGTCGTCGTCTCGGCGGGCGGCACGCGGGAGCCCATCGATCCGGTGCGCTTCCTTGGCAACCGGAGCAGCGGGCGCCAGGGAGTCGCGCTCGCGGCGGAGGCGGCGGCGCGCGGCGCGGAGGTGACGCTCGTCGCGGCGAACGTCGCCGGGGACGTGCTCGCGGAGGCCCGCCACCCGAAGATCCGGATCGTCCGGGTCGGCACGGCTGCCGAGCTGTCCGCGGCGATGAAGGAGGAGGCGGCGACGGCCGACGTCGTGCTGATGGCGGCGGCGGTGGCCGACTACCGCCCGGTCGAGGTCTCCGCCCGGAAGCTCACCAAGGACCGCGGCGGCGTCGGCACGATCGAACTCGTCGAGAACGAGGACATCGTCGCCGCGCTCGTCGACACCCGGCGGGAAGGGCAGCTCATCGTCGCGTTCGCGGCGGAGACCCCGAAGGACGAGGCCGAGCTGCTCGCGCGCGCCCGCGGCAAGCAGGAGCGCAAGGGGGTCGACCTCCTGGTGGTGAACGAGGTCGGCTGGGAGCAGGGTTTCGAGCGTGGCGAGAACGCCGTGCACATCCTCGGTCGCGGAGGAGCCCTGGCGCGGACCGCGGCGGGGACCAAGCGCGAGGTGGCGGCGGCCGTCTGGGACGAGGTCGCCCGCGAGAGGTGAGAGGTAGTGGAGCCGCTCACCGCTGAATGCTAAACTTGAGTCAACCAAACTCAACTTTCAGAAGGAGCATCTCCAGGAGGAGCGCATGACCACCCCGCAGACCGGATCCCCGAACCAGGAACAGCAGTCCGCCCTCGAGCAGTTCGGCATCAACCTGACCGACCGTGCCCGCGAGGGCAAGCTCGACCCCGTCATCGGACGGGACAGTGAGATCCGGCGCGTCAGCCAGGTGCTCACCCGCCGCACCAAGAACAACCCGGTGCTGATCGGTGAGCCCGGCGTCGGCAAGACCGCGGTGGTCGAAGGCCTCGCGCAGCGCATCGTCGCGGGCGACGTCGCCGAGTCCCTCAAGGACAAGGAGCTCGTCTCGCTCGACATCTCCGCGCTCGTCGCGGGCGCCATGTACCGCGGCCAGTTCGAGGAGCGCCTGAAGCAGGTGCTCAAGGAGATCACCGAGTCGGACGGCCGGATCATCACGTTCATCGACGAGCTGCACGTGCTCATGGGCGCGGGCGGGGGCGAGGGGTCGGTCGCGGCTTCGAACATGCTCAAGCCGATGCTGGCCCGCGGCGAGCTGCGGCTCATCGGCGCCACCACCCTCAACGAGTACCGCGAGTTCATCGAGAAGGACGCCGCCCTCGAGCGGCGCTTCCAGCAGGTGTACGTCGGCGAGCCAACGGTCGAGGACACGATCGCGATCCTCCGCGGGCTCAAGGGGCGCTACGAGGCGCACCACGGGGTGACCATCTCCGACAGCGCGCTCGTGGCCGCGGCCTCGCTCTCCAACCGCTACCTGCCCGCGCGGCAGCTGCCGGACAAGGCCATCGACCTGATCGACGAGTCGATGTCGCGTCTGAAGATGGAGATCGACTCCTCTCCCGTCGAGATCGACCAGCTCAAGCGTCAGGTCGACCGGCTGAAGCTGGAGGAGCTCGCGCTCAAGCGGGAGAAGGACGCCGCGTCCAAGGAGCGCCTCGGAACCCTCCGCGAGCACCTCGTCGAGCTCGAGAAGGAGCTCGCCGGACTCGAGGCCCGATGGGCGCGGGAGCGGCAGGGCCTGAACCGGGTCGGGGAGCTGAAGAAGCAGCTCGACGACGCGATCACCCAGCGCGACCTCGCCATGCGCAACGCCGACTACACGAAGGCGTCGAAGCTCGAGTACGAGACGATCAAGCGCCTGGAGCGCGACATCGCCGAAGCCGAGCAGGCCGAGGCCACCGCCTCGAGCGAACCGCGCATGGTGAACGAGCAGGTCACCGAGGAGGACATCGCGGCCGTGATCGCGGCCTGGACCGGCATCCCGGTCGGGCGGCTGCTGCAGGGGGAGAGCGAGAAGCTGCTCCACCTGGAGAACGAGCTCGGCAAGCGACTCATCGGCCAGAAGGACGCCGTCAAGGCGGTGTCCGACGCGGTGCGCCGCTCGCGCGCGGGGATCAGCGATCCCGGTCGCCCCACCGGCTCGTTCCTGTTCCTCGGACCGACCGGTGTCGGCAAGACCGAGCTGGCCAAGGCGCTCGCGCAGTTCCTCTTCGACGATGAGCACGCCATGGTGCGCATCGACATGTCGGAGTACGGCGAGAAGCACTCGGTCTCGCGGCTCGTCGGGGCCCCTCCCGGGTACGTCGGCTACGAGCAGGGCGGTCAGCTCACCGAGGCCGTGCGGCGCCGTCCGTACAGCGTGATCCTGCTCGACGAGGTCGAGAAGGCGCACCCCGAGGTGTTCGACGTGCTGCTGCAGGTGCTCGACGACGGGCGGCTGACCGACGGGCAGGGGCGCACGGTCGACTTCTCGAACGTGATCCTCATCCTGACCTCCAATCTGGGCTCGCCGATCCTCATCGACCCCGTGCTCTCCGTGGAGGAGAAGCGGGAGCAGGTGATGGCCCTCGTGCGCCAGGCGTTCCGGCCGGAGTTCCTGAACCGTCTCGACGACATCGTGATGTTCCAGGCCCTCACCGAAGACGACCTCGCGCAGATCGTCGAGCTGTCGGTCGACCAGCTGCACGACCGGCTGCGCGACCGTCGCCTCACGCTCGCGGTCACTCCCGGGGCGCGGTCGTGGCTGGCCGAGCGCGGGTACGACCCGGTGTTCGGCGCCCGCCCGCTGCGTCGCCTCATCCAGACCGAGGTGCAGAACAAGCTGGCGACCGCCCTCCTCTCGGGTGGCGTGCACGACGGCGACACCGTCCGGGTGGACGTGGCGGCCGACGGCACGGGCCTCGTGCTCACCGCGACGACCCCCGAGCCGGAGGTCGAGGACGACGACGTGATCGAGGCCGAGCTGCTCGACGACTGATCGGGATCGGCAGACGACGAAAGGCCCGGTATGCGCGACGCATACCGGGCCTTTCGTCTGTCGCTGCTCAGGCGCTGAGGACGACGGTCTCCGCGATCGGACGGCGCACGCGCGGGGCGACCTCGCGCTCCTGCAGCACCTCCGGCAGAGCCTCGATGTCGCCGAACTCGCCGACGGCGATGACGGTGGCGGGGGTGAAGCGGGGCTCCAGGTCGGCGAACTCGCGGACGACCTCGGGGTCGAAGCCGCTCATCTGGTGCACGACGAGGCCGTCGTGGTGGGCCTGCACGGAGAAGTGCGCCACGGCCTGGCCGAGGTCGTAGAACGCGTGGCTGATCGGCGTGCCGTCGGCCGTCGCGGTCTCGGCGATCGCAACGACGAGGACGGCCGCGTTGCCGGCCCAGGCCTGGTTGAAGCCCATGAGCGCGTCGACGATCTGGGCGTGCAGCGCGGTGCCGCGGCGGGCGACGATGAAGCGCCAGGGCTGGACGTTGTTGGCGGAGGGGCTCCAGCGGGCGGCCTCGAGGGCGGTGGCGAGCTTGGCCTCGTCGATCGGGTGCTGCGCGTCGTAGGCGCGGGGGCTCCAGCGGCCGGCGAGGACGTCGAGGACGGGGTGCTCGGTCGGGGCGGTGCGGTCGATGACGGGAGTGCTCACGGAAGTGCCTTTCGGACGGAGGGGATCGGACGCCGTCGTCCGGGTACACGGGGGATGAACCGATGCATGTGCATGCATATTCCCGGAACCGTGTGCGCCGCGTCAGTCCAGGAGGTTGCGGGAGGCGGCGTCGGCGAGCGCGGCGCGGACGGCGCGGATCGACGGGGCGTCCGCGGAGACCCGGCGAGCGGAGGAGAAGATCTCCCGGCGCGGTTCGTGCGGGAGCGGGGCGAGGTCGACCGTCGGGGTATCGCCGGCCCACACGAGCTCGGGGAGGAGCCCGACCGCGAGTCCCGCGTGGATGAGCCGGACGTGCGCGGTGAGGTCGGCGAGCTCGAAGCGCACGTCGGGCTCGAACCCGGCGGTGCGGCAGAGCTGCTCCGCCCACGCGCGGGAGGCGGTCCCGGCGGGTTCGAGCACCCACGGCTCGGCGCGGGTCGCCCACAGGGCCGCGACGGGATCGGCGGATTCCGACGCTCCCGGACGCCGGGCGAGCGCGATGGCGTCGTGGGCGAGCACCACGCGGTCGAGGTCGGCGTGGATGGGGCGCGTGTGGCCCGGATACTGCTCCGCGAGGATGAGGTCGTAGTCGCGGCTGGAGACGCCGACCAGCCCGGACTCGGGGTCGCGCTCGGTCACCTCGACGCGCAGGGCGGGGTGGCGCGCGCCGAGGGCTGCGAGCGCGCGGGGCAGCAGGGAGTGCGCGGTGGACTGAAACACCGCGAGGCGCACGGTGCCGGTCACCTCGGTGAGCGACTCGGCGACGGCGACCTGGGCGTGCTCGAGCTGATCGAGGATGCCGATGGCCTCGGCCACCAGGACGTTCCCCTGCGGCGTGAACTGCACGCCACGACCGACCCGACGCAGCAGCGGCACCCCGACATCACGCTCCAGCGCGGCGAGCTGCTGGGACACGGAGGCCTTGCTGTAGGACAGCGCATCCGCCACGGCGGAGAGGGTCCCGCGACGCGACAGCTCCACGAGCAGACGCAGGCGATGGACGTCGAGCACGGCGGTTCCGATCGTTCGGGAAGAGTGAACAGAATCCACTCGAATCGGTTGATAGACGGAGCCTACCGACCGGCTGGACAATGATCCAGCCGCACACGACACCCGGGTGTGCGAGGCCGAGGAAGGTACCCCGCTTCATGACCGTCATCGACGACACCACCCCCCGCACCGAAGAGGTCGCCGCGCTCGTGCAGCGCTGGCTCGCCGAGAGTGAGACCCACCCGGTCGAGCCCGCCGCGCAGCGCCTGTCCGAAGTGCTCAAGGATCCGAACGGCCTCGCCTTCACGGTCGGCTTCGTCGACGGCGTCATGCGTCCGGAGGATCTTCGGGTCGCCGGCCGCAAGCTCGCGGAGCTCTCCGACATCACGCCCACGCTGCTGCCCGGCTACCTCCGTGCCGCCATCAAGGCCGGTGGGTTCTGGGCGCCGAAGCTCCCGAACGTCGTCGTCCCGATCTCGCGGCGCGTGCTGCGGGCCATGGTGGGCCACCTCGTGCTCGACGCCACGCCGTCCAAGCTCGGCCCCGCGATCGCCAAGCTCCGCAAGACCGGCAACCGTCTGAACCTGAACCTCCTCGGCGAGGCCGTGCTCGGCGAGCGCGAGGCGGGCCGCCGACTGCAGGGCACGTACGACTTCCTCGCCCGTCCGGACGTCGACTACGTCTCGATCAAGGTCTCGAGCGTCGTCAGCCAGCTCTCCATGTGGTCGTTCGACGAGGCCGTCGCCGACGTCGTCGAGAAGCTCACCCCGCTGTACCGGCTCGCGGCGAAGGCCGAGGCCAAGGGCGCCCGCACCGGGACCCAGAAGTTCATCAACCTCGACATGGAGGAGTACCGCGATCTCGACCTCACGATCGCGGCCTTCACGAGCATCCTCGACCAGCCCGGCCTGGAAGACCTCGAGGCGGGAATCGTGCTGCAGGCCTACCTGCCCGATGCGCTCAGCGCCATGCAGCGTCTCCAGGAGTGGGCCGCCGCACGCCGCGCCAAGGGCGGAGCGCCGATCAAGGTGCGCGTGGTCAAGGGCGCGAACCTCGCGATGGAGGAGGTCGACGCGAAGGTGCACGGCTGGCCGCTCGCGACCTACGGCACCAAGCAGGAATCCGACACGAACTACAAGCGCGTGCTCGACTGGGCGATGACGCCCGAGCGGCTCGACGCCGTGCGCATCGGCGTCGCCGGTCATAACCTCTTCGACATCGCCTACACCTGGCTGCTCGCGAAGGCCCGCGGTGTGACAGAGGCCGTGGAGTACGAGATGCTGCTCGGCATGGCGACCGGGCAGGCCGAGGCCGTCCGCAAGGACGTCGGCCGCCTCCTGCTCTACACGCCGGTCGTGAACCCGGCGGAGTTCGATGTCGCGATCGCGTACCTCGTGCGGCGCCTCGAGGAGAACGCGAGCCCCGAGAACTTCATGTCCGCCGTGTTCGAGCTGGCGTCGAACCCGACCCTGCTCACCCGCGAGCGGGAGCGCTTCGAGCGCTCTCTCGCCGCGCTCGTCGCCGACCCGTCGGTACCCGCCCCGAACCGCACGCAGGACCGCACGGCCCCGCGCCCTGACGGCACCACGGACGGCTTCGCGAACGAGCCCGACACCGATCCGGCGCTCGCCGCGAACCGTGCCTGGGGCCGGAAGATCCTGCAGCGCTCGGTGTCGTCGACGCTCGGCCGGGACGCGATCGCGGCCGCCCGCATCGAGACCGACGCCGAGCTGGACGCCGTGTTCGCCGCCGCCACGTCCGCCGCCGAGAGGTGGGCGGCGCTCCCCGCCGCCGAGCGCGCCGCCGTCCTGCACCGCGCGGGCGACGAGCTCGCCGCCCGCCGCGGCGAGCTGCTGGAGATCATGGCGCACGAGGCCGGCAAGACCATCGCGGAAGCCGACCCCGAGGTCAGCGAGGCGATTGACTTCGCGCACTACTACGCCGAGCGGGCGAAGGATCTCGAGGCCATCCCCGGCGCCGAGTTCGTGCCGTCGAAGGTGACCGTGGTCACGCCGCCGTGGAACTTCCCCGTGGCGATCCCCGCCGGCGGTGTGCTCGCCGGCCTCGCCTCCGGATCCGGTGTGATCATCAAGCCCGCGAAGCTCACCCAGCGGTGCGGTGCCGTGATGGTCGAGGCACTGTGGGCCGCGGGCGTCCCGCGCGATCTGCTCGCCCTCGTCGACCTCGCCTCCCGCGACCTCGGCACCCGACTGGTCGCGAGCCCCCAGGTCGACCGGGTCATCCTCACCGGGGCCTACGAGACCGCGCAGCTCTTCCGCTCCTTCCGTGCCGACCTGCCGCTGCTCGCCGAGACGAGCGGCAAGAACGCCATCATCGTGACGCCGTCGGCCGACCTCGACCTCGCGGCCGCCGACGTCGCCCGCAGCGCGTTCGGCCACGCCGGGCAGAAGTGCTCGGCCGCGTCGCTGGCGATCCTGGTCGGGTCGGTGGCCGACTCGAAGCGCTTCGAGCGGCAGCTCGTGGACGCGGTCACCTCGATGCGCGTCGGGCTGCCCGATGACCCCGCCACGCAGATGGGGCCGATCATCGAGCCCGCGAACGGCAAGCTCCTCACCGCGCTCACCACGCTCGACAAGGGCGAGCGCTGGCTCGTGGAGCCCCGGAAGCTCGACGACGAGGGGAAGCAGTGGACCCCGGGGGTGAAGACCGGCGTGCGCGAGGGCTCGTACTTCCACCTGACCGAGTTCTTCGGACCCGTGCTCGGCATCATGCACGCGAAGGACCTCGACGAGGCCATCCGGCTGCAGAACGCCGTCGACTACGGCCTCACCGCGGGGCTGCACTCGCTGGACTCCGCCGAGGTCGCGACCTGGCTGGACCGCGTCGAGGCCGGCAACCTGTACGTGAACCGGGGCATCACCGGCGCCATCGTGCAGCGTCAGCCGTTCGGCGGCTGGAAGCGCTCGGCCGTGGGCGCCGGAGCCAAGGCCGGCGGCCCCAACTACCTCTTCGGTCTCGGCGAGTGGCGTGCGGGCGAGCTGCCCGCCGCGGCTCCGGGGGCGGCGGTGACCCCCGCCGTGACCGGGCTGCTGGAGGCGGCCGCGCCCGAGCTCGACCCCGTGGGCATCGAGTGGCTGCACCGCGCCGCGGCCGCCGATGAGCGGGCGTGGATCGACGAGTTCGGCGCCGTGAGCGACAAGTCCGGACTCGGGGTCGAGCGCAACGTGTTCCGGTACCGTCCGGTGGCGGTCGACGTGCGCATCGCCGAGGACGCGCCGTTGGCCGAGGGAGTCCGCGTGCTCGCCGCGGCCCTGCGCAGCGGCAGTCCGTTCACCGTGTCGGCGGCGTCGCTGCCGTCCCGCGTGGAGAAGGCGCTCAAGGCCCAGGGCGTGGCCGTGAAGACCGAGTCGGATGCCGCGTGGACCAAGCGCTACGCGAAGGGCGCCCGGTCGTGGCAGCGGGTGCGGCTCGTCGGTGGCGATGCCGCCGCGCTGCACACGGCCCTCGACGGCAGCCCCGACGTCGCGGTGTGGTCGCACGCCGTGACCGGAGCGGGCCGGGTCGAGATGCTCCCGTTCCTGCACGAGCAGGCCGTGTCGATCACCAACCACCGCTTCGGCAACCCCACCACCCTCTCCGACGGCCTCCTCTGACGCCGAGACCCCGGGTACACGTCGAGACCCCCTGCTGCACACGCGTGCAGCAGGGGGTCTCGGCGCGAAAGCGGGGTCTCGGGATCAGCCGCGCAGAGCCTCGGCGAGCTTCACGCGCGAGCCCATCCGGAGCAGGGAGTTCTCGTAGATCTTCGCGCCGATGACGATCGCCGCGACGCAGCTCGCCAGGAGGATCGCCAGGCTCAGGAGCGGCTCCCACCACTGCGCCTCGCCGACGAACAAGCGCATGGGCATGCCGACCGGAGCCGAGAACGGCACGTACGACATGATCGTCAGCACCAGCGGGTTGTCGTTGAACACGATCACCAGCACGTACGGCGCCATGATGAGCATCGTGATGGGGGTCGTCGTCGAGCCGATGTCCTCCTGGCGGGACACCATGGAGGCCGCCGCCGCGAACATCGCCGCGAGCAGGATGAACCCGAACAGGAAGAACACCGCGAACCAGATGATGGGGGCGCCGAGGGTGGTCAGCACCTCCCGCTGACCCGTCACGATGAGGCCGATCGTGGCGACGGCCGCGAGGGCGAGGATCTGTCCCATCGCGAGCACCGTGTTGCCGATCACCTTGCCGGCGAGCAGCGTGCGTGCCGGGATCGCCGACAGCAGCACCTCCACGACCCTGGTCTGCTTCTCCTCGACCACGCTCTGCGCGATGGTGCCGCCGAAGGTCGCTGCGGCCATCATGAAGACGAGCCCGAAGGCGATCGCGATGAAGTAGCGCAGCAGCGGGTTGGTGGTGACAGGTTCGAGGATCACGACCTCGGGCGAGAGCGACAGCGCGGACACGAGCGAACCGGGCGCATCCTCCAGGGCGACGATCGTGTATCCGGCGGGGTTGTCGCCCGGGAGCACCGCCGCGTCGACGTCGCCGTCGCGGACCAGCTCCTCGGCCTCGGTGCGGGAGGCGACCTCGGTCACCTCGACGTCGGGCAGCGCGGACACGGCGCCTGTGGTCTCCGCGGTCACCGCGACGGGCATGGCGTCGGTGTTCTGACTCGCGAAGCCGCCGAACAGCACGCCGGCGAGGGCGAGGACGAGCAGGATGCCGGTCGAGATCAGGAACGCCTTGCTGCGGAGCTTGGAGCCGATCTCCCGCTCGGCGACCAGCCAGATCCCGTTCCGCGCGGGGGTCGAGGCGTTCACTGGATGACCTCCTTGAAGATCTGGGCGAGGGAGGGGTGCTTGGGCGCGAAGCTCGCGACGTCGCCGCGCGCGACCGCCGACTGCAGCACGCGCTGGGCGGTGTCGGGGCCGTCCGCATCGAAGAGCGCGTAGCCGCCCTCGAAGTCGATGACCGTGACCCCGGGTTCGGTGCGCAGCCACCCGGCGTCGCCCGCGGAGATGAGCTCGTACCGGTCGCGGGCGTGCTCGGCGCGGAGCCCGTCCCGGGATCCGGCGGCACGGATGGTGCCCCCGGCGAGGATGACGAGGTCGTCGCAGAGGCGCTCGACCACGTCGAGCTGGTGGGAGGAGAAGAGGATCGACGCGCCGCGGGCCGCGCTGGCCTGCAGGACCCCGGCGACGACGTCCACCGCGAGGGGGTCCAGGCCGGAGAAGGGCTCGTCGAGGATCAGCACCTCGGGGTCGTGCACGAGCGACGCGGCGATCTGCGCCCGCTGCTGGTTGCCCAGCGACAGCGACTCGATCGTGTCGTCGAGGCGCTCGCCGAGTCCGAGCTCCGTGAGCAGCGCGGTCGCCCGCTCCGTCGCGTCCGGCTTGCCGAACCCGTGGAGGCGCGCGAGGTAGACGATCTGCTCCAGGACCTTCATCTTCGGGTACAGGCCGCGCTCCTCGGGCATGTAGCCGAAGCGACGGCGGTCGGCGGTGGTGAGGGGCGCCCCGTCGAGGTCGACTCGTCCGCCGTCCGACGACAGCAGCCCGAGGACGATGCGCATGGTCGTGGTCTTGCCGGCGCCGTTGCCGCCGACGAAGCCGGTGAGCCGGCCCGGCGCGACCGTGAACGACACGTCGTCCAGCACCCGGCGGCTGCCGTAGCTCTTGGTGATGCCGGAGAGTTCCAGCAGTCCTGTGGTCATGTCGTGGTGCTCCGTCCGAAGGTGATCCGCATGACCTTCACGCTATTGAGCACGGGCGGGGCGGGGCATCCCCCGCAGGGGGGACGGCCACGGATCAGCCGCGGGACGGACGGCCGGCGTGCAGCACCGTGCGCACGAGCAGGCCGGCGACCAGCGCCCAGAATGCCGCGCTCACCCCGAGCACGGCGATGCCGGAGGCGGCGACGAGGAACGTGACGACCGCGGGGAGACGCTCGCCGGGGTCGTCGATCGCCTGCTGGACGGCCGCGCCGAAGGCGCCGAACAGCGCGAGTCCCGCGACCGCCGGGATGACCGCCGTCGGGGCGAGCACGACGAGGGTCGCGAAGGCGGCGGAGAACGCCCCCAGCACGAGATAGGACGCCCCCGTGGAGACCCCGGCGAGCCAGCGCCGGTCGGGGTCGGGATCGGCGTCGGGGGACGCGGCGAGGGCCGCACTGATGGCGGCGAGGTTGATCGCGTGCCCGCCGGCCGGAGCGCCGAGGGCCGTGCCGAGACCGGTCACGAGCATCGCCGGACGCCACGGGACCTCGTAGCCGAAGCTGCGCATGATCGCGATACCCGGCACGTTCTGCGACGCCATGGTCACGATGAACAGCGGCAGGGCTATGCCGACCAGGGCCCCGACCGTGAAGGCCGGCATCGTCAGCTCGAACTGTGGCAGGAGGACGGCCGGGTCGACCCGGGTCCCCGCGGAGACCAGCGACACGGCGACGACCGCGGCCGCGGCGACGAACGCCAGCGGCACGGCCCACCGGGGAGCCAGTCGGGCGAAGACCAGCCAGGTCAGCACCACCGGGACCACGCCCCAGGGGTTCGCGACGACCCCCGTGATCGGCGCGAGGCAGAGCGGCAGCAGCACCCCCGCCAGCATGGCCTGCGCGATCGACGGAGGGATCCGCGCGATCAGGGCTCCGAGCGCGGGCCAGAGCGCCGTGAGGAGGATGACGGCCGCGGTCACGAGGAAGGCCCCGACCGCGGCCGGCCAGCCGCCCTCGACGCTGCCGGTCGCCACGAGCAGGGCGGCACCGGGAGTGGACCACGCGGCCGTGATCGGCATCCGGTAGCGCCAGGCCAGCACGATGCAGGCGAGCCCCATCGCGAGGCTCACGGCGAGGAGTCCGCTGGCCGCCTGCGCCGCCGACGCGCCGACGGCATCGAGACCCGTGAGCACCACCGCGAACGAGCTCGTGAACCCCACGAGCGCCGTGACGATCCCGGCGACGATCGGACGGGACACGGGGGCGGCGGCGGGCATGGCTCCGAGAGTATCGCGGGGGAGCGGAGCGCCGCCGGTCAGGCCAGCCCCATCCGATGCGCGAGCACGACGGCCTGCACGCGGTCCCTGGCGCCGAGCTTCTGCAGGATGCGGGAGACGTGGGTCTTCACGGTGGCCTCCCCGATGAACAGGGCGCGGGCGATCTCGGCGTTGCTGCGGGCATCGGCGAGCAGGGTCAGCACCTCGGCCTCCCGTTCGGTCAGCGGTTCCGCGAGGACGGGGGTCGTGGACGTCTTCGTCACCGCGCGGGCGGGAGCGGCGCCGGTCTCCGGAGTCGCTCCGGCGAAGCGGGTGAGGACGCGGCGCGTCACCTCGGGTGCCAGCATGCCGTCCCCGGCCGCGAGAGCGCGCACCGCGGAGATGAGATCCTC
This sequence comes from Microbacterium sp. NPDC057658, assembly GCF_042799975.1. Taxonomy (NCBI): domain Bacteria; kingdom Bacillati; phylum Actinomycetota; class Actinomycetes; order Micrococcales; family Microbacteriaceae; genus Microbacterium; species Microbacterium sp. NPDC057658. The sequence goes on along the minus strand of NZ_JBHVHT010000001.1, from coordinate 233,537 downwards.
GGCACCCGCGTTCTTGAGGAGGAATCCGCTCGCGCCGGCTTCGAGCGCCTGATAGAGGTAGTCGTCGCGATCGAACGTCGTCACGATCGCGATCGCGGCACTCACCGAGGGGTCGGCCACGAGGCAGCGCGTCGCCTCGATCCCGTCCATGTCCGGCATCTGCACGTCCATCGTGATCACGTCAGGGCGCAGGTCGGCGGCCTGCGCGATGGCCTCCGCCCCGGTCGAGGCCTCGCCGACGACGGTGATGTCGGGCTGGGTGTCGAGGATCGTGCGGAAGCCGGCGCGGAGGAGGGCGTGGTCGTCGACGAGGAGCACCCGGATCGGCGCGGTCACCGTGCGGCCTCCGTCACGGGTGCGGCAAGCGGCACCCGCGCTCGCACCCGCACCCCGCCGGGCGCGCGCGGAGCGATCTCGAACGTGCCGCCGGAGGCCGCCGCGCGCTCCCGCATCCCGAGCTGGCCGAGGCCGGGACGCAGCTGGGCGATGGCACGACCGGTGTTCACGACCTCGACCTCTACGCCGTCCTCGTCGTAGCGCACGCGCACGTCCGCAGTCGCCCCGGGCCCGGCGTGCCGACGGGCGTTGGTCAGCGACTCCTGCGCGATGCGGTAGAGGTTCACGGCGACGAGCGAGGGCACCGGCACCGGATCGCCGATCACGGCGTACGCGGTGGGGAGGCCGGCCTCGGTCGATGCCTCCGCGAGGGCGGCGATGTCGTCGAGGGAGACGGTCGATGCCGGCTCGGTCGTGTCGCCGCCGGGAGTGCGCAGCGTCTCCAGCAGCTGGCGCAGCTCCTGGATCGCGTCCCGCGCGGAGGACTCGATCCCGGAGAGGATGCGCGCCGACTGCGCCGGATCGCTCTCGAGCACGAGGCGCGCGGCACCCGCCTGCACGCCCATCACCGATACATGGTGGGCGACGACGTCGTGCAGCTCTCGGGCGATCCGCACCCGGTCGAGGGCCACCGCCTGCGCTGCGGTGACCTCGCGCTCGCGCTCCAGCTCTCGGGTGCGCTCCTCCAGCACGGTGCGCTGCTCCGCCGCCGCCCAGGAGCGCTCGCCGAAGTAGTAGGCGCCGCCGAAGTACAGGACGTTGAGGAGGATCTGGATGAGCATGAAGGCCACATAGGGCGACATGGCACCGGCGACGACGTCCGCCTTGTCCGCCTCGCTGATGGCGTCGCGGTACATGGTGATGAGGAGCCACACGAACATGCCGACGATGATCGCGACACGGACGATCAGGGCCTTCCGGCGGTCGTTCATCCAGGCGCCGACCGTGTAGAGCGCGATGAACATCGCGATGTTGCCGACGTAGATCTCCGGTACTCGGATCGTCACCGCGGTGAAGTAGGCCAGCGACACCACGACGGCCACGGTGCCGGGCCAGCGCCGGCGGAAACCGAGCGGCGCCGCCACCACGACGGCGTAGACGAGGGCGGTCCATAGCGGAGCCTGTTCGTCGCCGTAGACCTGGGCGATGGAGGAGAGCGCCGCGCTGAGGATCGCGCCGACGAAGAGGACGAGCGCGAGGAGGAGGTCGCCGCGCTGGTCTCGCAGGGTCGGCGTCCGGGTGAAGGCCATCCCTCCACCGTAGGGCGGGGGTCGTCGCGCGGCATCCCCCGCGCGACGGAGACGGCCGCCTGTGATCTGCCTATTCCTTTCCGATGCGTCGATCGTCTACCTTCGGAGAAGGCGTTGCCGCGGGATCGGCAGAGCTCGAGGTCGACCGCGACAGCACCGGGCTGCGCCGGCCTCCTCCGGAGGGTGGGGACATGGCGCGACGACGCGCGTTCTTTCGGTCGATCATGGGCGGGGCCGCGGCCCTCGCACTCGCACTGGGCGGCGCGACCGCAGCCGATGCCGCGCAGGGGGATCCCTGGCGGGGACGGTGACGGCGGAGGCGGACGGTTCGCCTCTCGCGGGCGTCACCGTCTCGGTGTCGACCGACGACGCGTCGGTCTTCGAGTCCACGATGACCGACGCCACGGGTGCGTACCTCGTGCCGGACCTTCCGGCGGGGGAGTATGTCGTGGCCTTCGATGCCTCCGGGACGGACTTCATCTCCGAGTTCTGGGACGATGCGTCGTCGCGTGAGGCCGCGCAGCGTCTCATCGTCGCCGAGGGAGAACCCGTCGACGGTGTCGACGCCGCCCTCACGCTCGGTGGGGCGATCGCCGGCTCCGTGATGCGGCAGGCCGACGGCTCGCCGCTCGAAGGCGTGACCGTGCGCGTGGACTCCGCCGACTTCTCCCGGTCGGATGTCGCGCAGACGGGCGCCGACGGGACCTATCGGATCGACGGTCTCCCTGCCGGTGATTATCGCGTCCGTTTCGATCCCGCCGAGCCGACGTTGGCCGGCGAGTTCTGGGACGACGCGTACGGAGACCGCAAGGCGACGGCCGTTCGCGTGACCGCGGGAGAGGACCGTGGGGGAGTGGATGCCCTCCTCGCCGAGCTCGGCGTCATCCAGGGGTCGATGACGTTGGCGATCGACGGCTCGCCCGTGGCCGGGTGGGTAACCGCGACCGACGACGCGACGGGAGCCTTGGCGCAGGCCGACGTCGCGCCGGACGGGTCGTACACCCTCTCCGTGCCGCCGGGGGAGTACGCGGTGGCGTTCGTTCCCAACGGCGGACGAGGCATCCCCGAGTACTGGAAGGATGCGCGGCAGGAGAAGGACGCGACCAGGATCGCCGTGGCCCCGGGGCAGGCCATCGCGGACATCGATGCGACTCTCGACGCGACCGGGATGATCACCGGCGTGGTGCGCACGTCGGGCGCGCTGTCCGGCGACGCGATCGTGGAGGCGTACAGCGGGGACACCCTCGTCAGCATGGCCTACACGCAGCCCGACGGCTCGTACCGCCTCGCCGTCCCCGCCGGGACTTACATCGTGCGAGCCACGGCGAACGTGTACGACATGATCTTCGCGCCGCAGTTCTTTGACGGCGTCGCGACCCGGGCCGAGGCGACCCCTGTCGTGCTGGCCGCGGGCGGCGATCGCGCGGGAGTGGACTTCGACCTCGCGCCGGGCGGCGCGATCGACGGGACGGTGTCGACCGCGGGCGGTGCCGCGGTCTCCGGGGCGACGGTCACGGCCCTGCTCTGGACGGCGTCCGGCTGGCGGGACGTGGCGACGCTCGACACGGAGGGGCGATTCACTCTGGGTGGGAGAGCGGATCCCGAGGCTCCCGGTGGGTCGCTGCCCGCGGGGGTCTATACGCTGCGGGTGGAGATGCCCGGTTTCTGCACCGGGTACTTCGGCGGCGCGCAGTCGCTCCTCGGGGCCGACACCTTCCGGGTGGAGCCCGGTGCCACCGTGTCGGGACGGGACGTCATGCTGTCCGCGGAGTGCACGGCGCCGTCAGTGTCGCCCACGCTCACCCTCTCGCAGGCCTCGATCCTCGCCGGAGAAGTGCTGACGATCTCGGGATCGGGCTTCGCGCCCGGTGAGGCGGTCACGCTGGAGATCCGGTCGGAGCCGGCCGAACTCGGTCGGGCCGTGGCGGGGATCGACGGGGCGTTCTCGGACGACTTCCGCATTCCCGCGGGGTTCCCGGCCGGAACGCACACCGTGGTCGCGCTGGACGCGCAGCGGAATGTGGTGGCGAGCGTGCGGCTCGACATCGTCCCCGGCGCCTCGGGAGGCACGTCGGGAGAAGCCGTGGCACCGCCGCGGAACGAGGAGAACCTCGCCGCGACCGGCGGCGAGTTCCCGTCCTTCGCGCCGATGGTGGCGGTCGTGCTTCTCCTCGGCGGAGGAGCACTGCTCCGACGCCGTCGTCGGCACGGCTGAGGGGGATGCCGGGCGGGGGCCTGCCCGGATCGAGTGTGACCTCCTCGACGCGCCCGCGCCTGGCACCGCTCTACCTCGCCGGCTTCACCACCGCGTTCGGCGCGCACGGCATCGCTGCCGCCCTCGGCGCCGAGACCGAGGACATCGGCTGGACGCTGCTGGCCTTCGGCTTCACGCTCGCGCTGTACGACATCGCCGAGGTGCTGCTCAAGCCGCTCTTCGGGGCGCTCAGCGACCGGGTCGGGGTGCGTCCCGTGATCCTCGGCGGTCTGCTGGCCTTCGCCGCGTTCTCGGTGGTCGGAGCGCTGGCCCCCGGCATGATCGGCCTCGTGATCGCGCGCTTCGGCCAGGGGGCGGCCGCTTCGGCGTTCTCGCCGGCCTCCTCCGCCGCGGTGGCGCGGTTGACGGACGAGGCGTCGCGTGGTCGGTACTTCGGCCGCTACGGCTCCTGGAAGAGTCTCGGATATGCGCTCGGCCCCCTGCTCGGTGCGGTGCTCGTGGTGGCGGGCGGGATCCCGGCACTGTTCTGGGCACTCGCCGTGCTCGGGCTGGCCGCGGCCGGATGGGTGCTGGTCGCCGTCCCGGCCGTGCCGGTGCTGCCCCGGAAACGGGTGACGCTCGTCGACCTCGGACGGGAGCTCCTCGCCCCGGGGTTTCTCGTCCCGACGTTGGTGCTGGCGGCCACGACCGGCGCGCTCGCCGTGGCCGTCGGCTTCCTGCCCCTGCTCGGGCGGGAGGCCGGACTCGGCACTGTGGGCAGCATGGCGATCGTCACGGTGCTCGCGGTCGTGTCGAGCATCGTGCAGCCCCTGGTCGGGGCGGCGCACGACCGCGGCCGGCTCTCGGTCCGCCTCGGCGCGGTCGGCGGGCTGCTTCTCATCGGCGTGGGCATAGGCCTCTCGGCCTTGTGGGTGACCCCGGTCGTGTTGTGCCTCACGGGTGTGCTGGTCGGTGCCGGGGTGGGGCTGGCCACGCCGGTGGCGTTCTCGCACCTCGCGGCATCGACGCCCGCCGAACGCATGGGACGCACGATGGGCAGTGCGGAACTGGGCCGGGAGCTGGGCGACGCGGGTGGCCCGCTCGTCGCGGGGGCTGTGGCGACGGCGACGGTACCGGCGGTCGGGATCGGCGTGATCGCGGCGCTCACGGCGGGGGCGGGTGCCCTGGCTCTCCTCGGCCTGCGACCGCCGAGTGCCGAGGCGCGTCCGAACGGGGCCGACTGACCGCGGTGGCCCGGTTCAGGGGCCGAGCAGGCGCTCGATCACGCGGGCCACGCCGTCTTCGTCGTTGGTCGCGGCGGTCTCGTCCGCGGCCTCCTGCACGACGGGTTCCGCGTGTGCCATGGCCACGCCGTGACCGGCCCAGCGGAGCATCTCGACGTCGTTGAGAGCGTCTCCGAACGCCACGACATCGAAGCGATCGATGCCGAGGTGCGTGCAGAGGCGCGCGAGTCCCGTGGCCTTCGTGACGCCCTGCGCCATGACCTCGACGAACGGGGCGCCGGACAGCGTGGCCTCGAACCCGGTGAGCCCGAGGGAGCGCAGGGTCTCGAAGAGTGCGGCGGGCGCGAGCTCGGGGTGCCGGATCACGAGCTTGAGCATCGGCGCGGCCAGCACCTCGTCCAGCGGCACGCCGCCCATCGTCGCGGGGTCACGCTTGTGATCGGACAGCTGCGCGATCGCCGCGTACCCGTGCTGTGCGACGAATGTCTCGCCGCCCTCCCGCACGCTCGCGAAGAGCAGGCCGGGGACGCTGGCGCGCAGCGCGTCGGCGAGAGTGCGCAGCGTCGCGGGCGGCAGCTCCTCGGCGAACAGCATGCGGCCCTCGGTGAGATGTGTCGCGTACGCACCGTTGCCGCACAGCGCCCACCCGTCGAAGCCGGCGTCGGCGGCGATCACGCGCAAGCCGATCGGCTGGCGGGCGGTGACGGGCACCACCGCGACGCCCGCGTCCCGCGCGGCGTTGAGCGCGGCACGGGTGCGCGGAGACACCGCGGACGAGCTGTCGAGCAGGGTGCCGTCGAGGTCGGTCGCGATCAGCCGCACGGGGTAGGTCCCTGAGCCTGTCGAAGGGTCAGGAGAAGATCATCGGCAGGTCGTCGTCGGCGTCGTCGCCGCCGAAGTCCAGATCGACCACCACGGGCACGTGGTCGCTGGGCTGCTCGCCCTTGCGCTCGTTGCGGTGGATCGACGCCCCGGTGACGGCATCGGCGAACGTCTTCGAGCCGAGGATGAAGTCGATCCGGATGCCCTCGTTGCGCGGGAACTTCAGCCGCTGGTAGTCCCAGTAGGTGTAACCCTCGGGGAGCAGCGGGCGCACGACGTCGGTCACGCCCGCGTCGGTCAGCGCGAAGAACGCGTCGCGCTCGGCGGGGGAGACGTGGGTGGAGCGGCCGACCACGATGTCGGGGTCGCCGTTGTCATGGTCGAACGGGATGATGTTGAAGTCGCCGACGAGGGCGAGCGGAAGGTCGGGATTCGCCGACAGCTCGGCCGCCGTGGACTGCTTGAGCTGCTCGAGCCAGTGCAGCTTGTAGACGTAGTGCGGGTCGTCGAGCGAGCGGCCGTTGGGCACGTACAGGCTCCAGACGCGCACGCCGTCGACCATGACGCCCAGAGCACGCGCCTCCTGCGGGGCATCGGGGCCCTCGTGGCCCTTCGCGAACCCGGGCATGCCCTCGAAGGCGGTGCGGACGTCGGTGATCGGCAGCCGGCTGGCGATGGCGACGCCGTTCCACTGATTCAGGCCGTGCACCTCGACGTGGTAGCCGGCCTCCTCGAAGGGCGCATACGGGAACTGCTCCGGCTTGCACTTCACCTCCTGCATCGCGAGCACGTCGATGTCTTCACGGACGGCGAACTCGACGGTGCGGGTGACGCGGGTGCGGATGGAGTTGACGTTCCAGGTGGCCAAGCGCATGCGTCCAGCCTAGGGTGTGCCTCCTACACTGGATGCCGTGACCGCACTCGACGCAGACCGCCAGACCCTCCTCGCCCTCATCACGGACGAGGCGGTGTTCCACGGCGATTTCACCCTCTCCAGCGGCAAGAAGGCGACGTACTACGTCGACATGCGCAAGCTCACCCTCGACCACCGCGCCGCTCCGGCCATCGGCCGCATCATGCTCGACCTGATCGCCGATCTCGACGTCGTCGCCGTCGGCGGTCTGACGCTCGGCGCCGACCCGATCGCGAACGCCGTCCTGCATGCCTCGGTCGGCACCGACCGTCCGCTCGACGCGTTCGTCGTGCGGAAGGAGCCGAAGGACCACGGCCGCGGTCGCCAGATCGAGGGCGCCGACGTGAAGGGCAAGCGCGTGGTCGTGCTGGAGGACACCTCGACCACCGGGCAGTCCGCGCTCAAGGCGGTCGAGGCGCTGCGCAAGGAAGGTGCGGAGGTCGTCGCGGTCGCGGTGATCGTCGACCGCAAGACCGGCGCGCAGGCCGCCATCGAGGCCGAGGGCCTGGAGTGGCGCGCGGCCTTCGACCTCGACGACCTCGGACTCGACCCGCAGTGACCCGCTATGCGCTGGCCGTCGACGTGGGCGGCACGAAGATGGAGGCCGCCCTCGTCGCCGACGACGGCACGCTCATCCCCGGCAGCCGCAGCCGGCAGCCCACCGGCCGCGAGGCGACGTCCGCGTCGTTGACGGCGGCGGTCGACGCGATCGTGCGGCATGCGCTCGCGGCCCTGCCCGCCGACGCGGAGCTCGTCGGCGCCGGGATCGGCAGCGCGGGTCCCGTGGATCGGACCCGCGGGGAGATCCTGCCGGTGAACATGCCCCTCGCGCGGGGGTTCGGCCTCGTCGATGCGGTCGCCCGTGCGGCCTCGACCGCACTCGGACGGGACGTCCCGGCGGTCCTGGGTCACGACGGCGGCGCGCTCGCGCTCGCGGAGTCGTGGCTGGGGGCGACGCAGCAGGCGGGAGCCTCCCTGTCGATCGTCGTGTCCACCGGCGTCGGCGGCGGTTTCGTCGTGGGCGGTGCGTATGTGCCCGGGGCGAGCGGCAACGCCGGGCACCTCGGGCAGGTGCGCCGCGAGGGCGGGCTCACTCTTGAGGAGATCGCCTCCGGACCTGCCAGTGCCGCCTGGGCGCGGGAGCAGGGCTGGTCCGGCGCGACCGGGGAGGACCTGGCCCGGGACGCCGAGGCCGGTGTCGCCGTCGCCCGCGCGGCGATCGAGCGCTCGGCCCGCGCCGTCGGGGAGGCACTGGCCGATGCCGCCACCCTCGTCGACCTCGACGTCGTCGCCATCGGCGGCGGCTTCTCGCGGGTGTCGGCGGACTACATCGACCTCGTCCAGCAGGCTCTCACCGCCAGCGCCGTGCACGAGTACTCCCGTCGCACCCGCGTCGTCCGCTCGGGCCTGGGCGACGAGGGGCCGCTGATCGGCGCCGCCGCCCTCGTCCTGCGGTGACGGGAGTGTCAGCTCCCTGACACGAGCAGGTGTCGCGGGGGCCCTTCGAGCCGGGCGACGGCGATCTTCAGGTCCGTGACGTCCGCCGCCACTGCATCGATGCGGGCGCCGAGCTTCTCTTCGACGGTGTCGATGCGTGCGCCGAGCTTCTCTTCGACGGTGTCGATGCGTGCGGTGAGCTTCTCTTCGACGGTGTCGATGCGTGTGGTGAGCTTCTCTTCGACGGAGTCGATGCGTGTGGAGAGCCGGTGGTCGACGGTGCCGAGACGCTCGTCGATGCGACGGATCATCCACGCCCCTGCCGCGAACAGGCTCGCGCCGAGGGTGAGCACGACGCCGATCGCGCTGACGATGATCGTGAGGGTGTCCGCGGACACGGTGCTCCCTTCCTCAGTGCGGGTGTGGCTTCGACGATACGTGGTCGCCGTGCGGGCGCCGGTCGGAATTCCGGCATCTGTGAAGAGGTCGCGTGCAGGCTCGATGGGGGAGGAAGAGTCGGTCACCGCAACGCCGGGACGGCGCGCCCGGAGTGCGACGCCACGAGCATGAGCACGGGGATGACCGCGCACAACACGGCGGACACGAGGAACGTGACGCTCGACGCCGGGTCGCGCCCGATCAGCAGGACGAGCGTCGGGACGAACGTGCCGCCGACCGCGCCGCAGGCCACGAGCGCCCCGGTGACCGCGGCGCTGCGGCCCGGATCGAGTCGGTCGAGCGCGAGGCCGAGGATGAGGCCGTAGCTCGGGGCCAGCAGGACCACCACGACGACCAGGATGAGCAGCGCCGCGACCGGCTGCTCGCCGAGGAGCACGCCGGCGAGCACCAGGAGGACGGCGGCAGCCCCCGTCGCGGTCGCCAGCAGGGCGAGCGGCGGAACCGCCGCGCGCCGGAGAGCGGCGGCGCCGAAGCGGCCGACGGCCATCAGCGCCCAGAAGGCCGAGGTGCCGAGGGCGGCGGTGGCGGGCTCGATCGCGAGCGCCCGCTCCGGGATCACGGCCGACCAGCCCGACAGGACGGTCTCCACGCCGACGTAGAGCGGCAGAGCCAGCGCGAAGGGGAGGAGGACGAGCAGGGAGCGTGCGTCCCGTCGCGCCGGGGCCTCGGTCGCACGGGCGAGAGTGCTGGCGCCGGCGAGCACCGCGACGGTCGCCAGGGGTACGGTCGCGAGCAGCGCCAGGGCCGGACGGGCGCCGGCCCCGAGCGCGACCACGAGCGGTGTGACGGCGGCGCACACGGCGACCGTGCCCATCAGGGCGCTCAGCACCCCGGTCGCGCTCCCCGTGCTGGCGGCCTTGGCTGCCACGGAGCCCGCGGCCTCGACGAGACCGAACCCGAGCCCCGCGAGCGCGGCGGCCGCGAGGAAGACGCCCGGATCCGTCGCGAGGGCGACACCGACGATGGCGGCCGCCTGCAGGAGGCTGCCCAGCACGAGCGTCGTCCGGGGCGGTCGGCGCACCAGGAGCGGGCCCGACAGCAGCACGCCCACGAGGAGTCCCGCGAAGAGGACGGGCACGGCGGCACTCAGGTCGGCATCCGTCGCGTGCTCTGCGGACGGAAGGACGGCCGGGACGAACGCCGCGGTCACGCCGAGGCCGCCGAACGCCGTGAACAGCCCGACGCGGAGTCGGCTCGCGCTCATCTCAGGCACCGCCCGCGCGCACGTGATGCACGGCGGCGAAGGTGTCGCGGAGGGCCTCCATCGAGCGATCGTAGTTGGACTGCGCGACCCCGATGAAGATGCAGTCGACGACCATGAGCTGGGCGATCCGGCTGCCCAGGGCCCCGGAGCGGAAGCCCGTCTCGCGCGCGGCGGTGGTCAGCACGATGTCGGCCTGACCGGCGAGCGGGGAGCCGGCATGGTTGGTGATGGCGATGGTCGTCGCGCCCGCCTGCCGGGCGAGCAGGAGGAACTCGATGGTGTCGGTCGTGGCGCCCGTGTGCGAGACGGCGATCGCGACGTTCCCCGGCCCGAGGGTGGCGGCCGAGGTCCAGGCGGCGTGCGGGTCGGACCACTCCAACGCCGTCCGCCCGATCCGGGTGAGCTTGCGCTGGAGGTCGAGCCCGACGATGGAGCTCGCCCCCACGCCGAAGATGTCCACCCGGGTGGAGGAGGTGATCGCCTCGACCGTGGCGCGGAGCGCGTCGGTGTCGAGCACCTTGGCGGTGTCGGCGAGGGAGAGCGTCTCGGCGAGCGACACCTTCGCGACGATGTCGGCGAGGGTGTCGTTGCGGTCGATGTCGCCGGACACGGCGGGGAGCGCGGCGGTGTCGAAGGTCTCGCGTTCGACCTCCCGCAGCACGTGGTTGCGCAGCTCGCGCACATGCTCGTACCCGAGACGCTTGCAGAACCGCACGACGGACGTGGTCGAGGTGTCGCAGCGCTGCGCGAGCTCGGCGACGGAGAGCCCGGCGGTTCCGGCGGGGTCGGCGAGGAACAGGTCGGCGATGCGCTGCTCGCTCGGACGGAGTTCGGGGCGCAGGGCGCGCATCCGCACGAGCACGAGATGGGTGCCGGCGTCGTCGCGAGCGGCATCGTGGGGCATGGGGTCTCCGATCGGTGTTCATAACACTAGAGGAACTTCTGTTACATGCGTAGATGCTTTCGTGTACTTTTGGTACTTACCCAGACCGACGATGTTCGCGGGGCATCAGGCAGCACCGCCTGATCCGAGCCAGGGCGACGCGGTCCCAGCCAGGAGGAAACAGCAATGAGCACAGCACGGTGGGCGTCTCTCGGCGCCCTCACCGCCACGGGCCTCGCCGCGGCGCTCGTCATCACCGGGTGTTCCGCACCGGCGTCGAACCCGTCCGACACCGGATCCGGATCCGCCGGCGGCGACCTGGTCATCGGCGTCACGAGCGATCCCGACACCCTCTTCCCGTGGAAGGCCACCCAGTTCCAGGCGGTCAACGTCCTGCAGAACCTGTACGGCACGCTGACCGAGTTCGACGAGGAGCTCAACGTCGTCCCCGGTCTCGCCGAGTCCTGGGACGTCTCCGAAGACGGCCTCACGGTCACCCTCCACCTCCGCGAGGGCGTCACGTTCGCGGACGGCAGCGCCTTCGACTCCGCCGACGTGAAGTACTCGCTGGACGCGATCGCCGATGAGGCGACCGCTGCCGTGGCCGCGAGCTCCCTCGCCTCGGTCGCCGCCGTCGAGGCCACCGACGAGAGCACCGTCACCCTCACCCTCAGTGCCCCCGATGCCGCGCTGCCCGCGAACCTCGCCGTCATCAACATGGCGATGCTCTCGTCGGACGACACCGAGGAGGCGCTCAACACCACCCCGAACGGCACCGGCCCGTTCGTGCTGGAGGACCGGAAGGCGAGCCAGTCGCTCACCCTCGCCAAGAACGAGGACTACTGGGGCGACACCGCGCTGCTCGACACCGTCGAGTTCCGCGTGATCCCCGACGAGTCGTCCATCGTCTCGGCGATGCAGTCCGGCAACGTGCAGCTGGCCGTGTTCGACGACCCGCTCGTCGCGCAGACGGCCGAGGGCGCGAACGTCGAGGTCGCCACCACCCCGCAGCTCAGCTACCACGCCCTGCAGCTGAACGCGCAGCGCGGCGACCTCGCCGACGTGAACGTGCGGCTCGCGATGCAGTGCGCGATCGACCGTCAGGAGGTGCTCGACACCGCCGCGCTCGGCGAGGGCGAGGTCACCGGTCCGATCACCTCTCCCGCGTTCAAGTCCGACCCCGACGCGCGCCCGTGCCCCGAGCGTGACCTCGACAAGGCGGCCGAGTACCTGAAGAAGGCCGGCAAGGAGGACGGCGTCACCGTCAAGACGATCGTGTCCCAGGGCGAGTACGCCACCTCCGTCAACGAGGCGCAGAACCTCAAGGCGCAGCTCGCCGACGCGAACATCACGCTCGACCTCGAGGTGCTCGAGTCCGGCGCGTTCGTGGACCGCTGGATCGCGGCCGACTTCGACGCCGCGGTCGCCCTCAACGGCGGACGCCCGGACCCGGACGGCATGTACGGCCGTTACTTCACCAGCACCGGCAACCTGAACCAGGTCGCGGGGTACTCCTCGCCCGAGCTCGACGCGCTCTTCGCCGAGGGACGCGAGACGGCCGACCCGGAGAAGCGCAAGGACATCTACGCGCAGGTCTCCGAGAACCTCGAGGACAACGCCGCCTGGATCTGGCTGTTCACCAGCTACACCTACACCGCGACGGCCTCGACCGTCGACGGCTTCACCCCGATGGCGAACGGCTCGCTGCAGTACCTGCGGACCACCTCCATCCAGTAGTGGAACGAGGGGGCGCGGACGTCCGCGCCCCCTCGGCTCCCCGACGACAGGCACCTCTCCCACGCGCATGTTTAGACAGCTCCTCCGCAACAGCGTGCTGCGACGCATCCTCGCAGCCCTCGGCACCCTCTTCGGCGTCGCCGTCTTCGTCTTCCTGATGCTGCGCGCCATCCCCGGCGACCAGATCAGCTCCGGCCTCGGCACCGAGGCGGCCGCGCTCACTCCGGCGCAGCGTGCCGCGCTCGAGGCGTACTACGGTCTCGACCAGCCGCTCGTCGTGCAGTTCTTCTCCTGGCTCGGCAACATCTTCACCGGCAACCTCGGCTTCTCCTCCCGGGCGCAGACCAGCGTGCTCGAGCTCACCGCCGCCGCGCTGCCGGTCACCTTCGAGCTCGCGATCTTCTCGATCGTCATCGCGCTCGCCATCGGCATCCCGCTCGGGATGCTCTCCGCCTCGAAGCCCGACTCGTTCCGTGACGGCGTCGGTCAGGTCGTCGGCCTCGCCGGCCTCTCCATCCCCGCGTTCCTGCTCGGCACGGCGCTGCTGGCGATCCTCGCGCAGTCCCTCGGCTTCAACCCGAACGGCCAGGGCTACGCGCGGCTCTTCGACGACCCCGCCCTGAACCTCCAGCAGATGCTCCTGCCGTCGATCGTGCTCGGCTTCGGCATCGCCGCGCCGATCATGCGCACCACGCGCACCGCGGTCCTGGAGATCCGTGCCAACGACTTCATCCGCACCGCGAAGGCCAAGGGCGTGCCGCCCCGCCGCCTCCAGGTGCGCCATGTGCTGGGCAACGCGCTGGTCCCCATCGTCACCATGACCGGTCTGCAGTTCGGCTACCTGCTGGGCGGCGCGGTCGTGGTGGAGCAGATCTTCTCGCTCCCCGGCATCGGCCGCCAGGTGCTGCTCGGCATCCAGCAGAAGGAGTACGCGCTCGTGCAGAGCACCGTCCTGGTGATCGCGCTCGCCTTCGTCATCGTCAACCTGCTCACCGACCTGCTCTACCGGGTCATCGATCCCCGGGTGCGTGCCGCATGACCGACATCTCTCAGACCCCGGCCCTCGCTCCCGGCGGCGGGCGCACCATGGAGCGCGTGCGTCTCCTGCTGCGCAGCCGCAGTGGTCTCGCCGGCCTCATCATCGTCGTCCTGCTCGCGGTGCTGAGCCTCGTCTCGGCGTTCGGCCTGCTGCCGTTCGACCCGCTCGCGCAGGACCCGCCGTCCCGGCTGCAGCCGCCGTCCGCGGTGCACTGGTTCGGCACCGACCAGTTCGGCCGCGACGTGTTCTCGCGGGTGGCCGCCGGTGTCGCCAACTCGGCGCTCATCTCCGTGGTCGCCGTGGCGTTCGCGACCGTGGTCGGCACGGTCTGCGGACTCATCGCCGGTTTCTACCGCGGCTTCTCCGACGGGGCGATCACCGCGGTCACCAACGTGCTGTTCGCGTTCCCGCCGCTGCTGCTCGCCCTGTCGCTCGCCTCGGTGTTCGACCGCAACTGGTTCACGATCGCCGTGGCCATCGCGATCGTCTACGTGCCGATCTTCATCCGCGTGACCCGCGGCCCCGTGCTGTCGCTGCGCGAGGTGGAGTACGTCAAGGCGGCCAAGAGCACGGGGCAGAGCCGCATGGCGACCATGTTCCGCCACGTCCTGCCGAACATCACCTCGATCATCATCGTGCAGGTCACGCTCTCCCTCTCGTGGGCGGTGCTCACGGAGGCGTCGCTGAGCTTCCTCGGACTCGGGACTCCGCCGCCCGCGCCCTCGCTCGGCTCCATGATCTTCGAGGCGCGGACCCTCGTGACCATCGCCCCGTGGACGATGATCGCCCCCGGCGTGGTCGTCGTGCTCCTCGTCGTCGGCCTGAACCTGCTGGGCGACGGGCTGCGCGACAGCCTCGACCCGCGGAACCGGGGCAAGCGATGATCGCGGAAGACCTCGGCGCCCTCGCCACCGAGGCGAGCGACCCCCGGTACGCCCGCCTCGATCAGATGAGCGTGGCAGAGCTCGCGCAGACCATGAACGAGGCCGACGCCACGGTGCCCGCGGCCGTGCAGCGCGCTCTTCCGCATATCGTCCCGGCGATCGAGCAGACGGCCGCGCGCATGGCGCAGGGCGGACGCCTGGTGTACGTCGGCGCAGGCACCCCCGGACGCATCGGCGTGCTCGACGCCTCCGAGTGCCCGCCCACGTTCAGCACCCCGCCGGAGCTGGTGTTCGCGATCATGGCCGGCGGTCCCGGCGCGATCGTGAACCCCGTCGAAGGCGCGGAGGACGACGCGGAGGCGGGTGCCGCGGCCATCGACGCCGCGGACATCGGCCCGCTCGACACCGTGATCGGCATCGCCTCCAGCGGCCGCACGCCGTACGTGGTCGCCGCCGTCCGACGGGCGCGGGAGCGCGGGGCGCTCAGCGTGGGCCTGTCCTGCAACACCGGCACCGCGCTGAGCGCGGTCGCCGCGCACGGCATCGAGGTCGAGGTCGGCCCCGAGGTGCTCGCCGGCTCCACGCGCCTCAAGTCCGGCACGGCGCAGAAGCTGGTACTCAACATGTTCTCGACCATCGCGATGGTCCGGAACGGCAAGGCCTACGGCAACCTGATGGTCGACGTGAAGGCCACGAACCACAAGCTCCGCGAGCGCGCGATCCGCATGGTGCGGACGATCGCCGACGTCGATCGCGACACGGCGGCGGCCGCGCTGGAGAGCGCAGGGTGGGACGTGAAGCTCGCCACGATCATGATCCGCCGCGGGGAGGACCTCGCCGCGGCCACCGACCGACTCGCGGCGGCCGACGGCCGTCTGCGTACCGCACTGGAGGAGAACTGATGCGCGTCCTGGGACTGATCTCCGGCACCTCGCACGACGGGATCGACGCCGCCGTCGTCGACTTCGCCACCAACGGGGGATTTACGGCGCACGGCGTCGACCTTCGGGGCAGGGTGCTCGCGTCCACGAGCGTCCCCTACAATCCCGCGCTGCGGGCACGCCTCATCGCCGCGCTCCCTCCGGCGCAGACCACCCTGGCCGAGGTGGCCGAGCTCGACACCCTCATCGGGCAGGCGTTCGCCGATGTCGCGGCCGATATCGCGACGGAGGTCGGCGGCGTCGACGCGGTGTGCTCGCACGGCCAGACCGTGTACCACTGGGTCGACGGCGCCCACGCCCTCGGCACCCTCCAGATCGGGCAGCCCGCCTGGATCGCCGAGAAGGTCGGTGTGCCCGTCGTCTCCGACATCCGCATCCGCGACATCACGGCGGGCGGCCACGGCGCTCCGCTCGTGTCGTTCCTCGACGAGCTGCTGCTCCGTGGCCGCGCCGGCGTCTCGGCGGCGCTCAATCTCGGCGGCATCTCCAACATGACCGTCGTCCGCCCGGACGGCCTCGTCGCCTACGACATCGGCCCCGCGAACGCCCTGGTCGACGCGGTCATCGTCGCGCACGACCTCAACCCGCTCGGCTATGACGACGATGCGGCGATCGCCCGGACCGGACGGATCGACCAGGCGCTGCTGGACGCCATGCTCGCGGACCCGTACTACGCCCTCACCCCGCCGAAGAGCACGGGCAAGGAGCACTTCCACCTCGCCTACGTGCAGGAGCACCTCGCGGCGCAGGGACGTGAGATCGCGGTCGCCGACGTCGTGCGCACGCTCACCGAGCTCACGGTCCGCACGGTCGCCCGCGACGTCGAGGGCGCCGGGATCGGCTTCCTCGCGGTGTCCGGCGGCGGCTGCCGCAACCCGCTGATCCTGGACGGGCTGCGGACCGCGCTGCCGCAGACCGAGGTCGTCCTGGCCGACGAGCTCGGCGCCCCCGCCGACAGCAAGGAGGCCATCCTCCTCGCGCTCATCGGCTGGTCGACCCTGCACGGCGTCCCCGCCATCGTCCCCGGCGGGACCGGGGCGCGCGAGCCGCGCATCCTCGGCACGATCACGCCCGGCGCCGGTCCGCTGCAGATGCCAGAGCCGGTGGCGGCCATCGACTCCCTCGCCCTCACGGAGGCGGCGGGATCGTGACCGTCGTCGAGCGGATGCGCGTGCTGCGGGTGCCTTCGCCCCTGGCGCGTCCCTTCGTCACGGCCGTCCGTCGCACGGACCACCTCGATGTCGTGCTCGTGGAGGTGACCGACGCCGACGGCCGCCGCGGATACGGGGAGGCCGCGACGAGCTGGCGTGTCACGGGGGAGAGCCCGGAGAGCGTGACGGCCGTGGTCGCCGGTCCCTTCGCCGACGCCGTGCTCGGGCGCTCCGTCGACGACCCCGGGCTGCCGGACGCCCTCGCCGCGGCGGCCTGGGGCAACGCCGCTGCTCGCAGTGCGGTGGCCTGCGGGGTCGCCGATCTCGCCGCGCAGCACCGGGACGAGCCGCTCGCGCAGACGCTCGCCCCGCACGCAGACGCGCCCGCGCGCATCCGTACCGACATGACGCTGTCGGTGGCGGAGCCGGCCGCACTGGCCGCGACCGCCGTCGAGCATGCGGCGGCGGGATTCCGCTGCCTCAAGATCAAGGCGTCCCGCGAATACGACACGGTCGCGGGTCTCCTGGCCGTCCGCTCCGCCGTCGGTGCCGACATCACCCTGCGCGTGGACGCGAACCAGGCGTGGGACGCCGAGACCGCGATCCGCGTCATCCGGGCGGCGGAGGACGCCGGTCTCGGACTCGAACTCGTCGAGCAGCCCGTCGCCGCGCGCGACCTCGATGCGCTGGCCGTGGTGACCGCCGCCGTCGACACGCCGATCATGGCGGACGAGTCGGTCCGCACCGCGCAGGATGTCCGCGACATCGCCGCGCGCGCAGCCGCCGGGCTCGTGAACGTCAAGCTCGCCAAGACCGGCGGGCTCCGCGAGGCGCTCGCGTGCGTGCAGGCCGCCCGTTCCGCCGGACTCGGCGTCATCGTCGGCTGCATGATGGAGTCGCACGTCGGGGTGGCCGCCGCCGCGCACCTCGCCGCCGCCATCGCTCCGGACGTCGTGCACGACCTCGACGCGGCATCGTGGCTGCGCCGGTCGCCGGTGACCGGAGGGCTGACCGCCGACGCGGAGTGGCTCACCCTCGCCGCGGCGGCGGGACTGGGGATCACCGGGATCGCCCCCGATGCCGAGGTGCTGCTCGACCGCTCCCGGACCGGAGCTCTCGTATGAGCGCCGCCGAGGCGATCGCCGCAGTCCTCGCCGGGCCGACCGCGCCGCGCGGAGCCGTCGCCGGTGTCGCCACCCGCATGGGCCGGGACACGGCCGCCGGCGGCCTCGCCGATCTCGCGGGGACGCCGGTCACGACGGACACGGCGTTCGACCTCGCCTCGGTCACCAAGGTCGCCGCCACCACCACCGCGATCCTCCGGCTGGTCTCCCGGGGCGACCTCCGGTTCGACGATCCGGTGGACCGCTTCGTCCCCGGAACCGCCTGCGCCCCCGGGACGACCGTGCGGCACCTGCTCCTGCACCGGGCGGGGCTCTGGGAGTGGCAGCCGCTCTACCTCGACGGTACGAACGACGGCGCGGCCGCCGCCGACACTCTCCCGCTCCGCTACGGCGTGGACGAAGGACGGCACTATTCCGACCTGGGCTTCCTGATCCTCGGACGGATCATCGCCGCCGCGACCGGCCTCCCCCTCGACGCCGCCGTGCGCGAGCTCGTGACCGGGCCCCTCGGTCTCACGCGCACGGGCTACGGGCCCGTCTCCGGTCCGGTCGCGTCATCCGCGGGCGACGGGGATGCCGCCGAGCGACGCATGGTCGCCACCGGCACGCCCTACCCGATCCTCACCTCTCGCCGGCACTTCCCCTGGCGTGAGGGGGAGATCACCGGGGTCGCCAACGACGGCAACTGCTTCCACGCCCTGCACGGCGTCTCCGGGCACGCCGGCCTGTTCGGCACGGTCGACGAGCTGCTGACCCTCGGCGTCGCGCTCGCCGCCCCCGAGACGCACCCCGAGCTGTGGGACCCGGCGCTCGTGACCGAGCTGTTCCGCGACGGCCCCGACCCCGGGCAGGCCCTCGGCTGGCGCAGCGACACCGTGACGGCGGACGGGCGCTCGACCCGGGTGCTCTGGCATCCCGGCTACACCGGATGCGCGCTGGGCGTGGTCCCCGCCACCGGAACCGCCGTCGTCCTCCTCGCGAACCGGCTGTTCGCCGACGAGATCGCCCCCACCGAGACCCTGTGGCGCGCAGCGCTGCCCGCACTCCTGGACCCCGAAGGAACGAGTACCCCATGAGCACCACTCCGCCCGTGCTGAGCATCGACGGCCTCGCGGTCGCCTTCCGGACCGGCTCCGAGCTGGTCACCGCCATCAGCGACATCTCGATCGACATCGCCGCCGGGGAGACGGTCGCCGTGGTCGGCGAGTCCGGCTCCGGGAAGTCCACCACGGCGGCCGCGGTCAACCGCCTGCTGCCGGAGAACGGCGTCATCACGGCGGGCAGCATCCGCTTCGACGGCCGCGAGCTCACCGACCTCCCCGAGAACGCGATGGTGTCGCTCCGCGGGGCCGGCATCGGCCTCGTCCCGCAGGATCCGATGTCGAACCTCAACCCCCTCCTGCGCGTGGGTGAGCAGATCGGAGAGGCGCTCGAGGTCCACGGGTACACGAGCGGCGACGCGACGAAGGCCCGTGTGGTCGAGCTGCTGGAGATGGTCGGGATCCCCGACGCCGCCCGCCGCGCGACCCAGTACCCGCACGAGTTCTCCGGGGGCATGCGGCAGCGGGTGCTCATCGCGATGGGGCTCGCCTGCAAGCCGCGGCTGCTCATCGCCGACGAGCCCACGTCGGCGCTCGACGTCACCGTGCAGCGGCGGATCCTCGACCAGCTCGACCAGCTGACCGACGAGCTGGGCACCGCGGTGTTCCTCATCACCCACGACCTCGCCCTCGCCGCGGAGCGCGCCGACCGGATCGTCGTGATGTTCCGTGGCCACGTCGTCGAGGAGGGGACATCGGCGGAGGTGCTCGGGAACCCGCAGCACGAGTACACCCGGCAGCTGCTCGCCGCCGCACCGAGCCTCGCGTCCCGCCGCGACGCCCTGCCTGCGCGCGAGGTCGCCGCCGACGCCGTGCCCTTCGTCGAGATCCGGGACCTGCGCAAGGAGTTCCCGCTCCGGAACGCGAAGGCCGGGGAGCCGCAGACCTTCACGGCGGTCGACGGCGTGAGCTTCTCGATCCGTCGCGGCACGACCGTGTCCATCGTGGGCGAGTCGGGCTCGGGCAAGTCCACGACGGCGAACATGGTGCTCGGTCTCGAGGACGCGACCTCGGGGTCCATCCTCTTCGACGGCACCGACCTCACGACCCTCCGCCGCACGGAGCTGTTCGCGCTGCGCCGTCGCGTGCAGCCCGTGTTCCAGAACCCCTACGCCTCGCTCGACCCGCGCTACACGGTCGAGCAGTCGATCGCCGAGCCGCTGCGCGTACACCGGATCGGCACCGCCGCTTCCCGGCACGCCCGCGTCCTGGAGCTCCTGGAGCAGGTCGCCCTGCCCGCGGCCATGGCCGAGCGGCTGCCGCACGAGCTCTCCGGCGGACAGCGGCAGCGCGTCGCGATCGCCCGCGCCCTGGCCCTGGAGCCCGAGCTCGTCGTGCTGGACGAGGCGGTCTCCGCGCTCGACGTGCTGGTGCAGGCGCAGATCCTCGATCTCCTCGCCGACCTGCAGAAGCGCCTCGGGCTCAGCTACCTCTTCATCAGCCACGACCTGGCCGTCGTGCGCATGATCTCCGACGAGGTGCACGTGATGCAGCGCGGCGTCGTGGTCGAGAGCGGCACCCCGGAGAGCATCTTCGACACGCCGCAGCATCCGTACACCCGGGAGCTGCTCGCCGCGATCCCCGGGGCGTCGCTCGCCTCCTGAGACCTCCCGGCGGCCGTCGGCTCAGCGCCGGCGGTCGTCGTCGTCCCAGGGGCCTTCCCACCAGCCGGCACGGCCGTCGTCCTCGCCGCCGCGGCGGCGGGAGCGCACGAACTGCACCACGAACACGACCAGCGACGTGAGCATGATGAGGAACAGGACGAGGAACAGCAGGTCGCTCTGGTTCATGGACGCTTCCCCTCCGCGGCATCCGCCACGATCTTCGCGATGCGCGCGGCCCTGGTCTCCGGCCGCTTTGCCATCGCGATGTGCGTGAGGCCGAACTTCTTCACCGACTTCGGGAACGCATCCCAGTTCCCCCTCGCCGCGGGCACCGCGTCGAGGGCGGCCGTGAGCTCGGGCGGCTCGATGCCGGCCTCGGGGCCGTCGAGCACGGTCCACGAACCGTTCGCCTTCGCCGTCTCCAGCGCTCGGATGCCGGCGGGGGCGAGGAGCCCCGCGGCCTCCAGCTCCGCGATGCGGGCCTTGTTCGTCGCCGCCCAGCCGCTCCCCGGGCGTCGAGGGGAGAACCACTGGCCACCGGTCTCGTCGTCGAACGTGCGCACCGGGCCGTCGATCCACCCGAAGCACAGCGCCTGCCGGACGGCGTCCTCGTAGCCGACGCCGGTGGCGGATCGCCCGCGCACGCTCAGCAGCCACACCCCGGCCGTGCGTTCGTGGTTCGCCTCGAGCCAGGCGCGCCAGGCCGCGGCGTCCGCCGCCGTGACCCGCTCGCCGTCGTCGAGGGCGCCCACGTCAGTCCTCGTCGAGGGTGGGGATCGAGTCGGTGATGGTCGGCAGCAGGTCGGCGACCGAGTCGACGATCTCGTCCGGGCGGAAGGGGTACTGCTCGATGATCCGCTGGTCGCTGATGCCGGTGAGCACGAGCACCGTGTGCAGACCCGCCTCGATGCCGGCGACGATGTCCGTGTCCATCCGGTCGCCGATCATGCCGGTCTTCTTCGAGTGCGCGCCGATCTTGTTCAGGGCCGAACGGAACATCATCGGATTGGGCTTGCCGACGACGTAGGGCTCCTTGCCGGTGGCCTTGGTGATGAGGGCGGCGATCGCTCCCGTGGCCGGCAGCACCCCGTCGGCGCTCGGGCCGGTGGCGTCCGGGTTGGTCACGATGAAGCGCGAGCCGTTGATGATGTGGCGGATGGCCTTCGTGATGGCCTCGAACGAGTAGTTGCGGGTCTCGCCGACGACGACGAAGTCGGGGTTCGTCTCGGTCATGATGAAGCCGGCCTCGTGCAGCGCGGTGAGGATGCCGGCCTCGCCGATGACGAAGGCGGAGCCGCCCGGGAGCTGCTGCGCGAGGAAGTCGGCGGTCGCGAGCGCCGAGGTCCAGATGCGCTCCTCCGGCACGATCAGGCCGCTCGCACGGAGGCGGGCCGAGAGGTCGCGGGCGGTGAAGATGGAGTTGTTCGTGAGCACGAGGTACGGGATCTCGTTGCGCTCCCATCCGGCGAGGAGTTCGGAGGCCCCGGGGATGGCGTCGTTCTCATGGACGAGCACGCCGTCCATGTCGGTGAGCCAGCATTCGATGTCGTCACGGTGTGCCATGTGCTCAGCCTAAAGGCCCCACCTTTCCTTTCGAATCGCCTGATTGGCCCCATCCCCGGCCGATCTGCCGCAAAGTGCGCGATTCGAAGCCGGGGTCAGGCCGACAACCACACCACGTCGCGGGCGGCGGGGGGCAGCGGCGGCTCGGTGCCGTCGAGGGCGATGCCGGACGAGGTCACCGTCACGGTCGTCCCGACGACGACCCCGTGGGAGTCGAGGGTCCGCAGGAGCTCCGGGTCGCGGTCGTCGACGCGCAGCACGCGGCCGGTGTGTCCGTCCGGGGCGTCGGCGAGCAGGACGAAGGGCTCCCGTTCGATGCGGCCCTCCGCGTCCGGGATGGCGTCTCCGTGAGGGTCGAAGCGCGGCCGCCCCAGGCGCTCGTCGATGCCCTCGAGCAGCCGGTCGCTGATGGTGTGCTCCAAGACCTCGGCCTCGTCGTGCACCTCATCCCATCCGTACCCGAACTCCTGCACGAGCCAGGTCTCGATGAGGCGGTGGCGGCGGACCATCGCGAGGGCCCGGGTGGTCCCCGCGTCCGTCAGCCGGACCGCTCCGTAGGGCACGTGCGACACGAGTCCCGCCGCGGCGAGCTTCTTCACCATCTCCGTGACCGACGACGGGGCGATGCCGAGCTTGGCCGCCAGGACCGAGGGGGTGATCGGCGCATCCTGCCACTCGGTGTGCGCGTAGACGGTCTTCAGGTAGTCGTCAGCTGCCGGGGATGCCACCCCACCACTCTACGTGTCCGGGTCGGCCGGCCTCGCGGCCTGAGTCAGGCGCCCGCGGAGCCGAGCAGGATCACGGTCGCCTGCCCCGCGAAGAAGAGCACGAGGAATCCCAGGAGGGCGGCGGCGAGCGAGAGGCGCCCGTCGAAGCCCTCCACCTCGGCGATGCCCACCTTGCGGGCACGGAAGGCGAAGATCAGGGTCGCGACGCCGAGGGCGAGCTGGACCCACGGGCTGGCGGGGCCGATGACCTTCGGGAACGCGATGAGCAGACCGCCGATGACGCCGGTCGCGAAGCCGCTCCAGGTGAGGAGGCGGACGGTGCGACGGGAGGAGTCTGCAGACATGATGTCGAGCCTATCCGGCGTCATGCCCCCGTCAGCACCAGCCAGAGCAGGGCGCCGTTCAGGGCGATGAGGAGCACGGAGGCCACGACCCCGGCGACCGTCGTCCACGGCCGGTTGACCCAGGCGCCGAGCGTGCGGCGCTGCGCGGTGAGGGCGACGAGCGGGATCAGCGCGAACGGGATGCCGAACGACAGCACGACCTGGCTGAGGACGAGGGCGAGCGTGGGGTCCACCCCGATGCCGAGGATCACCAGCGCGGGGATGAGCGTCACGAGGCGGCGGGCCAGCAGG
The DNA here is from genome assembly GCF_042799975.1 of Microbacterium sp. NPDC057658. Lineage (NCBI taxonomy): Bacteria > Bacillati > Actinomycetota > Actinomycetes > Micrococcales > Microbacteriaceae > Microbacterium > Microbacterium sp. NPDC057658. The sequence goes on along the minus strand of NZ_JBHVHT010000001.1, from coordinate 210,289 downwards.
GGGATGCGCACGTGCAGGAGGCCGTGCATGATCTCGGCGCCCGCGTACGCGCCGACGGAGGTCGAGGCGAGACCCGAGGCGAGCAGTCCCACGGCGAAGAAGGTCGCCACGACCGGGCCGAGGCCTGCGGCGAGGGCGGCGTGCGCCCCCTCCAGCGAGTCGGTGCCCGCGACGCCCGCGAGGTTCGCCGCCGCGAGCAGGAGGATTCCGAGGTTCACCGAGCCCGCGATGACCATCGCGATCGTCACATCCCAGCGCGTCGCCGTGAGCAGGCGGCGGATCCGCGAGGTCTCGATCCGGGCCGCCTCCTCGGTCGTCTCGGCACTCGTCGCACCGAACCGGTCGCGGGCCAGAGAGGAGTGCGCGTAGATCGCGTGCGGCATGATCGTCGCGCCGAGGATCGAGGCGGCGAGGAGCACGGACCCCGTGTCCTCGAAGCGCGGCACGAGGCCGCTCACGACGCCGGCCGGGTCGGGTGGCGCGAGGAACAGGCCGGCCATGAAGCCGATCGTGATCACGAACATGAGGCCGATGATCACGAACTCGAACGGTCGGGCGCCGCGACGGTTCTGCACCGCGAGCAGGACCATGGACACGGCCCCGGTGATGAGGCCGCCCCACAGCAGCGGCACGCCGAAGAGAAGGTTCAGGGCGACGGCGCCGCCGATGACCTCGGCGAGGTCCGTCGCCATCGCGACCAGCTCCGCCTGGAGCCAGTAGGCGCGGCGGGCCCAGGGGCGGCGCAGCCGCTGGCCAAGCACCTCCGGGAGGCTCTGGCCGGTGACGACGCCGAGCTTCGCGGACAGGTACTGGATCAGCCAGGCCATCACGTTGCCGGCGACGACCACCCACACGAGCAGATAGCCGTACTGCGCCCCCGCCGTCATGTTGCTGGCGACGTTGCCCGGATCGAGATAGGCCACGCCCGCCACCAGCGCCGGTCCCAGCAGCCACAGCAGGCGCGGCGAAGCGGTGCGAGCGGGGATCACGGAGGCGGCGGGATTTTTAGGCACACCGAAACCGTAGCGTATTTTTCGGCACACCTAAATATCGTGTCGTGATGGCCGGGACTCCTTCGAGGACGGGGTGCCGGCTCCTCCGCCCGACGGCGACCAGGCGGAGGCGGCGATAGCCTGGCGGGATGGAAGCGCAGCGCCCCGAGAGCACGGAACCGACCGCCCCCGGGGGGTCCTCGGCGCAGCCCGGATACGGCGTCGGCCCCTGGCCCGGAGGGCTGTCGGCCTGGCCTGAGGGAGAGCAGTACGATCCCGAGCTCCTCGCGCACGGCGACACGCGAAACGTCATCGACCGCTATCGCTACTGGCGCATGGAGGCGATCGTCGCTGATCTCGATACGCGGCGTCATCCGTTCCACGTCGCGATCGAGAACTGGCAGCACGACATGAACATCGGTTCCATCGTGCGCAGTGCCAACGCGTTCCTCGCCGATACGGTGCACATCATCGGCCGCCGTCGCTGGAACAAGCGCGGCGCCATGGTGACCGACCGCTACCAGCACGTCGTGCACCACGAGGACATCGCGACCTTCGCCGCCTGGGCGGCCGCAGAGGGTCTGCCCGTCATCGCGATCGACAACGTCGACGGGGCCGTGCCGGTGGACCGCGCCGACCTGCCGCGCTCGTGCGTGCTCCTCTTCGGTCAGGAGGGGCCGGGGCTGTCGCCGGAGGCACTGGCTGCCGCCTCCGGTCACATCGAGATCACGCAGTACGGCTCGACCCGATCGATCAACGCGAGTGCCGCCGCCGCCGTCATCATGTACGAGTGGTGTCGTCGCCACGCGGAGTGAGCACGACGAGCGGTCGTACCTGCTCCGTCAGGCCGGATCGATGCCGAAAAGGTGCCGCGAGATCGCGCTGACGTCGCGGTCGAGGCCGTCCATGCGCCGGCTCAGACCGTGCACCTCCTTCCGGAGATCCCCGATCTCGGCTTTCACGCCGACGATCTCGCCCCTGATCCCGACGATCTCGCCCTTGATCCCGACGATCTCGCCCTTGATCCCGCCGATCTCGCCCTTGATCCCGCCGATCTCCGTGTGGATCCCGCCGATCTCCGTGCGGACCGTGCCGATCTCCGTCTTGATGATCCTCACGAACATCGTCGCCATGAGCGTGATCGTGGCGTACATGCCCGAGGCGAGAACCCCGATCGTCGTCCATACCTGCGCGTCGTTCATCCCCAGCATCCCTTCAGTGTCGCTCCATGCTGGACCGGAGCGACAGAGTGGCGGGGCGCTGTATTCCGCTGTGCCCGGCGGCGGGGGATAAGTCGTTCTTCGGGTCGCCTGTGGAGGAGCTACGCCGGCGCGGCGAGCCATCGCCCGGAGCGCACACGCCACCCCAGCGTCGCCAGCCGTGCGAGCAGGTACACCCCGAAGAACGCGACGGCGAGCCACACGAGGCCGGCGGTGCCGTCGACCCCCGTCGCGGCGATGATCGCCAGGGTGGGCAGGAACGGCACGAGGTTCAGACCGCCCGCGATCGCCAGGTACCGGGCGTCGTTCGCTCCCATGAGCACTCCGTCCAGCACGAACACCACGCCCGCGACCGGCTGCGCCACCGCGAGCACGATCAGGGCCGGCTGCACCACCTCTGCCACGCCCTGATCGCCGGTGAAGACGATGCCGAGCACCCCGGAGAGGGCGGCGATGACGGTGCCGACCACGACGCCGAACCACGCTCCCCACGCGACCGTCCGCGCCAGCACTCGGCGCACCTGCTCCTCGTCACCGGCGCCCAGCTCCTTTCCGATCAGCGCCTGCGCGGCGATCGCGAGCGCGTCGAGGGCGAAGGCCGCCGCCGAGAAGATGGTGAACACGATCTGCCACCCGGCGAGCTCCTCGGTGCCGATCCCGGTCGCCACGGCCACGGTGGCGAGCAGGGCGACGCGCAGGCTCACGGTGCGGAGGAACAGCCAGCCGCCCGACGTCGCGGTGCGGCGCAGGCCCTCCCGCTGGGCGCGCAACGAGGCGCTGTGCCGGGTCGCCAGCCGCCGGACCACGAGCGCGTACGCCGCGACCATGCCCCATTGCGCCGTCACCGTACCTGCCGCGGAGCCGGCGATGCCCCAGCCGAGGCCGTAGATGAAGAACCAGTTCAGCAGGGCGTTCGCCGCGAAGCCGAGCCCCGCGATCCACAGCGGGGTCATGGTGTCCTGCATCCCGCGCAGCAGCCCGGTGGCGGCGAACACGATGAGCATCGCCGGGAGCCCCCACATCGAGATCACGAGGTACTCGTTCGCCTGTGCCGCGACCTCGGCGCTCGCGCCGAACAGGGACACGAGCCAGGGGGACGAGACGGCGCCGACGACGGCGAGCACGGCACCCAGGCCGAGCGCGAGCCACATGCCGTTGATCCCGACCGAGACCGCCTCTCCCGGACGCCCGGCCCCGAATCGTCGCGCGACCGCGGGGGTCGTGGAGTACGCGAGGAACACCATGAGGCCGACGATCGTCTGCAGCACGGCTCCGGCGATGCCGAGCCCGGCGAGGGGGACGGTGCCGAGATGGCCGACGAGGGCGGCGTCGACGATGAGGAAGGCCGGCTCCGCGATGAGCGCACCGAGGGCGGGGACCGCGAGGCGCAGGATCTCGCGGTTCAGGGAGGTGCGGGCGGCCATCCTCCGAGCCTATGACCTGTCGTCGACACCCGAGACCGCCGGCCTCGACCGGACGTAGGGTGAAGGAGGAGATCCCAGCGGACGGAGGCGCACCATGACGGATCCCCGGGAGGCGGCCGCGCGCTATCGAGCGCGGCAGCAGCAGGGCGATGCTGCCCCCGACGAGGCGGACACCGCCGCGCCGCCCGGTGCCGCGGCCGCGGTGGACCGCGCCGCCTTCGTCGAATCCGCCATCCAGGTCGCCATCCGTCGCGGCGACTTCGACGATCTGCCGGGAGCCGGGAAGCCGCTCGAAGGTCTCGGCGACCACCACGACCCGGACTGGTGGATCCGCCGGAAGATCGAGACCGAGGGCCTGACCGGGCTCGGCCCTCCCGCCATCCTCCTGCGCACGGAGGACCGAGAGCTCGACGGGCAGCTCGACCTCCTCGGTCGCGAGTCCGACGTGCGCGAGGTGCTCGAGGACTTCAACCGGCGTGTGCGCGAGGCCCGACGCCAGCTCCAGGGCGGACCTCCCGTCGTGACCCCGCTGCGCGACGTCGACGCCGAGGTCGTCGCGTGGGCGGAACGCCGGGCCGCGCGGACACCGCTGCCCGAGACGTCGCCGCGGCGCCGACGCTTCGGGCGCCGACGCCGGGACTGAGGTCTTCTGGACACCGTGGGGGACCCCGGCCATAGGCTGGAGCGCATGACCGACGTGCTTCCCGCGGGCCTCGCGCTCGACGACCTCAGCCCCGACATCCGCCCGCAGGACGACCTGTATCGCCACGTGAACGGCGCCTGGATCGCTCGCACCGAGATCCCCGGAGACAAGGCGCGCTGGGGCTCCTTCCATCTGCTGGCCGAGCAGGCCGAGAAGGACGTCCGTGCGATCGTCGAGGAGTCGCAGGAGGCGGAGGAGGGCACCCTCGCCCGCAAGATCGGCGACCTCTTCGCGAGCTTCATGGACACCGACCGCATCGCCGCCGCCGGCGTGACCCCGCTGGCCGAGACGTTCGCCGAGATCGACGCGATCGACGGCATCCCGGCCTTCCTGCGCACCGTGGGCACCTACGACCGGGAGGGCCGGGCGGCGGTGATCGGCCTCTACGTCGACGGCGACCCCGGGAACCCGGAGCGCTACCTCCCGGTGCTCGTGCAGGCCGGGCTCTCGCTGCCGGACGAGAGCTACTTCCGTCTCGACACCTTCGCGGAGACCCGCGCGGCGTACCGGGAGCACCTGGAGCGCCTGCTCTCGCTCGCCGGCGTGACCGATGCCGCGGCGCAGGCCGAGCGCTCCATCGCGCTGGAGACCGAGCTCGCCGGACACCACTGGGACAACGTGCGCAGCCGTGACGCGGTGGCGACCTACAACCTCAAGACGTGGGACGAGCTGCAGGAGCTCGCCGGCGTCGACCTCAGTCCGTGGCGCGAAGCCGTGACGCCGACGAACCCGCAGGCGTTCGACGAGGTCGTCGTCGCGCAGCCGAGCTTCTTCGAGGGGCTGGGCGCTCTGCTCACTCCCGAGCGGCTGGACGACTGGAAGGCCTGGCTGCGTGCGAAGGTCGTGCACGCGGCTGCGCCCTACCTCACCGACGAGCTCGTGCAGGAGAACTTCTCGTTCTACGGCACCCAGCTCACCGGCGTCCCCACGATCCGCGAACGCTGGAAGCGCGGCGTCTCCGTCACCGAAGGGGCCCTGGGCGAGGCGATCGGCAAGGTCTACGTCGAGCGGCACTACCCGCCGACGGCGAAGGCGGCCATGGACGAGCTCGTCGCGAACCTCGTCGAGGCCTATCGGCAGAGCATCGAGACCCTGGAGTGGATGACCGCGGAGACCCGGCAGCGGGCGCTGGCGAAGCTGGACGCGTTCACCCCGAAGATCGGGCACCCCGAGGTGTGGCGTGACTACTCGGCCCTCGTGATCGACCGGACCGATCTCCTCGGCAACGTGCGCCGCGCGGCGATCTTCGAGCACGACCGCAACATCGACAAGGTCGGGAAGCCGATCGACCGCACTGAGTGGCACATGCCGCCGCAGATGGTGAACGCGTACTACAACCCCTCGATGAACGAGATCGTCTTCCCCGCGGCCATCCTCCAGTACCCGTTCTTCGACGCCGGACGGGACGCGGCCGCGAACTACGGCGGGATCGGCGCGGTCATCGGGCATGAGATCGGCCACGGTTTCGACGATCAGGGCAGCCGATACGACGGCGAGGGGCGCCTGCAGGACTGGTGGACCGACGCGGATCGCGCGGCCTTCGAGGAGCGCACGAAGGCGCTCATCGCGCAGTACGACGCCCTCGTGCCGGAGGGACTGGACGCCGAGCATCACGTGAATGGCGCCCTCACCATCGGTGAGAACATCGGCGATCTGGGCGGCCTCGGGATCGCGCTGAAGGCGTACGAGCTGTCGCTGCGGGCCGATCCGTCGGTGCCGGAGCCCGTCGAAGGGCCGGTCATCGACGGCTACACCGGTGTGCAGCGGCTGCTCCTGTCCTGGGCGCAGGTGTGGCAGCAGAAGAGCCGCGAGGCCGAGACGCTGCGCCTGCTGACGATCGACCCGCACTCGCCCAACGAGTTCCGGTGCAACCAGATCGTCCGCAACATCGATGCGTTCTACGACGCCTTCGGCGTCACCGAGAAGGACGCCCTCTGGCTGCCGGAGTCGTCCCGTGTGACCATCTGGTGACGAACCTCCGGACTCTGTGAGGCACGCTCCGGCGGTGGGGTTACGATAGCCCTGCCGCCGGGCGCCCCTTCCCGGATGTGCAGTATCCCTCCCCCTCCTGAAGGACCACGCGTGGGTGCGACCGACCCTGGTGACGCGTTCCGGAACCCCTCGGCTCCCGGAGCGTCCGGGAGCGCGCCCGAGTCGTCCAGCGGTCGCCGTTCGCAGCGGCCGGGAGCCCGTCGGCTGCCGCGCCGCGTGGCCGTCGGCCGGCGGTCGTTCACGTCGACGCTGAAGGCCCTCGAAGGCCTCGCGAACTCCGGGGCGCAGGTGTCGGTGCATGTGGTCGACCTCGACTCCCATGTGCACGTGCTGGCGGGAGACGACCACGTGACCATGCCCGTCGCCGGCCTCGGGGTGGTCCCGCTGCTCATCGAGGTGGCGGCGGCGTTCGAGTCCGGCGCCCTCGACCCGCTCGAGATCGTGGAGCGCACGAGCGTCGAGGCCGTGGAGAGCTCCGGGCTGTGGCGACACCTGCGGGCCCCGGCGCTGCCGCTGGAAGACCTCGCCGTGCTCGCCGCGACGGCCGGCGACCCGATCGCCGTGAACATCCTGCTGGAGAAGGTGGGGCACGACCGGGTGCGCGAGCGCATCGAGCGGCTGGGGCTGCGTCGCACCGCCCTGCTCGACCGGTTCCGCGACCGCCGTGGTCCGGACGACGCCCCGCAGGTCGCGGTGGGGTCGGCGCGCGAGCTGGCCGGGCTGTTCTCCGCGCTCGTGAACTCCCAGGTCGTGGATGCCGCCGTCAGCGCCCAGGTGTCGGAGTGGCTTAGCCTCAACCAGGACCTCAGCCTCGTGGCCGCCTCGACCGGGCTCGACCCCTTCGCACACGAGCACGACGCGCACGGCCTGCTGTTCGTGAACAAGACCGGCCGCGACCGGGGAGTGCGCGCTGAGGCGGGGGTGCTCGCGGGGCCGCGGGCCGGTGTCGCCTACTCGATGATCGTGTGCTTCGACGACCTGTCGATCAGCCACCGTCTCCGCGCGCACGACGCCTTCCGCGTGCTCGGCGTCGAGCTCATGGAGTACACGCACTGACCCCGCCTGACCCCGCGCGTGAACGCAGGCCTCCGCGTGGCATCAGGCTTCCAGAGTGACAACGAGCCTGACCTCCCGCGCTCGCCTGACCTCGCTTGTTCCCCTGCTTCCACATCCCCTGGACCCCGCGCGCGAACGCAGGCACCCGCGTGGCATCAGGCTTTCGGGGGCGCACCCGGCCTGATGTCGCGCGAGAGCCTGCTGTCGCGCGTTCGCCTGCTGTCGAGCGCTCGCCTAATGTGGCGCGTTCGCCTGATCGCGCGACGCGCGGGGCTAGCATCGGGGCATGCCTCATGCCTGGACCCCGCACCGCCGCGACGACGGCGAGCTGCTGGGCTGGATCCATCCGGAGGGCGAGGACTGGATCGCCGTCGATGTCCTCGGGCGGAGAGTCTCCGGCCCGGGCGAGTGGCTCGACGCGGAGGCCGCGCTGGAGGACCACGGCATCGCCTGGCTCGCCGATCCGTGGATGCTCGAGGGAGCGGACGAGCGCCCGCTGCGGGTGCGCATCCTCGAAGTGACGCCGGACGAAGAGGGCACGCCGGGGCGCATCGTCGTGAAGGTCGACGACTTCGGGGACATGACCCGTCCCGCGACCGCACAGTTCACCCTGCCGTGGCCGCTTCCCGTCCGGCTGCGGCCACCGCGTGCCGACGACCCGGATCCGCGCACGATCTCCCGCTGACCCTCCGCCGCAGGTCGCAGATCCGCCGTAGGTCGCACGTTCTGCGGGAATCTCTGCGACCTCGATGCGAATCAACGACCGCCGAACGGGTCAGCGCAGGGAGGGGTGCGGCTCTTCGGCGCGCCGTCGCGGGATGAACAGCGACAGGACCACGGCCAGGATGCCGGCGGCGATCGCGAGCCAGAAGCAGACCTCGAACGCTGCCCGCGTCGGCACGGCCACCCCGCCGACGTCCACGCTCATCGCCGCGAGCACCCCGCCCATCACGGCCGAGGCCGTCGAGGTGCCCACGGAGCGGAACAGCGCGTTGAGGCCGTTCGACGCCCCGGTCTCGTTCGCGGGCACGGAGCGCATGATGATCATGGGCATCGCGGCGAAGGTGAACCCGATGCCGACGCCGATGAAGATGTTGGCGACGAAGATGTGCCACACCTCGGTCGACCACAGCAGCACGAAGACGTAGGCGAGCACGATCGCGATGGCCCCGACGGTGAAGAGCGGGCGCGGCCCCACGGTGCGCTCCAGCCACCCGGACAGCGGGGAGATCACCATCATGACCAGACCCGCCGGCATGATCACGAGCGACGCGGCCACCATGTCGAGCCCGAAGCCGGCACCGCCCACCGCCGGCATCTCCAGCAGCTGCGGGAACGTGACATTCGAGGCGAACAGGGCGAAGCCCATGCCGATCGCGGCGATGTTCGTGAAGAGCACGGCGGGCCGGGCCGCGACCCGGAGGTCGAGCAGCGGATCGTCCGTGCGCAGCTGGTACCAGCCCCACAGCAGCAGCACCGCCACGCCGCCGATCACGCAGACGAGGGTCAGCGGCGCCGTCCAGCCCCACTCGGCGCCGCGCGACACGAACAGCAGCAGGCCGGTGAGGCCGATGGCGAGTCCGATGGCCCCGAGCACGTCGAGGCGCCCGGGGGAGCGGAGCACGTCCTCCGGCACCACGGCGAGCACCAGCAGCAGCCCGAGGACTCCGAGGGCGGCGGCCAGCCAGAACAGCATGTGCCAGTCGGCGTTCTCGGCGAGCAGCGCGGCGACGGGCATGCCGATCGCCCCGCCGACGCCCATGGTGGCGCTCATCAGGGCCACCGCGGTGCCGAGGCGCTCGGGCGGCAGCACGTCGCGCATGATGGCGATGCCGAGGGGCACGACGCCGGTCACGGCCCCCTGGAGGGCGCGGCCGATGATGACGCCGACGATCGATCCGGAGAGCGCGGCGATGACCGACCCCACGATGAGGATCGCGAGGAGCGCGATGACCACCCGGCGCTTGCCGTACATGTCGCCGAGACGGCCGGAGATCGGGGTCGCGACGGCGGCCACGAGCAGGGTGATCGTCACCACCCAGGTGGTGTCCTCGCGGGAGGAGTTCAGCAGCTGCGGCAGCTCGGCCTGCAGCGGCACGACGAGGGTGAACATGAACGAGGAGCACAGGCCCGCGAACGCCAGCACCGCGATGATCGCCCACCGCGGAGGGGTACGGGAGAGGCGTTTCCTGGCTCTGTCGTCGTTCGCACCCACCGGCTCAGGCTATCGGCGTTCCCGGAGGGGAGGGGCCGATGTGGTTGCATGGCCGGATGACCGACGACACCGCGCCCGCGCAGCAGCCCGCCGACTCCGCGTACCACCGCCGGCTCCCGATCGGCGGGGTGCTCGACGCCTCGGTGCTCGCGGACGGGCTGCCCTGGGCGTTCGAGAGCGTCACGATGCGGCCGCTCGAGCCGATGCTCGTGCCGGAGAAGCCCCGCGCCGGCGAGCACGATCCGGCCGCGTGCGGCCACTGCGGTCCGAGCGTGCACACCATCTGGCACGACGACCTCTGGCAGGTGCGCGCCGGGTGGGACGTCGGCGGTCTGCCCTTCATCGGCGGCGTCGCACCGCGCGAGCACTGGCTCCTGGAGAACGCGCCGCAGGACGTGCTCGCCGCCCTCGGGCCGCTGATGCAGCGCGTGTCCGAGGCGGTGAAGAGCATCCCCGGCGTCGCCCGCTGTCACTTCGGGCGCTGGAACGACGGCTCCGCGCACATGCACATGTGGGCGCTGGGTCGTCCGGCCGGGATGATGCAGGGCCGCGGCGCGGTGCTCGCGTTCTGGGACGGGATCCTGCCGCCGCTGCCGGCGGACATGGCCGAGGAACACCTCCGCATCGTCGCGGAGGCGCTCGCCGCGGGTGGGGGCGAGGCCTTCCCGTACCGGTGAGCCGGAGTCGGTTTCCGCGAACGGGCGGAGGAGGGGCAGACTGGGATCGTGCGAACCATCCGCGATCTCGACACCGTTGAACTCATCCTCGACGCCCAGAGCCTGCTCGACTCCATCCGGGGCCCGCAGCGCGTGGTGGACGCCGGGACCCTCCGTGCCCTGCAGCAGTCGGGCAACTACGTCGTCGGCTTCTTCGACGGCGAGGGCGACGAGGAGCGCATGGTCGGCGCCTCGATCGCCTTCTTCGGCGAACCGGCCCGTCGCGCCATGCACTCGCACATCACGGCTCTGCTGCCCGAGTACCGGGGGCACGGATGGGGCCGTGAGCTCAAGGAGCACCAGCGGCAGTGGGCGTTCTCCCGCGACGTCGGCCGCATCACCTGGACCTTCGACCCGCTGGTCGCCCGGAACGCGCACTTCTTCCTCACCGTCCTCGGCGCGCGCGCCACGGGCTACTCGGTGAACCGGTACGGCATCTTCGGCGGCGGCGACGCGGGCGACGAGAGCGACCGCCTCGACGTCGAGTGGGCGCTCGCGGACATCGCCAAGCCCCCGGCGGAGGACGCCGTCGTCGAGACGCTGGAGATCCCGGACGACATCGAGGGCATGCGGGAGTCCGACCCGGCGGCCGCGCACGAGTGGCGGCTGCGGCTGCGCGCGCAGATGGAGGGGCTGCTCGGCAGCGGCCTCCACATCGCGGGCTTCGAGACCGGCCGGGGCTACCTCTTCACCGCGTGATCGCCGGGGCCGTCACCGCACGCCCCGCATGAGCCGCAGCACCGGCTTCACGCTCAGCAGCAGTCCGATGCCGACGAGGATCGCGATGCCGCCGAGGATCGAGAAGTACGGCACCTCGTTCTCCGGATCGTAGAACTTCACGAGCTCGCCCGAGATGGCGGTGCCGAGGGCGATCGACAGGAAGAACAGCGCGACCATCTGCGTGTGGAACACGGCCGGGGCGAGCTTCGTCGTCACCGACAGCCCCACGGGCGAGAGCAACAGCTCGGCGACCGTGAACACGAAGAGGATGCCGACGATCGCGAGCAGCGGCGTCGAGTTCGCACCGCCGCCGGAGAACGGCAGGAACAGCAGGAACGCGGAGCCCATGATGATCGCGGCCAGCCCGAACTTGACGGGGGTCGACGGCTGACGCGTCCCCAGCTTCGTCCAGATGGCCGCGAAGACCCCGGACAGGATGATGATGAACACCGGGTTGATCGACTGCACCCACGACACCGGCATCTCCCACCCGAACAGGTCGCGGTCGAGGCGCTTGTCGGAGTAGATCGTCAGCACCGTGAACTGCTGCTGGTACAGCGACCAGAACGCGACGCTGGTGAGGAACAGCGGCAGGAAGCCCCAGACACGCGAGCGCTCGGTGGCGTCGATACGGCGACTGCCGAGGATCACCGCGAAGTAGGCGACGGCGGCGACCACCGTGACCACGATCACGATGGTGGCGAGGTTGTCGGCCTGGATGACCCCGGTCAGCACGAGCACCGCGATGACGACGACCGCGCCGACGGCGATGCCGGCGACCAGCGGATAGCGCGAGCGGGGGAGCGGGTTCGGCACCGCGCGCGCGGAGGCGGGCAGGCCGCGGCGGCCGAACGAGTACTGCACGAGACCCAGGGTCATGCCGAGGGCGGCGAGGCCGAATCCCCAGTGGAAGCCCAGGGTCGACTGCAGCAGCCCGGTGAGGATCGGACCGAGGAACGCGCCCAGGTTGATGCCGAGGTAGAACAGCGAGAACCCGGCGTCGCGCCGCACGTCGTCCGGACGGTACAGCGTCCCCACGACCGACGTCGCGTTCGCCTTCAGGCCTCCCGAGCCGAGGGCCACGAGCACGAGTCCGACCCCCACGCCGACGAATCCCGGCAGGAGGGCGAGGGCGAGGTGGCCCGAGACGATGACGATGGCGCTGACGAACAGCACCCGCTCGGAGCCGAACAGCCGATCGGCGAGCCAGGCCCCGAGGATGGTGGACAGGTACACCGAGCCGCCGTACGCGCCGACGATCCCGCCCGCCACCGCCTCCGGAAGGCCGAGACCGCCATCGGCCACCGAGAAGTACAGGTAGATGAGCAGGATGCCCTGCATGCCGTAGAAGCTGAAGCGCTCCCACATCTCCACGCCGAAGATGTGCACGAGCGACCACGGCTGTCCGAAGAAGCGGGTGTCCTCGTCGCGGGAGGCGGGCGGCTGCGCGGTGGTGCTCATGCGTGGGACGGTACTCCTCCCGCGGGTCCCGCAGCCAGGGGTTGCGCTCCCGCCCCGGATAGAATGGGGGTGCCCGTGCTCACGGGCATTCTCCGCATCCGACCATTGGAGCCACCGTGGCCGAACAGTCCCGCCTCGATAAGGTCATCGCCCTCGCCCGCCACCGCGGTTTCGTGTTCCAGGCGGGTGAGATCTACGGCGGTTCCCGGTCGGCCTGGGACTACGGACCCCTCGGCACCGAGCTGAAGGAGAACATCCGGCGGCAGTGGTGGCAGACCTTCGTGCGCGGCCGCGGCGACATGGTCGGTCTCGACTCCAGCATCATCCTGCCGAAGCGCGTGTGGGAGGCCTCGGGCCACGTCGCGACCTTCACCGACCCGCTCGTCGAGTGCCTGCAGTGCCACAAGCGCTTCCGTGCCGACAACCTCATCGAGGACTTCGAGGCGCGCAAGGGTCGCAAGGCCGAGAACGGTCTCGCCGACATCCCCTGCCCGAACTGCGGCACCAAGGGGCAGTACACCGAGCCGAAGGCCTTCTCCGGTCTGGTGAAGACCTACCTCGGCGTCGTCGACGACGAGTCCGGCCTCTACTACCTGCGCCCCGAGACCGCACAGGGCATCTTCGTGAACTTCTCGAACGTGCTCACCGCGAGCCGCAAGAAGCCGCCGTTCGGCATCGGCCAGGTCGGCAAGGCGTTCCGCAACGAGATCACCCCCGGCAACTTCATCTTCCGCACCCGCGAGTTCGAGCAGATGGAGATCGAGTTCTTCACGCCGCCCGCCGAGGCGCCGCAGTGGTTCGACCACTGGGTCGAGGCGTGCTGGAACTGGTTCATCGACCTCGGCATCGACCCGGAGAACATGCGTCAGTTCGACGTGCCGGAGGAGGACCGCGCGCACTACTCGGCCGGCACCATCGACGTCGAGTACCGCTTCGGCTTCGCGGGCAAGGAGTGGGGCGAGCTCATGGGCGTCGCCAACCGCACCGACTACGACCTCTCCAGCCACAGCGAGGCCTCCGGCCAGAGCCTGACGTACTTCGACCAGGCCACGGGCGAGCGCTACACGCCGTACGTGATCGAGCCGTCGTTCGGACTCACCCGCGCGATGATGGCCTTCCTCGTCGACGCGTACGTCGAGGAGCAGGTGCCCAACGCCAAGGGCGGCACCGACACCCGCACCGTGCTCAAGCTCGACCCGCGCCTGGCCCCGGTCAAGGCGGCCGTGCTCCCGCTGTCGCGCAACGAGAACCTGTCGCCGCTCGCCCGCGAGGTGGCCGACGCACTCCGCGGTTCGTGGGCCGTCGACTTCGACGACGCCGGTGCGATCGGTCGTCGCTACCGCCGCCAGGACGAGATCGGCACGCCGTTCTGCGTCACGGTCGACTTCGACTCGCTCGACGACCGTGCCGTGACCGTGCGCGATCGAGACACGATGGCGCAGGAGCGCGTCCCGATCGACGAGCTGCACGCCTACCTGGCGGAGCGCCTCCGCGGCGCCTGACGTGACGGCACCGGGGGGAGCCGGCGCACGGGGAGAAGCCTCCCCCGTGCGTCCGGTCGCGGCCATCGTGCTCGGGGCGCTCGCCGTGTCGTGGATGATCCTCACGGTGCTCGACCTGCGGGAGAACGACGGCGCCGGGCCCATCATCGCGATGTTCGGCCTCCCGGCGCTCGCCGCCGCGGTCATCATCCAGATCGTGATGACGCGGCTGGGGGACCGGAAACGCGTGCCGAAGGCCGTGTTCTGGTGGGTGCTGGCGGTGCTCCCGCTGGGGACCCTGGCGGGCTTCGTCGTCGCGATCCTCCGCGACCCGGACTACTTCGTCGCCGACGAAGGCCCCTGGATGCTCCTCTGGGTGCCGGTCTTCATCGTCGTGGGGCTGCTGCTCGGCGCCCTCGTCTGGTTCTTCTTCGTGTTCCCGCTCGTCTCGCTCGTGACGGTGATCCGACTGATCGCGCGCGGGGAGGCGAAGCCCGGCGCCCTCATCATGCCGATCGTGCTGCTGAGCCTCGGCGTGCTGAGCATTGTGGGCGGACTCTCGATCGACACCGACAGCAGCGGCCGCGCGTCGTGGGGATCGATCATCGCCGCGTTCCTCGGCCTCCCCGGGAACTACGAGGTGATCTGGGAGCCCGGCCTCTGGATCGTCCGCGGCATCGTCCTCGCGATCGTCCTCCTCTTCGCCCTCCCCGCCGCCCACTCCCGCCTCTCCTCCCTCTCCTCCCTCCCTCGCCGTCGCCGTTGACGCCGAGACCCCGGGTTCTCGCCGAGACCCCGGGGCGCGGGCGGGCACACGTCGGGGTCTCGCCGGGAAGGCGGGGCCTGGCGGGCGCTGAGTGACCCTGCTATGGTCGCTCCTCGTGGGTACTCTGATTCGCTAGATCGGGACGCCGCGTCGAGAGCTCTTCTCCGCGGTGGGTCCTGAGCGAACGCGCCCGACTCCGGGTGCGGTCGAGGTTCCTGTTCCCCGCGTCATCGACGCAGATCCCGGCGGTGCGCGTGCGCCGCTGGAGAGGATCCCTCATGTTCCCTGTACTCTCGACCCCTTCCGACTCCTCGGCCCGCGCTCATCGCGAGTGCGCGCTACAGGCCGCCTCCGTCCGATTCGCCGACCGACTCGTCCTGGACCGGATCGACCTCGTCGTCGGCCCCGCCGACCGCCTCGCCGTCATCGGCGACAACGGCACCGGGAAGTCGACGCTGCTCGATCTGCTCGCCGGTGTTCTCGCGCCGACGTCCGGGGAGGTGCGGCTCGACCTTCCCGGCGGGATCGCGCATGCCCGGCAGAACCCGGTGTTCGCGGACGGAGCGACGGTGACTGACGCCATCGACGAGCTCCTCGGCGACCTCCGCGCGCTGGAGCACGACCTCGCCCGTGCGTACGACCTCCTCGCCGCCGCGACCCCTTCCGAGCGTGCGCAGCAGATGGCCGCCGTGGCCCTGTTGCAGGACCGTTTCGAGTCCCGCGGCGGATACGAGGTGGACCGTCGCATCGACACCGCTCTCGAACAGCTCGGGCTGGGCGGGCTGGACCGCGGGCGATCGGTGGCCACGCTGTCGGGCGGAGAGCGGGCGCGGCTCGCTCTCGCGGTCGCCCTCTCTTCCGGAGCCGAGCTCCTGCTCCTCGACGAGCCCACGAACGACCTCGACGACCGGGCGCTGACCTGGCTCGAGGACCGTCTCGCGGCGCATCGGGGAGCGCTGGTGGTCGTGACGCACGACCGTGACTTCCTGGACCGTTTCGCGACCTCTGTCGTGCAGGTGGAGGACGGTCGGATCCGGCGCTACGGCGATGGTTACGCCGGGTTCCTGCGGGCGCGCGAGGCCGAACGCCGGGCGGCGGTCGCGCGCCACGAGGAGTGGAAGGCCGAGGTCGCCCGCACCGAGGCCCTGCTCGCCGCCAACGCGTTCCGGCTGCAGGCGATCCCGCGCAAGCTCGAGCTCGACGGCTTCGGTCATGGCGCGTTCCGGGCGCGGAGCCGCGACCACGGGGCCGTCGGGCGCATCCGCATGGCGAAGGAGCGGCTGTCGCGGTTGCGGGAGAACCCGTGCCCGGCGCCGCCCGAGCCCCTGCGGTTCACGGTCGCGGCAGAGGATCGGGCACCGCTCGACGACCCGCTCCTGACCCTCGATGCCGTGTCCCTCCGCGAACCGGGACGACGGCTCGCCGTGTCGCCGTGGACGATCGAGGCCGGTTCGCGGTGGCTCGTGACCGGGCCGAACGGAGCCGGGAAGACGACACTCCTCCGTCTCCTCGCCGGCGAGCTCCTCCCCGCATCCGGGACGCTCGTCCGCGGGGACGGGCTGCGGATCGCGTTCCTCCGGCAGGAGGTCGAGACGCGCCCGTGGGGTTCCGCCGTCGAAGTCTTCGCGGCTCGGACCGGGACGCCGCCGGCGGATGCGCACGACGCTCTCCTGGCTCATGGACTCTTCCGCGGGTCGGAGGTGGACCGCGACGTGCGGGCTCTCTCCGTCGGGCAGCGTCGGCGGCTGGATCTCGCGGTCGCCCTGTCGTCGCCGTTCGATCTGCTGCTGCTCGATGAGCCGACGAACCATCTCGATCCAGAGCTCGTGGAGCAGCTCGAGCACGCTCTCGCGGACCACCCCGCCGCCGTCGTCACGGTGACGCACGATCGGCGGTGGCGTCGTCACGCGGCGGACGCACGGCGCGTGCAGGTTGACGAGGGGGTGGCCACCACCTGAGGCCCCGCCCTCCCGCCGAGACCCCGGACTCCGCACGTCCGCACGCCGGGGTTTCGGCGGGAACCCGGGGTCTCGGCGACAGGGCGGGAGCTACGACGTGACCGTCAGCTGCATGCGCGCGTCGCCGCCGGACTCGACCCAGGCGCGCGAACGCTCGAGGATCCCGCGCAGCACGTTGAGGTCGACCTCGTCGAGGTCCTTGAGGTAGAGGCAGCCCACCCCCGTCGTGTGCGGGCCGAGCGCGCCGAGAGCCTCCGCGTGGGCGTCCACCCCGTCGAGGAGGTAGATCGTGGTCGCGGCCTTCCGGGGGGCGAAGCTCAGAATGCCGCTGTCGCCCTCCGTCCCGGTGGGATAGCGGTAATGGCAGGAGCCGAACCCGATCATCGAACCCCAGGTCTGCGGCTCGCGCCCGGTGATGTCCTGCAGGAGAGCGGTCAGCGTCTCGGCATCACGGCGACGCACGGCCGGGGAGGAGCGGGCGATCAGGCCCGCGACGTCGTCCCCGGTCGGCTGCACTACTTTGCCGCCTTCGCCGCGGCCTTCATCGCCTTCTTGTACTCGCGCACCTTCGTCAGCGACTCCGGCGACACGATGTCGGCGACGCTGCGGTACGACCCGTCCTCGCCGTAGGGCGCCGAAGCCTCCCGCCAGCCCTCGCCGGTGAACCCGTACTGCTTGCCGAGGAGGGCGAGGAAGATCTTCGCCTTGTGCTCACCGAAGCCGGGAAGGGCCTTGAGCCGCTTGAGCACCTCGGCGCCGCTCGGCTGGGTCCCTGAGCCTGTCGACGGGCGCGTCCACAGGGCCGCGGCATCCCCGTCCCAGTCGTCGACGCGCGCCTGGCACAGGGTCTGCACCCGCGTCGCCATGGAGCCGGGGAACCGGTGCACCGCGGGGGTCTGGCGGAAGGCCTCCAGGAACTCCTCGGGTGCCATGCCCGCGATCGCCGCAGCATCCGCGGCTCCCGTCCGCTGCTCGATCTTGAGCGGTCCGGTGAACGCGGTCTCCATGGGGATCTGCTGGTCCAGCAGCATGCCGATCAGCAGAGCCGTCGGGTTCTCGGTCAGCAGGGCGTCGGCGGCGGTGTCTCCGGTGATGTGAAGGGCCATGCCTCCCATCCTCCCACCCCGCCGGATCAGGCTGTGGCGGCGTCCTCGACCGCGTCCGCGGCAGGGGTGATCCCGTACAGCGTCGCGAGCGCGGCGGCGAACTCGTCCGCGCGACCGGCGGCGGCGAGCTCATGAGCCCGCACGGTCGGCGTGTGCAGCAGCACGCCCGAGAGGTGCCGCAGCGCCTGCTCGACCTTGCCGTCCTCGTCGCCACGGGCACGGGCGCGGTCGATCTCGCGCTCCAGCAGCTCGAAGATGTGCGAGCGGAAGGCGACGACCGACGGGGTCACGCTCTGGCGGGCACCGACCACGTGGAAGGTCTCCGCGGCTTCGCGGACGACGCTCCGGGCGGCATCCGTCGCCTGCAGCTCCTCCAGCGGGGCGTGCAGGCGGATGGTCTCCAGGTCGAGCAGCGCGACGCCCTCCAGCGCAGCCACGGCCGGGTCGACGTTCCGCGGCATGCCGAGGTCGACCACCAGCCGGCTCGGGACCCCGGTGGTGCCGCTGGTCGCGGCGACGGGGCAGCCCGCGGCGGCGAGGCCGACCGGCAGCTGCAGGTGCTCCGGGCCGAGCACGGGCTCGGTCGCGGTGGTGCAGGTGATCAGCAACGTGGAGTGCGCCGCCGTGCGCGCGTACTCCTCGGCCGGCACCGGGCGGATGTCGTGCTTGGCTGCGAAGATCTCGGCGCGGCCGGAGGGAGAGTAGACGGAGATGTCGACGGCGCCGCGCTCGCGCAGGGTCGCGAGGGTGACGGCCGCGTAGGCGCCCGTGCCGACCAGCAGCACGCGCTCGGCGGACCAGTCGGCGATGCGGCTATCAGCGAGCTCCAGTGCGAGACGCACGAGCGAGCGACCGGCGCGGCCCAGAGCGGTGACGTTCTTGACCTTGCGCTGCGCCTGGCTCGCGCGCTGGAACAGCCGCTCGAGCTCGGGGGAGGTGGTGCCGTCCTTCCGGGCGGACTTGAGGGCGCGGCGCACCTGGCCGGCGATCTCGCCCTCACCGGAGACGACCGACTCGAGGCCGGAGGCGACGGAGAAGAGGTGCTCGGCAACGCGGCGACCGGAGTGCACGGCGTAGGCGCCGTCGAGATCGGCAGCGGGGATTCCGGTCGCGGACTCGACCGCCTCGATGACGGCTTCCACGCCGATGGCGCCGGCCGCGGTCACCGGCTCGTCCATCTCCACGTACGCCTCGAAGCGGTTGCACGTCGCCAGGACCACGGCACCCTGCACGCACGGCGCCATGCCCACGATGGTGGGAGCGACGTCGTCGGGGGTGCGGCTCAGGCGTTCGAGCAGTTCGAAGGAGGCGGTCTTGTGACTCGCCGTCACACACAGCAGCACCCTTCGATTGTACCCGAGCATCCGAACCCGGGACTCGGCTGCTCCCTATACGCCGGATGGGAGGATGGGGGCATGGCACTCTCCGACGCCCCGCTGCTGCGCGCCCTCACCGGCGACCGCCCCGCCACCGCTCCGGTCTGGTTCATGCGCCAGGCCGGCCGCTCCCTGCCCGAGTACCGGGAGCTGCGGGTCGGCACGAGGATGCTCGACGCCTGCCTCACCCCCGACCTCGCCGCCGAGATCACCCTCCAGCCGGTGCGACGGCACGGCGTCGACGCGGCGGTGTTCTTCAGCGACATCGTCATCCCGCTGCGTCTCGCCGGCGTGGAGGTCGAGATCGAGCCCGGCCGTGGCCCCGTCTTCGCGAACCCGGTGCGGACGGTCGCGGACGTCGACCGCATCACGGCCATCGACCCGGAGAGCCTGGACGGCAGCGCCATCGCGGAGGCCGTCGGCATCGTCGTCGCGGAGCTCGGCGACACTCCGGTCATCGGCTTCGCGGGGGCGCCCTTCACCCTCGCCGCGTACCTCGTCGAGGGCGGTCCGTCCAAGGAGCACCTGCGCGCCCGCGGCATGATGCACGCGGAGCCCGAGGCCTGGCACCGTCTCGCGGGCTGGCTGGCGCAGATCTCGCGGCGGTTCCTGGAGACGCAGCGCGATGCCGGCGCCGCGGTCGTGCAGCTCTTCGACAGTTGGGCGGGCTCCCTCAGCCCCGCCGACTACCGCACCTTCGTGGCACCGCACTCCCGCACGGCTCTGGACGGCATCGGCGTCCCGACCATCCACTTCGGCGTCGGCACCGGGCCCTTCCTCGGCGATATGCGGCTCGACGGCGTCGCGGACGGCGTGGGGGTCGACTGGCGGCTGCCCCTCGACGAGGCCGCCGCGATCCTCGGTCCCGACGTGTCGGTGCAGGGCAACATCGATCCCGCGTTCCTCGGCGCGCCGTGGCCGGTGCTCGAGGCGCATGTCCGCGACGTGCTCGAGCGCGGTCGCGCGGCCCGCGGGCACATCCTCAACCTCGGCCACGGCGTGCCCCCGGAGACCGACCCCGACCAGCTCACGCGCATCGTCGAGCTCGTGCACGCCGGCTGACCTCCGTTCGAATCGCCTGCTTTGCTGCATCTGCGGCCCAGATGCAGCCATTCACGCGATTCGAAGCGCGCGCGCCATCCGCAGGTCCGACAGGCCGAAGCGCCCGGTGGGCAGTGCCGCGCGGATGCTGTCGTCGTCGAACGGTCGTGAGGGGCGGATACCCTCCGGCGGCTCCGGTGCCCACGGCGCCGGCTCGCTCACACCCTCCGCGAGCATCCGCGCCTGCGCCTTCGCCACCAGGGGCACGACCATGGTCCACTCCGTGAGCTGCGCGAGCACCCGCACGACCCAGGTCGGCACCGGGAGGAAGGCGGGGCGGCGTCCGGCGACACGGGCGATCCGGCGGATGGCCTCTCCGAGCGTCACCTCGTCCGCGCCCATCACCGCGACCGTCGGCTCCGGGATCCGCCCCTCCAGCGCGGCCACCAGCACGTCCGCGGCATCCTCGACCGGGACAGGGCGGGCGGTGCGTTCGCGGTAGCCGACCGTCCAGAAGAAGGGGAGGGTGCGGACGGCGCGGGTCACGTGATCGACCATGTGATCGCCGGGGCCGTAGATCATCCCGGACTTCAGGATCGTGTGCGGCAGCCCGGAGCCGCGGACGATCTCCTCGGCCTCCCACTTCGACTCGTGGTAGCCGGAGCCGCAGTCGGGACGGGCGCGGAGGAAGCTCACCATGACGAGGCGTCGGACACCGGCGCGGCGAGCGGCTTCGACGACGGCGGCCGTCCCCTCCACGTGCACACGCCGGAAGGTCTGGTCGCCGATCTCCCGGTTGATCCCGGCGCAGTGGGCCACGGCGTCGCATCCGGCGAAGGCTGCGGTCAGCGCATCGACGTCCGTGATGTCCGTGCCGGAGCGTCGGGAGATCACCACGGGCTCCTCCAGGCGATCGGCGAGGGCGCGGCCGACGAATCCACTGCCTCCGGTGATGGCGACCTTCATGGTGTTCTCCTTCGCTAATTAGCTATCTGGCGAAACTGTATCTAGCGAAGGTGCTATATTGCAAGCATGGCCGACAGCGCATCCGACATCTTCGCGGCGCTCGCCCATCCCACCCGGCGGCAGATCCTGCAGGACCTCAAGGAGGGGGAGCTCGCCGCCGGGGAGATCGCGTCGCGGTTCTCCGCGAGCGGGCCGACCATCTCCCGGCACCTGAGCGTGCTGCGGCAGGCGGGCCTCGTCAGCGAGCGTCGCGACGCCAACCGCATCTTCTACTCGCTCGTCGGCGAACGCCTGGCCCTCTCCGTGGGCGACTTCCTCTCCACCGTCTGCCCCGAGCAGATCGTCCTCCGCGAGGTCCGCAAGCGCAGTCGGGCCTGACCTCCGTTCGAATCGCGCACCTGGCTGCATCCGCGGCGATTATCCGGCCAATCGGGCGATTCGAAGCACAGGGGCGGTGGAAGGATGGAGGCATGAGCCCCGAGCGCCCCGCACCCGCTGAACCGGCCGACCTGGCCGCCCGTGCCGCACAGAAGCACGTCGTCGTGGTGGGAGGCGGCGTCGGCGGACTGGTGGCCGCCCGTGAGTGCGCGAAGGTCGGCATGCGGGTGACGCTGCTCGAGGGGTCCGAGGCCCTGGGCGGCGTGATCCGCAGGGTCGCCCTGGACGGGGTCGTCGTCGACGCCGGGGCGGAGAGCTACGCGACGAAGGGCGGGCACGTCCGCGCCCTCGTGGACGACCTCGGCCTCTCCGACCGCGTCGTGACGCCGCAGGCGGGAGGGGCGTGGCTCGCCGGGCTCCCCGGCGGCGGCGCGGCACCGCTCCCGGCCGGCGGCATCCTCGGCATCCCCGGCAACCCGTTCCAGGACGACGTCCGCCGCATCATCGGCTGGTCCGGCGCCTGGCGGGCCTATCTCGACCGGGTGCGCCCGCCGCTCACGATCGGGCACCAGCTGAGCCTCGGCCGCCTCGTCGCCTCGCGCATGGGGGAGAAGGTGCGCGACCGCCTCGTCGCCCCCGTCACCACGGGCGTCTACTCGGCATCCCCGGACGACGTGGACATCGATGTCGCCGCCCCCGGACTCAACGCCGCCCTCACCCGCGTCGGCTCCCTGTCCGGTGCGGTGCTGGCCCTCCGCGGAGAGGGTGCGTCGCGCGGCGCGAAGACACCCGGTGCCGCCGTCGAGGGGCTCGTCGGCGGCATGAGCGTGCTCGTCGACGCCCTCGCGGCCGACCTCGACGAACTCGGTGCGACCGTCCGTACTCGCGTCCGGGCCCGTCGCCTCACCACCGACGGCACCACCTGGCGCGTCGTGGTCGAGGAGCCCGCCGCGGACCAGCCGATCGAGGGGGAGGAGGCGACCCAGGAGGCGGAGCTCGTCGCCGACGCCGTGATCGTCGCGACCTCCGAGCACGGCGCGCGGGAGCTGCTCGCGGGCGCCGTACCCGCCCTCGCGGCCGCCGACGCCGCGCCCGCCCCCGAGATCGAGATCATCAGTCTGCTGCTCGACGCGCCCGCGCTGCGCACCCCGCCCCGCGGCACCGGCGTGCTCACCGTTCCGCACAGCCACACGGCGAAGGCGCTCACACACTCCACGGCGAAGTGGTCGTGGGTGCGGGAGGCCGCGGGCGACCGCGAGGTGGTCCGCGTCTCCTTCGGTGCGCAGGGGGAACCGGCGGCCACCGCGGCGCTGGAGGACGAGGCCGCAATTGACCTCGCCCGTCGGGAGGCCTCGGCGCTCCTGGGCGTCCCGCTGTCGCCCGATCAGGTCGTGGCGGGTCATCGTGGGCGCTTCGTGCAGGCGCAGCCCGCGTCGATCATCGGCTCGGGGGAGCGGCGTGCCGCAGCGCGTCAGGCCGTGCAGGCCGTGCCAGGACTGGCCGCTGTGGGCGCCTGGCTCGCGGGCACGGGGCTCGCGCAGGTCGTGCCGGACGCTGCGAAGGAGGCGGACCGCCTGCGCCGCGCTCTCCTCTGGGACTGAGCGTCCGCCGAGCACGCGCGAGTGCGCTCGACGCCTCTGTGTCAACCCTCTGATCGATTGATGCCGAAATCGGCATACGGCGTTACGCTGGGTACCTGATCGCGGTGGAGACGCGGGCGATCGGCGTCCCCCGGGACGGACCACAGCCGGAACAACGTGAGGAGACCCCATGAAGGGGAAGATCGGACTCGTCGTCGGACTCGGCGTCGGCTATGTGCTCGGCACCCGCGCAGGACGCGAGCGCTACGAGCAGATCAAGACGCAGTGGCTGAAGGTCTGGAACACCGACCCCGTGCAGGAGCGCGTCGACAAGGTCAAGGGCTTCGTCGGCGACAAGGCCGCCGCGGTCCCGGGAGCCGTCTGGACCGGTGCCGTGAAGATCGTGAAGTCGGTCACCGGGGACGGCACCCCCGGGCAGAAGCTCGATGCCGTCATCGCCTCCGGCAAGGACGCGGCCGAGGAGATCTCGGACGCCGCGGAGGACGCGGTCGACGAGGTCAAGGAGCGCGCCGCCGAGGCCCAGAAGCCCGCCGCGGCGAAGCCGGCCGCGAAGAAGCCCGCCCCGCGGAAGTCCGACGACTGACATGCCCCGCGGATATCGGGATCGCGCCGACGACAGTCTGCTGACGCTGCTCGGCGACCTGCCGGAGCTCGTCACCAATCTCGTCAAGGCCGAGATCGACGCGGCCAAGGCGTGGGTGTCGCGCACGGCGAAGGACGCGGGGGTCGGCTCCGTCTGGTTCCTCGTCGCGCTGTTCTTCCTGTTCTGGGCCGTGCCCGTGATCCTCGTCTTCGCGATCGCGGGACTGTCGTCGTGGTGGCCGGTGTGGCTGTCCGCGCTGGCGGTGTTCGGCATCCTCATCATCGCCGTGCTGCTGTTCGCACTGCTCGGCATCCTGAAGTTCCGCAAGGTGCTCCGTCGCCAGAACCCGGCACAGGCCGTGGCCGAAGACATCCGAATCGTGAAGGAGGCCGGCGATGAGCACCCCTGAGTCGCTGCCGCGCACCGCGGTCCCCGCGGGAATCGTCGACCCCGTCGCCTCCGCGCGCGCCGAGCTGAAGGCGGCCCTCGCCGCCATCGAGGTCAAGGGGAACATCCCGCGGCGCGTCGAGAAGGCGTCGGCGCGCGCCGCCGTCAAGGCGCGTGCGTTCGCGGACCGCAATCCGGCTGCCGCGATCGCCGCGACGGTCGGGATCGCCGCCGCCGTCGGCGGGGCCGTGTGGGCCATCGCCCGCGCCATCGCGCGCTGAGTCACCCCCCCGCACCGCCCTCGGGCGGGGGCAGTATTCCCCTGATTAGCGGCGCCTCCGCAAAGGGGGCAGACTGGGATCATGTCCGACCTGCGCGAAGAGAACCCGTCCGGTTACACCCTCTGGGCCGTCTGGCGACGCAATCCTGACGCCCCCGTCACCGAGAACGATGCGACCGAGCTCGAGTCGATCGTCTCGCACGTCGAGGACTCCGGCGTCACCGTCCGCGGCTTCTACGACGTCTCCGGGCTCAAGGCCGACGCCGACCTCATGGTGTGGCTGCACGGCGCCACCGCCGATGAGCTGCAGAAGGCTCTCCGCCGCCTGCGCCGCACCGAGATGCTGCGCTCGCTCCTCCCGGTATGGAACGTCATGGGCGTCCACCGTGACGCGGAGTTCAACCGCGCGCACGTCCCCGGCTTCCTCCGCGGCATCGAGCCCAAGGACTGGCTCTGCCTCTACCCGTTCGTCCGCACGCCGGAGTGGTACCTCGCGCCGGAGAGCGAGCGTCGCGCGATGCTCGCCGACCACGGGCGCAAGGGTGCGGCGTTCACCGGCGTCATCGCGAACACGGTGGCCTCCTTCGCCCTCGGCGACTACGAGTGGCTGCTGCCGCTGGAAGCCGACGAGCTGACCGACCTTGTCGACATGATGCGCGACCTCCGCTACACCGACGCCCGCATGTTCGTGAAGGAGGAGGTGCCCTTCTACACGGGGCGCCGCCTGCGCTTCGACGAGATCGCGGACGTGCTGCAGTAAGCGCCATGAGCACCCCCATCCGTCTCGGCACCCGCCGCAGCGCGCTCGCGCAGGCGCAGTCGGGTCACGTCGCCGCCGCGCTCGAGAAGGTCACCGGCCGCCGCGTCGAACTCGTCCCGATCACCAGCGAGGGCGACACCAATCGCGCCTCGCTGTCGGAGATCGGCGGCCTCGGCATCTTCGCCACCCGTCTCCGTGAGGCCCTCCTCGCCGGCGAGTGCGACTTCCTCGTGCACTCCCTCAAGGACCTCCCCACGGCGGTGCCGGAGTCGCTCGTCATCGCCGCGACGCCCCGACGGGAGGATGCCCGCGACGTGGTGCTCACCCGACACGGCATCCCGCTGCACGAGCTCCCGGCGGGGAGCGCCGTGGGTACTGGGTCGCCGCGACGCATCGCCCAGGTCCACCGCCGTGCGCCTCGCGCCCACGTCGTGGACATCCGCGGCAACGTCGACTCCCGCCTCGCGCGCGTCGCCTCCGGAGAGCTGGACGCCGTGATCCTCGCCGCCGCCGGCCTCTCGCGACTCGGCACGGATTCGCCGCTGCATCGGGAGGAGCTCGGCCTCGCGGAATGGCCGACCGCTCCGGGCCAGGGATCCCTGGCGGTCGAGACACGGGCGGACGCGCCGGAGGAGCTGCGCACGGCGCTGTCGGCGCTGGATCATCGGGAGACGCGGCTCGCGATCACCGTCGAGCGCGCCATCCTGGAGGGACTGGATGCCGGTTGTCAAGCCCCCATGGCGGCGCACGCCGTCGTCCAAGACTCCGAGATCCGCGTCAGGACGGTCGTCTACGCCCCGGACGGCGGTCGGCGGATCGGTCTGGACGTCACGGAAGCCCTGAACGGGGAGTATATTCATCGGAACGGCAGTGGCAATGGTGCGGATGCTGCCGATGGTGCAGACCCGATGCACGCAGCGCGTGAGCTCGGGCTCGCTGTTGCCCGTCGGCTGCTCGATCAAGGGGCGGCCGACCTCGTCCCTCAAGAGCAATCCGAATTGTCATGACCACTTCTGAAAGCAAGCAGGACCGACCGCTGGACGGCTGGCGCATCCTCGTGCCCCGTGGCGGCCCCTGGGGCGACAGCGTCGCCGCGAGCCTCCGCGCTCTCGGCGCCGTCCCCGTCGTCGCCCCGCTCATCAACTTCGCTCCGACCACGGATCAGGCGACCCTCGACCGTGCGCTGGAGCAGCTCGCGGCCGGCGAGTTCGACTGGCTGACCGTCACGAGCGCGACCACGGTGGACGTGCTGTTCGCCCACCGCGCCGTCGTGCCGAAGACCACGAAGATCGCGGCCGTGGGGGAGACGACGGCCGCGGCGCTGCAGGCCGTGGGCTACGAGGTGGCCCTGGTTCCCGAACAGGACAACTCCGCGCAGGGCATGGCGCAGCAGCTCATCGCTCTGGAGCACGAGCCGCGCCGCATCCTGGCGCTGCGCAGCGAGATCGCCAAGCCGGTCCTCAGCATCCTGCTGTCCGAAGCGGGACACGACGTGCACGGCGTCGTCGCCTATCGCACGGTCGGCGTTCCGGTGACGGAGCGCATCCGGCGCGACGTCGAGAACGGCCGGATCAACGCGATCCTCATCACCAGCGGTTCGGTGGCCGAGCAGGTGCGGGAGCAGTTCCCCGAGATCCCGGACGAGACGCTGCTCGCGGCGATCGGCCCGCGGACGGCGAAGGACGCCGAGCGCGCCGGCCTGCCCGTCTCGGTGGTCGCCGATCGGCAGACCATCGATGCGCTGATCGAGGCCGTGTCGCAGTTCACCCTTCCGCATGCGGCAGACGAGTTCGCGCCGTGAGCTTCCCCGACATCCGCCTGCGCCGACTGCGTCAGTCGCGCGCCGTCCGCGACCTCGTGCGCGAGACCTCTCTCGAGCCGCGTCAGCTCGTGCTCCCGCTCTTCGTCCGCGAAGGGATCAGCGAGCCGGTCGCCATCGGGTCGATGCCCGGCGTCGCCCAGCACTCGATCGACTCGCTGCGTTCCGCGGCCGTGGAGGCCGCGGAGGCCGGGATCGGCGGGGTCATGCTGTTCGGCGTTCCCGCCGTGCGCGACGCCCGGGGCTCCGGCGCGGACGACCCGCAGGGCATCCTGAACGTCGCCACCGAGGCGCTGGCGGCCGAGGTCGGCGACGCGCTCGTCGTGCAGACCGACCTCTGCCTCGACGAGTTCACCGATCACGGGCACTGCGGCGTCCTCGCCGCCGACGGCTCGGTGGACAACGACGCGACCCTGGAGCGATACGCCTCGATGGCCCTCGCCCAGGCGCGCGCGGGATCGCAGCTGCTGGGGCTGTCCGGGATGATGGACGGCCAGGTCGCCGTGATCCGTCAGGCGCTCGACGCCGAGGGCTTCACCGACACCCTGATCCTGGCGTATGCCGCGAAGTACGCGAGCGCGTTCTACGGCCCGTTCCGCGAAGCCGTGGACTCGCAGCTCCAGGGAGACCGCCGCACGTATCAGCTCGACCCCGGCAACCGTCGCGAGGGCGTGCGGGAGGCGCTGGTCGACGAGGACGAGGGCGCGGACATCGTCATGGTGAAGCCGGCGATGGCCTTCCTCGACGTGCTGCGCGAGGTCCGCGACGCCGTGACCGTCCCGGTCTGGGCGTACCAGGTGTCGGGCGAGTACGCGATGATCGAGGCCGCCGCCGCGAACGGGTGGATCGATCGGCGCGCCGCGGTCCTCGAGTCGCTGCTGTCGATCCGCCGGGCAGGCGCCGACGCGGTGCTCACGTACTGGGCCACCGAAGCGGCCCGCTGGCTGCGCGGCTGACCCTTCGTCGGCCGCGGCCTCGGAAGGGCAGGCGGCGGGTTAGCCTGGAAGGGATGCCGGGAGAGCGCCGTGCATCACGGAGGAGCCTCGATGACCGACCGCAATGACGACCTTTTCTCTGCCGCCCGTGCGGTGATCCCCGGCGGGGTGAACTCTCCGGTGCGGGCCTACGGGTCGGTCGGCGGGACGCCGCGGTTCCTTGCCTCGGCGCGCGGCGCCACCGTGACCGACGCCGCGGGTCGCGAGTACGTCGACCTCGTCGCGTCCTGGGGTCCCGCACTGCTCGGACACGCGCAGCCCGAGGTCGTCGCCGCCGTGCAGGAGGCCGCCACCCGCGGGCTCTCCTTCGGCGCTCCGACCGAGGGGGAGGTCGAGCTCGCCGCGCTCATCGCCGACCGCGTCCGCTTCGGCGAGATCCGTCCCGTGGAGCGTGTCCGTCTCGTCTCGACGGGCACCGAGGCCACCATGACCGCGATCCGCCTCGCCCGCGGTGCGACCGGCCGCGATCTGCTCGTGAAGTTCGCCGGCCACTATCACGGCCACTCCGACGGCCTGCTCGCCGAGGCGGGCTCCGGGGTCGCCACGCTCGCGCTTCCCGGTTCGGCCGGCGTGCCCGCGCCGATCGCCGCGCAGACGCTCGTGATCCGCTACAACGACCCCGAGGCGCTCGCCGCCGTCTTCGCCGAGCACGGTCCCCGCATCGCGGCCGTCATCGTGGAGGCCTCGGCCGCGAACATGGGCGTGGTGCCCCCGCTCCCGGGATTCAACCGCCTCATCGCGGAGACCGCGCACGCCCACGGTGCTCTGATGATCCTCGACGAGGTCCTCACCGGCTTCCGGGTGCACCCGGCCGGCTTCTGGGGCCTCCAGGCGCAGGCCGGAGAGGACTACCTGCCCGACATCCTCACCTTCGGGAAGGTCGTCGGCGGCGGTATGCCGCTGGCGGCTCTCGGTGGCCGTGCCGAGGTCATGGACCTCCTGGCGCCCGTCGGCCCCGTCTACCAGGCGGGGACGCTCTCCGGGAATCCGCTGTCCGTGGCCGCGGGCCTGGCCACGCTCCGCCTCGCGACGCCGGAGGTCTACGCGACCGTCGACGCCGCAGCCGCTCGGGTCTCGTCGGCTCTCGACCGCGCGCTCGCCGAGGCCGGAGTGACCCACGCCCTCGCCTCCGCCGGCAACCTCTTCAGCGCCTCGTTCCGCGCCTCCGCCCCGCGCGACTACGCCGAGGCGCAGGCGCAGGAGTCGTTCCGGTACGCGGCGTTCTTCCACGCGATGCGCGAGCACGGCGTCGCGCTGCCGCCGAGCGTCTTCGAGGCCTGGTTCCTCACCGCCGCGCACGGCGAGGACGAGCTCGAGCGGATCGAGGCCGCCCTGCCGCACGCCGCCCAGGCCGCCCAGACCGCGCGCCCCTGATCGCTGCTCCCGCTGTTCGTTCGCGTGACTCGTTCGCGTGAGAACAGGCAGCCGCGCGGGGGCAGGCACCCTTGGACACCGTTGCCTGATCTCCCGCGAGCGCCTGCAGGCCCGAAGGCCGTCGGCAACAGGCCTTCACGCGGAGCCAGGCTTCCGCCCGCGGCAGCGCCTGTTCGTGCGTGGGAGCCTGTCCTCGCGAAGGAGTCGTGAGGGCAGGACTGAGGGATTCCGACAAGGGATCGTTGCGTTCCTGTGAGCAACTTCCAGCCAACCGGGAGGACGGCGCTGGCAGACTGGGGGCATGGTGACGTTGTTGCTGGACCAGACGCAACTCGAGGTCGTGCTCTCGCCCATCGAACGTGCCGCCACCTTCCACCGCGAGAACGTCCGCATCGTGCGCGACACGATCACCAAGGTCCAACTGACAGACGACGCCTGGACCTGGCTCCGCGGCGTCCCGAATCCGGGTACCCACATCCCGGGCGTGCTCGCCGCCGGCAGCTGGAAGGCCGCGGGGAGCCTCGACTTCGTGCTGATCCGCCGTCGACGTCCGAGCGTGGTCGTCGATCTCGAGGGCGATCCGCAGTACAACCGCCTGATCCTGACCACCCGGCACGGTCTGGCGCTGACGCAGGCGCTGCGCCTCCCGGTGTCCGAGGAGCCCACGACGGTCGAGGAGATCGTCGCCACGGCTCCGACCCCGGTGTCGAAGGGCAGTCGGCGCCCGGTCATCCGACCACGTCCGGCCTGATCCCGGATGCAGAACGCCCTCCCGGTCGGCCGGGAGGGCGTTCTGCTGCGGGGGCTCAGCCGCGGTGCTCGTCGTCGTGGTGCTCGTCCCCACGGTCATCCGCGGGGGCGTGCTGCTCCGCCGGGGTCTCCGTATCGACTGCGGACTCGTCGCTCGCGATCTCGTCCTGCGGAGCCCCGTCGCCGGACGACGTCTCCTCCGCCGGAGCGAGCGGGTAGTCGCGCGGCTCGTCCTCGTAGTAGGCGCGTGCGGCGGCGGCCAGCATCGAGCTCACGGCGGCCGATCGCGGGTCGTCGTCGGACCCAGGAGAGGCGTCCTCGCCCTGCGCTGCGGCCTCGGCGGTGTCCTCGGACGGCGCGATCTCATCGTCCGCCGACGAGGCGTCCAGACCGGTGAAGAACTCCACGCCCGCGGGCTCCTCGCCACCGGAGGCGCTGTCGGGCGCGTCGGTGCTCGTGCTGTCGGCCGGTGCATCGGCAGCGGAGCCGACGGCCTCGGCGGGGGGCTCGTCGGTCGTCGACGGCGACTCGGACGCGGGCTCGGGCTCGGACTCGGCCTCGGTCTCGCCGGGAGCGTCCTTCGCCGCCGGCTGCGCGGATGACTCGGTCTCCGCGTCTGCGGACGCGGCTGCGAACAGGGCGGCGAAGGACCGCCGCGGAGACTCGGCGACGGGCGCGGGCGCACCGAAGAGGATGTCGTCGAACGACGGCGAGTTCTCGGCCTCCGCGTCGGTATCCGCATCCGCGGGCTGCGCGTCTGCGGTCGCGTCGACCACGGGCAGGATCCGGGTCGCGTCGTCGTCGGCGGAGACGACGGGAAGGGCCCGGGTCGCATCCTCGTCCGCGGTGGCATCCGCCTCGTCGGTCGGAGCGGTGTCGTCGGCGATCGTCTCGGCGGTGACAGGGCCCGTGGCCTGAGGCGTCAGGTCGTCGGCGAGCGCGGCGGTGCCGCCGGCTGCGAGAGCCGCAGCGGCGGTCCCTGCGGCTTCATCCGTCGACGGGCCGTCCGTCGGAGACTCCTCTGCCGGAGCCTCAGCGGCGGTCGCGGACTCGGGATCCTCCTCGGCGGGAGCCTCCGTCTGATCGAGCGCCGGGGCGGTGTCGAAGCGGCCGCCCCGCATGAGGTCGATGAAGACGTCCTCCAGCGTCGGGCCGCGCTGCACGAGCGTGCTGAGAGCGATACCGGCGTCCGCAGCGACGGCGCCGACGCGGCTGGCGTCGGTCCCGCGCACGGTCAGCCCGGAGCGGAGCACCTCGATGTCGAACCCGGCGGCGACCAGCGCGGTCGTGAGGCCGGGGCGATCGGCCGAGTCGACGACCACGGAGCCGCCGGCCGGATCGGCCAGCGTCTCGATGCCGCTCGACAGCACGAGGCGTCCCTTGGAGAGCACGAGCACGTGGTCGGCGACCTGCTCGATCTCGCTGAGCACGTGGGAGGAAACCAGCACGGTGCGCCCTTCGTCGGCGAGGCGACGCATCAGCAGCCGCATCCAGCGGATGCCCTCCGGGTCGAGGCCGTTCGCCGGCTCGTCGAAGACGAGGGCGCCGGGGTCGCCGAGGAGCGCGTGGGCGACGCTGAGGCGCTGGCGCATGCCGAGCGAGAACCCGCCGATGCGCGTGTCCGCCTCGCCCTCCAGGCCGACGAGGGAGATGACCTCGTCGACGCGGGCCAGGCGGATGCCGTTGGCCTTCGCGGCGATGGTGAGCTGACGGCTCGCCGTGCGGCGCGGCCGATAGGCCGTCTCCTCCAGCACGGCGCCGATCGTGCGCAGCGGCTGCCGCAGCTCCGCGTAGGCGGCCCCGCCGATCGTGGCGGTGCCGGACGTGGCGCGCACCTGGCCGAGCAGGATGCGCAGGGTCGTCGTCTTGCCGGCACCGTTGGGGCCGAGGAAGGCGGTGACGGCGCCGGGCTCGACACGGGCGGAGAAATCCGAGACGGCCGTCACCTCGTTGAAGCGCTTCGTCACATTCGTGAACTCGAGCACCTGTCCTTCGGGCATCCGGGACCTCTCGTTGCGATGAACAGTTCCTCCTATCCTGCCGGAAAACCGCCCCGGAACCCGCATTTCGTGCGGAATCCGGCCGCACGCGACGGGGTAGCCTGGCACCCGTGACCGATACCCCCGCCGCGCCCCGTGTCCTCATCCGCACCGAAGGAGCGCTCGGGCGGCTCACGCTCAACCGCCCCGAGGCGATCAATGCGCTCGATGAGGACATGATCGCGACCATCACGGAGGCGCTGGTGGCCTGGCGCGACGACTCCGACGTGCAGATCGTCCTCATCGACGGCGCGGGGGAGCGCGGCATGTGCGCGGGCGGCGACGTGCGTCGCCTGCACGGCCAGATCACGTCCGGCCATCCGGAGCAGTCTGCGGAGTTCTTCCGAGGCGAGTACGCGATGAACGCCATGATCGCGGAGTACCCGAAGCCCGTGGTCGCGCTCGCCGACGGGATCACGATGGGCGGCGGTATCGGTCTGGCAGGGCATGCCGCGATCCGCGTGGTCACCGAACGCTCGAAGCTCGCCATGCCGGAGACCCGGATCGGCTTCACGCCCGACGTCGGCGGCACCTGGCTGCTGGGGCAGGCGCCGGGACGGCTCGGCGAGTACCTCGGCCTCACCGGGGCCACGATGAACGGTGCCGACGCCGTATACGCGGGCTTCGCGGATCACTTCGTCCCCTCCGACCGCCTCGACACGCTGCGCGAGGCGCTGGCCTACCGCGCCGACCCGACGAGTCCCAGCGAGATCGTCCTGCTCTTCGACGAGACGCCGGAGCCGTCCTCGCTTCCCGCCGCGCGGGGGTGGATCGACGATGCGTTCGCCGCCCCGACCGTGCCCGAGATCCTCGAGCGGCTCCGCGCGCTCGGCACCGAGGAAGCGGCGGCCGTCGCCGACCTGCTCGACGATCTGGCTCCGACGGGCCTCGTCGTGACGCTCGACGCCGTGCGGGAGGCCCGGGAGATGACCGGGCTCCGCGCCGCGCTGGAGGGCGAGTACCGCCGGGTGCTCTGGTTCGTGAACGAACACCCCGACCTGGTGGAGGGCATCCGCGCGCAGCTCGTCGACAAGGATCGCAACCCGCGGTGGCAGCCGGCCTCCCTCGCCGAGCTCGGCCCCGACGCCGGGGCGCCCGCCCGCGACTACGTTCCGCAGCCCGCGCTGTTCTGACGCGCGCCTCAGTTCTTTAGGGGCGGCCATTGATCGCCTGCGTGCAGAAAGACGTGGGTGACACGGCACCGGTTCGCTGTGAGCGAAGGTCCTCCCGGAGGGGGATCCGAATGTCGCCGCTTCGTGGCACCCTGTCCTATGGCCGGTCGTCGGTCGGCATCCGTCTGCCGGGAGACCCGCCGCCTCCTCCTTCCGAGAAAGTACGCCTGTGCTGGGAAAACTCCTCCTCCGATATCTGTCACGCTACAAGTGGCTCCTCGTCGCCGTGCTGGTCTTCCAGTTCGCCAGCGCGGCCGCCACCCTCTACCTGCCGTACCTCAACGCCGACATCATCGACAAGGGCGTCGCGCAGGGCGACACCGCGTACATCTGGCGCACCGGCCTGTTCATGCTGGCCGTGTCATTCGGCCAGATCGTGGCCTCGGTCATCGCGACCTTCTTCGCCGCCCGCGCCGCGATGGGCGCCGGCCGTGACATCCGCGCCGACGTGTTCGGCAAGGTGAGCGGCTTCTCCGAGCGCGAGGTCTCGCAGTTCGGTGCCGGATCCCTCATCACCCGCAACACGAACGACGTGCAGCAGGTGCAGATGCTGGCGATGATGGGCGCGACCATGCTCGTCACCGCCCCGCTGCTCGCGATCGGCGGCATCATCTTCGCCGTGCGGACCAGCGCCGAGCTGAGCTGGCTGATCGCCGTCGCCGTCCCCGTGCTCCTCGTCCTCGCGGCGCTCGTCATCGGCCGGATGGTCCCGCTCTTCCGCAGCTACCAGGGCAAGCTCGACAACGTGAACCGCATCATGCGCGAGCAGCTCACCGGCGTCCGCGTGGTGCGGGCCTTCGTCCGGGAGCGCATCGAGGAGGAGCGCTTCCGCGGCGCGAACACCGACATCATGGTCGTCGGCCGCAAGGTCGGCTCGCTGTTCGTGCTGCTGTTCCCGCTCTTCATGCTCATCCTCAACGTGACGGTCGTCGCCGTCATCTGGTTCGGCGGCATCGAGGTCAACAACGGCACCGTGCAGGTGGGCACCCTGTTCGCCTTCATGCAGTACATCGGCCAGATCATGGGCGGCGTCATCATGGCGAGCTTCATGGCGATGATGATCCCGCGCGCCGCGGTTTCCGCCGAGCGCATCGGCGAGGTGCTGAACACGGAGTCCACGATGACCCGCCCGGTGGACGGCGTCACCGTCTTCCCGACCCCGGGTGCCGTCGCGTTCGACGACGTGGAGTTCACGTACCCCGGCGCCGACGCCCCCGTCCTCACCGGCATCAGCTTCGCCGCGGAGCCGGGCGAGACCGTCGCGATCGTCGGCTCCACCGGGTCGGGCAAGACCACGCTCGTCTCGCTCATCCCGCGCCTGTTCGACGTGTCCGGCGGGTCCGTGCACGTCGGCGGCGTAGACGTCCGCGAGGCCGACGTCGAGGCGCTGTGGGACAGCATCGGCCTGGTGCCGCAGCGTCCCTTCCTCTTCACCGGCACCGTCGCGTCCAACCTGCGCTACGGCCGCGAGGACGCCACCGACGAGGAGCTCTGGCACGCGCTGGAGATCGCCCAGGGGCGCGACTTCGTGGAGGAGATGCCGGACGGCCTCGACTCCCGCATCGCCCAGGGCGGCACGAACGTGTCCGGCGGTCAGCGCCAGCGCCTGGCGATCGCGCGGGCCATCGTGCACCGGCCGCAGGTGCTCGTGTTCGACGACTCCTTCTCCGCGCTCGACCTCACGACGGATGCCCGGCTGCGGCAGGCGCTCTGGCGCGAGCTCCCGCACGTGACGAAGATCGTGGTCGCGCAGCGCGTCTCCACGATCACCGACGCGGACCGCATCGTGGTCCTCGAGGGCGGCACCATGGTCGGCGTCGGAACCCATGAGGAGCTGCTGGAGACCAGCGAGACCTATCGCGAGATCGTCGAGTCGCAGCTGGGGGTGGACGCATGAGCGAGCAGGACCCTTCGACAAGCTCAGGGACCCAGGGTCGGCGCCGTCGCGGACGGGGCGCGGCCGCCGCGCCCACGGTCGAGCGGGAGCTCACCGCCGAGGAGCAGTACGAGGCGGAGCTCGCCGAGCAGGCGCGGCAGAACTCCGGCGACTGGGACAGCGTCGCGCCGGGCAAGGCCGACAACTTCGGCCCGAGCTTCGCGCGGATGATCGGGCTGCTCAAGCCCTCCGCGGTGTGGTTCGTCTTCGTGTCGATCCTCGGTGCGATCGGGGTCGTGCTGACCGTCGCCGCCCCGAAGGTGCTCGCCGAGGCGACGAACATCGTCTATCGCGGCTTCATCTCGATCCAGCTCGGTCAGCCCACCGGCGACTTCCCCGGCTTCCCGGCCGGGACCCCGCAGGACGTCGTCGTCGACGCGCTGCGGGACGCCGGGCAGAACGACTTCGCCAACCAGGTGGGCGCGCTCGGCGACTTCCGGGTCGGCGACGGCATCGACTTCGACGCGCTGCGCTGGGTGATCGCCGCGGTTCTCGCGATCTACGTCGTGGCCGCGTTCCTCAGCTGGCTGCAGGGATACGTCATCAACGTCATCATGGTGCGCACCATGTGGCGGCTGCGCGAGGCCGTCGAGGCGAAGATCAACCGGCTCCCGCTGGCGTACTTCGACAAGGTGCAGCGCGGCGAGCTGATCTCGCGGGTGACGAACGACATCGACAACATCACCCAGACCATGCAGCAGTCGCTGTCGGGAGCACTGACCGCCGTGCTGACGGTGATCGGCGTGCTCGTGATGATGTTCTCGATCTCGTGGCAGCTCGCCCTCGTCGCCCTCGTGGCGCTTCCGCTCATGGGCGTGATCTTCGGCGTCATCGGACCGCGGTCGCAGAAGGCCTTCGGCACGCAGTGGCGCAAGGTCGGCCGGCTCAACGCCCGGGTCGAGGAGGCCTTCTCCGGCCACGCGCTGGTCAAGGTGTTCGGCCGCGAGCAGGACGCGCTGGACAAGTTCAAGGCCGAGAACGAGGAGCTCTTCCAGGCGAGCTTCAAGGCGCAGTTCCTCTCGGGCATCATCATGCCCGCGATGACCTTCGTCGGCAGCCTCACCTACGTCGGCATCGCGGTGCTCGGCGGGCTCATGGTCGCGAGCGGGCAGCTCCGGCTCGGCGACGTGCAGGCGTTCATCCAGTACTCGCAGCAGTTCACGCAGCCGCTGTCCGAGCTGGGCGGCATGGCCGCGGTCGTGCAGTCCGGCACCGCCTCGGCGGAGCGGGTGTTCGACCTGCTCGACGCCGATGAGCAGGACGCCGACGGCCCCGACGCCCCTGCTCTCCGCGAAGGGGAGGGCGTGATCGAGTTCGAGAACGTCTCCTTCTCCTACTCGCCGGAGCGTCCGCTCATCACCGATCTGTCGTTCCGGGTGGAGCCGGGGCAGACCGTCGCGATCGTCGGGCCCACGGGCGCCGGCAAGACGACGCTCGTGAACCTCATCATGCGGTTCTACGAGCTCAGCGGCGGTCGGATCACGCTGGACGGTCAGGACATCTCGACCATCACGCGTGACGACCTCCGGTCCCGCACCGGCATGGTGCTCCAGGACCCCTGGCTGTTCGCCGGGAGCATCCGCGAGAACATCCGCTACGGACGCTCGACCGCGACGGACGAGGAGGTGCTGGCCGCCGCGCGGGCGACCTACGTCGACCGCTTCGTGCACGCGCTTCCGGATGGGTACGACACCGTGCTCGACGAGGACGCGTCGAATGTCTCGGCCGGTGAGCGGCAGCTCATCACGATCGCCCGGGCGTTCGTGGCGCAGCCGTCGATCCTCATCCTGGACGAGGCCACCTCGGCGGTCGACACCCGCACCGAGCTGCTGCTGCAGAACGCCATGGCCGCTCTCCGGCAGGGGCGCACCTCGTTCGTCATCGCGCACCGGCTGTCGACCATCCGCGACGCGGACCTCATCCTCGTGATGGAGCATGGCGACATCGTCGAGAAGGGTACGCACGACGAGCTCATCGCCGCGCAGGGCGCGTACTGGCGGCTGTACCAGTCGCAGTTCGAGCAGGCGGCGACCGACCTCGACGCGGAAGCGGCCCTGACCGGGTCGTCTCCGGTCGTGGTGACGGGAGAGGCCGACGCCGAGGCCCGCGCGGAGGAGCAGGCGGCCGATGCCGTGGCGGGTGCCGCCGTCGGTGCCCAGCTTCCCGGAGCGGAGGCGGCCGCCGCGCAGGCGCTCCTCGACGACGGGGCGGACGGCGCGTCGCCTCGTCCCTGATCGTCATCGCCCTGACGCCCCGCTCCGGACTCGGAGCGGGGCGTCAGTCGTCAGGAGCGGTCCGCGTCGATGCCGAACAGCTCGAGGGGATGGGTGAGGCGCCACCACGGGCTCGGGCCGTCCACGTCTTCGGCGAGGACGAGTGCGGTCTCGGTGGTGTCGATGGGGCCGGCCGTGGTGAGGGTGCCGACGTCGCCGTCCGCCTCGCGCTGCTCGCCGAGATCGAACACAGCCGTCGCGGTCGCGCTCGCCCCGTTCCACAGCACCACATCCGCGTCCTCACCGGTCACGACGTCGACCTCCTCGCCCCAGGCGGTGCGGACGCGTCCGACCACCGTCCCGGCGGGAACGGCGGGGCCCTGCGCCTGCAGCGCAGCCTCGGTCTGCGCGAACAGGGCACGCGTGAGGGCGAGACGCGCCTCGTCGTCCTCCTGGTTCAGTGCCGCGGCGTAGAGGCGGACCGTCGAGTCCCCCACGGAGACGTCCTTCGCCGTCAGCAGGTTCCAGCCGACGAGTGTGCCGGTCTTGATGCCGACCACCCCCGGGTCCGCGAGCATGCCGTTCGTGTTCTCCACCGTGCCGGCCCCCGGCAGCTCGACCGACCGGGTGCCCACGATCTCCGCGAACACGGGATTCTGCATCGCGAGCTCGCCGAGAGCCACGAGCGCCTCCGGGGTGGCGACGTTGCGCGCGTCGAATCCGGACGGCGTGACCACGGTGATCCCGGAGAGCCCGCGCTCGCCGAGCCAGACCTCGGCGGCGGCCGCGAACTCCCGATCGGAGCCCCAGATCTCCGCGGCGAGCCGATCGATGTAGTTGTTGGCCGAACCGAGCAGGGTGCCCTGCAGGAGCTGGTACTCGGTCAGCACCCCGCCCACGGGGACATCCAGCGCGGACTGATTCGAGATCCGGTAGTCCCAGTACCGGATGCTGTCGGCGTAGGTGAAGAAGAACTCGGGGCCCTGCTCCCCGGGGGCGAGGGGCAGGCGGTCGAGCACCATGAGCGTGCTGACGACCTTGGTGATGCTCGCGATGCTGACCGGGGCGGTCGTGGACGCGGCCGTGGTCATCCCGGCGATGCCCACGGCACCGTCGCCCACCTCCGGCCAGGCGAGCGCGGCGGTGGGGGCTGCCACCGGGGTGACCTCCACGGCCTGGACGGTGGGGGCGACCTCGTGCAACGGCCAGAGCAGCGTGCTTCCGGCGTAGGAGGCGACGAGCCCGGCGAGGACCCCGAGCGGGACGAGCAGGCCGGGGCCGGCGATCGCCGGACGCAGCGTCGCGTCGCGCAGCAGGCCGGGGGCGGCCTCGGCTTCCGGGGTGGCGTCGAACTCCGGCGTCGACGACCCGGACTCGACCACGTCCGTGTCGACCCAGGTCAGCGCGGTCGCCGGTGTCGAGGCATCGGCCCACGCGACGGTCTCCGTCGTGGTCGCAGGCAGCGTGTCGACGGTCTGCGAGGACGCGGGGGCGGAGTCCTCGGGCCGCGCGTCGACGCCGACGCCGCCGGACGCCTCTGCAGGGGGATCGGAAGCGGTCACTCGCTTACGGTACCGAATGCCGCCAGGAATCCGCCGTGCGCGGCTCGGGACGCGCGGGCGGAAGACGCTAGGATCGACAGCACAACCACGGGAGTCCGGCGAGCCGGGCTGAGAGGGAGCGAATCGCGCTTCGACCGTCGAACCTGATCTGGGTCATGCCAGCGCAGGGAGGAGTTCACATGAGTACGTCCACGTCCGCATCCTCGTCCACGAAGACGACCGGCGCTCCGGCGCGCAGCTATCTGCGGTGGCGCATCGTCGACATCGTCGTCGCCAGCGTGCTCGGCGTCGCCGCCGGCCTGATCTTCCTGGCCTGGAACGTCGGGTACCTGGGCCCCAAGGCCCTGCTCGAGCCGCTGCTCCCCGGGCTCCAGGGGCTCCTGGACGGACCGTGGCTGTTCGCCGGAGTGCTCGGCGGCCTCATCATCCGCAAAGCCGGTGCGGCGATCTACGTCGAACTGCTGGCCGCCGTCGTCTCGGCGCTCATCGGCAACCAGTGGGGTGGCTTCCTCACGCTCGAAGCGGGCCTCGTGCAGGGTCTCGGCGCCGAGCTCGTCTTCCTGCTGTTCTTCTACCGTCGCTGGTCGCTGCCCGTCGCGATCCTCGCCGGTGCCGGCGCTGCGCTCGCGGGAGGCATCAACAACCTCATCCTCTGGTACGCCGGCTCCGGTCCCGCGTTCACCGTGATCTACCTCGTGAGCACCGTGATCTCCGGCGCCGTCATCGCCGGTGCCCTGTCGTGGGTGCTCGCCCGCGGCATCGCGGCGACGGGAGCACTGGACCGCTTCGGCTCCGGGCGCGAGGCGCGCGTGCGCGTCTGATGGCGGCGCAGGTCGCTCCCGCGGTCGTCGAGGCGCGCGGCTGGGGCTGGCGGCATGCGAGCCGCCGGGCATGGGCGCTGCGCGACGTCTCGTTCCGCATCGAGCCCGGCGAGCGGGTTCTCGTGCTCGGCGCGTCCGGGGCGGGCAAGTCGACCCTGCTGCACGGCCTCGCGGGCGTGCTCGGCGGCGAGGAGGAGGGTGAGAGTGCGGGGGAGCTCCTCGTCGACGACGCTCCGGCGGTGGCGACTCGCGGGCGCGCCGGACTCGTCCTCCAGGACCCCGATTCCCAGGTGATCCTCGCCCGCGCAGGCGACGACGTCGCGTTCGGGTGCGAGAACCTCGGCGTGCCGCGTGCGGAGATCTGGCCGCGTGTCGAGGCGGCGCTCGCTGCCGTCGGCCTCGACGTGCCGCTCGATCATCCGACCAAGGCGCTGTCGGGCGGCCAGAAGCAACGTCTCGCCCTCGCCGGCATGCTCGCGATGCGCCCCGGCCTCGTCCTCCTCGACGAGCCGACGGCGAACCTCGCTCCGGACGGGGTGCGCGAGGTCAGGGAGGCGGTGGAGCGGATGCTCGCCGCGCACCCCGCCACCCTCGTGGTCGTGGAGCATCGACTCGAGGTGTGGTTGCCGCTCCTCACCCGGGTCATCGTGCTCGGTGCCGGCGGGGTGGTCGCGGACGGCCCTCCCGCCGCGGTGCTCGGTGCGCAGGGAGAACGCCTGGCGGCGGACGGCGTCTGGGTGCCCGGGCGTCCTCCCACCGAGCCCCCGGCACCGAGGACAGTGCCCGGCGAGGTGCTGCTGTCGGCCCGAGCACTCGCCGTGGCGCGGGTGAAGGGGCGTCCGGTGGCCCGCGGCATCGACCTCGACGTGCGGGCGGGCGAGGCCCTCGCGATCACCGGCCCGAACGGCGCGGGCAAGTCCACCCTGGGCCTGACCCTCGCGGGCCTCCTCCCGCCCGCGGAGGGGGCCGTGACCGCGACGCCGGTGCTCGCGCAGGGTGCCGATCCCGCGCCGATCCGCTGGGCGTCCCGCGACCTCCTCACCCGGATCGGCATGGTCTTCCAGGAGCCGGAGCACCAGCTCCTCGCCACCACTGTGCGGGACGAGCTCGCCATCGGCCCGCGCGCGCTGGGCGTCCCCGAGGACGAGGTCGAGGCCCGCGTCGACGAGCTGCTCGCCCGCCTGCGCCTGTCCGCGCTGGGAGCCGCGAACCCGTACACGCTCTCGGGTGGGGAGAAGCGCCGTCTCACCGTCGCGGCCGCGATCGCCACGCGACC
The DNA here is from genome assembly GCF_042799975.1 of Microbacterium sp. NPDC057658. NCBI lineage: Bacteria > Bacillati > Actinomycetota > Actinomycetes > Micrococcales > Microbacteriaceae > Microbacterium > Microbacterium sp. NPDC057658. The sequence continues at coordinate 169,150 of NZ_JBHVHT010000001.1, read as the reverse complement.
CCGGGTGCTGATCCTCGACGAGCCGACGTTCGGACAGGACGCCCGCACCTGGGCCGAGCTCGTCGCGATGCTCGCCACCCTCCGGGACGAGGGCTCCGCGATCGTCACCGTCACGCACGACCTCGACGTGGCGCGCGCCCTGCACGCCACCCGCTTCGCCCTGGGGGCGCCGGCATGACGGATCTCGCCGACACCCGCGCCCGCGCCGGCGTCGTGGCCCGGATCAACCCGGTCGCGAAGCTCGGCGTGAGCGCGCTCATCGCCGTGCCGTTGATCCTCACGCTGGATCCCGTGTCGGCGGCGGTCGCCCTAGTGCTCGAAGCGGTGCTGTTCCTGTTCGCCGGCATCGGGTGGCGGGAGTTCTGGGTGCGCACCTGGCCGGTCTGGCTCGCAGCGCCGCTCACAGGGCTCACCATCGCCCTGTACGGCGAGACGAGCGGCACGGTCTACGTCGACTGGTTCGTGCTGCGCATCAGCGAGGGGTCGCTCGCGCTCGCCGTCGCCACGATGCTCCGGGTGCTCGCGATCGCCCTGCCCTCGGTGGTGCTCTTCATCACGGTCGATCCGACCGATCTCGCCGACGGCCTCGGGCAGATCCTGCGCCTGCCCGCCCGATTCGTGCTCGGCGCGCTCGCCGGACTGCGCATGGTGGGGCTGTTCCTCGACGACTGGCGGGCTCTGGAACTGGCGCGTCGAGCCCGCGGCGTGGCCGACCGCGGCCGCATCCGGCGCTTCCTCGGGATGGCCTTCGCCCTGCTCGTCCTGTCGATCCGCCGCGGCGCGAAGCTCGCCACCGCGATGGAGGCACGGGGCTTCGGTGCCCCCGGCCGTCGCACCTGGGCGCGCGAGTCCCGCTTCGGCGCCCCCGAGTGGGCCCTCCTGGCCGTCGGGGCCGCGATCTCCGGGATCGCGATCGCCGCGGCGGTCGCCACCGGCGCGTGGAACTTCATCCTCGGTCCGTCCTGACCTCACCCCTTTCGGACGAGGGCCCCTGGAGGTGACTCGACGGCCGGTCTAGCGTCCGCTGGAGACAGTGCCAATCGACACCGACCGAAAGGGACGTCCCATGAGCATCTCCTCCGCCGACGACCAGCCGCTCTTCACGCGGCCGGGTGAGGCCACCGTCGCACCGCGACACGTCATCCCGGATTCCGAGTCGCTTCCCGCGACGGCGAAGCAGATCGTCGAGGACGAGACCATCCTCGACGGCAACGCGCGCCTCAACCTCGCCACCTTCGTCAGCACCTGGATGGATGACGAGGCGAAGCAGGTCTACATGGCCTCCTTCGACAAGAACATGATCGACAAGGACGAGTATCCGCAGACCGCCGCCATCGAGGACAACTGCTGGCACATGCTCGCGAACCTGTGGAAGGCGCCGGACGCCTCCCGCAGCATCGGCACGTCGACCATCGGCTCCTCCGAGGCGTGCATGCTCGGCGGTCTCGCGTTCAAGCGTCGCTGGCAGCAGGCCCGCCGTGCCGCCGGCAAGGACGCCTCCACGCCGAACCTCGTGATGTCGAGCGCGGTGCAGGTGTGCTGGGAGAAGTTCTGCAACTACTTCGACGTCGAACCGCGCTACGTGCCCATCAGCGAGGAGCACAAGACGCTCGACGGCCATGACCTCGAGAAGTACGTGGACGAGAACACGATCGGGGTGGTCGCCATCATGGGCGTCACCTACACCGGCATGTACGAGCCGGTGGCCGAGATCGCCGCGGCGCTCGACGCGATCCAGGAGAAGACGGGTCTCGACATCCCGATCCACGTGGACGGCGCCTCGGGCGCGATGATCGCCCCGTTCCTCCAGCCCGACCTGGTCTGGGACTTCCGGCTGGAGCGCGTGCATTCCATCAGCACCTCGGGACACAAGTACGGTCTCGTCTACCCGGGTCTCGGGTGGGTGGTCTGGCGCGACGCGCACTGGCTGCCGGAGGACCTGGTGTTCAAGGTGAGCTATCTCGGCGGGGAGATGCCGACCTTCGCCCTGAACTTCTCCCGCCCTGGCGCTCAGGTGCTGCTGCAGTACTACCTGTTCCTCCGCCTCGGGTTCGAGGGCTACCGGGCCGTGCAGCAGGCCTCGCAGGACGTGGCGAAGTTCCTCTCCGCGGGCATCGCGAAGCTCGATGCGTTCGAGCTGTGGAACGACGGCAGCGACATCCCCGTCTTCGCCTGGCGCCTGAAGGACGGGCACACCGACAAGTGGACGCTCTACCACCTCCAGGACCGCCTCCGGATGCGCGGCTGGCTCGTGCCCGCCTATCCCATGCCCGCGGACCTCGAAGACCTCACGGTGCAGCGGATCGTCGTGCGCAACGGGCTCAGCATGGACCTGGCCGCCGAACTGCTCGAGGCCATCACCGCCGAGGTGGCACACCTCGACGCGCTCACGGCTCCGATGCCGTCCGACCACCCCGACTCGGCGTTCCACCACTAGGGGGCCGATATGTCCGCCCCGCAGTCCGGTGCCGCCGGCGCCGCCTCCACGCCGCGCGTCTCCCGTCCCGCCGTCGCCGTCCTCGGCGTCGGACAGCTCGCCCTGCTCACCCTCGTGGTCGTGGCGAGCCTGCGATCGCTGCCGGCGATGGCGATCTACGGCCTCGGCAGCGTCACGCTCTACATCATCCCGGCGATCCTCTTCCTCATCCCCACGGCCCTCGTCGCGGCCGAGCTCGCGACGGGGTGGAAGGGCGGCGTGTACGTCTGGGTGCGCGAGGCCCTCGGCAACCGCTGGGGGTTCACCGCGGTGTGGCTGCAGTGGATCCAGAACGTGGTCTGGTTCCCGACGCAGCTCGCGTTCGTGGCCGGCGCCCTCGCCTTCGTCTTCCTCGACCCCTCGCTGTCCAGCTCCGGGTTCTTCACCGCGGTCGTCATCATCGTCTTCTACTGGGGCTCCACCCTGGTCACCCTCCGCGGCGGCGACCTCTTCGCGAAGCTCGGCTCCTGGGGCGGCATCATCGGCACCCTGTTCCCGGCGGTGCTGCTCATCGTGTTCGGGGCGGTGTGGGTGTTCAGCGGAGAGAAGAGTCAGGTGCCGCTGGACGCCTCGGCGATGATCCCGCCGTTCACGGGGCTGGCCTCCATCGTGCTGATCGTGTCGAACGTGCTCGCCTACGCCGGTATGGAGGTGAATGCGGTCCACGTGAACCAGATGAAGGATCCCGGCAAGGGCTATCCGCGCTCGGTGTTCCTCGCCGCCGGCCTCATCCTGCTCGTCTTCATCCTGCCCACCATCGCGATCGCGGTCGCGGTGCCGGAGAAGGAGCTCGGGCTGACGAACGGCATCATGCTCGCGTTCGGGGAGTACTTCGACCACTGGGACATGGGGTGGGCGACGGCCGTCGTGTCCGCGCTCATCGCCGCCGGGGCCCTCGCCTCGGTGGTGACCTGGGTCGCCGGTCCGTCCAAGGGCGTGCTGGCGGCGGCGGAGACGGGTCTGCTCCCGCCGCTGCTGCAGAAGCGCAACAAGGCCGGGGTCCAGTCGGGCATCCTCATGCTCCAGGGCACGATCGTCACGATCCTCGCGGCGATCTTCATCATCGTGCCGAACGTCAGCGCGGCCTTCGTCGCCCTCATCGACATGGCCGCCGCGCTGTACCTCATCATGTACATGCTCATGTTCGCCTCGGCGATGGTGCTGCGGCGGAAGGCGCCCGACGTCCACCGGGCCTATCGCGTGAAGGCCCTGCCGTTCGTCGCCGGGGTCGGTTTCGTCGCCTGCCTCGCCGCGTTCGTGCTCGCCTTCATCCCGCCGCAGGGGTTCACCGCCTTCCCGGCCGCCGCGTACCCGTGGATCGTCGGTCTGGTGATCGTCGTGCTCGGCGTGCCGCCGCTGCTGTTCTATGCGCTGCGCAAACCGTCGTGGGATCGGCGGCCGCCCGACGGGAGTCTCCTCAGCGACGCGCATCCCGAGGCGTGAGCGCGGCTCAGGTCTCGTTCCAGAGACGTCGGTAGTACTCCAGCCGCGGGGGATCGGGGTCGACGCCGTAGGCCGCGATGAGCGTGTCCTCCCACCCGGGACCGAAGTTCCACAGCGTGCTCATGGCGGCCACGGCGATGTCGGCCCACCGGTCGGCGACGCCGAGCGCGGCGAGGTCGACGTGGGCCACCGGACGGCCGTCGTCGTCGAGCAGGGTGTTGGGGAGGCACGCGTCGCCGTGGCAGACCACGAGCCGGTCGATCGACGGGGGCTCCTGCAGGTCCGTCGGCACCAGCGTGCCACGGGCGGCGGCGTTCGCGATGCGCTCCTCAGGGCTCCAGGTCCACGGGCACTCCGCGACGGGGAGCGCATCGTGCAGGAGGCGCAGGCCGAGCCCGACCGCGCGCACGGCGGCCTCCGGAGAGGCGGCCCACCGCGGATCCACGGCACTGCTGCCGGGGAGGGCCGCCGTCACGAGCCACTCGTGTGCCTTGTCCTGGCCCTGCGAGAGCACCTCGGGCACCGCGGTCCAGGTGCGGGCCCAGCGCATCCGCTCGGCCTCGTCGCGCATGCTCGCCTCGGGATCGTGGGGACCCCATTTGATGTAGCGGCCGTCGTCGGTGCGGAAGGTCAGGCCGCCGATCGCGTTGCGCCACGCGGGGGTCAGCGCGGCCCCGGCGGCGAGTTCGCGGACCGGGGCGGGGACCTCGACGGAGGCGGCGGGGATGCTCACCTCTCCATCCTGCCGGAACCTCGGTGTCGTAGGCTCGGGTCGACGCGGCGGGCCTGCGGTGACACCAAGAACCGCATAGGCTGGGACTGCGTTCCATGCATGTCGCACGACGACGTTCGAAGGAGAACATCAGATGCAGATCAGCGGACAGGGTGCCCTCGTCACCGGCGGCGCCTCCGGACTCGGGCTGGCCACCGCCCGTCGGCTCACGGCCGCAGGCGCGCACGTCACGATCATCGACCTCGCCTCGTCGAAGGGGGAGGAGATCGCCGCAGAGCTCGGCGGTCTCTTCGTGCCCGCGGATGTGACGAGCGTCGACGAGGTCAAGGCCGCCGTCGCCGCGGCACAGGCCGCCGCGCCGCTGCGGGTGGTCGTGAACTGCGCCGGCATCGCCCCGCCCGCCAAGGTGCTCGACCGGGACGGCACGCCCGCCGTCCTCGCCGACTTCGAGCGGATCGTCCGCATCAACCTCGTCGGCACATTCAACGTGATCTCCCAGGCCGCCGCCGTCATCGCCGCGAACGAGCTGCACGACGAGGAGCGGGGGGTCATCGTCAACACCGCGAGCGTCGCCGCGTTCGACGGACAGATCGGGCAGCCGGCGTACTCGGCGTCCAAGGGCGGCGTGCACGCCATGACCCTGCCGATCGCCCGCGAGCTCGCCCGTCACGCCATCCGCGTGTGCACGATCGCCCCGGGCATCATGGAGACCCCGATGCTCATGGGCCTGCCGCAGGAGGCGCAGGACTCGCTCGGACAGCAGGTGCCGTTCCCCGCTCGCCTCGGACGCCCCGACGAGTACGCCGCCCTCGTGCAGCAGATCGTCGAGAACGGCTACCTCAACGGCGAGACCATCCGCCTCGACGGCGCCATCCGCATGGCCCCGCGGTGACCCCTCCCGGCTTCGAATCGCCTGAATGACCCGATTCGACCCGGAAATCCAGCCAATCAAGCGATTCGAAACGAGAACCATGAGCACACTCGCCGGAAAGACCATCCTCATGTCGGGCGGCAGCCGCGGGATCGGCCTCGCGATCGCCCTGCGCGCGGCCGCGGACGGCGCGAACATCGCGATGCTCGCCAAGACCGACTCCCCGCACCCGAAGCTCGAGGGCACGGTGCACAGCGCGGCCGAGCAGATCCGCGCCGCCGGCGGCCAGGCCCTGCCGATCGTGGGCGACGTGCGGGACGACGACCACATCACCGAGGCCGTCATGAAGACGCAGGGCGAGTTCGGCGGGATCGACATCGTCCTCAACAACGCCAGCGTCATCGACCTCTCCCGGTCGCTCGACCTCTCCGCGAAGAAGTACGACCTGATGCAGGACGTGAACGTCCGCGGCACCTTCATGCTCTCCCGGGCGGCGGTGCCCATCCTCAAGGACGCCGAGAACCCGCACATCCTCTCGCTCTCGCCGCCCCTGAACCCCACCCCGAAGTGGCTCGGTGCGCACACCGGGTACACGCTGGCGAAGTACGGGATGACGATGGTCACGCTCGGGCTCGCGGCGGAGTTCGCGGCCGACGGCATCGCCGCCAACACGCTCTGGCCGCGCACGACGATCGCGACGGCCGCGGTGCAGAACCTCCTCGGCGGCGACAAGGTGATGGCCGCGAGCCGGACGGCTGACATCTACGCCGACGCCGCCTACGCCGTGCTCACCCAGCCGGCGCGCACGTACACGGGACAGTCGCTGATCGTGGAGGACGTGCTCGAGGCGAACGGCGTCACCGACTTCTCGGGCTACGCCGCGGTGCCGGGGACTCCGGACAGCGCGCTGTTCCCGGACATCTTCCTCGACTGACGCGCTTCGACAGGCTCAGCGACCCACGGTGGGTCCCTGAGCCTGTCGAAGGGCCCTGAGCCTGTCGAAGGGGCTGAGCCTGTCGAAGGGCTAGAGCAGCAGATACACGGCGCCGAGGATCGTCAGCACGATCACGATGCGGTCGAAGAGTCGCTGGTCCAGGCGCCGCGCCACCCGCAGACCGAGCAGCGCGCCGAGCACCACGAGCGGCGCGAGGATCGCATCGGTGAGCAGCACGGGCCCGGTGAACAGCCCGATGCCGGCGAGGAACGGCACCTTGATCACGTTGATGATCGCGAAGAACCAGGCGGAGGTGCCCAGGAACACCTGGACGGGCGTGCGCGTGGCGAGGAAGTACATCGACATGACCGGCCCGCCCGCGTTGGCCACCATGGTCGTGAAGCCGCCGAGCGTGCCGTAGACGCCGGCCAGCAGCGCGCCGCCCCGCGCCGCCGCCTCCTGCTCCGCCCGCGCCTGCCGCCATCGCCGCCACAGCGTCACGGCGATCATGAGCAGCAGGATCACGCCGATGGCGCGGCGGACGACCCCGTCTCCGGTCAGGGCGAGGAAGGCGAAGCCGAGGAGGAGTCCGGCCACCACCGCCGGTGCGAGGCGCAGCAGCGTGGGCCAATGCGCGTGCCGTCGGTAGGCCAGCAGTGCGAACACGTCGCCCACCATCAGCAGCAGGAGCGTCGCGGCCGTGGAGGTGCGTGCGGGGAGGACCGCGGCGAACAGGGCGATCGCGAGGATGCTGCCGCCCGGAAGAGCGGTCTTCGAGATCCCGATGACGACCGCGGCCACGCCGAGCGCGGCCCAGGCCCAGGGATCGAGCGCTGTCACCGCCGGAGCTCGGCGGCGATGGCGTCATACCCGCGGTCGGTCGCGAGGTCGACCGGCAGCACCCCGTCGCCGTCGCGGATGGTCGCGTCGGCCCCGCCGTCGAGGAGAGCGCGCACCACCTCGACGTAGCGGGCGGAGCCGTCGCCGAGCACGATCGCCTCGTGCAGGGCGGTCCAGCCGAGGTTGTTGATGTGATCCGGATCGACCCCCGCCTCCAGCAGGATCTCCACCGTCGGCAGCAGGCCGCGCTCGGACGCGGGGATCAGTGCGGTGCCGCCGAAGCGGTTCGTGCTGCGGAGGTCCGCTCCGTGCGCCAGGGTCATCCGCAGGATCCCGTCATGCCCGCGGGCGCCGGCGTAGAGGTAGGCGGAGTCCTGGATGTCGTCCTTCGCGTTCACGTCGGCGCCGGCCTCGATCAGGAGCCGTGCCGCGTCGACGTGGTTCGCCTTGGTGGCCGTGATCAGGGGGGTCATGCCGCCGTCGCCACGGGCTTCGATGTCGGCGCCCGCGCCGAGCGCGCGGCGGACGGCGTCAGCGTCCCCCGCGGCGGCCGCGGCGAGCAGGTCGGACGTGGCGTCGGTCATGGGAACCTCCGGGATCGGTGCCGTGTGGGGCGACGAGGGTGCAGCGGTGCAGGCTGGGGCGAGAAGCAGTGCCCCCGCGAGCACGACGGTCGTCGCCACCCGTCGCATCCGCATGCATCCGGTATACCAAATGATCCCGGAGGTCGGCGGCTCAGCCCCGTGTGGCAGCGAGCGCGGCCGCGAAGCGCGCGGCGCGCTCCTCGATGTCCGCCCAGTCCGCGTTCGCGATCGCGGTGCCGTTCGCGAGGTCTCCACCGGCCCCGACGGCGACCGCGCCGGCGGCGAACCAGTCGGCGAGGTTGTCGGGCTTCACGCCGCCCGTGGGCATGAGCGGGGCGTCGGGGAAGGGCCCGCGCAGCGCACCGAGGTAGGAGGGGCCGCCGAGGGAGGCGGGGAAGATCTTCACGACGTCGACCCCGAGTTCGAGGGCGCCCATGACCTCCGTCGGGGTCATCGCGCCGGTCATCACGACGCGGCCGGTGTCGAGCATGGCGCGGGTGAGGTCGGGGAGGCTGCCCGGGCTGACGAGGAAGGCGGCACCCGCGTCGGCGGCCTGGGTCGCCTGCTCCGCCGTCGTGACGGTGCCGGCGCCGATGTACGCGGCGTCTCCGTGGCGGGCGATGAGCTCGCGGATCACGGCCGGCGCGTCGGGGGTCGAGAAGGTCACCTCGATACCGGAGATTCCGCCGCGGATGACCGCCTCGGACGCCTCCAGAGCCAGCTCCGGCGACGGGGCGCGGAGGACGGCGAGGATGCCGGTGGTGCGGGCGCGGGCGAGACGGTCGGACATGCTGCTCCTTGATCGAGGGGATGCGCCCATTCTTCCGCACGGCAACTTGTCATTACAAGTAGCCGTGAAGCGCCCGCGCGACAGGGATCGCGCCCAGCCGCCTCCCACCCGCATCCCGGTACCCTGGAGGGATGGCCGAGAACCCCCGCACACCCGAGACGCGCCCCGCGACTGCGCCCGCGTCGTCCCGTTCGGGGGCGATCCGCGAGACCCGAGCCCCGCAGGTGCGCCCCGCGACCGAGGGCTGGACCCAGAAGAAGGACGCCGAGGGGCGCCCCCTGCTGCAGTTCGCGAGCCCGAAGCGCGGCAAGCCGCCGGTCCACCTCGCCGACCTCACCCCGGCCGAGCGCATCGAGAAGGTGAAGGAGCTCGGACTCCCCGGGTTCCGCGCCAAGCAGCTCGCCACGCACTACTTCCGCCACTACACGTCCGACCCCGCGGAGATGACGGACCTCCCCGCCGGCATCCGCGACGAGCTCGTCGCCGGCATGCTCCCGCCCCTCATGACCGAGGTGCGGCGGCTGGAGACCGACCGCGGCGACACCATCAAGTTCCTCTGGCGTCTGCACGACGGCGCGCTCGTCGAGTCGGTCCTCATGCGCTACCCCGGCCGCATCACGCTGTGCGTGTCGAGCCAGGCCGGCTGCGGCATGAACTGCCCGTTCTGTGCCACGGGTCAGGCGGGGCTGACGCGCAACATGTCCACCGCCGAGATCATCGAGCAGATCGTCCGGGCCAACCGGGCCATCGCGAACGGCGAGCTGGGCGGCAAGAAGCGCGACGACCACAGCATGGAGCGCGTCTCGAACATCGTCTTCATGGGCATGGGGGAGCCGCTGGCCAACTACAAGCGCGTCATGGACGCGGTGCGCACCATGGTCGCCCCGCAGCCCGACGGTCTCGGCATGAGCGCCCGCGGCATCACGGTGTCGACGGTGGGGCTCGTGCCCGCGATCAGGAAGCTGGCCGACGAGAACATCCCCGTCACGTTCGCCCTATCGCTGCACGCCCCCGACGACCACCTGCGCGACGAGCTCATCCCCGTGAACTCGCGGTGGAAGGTCGACGAGGCGCTCGACGCGGCCTACGACTACTACGCCAAGACCGGGCGCCGCGTGTCCATCGAGTACGCCCTCATCAAGGACATGAACGACCACGCCTGGCGGGCCGACCTGCTGGCGGACAAGCTCAACCAGCGCGGTCGCGGGTGGGTGCACGTGAACCCGATCCCGCTGAACCCGACGCCGGGCTCGATCTGGACCTCGTCGGAGAAGGACGTCACGGACGAGTTCGTGCGACGGCTGAACGACGCCGGCATCCCGACGACCCTCCGCGACACCCGCGGCAAGGAGATCGACGGCGCCTGCGGACAGCTCGTCGCGACGACCGAGGACGAGGCTGCCGCCGCGGCGATGGCCTGACCCCGGTTCGAATCGCTCACCTGGCTCCAAATCCGGCCCGGATGCCGCCATTCGCGCGACTCGAAGGCCCGTCCAAGGGATCTTCCACGGTATGCACAGGCGGAGTTTCGTAGATTATCGGGATGCCCTATTCCGCCCACCGCCCGGGTCGCTTCGACTCGCAGGGTCGGATCATCCTCGACGGCGACCCGAACGCCGAGACGGATGACCTCGACTTCCTGCGCGAGTACGAGCCGACCGGCGACACGTCCGCGCAGTCCGACGTCGCGTCCGACGACCCGACGCCCGAGCCGGTGACGGCGCCCGACGCCCCGGTCGACGCGGAGCCCGTCCCCGGCCGGAAGGCGCGTCCGCCGCGCGTCCGGAAGCCGCGTCGTCGTCGCACCGCCGCCGAGCGTCTCCGTGCTCTCGCGATCCTCGGCGGGGCCGAGGGCGAGATCCTCGACCGCGTCCCCGGCGAGACCCCGCGCTTCGTGCAGATGTTCTTCGTGCTCGCCGGCACCGCCCTCGTCAGCGCGATCTCCATGCTCTTCGCCCTCACGACGGGCGTGCGCGCGGCGGTCTGGCTCGCCATCCCGCTCGCGATCGTGTGGGCGCTCATCATCTTCAACCTCGACCGCTTCCTGACCTCGACCATGACGTCGACCCGCAACGTCTGGAAGCTCATCGGCCTGGCGATCCCCCGCGTCATCATGGCCGCGATCATCGGTTTCGTCGTCGCGGAGCCGCTCGTGCTGCAGATCTTCCACAACGACATCTCGCGCGAGGTCGCCGCGACCAACATCGTCCAGGCGCAGGCCGACCAGGAGGCGCTCGAGACCGGTCCGGAGAAGAAGGCCCTGGATGCGGCGTCCGAGCGTGTCGCGGCGCTCGAGAACCAGGCGGCGACGGGCATCGTCGCGGGGACCGAGTCGTCGTCGGCGACCGAGTCCGCCGCCCAGTCCACGGTCGACGACCTGACGGCCAAGCTCACGGAGCAGCAGGCCGTGATCGACCAGGCGCGGACGCTGTACCAGTGCGAGCTCACGGGCGAGGGTGCGGGCACCGTCCCCGGCTGCACCGGCGTGAACGGCGAGGGCGCGAGCTCTCAGGCCGCCCAGGCCCAGCTCGCCGAGGCCCAGCAGACCTACGACGCGCTCGCGGCCCAGCTCCGCACCGCGAACGAGGAGCTCGCCGCTGCCGGAAGCGCCGCCAAGGAGAACACCACGGCCTCGGAGTCGCAGAACCGTCAGCAGGCGAAGGACGAGCTCCCCGCCGCGCGCGACACGTACGAGCAGGCGCTCGCGGCCTACAACGCCCGGGCGGACTCCGTGGCGCAGGGCAACGCCGGGGCGGTGGGGCTGCTGAGTCAGATCAGCGGCCTCAACCGCCTGAGCGAGAAGGAGCCCGCGATCCTCTGGGCGCACATCCTCATCGCGGCGCTGTTCTTCATGATCGAGCTGCTGCCGGTGCTGGTGAAGGTGCTCACGAGCTACGGCGACCCGAGCCTCTATGAGAAGGCGCTGGCCATCCGCAAGCAGGTCGCGCTGGACAGGGTCACGGCGGAGGGCTTCCGCGACCGCGCCGACATCGTCACCACTCCCGCCTCCGGCGCCGGGGCTCAGGCCACCTGACTCGTTTCGAGTAGCGCACTGTGCTCCATCCCGGCCGGATTCGGAGCAAAGTGGGCGATTCGAACACGGGAGAGGCCTCCGGACCGAGACGCCGTCGCGAGAGAACGGATCAAGGCCACCGTGGACGGGGACCTCGGCCACGGGGTGCCGGTCACGGCGGCCTCGATGCGGGCGAGCGGCTCACGGAGGGCCGGGTCGTGCGTGCGGGCGTCGTCCTGGAGCCATGCGAGAAGCTCGCCGATGGTCCAATCCCGCTGAATTGGACCGAGATCGATGCCGAAGCTGGACGTTGAAGCTGTCATTGGTCCAGGATCGGCTCTCATGGACACCCTTGACAGGGCCAATGCGACGCCGGTGGCCCACGGATCGGCCCCCGGCCCCCTCGTGCAGGGCGGTGAGGTCGCCGCGGGCGCTCTCGCCGCACGCCTCGGCCGCTGGGCCCACGGCGACGGCACCCTCTCCACCCGCCTCGCCGCGGCGATCGCCGCCCTGATCGGCGGGGGTGAGCTGCGTCCCGCCGACCGCCTGCCTGCCGAACGCGCCCTCTCCGCGGCGGTCGCGGTCTCGCGGGGCACGGTCGTGTCGGCCTATGCGTCCCTCGCCGAGCAGGGCCTCGTCGAGCGCCGGCAGGGGAGCGGGACCACGGTCGCGGGGGCGAGGACGACCCCCGCGGCGGACCGCCGTCCCGGCCGCGGCGAGGCGCTGTTCTCGGCTCTCCCCAACGCGATCGATCTGCTCCGCACGGTGCCGCAGATCCCGGACCTCGGTGTGCAGCTCATCCGCGACCACCAGCCGCGGCTCGACCTCGCCCTGCTCCCGGAGACCGACCCCGCGGGGCTCCCCGCGCTCCGCGAACTCATCGCCGACATGTACCGCGCCGAGGGGACGCCGACCACGCCCGAGCAGATCCTCGTGACCCACGGCGCGCAGCAGGCCATCAGCCTCGTCGTCAACGCGCTCGTGGAGCCCGGCGACGTCGTGCTCGCGGAGGAGATCACCTGGCCGGGCGTGACCGACTCCGTGGGGCTGCGCGGCGGCACCGTGCACGGCGTGCCGATGGGCGCGGACGGCCTCGACGTCGACGCGCTGGAGCAGGCGATGGCCCGGCTGCGTCCCGTGCTCGTCGCGCTCAACCCGCACCACCAGAACCCGACGGGGACGCGACTTCCCGCGGCGGCGCGCCACCGGGTGGCCGAGCTCGCCGCGCAGTACGGGGTCCCCGTGATCGAGGACCGCGTCGTCGCCGGCATCTCGTTCGATGGGGTCGTGCCGCCCACGCTCGCCTCGGAGCGGCCGGACGCCCCGGTGCTCGTCGTCGAATCCGTGTCGAAGTGGGCATGGGCCGGGCTGCGGATCGGGTGGCTGCGGGCCGACCCGGTGCTGGTCCGGCGGCTCCGCGGCGCCCGGCAGCTCGCCGACCAGTCCACGAGCGTGCCCGGCCAGCTCCTCGCACTCGACCTCATCGCCCACGCGACGGAGCTCCGCCGCGCCAACAGCCGCGTGCACCAGCAGCGGCTCCTCCTGCTGCAGGAGCTGATGGCCGCGCACCTCCCCGACTGGACCTACGACCCCCCTCGGGGCGGACTCTCGCTGTGGGCGGCGCTGCCTCGGGGCTCCGCATCGGCTCTCGCGCGCGTCGCCGCGGCGCACGGGGTCTCGATCGCGGGCACCGGGGCCTTCGCGGTCTCGGCCGCCGCGCCGGACGACCACGTGCGCCTGCCGTTCACCGCGCCGGACGACGTGCTCACGGAGGGGGTGCGCCGCTTGGGTGCCGCCTGGCGCGAGTACCGGGAGACTCTCAGCAGCCCTGCCTAGGGTGACCGCATGACACCGGTGCCCCGCCCCACCCTCTGGATCTGCGTGGCCGGAGTGCTCGCCGTCACCGCGTACGCCGCCCTCGCCGCGGTGCAGATCCTCGTGCTGAATCCGCTGGCCGCGGCTCCGGGCGACCTCTCGCTCGACGAGGTCCGGGCCGCGATGTCCAACGCCGGGGAGAGCCTCATGCCGCCGACCGTGCTCGGCATCCTCGGTGCGGGGGTGTGCCTGGCCATCGGGACGGCCGTCGTCTGCCTCCTCACACGGGCTCCGGCGGTGGTGGCCGGCATGACCTTCCTCGCGCTGCTCATGGGCGGGGCTCCGGCCTACTTCGTCGCGTCGTTCGGCCCGGGCATGGGGCTCGCCGACACCTTCGGCATCAGCGGCGCCGATGCCTCCCCGTGGGCCCTGCCCCTGTACGCCGTCAGTGCGCTCGCCGCGGTCGGGGTGCTGGTCGGGGCCGCGCTCACGTCCCGCCGCCGCGGACCGGCGCCCGCCACCGCCTGACGATCACCGTCGATCCGGCCCGCCGGTCCGCTGGCGGGACTAGCGTTGGTCCATGGTCAACTATCGCTATCTCGGTAACAGCGGTCTCAAGGTCTCGGAGATCACGTACGGCAACTGGGTCACGCACGCCTCGCAGGTCGAGGACGACGCCGCGGTCAAGACCGTGCACGCCGCCCTGGACGCCGGCATCACCACGTTCGACACCGCGGACACCTACGCCAACACGGCCGCCGAGGTCGTGCTCGGCAAGGCTCTGGAGGGCCAGCGTCGCGAGAGCCTCGAGATCTTCACGAAGGTCTACTTCCCGACCGGCCCCAAGGGTCCGAACGACACCGGCCTGAGCCGGAAGCACATCATGGAGTCGATCAACGGCTCGCTGCAGCGCCTCGGCACCGACTACGTCGATCTCTACCAGGCACACCGCTTCGACTACGAGACCCCGCTGGAGGAGACGTTCCAGGCCTTCGCCGACGTGGTCCGTCAGGGCAAGGCGCTCTACATCGGCGTCTCGGAGTGGACCGCGGAGCAGCTCCGCGAAGGACACGCGCTGGCGAAGCAGCTCGGCATCCAGCTCATCTCCAACCAGCCCCAGTACTCCATGCTGTGGCGGGTCATCGAGGGCAAGGTGGTCCCCGCGTCGGAGGAGCTCGGCATCTCGCAGATCGTCTGGTCGCCGATGGCGCAGGGCGTGCTGAGCGGGAAGTACCTCCCTGGCCAGCCGGTGCCGGAGGGGTCGCGGGCCACGGATCAGAACTCGGGCGCGGGCTTCATCAAGAGCTTCCTGCAGGACGAGATCCTCACCGCGGTGCAGCGCCTCAAGCCGATCGCGGAGCAGGCGGGGCTGTCGATGCCGCAGCTCGCGATCGCGTGGGTGCTGCAGAACCCGAACGTCGCGGCGGCCCTCGTCGGCGCCTCCCGTCCGGAGCAGCTCGCCGACACGGTCAAGGCCTCCGGCGTGAAGCTCGACGCCGACACCATGACCGCGATCGACGAGGCTCTCGGCGACACGGTAAACCGCGACGCCGAGCACACGTACTCGGTGTCGCCGAAGTCCCGGCTCGTCTAGGCCTTCGAATCGCGCAAATGGTCCCATTCCGTCAAGGAATGGGACCATTTGCGCGATTCGGGCGGGTTACTCCTTGACGGCCCCGGCGGTGAGGCCCTGGACGATCCAGCGGCTGGCGAGGGCGAACATCACCATCGTCGGGAGGATCGTCAGCACGGCCGCGGCGCTCATGGAGCCCCAGTCGATGTTGAACGTGGAGATGAAGCCGTTCAGCGCCGAGGGCACGGTGCGGTTCGCATCGGTGTTCATCAGCACGACCGACAGGAACAGCTCGTTCCAGCAGTTCACGAAGTTGAAGATGAACGCGGCGATGATGCCAGGGGTCATCACCGGCACGAGCACCCGGAACAGGGCGCCCAGGCGCGAGCAGCCGTCGATCATCGCTGCCTCCTCCAGCGCGTCGGGGACGTTCTCGAAGAAGCCCCGCAGCATGACCGTGGAGAACGGGATGCAGATCGCGATGTAGACGAGGATGAGACCGGGCTTGGTGTCGACGAGTCCCAGGTCGGTCATCATCGAGTACAGCGGTCCGAGGGCGATGAACGCCGGGATCATCTGCGTCAACAGGAACGCGATGAGCACCGTGCCTTTGCCGCGGAACTCGAACCGTGCCAGCACGTAGGCGCTGAGCAGGGCGATGAGCGTCGCCACCGCGCCGGCCGACACCGCCACGATGGCCGAGTTCGCCAGGAACGTCCCGAACGAGCTCTTCTCGAACAGGCTCGTGAAGTTGTCCAGCGAGGGCTCGCTCGGCCAGTACTCGATCGGGAAGCGGTTGATGGTCCCCGGCGACTTGAACGCGGTGAGCGTGATCCAGTACAGCGGGAACAGCGTGATGAGCAGCCACAGGCCCAGGCCGACGACACGCACCACGCCGCCCACCGTGACGCGGGGCTTGGAGCGCGGGGCGGCCTTCGGGTCGGGCACCGTGATGCGACGGGTCTCCGTGACCGAGGATCCGGTCCGGACGGATGAGGTGATGGTCATCGCTGCACTCTCCGCATCGCCATCAGGTAGAACGCGCAGAACACCATGAGGAACGCCACGACGATGAGCCCGATGGCGCTCGCGATGCCGTAGTTGCCCTGCTGCGTGTAGTTGATCATCCACGTCGTGATGATGTGGGTCTGGTTGGCGGGGCCGCCGTTCGTCATCGCGTAGATGATGTCGGGGAAGTTGAAGATCCAGATCACGCGCAGCAGGATCGTCAGCAGCAGCGTCATCGAGATGTACGGGATGATGATCGAGAACAGCTGCCGCACCTTGCCGGCGCCGTCGAGGCTCGCCGCCTCCAGCATCTCGTCCGGCACCGACTGGAGTGCGGCAAGGATCATGATCGCGAAGAAGGTCACGCCGTACCAGATGTTCGCGACGATCACGGCGAACATCGCGAGCTTCGGGTCGGCCAGCCACGGTAGCGGGGCGTCGATCAGACCGGCCTTCATGAGCAGGTCGTTGACGACGCCGAACTCGGCGTTGAACATCCAGCGGAACAGCATGCCGATGAGGAAGCCGGACACCGCCCACGGGAAGAACACCAGCGCCTGGTAGAGGCCGCGGAAGCGGAACCGCTTGCGCAGAGCGAGCGCGATGAGGAACCCGATCACGAGCTGCGGCACGAGCGAGCCGACCACCCAGAGCACGGAGTTCCACGCCACGGTCGGGAACGCCGGGTCGCGGAAGACGGCGAGGAAGTTGTCGAAACCCACGAACGGCGTCGACGTCAGGTCCCACAGGTTCCAGTCGTGGAAGGCCATGCGGGCGCCCTGCAGCATCGGCCAGTAGGTGAACCAGCAGACGAAGACGATCGCGGGCGCGAGGAAGGCCAGCAGCGTGAGGGCGGTGCGGCCCCGGAAGGGGCGGCGGCGCGATGCCGGGGAGGCCCCGCCGGCGGTGCCGACGGAGCCCCCTTCACGGATGGTGCGGGCCACGGATCAACCCTTCTCCGCGGCGTACTTCTCGGTCCAGAACGCGTCCCACGAGGCGAGGAGGTCCTTGGTGGACATGTTGCCCAACAGCACGCTCTGCACGTCCTGGTCGGACTTCTGGATCCACTCGGTCCACCAGCTCACGCCGCGCGGCTGACGCACGTTGACGTAGGTCTCCGGGTCCTCGGTCATGGTGACGTAGCTGGTCCAGGGGCCGGTGGAGTAGAACTCGTCGTCCGCGGCGGCCGCGATGATCGGAACGAGGCTGTTCGCCTGCGCGAACTCGGTGGCGGGCTCGGCGGACGACAGGAACTCGACGAGCTTCACCGCGGCCTCCTTGTGCTCGCTGTTCTCCGCGACACCCCAGCCGGCGACGGCGAGGGGCTGTGCGGCCTTGCCGGACGGGCCGACGAGCAGCGGCGCGGTGTCCCACTGGTCCTCGGTCAGCGAGGAGTCCTGCACCGTCGCGATGACCTCCGGGTCCTGCAGGAGGAAGGCCGTGGTGCCGTTCGTGAATCCGGCGACCATCTCGGGGTAGCCCCAGGAGACGGCCGAGGGCGGCGAGGCCTCCTTGAAGAGATCGAAGTAGTCGTCGACCGCCTCCTGCGCCTCGGGGGCGGCGAAGATCGTCGAGCCGTCCTCCATGAGGAACGCGTCCTCCGTGTCGAGGCCATCGATCGTGTAGGCCTCGATCGCGGCGACGACGTTGCTGTTCGCGTTCTGACCGCCGCGGAACGCGTACCCGTAGATGTTGTTCGACGGGTCCTGGATCGCCGACGCCTGCTCCAGCAGATCCTTCCAGCTGTGCGGCGGGCCGTCGAAGCCGGCCTGCTCGACGAGGTCGGTGCGGTAGAACAGCGACAGGCCGTAGAAGCCGTAGGGGACGAAGTAGCTCTTGCCGTCCTCGGCGACCGAGGCCGACTGCGCGTTCTCGGTGAGGGCGTCCCAGCCGTCCCACTTCTTCAGATCGGGACCGAGGTCGTAGAGCCAGCCGTTGTTCGCGAACGGCCCGACGGTGATGTCGCGCACCTCGAGCACATCGACGCCCTTGCCGGACTGCAGCATCTGCTGGATCTTCTGGTCGGCCTGCTCGGTGGGCGGGGAGACCAGGGTGACGGTGATGTCGGGGTTGTCCTTCTCGAACTCGTCGAGCAGTCCGCGGAGCAGCTCGGTACGCGCCGGGTTCGTCAGGCTCTCGACCATCTGGAGGGTGACGCTGCCGTCGCCGCCGGACGAGCCGGAGCCTCCGGAGCAGCCGGTGAGTGCGAGGACGGCGACGGTGCCGACTCCGGCTGCGGTCGTCAAGATCTTGTTCTTCACGATGTGCCTCTCGGTGGGGGTGGGTGGTGTTCGGGTGGGTCGTGCGGGAGGTGGTGCGGGTCAGGGGAGGATGAGGGCGTCGGCGGGGCGGATGCCGGCGCGGCGCAGGATCGCGGGGACGCAGCGCTCGACGAACGCCTCGATGTCGGACGCCTCCGTGTACAGGTGCGCGGACAGGCGGAAATAGCCGACGCCCCGGAAGCTCGTGAACGCGGTCTCCACGCCGACCTCGTCGAGGAGGTCCATGCGCAGCGCGTCGGCCTCCTCGCGGGTGGCGCCGAGGCCGAGCGGCAGCCGGATGAGTCGCATGGACGGCACTGGGGAGGGGAGGGGGGTCAGCGGGTCCTCGTCGCTGAAGCGGCGCAGGGCTTCCGCGATGAGCTCGGCACCGGCGTCGGCCCGTGCGGCCATGGCGTCGCGGGCGGCCGCCCATCCGAACTCCGCCTCGATGAACTCGATCGCGGTGGGGGTGGCGAGGTACGTCGTCGCGTCGATCGTGCCCTGCGTGTCGAAGCGCTCGGGGTACGGCTCGCGCGCGGCCCAGGAGTCGATCAGCGGCCAGAGCTCGTCGCGGTCGGGGGCGGTGGTGACGAGGAGGGCGGAGCCGCGAGGCGCGCAGGGCCACTTGTGCAGATTCCCGAACCACCAGTCGCCGCCGGCGACGGCCGCCGCGTCCGGGATGAGGCCGGGGGCGTGGGCGCCGTCGACGAGGGTGCGCACGCCGCGCTCGGCCGCGAGGTCGGCGATGCGGCGGGTGGGCAGCAGGCGGGCCGTGGGCGAGGTGATCTGGTCCACCACGAGCAGCCGCGCGCGCGGGGTGAGGGCGTCGGCGAAGAGCTGCACGATCTCGTCGTCATCCGCGAGCAGGGGCAGGGCGACCGTGCGGACGGCGGCGCCGAACCGGCGGGCGAGACGCTCGGCGCCCATGGTGATGGCCCCGTAGCCCTGGTCGGTCACGAGGATCTCGTCGCCGCTGTCGAGCTGGAGGGCGTTGTAGACGACCGTGGCCGCGGCGGAGGCGTTGGGCACGAACACGCTGTCCTCCGCGCGGGCGCCGACGAACGGAGCCGTCCGCTGCCTCGCCTCCTGCACCCGCTCCGCGATCCGCGGGAACCACTCCACGGGGCTCAGATCGGCACGGCGGCGCAGGGCGTCCTGATGGGCGACCACGACCGACGGCACCGCCCCGAAGGATCCGTGGTTGAGGTGGATCACCGTCGGGTCGAGGGGCCAGGCATCGCGCGCTCGCAGGCCGGAGTTCAGCGTGAGCGGAGCGGGGAACTGCGGAGCGGGCATCGGACCTCATCGGTGAGTGGGGGCGAGTTGTTGCACAACTTTGCCACACGCCTTCGGTTTTGGCTACGAAACCGCGAAGATGAAACATAGTTGTCATACGAGTTTGCGACGCCGGGGGCGTCCGACAGACTTCACGAGGGGTGGGGGAGTGGCAGAGAGGATGACGATGAGCGCACTCGACACGGCGCTGCACGGGCTGCGGGCTCTCATCGCCGACGGCGCCCTGCGCCCCGGCGACCGGCTGCCGAGCGAGGGGGAGCTGTGCGAACGGCTCGGTGTCTCGCGCGGGTCGCTCCGCGAAGCCATCCGGACCCTCGCCGCACTGGGCGTGCTGGAGACGCGGCACGGTTCCGGCAGCTATGTCAGCGAGCTCCGCGCGGCTGACCTCATCGGCAGTCTCTCCCTCACGGTCGGACTGCTGCCGATGGCCGGGGTGCTGGAGCTGACGGAGCTCCGACGGGTGCTCGAGCCGCACGCGGCGGCGCTCGCCGCGGCCCGCATCGACGACGACACGGTGGCTGCGCTCGACGCGGTGCTCACGGAGATCGAGTCGACGACGGACTTCGAGGCGCAGTCCCGCCTCGACCACGAGTTCCACATGGCCATCTCGTCGGTCGCGGGCAACGAGGCCCTGACGAGCCTGATCGACGTGCTGCGCTCCCGCTCCCGTGCCTACCGGATCTCCGACCCGGAGGATGCCGCGGAGCTCAAGATCCACTCCGACGCCGGCCACCGCGCGATCCTCCGCGGCCTCGCCGCCGCGGATCCGGTGGCCGCCTCGGCCGCCGCGTCCGCCCACGTCGCCTACACCGAGTACTGGGTGCGGCGGTACTCCGGCCTCTGACTCCTGGTTTCCCGGCCGAGCCACCCTCTTTCGCGCGCCCCGGCCCTATTCGGACGTCCGGAAGGGGGTGGGCGGCACCGAAGGGGGTGGGTCGGCGAACGGAGTCAGCCGAGCGTGATGTCGACCTGGATCTCGGACGCGAGGCGCTCCAGGTCGGCACGCAGGGCGTCGAGGTCGACCGTCGGCGGGACCTTCGCGATCACCGAGGCCTCGAACAGCCGCCCGCCGGCCATCGCGGCCTCCCGGGTCTCGGTCGTGAGCTCCTCGATGCTCAGGGCATGCGCGTTCAGCACCGCCGAGACCTCGCGCACGATGCCGGGGCGGTCGTTGCCGAGCACCTGCATCACGAGCAGCTGCTCCTCGTCCTCGGACGGCCCTGGCGTGCCGGTGAGCACCGAGAGCGTGAGCAGACCCTGGCCCTGGATCCCCCGGAGCGCGGTCTCGAGCTCCCCGGTGCGCTCCGTCGGCACGGACACCTCGATGACACCCGCGAACGTGCCGGCGAGCTCGGCGAGGGAGCTGTTCTCCCAGTTGCCGCCATGGGCATCGACGACATCGGCGACGGCGGCCACGAGGCCCGGACGATCGGCACCCGCGACAGTGAGGATGAGTGTGGTCATGGGGTCAGCGTAACCCGAGGATCAGTCCGCCCAGACCCCGGTCTCCAGGAATCGCTCCAGCCGCGCACGGTGCGGGGCGAGGTCCCACCCCTGCTGCGCGACCCACTCGTCCGAGTAGTACGTGCCGGCGTACCGCACACCGCTGTCGCAGATCAGGGTCACGACGCTGCCGGTCTCGCCCGCGGCACGCATCCGGGCGATGAGCTGGAACGCGCCGTAGAGGTTCGTGCCGGTGGAGCCGCCCGCCCAGTGCAGGGTGCGCTCGCGAAGGAGCCGGATCGCGGCGATGGAGCCCGCGTCCGGCACCTGGATCATCTCGTCGATCACGGACGGCACGAAGGAGGCCTCCACCCGCGGCCGCCCGATGCCCTCGATGCGGCTCGGGTGTCCGGCCGGCGGGTCGACCGTGCCCGCCCAGCCGTCGTAGAAGGCCGAGCCCTCGGGGTCGACGACGGCGATCCTGGTGTCATGGCGGCGGTACTTCACGTAGCGGCCGAAGGTGGCGCTGGTGCCCCCGGTGCCGGCGCCCGTGACGATCCAGCGGGGGATCGGATGCCGCTCCTGGGCGAGCTGGCCGAACACGCTGTCGGCGATGTTGTTGTTGCCGCGCCAGTCGGTCGCACGCTCCGCGTAGGTGAACTGGTCGAGGTAGTGCCCGGTGCAGTCCGCCGCCAGGCGCTGCGCCTCGGGGGACATGTCCTCCGCGCGATCCACGAAATGGCAGGTGCCGCCGTAGAACTCGATGAGGTCGATCTTCTCCTGCACCGTCGATCGGGGCACGACCGTAATGAACTTCAGCCCCAGCATCCGGGCGAAGTAGGCCTCCGACACCGCGGTCGACCCGCTCGACGACTCCACGAGGGTCGTGTCCTCGCGGATGCGCCCGTTGACGAGTCCGTACAGGAGGAGGGAGCGCGCGAGGCGGTGCTTGAGGGAGCCGGTCGGGTGCACCGACTCGTCCTTGAGGTAGAGGTCGATGCCCCACTCCGGCGGCAGCGGGAACAGGTGCAGGTGCGTGTCGGCGCTGCGGTTGGCATCGGCTTCCAGCAGGGCGATCGCGGTGCTGGTCCAGTCGCTCATGCCCTCGAGCGTACCGGCCGGGGTCAGCCCACCGTGCCCGCCGGGGAGGCACCGCCCGATCCGTCCACGTGCATCAGCGAGGCCTGGGACTGCTCCTGCTGGAGCTGGAACTCGAAGCGCGAGCGGTCGCCGCGGTGGTACGCGATGAAGTACTCGATCGGCAGGCCATCCTCACTGCGGCTGATGCTGCGCAGGCGGAGGAGGGCGGAGCCGGCGCTCACACCGAGATGCTGAGCCTGCTCGTGCGTGGCGACCGTCGCCTCCGCGGAGCGGACGCCGTGCGTGGCGATGATGCCGTGGTCGGCGAGCAGCCGGTACAGCGACGCCTCGGTGAGGTCGGCGCCGAGCGTCACCGCTCCCACCGCCTCCGGCATCCACGTGGTCGAGAGCGACCAGGGCTCGCCGTCGACGTGCCGCAGCCGCTCCAGCACGATCACCGGCGATCCGACCGGCACCTCGAGGGCGAGGGCGACCTCCTCGTCGGCGACGGTCTGCTCGTGCCGGAGGACGTCGCTGTGCACGTGCCCGCCGCGCCGCTCGACGTCGTCGTACAGCCCGACGAGCGTGTGCACGAGACTCTCGCTCGTGCGCGGGCGGGAGACGAACGTACCCTTGCCCTTCACGCGCTCGACGAGTCCCTCGTGCTCGAGCTGGGCGAGCGCCTGGCGCACGACCGTGCGGGAGATGCCGTAGCGCTCGCACAGCCGGTGCTCGCCGGGAAGAGGATCGCCCGGCTGCAGACCGTCGCGGGCGATGCCGTCGATGATGAGCTGCCGGAGCTGGTCGTACATCGGCGCCGCGCTGTGGCGGTCGATCGCATCCTCGATGAGAGACATCAGTACGCCACCCCCGCGTGCAGGATCACGTTCGCATACGGGGTGAACTCCCCCGAGCGCACGAAGGCACGGGCGGCGTGCGTGCGCTCCTTGAACTCGACGTGCGGGACGAGCTCGATCTCGAAGCCTGCGTCGGCGAAGCGCTCGCGCAGGGCGTCGAGCACCTCCGGACTCTTCTCGGCGACCTCGGCCGACACCGTCGCCCCCTCGACCACGAGCTCCGCGAGCACCGTGTCGAGCACGTCGAGGAACGCGGGAGCGCCGGGACGGTAGGCGAGGTCGATGCGCTCGGAGCCCGGCGGGATCGGCAGCCCGGCGTCCGTCACGACGATCAGATCGGTGTGCCCGGTCTCGCTGATGACGCGGGAGAGCGCGGGGTTGATCGTGGTCGAGGTCTTGCGCATCGTGTGCTCCTGGTTCAGTTCGCGACGGGGGCCGCGGTGCGCGCGGCGAGGAAGGCCTCGACGTCGGCGCGGTGGGGGAGGCTCGGTGACGCCCCCTGCTTCGTGACGGTGAGGGCGCCCGCGGCGGTCGCCAGCCGCACCGCATCGGTGAGGGCCGCTCCGCTCGCGAGCGCGGCACCGAGGTAGCCGGCGTAGGCGTCGCCCGCGGCGGTGGTGTCGACCGCCTCCACGGGGAACGGCGGGACGACGGTGGCGCCTTCGGTGGTGACGACGCACGACCCCTGCCCGGCCAGGGTGATGACCGCGGCGCCCACGCCCTGCTCCAGGAACCAGTGCCCGGCGCGCTCGGCGGAGGCGGCGTCGGTCACCTCGATGCCGCTGATGAGTGACGCCTCGGTCTCGTTCGGGGTGACGATGTCGATGCTGCGCCAGATCTCCGGTGCCAGCTCCGCCGCCGGTGCCGGGTCGAGGATCACGGTCATCCCGTGCTCGCGACCGCGCGCGGTGATGTGCGCGGTCAGCGCGGACGGGGTTTCGAGCTGGGTGAGCAGGACGGAGGTCGTCGGGGCGAGAGCCGCGAGGGCCTCGTCGATCTGCGCCGTGCTGAGGGCGGCGTTGGCGAGCGGCACCATGACGATGTCGTTCTGCGCGGAGGCGTCGACGCGGATGTGCGCGATGCCGGTGGGGCCCGGCACGGTACGCAGGTGCGCGAGGTCGACGCCGGCCGCGGTGAGCCCGTCCACCACGAGGTCGTGGAACAGGTCGTCGCCGACGCAGCCGACGAAGCTCGTGCGGGCGCCGGAGCGCCCGGCCGCGACGGCCTGGTTCGCGCCCTTGCCGCCGAGCATCAGCGTGAACTCGTCGCCGAGGATGGTCTCGCCGCGGGCGGGGAGCCGCTGGGAGAAGGTCGTGACGTCGGCCGTCACGCTGCCGACGATGACGACGCCGGAGCGGTCGCCGGGGTGTGCGGGTGTCATCTCGCTCCTGATCCTCCTCGACAGCGCGGGGCTCCCGGTCTTTGACAAGGTTCGGGAGCTGTCATTACATTAGCCGAAGCCCCACCTGTAACGACAGGTTGCCCGCGAGGAGACCCCGATGACCGCGATCGCCCCCCGCCTGTACGTCGACAGCGCCGACACCGACCGCGTCTCGCGGCTGCTCTCCGCCGGGGTGGTGCACGGCGTCACGACGAACCCCACGATCCTCGAGCGCGGCGGGCGGACGGCCGCGGAGATCCCCGACCTCTATGCCCGCTGGGTGGACGAGGGAGCACGGGAGGTCTTCTTCCAGACGTGGGGCGGCGACACGGACTCCTTCCTCCGGAACGCGGAGGGCATCCGCGCGCTCGGCGACCGGGTGGCGGTCAAGGTGCCCGCGACCGCAGCGGGTTTCGCGGCGGCCTCGGCCCTCGTCCGCGACGGGGCCACGGTCCTCGTCACGGCGGTCTACTCCGTCGCGCAGGCGCTCGCGTGCGCCTCGATCGGCGCCCAGTACATCGCGCCCTACCTCGGACGCATGCGCGACGCGGGCATGGACGGCGACGCGCTCATCGCCCGGATGCAGGAGATGTGCGCGGGCAGCGGCTCCAACGTCCTCGCCGCCTCCCTGCGCTCCGCCGACGACATCACGGGGCTGCGCGCAGCCGGGGTGCCCTACTTCACCGCCGCGCCCGACGTGCTCGACCAGCTGCTGTTCCACGAGGTGAGCGACAGCTCGGCAGCGGAGTTCGACGCCGCGATGCAGCGCCTCGGGGCCTGACGGCTCAAGCCGACGCGGCCTGCCGCAGCCACCGTTCGACACCCGCGATGTGGGCCGTGGCGAGGGAGGTCGCCAGCGCCGAGTCGCGCTGGGCGATGGCATCGGCGATGGCGCGGTGCTCCGACAGGGTGCGCTCCACGGCGCCGCCCTCCGTGAGACCCCGCCACACGCGCGCCCGGACCGTCTGGCTGCTCAGGTGCTCGATGAGGCTCGCGAGGTAGGCGTTGCCCGCCATGCCCACGATCTCGCGGTGGAAGCGGATGTCGTGGTCGACGAGCTCCTCGATCCCGACGGACGCGTCGACGGCCTCTACCTCCTCCTGCAGGGCCGCGATCGCCTCCTCCGTGCCGAGGGTCGCCGCGAGACCGGTGGCCTGCGATTCGAGCATCCGGCGGACGGCGAACATCTCCAGCATCGAGTCGTCGTCGTGCATGTCCACGACGAAGGCGATCGCCTCCAGCAGCAGGTGCGGCTCCAGGCTCGTGACGTAGGTGCCGTCGCCGCGGCGTACGTCGAGCACGCGGATGACCTCCAGTGCCTTGACCGCCTCGCGCATGGAGTTGCGGGAGAGGCCGAGGCGCTCGGACAGCTCCTTCTCCGGGGGCAGGCGATCGCCGGGGGCCAGTTCGCCCGACACGATCATCGCCTTGATCTTCTCGATCGCCTCGTCCGTGACTGCCATGGCGCTCATCCTCGCACAACATCCGATGTCTGCGGCAGGATGGGGACATGCGCATCCTCGACTCGCACCTGCACCTGTGGGACCCGGAAGCCCTCGGGTACACGTGGCTCGAAGGACCGCTCGCGGGGCGCTTCGGCGCCGACGAGCTCGAGCGTGCGCGGGTGGAGCGGGCCACGGACGAGCGGGCCGTGTTCGTGCAGGCCGAGACCATCGAGGATGACTTCCTCGCGGAGGTGCGGTGGGTGGCCGGGCAGGCGGAGCGGCTCGGGGTGGTCGGCATCGTCGCCGGCGCTCGGCTCGATCGCGGTACCGACACCACGGTGCACCTGGAGAGTCTCACCGCGGAGCCCCTGGTGGTCGGGGTGCGTCACCTCCTGCAGGGGGAGCCGGACGGCGTGATGCTCTCGTCGGCCTTCATCACCGGAGCCCGGGAGGTCGCGGCGCACGGGTGGACCTTCGACGCGTGCGTGCGTGCCGCGCAGCTCCCGGACCTCGCACGACTGTCGGGCGCGATCCCCGAGCTGCGGATCGTGCTCGACCACCTGGGCAAGCCGGAGGTCGGGACGGCTTCTGCTCCGCGCACGCCCTCGGTGGAGTGGGAGCGGGACCTCGCCGAGCTCGCGCGACACCCCGGGGTGTTCTGCAAGGTGTCCGGACTGCCCGCGGAGGCCGGAGGGGACTGGAGCCTCGCGCAGCTCGAACCCTTCCTCGACACCGCGGCCGACGTCTTCGGTCCCGAGCGCCTGATGTGGGGGAGCGACTGGCCCGTGTCGGCGGTCGGCCCCGTCGAGCATGACGGCCCGCACGCTCCCGCCGACGGTGCGCCGGTGTATCAGCCGTCTGCCCGCAGCCGCTGGGCCGACGCCGTGGCGACGTGGGCCTCCTCCCGCGGCATCGATCACGACGCCCTCTTCCACGTCACCGCCACCTCCGTCTACTCCCTCTAACCCCCCGCCCCCTTACGCGGGGGAGTGCGATATGCCACCTCCGGAGCCCCGTCCGGGCCCGTTTCTGATCCCGGCCGGATGGGTGCCGTGCCGCTCACGGTCGTCCCTCCAGAGCGCCTCGGGGCGTGCGGGGCGGGCTTCAGGAGCGATTCTGATCCCGCCGGCGCGGCGAGGCGGCGTGCGGGATGAGAAAGGGGCGTGCGGGACGGGATGGGGGAGCGGAATTGATCCCGGCTGGGGGCGGAACGGCGGGACGGGACGGGGACGGCCCGGGGTCTCGCGGGGTGACACCGGGCCGTCGGGGAGATCGGGTCACTCGGGGCGGAGGCGGAGCTGCGCCATCCCCCCGTCGACCTCGATGAAGGTGCCCGTGGTGGAGCCCGCGGCGGGACTCACGAGGTAGGCCACCGCGGCGGCGACCTCGTCGGGGCTCACCAGGCGTCCGTGGGGCTGTCGTGCCTCCAACGCGGCCCGCTCGGCGGCGGGGTCGGCCGCGGAGTCGAGCAGTCGTCCGACCCAGGGCGTGTCCGCCGTGCCGGGGTTGACCGCATTGACGCGGATGCCCTCGCGCAGGTGGTCGGCGGCCATCGCGCGGGTCAGAGCCGACACGGCGCCCTTCGACGCGGAGTAAAGGGCCCGCTGCGGGAGCCCGGTGGTCGAGGCGATCGAGGCCGTGTTGCACACCGCGGCGGCCGGGGACTTCCGCAGCCAGGGCAGTGCCGCCGACGTCACCCGTGCGATGCCGGTGACGTTGATGGAGAGGACGCGGGCCCACTCGTCGTCGTCGTTCGCGGCGATGTCGCCCTGTGCGCCGATGCCGGCGTTGTTGACGACGATGTCGATGCGGCCGAAGCGCTCGGCGACGGCGGCGACGGCGGCGTCCACGCTCGCGCGGTCGGAGACGTCGGCGGTGAACGCGGCGAAGCGCTCGTCGGCGTGGGTGGTGTCGCGGTCGAGGACCGCGACGGTGACGCCGTCCGCGTGCAGACGGTCGGCGATCGCCGCGCCGATGCCGGAGGCGCCACCGGTGACGATGGCCACGAGTCCTTCCGTGCCGCCGTCGGGTCCCTGAGCCTGTCGAAGGGTCACTTCTCTGCCTCCCATGCGATGAAGTCCTGGCGCTGGCGGCCGAGGCCGTCGATCTCGATCTCGACCACGTCGCCCGCCGCCAGGTAGGGGTACTTGCCGGACAGGGCCACGCCCTGCGGGGTGCCGGTGAGGATCAGATCACCGGGCTCGAGCGTCACGTACTGCGACAGGTGGTGCACGATCTGCTCGACCGTGAAGATCATGTCGCTCGTGTTCGAGTCCTGTCGCGGCTCGCCGTTCACGAAGCTGCGGAGGCCGAGCGCCTGGTGGTCGACCTCGTCCGGCGTGACCAGCCACGGACCTGTGGGGTTGAAGCCGAAGGCGATCTTGCCCTTCGACCACTGCCCGCCGGAGACCGCCATCTGGAAGTCGCGCTCCGACACGTCGTTCGCGGCGACGAAGCCGGCGACGTGCGCCATCGACTCCTCCGGGGAGTCGAGGTAGGCCGTGCGTGTGCCGATGACGATGCCGAGCTCGACCTCCCAGTCGGTCTTCTCGCTCCCGCGCGGGATCGTCACGGTGTCGTTCGGGCCGACGACGGTGTTGGGGGTCTTGAGGAAGATGATGGGGATGGTCGGCGGCTCCGACCCCGACTCCGCGGCGTGGGCGGCGTAGTTCATCCCGATGCAGATCACCGCGCTCGGGCGGGCGATCGGGGCGCCGATGCGCATCGTCGCGGCGTCCGGCAGCTCGGAGAGCTCCCCGGCGTCGCGGGCGGCGGCGACGCGGGCGACGAAGTCTCCCGCAAGGAAGTCGCCGTTGACATCGGATGTCACCGGGCGGAGGTCGAGGTAGCGGTCACCCTCCAGGAGGACGGGGATCTCCGCCCCCGGGGTGCCGAGCCGCGCGAACTTCATGATTCTCCTGATCGTTCGGGAGGCCGCTGCTCAGCGGCCGGTCTCGTTGACAGTATAGACATCGGATGTTTACACTCCAAGAGATCCGCGCGGAAGAATGACCCGCGCATGGAGAGGAACCCCGTGAGCCGTATCGTCGCCCTCGACACCACCGACATCCGCTTCCCCACGTCGCTGAGCCTGGACGGCTCCGACGCGATGAACCCGGACCCCGACTACTCCGCCGCGTACGTCATCGTCCGCACGGACGCCGGCGACGGCATCGAGGGGCACGCCTTCGTCTTCACGATCGGCCGCGGCAACGACGTGCAGGTCGCCGCCATCGACGCGCTCGCCGGGCACCTCGTCGGGCGTGAGATCGAGCCGCTGCTCGACGACATGGGCGGCACGTTCCGCGAGATCATCGGCGACTCGCAGCTCCGCTGGCTGGGCCCGGAGAAGGGCGTCATGCACATGGCCATCGGCGCGGTCGTCAACGCGCTGTGGGACATCAAGGCCAAGCGCGCGGGCCTGCCGCTCTGGCAGCTGCTCGCCCGGATGACCCCGGAGGAGCTCGTCGATCTCGTCGACTTCCGCTACCTCACCAACGCCCTCACCCGCGAGGAGGCGCTGGAGATCCTGCGCGCGGCGGAGCCCGGCCGGGCCGAGCGCGAGCAGCAGCTCCTCGCCACCGGCTACCCCGGCTACACGACCAGCCCCGGCTGGCTCGGCTACTCCGACGAGAAGCTCGAGCGCCTCGCCCGCGAGGCCATGGCCGACGGCTTCACGCAGATCAAGCTCAAGGTCGGTGCCGACCTCGACGACGACATCCGCCGCTTCCGCAAGGCGCGCGAGGTGTGCGGCCCGGACTTCCCCATCGCGATCGACGCGAACCAGCGCTGGGAGGTGTCCGAGGCGATCGAATGGGTGAACGCGCTCGCCGAGTTCGACCCCGCCTGGATCGAGGAGCCCACGAGCCCCGACGACATCCTCGGCCACGCCGAGATCGCCCGCGGCGTCGCGCCCATCCGGGTTGCCACCGGTGAGCACGCGCAGAACCGGATGATCTTCAAGCAGCTCCTGCAGGCCGACGCGATCTCGGTCATGCAGATCGACGCCGTCCGCGTCGCGGGAGTCAACGAGAACATCGCCAACCTGCTGCTCGCGGCGAAGTTTGACGTGCCGGTGTGCCCGCATGCCGGCGGCGTCGGGCTGTGCGAGGCCGTGCAGCACCTGTCGATGTTCGATTTCGTCGCCGTCTCCGGCACCCGCGAGGGCCGCCTGATCGAGTTCGTCGACCACCTGCACGAGCACTTCGTCGTGCCGACCGACATCCAGGGCGGTTCCTACATGGCTCCCACCGCACCGGGCACGGGTATGGAGATGAAGGCCGACAGCATCGCGGAGTACACCTGGACGGGTGCGCATGTCCACGCCTGACCGCCTGACCGTCCCGACGCTCGGCTACGGTGCCGCGAACGTCGGCAACCTCTTCCGTGAGCTGTCCGACGACGACGCGTGGGCGGTGCTGGACGCGGCGTGGGAGAGCGGCATCCGCTTCTACGACACCGCTCCGCACTACGGCCTCGGGCTCTCCGAGCGTCGTCTGGGTGCCTTCCTGCAGACCAAGCCGCGGGACGAGTACGTGCTCTCGACCAAGGTCGGCCGGCTGCTGCGCCCGAACCCCGACCACGCCGGCGGCCTCGACACCGCGAACGACTTCCACGTGCCGGACGACCTCCAGCGCGTGTGGGATTTCTCGGCGGACGGCATCCGGACGAGCCTGGACGAGTCCCGCGAGCGGCTCGGCATCGAGCGCATCGACCTTCTCTATCTGCACGACCCGGAGCGGCACGACCTCGACCTCGCGCTCGCCGAGGCTCTTCCTGCCCTGGAGCAGCTGCGCGCGGACGGCGAGGTGACCGCGATCGGCATCGGGTCGATGGTGTCGGACGCCCTCGCGGCATCCGTGCGCTCCGCCGACCTCGACCTCGTGATGGTGGCCGGTCGGTACACGCTGCTGGAGCAGCCCGCCGCGGTCGACGTGCTGCCCGCGTGCCGCGAGACCGGGACGGGGATCGTCGCGGCGTCCGTGTTCAACTCCGGACTCCTCGCGGCGAACGAGCCGCGGAGGGACGGCCGGTACGAGTACGGACAGCTCCCCGACGAGCTGTGGGACCGCCTCGTGCGCATCGCTGCGGTGTGCGCCGATCACGACGTGCCCCTGCCGGCCGCGGCGATCCGGTTCCCGCTCCAGTCCGACGTGGTGCGCTCCGTGGTGGTCGGCGGCAGTCGCCCGGCGCAGCTCCGGCAGAACGCGGAGTACGCTGCCCGGGAGATCCCGTCGGCCCTGTGGGAGAACCTCGCGGCCGAGGGCCTGATCCCCGCCTCCTGACCTCCATCCACCGAGAGGAGCCGCCGTGCTCGAAGGAATCCACCCGCTGCTGACCGGGGAGCTGCTGCTGCATCTCGACCGGATGGGGCACTCTGACGCCGTGGTCGTCGCCGACGCGCACTTCCCGGCCTGGGGTCTCGGGGCGCGCGTGGTCGATCTTCCCGGCACCACCACGCCCGAGGTCGTCGCGGCCATCCGCAGCGTGCTGCCGCTCGACGACGCGCCGGGCATCGATCTGATGACCTCTGCCGACGGCGAGGTGCTGGACGTGCAGCGCGAACTCATGGCCGCCGCCGGCACGGAACTCGACACCACGCGCTTCGTCGAGCGCTTCGCGTACTACGAGGTGGCGAAGGAGGCGTATCTGACGGTGCGCACGGGAGAGACGCGGAAGTACGGCAACGCGCTCCTCCGAAAGGGCGTGGTCGGCCACCCCTCGGCCTGACCCGGGGTTCAGCGCCCGACGGTCGACTCCCGCACGATGAGCTCGGCGGGGAACGGCGTGGGCGCCGGAGGCGCGGCGGTCGGATCGGCGAGGAGCTGCAGCAGCGCGGCCCCGGCGGCGCGACCGATCTCGTAGCCGGGCTGCCGGACGCTCGTCAGCGGCACCACGCCCTGGTGTGCGGCGGCCACGTCGTCGAACCCGACGAGGGCGATCTCCTCCGGCACCCGGATGCCGTGGCGGAGCAACTGCGTCAGCACACCGAGGGCCACCCCGTCGTTCGCGGCGAAGACCGCGTCCGGGCGCTCCTCCGCGGGAAGCTCCGCCAGGTGCGCCCCGGCCCGGAGGCCGTCTTCGGTCGTGAGATGCTCGACGTCGAGGACGGAGACGCGGGCGTCGGTCCCCGCCACCGCGTCGCGCAGCCCGGCGAGACGATCGTTCGACTGGCTCACCGTCGGGGCTCCGAGGAACAGGATGCGGCGACGGCCGAGGGAGAGCAGGTGCTCCCCGGCCAGGCGTCCGCCGCCGCGGTCGTCGAAGGTGACCGCGGCGACGGAAGGCGAATCCCGGATGGGGCCGACGACCACCGAGCGGATCCCGCGGGTAGCGAGCTGTTCCAGCCGTGGCACGACATCGCCGCGTGGGTAGATCACGATGCCCTGCACCCGGTGGGCCTCGAACATGTCGATGTTCTGCTCTTCGCGAGCGGCATCGCGGGCGCTGTCGCTGAAGAAGAGCGACCAGCCGCCCTCACGGGCCACGT
The DNA here is from genome assembly GCF_042799975.1 of Microbacterium sp. NPDC057658. Classification (NCBI taxonomy): domain Bacteria; kingdom Bacillati; phylum Actinomycetota; class Actinomycetes; order Micrococcales; family Microbacteriaceae; genus Microbacterium; species Microbacterium sp. NPDC057658. The sequence goes on along the minus strand of NZ_JBHVHT010000001.1, from coordinate 136,817 downwards.
CGTCGACGCCGCGGGACAGGTCGTTGAAGTAGGGCAGCCAGGCGTCGAGGAGGATGAGGGCGAGGGCCTTGCTCGATCCTGCGCGGAGTTGGCGGGCCGACTCGTTCGGCACGAAGCCGAGCTCGGCGATCGCCGCCCGCACCCGCTCCCGGCTGGCGGCCCCGAGGACGTGCGGGTGGTTGAGGTAGTTCGACACGGTCGATGCCGAGACCCCCGCGAGAGCCGCGACATCCTTCACGCTCGCGGACATGGGCCTCCTTCGGCGATGGACCGCAGGCGCGGCCGGATGAGGCCCAGGCTAGCGGACCAGTTGTAACGTGCCAAGAAAGTTCTTGACACCCCGACGGATGGCGACGTAGCGTGACTCGCACACGGGGCTTGTAACGTGCCAAGTCCGCGCGGCGACGGTGCCGGACACCCGCCGGAGGAGCGCTCATGAACATCGGCTGCCACGGACTCGTCTGGACGGGGACCTTCGACGCGGACGGCATCCGGCTCGCGGTCGAGAAGACTAAGCAGGCGGGCTTCGACCTCATCGAGTTCCCGCTGATGGACCCGTTCTCGTTCGACGTCGCCGCCGCCCGGGCCGCCCTCGCGGAGCACGGACTCGCGGTCAGCGCCTCGCTCGGGCTCTCCAACGAGACCGACATCACGAGCAGTGACCCTGTCGTGGTCGCCGCGGGCGAGGCGCTCCTGCTCCGCGCGATCGACGTGCTCGCCGAGCTCGGCGGTACGCACTTCTGCGGGGTGATCTACAGCGCGATGAAGAAGTACATGGATCCGGTCACGCCCGAGGGTCTCGCATCGAGCCGTCGCACGATCGCCCGGGTGGCCGACCATGCCGCCGAGCGGGGGGTCTCGGTCTCGCTCGAGGTCGTCAACCGCTACGAGACCAACGTGCTGAACACCGCACGGCAGGCGCTGGCGTACCTCGGCGAGGTCGACCGCCCGAACCTCGGGATCCACCTGGACACGTACCACATGAACATCGAGGAGTCGGATATGTTCGCGCCGGTGCTCGATGCGGCTCCCGCCCTGCGGTACGTGCACATCGGCGAGAGCCACCGCGGCTATCTCGGCACCGGGACGGTCGACTTCGACACGTTCTTCAAGGCGCTCGGGCGCATCGGCTACGACGGCCCCATCGTGTTTGAGTCGTTCTCCTCGGCGGTGGTGGCGCCCGACCTCAGCCGCATGCTCGGCATCTGGCGCAACCTCTGGACCGACAACCACGAGCTGGGTGCGCACGCGAACGCCTACATCCGCGACAAGCTCGTCGCGGTGGACTCGATCCGCCTCCACTGACCTCCGGGCGGCGGTTCGAGATCAAGATGTTATTACAGGTCTTCCCTCGCCGCCGATCGTTAGATACATTTAGATACAACTTGCACTGACCCGGGTGCAGGTCGCAGAATTGATCCGATGTTTACGGCGGAACGGTCCGCCGCAATCGCGACAGAACCTTCAAGGAAGCAGGTGAGCGCATGAGTGGACCCATCCTGAGGGTCGAGGGGATCAGCAAGGGATTCCCCGGTGTCCAGGCGCTGAAGGACGTGCATCTCGAGGTGCGCGCCGGCGAGGTGCTCGTGCTCGTGGGTGAGAACGGTGCCGGCAAGTCCACCCTGATGAAGATCCTCTCCGGGATCTACACCAAGGACGAGGGCACGATCACGTTCGAGGGGCAGGAGGTCGAGCTCACCAGCCCGCTGCAGGCGCAGGAGCTGGGGATCACGATCATCCACCAGGAGCTCAACCTGATGCCCGACCTCACGGTCGCGCAGAACATCTACGTCGGCCGCGAACCCACGACGGGTCCGTTCCTGTCGGAGCGGAAGCTCAACCGGCAGACGGCCGAGCTGCTGCAGCGCCTCGACATCCACCTCGACCCCCGCCAGCGCGTGGGCGAGCTGACGGTGGCCGAGCAGCAGATGGTCGAGATCGCCAAGGCGCTGTCCTTCAACGCCAAGGTCCTCATCATGGACGAGCCGACGTCGGCCCTCACCGACAGCGAGGTCGAGACCCTCTTCGTCCTCATCGAGCAGCTCAAGGCCCGCGGTACCGGCATCGTGTACATCTCGCACCGCATGGACGAGCTGCGCCGCCTGGCGGACCGGGTGACCGTGCTCCGCGACGGCACATACATCGGATCACTCGACAAGTCCGAGATCACGATTCCGACGATCATCGAGATGATGGTCGGCCGCGTGATCGACGAGGGCACCCGCCCGCAGGCGCGGGAGCACCTCAACGACCCGATCGTGCTCGACGTGCAGGGGCTCTCCACGCGGAAGCTCCTCAAGGACGTGTCGTTCCAGCTGCACAAGGGCGAGATCCTCGGATTCGCCGGCCTCATGGGCGCCGGCCGCACCGAGACCGCCCGTGCCGTCATCGGCGCGGACCACCGCGACGGCGGCACGATCACGATCGGCGGGCGCACCGTCCGCATCGCGCAGCCCGCGGACGCGGTCAAGCACGGCGTCGGCTACCTCTCCGAGGACCGCAAGCTGCTCGGCCTCATGCTGGAGCAGGACGTCACCTTCAACACCGTGCTCGCGTCGCTCGGCTCCTACGCCAACGGCATCGGGTGGATGGGCGACAGCAAGGCCAAGAACCGCACCAAGGAGTACGTCCAGCAGCTGCGGGTGAAGACCCCCTCGGTCAACCAGGTCGTCAAGCTCCTCTCCGGAGGGAACCAGCAGAAGGTCGTCATCGCCCGGTGGCTGATGCGCGACTGCGACATCCTCATCTTCGACGAGCCGACGCGAGGCATCGACGTCGGCGCGAAGGAGGAGATCTACCGCCTCATGCAGCAGCTCGCCGACGCGGGCAAGTCCATCATCGTCATCTCGTCGGAGCTCCCCGAGATCCTCCGGGTCGCGAACCGCATCGCCGTGTTCGCGAACGGTCGCATCACCGGGACGCTCCGCAACGAGGAAGCCAGCCAGGAGAAGATCATGCAACTCGCAGCCCACGGGGAGGAAGACTGATGAGCACCCCACAGCAGTCCGGATCGTCGACGACGACGATCATCCAGACGGCCGTCAACGAGGACACCGACAAGCGCGACGTCGCCGGGTTCCTCAAGCGGCAGTTCCAGCAGTCGCTCGCGTTCGGCACCCTGATCGTCCTGGTCATCTTCTTCTCGATCGCCAGCCCGAACTTCTTCACCTTCAGCAACATCGCCACGGTGCTGCTGTCGACCGCGGTCATCGGCATCCTCGCCCTCGGCACGACGTTCGTCATCATCACGGGCGGCATCGACCTGTCGATCGGCACCGGCATGGCGCTCTGCGCGGTGATGACGGGTGTCCTCATCACCAACCTCGGCCTGCCGGTGTGGGTGGGCGTGCTCGGCGGCATCGCGACCGGTGTGCTCATGGGGCTGGTGAACGGCGTCAACATCACGTTCCTGCGACTGCCTCCGTTCATCGCGACCCTGGCCATGATGATGATCGCGGGCGGCCTCGCCCTCGTGATCTCGAACGTCGCGCCGATCTACTTCTCGACCTCGGCTCCCGACTTCAAGAAGATCGCGCTCGGCGTGCTCATCCCCGGCATCCCGAACGCGGTGCTCATCACCGCGGCCCTCGCGATCGTCGCCTGGCTCGTGCTGTCGAAGACGCTGCTCGGCCGGTACACCTTCGCGATCGGATCGAACGAGGAGGCCACGCGCCTCTCCGGCGTCAACACCCGCCGCTGGACGATCCTCATCTACATGTTCGCCGGCGCCTTCACCGGCATCGCGGGCATCGTGATCGCCGCCCGCCTCGACTCGGCCCAGCCGCAGATCGGCACCGGCTACGAGCTGCAGGCCATCGCGGCCGTGATCATCGGCGGCACCTCGCTGCTCGGCGGCCGCGGCTCGATCCTCGGCACCGTGATCGGTGCGCTCATCATGAGCGTCCTCGTCAACGGCCTCCGGATCATGTCGATCCAGCCCGAGTGGCAGAACATCGTCGTCGGCGTCGTCGTCCTGCTGGCCGTCTTCCTCGACTCGCTGCGCAACCGCCAGCGGACCTGAGACACGGCGGCGGCGAAACCCGTGCCCGCCGCCGTCCCCGGCTCCGGCCGGACCCCGCGGAACCCTCCGCACAGGCACCACGAATGTCCACCCGCCGGTCCTGGCCGGCACCCACACAGAACAACGGAGTTTCCATGAAATTCGGCAAGAAGACCGCATTCGCGGCACTCGTGGCCGCATCCGCGCTCGTGTTCGCCGGCTGTGCCGGCGGCGGCGACGTGATCGAAGAGGGCTCGGGCGGCGACACCGGCAGCGGCGACGGCGAGATGTACATCGCCATGGTCTCGAAGGGCTTCCAGCACCAGTTCTGGCAGGCCGTCAAGAAGGGCGCGGAGGAGAAGGCCCAGGAGCTGGGCGTCAAGATCACCTTCGAGGGCCCGGCCGCCGAGACGGAGATCGCGCAGCAGCTCGAGATGCTGACCGCTGCGATCGACAAGAACCCGGACGCCATCGCCTACGCCGCCCTCGACCCCGAGGCGTGCGTCGCCCCGCTCGAGCAGGCGAAGTCGAAGGACATCCCCGTCGTCTACTTCGACGCCCCGTGCAACGGCGACGTCGGACTCAGCCTCTCCGCGACGGACAGCAAGGTCGCCGGCGCGCTGGCGGCCGAGCACATGGCCGAGCTGATCGGCGGCGAGGGCGAGGTCGCCATCGTCGGCCACTCGCAGATCAACTCGACCGGTGTCGAGCGTCGCGACGGCTTCGTCGAGAAGATCGAGGCGGACTACCCCGACATCGAGATCGTCGACATCCAGTACGGTGACGGCGACCACCTGAAGTCGGCCGACATCGCCAAGACGCTCATCGCGGCCCACCCCGACCTCAAGGGCATCTACGGGACTAACGAGGGCTCGGCCATCGGCGTCGTGAACGCCGTGAACGAGCTCGGCCTCGAGAAGGGCAAGATCACCATCGTCGGCTTCGACTCCGGTGCGGCCCAGATCAATGCCATCAAGGACGGCACCATGGCCGGCGCCATCACGCAGGACCCGATCGGCATCGGCGCCCAGGTCGTGCAGGCGGCCTACGACGCGGCCAACGGCGACGACGTCGAGGAGTTCTACGACACCGGTTCCTACTGGTACGACAAGAACAACATCGAGGACGACAAGATCGCCGCGGTCCTCTACGAGTGACCCGCACGACGGAGCCCCTCGCCTTCGGGCGGGGGGCTTCGTCGTGTCCGGGGAACTTCGGTTCCGGTCCGTGGTCCGTGGGTCCGTGGTCCGTGGGTCCGTGGTCCGGCTGCACGATCCCGGGGCGACTGCACGACCGGATCCCCGGTTTCCTCGTGCACCCGTATCGGGGTCGTGCAGACGAACCGGGTCCGGAGCCGGGTGGGTCTGGGGTCTAGGTCCGGGGAGGGTCTGGGGCTGGGCCGTGGATGGGACGGATGCACGACGTGGGGACCGATGCGTGGCCGGATGGGTAGTTCGGTCGTGCAGTCGTGACAGGGGCGTGCAGGTGAAACCGGATGGCCGAGTGGAGTCGTTCGGCACGGGGGACGGTCAGCCCGAGGGACGGATCCACGACTGTGAGACGGATGCACGACGCGGGGACCGATGTGTGGCCGGAGGGGCGGATCGGTCGTGCAGTCGTGGTAGGGGTGTGCAGGTGAAACCGGAGGGCCGAGTGGAGTCGTTCGGGCCGGGGGGGTCAGCCCGAGGGGACCGTCCCCGGGGGACGAGGCACGACGAGGGACGGATGCACGACGGGGGGGGGACGAGGGCACGACGGGGAGGCCGGAACGGGCGTGCGGGCGTCGCGAGGTCGTGCAGGTGAAACGGGGAGGGGGAGACGGAGGGAGGGTGGGGTCAGAGGGGGCGGAGGAACGTGAGGATCGAAGTGGGCTCGACGATGAGCTCCTGCAGGGCGGCGTTGAAGGGGACGCCGGCGGGTGCGTGGAGGTGGGCCTGGAAGGCGTCCTCGTCGCGGTAGACCTCGTAGACGAAGAAGCGGTCCGGGTCGTCGACGAGGCGGTGGGCCTCGAAGACGATGTTGCCCTCCTCGGCGCGGACGACCTCGGCGAAGTCCCGCAGCAGCGCGGCGACCCGGTCGGCGGCTCCGGGCTGCACGGTGAAGACGGCGTGGAGGACGGTGGGTTCGGGCATGACGACTCCTCGGGTTCGGGTGGTCAGGAGTGGAGGGCCAGGAAGCGCGCCGGCGTGGTCACGAGCATCCGGTGCACGGCGTCGTCACCCACGGCCTCGCGGAGCCGGGGAAGGTAACGGTCGCCGAGGTAGGCGAGACCCGGCATGCCGCCGTAGGCGATGTACCGGGTGCGCCGGGCGACGTCGCCCCCGAGCAGGATCCGGTCACCGGCACCCCGCTCCACCACGGCGACCGTGAGGGCCAGCAGCTCGGCGTCGGAGCGGGTGCGCGGGCGGGCGAAGCCGTCGTACCCGAGGTGGGCGCCGCGCTCGGCCAACGCGACGTGCAGACCGGGATCGGGGTCGCGGTCGGCGTGGGCCAGCACGACGCGATCCGCCGGCACCCCCTCGGCCGCCAGCAGGTCGAGGGCCTCGTGGGCCGCGGTGCCGAACTCCAGATGCACCATGACGGGGGCTCCGGTCTCGCGGTGCGCCTGAGCCACGGCGACGAGGGTCGTGCGCTCGAACGGACTGAGGCGCCAGTAGTCGGCCCCGCCCTTGAGCATGCCGGCGCGGACGGGCTGCCCGTCGGGACCCGCGGCGAGAGGCACGTCGGGCGTCTCGAACACCGCGGTGTCGTCCGCCGGCATCCCCCGCGTGAGGTCGGACACGAACAGGGCGGCGAGGCGGTCCGCGCCCCACACCTGCATCGGGTGGTCGGGGCCGTAGTGGGCCTCACGGTGCCGGCCCGTCGTGGCGACCACGTGCAGTCCGGTCGCGGCGCTGATGCGGGCGACGGCGGCCGGGTCGCGACCGAGGCCGAACGGGGTGGCGTCGACCATGGCCTCGAAGCCGCTCGCCCGCAGCAGACCGGCCTCCTCGCCGGACGCGGCCTCGTCGTCGAGCTCGTCCCCGACCAGCAGCGGCGACACCTGGAAGAGGTGCTCGTGGTAGTCCACGCGCCCGAGCCGCGACGGGTCGAGGTCGCCGAGGACGGTCCGCACGGCGGGCATCAGCGCACCGACTCCGCGGCCTCCGCGAGGCGCTCGACGGTCTCCGGCGTGAGGTCGAGGTCGAACACGTCCGCCACGACCTGCGACCAGCCGTGGATGAAGTACCGCCAGCCGTCGACCACGTGCAGGCCGCGGTCGTCCTCCTGTGCCTCGGCCTGGTGCAGGAACTCCAGGGAGCCACGGTAGTTGAACTCCCACGCGTACGCGCCCTCGGGGAACACGACGGCGTCGGTCAGCGGGGAGCCCGGGCGGTCCTTGCCGAGCCCGGTGGCGTTCGCGATGACCGATCCCGCGGGCGCGGCGGCGACCAGGGCATCAGCCTCCTCCGGCGTCTCGGTGACGACGTAGCGGAGCAGTCCCTCGGGGGTGCCGTGCTGGCGGTGCACCTCGCGGAGGTGGTCGAGCTTGTCCTGCGTGCGCGCGGTGACGGTGATGAGGGCCGGGGCATCCTCCCGCTCGGCGAGGGCCCAGCTCAGCGCGGTGCCCGATCCGCCCGCACCCAGGATGACGACCTCGGCCCCGGTGCGCGCGAAGTGGTCGGCGGGGAGGAAGTCGCGCAGCGCCAGGTCGACCGTGATCGGGTCCTTCGCGCGGCCGGACAGCGTGGACCCGCGCTTGGCGATGCTGGAGATCTCGGCGCAGGACACGGCGAACGGATCGAGCTCGTCGAACAGGTCGGACGCCGCCGCGTACACGTTCATCTTGTGCGTGGTGACCAGCGCGCCGCGGTGGTGCGGGTCGTCGCGGATCTGCTCGACCATGGCGCGGTACTGCGCGGGGTCGGCATCCATCGGCAGGTCGTGGCCGACGAGGGTCCGGGTGGGGAGGCCGAGGATGTCGGCCCACAGCGGGAACACCTTCATGATCGACGACGAGGCGGTGGTGACGCCGACGAAGCCCATGTAGTCGGCGGTGGCGGGGGCTGACGGTGCGGCGGACGTCGCGGCGGTGGTCATCGGTTCTCCTCGGGAGCGGACGCGGGCAGGGGCACGGGGTGGGCGGGGTCGGCGCCGCGGAGGACGGCGAGCACATCCGCGAGCGACAGCTCTCCCATGTTGTCGACGGCCTGGGTGGTCTGGGCACCGAGGTGCGGGGTGACGATGACGCGGTCGGCGAGAGCCGGGTCGAGCAGGGGACTGTCGTGCGCGGCGGTGTCGCCGTCGAGAGTGTCGGCGGCGTACCCGGCGAGGGTGCCGTCACGCAGCGCGTCCGCCACGGCCTGCTCGTCCACGAGGTCGCCGCGGGCCGTGTTGACGAGTACGGTGCCGGGTCGCATCACGGCGAGGCGCTCGGCGTCGACGAGGCGCTGACCGCCGGGGGCGTGCAGGGTGATCACGTCGGCGGTGCGGAACAGGTCATCGAGGCCGAGGGGGTCGGCGCCGTGGTCCCGCACGAGGTCGGCGGGGAGGAACGGGTCGGAGGCGAGCAGCCGCGGGCCGAACCCGCTCAGTCGCCGCGCGACCCCTTGGCCGATCCGCCCGAAGCCGACGATGCCGACGGTCGCGGCGCCGAGCTCCCGTCCGCGGCGCACGCTCCAGTCGCCGGTCCGCACGCGGCGGTCGCCGTCCGGGATGGTGCGCAGGGCGGCGAGCATGAGGCCGACCGCGTGGTCGGCGACCGCATCCGCGTTCGCGCCGGGGGTGTTCGTGACCGGGATGCCGCGGTCGCGCGCCGCCGCGAGGTCCACCGCCTCGGTGCCGACCCCGTAGCGCGCCACGACCTTGAGCTTCGGGCCGGCAGCGAGGTGCGCGTCGGTGACCGGTCCGGTGCCGGCGATCCAGGCGTCGGCACCGTGCAGCAGCACGCGCAGCTCGTCGAGGTCGTGATGGGCCGGCCCGCGGAGGATGCGGTGTCCGGCCTGCGCGGCGCGCCCGACCAGGTCGAGGTCGCCGTCCGAGAAGGAGCGGCTCGTGACGAGGATGACGCCCATCAGCGCGGCCTTCCCGCGAACCACGGTGCGAGGGCCGTGTACGCGTCGGTGAAGCGGGCGTGGCGCTCGGCGTAGACCGCATGCCGGGACGGGTCGGGCGTGAACTCGGCGGTGACCTCGCTGAGCGCCCGGGCGGCGGAGAAGTCGGTGAGGCCGAGGCCGACGGCTCCCGTGACCGCGGCACCGAGGCTGTTCGCCTCCTCCACGATCGTGCGGCGCCGCACCGGCACGCCCCACACGTCGGCGAGGACGGCGAGGTAGACGTCGCTCTGCGCCCCGCCGCCGACGGCGTCGATGCGGTCGATCGTCGCGCCGGCCTCGCGGAACGCCTGGATGCAGGTGAGGAGGTTGAACGCCGTCCCCTCGAGGACCGCGCGCACGAGGTGGGCGCGCCCGTGGTGGCGGGCGAGACCGACGAAGGCCCCGCGCGCATCCGGGTCCCACAGCGGGGAGCGCTCGCCGAGCAGGTACGGGAGGAAGTAGAGGTCGTCGGTGTCGATGTCACTCGCGGCTTCGGCGACGAGGCGCCCCGTCTCGGGGTGTGCGGGGTCGACGGAGAGGGCTTCGGCGATCCACTGCACCGAGGCGCCGCCGGCCTGCATGGTCGCGGTCGGCACGAACGACGCGGGCACGACGTTGTCGAACGTGAAGGTGCGCATCGCGGGGTCGTGCAGCGGGGCGTCGGCCGCGAAGGAGATCCACGAGGAGGTGCCGAGGCACACGTAGGCGCCGTCCTCCGGGGCCACGACGCCGGAGCCGACCGCGGCGAGCGGTCCGTCGCCCCCGCCCATCACGACCTGGACGCCGATGTGCAGCCCGAGCGCCTCGGCCGCGGCGGGCGTGAGCGGGCCCGCGATCTGCGTCGACTCCAGGATCTCGGGGAACAGGGCGGGGTCGAGCCGCGCGGCCGCGAGGATCTCCGGCGACCACGTGCCCGCGACCTGGTCGTACGCATTGGTGCCCGAGGCGTCCGACCGGTCCGTGGCGAGCCGCCCGGTCAGCCGCAGCACGATGAAGTCCTTGGCGACGCACACCCGGCGCACGCGCTGCCACACCTCGGGCTCGTTGTCGCGCACCCACATGATCTTCTCGAGGGAGTAGGTGGGGTTCAGGCGGTGGCCGAGGATCCCGTAGGCGCGCTCGGCACCGACCGCCGCCTCGAGCTCGCGCTGCTGGGCGCCGGCGCGGGTGTCGGCCCAGATGATCGCGGCTCGTGCGGGCTCGCCATCGGCGTCGAGCAGCACGGCGCCCATCATCTGTCCGCTGACCACGAGGCCCGCGACCTCGGCGGCGGCGGTGCCGGTGCGCGAGAGGAGGTCGCGGGTCGCCGTGACGACCGCGTGCCACCAGTCGGCCGGGTCCTGCTCAGCGACGCCGCCGGCCGCGAAGTGGGCCGAGTACGGCACGGTGACCGCGGCGATCAGACGACCGTCGTCGTGGTGCAGGGACGCCTTGTTCCCGGTGGTGCCGAGGTCGTGGGCGATGATCATGGCCGGAGCCTATTCCGCGTAGGGGCGCAGGTCGACGCCGGACTCCGCGCGGAACGCCCGCGAGCCCATGCCGTGCTCCAGCACCCAGCCGTAGTCGTGGCCGGCGCCTCCCGGGTACACGGCGAGGAAGGAGTAGGGCTCGTCCCCGGTGTTCACGGAGCGGTGCGCCCAGCCCGGCGGGATGTAGCCGATGGTGCCGGGGAGCATGTCGAGCCACTCGGTGCGCTCGCCGTCGAACATGAGCAGTCCGCCGCGGCCGTGCAGTGCGAGGTAGATCTCGCCCTGGTGGTCGGGGTGCTGGTGACCCTTGGTCATCCAGAGCTCGCCGCCCGTGTCGCCGGGCATGATCGTGGTGATCGACTGCGGCAGCTCCCGCTCGATCTCGGGGACCGGCGAGCTGACGACCGTGTAGACGATCGGATCCTCGCCCGCGGCGGCGGCCGCCCAGGCGTCGTGGTCGCGGAACAGGCCCTCGAGGTCGGACATCCGCCGGGTCAGGGTGGGGCCTTCGGGGGAGAGGGTGAGTTTCTCGGCGTCGAAGGCGATCGCCATCGGGGAGATCGGCGGGGTCTGGTACTCGGGCATCCATGCTCCTCGAAACGGGTGCTGCGTCGTCGCGCAACCTGTAATGACAAGCTCACTGTACCTGTTATGACAGGTTGCGTCCAGTGCTCTCCTGCGCGGAGGAGGACGCGCGCGCGACGGTCGTCAGCCGGCGAGCACCCGTTCCAGGTGCTCGCGCCCGCCGCGGATGGCAGCCTCCGTCACGTCCGCAGATCCCGGATACTCGGCGTGACCGGCGGGAAGCGCGGCCAGGTCGAGGTCGCGGGCCCCGGCGGCGACCGCGAACTGCCCTTGCGGCGGCACGTACTGGTCCCACAGGGCCGCCTCCACCCGGACCGGCACCGCGGAGAACCCGATCGCGGTGGAGGAGTCGAACCAGCGCAACACCTCGCGGGCCTCGGGGTGCCGCAGGACGTGCTGACGCACGGTCTCCCCGCTCCCCAGGCATGGAACCGCCAGCCGCTCGTCGTACTGGCCGAAGCTCGGCACGATGAGGGTGGCCCCCACGAACCGGTCGTCCCACGGCAGGGCGAGCGCGCCGATGCCGCCGCCGAAGCTCTCCCCGACGTAGTAGAGAGGAAGCGCGCCGACGACCGAGACGAGGACGTCGGCCGCCAGCCACAGGTCACGGGCGCAGAGGCCGAGCACGTAGCGCTCCGGATCGTCGATGCCCGCGAGCACGTGCTCGGGGGTGGGCTCGGGCGCTCCGATCCTCGCGTTCAGCACGCCGAGCCCGCGGGCCACGGGATAGATCGCCGCGACGTCGTCCGGCACCCGGGCGAGATCGACCGCGTCTCGACCCCCGTAGCCGTGGCCGTGCACGACGCCCGCGCGGGGAGGGCCGTCGAGGGGCTCAACCACCCAGGCCCGCAGCCGCACGCCGTCGACGCCGGCATGCTCGACGACGGACACCCGACGGCCCTGCTCCTCGGAGGTGGAGAGGACCACGGGGGCGGCGTCCACCGCGGCGGCCTCCCGCCGCCAGCGTCGCCAGCGGTCGGCGAACCCGGGCGGCGCGGGCACGGGGCGGACCGCGCGGAGGTCGGCTTCGGTGCGGCCGTAGCTGCCGTCGAACGCGGCATCGGGGAACCAGGTGGCGTAGGGCTCGGGGAAGGTCATGCGGGCTGAGGGATCCTGTTCCGGGAGTGGGGCGGGCGGGGGTGCGTGGCAGACTGGAGGCTCCATCGGAAGGAGACCGCGTGCTGGTCACGGAACGACGCGAGCGCATCCTCGCCCTGACCCGCGATCGCGGTACCGCGTCCATCGGCGAGCTCGCGGCCACGCTGCAGGTGAGCGAGATGACCGTGCGGCGCGACATCGATCAGCTGGCCGAGGAGGGCGCGGTCGAGCGCATCCGTGGCGGCGTGCGGGCTCGGGGCCTCCAACGTCTGGTTCCGGCTCCGGCAGCCTCGGCCGAACGGCGCGCGATCGTCGCGGCGGCCGCGGATCTCGTGGAGCCCGGAATGGCGGTCGGCATCTCCGGCGGACCCACGGCCCTGGCGCTCGCGCGGGAGCTCGTGCGCGTCCCCGAGCTCACGATCGTCACGAACGCCCTGCCGGTCTCCGACCTGTTCTCGCCACCGGATCGCGCCGATGCTCCGTACACGCAGACGGTCGTGCTCACCGGGGGCGTGCGCACGCCCTCGCAGGCCCTCGTCGGGCCGGTCGCGGTCCGCGCCCTGGAGCACCTGCACTGCGATCTCGTGTTCCTCGACGCCCACGGCCTCGACGAGCAGGCCGGCATCACGACCATGAACCTGCTGGAGGCCGAGACCAACCGGGCGCTCATGGCTGCGGGGCGGGAGGTCGTCGTCCTCGCCGAGCACACCCGCTGGGGCGTGGTCGGACTCACGACCGTCGCCGACCTCAGCGACATCGACCGCCTCGTCACCGACGACGGCCTCGACGACGGCGCACGGGAGCTGCTCACGGCTCACGTCGGCACCCTGCACGTCGCGCCGCGCGACGGCGGCGACGAGCGTGCGCTCGCGACGGCCCTCGCGGACTGAGTCCGCCGCCGTCATCGGGCCGTGCTCGCCCGCGGGATCAGCCGGGCGCCGACCGTCACGTGCCGCACGGGGAGATCGGCTCCCGGCGGCGCGGCGATCTGCCGTTCGAGCTCCGTGAACGCCGCGTCCACGAGGCGGGCGTGGTCGGGGGCGATGGTGCTGAGGGCGGGCACGGCGAAGCGTGCGGCCCGGATGTCGTCGATGCCGACGACGGCGACGTCTCCCGGCACGCTCCGCCCCTGGGCCTGGAGAGTGGCCAGCGCACCGAGGGCGACCGAGTCGTTCGAGCAGACGATGCCGTCGAGATCGGGGATCGCGGCGGCCATGGCGCCCGCCACGCGCTCGCCCTCCTCGGCCGTGAACGCGTCGACCTGCGCGGTGAGGGCGGGGTCGGCGGGGATCCCGGCGGCCGCCAGGGCCTCCAGGTACCCGGCGTGCCGACGGTCGGCGGCGTCCGAGGGGCGGGCGTCGCGGCGTCCGACGAAGCCGATGCGGCGGCAGCCGACCGCGAGCAGGTGCTCGGTGGCGGTGTAGGCGGCGGCGCGGTTGTCGATCGTGACGTGCGTGAACGGGCTCACCTGGATGTGCTCGCCCAGCAGCACGAGCGGCCCGGGGGAGGTGCGGCGCGTGAGGTCGGCGACCGTGAGCGAGCGCGGGATGTGGATGAGCCCGTCGATGGGCGGCAGGCCGACGCCGTTGGCGACGTCGATCTCGCGGCCGTGATCCCCCTCGGTCTGCACGATGAGCACGGCCAGCCCTCGGTCGTCGGCGCCGCGGACGATGCGCGAGCCGAGCTCCGCGAAGTACGGCTCCTCCAGATGCGGCACCGCGAGCGCGATGAGTCCCGTGCGGGTGGCCCGCGCGACAGGGAGCACGCGGCCGCCGGGCGAGGTGGTCACCTGCGGCCTCCTGGAGGGACGACGGTCTCCGCCGGGACGACGGATGCCCTTCACGTTAGCGCTCTCCGTCACGATTGCACTCGGAACGCGATCACGCGTGCCTCCGCGACGCCGTTCGTCCGCTCCACCACGAGGCGGGCGGCCGTGAGGGCGCCGAGGTCGTCCGGCAGGGGATGTACCCGCAGACGATGGCGGTTGTCGCGCTCCTCCGCCACGGTGCGCCACTCCTCGGAACCCGCCTGCTGCACCTCGACCCGGTAGTCGCGCACGAGCTGGGGCAGCACCTCGTCGGGGCTGCGGTGGTGGTGCAGGGTGTTGAGCTCGAGGTCCACGTCGTCGTCGAACACGAGGCGGATCTCGGAGGCCGTGACGGGCAGCTCCCAGTCCAGGCGCAGCCACTGCGGGCCTTCGGCCTCCGGGGCGGACGCCCACAGGTGCGGTCCGCCGAACGGGCGGTTGTACCCGGAGACGGCGCGCTGCGGCGCGGTGGCCTCGGAGTCCGGGCTCGTGCGGAACGCGGGCACCCGCCCGCGCAGCGGCTTGGTCGGCCACTGCACGAGGAGACCGTCGCGGTCGACCTGCACGTTCCGGTCGTCGTTGTCGACCCGGTGCACGAGGGTGAGCACCCCGGGCGGGAGCTCGTCGGCGAGGTGCACCTGCACCTGCGGGTTCGCGCGGAGCACGATGATCGCGTTCTGCGGGTCCTCCGGGGCGAAAGGCGTGTCCGCCCGCACCCAGGTCGGACCACCGGCGGGGACGTCGATCACAGTGCGGTGCTCGAGAACCGCGGGCACGATGTTCTGCGGGCGGCCCGTGGACCAGACCTCCACCGTGACCTGCGTGTCGGCCTCGGCGCCGAGAAGCAGCTCGGTCGTGTCGAGGCGCGGGTGCACGGGGACGACGATGCCGAGGTCGTCCGTCAGGATGTGCGGGGTCGCCGCGGCCACGGCGGTCTCCGGGGTGCCGATCGTGCGCAGGGTGCTGGACGCGGTGACGGTGGCGGTGCGGGCGAGGTCGGAGGGATCCTCGTTCGCGACTCCGATGAGGGAGGCGTCGGCGCGGAGCAGCGTCTGCCGGAGCTCCGCACGATGGTGCTCGTACAGTTCGCGGGGCGTGGCGTCGTGCGCGTAGCAGAGGGCGGCGGCGGTGCCCGCGGCCTCGCCCATCGCCGCGCACGTGGCCATCACTCTGGCGGCACCGAAGGCGATGTGCGTGGCCGAGATGTCGCGGCCCGCCATGAGCAGGTTGTCGACGTTGACGGAGTAGAGCGAGCGGAACGGGATCTCGAAGACGCCGTCCGAGAAGCGCTGCACCGCGCCCGCCCCCGTCGCGTACATCCCCTCGGCGGGATGGAGGTCGATGGACCAGCCGCCGAACGCGACGCCGTCGTCGAACGACGTCTGCTCCAGGATGTCCTGCTGGCGCAGCGTGTAGTCGCCGATGAAGCGGCGGTACTCGCGCTTGCCGGGGATGTTGCCGATCCACTCCAGGGTCAGGTTGTCGGCGTCGAACTCGCCGGAGTTCTTGATGTGGTCCCAGATGCCGAGGATCACCGACCGCAGCTCGTCGCGGATCGCCTCGTTGTCGTCGACGATGTCGAGCGTGCCGCCCCACTCGATCCACCAGTAGTGCGCGCCGCTGTCGCCGCTGCGGATGATGCGCGACGAGGGGATCGGGGTGGTCGAGATGTCCTTCGCGCTCTCCGGCGCGACGTACTTCACCGGGTGCCCGAGATCCTTCGTGTAGAAGAGGAGCGTCGAGCCGAGGAACTCGCGCACGGGCTGCTCGGGCGCCCAGTCCTCGCCGAACTCGCTGCGGCTCTCCTTGCCCAGTCGGTGGCGGGCGCCGACGAGCCGTCCGACCAGGCCGTCTCCGGTGCAGTCGAGGAAGAGCGGCCCGCGGAAGACGGTGCGGATCTCCGAGCCCATCGTCCAGCCGGTGACCGACCGGACCCGACGGGCGTCGTCGGGTCCGGTGGCCTCGGCCTCGAGCACCTCCGTGTTGAGGAACAGCGTGAGGTTGGGCTCGCGGCGCACGATGTCGAGCACCACGTCGTCCCAGTACACGGGGTTGCCCTCGGGGTTGCGGAACTGGTTCTCCCGGTACATCTCGCCGATGATCCCGGTCTCCCGCGCCCACCGCTGGTTGCCGTGGGCGGTCGCTCCGCACACCCAGACCCTCACCTCCGAGGAGGAGTTGCCGCCGAGCACCGGCCGGTTGTTGATCAGCACGGTACGTCGGCCGAGGCGGGCGGCCGCGACGGCGGCGCTCACTCCGGCGAGGCCGCCGCCGACGACGATGATGTCGGCTTCGACGGTCTGGGTGCGCATGGGATGGGGTTCCTTTCGGGAGGGGTGGTGATGCCGCTCAGCGCGCGGCGATCGCTTCGATCTCGTAGACGCGGGCGACGTCGGTGGCGGAGTCGGACGGGTCGGTGATGACGAGGCGCACGGCATCGGCCGTCCGCCCCTGGGCATCGACCACGACCGTCGTCTGCGTGTTGCCGGTGATGGTGCCGACCGTGACCCAGCCGCTCGCGGTGCGCAGCTGGACGGTGAAGTCGCGCAGCACGGAGGTCTGCGGCGGGCCGACCGTGTATCCGCTGCGGATCCGGACGACGTCGAGCGGCGCGGCCTCGTCCCACTCGACCGTGATGGTCGGCTGGGTGTCGGAGGCCGCCGAGATCCACCGGCTCGCATCCGTGCAGCCGCCGTCGATCGCCTTCTCCGGGCCGGTGTCGGCGCGGAGCTGAGACGAGGCGGTCGCGGTGCCGCCGAGCGCCAGGTTCTCGCCGCCGGCGTCGCCCCGGAGGGAGGCCACGATGGCGGGGAGGGTCGTCGCCCCCGGCTGCCCGTCGCGCGGGATCTCGGCGTGCCGCAGCGTGCCGCCGCTGGGAACGGCGGGGGCGCTGAGGTAGACGATGTCGGTGCCGTCCGTGCGGGTCGCCGCGCGGAGGCGCTGCTGGCCCACGACCGGATCGCCCACGGCGTCGGCGGTCCATCCGGAGGCCCCGGCGGTCAGCAGCACCGTCTGACTGCGGGTGATGCCGCAGTCCTGCACCGACACCACGGCGTAGACGCGGGTCTCGCCGCTGGCGGTGGTGGTGTCGAGCGCGGCGATGGTCTGCACGCCGCCACCGAGGGCGTCCGTGTCCACGAGGGTCTCGCTCGTCCAGGCGGAGCCGGTCCAGGTCGCCCACCGCACGTCGAACGCGTTCTCGGTCTCGTCCGCGTACCGATAGGTCACGCCCACGAGCTCGCCGTCGGCGAGGGCCATCTTCGCGGTCTGCACCGCGGGCACCGCGTCGCCGATGGTCTCGCCGGGCTCGTAACCGCGCCACACGACGGCGCCGGGGGTGTCCGGGCGGATCGGGGTCGGCAGGGCCTGCCCGGCGACGTCGCGGAAGCCGCCCGCGGCAGGGTCGTACACCGCGTAGGAGCCGAGGTGGCGGTAGGGATCAGCGGGCCACGGGCCCCACTCCCACAGCACGTGCACCTTGCCGCCGGCATCGACCTCGAGGTCGTCCGGGTAGAAGGAGTGGTTCACGGCGGCGGCGATCGTCGTCTCGCGGCTCCACGTCCCGGCCACGGGGTCGTAGTGGTACAGCACCCCGTCGCGGCGAGCCTGCGGGTCGGCGCCGATGCGCACCATGAGCCAGATGTCGCCGTCGGCTCCCTGCGCCGTGACCGGGTAGGAGACCGCGGCCCCGGCGTCGGGCATCTCGGCGCTCACGTCGACGAGCGAGGTCGCGTCGTAGGGCGCGGTGGAGCGGAAGTACTTCCACGGCTCGTGGTGCATCGAGACGAACGCGTGGATGTATCCGTCGCCGTCGATCGCGATCGACGGCTGGTTGTGGCCGTTGTCGTCGAGGTACTCCGCGCAGGCCCCGGTCGCCAGCCGCAGGCAGCCCGAGGTCCACGTGCCGTCGGCGGCGCGGACGGCGAGGTTCACCTGGTGCTTCGCGGCCACCGAGCCGGGCACGTTGTAGGCGAAGTACGTCTCGTCACCGTCGACGACGAGCGGGTTCCACCAGCCGGACTGGTTGGAGCTGTCGACCGTGACGGGCACGGTCTCGACGTCGGGGGTCGCGGCAGCGGCCGGAGCGGGCACGGCGAGGACGAGTGCGGCGAGGGCGGCGGCAGCGGTGGCGCCGACCTTCGAGCGGAGGGTCATGGCGATGCTCCTCAGCCCAGCAGCTTCTGCGCCTGGTCGCCGGCCTGCGCCATCGCGTCCTTGGCGCTCTGCTGACCGACGAGGACGGCCTGCACGCGGTCGGCGATCACCGTCTCGATCTGGGCGTACTGCGGGTACTGCCAGAACGGGTTGGTGGTGGCGGTCGCCGTGATCTTCTCGGCGAAGCGCGAGCCGAACGCGTCGGACGCCACCTCCTTCGAGGCCTGCGCCTCCTCGGTCACGGGCGGCAGGCCGCGCAGCTCGTAGTCGCCGAGCACAGCCTTCAGGTCGCTCGTGGCCCACTGGCCGAAGTCCGCGGCCGTACGGGTGCTGTCGCCGGAGCCGCCGCCGACGATGGCGATGGCGCCGCCCCAGACGAGAGCGCGCGGGGTGTCGCCCTTCTTCAGCACCGGGCGGGACTCGGGCACGAGCTTGGAGGCGAGGTCGGGATCCGGCGAGTCCTGCGTGACGGACGCGCGGCCCACGGGGGCGTCGTCGTAGATCGCGGCGCGGCCCTGGGAGAACAGGGAGCGGGCGTCGAAGCGGTCGACGTCGGCGGCGATGAGCCCCTGGTCGTACAGCGACTTGTACCAGGTCACCGCCTCGATGCTCGCGTCGTCGCCGATCGTGACCTTCCCGTCCTTGACGAGGTCGCTGCCGAACGTCTGCATCCAGATGAGGACGTCCTTGAGCTGGGCGGCTTTGGTCGAGGCAGCGTAGGGGATGAGGCCTCCGCCGAGGGCCTTGAGCTTCTTCAGCGCCGCCTCGAAGTCGTCGACGGTGGTCGGGAACGTGGAGATCCCCGCCTTCTTCAGGAGCTCGGAGTTGGTGATGAGGCCGATCGCGCCGATGGTCCACGGGAACGCGTACTGCTTCCCGTCGAGCTGCGTGGCCTCCAGGCTCGAGGCCGTGTAGCCGCGTCCCTTCGTGAGCGCCGAGACGTCCTCCAGCTTGCCGAGCGCGGCCAGCGAGGCGAGCCAGGCGACGTCGACGTGCGCGGCGCCGGTGAACTGCCCGCCGCGCACCTGCAGCATGAGCTGCTTGAAGTACTCGTTGTAGGGGAAGGAGACCTCGGTGATGCCGACGTCGTTGGTCTTCTTGTAGCCGTCGAGCAGCGTGCGGGTGGCCGGGGCGGCGGCCTCCTCGGTGAGCGACCAGCTGGAGAAGGAAAAGTCGGCGGCGGTGAAGTCGCCCGCGCCGAGCCCGGCGCCGGGGGAGGACGACGGACTGCCGCTGCCGCCGCCGCTCGGCATGCAACCGGCGAGGAGGAGGCCGGCGGCGCCGAGCCCGGCGAACTGCAGCAGCTGGCGACGGGAGACGGTGGTGTTCTCGGACATGAGGGTGCTCTCTCTTCTTCGAGGGACTGCGGATGAGGGGGTGGTGCGGGTCAGCCCTTGACCGCGCCGGCGGTGAGTCCGCCGACGAGGAAGCGCTGCAGGGCGATGAACGCGATGGCCACGGGGAGCGAGACCACGAGCGAAGCCGCCATGAGCTCCGGCCAGGCGGTGGACGCCTCGCCGATGAACGTGTTGACGAGGCCGGGCGGCAGGGTCTGCTTGTCGGGACCGGCGAGGGTGAGGGCGAAGATGAAGTCGTTCCAGCCCCGGACGAACGCGAACAGTCCCGCGGCGATGAGGCCGGGAGCGGCCAGCGGCAGCACAATCGAGTGGATGATCCGCAGGCGGGAGGCGCCGTCGACGCGGGCGGCCTCGATGAGCTCGTCCGGGATCGTGTCGAAGAAGCCCTTCAGCATCCACACGCACAGCGGCAGCGTGAACGTCGTGAACGACAGCACGAGCGCCGTGTAGGTGTTGAGCAGGCCGTAGGCCGAGAACACCGCGTACAGGGTGATGAGCAGCAGCGCCTGCGGGAACATCTGCGACGCCAGCACGAAGTACATGAGGCTGCGGCGGCCGCGGTAGCGGAACTTCGAGAACGCGTAGCCCATGTACGCCGACACCAGCACCGAGAGGATCGCGGTGATGACGGAGACCACGATGCTGTTGCGGAGGTAGCCGAACAGGGCCGGGTTGTTCGCGAGCGCGGCGTAGGCCTCGAACGTGATCTCGGTGGGGAACAGCTTCGGCGGGTAGCTGAACACCTCGGTGCGCGGGGTGAGCGACGTCGCGAGCAGCCAGTACACGGGCAACAGGGCGAACCCGCCGAAGACGACGACGGCGATCCAGGCGCTCACGGTGGAGGCGCGGCGGTCGGCGCGGTGGCG
Organism: Microbacterium sp. NPDC057658; assembly: GCF_042799975.1. Classification (NCBI taxonomy): domain Bacteria; kingdom Bacillati; phylum Actinomycetota; class Actinomycetes; order Micrococcales; family Microbacteriaceae; genus Microbacterium; species Microbacterium sp. NPDC057658. The sequence goes on along the minus strand of NZ_JBHVHT010000001.1, from coordinate 116,404 downwards.
CCGACGGCGGGGCGCGGCGGGTGGGGCGGAGACGGCGGCCACCGTCTCTTCGGTCAGCACGGCGGTCATCGCTTCTCTCCCTTCTCGGACAGGCGGACGTAGACGACGACGAGCGCCATCAGCAGGATCATCCAGAGCAGGCCGAGCGCCCCGGCGTGGCCGAGGTCGAAGCCGTCGAACGCGGTCTCGTACACCGCGGTCGCGAACGTCTGGGTGGAGCCGGCGGGACCGCCGCCGGTGAGGACGTAGATGATGTCGAAGTGCTGGAAGTTCCAGATGAACTCCAGCAGGATCACGAGGCCGATGATGCCGCTCATCTGCGGGACCGTGATGGAGAAGAAGCGGCGGATGGTGCCGGCGCCGTCGATCTCGGCGGCCTCGTGCAGCTCGATCGGCACGGTCTGCAGGCCCGCGAGGAGCATGACCATCATCCAGGGGAACGACTGCCACGTCTTCGCGACGATCACGGCGATCATGGCGGTGGTGGGGTTCGCGAGCCACGCCTGCGGGGAGTCGATGAGGCCCACGGTCTCCAGGGCCGCGTTGAGCACGCCGTAGTTGGCGTTGAAGATCCACATCCAGAGGAACGACACGACCACGCCGGGGATCAGCCACGGGATGAGCATGAGGCCGCGGAGTACCTTGGCGCCGCGGATGCGCGTGTTCAGGGCGAGGGCGAGACCGAAGCCGATCACGAACGGCGCGATGGTCGTGCCGAGGGTGAAGACGAGCGTCTGCGTGAGGAGCGGGAAGAACTCGCCCGTCAGCACGTCGACGATGTTCTGGAAGCCGACGAACTCGCGGCCGGGCTCGACGAGGCTCTGCTTGTAGAACGCGGTGATGAGGGCCGTGATCAGCGGGTACACGACGACGGCGGCGAGGAGCGCGAGGCCGGGAGCCGTGAGGAGGAGCGCGAACATCCCGTCCGAGAGGCGACGGGGCCGGCGACCTGTTCCTATCTGTGAGGAAATGGTCTGTTCTGTCATCTAGGTCATCCTTGGCCTGGGGTGATGTGTCCGCACTCTCGTGGTGCGGTCTCGGGCTTCCTCAGTATTTCCGGCAGATTACAGCGACGTCAACTGGAGAGCGCAATAGTCAGAAAGTGGTGGAAAGTGGTTGTTTTGTTAACTGGTTTCTCGGATGCGAGCCTCGGTACGCGAGGGCCATCGGGATCGGGATGCCGAAGACGGCGTCGACCAGCGCCGAGCCCGATCAGCCGCGACGCCCTGGCGCCTCGAAGAACCAAAGCGATCAGTATCGATCCTTGCTAGTCGATTATCGATTGGCTACGGTCGGATCAGCCGCTCCCGCGGCGCCGCGCGCATCGGCCGTGCGGGAAGCGACAGTTCGGAGACGCGATGAAGCGTGTACTGGCAAGCCTGACCCTGGCGGCGGTGTTCGGATCCGCCCTCGCTGCGGCGGTCCCGTCGGCGGCTGCGGCCGCGGACGACGACGCCCTCTACCTCGCGCCGGGAGGTGACGACGCGGCCTCGGGCACGATCGACGACCCCCTCGCGACGCTGGAAGGCGCCCGCGACCGGATCCGCGCGCTGAAGGCGGATTCCGCGCTCCCGGACGACGGCCTCACGGTGTACCTCCGGGAGGGCACGTACCCCCGCTCGGCGTCGTTCGAGATCGGCGCGCAGGACTCGGGCACTGCCGACGCCCCCATCACCTACCGCTCGTACCCGGGGGAGACCGCCACCCTCACCGGCGGTCGCGAGCTGCCGCGCGACCAGTTCGCCGCGGTCGACGACGCGGCGGTGACCGACCGCATCATCGACCCAGCTGCCCGCGACCGTGTCGTCGGGATCGACCTCGCCGACCTCGGCATCACCGACTACGGCCAGCTCAGCCGCCACGGCTACTGGAAGGCCAACGACGTCAGCACCACCCCGCCCATGGAGCTGTTCATCGACGGCCAGGGCATGACCCTCGCGCGCTGGCCCAACGCCGACGCGGCCACCCCGACCGTGCAGATGGGTGACATCATCGACGCCGGGCCGGACCGCAACGACGCCGACCTGCAGGAGCGCGGCGGCACGTTCAGCTACGGCTACGACCGTCCGAAGCACTGGACCCAGGCCGAGGACGTGTGGCTGGACGGCATCTTCGGCTACAGCTGGGAGTGGTCGTACAACAAGATCGAGAGCATCGACACCGAGGCGAAGACCATCACCCTCCGCTACGGCGAGATGTCCGGGATCATGAAGAGCTGGTTCCCCGACTTCCACTTCGCGCAGAACCTGCTGGAGGAGCTCGACGCCCCCGGCGAGTACTACATCGACCGCGACGCCGGGAAGCTGTACCTCATCCCGAACGCGGCCTTCACGTCCGGCCGCGGCGCCGTGACGGTCACGACGCTCGACGAGCCGATGCTGCGCGCCGACGGGGCCTCTTACGTGAACTTCGACGACCTCGTGATGGAGTACGGACGCGCGACGGCCGCGGTCATCCTCGGCGGCTCGCACGTGACGATCTCGCACAGCGACATCCGCAACTTCACCGACGGCGGCGTGCTCATCAACTCGCCAGGGCGCTACACGTACGACGGCATCCCGGTGAACCGCGGCGGCCGCGACCACGCCGTCACCGACAGCCGGCTCACGCACGTCGGCGGCGTCGGCGTGGTGCTCCAGGGCGGTGACAAGACGACGCTCGAGCCCGGCCGCAACCGGGTCGAGAACTCCGAGATCGCCGACTTCGCGTACTACCACAAGGCCTACAACCCCGGCGTGATGTTCGACGGCGTCGGCAACATCGCCAGGGACAACGAGATCCACGACGCCCCACATCCCGGGATCATCGTGCACGGCAACGACCACCTGTTCGAACGCAACGAGGTGTACGACGTCTGCAAGCAGTTCCACGACCTCGGTGCGATCTACATGAACTCCGGCAAGACCCCGCAGCAGCGCGGTCACGTGTTCCGGGAGAACTACTTCCACGACATCGGCGTCGGCATGGCGGGCGTCGAGGGCATCTACGCCGACAACTTCACGTGGGACCTCACGATCGAGAAGAACGTGTTCGTGAACATGGGCAACGGTGCGATCAAGAGCGGCTCGGCCGACTACATCGAGGCGCGCAACAACGTCTTCGTCGACGCCTACGCCCCGTACGACAACTATGAGCAGTGGATGGGCAACCAGGAGGGCAACGTTGTCGACCGCGACTACATGCCGGCCTGGGAGAAGGCGTTCGCCGACAACAACGACTTCGTCGGCACGCCGTATCTGACGAAGTACCCCGAGCTCGCGCACTTCTTCGAGGACGACCACTACTTCCCGAACCACAGCACGTTCGCGGAGAACGTCGTGTGGAACCCGAACCGGGCCCGGATGGCCGGCGTCAACGAGCACGGCGCGAAGGACGGGAAGAACCTCCTGAACTACGAGGACAACTGGGTGGCCGACGCCGACCCCGGCTTCGTGGACGCCGCGAACGGCGACTACACGCTGAAGGCGGACGCCGCGGTGTTCGACCAGATCCCGGGCTTCGAGGCCATCGCCTTCGGCGAGATCGGCGTCGACGGCGCGATCGGGCAGACGCAGCAGCCGCAGACCATCCCGCTCGAGGACATCGCGTTCGACAGCGACACGCTCACGATCGACGCGGGCGACGAGGTGCGCGTGCGCGCCGTGCCGCTGCCCTGGAACGCCGACGACGCCGCGGTGACCTACGCCTCGGCCGACCCCGCCGTCGCCTCCGTCAACGACAAGGGCGTGGTGCTCGGCATGGGCCCCGGTACGACCACGGTGACGGCGACGGCGAAAGCCGATGCCACCAAGACCGCGACCATCGAGGTGATCGTCGAGGAGGGCGACGGCGTGCTGCACTTCACCGACTTCGAGTCGGGGGCGAACGGCTGGCCGACCGACCCGAACCGCTCCATCCAGGTGGATGCGTCGGGCGACAAGGTGTACCGCATCCTCAAGGGCGCCAACAGCATCCTGCCGCGGGACTTCACGGAGTTCGTGCTCGACTTCGACGTCACGGCGCCGGCCACGACCCCCGCCAACGCGGGACTCATCGTCTACGACCGCAACGGCAAGGGCGGCGGCTACATCCGCTTCCGCCAGGCCGCGGCCGGGCCGACCTGGACGATCTTCGACGACGCCTGGAAGGTCGTCGCCGAGAAGGTCGTGCCGGCGGCGCAGGGCCTGACCCCCGGCGAGACCTCGCACGTCCGTATCGCGGTGCAGGACGGGCAGACCCGGATCTCCGTCAACGGGGCGATCGCGCTGGAAGGCGCCGACCCCGGCCCCGGCAAGGCCGGTCGGGTCGGGTTCTACGTGGAGAACTACGCCTCGCTCGACTTCGACGACATCGGGTTCTCGCTCTCGGGCGTGCCGGTCACGGGCGTGAGCCTGGACGCCGATGCCGTGGGACTGACCGTGGGGGAGCGGCGGTCCGTCGCGGCCACGGTCGCCCCGGAGGACGCCAGCGACGCCCGGGTCACCTGGACGACCGACGCTCCGGAGGTCGCCACGGTCTCCGGGGGACGGATCGCGGGAGTGACGGCGGGCACGGCGACGATCACCGCGACCTCGGTCGCCGATCCGAGCCTCAGCGACACGGTCACCGTGACCGTGGACGACGCCGAGTACCCGACCACCCGCCTGGACGGTCAGCTGAAGGACGGGGCGAACTGGAGTGAGTCCGACCTCATCGCGGTGGACGACACGGGTGTCGTGATCAGCGGTCAGGGCGTGCACGGCTACGAGGCCGAGCGCTTCGGCGACACCCTGCTGCAGTTCGAGGCGGAGTTCGGCGCCTTCGACGGCGGCTGGTACGGCTTCCAGGCGCGCTCCGACCAGACCGGCCTCCCGGCCTGGCAGAACTCCAACACCGGGTACCTCGCGGTGATCAAGGAGGACGTGATCGAGTTCCAGAGCTGGACCCCGGGCCAGACCATGCTCGACAGCATCCCCAACACCGTCATCGAGCCGGGCTCCACGCACCGCATCGAGTTCGGGGCCGTCGCCGAGGACGGCGGCACCCGCATCGTGCTCCGGGTGGACGACGTGACGGTGTGGAACATGGTCGACGCCCGGGAGAACCTCCGCATCGGTGCGGACGGCTTCTTCAACGTCTACCACTACGGCAAGACGAACACCCTGGCCGTGCGGCCGACACCCCCTCCCGCGACGGTGACCGGCATCTGCTGGGCGCCCGAAGCCGACCCGAAGACCCGCTACGTGCGCGGCGAGGAGCTCGACGTGACCGGCATGCTGCTGGGCGTGGACTGGAGCGACGGATCCCGTACCACCCAGCAGGTGACGGCGGACATGGTCAGCGGTTTCGACAGCAGCAAGGTGCGCCCGCACCACACGCTCACCGTGACGTACGCTGGCGCGAGCGTCGAGCTCCCGATCTCGGTGCGACCGAAGCTCAAGAACGACGAACAGGACGTGCCACGATGCGGGTGACCTTCATCGGAGACTCGATCACCGACGCGGGGCGCGATCGCTCCGACCCGGAGTCCTTCGGGGACGGCTACGTGTCGCTCCTCGCCCCCGAGCTGCAGGCCGCGGGGGCCACGGTCCGCAACCTCGGGATCGCGGGGGACCGCGCCCGCGACCTGGCCGCGCGGTGGGACGCGGAGCTGCTGCCCACGGCGCCGGAGCTGCTGACCGTGTACGTCGGCGTGAACGACATGTGGCGGCGGTTCGACAGCGACGACCCGACCTCGGCCGAGGAGTTCGCCGCCACGCTCGGCGACCTCCTCGGCCGCGCGGTGGCCGCGCACGCCCCGCGGCTGATCCTGATGGAGCCGTACTTCCTCCCGGTGACGGAGGAGCAGCGCACGTGGCTCGACGACCTGGACGGGAAGCGGGCGGCGGTGCGGGCTCTCGCCGCGGAGCACGGGGCGGCGTTCGTCCCCCTGCACGAGGTGTTCACGGCGGCGGCGGAGCAGTATCCGGTCGTCGAGCTCGCGCCGGACGGGGTGCACCCGACGCCCCGCGGATCCGCCCTCATCGCGGATGCCTGGCGCACGGCCGCGTTCATTAGCGATAGTCGATAATGGACGTAGACTGATGGTCATGACGGATGCTCTCGGCACGGCCGGACTGCAGCGCGGACTGCTGTCGGATCAGATCTACGCGCTCATCAAGGCGATGATCAAGGACTCGACGCTGGCTCCCGGCGAGCAGCTCGTGGAGTCGCAGCTCGCCCGGCAGATGCAGGTGAGCCAGGCGCCCGTGCGCGACGCCCTCAAGCGGCTCGCCCACGAGGGTCTCGTGTCGCATGTGCGGCATCAGGGCAACTTCGTCGCGAGCTACTCCGCGGAGGAGGCGGCGCAGGCCAAGGTCGCCCGCGTCGAGCTGGAGGGGCTGGCGGGACGGCTGGCCTGCGGGGCGCTCGACCCTGCTCGCCGCGCCGAGCTCGTCGGCCTCATCGCGCAGATGCATGAGGCGGCTGAGGCGGAAGACCTCGCCCGGTTCCGCGAGCTCGACTTCACCTTCCACCGTGCGGTGATCGAGGCCAGCGGCAACGTGTACCTCCCGCGCATGTGGGACCTCCTGGAGCCGAGCCTGCGCGTCATGCACGTGCTCGGCGACCCCACCTTCACGGGGGACTGGCACGAGGTCGCGGACTGGCACAAGGGCCTGCTCGACACACTGGAGGCCGGCGACGAAGAGGCCGCGTCCGCCCTCTTCCGCGCCCACGCCGCCGGCACCCTCCTCGACTGACCCCCGCGCGAGGTCGGAGTTTCGCACCGAGGTCGCACGGCTGACCGGAGTCCCTGCGGCACGGTGAGGATCTGCGACGGGGTTGAGGAAGTGTCCCCGGGGTGGGAGTCCCTGCGCGAGGTCGGAGTTTCGCACCGGTGTCGCATCCATCCCCGGAGTCCCAGCGACGCGGGGCGGATCTGCGACGGGGGTGCGGAAGTGTCCCCGGGGTAGGAGTCCCGGCGCGAGGTCGCAGATTCGGCACGCGGTCGCATCCATCCCCGGAATCCCTGCGACCTCGGTGCGAAACTGCGATGGGCTAAGCGGTGAAGGGCGAGAGGCGGTCGGCGGTGCCGGACCAGAATGCTCGAGCCTCGGCCGGGGAGAGGGGAGGGAGAGCCTGCCGGGTCGCGGCGAGCACCTCCGCGTAGGTCGTGGTCCGCGTGGACATCGGCCAGTCACTGCCGTACATCAGCCGTTCCGCGCCGAAGAGGGCGAACGCGGAGCGCAGCAGCTCTCGCGACTCCTCCGCCCCGCGCGCCGCGAAGTCGAGCCCGGAGACCTTCGCCGACACCCCCGGAGCCGACGCGGCCTCGGCGAGGGCGGAGAGCCATGCCTCATCGGCCGTCCGGGCGCCGAGGCCGAGGTGGCAGACGACGATCGCGGTGTCGGGGTGCCGTCGGGAGAGGGTGGCCGCGGCGGGCAGCTGGTCCGGACGGATGAGGAGTTCGAGGGTGCGGGCGGTCGCGCCCAGGTGGTCGGCAAGGGCGTCGAGGCCGTCCACATCCGAGAGATCCGCGGCGAACTGCGGCACCGCGGCGCGCACGCCGACCACGGCGGGAGAGAACGCGACTGCGGTGGCGCCGGCGGCTCGTCCCGGCGCGGGGGTGTACTGCAGCACCACGCGCCGCAGGAACGGGTCGCGGGCGGCGGTCGCGGTCAGCCACTCCGCCTCCGCCACCGAGTCCGCCGCCTGCACGGCGATGGCGGAGGAGACGCCGGCTACGGTCAGCTCCCGTCCGAGACGAGCGGCCGCGGCCTGCCGGGGGAGCCCGAGGTCGTCGCGGAACCACGGGATCGGCACGGCGTCCGCATCCCAGACGTGCACATGGGCGTCGACGATCCGCACGTCAGCTCCCGGGCCGCGCGGTCATGCAGCCTCCGCGTCGAGGGCGTCCCACAGCGCGGCGGGCAGCACGGCGTCGAGGCCGTCCACGAACGCGTCCACCTCGGCGGGGGTGCGCGCCCCGACGACCACCGCATCCGCACCCTGCCGCAGCGGGAACTGCACCGCGGCATCCGCGAGGCGCACGCCGTACGCGGCGCACACGGCCTGCAGGCGCTGTGCCCGCTCCCGGAGCTCCGGGGGTGCCGGCTTGTACTCGAAGAAGGGGGAGCCGACCGGGTCGACGAGGATGCCGGAGTTGAACACCGCGGCCGCGAGCACCCCGATGCCGCGGGCCGCCGCGGTCGGCAGCAACCGGTCCAGGGCGGTGCGGTCGAGCAGCGTGAGCCGACCGGCCTCCATCACCACGTCGAGCGGCGCCTCGGCGACGTAGCGCTCCAGAGGGTCGAGCCGTCCCAGGCCCACGCTGATCGCGCGCACGACCCCTTCGTCGCGCAGTTCGACGAGGGCCGGAAGCGCCGTCGCGAACGCCGCCTCCACGTCCAGGGGGTCGTGCAGGTGCAGCACGTCCACGCGATCGACACCCATCCGGGCGAGGCTGCCGTCGAGGCTCCTCCGCACGCCGTCCCTGCTGAGGTCGACGACGGAGTCGTGTCCGCTCGCGGCGCCCGCGACGGGGCGGCCGTCCGCATCGACCAGCACCCGGCCGACCTTCGTCGCGATCACGTAGTCGTCCCGCGGCACGCCGCGCAGGGCGAGGCCGAGCTTCCGCTCGCTCTCGCCCGAGCCGTACAGCGGTGCGGTGTCGAAGAAACGGACGTCGCGGGCGAGCGCCGCCTGCACGGTCGCCACCGCGTCGCCGTCGGGCACAGGGGCGAAGAGGTTGCCGATCGGTGCGCACCCGAGCCCGACGTCGTCGCGCGCGGCGACCTCGGGATTCAGCGGACGGAGCTCTGGACGGAACGCCATGCCTCGTACTCCTCGCGGCTGTCGGGGGTCAACGGGTAGTAGTCGCTCAGGCGCGCGCCCTCGTCGAGACGGCGGCGGCTGAACACCTCCCACTCCTCATGATCGCGCGCGTCGTCCACGACCCGCGGCGCCATGGCCTGCGGCACCACGACAGGGCCGTCGTCGTCCGCGACCACGAGGTCGCCGGGCATGCACAGCGCGCCGCCCACCGCGACCGGCACGTCGTAGGCCCACGGCACGAGCTCCGACTGCGAGGCGTAGTGCGGGGTCGTGCCCGTCGACCACACCGGGATCCCGAGCTCGCGGATGCGGCCGGCGTCGCGGATGCGGCCGTCCACGACGATCCCCGCGCCCCCCTTGCGTGCGAAGTAGCGCGCCAGGATGTCGCCGATGCACCCGGAGAACCGGCTGCCGTAGGCCTGGATCACCAGCACGTCGCCGGGCTGCACGGCTTCGAGCACGTGCCACAGGGCGGTGTGCCGCTCGGCGTACTCCTGGCCGTCGCCCGAGGCCATGTCCTCGCGCTGCGGCATGAACTGCAGGGTCAGCGCCGAGCCGACGACGCGCTGGCCGAGGCTCAGCGGCTCCGGCCCGTCGATGTAGCTGCGGCGGATCCCGAGCCCGTGCAGCTTGGCGCACGCGGTGGCGGAGGAGATCGCGTCGAAGGAGTCGACCACCTCGCGCGAGGGCCGCTGGTAGGCCCCACCCCGCACGGGCAGGGCGAAGTCGGGTCGGATCAGATCGGCGCTCATGCGTCTCCTTCAGGGAACAGGTGGCGCGGCGAGCCGGTCGCGCGCGCGATGGTCAGGTCGAGGTCGGCGGTGTGCGCCGGGGGCAGGGTCACCACGAGGTCGTCGTCCACGTCGAAGGTCGTGGTGACGGTCGGGGCGTCCGGGGCGGTGTACGTGCCCGAGGCGCCGGGCCAGAAGCCGGGCTCCTCGCCGGTCGCCGTGACCCGCACGATCCGGTCCAGGCCGAAGCGCCCCCCGCGCAGCCGCACGGTGCGGGTGTGCACGGCGGAGGTGTTCACGAGATGCACGCCGATGTCGTCGTCGTCGAGACGGTGCACGAGCGCGGCGACGTCCTCCGGGAGTCCGGGCCGCGCGCGGTCGACGTCCTCGTAGCGGAGCGCCGTGAAACCGAGCCCGCCGTTGTAGAGCACCTGCGGCGCCCCGCCGACGAGCTGGGTCAGCACCTCCGTCACCACCGGGTTCACGCGCTGCCAGAAGTGCAGGTGCGCGGCGTCGGGGTCGCGGTCGTCGGCGAGCATCATCGCGGCACGACGTGCCACCTGGCCGAGCGCCATCTCCAGCGCCCGCACCGGATAATCGGGCAGGTCGCCCGAGAGATACGCGAACCAGCCGGCCTCGTGACCCGCCTCCTCCTTGTCGCGGAACGGCGCGACGAGGTCGGCGGAGGAGGGGAGGCCGGCGATCGCCGTCTCCAGCCGCTCCCGGTCGGACGGCCGCCGCGACCACCACCACAGCCACAGGGGGAGGTCGAGCTGCAGCGGACCGTAGTCGAACCAGCCGTCCGCGCCGTGGCGGTAGGGGACCAGCAGAGCGGGCTCGGTGGCGGCCGCGCCGAGCCGGGCCATCCACCCGCCGCGCAGGCTGTACGTGGACTCCGCGACGCTGCCCGTGCGCGCCTCGGCGAGCACGGTGTCGAGCATGGTGCGCACGAGGTCGAGGGCGCCGTCGTCGCCCGTGACGAGCGCGTGGTTGAGGGCACCGATCAGGGCGCTCATGCCGACGGAGTGCAGTCCGTGCGGCCAGGCCCAGCCGTAGTGGCCGCCCCACCAGCGGCCGTCGTGGAGGGAGCCGACGGTGCCGTCAGGACCGACGTTGTCGGGGAGCAGCCCGCCGCCCGCGCGCGCACGCCAGCCGTCGACGTACCGGCGGATCCACGCGGCCGCCTCCTCGTCACCGTCGTAGAGCCAGCGGTTCGCGGCGAGGGAGGTCGCGGCGAGGTTCACGGCGATGTCGCCGGCCGCGCGGCGCTGCATCTCCTCCGCCATCCGCTGGGCGTGGGCGGGGTCGGCGAGGTCGTCCCAGGAGGCGATGCCGTCCAGGCCGTGCAGCGGCAGACCGTAGGGGCGCATCTCGTCCCGGTCGGCGGTGTACGGCACGATCTTCTCGTCGAGACCCTCGCGGGCACCCAGAGCGCCGTTGTGCGGAGAACGGATCATGTTGCGCTCGGCGTCGTAGTTGCCCTGTGCGGGGTCGGTGAAGAGGGTCGCGAACCGGGCGGCGCGCGCGGCGAACGCGGGGTCGGCCGGGTCGGCGGCGCAGATGCCGGCGAGGAACAGCAGCGACTCGCCCTGATGGAACCAGTCGTAGCCGTTGTCGTACTCCTCGGTGAGCATGCCCGCCTCGGCGAGCTGCACGGTCACGCCCTCCCAGTGCCGCTTGGCGTCGGCGAGCACCTCGTCGGAGCCACCGAGCAGGTAGAACGCGGGCCAGTTGAAGAAGGGCTCGTACAGGTCGTCCACGCCGTCGCGGTCGATGAACTCCGCGACGCCGCGGAGGCGGCCGTCCGGCAGCGTGTAGCGGTCGCGGAAGAGGCGGCGGGCCTCCTCGACCTCGGCGAAGAGCCGGCGCTGCAGCACGGCCCAGGCCGGGATCGCACGCAGCGGACGGGTGAGCGGGGTCTCCGGCACGGTCATCCCTTCGTCGCTCCGGCGACCAGGCCGCCGATGATGTGGCGCTGCATCACGATGAAGAACACCATCGCGGGCAGCACGGCCAGCAGGAGGGTCGGGAACACTTGCGTGTAGTCGGTCGAGAACTGTCCGACCGCCGCGTAGACGCCGGTGGTGACCGTGTAGATCCCCGAGCTCGGCCCGAGGATGATCTGCGGACTCACGAAGTCGTTCCACACGCCGATCGAGTTGAGCACCACGACCGTCGCGACGACGGGCTTCATGATCGGGAAGATGCACGCCCAGAACGCGCGGATGGGCCCGGCGCCGTCCAGTGACGCCGCCTCGTCGATGTCACGCGGCACGCTGCGGAGGTAGGCCGTGAACAGGAAGATCGTCACCGGCAGGGTCGCCGCCGTCTCGAAGAGGATGAACCCGGGGATCGTGTTGATGAGCCCGAGCACCCGCAGCACGAAGACGACGGGGATCAGCGTCACCTGACCGGGGATGAAGAGCCCGGAGACGAAGAGGAGCAGCAGTCCCAGATGCCACTTCGACCGCCCGCGGGCGATGACGTAGGCGACGGGCGCGGCGAGGGCGATGCAGCACAGGTTCACGAGCACGACGAACAGCAGCGTGATGCCGTACGCGGCGATCACGTTGAACTTGCTGCTCGTGATCGCGGCCCACAGGTAGTCGAACGTGAACATCTGCGGCGTGATCAGCAGCGGGTTCTCGATGATGTCGGCCTGCGGTTTGAACGCGTTGATCAGCATCGTGTACATCGGGATCAGCATCGTGATCGCGACGACGCCGAGGACGATCCACCGGATCGTGCTGACGGCGAGGGCCGGGCGGTTGCGGGTCTGCTTCATCAGTCGGTCGCCTTCTGCTCGGCGCGGCGTCGCACCAGCGTGACGGCGAGGCCGACGACCGCGGTGACGATGAGGAGGATCATGGACTGCGCGGCGCCGAAGCCGAGGGCCGAGTTCGCGAAGGAGTCCTTGAGGATCTGGTACACGATGGTCTGCGTCGATCCGGCAGGCCCGCCGTCGGTGAGCGACAGCACCACGTCGTACGCCTTGAGGAGCCCGACGAGGGTGAGCACGAGGTTCACGGTGAAGACCGGCGCGATGAGAGGCAGCGTGATGGACCGGAACTGCTGCCACCGCGAGGCGCCGTCCACGGTCGCCGCCTCGTAGTACTCCGCGGGGACGGACTTGATGCCGGCGAGGAACAGGATCATGTTGAAGCCGAAGTGCGACCACACGATCGTGAAGATCACGCTCGCCTTGGCGAAGGTCGGGTCCGTGAGGAACGGCATCGCCGGGAGGCCGAGCGTGCTGAGCAGACCGTTGACGGCGCCGGTGGGGGAGAGCATCGCCGACCAGAGGAAGCCGATGATGAGGGCGCTGATCACGTACGGGTAGAAGAAGATCGTGCGCAGGATCGTGTTCGAGCGGCCGGGCCCGGAGATGAGGGCGGCGATCGCGAGGCCGATGGCGTTGCAGAGGATCGTGCCCACCACCGCGATGATGCCCGTGAAGATCGCGGCCTGCGTCGAGCGCGGGCTGCGGAACGCCTTGATGTAGTTGTCCCAGCCGATGAAGTTGAAGTTGAGGCTGTACCCGTTCCAGTCGGTGAAGCTGAGCACCGCCGCGAGGATCATCGGGATGACGAACATCGCGAGGAAGACCGCGACGGCCGGGCCGCCCATGAGGATGCCGGGGATCCGGTTCCGCCACTGCTGCAGCGCCGTGCGGCGGCGCGGGGCGGGGGGCGAGCTCATCGGCGTCGATGGTCCTGTCGGGGTGGCGGCGGCGGCCGGAGGCGGCGCGGTCGTGGTGGGCGGAGTCATGGCGGCACTCTCGTTCTCGGTGGCGCGTTCAGGGGGAGGCGCTGGGGCAGCGCCGGGACGGCGCCCGGGACGGATGTCGCGTCCCGGGCGCCGCGAGGGTCAACCGGCGTTGGCGGCGAACCAGTCGTCCATGGCCTGCAGCACCTGGTCGGCGGGTGCGCCGCCGAGCAGGGCCTGGGTCTGGGTGTTGATCTCGCCGGAGTAGCCGTCCGGGAGCGTGCGCTCGCCGTAGCCGCCGCCGGTGGGCGTGTAGGCCTCGGCCGGGGTGTCGGCCACGATCTGCAGCAGCTCCTCGCCGAGCGGCGTCATGTCGTACTCGTAGCCGTCGCGGAAGTTGCCGTCGACCGCGAGCTGGTCGCTCACCGCGGTCTGGTCGGTGGTGAGGAACTCGATGAGCTTCGCCGCCGCGTCCTGGTTCTTGCTCGCCTTGAGGATCGAGTACGGGCTGGCGATGTTGGCGCCCATCGCGGGCTGCTCGTCGGCGCTCATGGCGGGGGCGCGGAAGACGCCGATGTCCGCGGAGTCGGCGGCCTTCGCCTGCGTGCCGGCGAACCAGCTGCCCATCGAGTACACCGCCGTCTTGCCCGAGAGGAAGGCCTGCTCGGCGTCCGGGTACTTGATGCCCAGGGCGTCGCCGGGGATGTAGCCCTCGGACACCCAGTCCGCGTAGGTCTCGACCGCATCGCCGTAGGTCTCGCTGAAGGTGACGTCGCCTGCCGAGATGTCCTGGAACCACTCCGGGTCCTCGGCGATGATGGTCGGCAGTCCGAGCGCCTGCAGGGTGTGGCTCGTCATCCAGTCGCCGCCGGTCTGGACCGGGGTCCACCCGGCGTCCTTGAGCTTGCCGAGGGCCTCGGTGAGCTCGTCGACCGTCGTCGGCACCTCCGTGATCCCGGCCTCCTCGAAGGCGGTCTTGTTGTAGAAGAAGAGGCTCTGCAGCTGCACGCCGATGCCGGCCATGTAGTTCTTGCCGTCGATCGAGTACTGGTCGGCGAGCGGACCGGACGACGCCCACTCGTACTGCGAGAGGTCGACGAGCTCGGGGGCGAGCTTGGTCGTCGGCGCGATGGATTGCACGACGTCGGGAGCGTCACCGGCGGCCAGCAGGCGCGGCACGGCGGCTTCGACGCCCTCCGCACCCGGGTTCTGGATGACGACGTCGATGTTCGGGTTGGCGTCCTCGAACGGCGCGACGAGGTCGTTCCAGAACTCCTCGGTCAGGTTCGGGGTGACGTTCACGAGCATGCGCACGGTGACGTCGCCGCCGGCGTCACCGCCGTCGTCGCCGGCGGTGGTCGAGCAGCCGGCGATGGCGAGGGCGGACACCGCCGCGATGCCGGCGAGGGGGAGGACTCGGGCCTTGATCATCGTTGATCCTTTCCTGATGCATGAGGGAGGGCCGCTCGCGACATTACACTAATCGATAATCGTTTGTGAAGAGCGGGCAGCATCGAACCCGCTCGGACCGCATTCCGGTCTGCGGTCTCCGAGCGGGGCGCGCGGCGCGGTCAGCCGGCGGCGCGGCGGGCGCGGTACGCCGCCACGGCGTTGCGATTGGCGCAGCTCGTCGAGCAGTAGCGCTTGGAGCGGTTGCGGGAGAGGTCGAGGGCGATCGCCTGGCATGTCCCGTCCGCGCAGACGGTGAGGCGAGAGCCCTCGTCCGTGCGGATGACGTCGATCAGGGCCATCGCGGTCTCCACGAGCACCCGTTCGGCGAGCGGGCGTTCGTCGGCGAGCCCGTGCAGGTGCCAGTCCAGCTCGTCGTGGCGCACGAGCCGCGGGGTCAGGCGCACCTCGGCGAGAGCGGCGTTGACGTGTGCGGCCATCTCGTCGCGCGGAGCGAGCAGCATGGCGCGGAGGCGCGACCGCAGAGCGCGGAGGTCGTCGAGCTCCACCGTGTCCCCGTCGACCCGTCCCGTGTACGGGAACACCCGAAGGAAGGCCTTCTCGTCGTCGATGTCGACCAGGGTGTCCGGGTCCTCCGCCGAGTTGGCGAGCCAGACCGCCGCGCGCAGTGCATCCTCTGTGTCATCGGTGAAGACCATATTGACAGCTTACTCCGGTCGGCGTAGCGTCATCCCTCATGAGCACGGTGGCTGATGACACTCCGCGCACCCGGACCGGGGTGCGCCTCGGCCTGCCGCTCGCTGTCGCCGCCGCCTTCGCGTTCGGCTCCTCCGGGGCGTGGGCGCGCGGACTCATCGATGCGGGGTGGACGCCGGGGGCCGCCGTCACGGTGCGGGTCTGGGTCGCGGCGCTCGTGCTGCTCGTCCCCACGGTCCTCGCGCTCCGCGGGCGGTGGCGTGCTCTCCGGCAGAACGCGGGGATGGTCGCCGCCTATGGCCTCCTCGCCGTCGCGGCCACCCAGCTCTGCTACTTCCAGGCCGTCGCGGTGATGGACGTCGGGATCGCGCTGCTCATCGAGTACACCGCCCCGGTCGCGGTGCTCCTCTGGCTCTGGCTGCGCCGGGGCGAGCGTCCCACGCGGCGCAGCGTCCTCGGTGCCGGCATCGCCTTCGTCGGGCTCGTCCTCATGCTCGACATCGTCACCGGGGCGCAGGTGGACGTGATCGGTGTCCTCTGGGCGCTCGGGGCGATGGTGGGGGCCGCGAGCTACTTCGTGCTGTCCGCCCGGGCGGACACCGGGATCCCGCCGATCGCCCTCGCGGGCAGTGGGCTGCTGCTCGGCGCCGTGGGTCTGAGCCTCGCCGCGCTCATCGGCGTGCTGCCGTTCGCGTGGACGACGGCCGACGTCGACTACCGGTTCGGCGCGGTGCCGTGGTTCGTGCCGGTCCTCGCGATCGGCGTGATCGCCACGGCCCTCGCGTACGTGCTCGGCATCGTCTCGACGCGCATGCTCGGCTCCCGGCTGGCCTCGTTCGTCGCGCTCGCCGAGGTCGTGGCGGCCCTGCTCTTCGGCTGGCTCCTGCTCGGGCAGCTCCCCGGCCCGCTGCAGGCCCTCGGGGGCGTGCTCGTGCTCGCCGGCGTGGTCGTCGTGAAGCTCGGCGAGCCCCGCCCCGCCCCCTGAGCTGCGCCCGGATGGAGGGCGGGCGGGCAGAGGCTATGTATACGAATAGACCACCCGCATTCGAGAAGTGGACCGCGTGGGGCTCTTTATGTATACACTGGCGAGATGGTCCTCCCTGTTGAGCGCACGTCCATGGGCGATCGCGCCTATGCGGCGCTCCTCGACGGCATCCAGTCCGGGGAGCTGCCGGCCGGTTTCGTGCTCGGCGAGGTGGAGCAGGCCGAGCGCCTGGGTGTGAGCCGGACGCCGCTGCGGGAGGCTCTGCGTCGCCTGGCCGCCGACGGTCTGGTCGTGCAGCAGTCGCCCCGCGTCACCGTCGTCGCCGACCTCGACGCCGACGACATCCGGTCCCTGTTCGAGATCCGCCGCGCGCTGGAGGAGACCTCCGCCCGGCTCGCCGCCGTCCGGGGTGACGCCGACCGGTTCGCCGCGCTCGCCGAGGAGTTCGCGCACGTGGACCTCACCAGGGCGGAGGGCCGCGACGCCTACTACGCCCTGATCGCGCGATTCGATGCGGCCCTCGACGACGCCGTCGCCAACGACTACATCGCTGCGGCGCTGCGCACTGTCCGCACCCACCTCGTCCGCGTGCGGCGCATGGCGCGGGACAAGCCCGCCCGGCTCGCCGCCTCCGCCGCCGAGCACCGCACGATCGCCGAGGCGCTCGCCGCCCGCGACGGCGACCTCGCCGCCCATGCCACGCACGTGCACCTGCACAACGCGCTCACCGGCATCCTCGACTCCCTCCCCGACAGCGAAGGACACTCATGACCGTCACCCACCACGTCCGCGTGCACGCCAGCTCCGAGAACCTCGTCCGCGAGGATCAGCTCGCGTGGAAGATCGCCGAGGTCGCGGTCGACCAGGTCGAGGTCGAGCAGCCCGTCGTCGACATGATCATCAACCGCATCATCGACAACGCCGCCGTCGCCGCCGCCTCTCTCACCCGCGCGCCGATCATCGCCGCCCGCGCGCAGGCGTTCAGCCACCCCGTCTCGACGGGCGGGGCCGGCGCCAACCTGTTCGGAACGCCGCTCGACCGCCGCACCAGCCCGGAGTGGGCGGCCTGGGCGAACGGCGTGGCCGTGCGCGAGCTCGACTACCACGACACGTTCCTCGCCGCCGAGTACTCGCACCCGGGCGACAACATCCCGCCGATCCTCGCGGTCGCGCAGCACACCGGCAAGGACGGGCGCGCGCTCGTGCGCGGCATCGCCACCGGGTACGAGATCCAGATGGACCTCGTGCGCGCGATCTGCCTGCACAAGCACAAGATCGATCACGTCGCGCACCTCGGCCCGTCCGCCGCCGCCGGTATCGGCACGCTCCTCGGCCTCGACGTCGAGACGATCTACCAGGCGGTCGGACAGGCGCTGCACACCACGACCGCCACGCGCCAGAGCCGCAAGGGCGAGATCTCCACCTGGAAGGCGCACGCCCCGGCCTTCGCCGGGAAGATGGCCGTCGAGGCGGTCGACCGGGCGATGCGCGGACAGACGAGCCCCGCGCCGATCTACGAAGGCGAGGACGGCGTGATCGCCTGGATGCTCGACGGCAAGGACGCGGCCTACGAGGTGCCGCTGCCCGCCGCCGGCGAGGCCAAGCGCGCGATCCTCGACTCGTACACGAAGGAGCACTCCGCGGAGTACCAGGCGCAGGCGTGGATCGACCTCGCCCGCAAGCTCGGCACCGCGAACCCGGCCCTCCGCGACCCCGCGAACATCGCGTCGATCGTGCTGCACACCAGCCACCACACCCACTACGTGATCGGCTCGGGCGCGAACGACCCGCAGAAGTACGACCCGACGGCCTCCCGCGAGACGCTCGACCACTCCATCCCGTACATCTTCGCAGTGGCGCTGCAGGACGGCGGCTGGCACCACGTCGACTCCTACACGCCGGAGCGCGCCGGCCGCGCCGACACCGTCGCGCTGTGGCACAAGATCACCACGGCCGAGGACGCGGAATGGACCCGCCGCTACCACTCGGAGGACCCGGACGAGAAGGCCTTCGGCGGTCGCGTCGAGATCCGCCTCACCGACGGCTCGACCGTGGTCGACGAGATCGCCGTCGCCGACGCCCACCCCCTCGGCGCGCGCCCGTTCGCGCGGGAGAACTACATCGCCAAGTTCCGCCTGCTCGCGGAGCCCGTGCTCGAGCCCGCCGAGATCGAGCGGTTCCTCGAGCTCGTGCAGCGCCTGCCCGAGCTCACGGCCGCCGAGGTCGCCGAGCTCTCGATCGTCGCGAAGCCGGGTCTGCTCGACGACGCCGACGCCCCGACGGGCCTGTTCTGATGCCCTTCGACAGGCTCAGGGACCCAGCCAGCTGGGTCGCTGAGCCTGTCGAAGCGCCGCTGGGTTGCTGAGCTTGTCGAAGCATGCTGAGCCTGTCGAAGCACGATCACGAAGGAGCAACTGATGCTGTACTCCACCACGACGCCCGCCGAGAAGCGGCGCCTCTTCCGGGAGCGGCTCGCCTCCGGGGAGCTGCTGCGGTTCCCCGGCGCGTTCAACCCGCTGAGCGCCCGGCTCATCGAGGAGAAGGGGTTCGAGGGCGTCTACATCTCGGGCGCCGTGCTCTCCGCGGACCTCGGGCTGCCGGACATCGGCCTCACAACGCTCACCGAGGTCGCCGGGCGCGCGAAGCAGATCGCCCGCATGACCGAGCTGCCCGCGATCGTCGACGCCGACACCGGCTTCGGTGAGCCGATGAACGTCGCCCGCACGATCCAGGAGCTCGAAGACGCGGGCCTCGCCGGCACCCACATCGAGGACCAGATCAACCCGAAGCGCTGCGGACACCTCGACGGCAAGGCCGTGGTGGACGAGGACACCGCGATCAAGCGGATCCGCGCGGCCGCCGACGCCCGCCGCGACGAGAACTTCCTGATCATGGCGCGTACCGACATCCGCGCGATCGAGGGGCTGGACGCGGCGATCGACCGGGCCAAGGCGCTCGTCGACGCGGGGGCGGACGCGATCTTCCCCGAGGCGATGCGCACGATCGGCGAGTTCGAGGCCATGGCCGCGGCGCTGGACGTGCCGATCCTCGCGAACATGACCGAGTTCGGCAAGAGCGAGCTGTTCTCGGTCGACGCTCTCCGCGATGCCGGGGTGCGCATGGTCATCTGGCCCGTGTCGCTGCTCCGGATCGCGATGGGGGCGGCGGGCCGTGCGCTCGATACGCTGAACGACGAGGGGCACCTGACCTCGAAGCTCGGGGAGATGCAGCACCGCGCCGACCTCTACGAGCTGATCGACTACGAGTCGTACAACCGTTTCGACTCCGGCGTCTTCAACTTCACACTCGACAACACCGGTCGCTGAGCGCAGCGAAGCGGACACACGACGCGGTTGCTGAGCGAGGAGCGCAGCGACGAGTCGAAGTACACGAAGGAGTGACCATGACCGAGCCGGACATCAAGAAGGGCCTCGCGGGGGTCGTCGTCGACACGACCGCGATCTCGAAGGTCAACCCCGAGACGAACAGCCTGCTCTACCGCGGCTATCCCGTGCAGGAGCTCGCGGACACGCAGTGCTTCGAGGCCGTGGCGTACCTGCTGTGGAACGGCGAGCTGCCGACGGACGACGAGCTCGCCGCGTTCCGGCTGGAGGAGCGGAAGCACCGCGCCCTGGCCGACAACGTGAAGGCCGCCATCGACCTCGTGCCGCTCGAGGCGCACCCGATGGACGAGGTGCGCACCGCCGTGAGCCTGATCGGCGCATCCGACCCCGAGGCCGGCGGTTCCGTGCTCGACGCCGGTGGCAGCCCGGAGCAGAACCTGGCGCGCAGCATCCGCCTGTTCGCCGCGCTGCCGGCCATCGTGGCCTACGGCCAGCGACGCCGTCGCGGCCAGGAGCTCATCGCTCCGCGCGACGACCTCGACTACTCGGCGAACTTCCTCTGGATGACCTTCGGGGAGGAGGCCGACGATGTCGTGGTCGACGCGTTCAACCGGTCGATGATCCTCTACGCCGAGCACTCCTTCAACGCCTCGACCTTCACCGCCCGGGTCATCACCTCGACCCTCAGCGACATCTACTCGGCGGTCGTCGGCGCCATCGGCGCGCTCAAGGGCCCGCTGCACGGTGGGGCGAACGAGGCGGTGCTGCACATCTTCAAGGAGATCGGATCGGCGGACGCCGTCGAGGCCTGGCTCGACAAGGCCCTCGCGGAGAAGCGCAAGATCATGGGCTTCGGGCACCGCGTCTACAAGAACGGCGACTCCCGCGTGCCGACGATGAAGGCCGCGCTGGACACCCTGGTCGCGCACTACGGCCGGGAGGACGTTGCCGCGCTGTACGACGCCCTGGAGTCGCAGTTCGTCGAGCGCAAGGGGATCCACCCGAACCTCGACTACCCGTCCGGTCCCGCATACAGCCTCATCGGCTTCGACACCCTCACCTTCACGCCGCTGTTCGTCGCGGCGCGGGCGACGGGGTGGACGGCCCACGTCATCGAGCAGGCAGGCGCGAACGCCCTGATCCGCCCGCTGTCGCACTACGACGGCCCGGACGAGCGGCACGTCGCCCGCTGACCCCGTTCCGTTCGAATCGCCTGATTGGCTCCATTCTCGCCCGGGATGGAGCCATTCGCGCGATTCGAAGCGGTAGCGTGCCGACGGCCCCGGGTCAAGCGGATGCGGCGGATTTCCGGGAGGAGTAAACCGGATCCGGAACGAAAGCGTGTCCCGCGAGAAGGAGGCCCCCATGTCCGCGTCCGACGTCACCGTCAAGGAGGTCCGGTCGCTCGTCCCCGCGCGCATGGACCGGCTCCCCTGGTCGCGCTTCCACTGGATGATCGTCGTCGGACTCGGGTTCTCCTGGATCCTCGACGGCCTCGAGGTGCAGATCGTCGCGGCCAACGGCTACGCGCAGACGCTGGGGATGGGCCCGGCCGAGGTCGGTCTCGCCGGCACCTGCTACCTGCTCGGACAGGTTTTCGGCGCCCTCGTGTTCGGCCGTCTCGCCGACCGCCTCGGCCGCAAGAACCTCTTCCTGCTCTCGCTCGGGGTGTACCTCGTCGGGTCGGCCGTCGCCGGGCTCGCGTTCGCCCCCTGGTTCTTCTACATCTGGCGCTTCGTCGCCGGGGCGGGCATCGGCGGTGAGTACGCGGCCATCAACTCGGCCATCGACGAGATCATCCCCGCGAAGTACCGCGGCCGGGTCGACATCGCCATCAACGGCACCTACTGGGGCGGTGCGGCCCTCGGCGCGGTCGCCAACATGTTCTTCCTCAACACCGACATCCTGCCCGCCGACATCGGCTGGCGGCTGAGCTTCTTCCTCGGCCCGATCCTCGGCCTCCTCATCATCTGGCTGCGGCGGCACATCCCGGAGAGCCCGCGCTGGCAGATGACGCACGGCCGCGAGGAGGAGGCGGAACGCAACGTCGACGAGATCGAGGAGCGCATCCGCAAGGAGGGCAAGACGATCGAGCCCGTCGACGAGAGCAAGGCCATCACGGTCAAGGAATACGGCAGCGTCCCGTTCCTCGTGATCGCGAAGGTGCTGTTCAAGAAGTACCCGCGGCGCACGCTCGTCGGCATCACGATGATGGTCACGCAGTCCTTCCTCTACAACGCGATCTTCTTCACGTACGCGCTCGTGCTGGAGAACTTCTACGACACCCCGCCGGCATCCGCGTCGCAGTACTTCATCGTGTTCGCGGTGGGCAACCTCGCCGGCGCCCTCATCCTCGGCCACTTCTTCGACACGTGGGGTCGTCGGCGGATGCTGTTCGGCACCTACGTGCTCGCGGGACTGATCCTGCTCGTCAGCGCCTTCCTCTTCAACGCGGGGGTGCTGAACGCGGGCACGCACACGGCGTTCTGGTGTGCATCGTTCTTCTTCGCCTCGGCCGGCGCGTCCGCCGCGTATCTGACGGTGAGCGAGATCTTCCCGCTCGAACTGCGCAGCCAGGTGATCTCGTACGTCTTCTCGATCGGGCAGCTCGTCGGCGCCGTCGCTCCGGTGCTCTACGGCGCCCTGATCGGAGCGAGCGCGGAGTCTGGCGACCGCGGTCCGCTGTTCTGGGGCTACGTGCTCGGTGCGGCCATCATGATGTTCGGCGGCGTCGTGTGCGGTGTCTTCGGCGTCAGCGCCGCCGGGAAGTCGCTGGAGGACATCGCCGATCCGCTCTCGCTCGTCGAACCGGCGAAGAAGGGTGTCACCCCGGGTACGGAGTCCGGCTCCTGAGAAGGCGGTTCCGCTAGCGGGCGAGCCAGTTCCGCAGGGAGCGCGTGACGAACGGCAGCACCCAGTACGTCATGATCGGCGTGAGCACGAGGGTGGTGATGAGCACGCGGAGCCACAGCGGCACGGCGTCCCATCCCGGCACCGGGCTCATGGCGTAGGTGAACGCGAGGTTCACGGGGAAGAAGCCGAGCCAGATCGAGACGGCCTGCTTCCACCGCGGCGGCGCGGGGGCGACGGTCACGGTGCTGGTCGTGCCATCCGGGTCGACGACGGGGATGGATCCCGTGGACGGCTCGTCGAACCACCCCTCGATGCCGGAGCGGCGCTTGGACCGCTCGCTGCGGACGAAGCCCTGGCCCATCGACAGCCACCACGCGCGTTCGCCGGACTGCTCCCACGCGGTGAGCGCGTCCTCGCTCGCGAAGCGGTAGAGCATGTGCCAGACCTGGGAGTCCTCGCCGGCACGGACCCAGCCGGAGCCGAGGAACCCCGGGTACTTCGTCGCCAGGTTCACCCCGGTCTGCACCCACGCGGTGGCCTCGGCGATGCGCTCCGGGTCGACCTCGCGGCGGATGGAGACGGTGACGGGTTCGGAGACGGGCGCGGATGCGGACATGGTGCGGTCCTCGGGGGTGAGCGGCGTCGGGGTGCGGACGCGGGGTGGCGGCGCCAGGGTCGCGGCGCCTGGTCGATTCTAGTTCCCGTTCGAGTCGCGCGATTGGCTGTGAATCCGGCCCGGATGCCGCCATTCGCGCGATTCGAACGCGGGGTCACCGCCCCAGCGCCGACGCCACACGGCGGATCAGTTCCTCCGGTCTGTGGAGGAGGGGTGCGGTGACCTCGATCACCGTCCACCCGGCAGCCCGCAGCGCCGCGACCCGCTCGACATCCCGTGCCCACTGCGCGCCGTGCACCATGCCGTGGTACTCCGCCGCGACGCGTTCGGCCTCCCAGACCATGTCGACGCAGGCGAGGAAGCGGCCTCGGTCGTCGAACACGTCCACGTTGAGCTGGGGCTCCGGGATCCCGGCCGCGACCAGGACGCACCGCAGCCGGCTCTCCCGCGGCGACCACGAGTCCTCCCGCACGAGCTCGACCGCCTCCCGCAACCGTGCCGCC
Organism: Microbacterium sp. NPDC057658; assembly: GCF_042799975.1. Lineage (NCBI taxonomy): Bacteria > Bacillati > Actinomycetota > Actinomycetes > Micrococcales > Microbacteriaceae > Microbacterium > Microbacterium sp. NPDC057658. The sequence goes on along the minus strand of NZ_JBHVHT010000001.1, from coordinate 92,789 downwards.
CCGCGCCTCCGCCCAGCCGCCAGCATCTCCCGCAGCTCATCGATCGTCGCCCAGGGCTGCCGCGTGACATCCGGCCGCCCGACACCCGGTCTCCAGCGCCGGCAGAAGTAGTCGCCGAGGGCCACGAGGTCCACCAGCGGCAGCGTGCCGAGGGAGACCCAAGTCGCGGCGGGGGAGCTCACCCGGAGGCCGTCCCGATAGCGGATCGAGGTGAGGCTGGACAGTGTGCGGTGCCCGGTCACGCCGCGGGCGCGGGGGAACGGGATCCCGCCGGACGCACTGACGTGGAGGGCGAGGTCGTCCTCCGTCGCGATGCCTCCGTGATCGTCGAAGGCGAGCGGCAGGGGGCCTCCCCAGATCGACACGGCGGTCTCGTGACTGAAGAAGTGTCCCGTGTGCAGGATCGGGGCATAGGACTGCGCTCGTGCCACCCGCGCGTGCCGCTGCCGCTCGTACGGGTCTGCGATATCGGGCCCGGGAGCCGGGCGGGGGTACACGCGGACCCCGTGGAACGGAGCCTCGAGGTCGGATCCGCGCAGCCGTCCGCGACTCAGGCCGTGCAGTCGCGCCGTCCGGACCGCGAAGTCCGCCTCGAAGCGGGCCGGAAGCTGCTGTCGTCGTCCCATGCCCCCACGCTCCCACCCCGGCGGCCGGGGCGGGGTCGGTCTCCACAGCCCCGGTTCGAATCGCGCACTGTGCTCCATCCCCGGCCGAAATGGAGCAAAGCAAGCGATTCGAAGGAAGAGAAGACCCCCGCCGACCCGATTCGGCGGGGGTCTCGGGAGCGAGAGTGCTCACCGTGTGCACGGGAGACGCGACTACCCGATCCGGTCTGAGTCTGTGCCGTGCATCTGCAGTTGTAATCGGCCCGGATGTCCGGCGGGTGAACGGCCGGAGAACGGCCGGCGGCGGCATCCGAACGCACGGCGACGAGAGATGCAAGGACGTCCTCGTATTTTCTCGGTTGTCGGAGTAAACTCGCCGATGTGCCAAAGACGGCACGGAGGGATGTCGCACAATGACCCGTACTATCCCGCACTTCGTGGGCGGAACGCATGTCACCCCGGAAGACGGCCGCTTCGCCGACGTCTTCGACCCGAGCACCGGAGCCGTGCAGGCCCGGGTGCCGCTCGCGTCCGCGGAGGAGGTGCGCCGCGTCATCGGGAACGCGGAGCAGGCACAGGCCGCGTGGGCGGCGACCAACCCGCAGAAGCGCGCCCGCGTCCTCCTGCGGTTCCTCGACCTCGTGCAGCAGGAGATGACCTCGCTCGCCGAACTCCTGGCGAGCGAGCACGGCAAGACCGTCGACGACGCCAAGGGCGACATCCAGCGCGGGCTCGAGGTCATCGAGTTCTCCGCCGGAGCCCCGCACCTGCTCAAGGGCGAGTACACCACCGGTGCCGGGGCGGGCATCGACGTGTACTCGATGCGGCAGCCGCTCGGGGTCGTCGCGGCGATCACGCCCTTCAACTTCCCCGCCATGATCCCCCTGTGGAAGGCCGGGCCCGCGCTCGCCGCCGGCAACGCCGTGGTGCTCAAGCCCAGCGAGCGCGACCCCTCGGTGCCGGTGCGCCTCGCCGAGCTCTTCCTCGAAGCGGGGTTGCCGGCCGGCGTCCTCAACGTGGTGCACGGCGACAAGGAGGCGGTGGACACGCTGCTCACCGACGACCGGATCCGCGCGGTCGGTTTCGTCGGCTCCACGCCCATCGCCGAGTACATCTACGCCACCGCGGCCGCCCACGGCAAGCGCGCGCAGTGCTTCGGCGGCGCGAAGAACCACATGATCGTGATGCCGGACGCCGACCTCGACCAGGCCGTCGACGCGCTCATCGGCGCCGGCTACGGCTCCGCAGGGGAGCGGTGCATGGCCATCTCGGTCGCCGTGCCGGTCGGCGAGGAGACCGCGGACGCCCTCGCCGCCAAGCTCGCCGAACGCGTCGCTCAGCTGCGGGTCGGCCCTTCCCTCGCGGCGGACGTCGACTACGGACCCCTGGTCACGCGGGCAGCCGTCGAGCGGGTGGAGGGCTACATCCAGCAGGGGATCGACGAGGGCGCGACGCTACTCGCCGACGGCCGCGGCTTCACGGTCGACGGGCACGAGAAGGGCTTCTACCTCGGACCGACCCTGTTCGATCACGTGACGACCGACATGGCGATCTACCGCGAGGAGATCTTCGGCCCGGTGCTCGTGATCGCCCGCGCCGCCGACTACGAAGAGGCGCTGCGCATGGCCTCCGAGCACGAGTACGGCAACGGCGTCGCCATCTTCACGCGCGACGGTGACGCCGCCCGCGACTTCGCCGCACGCGTGGAGGTCGGGATGGTGGGCGTGAACGTGCCCATCCCGGTGCCGATCGCCTACTACACGTTCGGCGGCTGGAAGCGCAGCGGTTTCGGCGACCTCAACCAGCACGGCGCCGACGCCTTCCGCTTCTACACGAAGACCAAGACGGTGACGAGCCGCTGGCCGTCGGGGATACGCGAGGGCGCCAGCTTCGTCATCCCCACCATGCATTGACCCTTCGACCGGCTCAGGGCCCTTCGACAGGGCTCAGGGACCCATATCTCAAGGACACGCGATGACCATGACCACCGTCACCACCACCGATGAGGAGCGCGAGGCGATCCTCGACGCCGTGCGAGAGTTCGCCGATGCGGAGCTCGCCCCGTTCGCCGCGGAACGCGACGAGAAGCACCTGTTCCCGCGGGAGTCGCTGCAGCGCGGCGGCGAGCTCGGCCTCGGCGGGATCTACGTGAGCGAGGAGTTCGGCGGCACGGGCCTCACCCGCGTCGACACCGTCGCCATCTTCGAGGAGCTCGCCAAGGCCGACCCCGCGGTGGCCGCCTACATCTCCATCCACAACATGGTGGTGTGGATGATCGACACCTACGGCGACGACGAGCAGCGGTCGCGCTGGCTGCCGTCGCTGACCGCCATGCAGGAGTTCGGCGGCTACTGCCTCACCGAGCCGGGGGCCGGATCCGACGCGGCGAACATCGCGACCAGCGCCGTCCGCGAGGGCGATGAGTACGTGCTGACCGGGGTGAAGCAGTTCATCTCCGGAGCCGGTGAGGCCGCGGTGTACGTCGTCATGGCGCGGACCGGCGAGCCGGGAGCCCGCGGGATCAGCGCCTTCCTGGTCCCCGGCGACGCGGAGAACCTGAGCTTCGGTGCTCCGGAGAAGAAGATGGGGTGGCACGCGCAGCCCACCCGGCCCGTGATCATGGACGGCGTGCGGGTGCCGGCGTCCGCGATGCTCGGCGACGAAGGACGCGGTTTCGCGATCGCGATGTCGGCGCTCAACGGTGGCCGCCTCAACATCGCGGCGTGCTCTCTCGGTGGCGCGCAGGCCGCGCTCGACAAGGCCGTGCAGTACGTGCACGAGCGCGTCGCGTTCGGGGAGCCGCTGGCGGAGAAGCAGTCGATCCTCTTCGCGATCGCCGACATGCGCACCGACCTGCAGGCCGCGCGGCTAATGGTGCGCGACGGCGCGCAGGCGGTGGACGAGAAGGCGCCGGACGCGACGATGCGCTGCGCGATGGCCAAGCGCTTCGCGACCGACGCCGGCTTCGAGGTGGCCAACCGCGCCCTCCAGCTGCACGGCGGCTACGGCTACCTGCAGGACTACGGCATCGAGAAGATCGTCCGCGACCTCCGCGTGCACCAGATCCTCGAGGGGACAAACGAGATCATGCGCCTGATCGTCGGCCGGGAGATGCTGCGACCCGCGGGGTCGACGTCGATGCGGAGCGCATCATGACCCGCGTCGCCTTCCTCGGGCTCGGGCACATGGGGCTGCCGATGGCGAAGAACCTCGTCGCCGCCGGACACGAGGTGCACGGCTTCGACCTCGTGCCCGCGGCCATCGAGGCGGCGCGAGCGGCCGGGATCCCCGTGGCGGCGAGCGGCGCGGAGGCGGTGGCGGACGCGGAGGTCGTGGTGACGATGTTCCCGGCGGGGAAGCACGTCATCGAGGCCTACCGCACGGAGCTGCTGGCGGCCGCGCGCCCCGGGACGCTGTTCATCGAGTCGTCGACCATCGCGGTGGACGAGGCGCGGGCCGCCCATGCGCTCGCGCTCGCCGCGGGCCACCGGCACATCGATGCTCCGGTATCCGGAGGTGTGGTCGGGGCGGAGGCCGGGACCCTGGCGTTCATGGTCGGGGGCTCCGACGACGACTTCGCGGCGGCGCTGCCGCTGCTGGAGATCATGGGGAAGCGCATCGTGCACTGCGGCGGACCGGGACTCGGACAGGCGGCGAAGGTCTGCAACAACATGGTGCTCGCGGTGTCGCAGATCGCCGTCGCCGAGGCGTTCGTGCTGGGCGAGCGGTTGGGGCTCGAGCATCAGGCCCTGTTCGACGTGGTGTCCCAGGCGTCGGGGCAGTGCTGGGCGCTCACCACGAACTGCCCCGTGCCCGGTCCGGTGCCCACCAGCCCCGCGAACCGGGACTACCAGCCGGGGTTCGCGGGCGCCCTCATGGCGAAGGACCTCGGTCTCGCGCTGCAGGCCATCGAGCAGACCTCGACGGACGCGCGGATGGGTCGTCTGGCGCAGGAGCTGTACGCCGCCTACGCCGCCGGCGACGGCGCCGCCCGTGACTTCTCCGGCATCATCACGGAGATCCGCGGCTGACTCCCGCTTTCGAATCGCCTGAATGGTCGCAAATCCGGCCGAAATGCAGCAAATCGGGCGATTCGAAGGGGAGGGTGGATGACGACAGGAAGGCGGGAGCGATGACCGAGTACGAGACGATCCTGGTGGAGCAGCGCGGACGGGTGGGCTGGATCACCCTCCACCGACCGGAGGCGCTCAACGCGCTGAACAGCCGGCTCGCCGAGGAGGTCACCGCGGCCGCGCAGGCCTTCGATGCGGATGACGGCGTCGGGGCCATCGTCGTGACCGGCTCCGAGAAGGCCTTCGCGGCCGGCGCCGACATCAAGGAGATGGAGGGCATGTCCGCGGCGGAGATGCTCGAGACCGACCACTTCGGCGTCTGGCACGACTTCGCGGCCGTGCGCACCCCGGTCATCGCGGCGGTCTCCGGGTTCGCGCTCGGCGGCGGCTGCGAGTTGGCGATGATGTGCGACATCATCCTCGCCGCGGACACCGCGAAGTTCGGACAGCCCGAGATCAACCTCGGAGTGATCCCCGGCATGGGCGGCACCCAGCGGCTCATCCGCGCGGTGGGGTACTACAAGGCGGCGGAGCTCGTGCTGTCCGGCCGCTTCATGGGGGCAGAGGAGGCCGAGCGCTCCGGACTCGTGTCCCGTGTCGTCCCCGCGGCGGATCTCCTCACCGAGGCGACGACGCTGGCCGAGACGATCGCGTCGAAGTCGCTGCCGTCGGTCTACGCCGCCAAGGCCGCGCTCGATGCCGCCATGGAGACGACGCTGTCCGAGGGCCTCGCCCACGAGAAGCAGGCGTTCGCGGCGCTGTTCGACACGCACGATCAGAAGGAGGGGATGGCGGCCTTCCGCGAGAAGCGCACGCCGGACTTCCAGAACCGCTGACCGCGGGGCACGGGTCAGCCGCGCAGGGACTCCACGATCTTCGCGATCCGGCGCTCGCGCGTCGCCTCCTGCTTGGCCTCGGCGACCGCCCTGGCGTGCTCCTTGCGCGCCGACGGGGAGAGGGCGTCGAACGCCGCGCGCACGGCCGGATCGGCGTCGAGGGCGGCGGCCAGTGCTGGCGGCACCTCGACCACCCGCTCCGCGGTGTCGAGCCGGATGACGGCGTCGACCTCCTGATCGATCTCGACACCGAGGTCCGCGCGGGCGGCCTTGCTGAGCCCGATCATGTTCTCGCCGCCCATGCGGGCCAGGCGCAGGCGCGCGGTGCGCCCGCCGATCGTGACCGCGACCGGGAAGGCCTTGCCGGCGCCGAAGGACGCCACCTGCTCGTCGGTGAGGAGGATCGCCGCGGCGGGGCCGCGACCGGTGAGGACGGTGTGCACGCGCAGTTCGCTCATGCAGGAAGAGTACGCCCGCCATCCTCGATCGCGGCGACCAGAGCGGTGTTGCGTTCGGCGATCAGGCGCTCCATGTAGCGGCCGAGCACGAGGGCGTCGACGACGCGGCCGAGGAGCCCGAAGGGCGACCGGAACACGATCGTGTCGCGCATGAGGGTGCCGCGCGGATGCTCCTCGAACACGTGCTCGTGCCGGAGGTCGCGGAACGGTCCGTCGATCTGACGGTCGGTGAACCGATGCGGCGCGTCGATGTCGAACACCACGGAGCGCAGGCGGAACGGGATGCCGAAGTGCCGCGCGCGCCAGGTGACCGTGGACCCCTCGCTGAACGCGCCGCCTGCGGGCTCCTCGATCATCGTCTCGTCGTAGCGCGCCATCGACTGCAGATGCAGCTCCGGGTCCAGTGCTGCGGCGAACACGACAGGGCGCGGTGCCGCGATCACGGTCTCGAGCACGAACCGGGGCATCAGAGCGGTTCGGGGAGGGGGCGCGGGTCGATGAAGTCGCCGGCGTCACGACGCAGACGGGCGACGATGGCGACGAGCTCGGCGGCGTCGGCCTCGCTCATGCCGGGGTCGGCGAAGACGTCGGCGTTGAGGGCGGTCGTGGCGCGCTCGACGAGATCGCGGCCGTCGTCGGTGAGGGCGAGCATCGCCGCGCGTCCGTCGTGCGGGTGCGGTTCGCGGACGACGAGGCCGTCGCGCACGAGGCGCTCGGCCGTGCTGGTGATGGTGGTGGCGTGGACCTGCAGCCGTGCGACCACGCTCGACAACGGCAGGCGTCCGGCCCGGCTGAAGGCGAGCAGCCGCAGGACCTCGTAGCGGGCGAAGCTCAGCGCGAAGGGCTTGAGGGCCGCGTCGACACGGGCGAGGAGGAGCTGCTGGGCGCGCATCACCGAGGTGACCACCGTCATGCCGTCCGCGGCCTCGGTCCAGCCGTGCGCGATCCACTGCCGCTTCGCCTCGGCGAGCGGGTCGACGGGAAGCGGGCGGGGTCGGACCACGTCTCTACGGTACCGGGGGAGTCCGCCCCCGGCTGTCAGCGGCGAGCCGCGGGGCCCGACTGTCGACTATGTATACATTGGCGGCCGAAATCGGGGGTACCACCTGCGGGTCCCTCCGCCTTTGGCTACATAGAAGAGCGTGCGGATAGACTCAGCGTGTCGTGAGGAGCATTCGATGAAGATCTTCGTCCTGGTCAAAGAGGTACCGGACACCTATGGCGATCGCACGTTGAATCTCGAGACCGGACTCGCCGAACGCGGGGCCGGGGATGTGGTCCTCGACGAGATCACGGAGCGGGCCCTCGAGGTCGCCCTGGCCCACGCCGACAAGAACGAGGGCACCGAGGTCGTGGCCCTCACGATGGCGCCCGAGAGTGCGACGGCATCCGTGCGCCGGGCCCTCGCGATCGGTGCCGCCTCCGCGATCCACATCGTCGACGAGCAGCTCGTCGGCGCCGACCTGGGTCTCACTGCCGAGGTGCTCGCCGCCGCGATCCGCCGCGGCGCCCCCGACCTCGTCATCACCGGCAACCTGTCCACCGACGGCGCCGGCGGCGTCCTCCCCGCCATGCTCGCCGAACACCTCGGCTGGGCGCAGGCCACCGCCCTCACCGCGGTCGAGATCACCGCCGAGGGCGTCTCCGGTACCCGGGGTGCCGATGCGGGCAACCAGCAGGTGACCGCGCCGCTGCCCGCCGTGATCTCCATCACCGAGGCGCTCCCGGACGCCCGGTTCCCCAACTTCAAGGGCATCATGGCGGCGAAGAAGAAGCCGCTGGAGGTGCTGTCCCTCGCCGACCTCGACCTGTCGGCCGACCCGGCGGCGGCGCCGCGCACCATCATGACCGCGGTCTCGGAGAAGCCCCCGCGGGCCGCCGGCGTCAAGATCACCGACGAGGGCGATGCCGCCGAGAAGCTCGTCGAGTTCCTCGTGCAGAACAGGCTGGTGTGACATGGCGTACCCCGAGAACCCGATCCTCGTGCTCCTCGACGTCGACCCGTCCGGTGCACTCACCAGCAGCACCGCCGGACTCCTCGGCGCGGCGGCAGGCATCGGCACACCGGTCGCGGTGATCGTCGGCGGTTCCGAGGCGGCGGTCGCCACGGCCGCGGAGGCCGGAGCCGCGGTCGTGCTCACGGCCGACGGCGACCCGTCCGCGCTGACGGTCCCGATCGTCGACGCGCTGCAGGCCGCCGCCGCGCAGGTGCATCCCGCGGCCGTCCTCATCTCGAACTCGATCTCCGGACGCGATGTCGCCGGCCGGTTCGCGGTGCGGACGAAGAGCGCGCTCGCCGTGGACGCGGTCGGGGTCTCCCGCGACGACGAGGGCATCGTCGCCCACCACTCGGTCTATGGCGGGGCGTATCTCGTCGACGCCGCCGCGACGTACGGCACGCTCATCGTCACGCTGCGCCAGGGTGCGGTGGAGGCCAGGGCCGAGGCGGTCGCCTCCCCGCAGGTCGAGCAGCTCGCGGTCACTCCGTCCGGAGCGGTCGCCGCGACGGCGGGCCCCGTCGAGACGGTCGAGGCCACCTCGTCCCGGCCCGAGTTGCGCGGAGCGACCCGCGTCGTGTCGGGCGGCCGGGGTCTCGCCTCGAAGGAGAAGTTCGTGCTCGTCGAGGAGCTCGCCGACGCCCTCGGAGCCGCGGTCGGCGCCTCGCGCGCCGCCGTCGACGCGGGCTACATCCCGCAGTCCCACCAGGTCGGGCAGACCGGGGTCTCGGTGTCGCCGCAGCTCTACGTCGCGCTCGGGATCTCCGGCGCGATCCAGCACCGCGCCGGCATGCAGACGTCGAAGAACATCGTGGCGATCAACAAGGACCCGGAGGCGCCGATCTTCGACGTCGCCGACTTCGGCATCGTCGGCGATGTGTTCACGATCGTGCCGCAGGTGATCGCTGCGCTCGAGGCGCGGAAGAAGTAGCCATGGCGACGCGGGTGCTGCGCCGCGGGCTTCCGCGGGTGCCGGGCGGCGAGCCGTGGCCGCCCGCCGAGGTGACGGTCGAGACCGTCGATGCGGCCGAGGTGGCCGCCGTGGTCGAGGTGGCCGCCGTCGAGGCTCCGGTGTCGGCGCCGACGGAGCGCCTCGAGGGCACGGCCCCCGAGGTCGAGGCCGCTGTCGCGACCCCCTCTCTGCCGGAGGACGCCGCCCCGCGCCCGACTCTCCGTCGGGGCCTTCCGCGCGTCCCGGGCGGCGAGCCGTGGCCGCCGGCCGAGGCCGCGCCGGCGGTGTCGGCCGTCGCCGCGGTGCCTGCCGAGACGTCACGTGCCGCGGTCACGGCGCCCGACGCTCCCGCTGCCGAGCCGGCTGCCCCCGTGCCCGTCGCCGAGCCGGCTGCCGCCGCGCCCGTTGCCGCCGCGACGCCCGCTGCCGCGTCGTCCGCCGGAGGCGAGAGCGTCCGTCGGGGACTGCCCCGTGTCCCGGGCGGCGAACCCTGGCCGCCCGCGGCGACCGTGCCTGCGCGGGCGACCGCCGACACCTCCTCGGCCGTAGCAGCGGACGCCCCCGCGATCGCGGAGACTCCGGCTCCGGCCGCGGCACCCGCGACGGCGGAACCCGCGGTCCCCGGCACCGCGCTCGCCCCGGCCGCCGACATCAGCACGCCGCTGCCCTGGACCCGCACGGTCTGGAACGGTCGTGCCCCCCGACACCTCCCGGCCGCCGCCTCGACCACCCCGACCGCTCGCCGGCGCCCGACCTGGACCCAGGCGATCGCGGCGCTGTTCGGTGCCGCCGCTCTCGGTGTGCTCGCGGCCGCGGCCGTGGCCCTCGTCCGCACGCTGCTGAGCCTCCCCTTCATGCAGGACTTCCTGGCCGCCTTCCCGGGCGAGTACGAGCCGCCGATCCCGGTCGAGCCCGGCTTCGCGCCGTGGGTCAACTGGGCGCACTTCTTCAACATGTTCCTGATCGTGCTGATCATCCGCTCGGGGCTGCAGGTGCGCACGGAGAAGCGTCCGAGCGTGTTCTGGACGCCGCGGAACAACCCGAAGGGCAAGATCAGCCTGAACCTCTGGTTCCATCAGGCGCTCGACATCCTGTGGCTGCTGAACGGTGTGATCTTCGTGGTGCTGCTGTTCGCCACGGGGCACTGGGTGCGGATCGTGCCGACGAGCTGGGAGGTCTTCCCGAATGCGCTGTCGGCGGCGCTGCAGTACATCTCGTTCGACTGGCCGCACGAGAACGGCTGGAACAACTACAACAGCCTGCAGCAGCTCGCCTACTTCGTCACCGTCTTCCTCGCGGCACCGCTCGCCGCCGTCACCGGGTTCCGCATGTCGGGGCTCTGGCCCAAGAAGGCGGAGCGCCTGTCGAAGGCGTATCCGGTGGAATGGGCGCGCGCCCTGCACTTCCCGGTGATGCTCTACTTCGTGGCGTTCATCATCGCGCACGTCGCGCTCGTGATGCTGACCGGCTTCCTGCGCAACCTCAACCACATGTTCGCCGCGCAGGATGCCGCGACGTGGACGGGGTTCTGGGTGTTCATCGCCTCGCTCGTCGTGATCGCGATCGCGTGGGTCGCGGCGCGGCCGCTCGTGCTCGCGCCGATCGCGAAGGTGTTCGGCAAGGTCTCGGGGCGCTGATCTATGACCGACCGCACCGCCATCGAGGAGTACTGGCGCGACGCCCGCATCGCGCTGCCGCACCTGCCCGAGGCCCTTCCCGAGGCGTGGGGTTTCGGTGCGACGCCGGAGCACGCCGACGAGCTCCTGGAGCTCGTGCTCCGCGGCATCAAGGTGGGCACCGCGTCCTCCGTCTGGGACTACGAGGAGACGGGGGATCCGCTGCCGACCGTCGGCGAACTCAGCATCATCCTCGACGGAACCGGCGCCCCGCGCGCCGTGATCGAGACCACGGCGATCGACATCGTGCCGTTCGACGAGGTCGACGAGGCGCACGCGTTCGCCGAGGGGGAGGGGGATCGCACGCTCGCGCACTGGCGCGAGGTGCACGAGCGCTACTGGCGCACCCACTCCGAGAACCCGCGCGGCTATGAACCCGACATGCCGGTGCTGTGCGAACGCTTCCGGCTGCTCCTGCCGGCCGGCACGGAGGACTGAGAAGAGGGAGATCATGGCAGAGGCCTACATCGTCGACGCGGTCCGTTCGCCGGTCGGACGCCGTGGCGGCGCTCTCGCGGAGATCCACCCCGCCGACCTCGGCGCGCACAGTCTGCGGGCCCTCGTCGACCGGACCGGCATCGACCCCGGCGCCGTGGACGACGTGATCCTCGGAGCCATCGATGCGATCGGGGGGCAGGCCGGGAACGTCGCGCGCACCGCGCTGCTCGTCGCCGGCTTCCCGGAGCACGTGCCCGGCGTGACGATCGACCGCCAGTGCGGATCCAGTCAGCAGGCCGTGCACTTCGCCGCGCAGGCGGTGCTCAGCGGCACCAGTGACCTCGTGATCGCCGGCGGGCTGCAGAACATGTCGCGGATCCCGCTCACGGCCGCCGCGACCGTCGGCCGGGAGTACGGCTTCACGACGCCGTACGCCGAGTCGCCCGGATGGCAGGAGCGCTACGGCGACCAGGAGATCTCGCAGTTCCGGGGCGCGGAGCTCATCGCCGAGCGGTGGGACATCTCGCGGGAGGAGATGGAGCGGTACGCGCTGGAGAGTCACCGCCGGGCGGCCGTGGCCCAGGACGAGGGGCGGTTCGCGGCGGAGATCGCGCCGCTCGCCGGGCTCGACCACGACGAGGGCGTGCGCCGGGACACCACTCTGGAACGCATGGCCGGACTGCCGCCGCTCGCGCCCGGGGGACGGATCACCGCCGCGGTCGCGTCGCAGATCAGCGATGCATCGAGTGCCGTGCTCATCGCCAGTGCGCGGGCGGTGCAGGAGCACGGCCTCACCCCGCGGGCCCGCATCCACCACGTCTCCGTCCGCGGCGACGACCCCGTGCTCATGCTCACCGCGCCGATCCCGGCGACCCGGCACGCGCTGGAGCGCACCGGGCTCCGGATCGAGGACATCGACCTGTTCGAGGTCAACGAGGCGTTCGCCTCGGTCGTGCTCGCGTGGATGCGCGAGACCGGTGCGCCGCACGAGAAGGTCAACGTCAACGGCGGCGGCATCGCGCTGGGGCACCCGATCGGCGCGACCGGCACCCGCATCCTCGCGACCCTGCTCAACGAGCTGGAGCGCACCGGCGGTCGGTACGGCCTGCAGACGATGTGCGAGGGCGGCGGCGTCGCGAACGTCACGATCATCGAACGCCTCTGAGTGCAGACGAAAGGGCCGCCCCGCGGGGCGGCCCTTTCGGTGAAGACGAGGGTCAGGGGCGCACGAAGCGGACCTCGGTGAGCGTCTCGCCGAGGAACGGCTCGGTGTGCGCGGCGCCGTCGAGGTGGAATCCGTTGCGCGTGTAGAAGCGGTGCGCGCGGGGGTTGTCCTCGGCGACCCAGAGGTAGAGCGGCTCGTCCTTCTCGACGGCCGCATCGAACAGCTTCTGCCCGATGCCGGTCGAGTGGTACGCGTCGAGCAGGTAGATGAAGTACAGCTCGCGGAACGCCGGGGCGTCCTTGTCGCGGGCCGGACCCGAGCCGACGAAGCCGACGATCTCGCCGTCGACGAGCGCCGCGTTCATTTTGAAGTCGGGACCCTGCGCCGCCCAGTGCGTCCAGAGCTCGGCCATCCGGCGGGGGGAGACCTTCTCCAGAGCCGCCTTGCTGATGAGGTGATCGTAGGTCTCGTGCCAGCACTGCGCATGCACGCGACCGAGGGCTTCCGCATCCACATCACGGACCGGACGGACGATGACTTCGGGCTGGGCTTCGGCGCTCATGCGGTGACTCTACGGCGGGTCCGTGGAAATCGGAAATCGGGACGACGGCCCCCGAGAGGCACTCCGACGGCATGGAGGAATCGGACAACGAAGTTCGACCGTCGTGCGCGGATGGCTACGATCAGTCCTCGTGAACGTGATCTGGCGGACCCTCCTCGTGATCCTCGGTGCGCGTCGCCGCGTGCGTCAGGGGAAGACCCTCGACCCCACCGCCGTCGGCACCGTGACGGTGACCACCCTGCCGACCGACCTCGACATCCTCCGCCACATGAACAACGGCCGGTACCTGTCGCTGTTCGACCTCGGGCGCTGGGACCACCTCATCCGCACGGGGCTGTTCGACGTGATGAAGGAGCAGGGCTGGTACGCGGTCGTGTCGAGCGAGACGATCACCTTCCGCAAGTCGCTCCAGCTCTGGCAGCGGTTCGAGGTGCAGTCCCGGTTCATCGGGCACGACGAGAAGGCCCTGTTCCTGGAGCATCGCGCCGTGGTCGGCGGCGAGGTCTACGCCCGGGCCATCGTGCGGGCCCGCGTGCTGCGGCGCTCCGGCGGCACGGTCAGCAACGAGGAGCTCTTCGCCGCGGTGGGCAAGCCCGACGGGGTTCCCGAGATCGACGCGTGGGTGCACGACTGGGCGGCCGCGTCCGCCCTGCCGCCCGTACGCACCCCCGCCCCCAGCATCTGGAACTGACCCGACTCCGGCCCGCACGGTCGGGCACCCCGGGATTCCGCGACCGGAGACCTAGGGTGGTCACATGGCAGAGTCGTCGTCATCCTCCGCGGAGGCGGGGGCATCCGCATCCCTCGCCGATCAGGCCGTCGAACTCGCGCGCCGCTGGGTGATCGAGGCGGCCGCAGCCGACGTCGACCCCGCAGCGGAACGCCTCGCCGGAGTCCTGCGCGACGCCAACGGTCTGCCGTTCACCCTCGGTTTCGTCGACGGCGTGATGCGGCCGGAGAGCCTGACCGCCGCGGCCGCCCAGCTGCGCCGGATCGCGCCCATCGTGCCGGAGTTCCTGCCGTGGTACCTGCGCTCCGCCGTGCGGCTCGGCGGCGGCGTCGCCCCGGTGCTGCCGACCCCGGTCGTCCCCCTCGCGCGGCGGGCGCTGCGCGAGATGGTGGGGCACCTCGTGGTGGACGCGCGGCCCGCGAAGCTCGGACCCGCGATCGAGAAGCTGCGGGAGTCGGGCTCGCGCCTGAACCTCAACCTCCTCGGGGAGGCGGTGCTGGGCGAGGCGGAGGCGCAGCGGCGGCTCGACGGCATCCATGAGCTCATCCGGCGTCCGGACGTCGACTACGTGTCGGTCAAGGTCTCCGCCATCGTCAGCCGCATCTCGATGTGGGGCTTCGACGAGGTCGTCGACCGGGTCGTGGAGCGGCTGCTCCCGCTGTACGTGACGGCTGCGGCAGACGGCACCTTCATCAACCTCGACATGGAGGAGTATCGCGACCTCGACCTCACGATCGCCGTCTTCACGCGGCTCCTGGAGGATCCGCGGCTCACCGGGCTCGAGGCCGGGATCGTGCTGCAGGCCTATCTGCCCGACGCGCTCCCGGCCCTCCAGGAGCTCACCGCTTGGGCGCAGGACCGCGTGATCCACGGGGGAGCCCGCATCAAGGTGCGCCTCGTGAAGGGCGCGAACCTCGCGATGGAGCACGTCGAGGCGACGCTGCACGGGTGGACGCCCGCGCCCTACGACACGAAGCTCGACACCGACGCCAACTACCTGCGCTGCCTCGACTGGGCGCTGCGGCCCGAGCACACGTCGGCCGTGCGGATCGGCGTGGCCGGCCACAACCTCTTCGGCATCGCCCACGCGTGGCTGCGGGCCGGGGAGCGGGGCGTCCGCGACGCGGTCGAGTTCGAGATGCTGCTCGGCATGGCTCAGGGGCAGGTGCAGGCGGTGTCCCGCGAAGTCGGTCCGGTGCTGCTGTACGTGCCGGTCGTGGCGCCCGCCGAGTTCGACGTGGCCATCAGCTACCTCGTGCGGCGGCTGGAGGAGAACGCGTCGTCCGAGAACTTCCTCTCCGCGGCGTTCCATCTGCACGACGATGAGACGCTCTTCGCCCGAGAGGCCGACCGCTTCCTCGACGCGCTCGACCGGGCGGCCGACCCCGCCCTCGCCCTCGGGCCGCGGCGCACGCAGGACCGCCTCGCGCCGGTGCACGAGTCCGTGCGGCCGGCGCCGGTCAGCCCGGTCGCGGAGGCCGATCTCACCAAGGCCGTGCTCGGCATCGTGCGCGGCTCGGACGACGCCGACACCGGCGCCTACCTCGAGACCGCCGTGTACGCGGCGCGCGAGCGTGGGGAGGACACCGGGGGCGCCCCGGGCTTCGCGAACACGGCCGATACGGATCTCGCGCTCCCCGCCAACCGCGAGTGGGCGGCGGGGATCCGCGCACGGCTCGCGGACTCGACGGTCGGGACGGAGGTCCTGGACGCGGCCCGCGTCGACGACGCCGACGACCTCGGCCGCATCGTGCGCGGTGTGCAGGGTGCGGCGGCGGCCTGGGGTGCGCGTCCTGCAGCCGAACGGGCCGAGGTGCTGCTGCGCGCAGCGGCGGCGCTCGAGTCCCGGCGTGCGGAGCTGATCGAGGTCGCGGCGGTGGAGACGGGCAAGGTCTTCGCCGAAGCCGATGTCGAGGTGAGCGAGGCCGTCGACTTCGCCCGGTACTACGCCGCGACCTGCCGTGAGCTCGACGCGATCTCCGGCGCCGTGTTCGTCCCCGCCCGCGTGACCGTCGTCGCGCCGCCGTGGAACTTCCCCCTCGCGATCCCCGCGGGTGGCGTGCTGGCGGCGCTCGCCGCAGGCTCCGGCGTGGTCCTGAAGCCCGCCCCGCAGGCGCGGCGGTGTGCGGCGGTGCTCGTGGAGGCCCTGTGGGACGGTGGCGTGCCCCGTGAGGCTCTCGCTCTCGTCGACATCGAGGAAGGCGACCTCGGGCGTGCCCTCATCACGGACGAGGCGGTGGACCGGGTGATCCTCACCGGGTCGTGGGAGACCGCGGCGCTGTTTCGCTCCTGGCGTCCCGACCTGCCCCTGCTCGCGGAGACCAGCGGCAAGAACGCCATGATCATCACGCCCTCGGCCGATCTCGACCTCGCCGTGGCCGACCTCGTGAAGAGCGCGTTCGGTCATGCGGGGCAGAAGTGCTCCGCGGCGTCCCTCGCGATCCTCGTCGGGCCGGTGGGGCGCTCGCAGCGTTTCGCCCGTCAGCTCTCCGACGCTGTCCGCTCGCTGCGTGTCGGGTGGCCCTCGGATCCGCTCGCCGAGGTGGGCCCGGTCATCGAGAAGCCCGAGGGGAAGCTCGCCTGGGCCCTCTCCGAGCTGGAGGGCGACGAGCGGTGGCTCATCGAACCCGCCCTCGACTCCGCCGACGACGGCAGCGGCCGGCTGTGGCGCCCGGGCGTGCGGGTCGGCGTGCAGTCCGGCTCCCGCTTCCACACCGAGGAGTTCTTCGGACCGGTCCTCGGGGTCATGCACGCGCCGACCCTCGCCAAGGCCGTCGACCTGCAGAACGCCGTCGCCTACGGTCTCACCGCGGGTCTGCGCACACAGGACCCGGACGACCTCTCCTTCTGGCTCGACCGTGTGCAGGCCGGGAACCTCTACGTCAACCGCGGCACCACCGGGGCGATCGTGCAGCGGCAGCCGTTCGGCGGGTGGAAGCGCTCCTCCGTCGGCGCCGGTGCCAAGCCGGGCGGGCCGAACCACCTCATCGGACTCGGGTCGTGGCGCGCCCAGCACGGGGCCCCGGCGTCGAGCACCCTCCATCTGCGGGGGCTCGACTCCCGGATCACGGGGCTCATCGAGGCGGCGCAGCCCTCCCTCCCGTTCGAGTCGTTCGAGTGGCTTCGGCGATCCGCTCTGTCGGACGCGTTGGCCTGGGACCGGGAGTTCGGCCGGGTGCGGGACGTCTCGCGGCTGGAGATCGAGCGCAACCTCTTCCGGTATCGGCCCGTACCCGTGGAGATCCGCGCCACCGAGGACGCCGCCCTGCACGACCTGCTGCGGGTCGTGATCGCGGGAGTGCGCGCGGGGGCGGGCTTCGTCGTGTCCACTCCGGTCGGGCTTCCGGCGGGCGTGCGGCATGCTCTGGGTGACCTCGACGCCGTGGTGTTCCTGGAGACGGAGGTCGAGTGGCTCCAGCGGATGCAGGTGGCCGAGGAGTCCGGGGCCGCGGGAGATGCGGGTGTTCCGGTGCTTCCGCGGCATGGGCGCGTGCGGCTCGTGGGCGGACGGGAGTCGGTGGCGGCGCTGCGCTCCGCGCTGGCGGTGGCCACCGGCGGTGACCCGGACCTCGCTGTGTACGACGCGGAGGTGACGGCGGCGGCCCGCATCGAGCTCCTCCCGTTCGTGCACGAGCAGTCCGTCTCGATCACCGCCCACCGCTACGGAAACCCCGACCCCTGGAGTGCCTCCGTCATCTGACCCCCGGCCGTTTCGGTGCGGGGGCGATAACGTGCCGCTCCGGTCCGTCAGGGGTCCGTTTCTGATCCCGGCCCGCCGCGGTGCCCCGCCCATCTCGGGTGTGGGGGCGAAAAGGCCCCGCGTGGGGCCGCCCGGGGTGTGTTTCTGATCCCGGCCAGCCGAGGATGCCGCGCCCGTCTCGGGTGCGGGTGCGAATGGGTACCCGGTTTGGAACCCCCAGGGGTCCGTTTGTGATCCCGTCGCCAGGGTTCCGCGCCCCTTTCGGGTGCGGGGCAAAAACGTGCCGCTCCGGGCTTCCGGGGGTGCGATCCTGATCCCGCCCGTGCCGAGGGGTGCCGCGCCGGTTTCGGTGCCGGTGCAAAAGAGAGCTGACGCAGGTCTGTGGAAGGGTGATTTTGATCCCGTCTCCTGGCGGTCTGCCCCTCCACATTGCGGGTGCGTTCTCGATCCCGCCTGCGGTGGGTGTGCGGGATCGGTGTGGGGTGCTGCGGGGAGGGGCGGGAGGTTCCGGGGAGGCGGGATCGAAAAGGTGCCGTCGGGGGCCTGGGGAGGTGCGTTGTTGATCCCGCGGCGCGGGGCGTGGGGGAGTGGGTGGCGTGCGGGATCGGAAACGGGCGGGAGAGGAGGTGCGGGGGTGCGATTGTGATCCCGGGGAGAGACTGCGGGGAAGGGACGGGGGTGCGGGGACGGGGTGCGGCGTAAAAGATTCTTGACATGGGGGACGGGCGGACGTAGTCTCGTGTCAAGAATTTTTGACACGAGGAGATTCGCATGGTCTACGAGGAGCGCAACGTCTGGGCCGGGCTCATCGTCAGCCCGATCGTCGCGGTCGTCTACGTCGTGCTGCTGCTGCAGCAGGCCGGCGGCGGACCGCTCACCGCCACGGACTGGTTCCCGCTGATGCTGTGGACGATCGGCGGGGGCATCGTCGGGACGATCGTGCTCAGCGTCCTCTGGGGCATCGTCGCCGGGATGTCCGATCCGGACGGCGTCGGCCGCTCCGACATCCGCGACCGGGACATCGGCCGGATGGGAGCCCGCGTGGAGCAGGCCTTCGTCACCATCGCCGGCCTCGGGGTCATCGTCCTCTGCGGTCTCGGCGCCGACGTGTTCTGGATCGCGAACACCATGTTCGCCGGGTTCCTCGTGGCGGCCGTCGTCGGCGGTGTCGCCCGGGCCATCGCCTACCGCCGAGGGCTCCGCTGATGGTCAAGCCCACCCTCGTCTCCAACACCATCCGCGCCCATCGCGAGCGCGCCGGACTCACGCAGGCCGAGCTCGCCCGCACGATCGGGGTCACCAGGCAGACCCTCATCGCGATCGAACAGCAGAAGTACTCGCCGACGCTGGAGCTCGCGTTCCAGATCGCGCGGGCCTTCGGCGTCGGGATCGACGACCTGTTCGCGTATCCGACCGACCCCGGAGGTGCCGCATGACCGAGACCATGCCAGCCTGGACCCGCGAGACGTACGGCCCGGCCGCCGGGACAACACGGACCCGGCAGCCCGTCCCCCAGCCGCATCGGGGCGAGGTCGTGCTGCGCGTGCAGGCCACCGCCCTCAACGCCGGCGACGTGCGGCTGCTCCTCGGCGACCCGCTGCTGGTCCGGCCGTTCTTCGGGCTCACCCGCCCCAAGCACCCGGTGCGCGGGCTCGACGTCGCCGGCACCGTCGTGGCGGTCGGCGCGGACGTGGTGAACGCCGAGCTCGGCGAACTCGTCGTCGGGGAGCTGCAGGGCGGCGGCGGCCTCGCCTCCCACGCCCGCATCGCGGCTGACCGCGTCGTGCCCGTCCCGCCCGACGTGACACCCGAGGCGGCTGCGTGCCTGCCGATCGCCGGTGGCACCGCGTGGCAGGCGCTCGACGCCGCCGGGGTGGGGCTGCGGCACCGCGCGCAGCGGGTCCTCGTGATCGGGGCGTCCGGCGGCGTGGGGACCTTCGCCGTGCAGCTCGCGGCGCTCCGCGGGGCCGAGGTCTGGGCGACGTGCCGTCCCCGGAACGCCCTGCTGCTGGAGCGCCTCGGAGCCGTGCGCACGCTCGACCACCGCACGTCTCCGCTCACGCACCTGCCCTCCTCCCGGTTCGACGCCGTCATCGACATCGCGGGAGGGGTGCCGATCCGCGAGCTCCAGCGCCTGGTCCGTCCGGGTGGCCGCGTGGTGCTCGTGACCGGCGACGGCGGACGGGTGCTCGGCCCCGTGCCGCGGATGATCCGCGCCGCCGTGCTCTCGCTCCGCGGACCCCGAGTGGTGTCGCTCACGGCGACCTCGCGCCCGGAGGTCCTCACGAAGCTGCTCGAGCTCGTCGAGGAGGGGCAGCTGGTTCCGGTGATCGAGCGCACGTACCCGTTCGACGAGGCGGTGTCCGCGCTCGCGCACATCGAGGCCGGGCACACGGTCGGCAAGGTCGTGGTGACGCAGCGCGAGGGCTGAGGGCGACACGGGACGGATGCTGGTGGCGCCCAGGGTCCGGTGGCACAATGGTCACCGGCGTGCCCGAGTCGCATCTTCCCCTCCGCCTCGTCCGAGCAGGGGGTCGAAGGACCGCCGGGCCCCTGGACAGCGTCCGCCGCGCCCGTTCACACGAGGAGCATCCATGTCGACGCCGGAGACCGCCGTCACCACCGCCCCCACGCGCACCGCGCACCGCCGCCACTACCTGATGTGCCGTCCCGAGCACTTCACGGTGAACTACTCCATCAATCCGTGGATGGAGCCGTCGCGGCCGACCGACACCGCCAACGCGGTCGCCCAGTGGCAGAAGCTCTATGACCTGTACGTCGAGCTCGGCCACGAGGTCGAGCTCATCGATCCGCTCCCCGGCTACCCGGACATGGTCTACACGGCCAACGGCGGCTTCCTCATCGATGGCCGCGCCTATGTGCCGGAGTTCCGGTTCGTCGAGCGCCAGGGCGAGGCTCCGGCCTTCGCCGACTGGTTCCGCGCCGCGGGTTACGACACGGTCATGCCGAAGGAGGTCAACGAGGGCGAGGGCGACTTCCTGCTCGTCGGCGATGTGATCCTCGCGGGCACGGGCTTTCGCTCCACCGGTGACAGCCACCGCGAGGTCGGCGAGGTCTTCGGCCGCGAGGTCGTGTCGCTGAACCTCACCGACCCCCGCTTCTACCACCTCGACACCGCGATCGCAGTGCTCGACCCCGTGCAGGGCGTGGGGAACGGCGGCCCCGAGCGGGCGAACATCGCCTACCTCCCCGGAGCCTTCGACGACGCCAGCCGTGCCGAGCTGGAGAAGCGCTTCCCGGACGCGATCCTCGTGTCGGACGAGGACGGCGCGGTGTTCGGCCTGAACTCGTCGAGCGACGGCTACAACGTCATCATCTCGCCGCGGGCGAAGGGCTTCGAGCGGCAGCTCCGCGAGCGCGGCTACAACCCGATCACCGTCGACCTCTCCGAGCTCCTCCTCGGCGGCGGCGGCATCAAGTGCTGCACGCTCGAACTGCGGGGTGCGAAGTGACGATCGAGCAGGCGGCGGGCGCTTCGACGAGCTCAGCGACCCAGAGAACGAGCTCAGCGACCCAGGGGGCGGACGCAGCGAACCAGGGAACGGACGCTTCGACCCTTCGACAGGCTCAGGGACCCAGCGCGGTCGCGGAGCCGCACGTCGCGCACAACTACCACCCGCTGCCGGTGATGATCGCGCGCGGCGAGGGGGCGTGGGTCACCGATGTCGAGGGCAAGCGGTACCTCGACCTGCTCGCGGCGTACTCCGCGGTCAACTTCGGGCACCGGCACCCCGCTCTCGTCGCGGCCCTGACCGAGCAGCTCGGTCGGGTCACGCTCGTCAGCCGGGCGTTCCAGAGCGACATGCTGGAGCCCTTCGCCGCGGCGCTCGCCGAGCTCTGCGGCAAGGAGCTCGTGCTGCCGATGAACACGGGCGCCGAGGCGGTGGAGACCGGCATCAAGGTCGCCCGGGCCTGGGGCTACCGCGTGAAGGGCATCCCGGAGGGGAAGGCGCGGATCGTCGTGGCGAAGGGCAACTTCCACGGTCGCACGACGACGATCGTGAGCTTCAGCGACGACGAGACCGCGCACGACGACTTCGGTCCCTACACGCCGGGCTTCGACCGTGTGCCGTTCGGTGACGCGGAGGCGATCGCCGCGGCCATCACGGAGGACACGGCGGGCGTGCTCGTGGAGCCGATCCAGGGCGAGGCCGGTGTCGTGATCCCGCCGGAGGGGTATCTGCGCCGCATCCGCGAGATCTGCGACGAGAAGAACGTGCTGTTCATCGCCGACGAGATCCAGGCCGGCCTCGGACGTGTCGGCGAGACGTTCGCGTGCGACCGCGAGGGCGTGGTGCCGGACCTGTACCTGCTGGGCAAGGCGCTCGGCGGCGGCATCCTGCCGGTCTCGGCCGTGGTGGGGAACACGGATGTGCTCGGCGTGATCCGCCCCGGTGAGCACGGCTCCACGTTCGGCGGCAACCCGCTCGCGGCGGCCGTCGGTCTCCGCGTGGTGGAGATGCTGCAGACGGGCGAGTTCCAGGAGCGTGCGCGGGCGCTCGGCGCGCACCTCGAGCAGGCGCTGCAGCCGCTGATCGGCCACGGCGTCACGGAAGTGCGCATCGCCGGGCTGTGGGCGGGCGTCGACATCGACCCCGCCATCGGCACCGGCCGCGAGATCGCGGAGAAGCTGCTCGACCGGGGTGTGCTCGTGAAGGACACGCACGGGCAGACCATCCGCATCGCCCCGCCGCTCGTCATCCGGGCGACCGAGCTCGACTGGGCCGTCGAGCAGCTCAAGGTGGTACTCGACGCCTGACCGCGGCCGACCCACCCCCTTCTGCACGAGCCACCCCCTTGCGAACGTTCGCAAGGGGGTGGCTCGTCTCGAAAGGGGTGGGTCGACGGCTCAGGCCGGCGGGGAGTCCGGGTCGAGCGTGCGGAGGGTGTCCTCCTCGGCGGCGTTGTCGGCCGCGAGCTCGTCCTCGGTGTTCTCGTCGCCGCCCAGCGGCGCGTCGTGGCCCGGGCCGGAACTGCCCTGGATGGCGCCGCCGGTCGACTCGCCGCGAGAGCTGTCGCCCTGGATCGCGCCGCCGGTGCCGTCGCCCTGGCCGGAGTTCTCGTCAGGGACGTCGACGCCGGGAGCGCCTTCGGCCGGATCCTGCGGGTGCGGGGTGCTCATGTTCTCGTCCATGACCCGACGCTACGACCGTCGGGCCGCGATGAGGAAGGCGTTGACAAACGCCTTCACAGCTCACTCGCCGTCGCGGCGCGGCAGCCGGATGGGCGTGGTCGCCGCCGCCTTCTCCGTGTAGTCGACCGGCTCGACCGCCTGCACGACCCGCAGCGGCCGGGTCTCGTCGAGCGTCAGGCGGAAGCGGCTGCTCTCCTCACGGCGCAGACGCCCGGACGTGAGCACCCAGGTCACCCCGATCGCGCACGCGATGAAACCGGCGGTCCCGCCGAGCATGATGGCGGCACGAGGGCCGAACGCGTCGGCGACCCAACCGGCGATCGGCGCCCCGACCGGAGTCGACCCCATGATGACCGCCATGTAGAGGGCGAGCACGCGGCCGCGCAGTGCCGGATCCGTCGTGATCTGCACGTAGCCGTTGGCCGTGGTCAGCAGCGTCACGATCATGAAGCCGGTGAACGTGAGCGTGACCGCATAGGAGAGGTAGGTGGGCATCGCGGCCGAGACGAAGGCCGCGATCCCGAAGCCGCCCGCCGCGAGGATCACCACGCGCACCCTCGCCCGGTCCCGACGCGCGGCGAGGAGGGCGCCGATCAGGGACCCGATCGCGAGCACCGAGCTCAGCACCCCGTACCCGTCGGCGCCGGCTCCGAACTCCAGCGCCATGGTCGAGGCGAAGATCGGGAAGTTCATGCCGAACGCGCCGATGAGGAACACCGTCACGAACACGACCTTGAGGTCGCTGCGCGCCCAGACGTACCGAAATCCCTCGGCGAGGCCGCCGCGGTTGCGGTTCTTGGGCCGCGGTGCGAGCAGGTTCGTGCGCATGAGCAGCAGCGCGACGATCATGGCGAGGAAGGTCGCGGCGTTGACGATGAACACCCAGCCGGAGCCGATCGCGACGATGAGCAGACCGCCGACCGCGGGGCCGATCATGCGGGCGAGGTTGAAGGAGGCGGAGTTGAGTGCCACGGCGTTGGAGGTCTCCGTCGCGGACACCATGTCCGACACGAAGGCCTGCCGCGCGGGGGCGTCGAAGGCGTTGACGATGCCGAATCCGAGGGCGAAGGTGAGCATCATCGGCAGGGTCATCACCCCGGCGAGCAGCAGGGAGCCCACGGCGATCGCAAGGGCGAGGAGTGCGGTCTGCGTGGTCAGGAGGATCATCCGCCGGTCGAAGCGATCCGCGACCCAGCCGGTCAGGCTCACGAGCACCAGGGGAGGGCCGAACTGCAGCGCCATGGTGACGCCCATCGCGGTCGCGTCGTTGTCGGTGAGCTCGGTCAGCACGACCCAGTCCTGCGCGGTGGCCTGCATCCACCCGCCGACGTTCGACACGAGGGCTCCGGCGAACCAGATCCGGTAGTTGATGTTCGCGAAGGAACGGAACATGGCGTTCATCGCTCCACCGCCCTCCGCATCAGGGCGCTCGCTTCTCGCAGCGTCGCCAGCTCCTCCTCGGTGTAGTCGACCTCGCGGAGCATGTCGGCCAGCAGCACGTCACGGCGGCGGATGGTCTCGACGACGATCTCGACGCCGGCGGGGGTGATGTCCACCTGCACGCGGCGGCGGTCGTCCTCGTCAGGGGTGCGGGCGACATAGCCCTGCTCCTCCAGGCCGTTCACGATGCTCGTCATCGAGGGGGCGGTCACGCGCTCGCGCTCGGCGAGGGTGGAGATCGTGCGCCGACCGTTCATGCGGAGGTCGGCGAGGACGGCGAGCTGGGTGTCGCTCATCATGTCGGCGGCACGGGCGCAGCGGAGCCGGCGGGCGAGCCGGAACGTGGCCATGCGGAGGTCTGTGGCGGTGAGGTGCAGGGAATCATCGGACGCAGACATACTTAGTTAGTCTATCTAATATTTCTGCCCCGAGGGCCGGGGGAGCCGAGGTCAGCGGGCACAATGGAGGGGTGACCCGAACGATCGCTCTCGAAATCGCCGTCCAGGATCCCGCCGGAGTGCGCATCGCCGCCGAGGTCGGCGCCGCTCGCGTCGAGCTCGCCACGGCCCTCGCGCTGGGCGGGCTCACCCCGTCGCCGGCCACCCTGGAGCTCGCGCTCGAAGCCGCGGGGGCGAGCGGCCCCGAGGTGCACGTCCTCATCCGTCCGCGCGCCGGCGGCTTCCACTACAGCGCCGATGAGCTGGCCGTCGCCGAACGCGACGTGCGGCACGCGGTCGCGGCGGGCGCAGCGGGAGTGGTGATCGGCGCGCTCGACGGCGAGGGCCGACTGGATCGCGACGCCATGGCCCGGCTGCGGGATGCGGCCGGGGGAGCTCCGGCGACCCTGCACCGCGCGATCGATGTGACCGCCGACCCGGTGGCGACCCTGCGGGCCGCGAGGGAGCTCGGGCTCCGGCGCGTGCTCACCTCCGGAGGGGCGTCCGCCGCGATCGACGGCATCGACACCCTGCGCGCGCTCGTCGCCGCCGCCGAGGGGCAGATCGAGGTGATGGCCGGCAGTGGCGTCGACGTCGCGAGCGCTCCGGTGCTCGCCGGGGCCGGGGTGGACGCCCTCCACTTCTCCGCGAAGCGGGCCGTGACCGAGGACGGCGGCGTGCGCATGGGCTCCGCCTCCGACGGGGTCGGTGGCTACGAGGTGACGGATCGCGACATCGCCTTCGCCATCCGCGACGTCATCCGCGAGGCGCTCGCGGAGACCGACCGGTAAGGCAGGATCATGACCGAGACCCGCGAGTACACCGACAGCCACGGCATCGCCATCGTCTACGACGTCCACCCGGCGGAGGGGACGCCCCGCGGCGTCGTCCAGCTCCTGCACGGGGTGGGCGAGCACGCGGGACGGTACCCGGCGCTGATCGCCGCGCTCACCGGAGCCGGGTTCACCGTCTACGCCGACGACCACCGCGGGCACGGGCGCACCGGTATGCGTCAGCACGGCGACCCCGCCCAGCTCGGACGGCTCGGTCCCGGGGGTCTCCGGGCGGCCAAGGACGCGGTCTGGCAGCTGACCGGCATCATCCGCGACGAGAACCCCGACCTCCCGCTCGTGCTCCTCGGACACTCGTGGGGGTCGTTCCTCGCGCAGATGCTGGTGAACGAGCACGCGGAGGCCTTCGATGCGGTCATCCTGTCCGGCTCGGCGCTGCGCACGCCCCGCTCCCTGAACCCGGCGCCGCTGAACGCCGCGTGGGCCGCCGACGACGCGACCGGATACGAGTGGCTGAGCCGGGACCCCGCGGTGTGGAAGGCCTTCGAGGAGGATCCGCTCACGACGGGAGTGCCGCTGCTCAAGCTCTTCGGCCTGCTCGACGCGGCGCGGCTGTACGGACGTCCGGCGAAGCACCTCGCGCGCGACATTCCGGTGCTGCTCCTCGTC
Source organism: Microbacterium sp. NPDC057658 (assembly GCF_042799975.1). Lineage (NCBI taxonomy): Bacteria > Bacillati > Actinomycetota > Actinomycetes > Micrococcales > Microbacteriaceae > Microbacterium > Microbacterium sp. NPDC057658. The sequence goes on along the minus strand of NZ_JBHVHT010000001.1, from coordinate 67,105 downwards.
GGCCGTGACGATCCGGTCGGCGGTCCCCGCAGCGTGCACAAGCTCGCCGACGCGTACCGCCGGCGCTCCGGGCTCACCGACGTCACGACCCTCGTCTACCCCGACGCCCGGCACGAGATCTTCCAGGAGCTCCAGCAGGACGAGGTACGCGCCGACGTCCTCGCGTGGCTCGACGCCCACATCCCCGCCCGCTGACCCCCGCCCCGTTACCTCCCGTTCCGTTCCGGTCCGGCCCTTCCGGCCCCTTCCGTCCGCCACGCCGGATCACTTTGGTGCCCGGAACACGTCCCAGAGGCGCGTTCTTGCGCTCACGACGAGTGTGGGGCCTCGGCGCGCGTCGACGAGGCAGCGTCCGTGGCGACGTGTCGGGATCACTTTCACGCCTCCGGCCATCCCGCGGGATCACTTTCGGGCCGCCGGCCGTCTCGCGGGATCACTTTCGGCCCTGCGACGGGCTGCGGGAGGGCGTTTTCGAACACACGCGGTGAGTGGGTGCGTTGGCGCCCGGGCTCATCGTCGGGATCACGGGCGCCTCACCCCACTCCGGGACAACGTTCGTGCCTCCCTCCGGCCCTGTGCGGGATCACTTTCGGGCCCGGGGTGGGCGGCGGGAGAACGTTTTCGAACACACGCGGTGAGCGGGTACGCCGGTGACCGCGCCGCTGATCGGGGCGGTGGTGGTGAGTTCGGAGCGTGCGAGTGGCGGAGGGCCGCGCGGTGGCGGGATCACAAACGGGCTGGGGGACGGGATGGCGGGTGCGGTTTCGAACCCGAGGGAGGTGCGTGGCGGGCCGGGTCTGGCTGGCGGGATCAGGAACGGGCGCGGAACGCGGTGCCAGGGGGCGGTTTTGATCCTGCGCGGGAGGGGGCGGTCGCGGCGCCCGGGTGGCGGGGTCAGAAACGGGCGCGGGATGGGGTGGCGGGGGGCGGTTTTGATCCCGCGCGGGAGACCGGCGGTGGGGGCGGCCGGGGGCGGGATCAGGAACGGGCGGGGGAGGGGGTGGGGAGGGACGGGTGTGACCCCGCACCGGAGGGAGGGACGGACGGAGGGGGAGTGTGACGCGGGATGACGCGGGGTGAAGGCGTGTGACGGACGGGGATCACGGGCGACGGGGGCAGCCCTAGATTCGGGGCACATCCGCACGAGCGAGGGGAGGGCCCGCGGCGATGAGCTTCCTGACGGACTGGCACGAGTGGCATGCGGCGCGCGAGCGCTATGCGGGGTCGGAGTACGGGCCGTCCGCGCTGGAGTCCACGAACTGGCTCATCACCGAACCCGCCGCGGTCGACGGCGTACCCGGACTCTGGGCCCTCACCGGGGACGGCGGCATCCGCGGCAGTGAGCTGGGACCGTCGGGGTCGGTCGTCACCCTCCGCGGCACCCAGACCCTGCGCCTCGGGCGGCGCGAGCTGCGTGTGTTCGACCGCAACGGACTGCTGGCGCTCCGCGTCTGGAACCCCGCCCGTCCGCAGCGGGAGTGGTTCACCGCGATCGACGCCTACGCCCCCGACGAGCGATGGCGGATCCCGGCCACGTTCGAGCCCGCGCCGGACGAGCGGATCGTCGTCACGGCGGTCGACGGCGAGGAGCGCGAGACCCCGATCGCCGGACGCCTGCGGTTCGAGCTCGCCGGGGCCCCGCACGAGCTCACGGTCACCCGCAGCGGGAGCGGAGCGCTGAGTGCGGTCTTCGCCGACGGGACGAACGGGCTGGAGACGTACCGGTTCCGCTTTCTCCCCGTCGACGAGCCCGCCGCCGACGGGTCCGCCGTGATCGACTTCAACCGGGCGTACCTCCCGCCGTGCGCCTTCTCCGACCAGTTCATCTGCCCCCTGCCCACACCAGGCAACCGCTACTCCACGCCGATCAGGGCCGGGGAACGCGTGGTCGTGCTCGGCGGCTGACCACGGCGGCAGCGTGCGCCTTAAGCTGGATCCGTGCACGGTGAATACAAGGTTCCTGGGGGCAAGCTCGTCGTCGTCGACCTCGAGGTCGAGAACGACCGGATCGCGCGGTTCCGGCTCGCCGGGGACTTCTTCCTCGAACCGGACTCCGCGCTCGACGACATCAACGCCGCCGTCGAGGGCCTCCCCGCCGAGTCCGACGCCACGGCCATCGCCGCGGCCGTCCGCGGTGCCCTCCCCGAGGGGGCGCAGCTGCTCGGCTTCAGCCCCGAGGCCGTGGGCACCGCCGTGCGTCGCGCTCTGGTCACCGCGCCCGGGTGGCGCGACTTCGACTGGGAGATCGTCCACGAGAAGGCGGTCTCGCCGCGCATGAACCTCGCGCTCGACGAGGTGCTCACCTCCCGGGTGGGCGAGGGGCGCCGTCGCCCGACCCTGCGCATCTGGGAGTGGGACGAGTCGGCCGTCGTCATCGGCTCCTTCCAGTCGTACCGCAACGAGGTCGACCCCGAAGGCGCCGCGAAGCACGGCTTCGACGTCGTCCGCCGCATCTCCGGCGGCGGTGCGATGCTCATGGCGGCGGGACAGATCATCACCTACTCGCTGTACGTGCCGGCCTCGCTCGTGGCGGGCATGACCTTCGCCGACTCCTACGCGTTCCTCGACGACTGGGTGCTGCAGGCGCTCCGTTCGCTCGGCATCGACGCCGTCTACCAGCCGCTCAACGACATCGCGAGCCCGACCGGCAAGATCGGCGGCGCCGCGCAGAAGCGCCTCGCGAACGGGGGCGTGCTGCACCACGCCACCCTCTCCTACGACATCGACGGCCAGATGATGACCGAGGTGCTGCGCATCGGCCGTGAAAAGCTCAGTGACAAGGGCACGACCTCGGCGGCCAAGCGCGTCGACCCGCTGCGCAGCCAGACCGGACTGGAACGCGCCGAGATCATCGAGCGCTTCAAGGACACGTTCCGCTCGCTCACCTCCGCCGAGGACGGCGGCATCACGCCGGACGAGTACGCCGATGCCCAGGCGCTGGTGGAGTCGAAGTTCTCGACCGACGCGTGGCTGCACCGGGTTCCGTGAGCCCTGCGACAGGCTCAGGCCCTTCGGCAGGCTCAGGGACCCAGGGCCCTTCGACAAGCTCAGGGACCCAGGGGGGCGGCTCAGGGGTCCAGGATCCGGGGCGGGTGTCGGTGATCGAGGGGGACAACCTCGCGGTCGCGGCGACCCTGCCGTCCGGATCCTTCACGCTCGTCTACCTCGACCCGCCGTTCAACACCGGGCGGGTGCGGGAGCGGCAGGTGGTCACCGCCCGCCGCACGTTCCCACCCCAGGAAGAGCCGACGGATGCGGACGGCGCCAGCGTCGAGCCGGCGGAGCCTGCGGCGGAGGGCCGGAGTCCTGAACGGGCGCCCGGCGAGCCCGAGGTGCGACACGGCTTCCACGGGCACCGGTATGAGCGGGTGCGCGGCATGCTGCGCGCCTACGACGACAGCTTCGACGACTACGGCGCCTTCCTCATGCCGCGGCTGGAGGAGGCCTGGCGGCTGCTCGCCGACGACGGCACCCTGTATCTGCACCTGGATTACCGCGAGGCGCACTACGCGAAGGTCATGCTCGACGCGGTGTTCGGCCGGGACTGCTTCCTCAACGAGCTCATCTGGGCGTACGACTACGGCGCGAAGTCCCGGCGGCGGTGGCCCACCAAGCACGACACGATCCTGGTGTACGTGAAGAACCCGCGGACGTACGTGTTCAACTCCGACGACGTCGACCGGGAGCCGTACATGGCGCCGGGACTGGTTACCGCGGAGAAGGCCGCGCGCGGCAAGCTCCCGACGGACGTGTGGTGGCACACGATCGTCCCGACCACGGGGCGCGAGAAGACGGGGTATCCGACGCAGAAGCCGGAGGGCGTCCTGCGGCGCATCGTGACCGCGTCGAGCCGGCCGGGCGACCGGGTGCTCGACCTCTTCGCGGGCAGCGGCACGACCGGAGCCGTGGCCTCCGCACTCGGCCGGGACGCGGTGCTCGTCGACGACAACCCGGAGGCGGTGCGGGTCATGGCCGCGCGCATCCCGCACGCGGAGGTCCGCCGGGCCTGAGCGGGCCTGGTCGGCAGCGGCCGTCAGATCCCGATCGAGACCTTCCGCAGGGTCTCACTCACCGTCCAGACTGTCCGCATGCCGGTGGTGAGCCGCATCAAGGACCCGGGGCCGAGCTCCACCGGAGGGAGCGCGGGCGCGGTGAACGTCACGGTCGCGCGACCGGAGAGCACGACGAACACCTCGTCCTCCTCGACGTCCACCGCGGTGCCCGGCGTCATCTCCCAGACGCCGATCTCGATCCCGCCTGCGTCGTCGAGCACCGTGTATGCCGTGGTCGGCGCGCCGTCGCGGACGTCCTCGTCGGGCAGCAGGGTGTGCGTCAGCGCGAGGCGTCCGGCGTCGACGACGGCCCCCGGGGGGAGCGCGGTCACGAGTCGAAGCCCATGCCGAGGGCGTCGAGCGTCTTCAGGAACAGGTTCCGGCGCCCCTCGTTGTGATCCGCCCTGTCCATCGCGGCGCGGACGAGGTTGATGCCGACGGACGCGGCCGGCTCCGGCGGGAACGGGATCGGCTTCTCGCGCACCATCCGGAGCTGCGTGCGCTCGGTCTCCTCGCCGGCGAGTTTGTCGAGCATGACATCGGCGGCGAACCGGGCGGCGCCGACCCCGAGGCCGGTGAACCCCGTGGCGTAGGCGACCCGGCCGCCGCGGGCGGTGCCGAAGAATGCGCAGAACCGGCTCGACGAGTCGATCGCCCCGGCCCAGCGGTGCGTGAAGCGGAGGCCGGCGAGTTGCGGGAAGGTGGTGAAGAAGTGCGAGGCCAGGCGCCGGTGGCTCTCCATCCGGTCCTCGTAGGCGGGGCGCACCTTGCCGCCGAAGTGATAGACCGCGTCGTAGCCGCCGAACAGGATCCGGTCGTCCGCGGTGAGCCGGTAGTAGTGGAACTGGTTGGCGCTGTCGGCGAGCCCCTGGCGGTTCCGCCAGCCGATGGAGGCGAGCTGCTCGGCCGACAGCGGCTCCGTCATCAGCACGTAGTCGTACACCGGCACCGTCATGAGGCGGTTGCGCTTGAGGAGCGAGGGGAACACGTTCGTCGCGAGCGCCACCGCGTCGGCGGTCACTCGGCCGTGCTCCGTGACGAGGGTCACCGGACCGGAGTCCGCGCCCTCGATCCGCCGGACGAGGCTGTGCTCGTGGATCTCCACGCCGAGCTCGACGGCCACCCGCGCGAGCTCCAGACCCAGCTTCGCGGGGTGCACGAGAGCGCTGCCCTCCCGGTCCCACGCGCCGGCGAGGAACGTGGGGGAGTGCACCTCCGCTTGCACCGCTTCCTGGTCGAGGAACCCCTCCTCCTCGCGCAGCCACTCGACCTGATGCGGCTCCACGGCGACCGCGAGCTGGCCCGTCCGCTCGAACTCGGCATCCATGCCGTACCGCCGCACGGTCTCGGCGATGCCGTCGAGGTTCTCGTGGCCCAGCTCCTCGAGGCGGTCGATCTCCTGGGGCCAGCGGTTCACGCCGTTCTCGTGGCCGTGGGTGAGGCTGGACTCGCAGAAGCCGCCGTTGCGCCCGGACGCCGCCCAGGCCACGCGGGACGCCTCGAGGAGGATCACCCTCCGCTCCGGATCCCGTTCCTTCGCACGTACGGCCGTCCAGAGTCCGGTGTAGCCGCCGCCGACGACCACGAGGTCCGTGTGCACGGTGCCGCGGAGCGGCGGGTGCGCGGGACGCTCGACGTCGTCGAGCCAGAAGACCGACAGGGCCGTGTCGCGCAGGGCGTCGTCGATGACGGACTGCGGAGGACGCCGGCGTTCGAAGACCGTGGTGCCCATGTTCACTCCGATGCGAGGGGAGCGCGTCAGCGCGTTCCCCAGTTGTAGAGGTCTTTGTAGAGGCCGGCGTAGAGCAGGCTCTCCGTCTGGATGATGCCGGGGATGGTGCGGATGCGGGTGGCGATGAGGTCGAGCAGGTGGTCGTCGTCCTCGCACACCGCCTCGACGAGGATGTCGAACGTCCCGAGGGTGACCACGACGTACGCGAGCTCCGGGATCGCCGTAAGCTCCTCCGCGATCGCGCGGGGGTCGCCCGACACCCGGATCCCGATCATCGACATGCGGTGGAAGCCGAGCTGCAGCGGGTCGGTCACGGCGACGATCTGGATCAGGCCCGATTCGGTCAGGCGCTGCACACGCTGGCGGGCCGCCGCCTCGCTGAGCCCCACCTCGCGGGCGATCTCCGCATAGGGTCGCCGACCGTCCTCCTGCAGCAGCTCGACGATGCGCTTCGAGATATCGTCGAGGGCGGGGGGAGGCGTCTTCGGACTCATGTACCGATCGTGACATTCCGATGGGTGCTGCGCAACTGAATCCGTCGATCTGTGGACGAAAAGCTACAGATTCCGCGTTCGGATGGCTACCATGGCGCTATGTCCTCACCGTCGACGATGACCGTGCCCCTGCAGAACTTCATCGGCGGTCGCGCCGTCACCGCAGCGGGGAGCGGGCGCCTGCCGCTCATCGATCCGGTGACGGAGGAAGCTTACGGCGAGATCCCGATCTCGGACCGTGCCGACGTGGATGCCGCGTACGCCGCGGCCGCGGAGGCGTTCCCGATCTGGCGGGACACGCCGCCGTCCGCGCGCCAGCTCGCCCTGTTCCGCATCGCCGAGGAGATGGCCGCGCGGGCCGAGGAGTTCGCCGACCTCGAGTCGAAGGACACCGGCAAGCCGCGGGCGACGCTCGTCGCCGACGAGATCCTGCAGTCGGTGGACCAGCTGCGGTTCTTCGCCGGCGCCGCGCGGAGCCTCGAGGGTCGCGCTGCCGCGGAATACCTCCCCGGGCACACCTCCTTCGTGCGGCGGGAGCCGATCGGCGTGATCGGGCAGGTGACGCCGTGGAACTACCCGCTGAACATGGCGGTGTGGAAGATCGCTCCAGCGCTCGCCGCCGGGAACACCGTCGTGCTGAAGCCGGCGGAGTCCACGCCGCTCACCACGCTGCTGCTCGCGGAGATCGTCGCGCGACACAGCCCCGCCGGCACCCTCAACATCGTTCTCGGCGACCGCGAGACCGGAGCAGCCCTCGTCGAGCATCCGACGCCGCAGATGGTGGCCATCACCGGCTCGGTGCGCGCGGGCATGGCCGTGGCCCGCTCGGCAGCCGACGACGTCAAGCGCGTGCACCTGGAGCTCGGCGGCAAGGCGCCCGCGATCGTCTTCCCTGACGCGTCGATCGAGAAGGCGGTCGAGGGCATCGTCACCGGGGCCTTCTTCAACGCGGGGCAGGACTGCACCGCGGCGACCCGGGTGCTCGTGCACGCGTCGGTGCACGACGAGCTCGTCGCCGCACTGGTGGAGCGGACCCGCACGCACGCGCGGACCGGGGCCCCGGACGACGAGGGCGTGCTGTACGGGCCGCTGAGCAGCGCGGCCCAGCTCGCGCAGGTGCAGGGCTTCGTCGACCGGCTTCCCGCGCATACGACGGTCGCGACCGGCGGGGCGCGGCAGGGCGACCGTGGCTACTTCTGGGAGGCGACCGTCGTGACCGGCGTGCAGCAGGACGACGAGGTCGTGCAGGGGGAGATCTTCGGACCCGTGCTGACCGTGCAGCCCTTCGACACCGAGGAGGAGGCGCTCGCGATGGCGAACGACGTGCCGTACGCGCTCGCCGCATCGGTGTGGACCCGGGATCATGCTCGCGCCATGCGCCTCTCCCGCGACCTCGACTTCGGGTGCGTGTGGATCAACACCCACATCCCGTTCGTGTCGGACATGCCGCACGGTGGTTTCAAGCACTCCGGATACGGGAAGGACCTGTCGCAGTACGGCTTCGACGACTACACCCGGGTCAAGCACGTGATGAGCGCGCTGGACTGACGGCGGGACGGCTCAGCGCGGGCCGAGGTGCTTGACGCGGCGGTGCTCGCGGAGCGTGAACTGCGGACGCTGATCGATCTTCGTGGCCCCGTCGAGCTCCCACCCGTGCCGGGCGTAGAAGCCGTCGGCGCGGTCGTTGCCGTCGAGCACCCAGAGGTAGGCGCGGGTGTGGCCGGCGTCGATCATGCGCTGCTCGGCCGCGGCGAGGAGGGCATGCCCTGCCCCCGTCGACCACGCGGTGGGATCGGCGTAGATGCCGTACAGCTCCGCATCGTCCAGGCCGTCGGGGTCGCGGCCGGAGCCGAACGACGCCCAGCCGACGACGGTGCCGTCGCGCTCGGCCACCAGGGTCCCGAGGCTCGTGGGCAGCGGGTCGGCGAAGATGCGGCGCCACCCGTCGGCCCGCTCCGAGACGGACAACCCGTCCAGCACCTCCTGGTCGATGAGGCCCTCGTAGGCCGCCTGCCACGAGCGCACATGCACTCCGGCCACGGCCTCGGCATCGTCGGCGACGGCGTCTCGGATCACCAGGGGCGTCATCCCTCCACCCTATGCGGACCCCCCGACGTCCCTCGGTCCCCTCCCGTCCCTTCCTCCTCCGACACCCGGGCACACCTGCACGACCCGGGTACGTCTGGGGGGGCCGGATCCCGTGTTCCGTCGTGCAACCGTCGCCGGGTCGTGCAGGTGACACAGCCGGAGGAGACGGGTCGACGGGTGCGACACGATGTGGCAGGCTGGCGGGCACCGACTCCGCACGAGAATCGACCCCCCAGAGGTTCCGCCGCATGTCACGACCCCTCGCAGGACCGCAGACCCTGCTCCGCACGCTCAACGGCCGCGCGATCCTCGAGCGTCTCGCCCGGAGCGGACCGCAGACTCGGGCCGAGCTCATGGCGGCGACCGGCCTCTCCCGCACGGCCGTGACCCAGGTGCTGCGGATGCTCGACGCCGCGGGAGCCGTCACCGCGGCCGGAGTCGACCGCGACACCCGCGGACCGGCGGCCGGCCGCGTCGCGCTGCACCCGGCCCTCGGCTTCGCGGCAGCGGTCCACGTGGACCATCACGCGGCCCACGTCGTCCTCGTCGACGCGACCGGCGCCGTCAGGGCCGAACGGCACGGCGCCTTCCCCGCGGGTGAAGACCGGGTCGCGCACATCGCCGCCCTCGTCGCGGCCTGCCGGCGATCCGTGAAGGGCGCGCTCCACCTCGCCGTCGTCGGAGTGCCCGGCATCGTCGCCGCCGACGGCGCGATCCGCGACGACCAGGGACCGGACGGCGGCGCCTTCCGCTCGGCCCTCGCGACCGCCCTCGACTGCCCGGTCCGCGTCGAGAACGACGTCAACCTCGCCGCCCTCGCCGAGTCGACCACCGGCGTCGGCATCGACCTCGCGAGCTTCGCACTGCTGCTGCTCGATGACGACCTCGGCGCCGGAATCGTGATCGACGGGGCGCTGCACCGCGGGTTCTCCGGCGTGGCGGGCGAGGTCATGTATCTCCCGCAGACGCCGGTGCCCATCGGTGCCCCGGTCGCGGGCGCCACGGTGGTGCGCGACCTCGCCCTCGGCCTCGGACTGGATGTCGACGCGCCGTTCCTCGCCCACCTGGAGGCGGCGCGGCACGGCGACGAGGCGGCGCAGGCCCTCGTCGCCGAGATCGGACGGCGGCTCTTCCTCGCGGCGGGCAGCGTCGCGCTCGTGCTCGATCCCGAGGCCTTCATCCTCGGCGGGGAGGCGGTGCACCCGGCGCTCCTGGACGCGATCGAGCGCGTCGCGGACGAGTTCTCCGCGCAGCTGCCGCTCCGCTTCCTCGCCTCGGCGTTCGGGCCGGAGGCGCCGCTCGTCGGAGCCGTGGGCGAGGCGGCCTCCGCGCTCCGTGCCGATGTCTTCACCCGGATCCTCACCCCCTCCCGCGCAGCCGCCGCCGGCCGCTGACCGCCCGCCCGACAGGACACGCCATGACCGCCTCCTCCGCCCTCGCCGACCGACTCGGACTGCCGTCTGGTGCCAGGGCGGTCATCCTCAACGCCGACGACTTCGGGATGTGCCATGCCGCCAACGCCGCGATCTCCGGTCTCCTCGTGCGCGGCCGGATCGACTCGGCGACGGTGATGGTGCCCTGCGCGTGGTCCCCGGAAGCGCTCGCCTTCGCCGCCGCGCACCCGGACCTCGACGTGGGCGTGCACCTCGTGCTCACGAGCGAGTGGCGCCGGTACCGATGGCGCCCGCTCACCGGCGCCTCGACCCTGGTCGATGCCGCCGGCTTCTTCCCCGCCGACGTCGCGACCGTGGAGCAGCACGCCTCCGAAGCGGATGTCGCGGCCGAGATCGCCGCCCAGCTGCAGACCGCGCTCGACGCCGGCGTCGACGTGACCCACCTCGACAACCACATGGGATCCGTCTACGGGCTGCTGACCGGCCGTGACTTCCTGCGCGCCGTCTTCGAGCTCGCCGCCCGGCACGGCCTCCCCTTCCGCCTGCCCCGCGAGATGGAGGGGGCGGACGCCGATCCGATGCTGCAGGCGAAGCTCACCGAGGCCGCGGCGGTGGCCGATGCGTTCGGCGTCGAGATCGTCGACCGGCTGTGGACGCACCCGTTCGAGCTGCGCGGCGAGGGCACCGCCGACGAGGAGTCGTACGAGCAGGTCCGAGACGGCTTCCTCGCGGTGCTGCGCGCCGTCCCGCCCGGGGTCACCGAGATCTACCTGCATCCGATGGCCGACGGCGAGGAGCTGCGCGCCGCGGTGGACTTCGCGGCGGCCAAGCGCGGCTACGAGCTGCGGCTGCTCGACGATCCGCTCGTGCAGCAGACGATCGCCGAGGAGGGCCTGGTCCGCGTCGGCTGGCGCGCGCTGCGGGACCTGCAGCGGGGAGACGCCCGGTGACGGCGCTCGGCGAACGGCTGCGCGACCGCCGTCTCGACGCCGCTCCGTCCCGCGCCCAGACCATCGCCTTCGGGGCCTCAGGGTTCCCGACGCAGCTGATGACGCAGACGTTCTCGGCATTCGTCGTGTACTTCTACGTCTCGCACCTCGCCGTCCCCGCGGGGTGGGTGGCGGCGGCGATGATCGCGCACGGCATCCTCAACGCGGCGCTCAACCCGGTCGTCGGGGCGCTCTCCGACCGGATCCGCACGCCGTGGGGCCGCCGCATCCCGTGGATCGGGCTCGGCATCGTGCCGCTCGTCGTGGCCTTCGCCCTCGTCTGGATGCCGCCCGCGCTCCCGGCGGCCGGGCTCATCGTCTGGTTCCTCGTGGTCGTCGCGGTCTACGACATCGCCTTCGTCGTGGTGGTGCTGAACATCTCCGCGCTGTTCCCGGAGATCTTCCGGACCACGGAGGAGCGCGCCCGCGGGAACGTGCCGCGGCAGATCTTCGCGATCCTCGGCATGGTGCTCGGCACGGCCGGAGCTCCCGCGCTCTACGACGCGATCGGCTGGCCGGGGATGGCGCTCGTGCTGTCCGGCGTCTGTCTCGTGCTGCTCGCCTGGTCGTTCCTCGGCGGGATGATCGAGCGCCGGGTACCGGAGGCCGCCTCCGAGGCGATGCGCTGGCGGGACCAGCTCATCTACACGTTCCGCAACCGCGCCTTCGTGCCGTACGTGCTGGGCTCGCTCTGCGTGCAGACCTCGATCGCCGTGATCCTCGCCGCCGTGCCGTTCTACGTCCGCTACTCGCTGGGGGCGGCCGAGGGCGAGGGCAGCCTCCTGCTCGGCGCCATCTTCCTCACGGCCATCCCGTCGATCGTGCTGTGGAGCGCGGTGGTCCGGCGCACCTCCCCGCGCACGGCCCTGCTGTGGAGCGTCGGGGTGTTCGGGGTCGTGGTGCTCGGCTACCTCATCCCGACGTCCGTGGGGGCGGCGGCTCTCGTCGGCATCGCGGTCGGCGTCGGCGTCGGCGGGCTGCTGCAGCTCCTCGAGGTCGTGCTCGCCCAGATCATCGACGACGATGCGCATCGCACGGGCCACCGCCGCGAGGGCGCCTACTTCGGCGTGAACGGCTTCGTCGTCCGCGGCTCCGTCGTCCTCCAGGCGATCGTCGCCGCGGCCGTGTTGACCGCGACCGGCTTCGACGCCGAGCTCGGCGACGCGCAGCCGGAGGCCGTCGACGGCGGCATCCGGCTCATGCTGGCGGTCATCCCGCTGGCGTTCACCGCCGTCGGGTGGCTGTGCTTCTGGCTCTACCCTCTGCGCACGCGCGACGTCTGAGGTCAGCCGGCGGCGCGGCGGGCCTCCCAGCCCGTGCGCACCATCTCGTCGACCGTGTAGCGCATGGTCCAGTCGAGGTCGCGGGCCGCGAGTTCGCCGGTCGCCACGATCCGATCCGGGTCGCCGGGGCGGCGCGGGCCGATCTCCGGGGTGAAGTCGATGCCGGTGACACGGGCGACCGCATCCATGATCTGCTTCACGCTGAGGCCGTCGCCGGAGCCGAGGTTGTACGCGGGCTCGATCGGAGCGCCCGAGGCCAGGCGCTGCGCTGCGGCGACGTGGGCGGCGGCGATGTCGCCGACATGCACGTAGTCGCGGACGTTCGTGCCGTCAGGGGTGTCGTAGTCGTCGCCGAAGATCTTGGGGGTGCGGCCCTCGATCAGCGCCTCGAAGACGATGGGGAAGAGGTTGTGCGGGCTGACGTCGTAGACCGTCGGGTCGGCCGAGCCCACGACGTTGAAGTACCGCAGCGAGGTGTGGCGCAGCGGGCGGTCGGAGTCGGCGGTGGCGATCGCCTGGTCACGGAGCAGCCATTCGCCGATGAGCTTGGACTCGCCGTACGGGCTCGCGGGCTTCTTGGCGGTGTCCTCGACGACGAGCGACACGTCCGGGGTGCCGAACACGGCGGCCGACGAGGAGAAGACGATGTTCGCGACGCCCGCCGCCGCCATCGCCTCCAGGATGATCCGCGTGCCCTCGACGTTCTGGGCGTAGGTGTGCAACGGGCGCTGGACCGAGACGCCGGCGTACTTGTAGCCCGCCACGTGGATCACGCCCTCCGCCTCGTGCGTGCGCAGCGTCTCCTCGACGAGGGCGCGGTCGAGGATGCTGCCCTGCACGAACGGCACGCCCTCCGGCACGAAGGAGGCCAGACCGCTGGAGAGGTCGTCCAGCACGACGGGGGAGAGGCCGGCCTCCGCGAGGGCGCGGACGACGTGGGCACCGATGTAGCCGGCGCCGCCGGTGACGATCCAGGACATGCGTTCCTCTCCTGCCGCGGCGGTGGCGGCTCGACCCTTCATTGTGTCAGGCGTCGCGGCGCGGACCTGCGGACGGGCTGACCTCGAACAGGTGCGGGGCGACGAAGCCCTCGGCAGCGAACCGCCCCCGCACCGCGTCGGCGAGGTGGGGCACGGCGTCGCGGTCGACGAGGGCGATCGCGGCGCCCCCGAACCCGCCGCCGGTCATGCGTGCACCCACCGCGCCCGACGTGAGGGCGGTCTCCACGGCGGCGTCGAGCTCGGGCGTCGAGATCTCGAAGTCGTCGCGCATGGACGCGTGGGAGGCGACGAGGAGGTCGCCGATGCCGCGCGCGCCCGCGGTGCGCAGGGTCGCGACGGTGTCCTGCACGCGCTGGTTCTCCGTGACGATGTGCCGCACGCGGCGGAAGGTCACGTCGTCCATCAGGCTCTCGGCACGGGCGAGGTCGGCCACCGCGACGTCGCGCAGCGCCGGCACGCCGAGGATCGCGGCCCCGCGCTCGCACGCGGCGCGGCGCTCCCGGTAGCCGCCGGTGGAGTGCGCGTGCGTGACACGGGTGTCCATCACGAGCACCGCGAGTCCGGCATCGGCCATGCCCAGCGGCACGACCTCGGCGGCGAGGGAGCGGCAGTCGAGGAAGATCGCGGCGTCGGGCTCGCCGAGCATCGAGGCCATCTGGTCCATGATCCCGGTGGGCGCGCCCACGGCCTCGTTCTCCGCCGTCCGCCCGACGCGGGCGAGGGCCACGGCGTCGAGATCGGTGCCCCAGAGCTCGTTCAGTGCCGCGGCCGTCGCGCCCTCGATCGCGGCGGACGACGAGAGACCGGCACCGACCGGGACGTCGGAGGCGATCGCGATGTCCAGGCCGGAGACCGCGGTCATGCCGGCCGCTGCACGGAGCGCCCAGGCGACGCCCAGCGGGTAGGCGGCCCACTCCGGCACCGCGGGCTCCGTCCCGGGTGGGGTGGGGAAGAGGCGGTCCAGCTCGTCGAGGGCCACTTCGACCGGCTCGTCCGCGAAGGTCGAGGCGACGCGGAGCCGGCCGTCGGCGCGGCGACCGACCGCGGCGACCGTCCGCTGCGGGATGGCGAACGGGAGCACGAAGCCGTCGTTGTAGTCGGTGTGCTCGCCGATGAGGTTCACGCGTCCCGGTGCCGACCAGACGCCGTCCGGGGTGCGCCCGGCGAGGGCGGCGAAGAGCTCGGCGGCGTCGTCGTGTGCGGAGGTCATGCGGAGGCTTCCTGGTCGGTGCGGGCGATCGCTTCGCGGAGTCGGGCGGCGCCCTGCTCGGGCGCGACCTCGGCGGCCCACGCCCACATAGCGGCCTCGGAACCCGCGAGGAACTTGAGCTTGTCGGCGGCGCGGCGCGGGCTCGTGAGCTGCAGGTGCAGGCGCACGGTGTCGCGGCCGACGTGGACCGGAGCCTGGTGCCAGGCGGCGATGTACGGCGTCGGGCTGTCGTAGAGCGCGTCGACACCGCGGAGGAGGCGGAGGTAGAGCGGGGCGAGCTCGTCGCGCTCCTCCGCCGTGGTCTCGGCGAGGTCCGGCACGTGCCGATGCGGCATGAGGTGCACCTCGAGCGGCCACCGCGCCGCGAAGGGCACGAACGCCGTCCAGTGCTCGCCGCGGAACACCACCCGCTCGGACGCCTGCTCCTCGGCGAGGATGCGGGCGAAGAGGTCGGGCGCGGTGCGGTCGACCGCGTCCAGCACCCGGGCGGTGCGCGGGGTCACGTAGGGGTACGCGTAGATCTGGCCGTGCGGGTGGGGGAGCGTGACGCCGATCGCCTCGCCGCGGTTCTCGAACGGGAAGACCTGCTGGATGCCGGGGAGGGCGGACAGGGCGGCGGTGCGGTCGGCCCAGGCCTCGATCACGGTGCGGGCACGGGTCACGGTCTGCGTCCCGAAGGAGCCGGAGTGCTCGGGGCTGAAGCACACGACCTCGCAGCGGCCGACGGCGGTACGGGTGCGCCCGAGTCCGAGGGCCGCGAGGTCGTCGAGGCCGCGCGGGGGGTTCGTCGCTCCGGGGGCGGTGCCGACCGGCTCGGCGAGGGCGGGGCCGAACGCGGGGGAGCGGTTCTCGAACACGGCCACGTCGTACCGGGACGGCACCTCGGACGGATTCCCCGGCGTCTGCGGCGCGAGCGGGTCGGCGTCGGCTCCCGGCATCATGACGCGGTTCTGGCGGTTGGCGGCGACGGTGATCCAGTCGCCCGTGAGCACGTCGAGCCGCATGGTCGCGGTGTCCGGCCGCGGGGCCAGGGTGCGGGCGTCGACCGACCGCTCGGCACCGAGAGTGGTGTCCGGGTCGTCGTAGTAGATGAGGTCGCGGCCGTCGGCGAGGGTGGTCGGGCGCTTGACGACACCGGCGCCGAGACGCTCCGTGGGGACCTCCGGGGATGCGGGCGTGTTCACGTCAACATGGTAGGCACGGCCGCGTGCTAACGTCAACACGACGGAGTTGTGAACGGAGGTTCCCGTGGCCGAGAAGCCCACGACGGCCGCGCGCGTGTCCATGGCCACCGTCGCGGCGCGCGCCGGCGTCTCGGGGCAGACCGTCTCCCGCGTCGTCAACGGCAGCCCCCGCGTCGACCCGCAGACCCGGGCGCGGGTCGAAGCCGCCATGGCCGAGCTCGGCTACCGACCGCATCGGGCGGCGCGGGCGCTGCGCACCGGGCGCAGCCATACCCTCGGCCTCGTCGTGACCACTCTGGCCACGGTCGGCAACTCCCGGATGCTGCAGGCCACGGCCGAAGCGGCGGCGGATCGTGGATACGCGCTCACCGTCGTCACGGCCGCGGACGGCGTGGAGGCCGCGTTCACCCGGCTCGCCGATCAGGGCGTGGACGGGGCTCTCGTGCTGAACGAGGCCTCCGCGCTCGTCCCTGCCGCGACCCTGCCGCCGGAGCTGCACCTCGTCGTCGTGGATGCCCCCGCCGGCGCCGGAGCGGCCGTGGTGCACAGCGATCATGCCGCGGGAGCGCAGGCCGCCACCCGCCACCTGCTCGATCTCGGGCACGAGACCGTCCACCACCTCGCGGGACCGGCGGGCTCGTTCGCCGCGGCCGAGCGCGAGCGGGGCTGGCGCGAGGCCCTGGCGGATGCCGGCGCCGTGCCACCGCCGGTCGTGCGCGGCGACTGGAGCGCGGAGTCGGGCTTCGCCGCGGGCGCGGCTCTAGGCGCGACCGCGGTGTTCTGCGCCAACGATCAGATGGCGCTCGGGCTGCTGCGGGCGGTGGCGGAGTCCGGGCGCGCGGTTCCGGCGGACGTCAGCGTGGTCGGCTTCGACGACATCCCGGAGGCGGCGAACTTCCTCCCGCCGCTCACGACCGTCCGGCAGGATTTCGCGGCGCTCGCGCAGCGGGCGGTGACAGCGCTCATCGCGGCTGTGGAGGGCGACGGGACGGCGACACACCGCGCCGCGCGCGTGGTGGTGCCGACGCGGCTCGTGGAGCGGGCGAGCACGGCACACCGCTGACGCTCATCCGCGGGGCAGCTGCTCGTCGGGGCGAAAGGTCGTCGCGGCGCCGTCCGGCCACGACACCGTCGCGTCCCCTTCCTGCAGCTCGAGTTCCGGTGGAAGGGGCGAGCCCCCGAGCAGCACGCCGACCGCGATCCAGGTGTCGGGTCGCACCGGCGCGTAGAGCCACGGGCTGACGGTCTCCGGGCCGAGCGGGGTCACGTCCCGCTCCCGCCGGACCCCCGCGGTCGCGTCGTCGAGGCCGTGGAGGCCGACCACCCGACTCTGCGTCTCCCCGCCGGGGGTGAGGGCGGCGGTGACGGCGGCGGGGCCGGTCCCGACCACGGTGGCGGCGGACAGGGCCCATCCGCCGATGCGGAGGACGTCGCCGTCGTGGATCGCTCCGTCCGGCCCTGCGCCCGCCCGGACCCGCACGAGCCGCACCTCCCACGGTCCGCGCACCACCGACACCACATCGACCACCGGGCCGACCGTGGTCTCGACGGCCGTGCCGCCTCCGCCGACGTCGAATTCCATGCGGACGCCGTCGTGCCAGTGCACGGGGCCGCAGGAGCCGCCGAGCGCCGTGCCGTCCGTCTCCCTCAGCATTCCCGTCAGGAAGCCCGAGCGGTGGCTCGCTCGGCCCCCGCGCACCACGGCGACCGTGCCGTCGAGCGGGTCGCGTGCCGCCGGGCCGGCGAGAACGGGGGCGGTCGCGGTGCTGTACCCGAGCTTCGCGTACAGGGGAGCATCGGGCTGGAACGCACCGGGGGTGCGGTGGTCGGTGCCGTGGTTGACCACGCGCACGATGCCGTCCGCGGTGCCCGTCGCCAGCCACCCCGGGGCGAGGAGGACGCGGGTGAACGGGCCCCGATCGATCGGCAGGGGCTGTTCGACGGCGGTCCAGAACGGATGCGCGGCGGGGAGGGCGAGCGGCAGGAGACCCTTCGCCGCCCAGTACGGGGAGCCGGGGCCGGAGTAGTCCTGGGCGAGCGGGCGCCAGGCGCCGTACCAGCCGAGGGGCAGCACTCCGGTCGCATCCGGCGCACCGCGGGCGGTGAAGTGCCGGACCTGACCGCTCACCGCCCGGCGCAGGAGGCCGGGGTCATGCCGCGAGGTGCCGGAGAACGCCGCGACCCCGGCCCCGGCGGCCGTCGCGAAGCGGTAGGTGAGGCTGCGTCCCTGGATGAGCGGTCCGCCGTCGGCGCCGACGAGGTGCAGCGCGTCGTCGAGGAACGCGTCGAGCCGGCGGCGGTACCGGGCGACTCGGTCCGTGTGCCGCGGCTCCGCGCCGACCATGTCCGCCCAGAGCAGGGGATAGAACGACAGCGCCCAGCCGGCGTAGTGGTCGAACGACCGGGCGGCGCCGTCGGCGCTCCAGCCGCCCGCGCGTTCGAAGCCGTCGAGGAGTGCGAGATCGGCGGCGCGGTCCGCGGCGGAGATCGGCCCGCCGACGCTCTCCAGGAACTGCTCGACGAGCGCCCGGAACCACGCCCAGTTGTTCGGCGGGTAGCTGCCGCCGACGAACGTCGCGAGGTAGTCCACGGTGTGGGTCCGCGCCGTGTCGTCGAGGCGTGCCCACACCGTGTCACGCGTGAAGTGCAGGCCCAGCGCGAGCGCCGCGGCCTCGACCTTCGCCTGGTCGACCTCGTCGGGGCGCGGCCACCGCTCGGCACCGTCGGGGTCGACACCCGCAGCGAGGCCGCGGGCGTAGCGGTCGGCCAGCGACTCCGTGCCGAGCGGGTCGCCGGCGATGCGGAACGCGGCCAACAGGAACGTGCGGCTGAATCCCTCGAGCGCATCGACCGCGGCGCCGAAGCCGCCAGGAGCGCCGGGGTAGCGGATGCCCGCGCCCGCCGGACTCGCGTGACGGGCGGCCCCGTCGAGGATGGCATCGGCGACCGTCGTCAGGTGTGCGCGCGTCCATCCCGTGTGCGGGGAGAGCGCGCGGTCCTCCGAAGGCAGCGCGAGGAGTGTCATGCGCTGTGCGCGAGGTCGGCGCGGTGCACGGGGTGTCGAGGCGGACGACCGGCCACCCACGCTTCCAGCTCGTCGAGGGCGGCGTCGGCCAGCCGGTGTGCCTCGGTGCCGAGGGAGCCGGCGAGGTGCGGGGTGACCGCGACGTTCGGCAGGTGCAGCAGCGGGTGGTCGGGCGGAAGCGGCTCCGGGTCGGTGACGTCGAGGATCGCATCGAGGCGACCGGAGGCGCACTCCACGCGCAGGGCGTCGTGGTCGAGGAGGGCTCCGCGGGCGGTGTTGAGCACGGTGGCGCCGTCACGCAGGGTAGCGAGCTGCGCGCGGCCGATCATCCGCCGGGTCGCGGGCAGGGCGGGGGCGTGCAGGGAGAGCAGATCGACGGCGGGGAGCAGGGCGTCGAGCGGGACGAGCCGGGCGCCGGCCGCGGCCACCTCCTCGGGGTCCGCGTACGGGTCGGCCACGAGCACCTGCAGCCCGGGGAAGGGCCGCAGCAGGTCGACGACGCGGCGCCCGATGCGGGAGAACCCGACGATGCCGACCGTGCGGTCGAGGTTGCCGATGCGGCCCCCGGCGCGGGGGCCGACGCGCAGGTCGTGCTGTGCGTCGGCGGTACGGAGCGGGAAGAGGGCGCGCTTGCCGGAGAGCAGGATCATCGCGAGCGTGTACTCCGCGACGGGAGCCGCGTTGGCCTCGGCGGCCGAGGTGAGCAGGATGTCGCGTTCCCAGAACGCGTCGGACACGAGGCCGCGCACGCTCCCTGCCGCGTGGAAGACGGCGCGCAGCCGGGGGAGACGGTCGAGCAGGGGCGCGTCCAGGACCGGAGCGCCCCAGCCCGTCACCAGCACCTCCACGGCGGCGAGGCGGTCGTCCAGCGTCGGGGCGTCGAGAGCGGGGGCGTGCAGCGGACCGCCGGGCGCGGCGAGGGTCTGCAGGCGGGCGCGCCGACCGTCGTCGAACACGAGGTCCCACGCCTCCGTCGAGAGGGCGGCGAGGACGACTGGTCGAGGGGTCATGGGTCTCCGGGATCTCGGGTATGCGCTTGCCGAAGCGCGCGGTTCCAGTGAAGACTGTGCGTTCGAGTGCAGGCAACGTGATCGAACCGAAACCCTGCTGATCGAACACACTCGAACAACGAAGGCGAGAACCGGATGCTGATCCCCCGCGGCACCCTGAGCGATCTGTGGCGCGAGCACGGCGCCGTCGATCGGCCCGTCGTGCCGCCGAGCACCGACCGGGAGGCATGGACGTCCGTGGCGCCCGAACTCCGCGCGACGATCCTGGCGGCGGCGGACGGCGAGCGTCGCACCGCCTGGGCGCAGCCGCTCCTCTCGCGGTGGGCCGCCTACGCCCGCACCGGTGACCGCGCCGGCTGGGAGGGGGCGGTCTTCCGCCGCGACCTCCGGCTCCGCCGCGCCGTCCTGGCCGCTGCCGTCGACCCGGTGGCCGAGCGGCTGGACGAGGTCGCGGACGGCCTGTGGCTCCTGGCCGAGCAGTCGACCTGGTGCTGGCCTGCTCACGACGACGCGTTCGCCCGCGGGCGCCGTGTGCCCGACATCGAGCGCCCCGTCGTCGACCTTGGCGCGGGGGAGGCGGCGGCGCTGGCGGGGTGGGCGGTGCTGGTGCTCGGCGAGGATCTCGACGCGCACGCCCCCGGTCTGGTCGCACGGGTACGGGACGAGACGGTCCGCCGGGTGCTGCGCCCGTTCGTCGACCGCCGCGAGTGGGCATGGGAGGGGTCGGAGGAACGCGTGCACAACTGGGCGCCGTGGATCCACGGCAACCTGCTGCCGGCAGCACTCGCCTTCGCGGACGAGCCGCTGCGCGCGCGGGTACTCGCCCTCAGTATCGACGGCCTCGATCGCTATCTCGCCCAGCTTCCCGCCGACGGCGGCATCGACGAGGGCTTCGCCTACTGGTGGCAGGGAGCGGGGCGGGCGTTCGATGCGCTCGGCCTCCTCGACGCGCTCACCGCCGGTGCGGTGGCCGCCGCGATCCAGGACGGACGCCTTTCCGGGCTGCGCGAGCTCGCCCTCTTCCCGGAGCGCGTGCAGCTCGGGGAGGGGTGGGTGGCGAGCTTCTCGGATGCAGAGGCGCGCACGGGGGAGGCCCTCCCGTGGTCCGTGCTCCACCGGGCCGCCGTCCTGTGCGGTCTGGAGGCGACGGCTGCGTTCGCCGCGCGGCACCGCCGTCCGGGGCGCGTCATCGGAGACGAGGCCGATGTCGTCGCCGGCCTCGGCCGGACGCTGGCCGAGCTGTTCGACGACGACTGGCATGCGGCACGTCCGGGGCCTGCGCCCCTGCCCGGACGCGTCGAGTTCACCTCCCTCGGCGTGGGTCTGCGCCGCGAGCGGAGCGGCGATCCGCGGGGGCTCGCGGTCGTCGTCAAGGGCGGTCGCAACGACGAGAACCACAACCACAACGACCTCGGCGCAGTCGCGATCGCGGTCGACGGCGTCCCGGTCGTGATCGACGTCGGTCGGGCGACGTACACCGCGGCGACCTTCTCGGATGCCCGTTACCGCCTGTGGCACGTCACCAGCGGCTGGCACTCCACGCCACTGGTCCGCGGGCGCGAGCAACAGCCCGGCGGCGCCTGGCGGGCCGCGGTGCAGGCACGGAGCGACGGCTGGACCCTCGACCTCGGTACGGCGTTCCCCGGCGGCGACCCGTGGTTGCGGACGGTGCTGCTGCGCGGCGGCGCGGTGACCGTGCGCGACGAGAGTCCGGCGCTCGCCGACCCGACGACCCGTCTCGTGCTCGTGTGCGCGGGGACGCCCGAGGTGCACGGTGCCGGCGTCCTCCTCCCGGGTCCGGATGGGAAGCGGGGACTGCGCATCGCCCACGATCCGGCGGACGTCGTCGTCGAGAGCAGGGCCGTGGACGATGCGCTCCTCGAGCGTTCGTGGGGGCCGGTGGTCTCGCGCGTCCTCTTCGCACCGCTCAACCGTCCAGAGCGCTGGGAGCTGCAGGGGAGGGCGGCATGAGCGAGGAGCGCCCGACCCCGCGTTTCGGCCTCTCCCGCCGGGAACGGATCCTCGACGAACTGCGCCGCACGGGGGCGGTGCGCGTGGCCGATCTCGCCCGCGACTTCGGGGTGGCGGAGCTCACCATCCGCCGCGACATCACGATGCTGGCGGACCGCGGGCTGCTGACCAGGGTGCACGGCGGAGCGGTGCTGCGGAGCGCGCTGGACACGACCGTCGCGCGGGCCGCCCTCCCCGGGCCGCAGTTCCGCATCGGGATGGTGGTGCCGTCGCTGAGCTACTACTGGCCGCAGGTCGTCGTCGGCGCCCGGAGTGCCGGGGCGGAGGCGGGGGTGCAGCTCGTGCTCCGCGGGGCCAGCTACGCCGCGCAGGACCAACGCCGCCAGATCGCGGCGCTCCTGGACTCCGGGACGGTGCACGGGCTCATCGTGGCCCCCGAGACGCAGGGTGCCGACGGGCACGCGCTGCTCTCCTGGCTGGACACGCTCCCGGTGCCGGTCGTGCTCGTGGAGCGCCGGACCCCGCCCGCTCTCGCCCTCACCCGGATGCAGACCGTGGCGACCGACCACGCGTTCGGGGGCGCGCTCGCCGCCGGGCACCTCGCCGCACTCGGACACCGGCGGGTCGGGATCCTCACCTCTCCGCAGTCACCGACCTCCGCCGGGCTGCGGCAGGGCTGGTCGCGGGCCGTCGCCGAGCTCGGGCTCACGGTGTCGGTGGACCGCGACACGGCCCTGGACCGGATGGAGGGATCGGCGCAGGCGGAGGTGGTCTCGGCGCTGCTCGCCGAGATCCGTGAGACGGGGGCGACGGCGCTGCTCGTGCACTCCGACCCGCAGGCGCTCCTGCTCCAGCAGCATCTGCAGGACGCGGGCTGGCGGCTGCCCGACGACCTCTCGCTCATCGCCTACGACGATGAGGTCGCCGAGCACGGGTCTCCGCCGCTCACCGCGCTGCGGCCGCCCAAGCAGCATGTCGGGCGCCGTGCGGTCGAGCTCATCCGCGACCGCCTGCGCGAGGGCCCGAACCGGCCCGCGGAGCGCGTGGAGGTGGCTCCGGCGCTGCACGTGCGCGCCAGCACGGCCCCTCCGCGCTAGGGGCGGTTGCGAGGTCGTGCGTCTCATGCCATGATCTCGGAAAGCGCTTACCAAGATTCTCCTGTCAGCGCCGACAGCTTCCACCGAGAGGAACGGACCGAGATGGCACAGGCCCCCACCCGCGAGATCGGGATCATCATGAACGGCGTCTCCGGGCGCATGGGATACCGGCAGCACCTGGTGCGGTCGATCCTCGCGATCCGCGACGAGGGCGGGATCGAGCTCCCGGACGGCACGCGCGTGACCGTGCGGCCGATCCTCGTCGGACGCAGCGAGGCCAAACTCGCCGAACTGGCCGCGAAGCACGGCATCGAGGACTGGACGACCGACCTCGACGCCGCCCTCGCCGACCCGCGATGGGAGATCTACGCCGACTTCCTCGTCACGAAGGCCCGGGCGTCCGCGATCCGCAAGGCCATCGCCGCCGGCAAGGCGATCTACACCGAGAAGCCCACCGCCGAGTCGCTGGACGAGGCCCTGGAGCTCGCGCGGCTGGCGCGCGACGCCGGTGTGAAGACCGGCGTCGTCCACGACAAGCTCTACCTCCCGGGGCTGCAGAAGCTCAAGCGCCTCATCGACTCCGGCTTCTTCGGCCGCATCCTCTCCGTCCGCGGCGAGTTCGGCTACTGGGTGTTCGAGGGTGACTGGCAGCCCGCGCAGCGTCCGAGCTGGAACTACCGCACGGAGGACGGCGGTGGCATCATCACCGACATGTTCCCGCACTGGAACTACGTGCTGGAGAACCTCTTCGGCGAGGTCAAGAGCGTCTACGCCCAGGCCGCCGTGCACATCGCCGACCGCTGGGACGAGAAGGGCGAGCACTACACGGCCACGGCCGAGGATGCCGCCTACGGCATCTTC
The DNA here is from genome assembly GCF_042799975.1 of Microbacterium sp. NPDC057658. Lineage (NCBI taxonomy): Bacteria > Bacillati > Actinomycetota > Actinomycetes > Micrococcales > Microbacteriaceae > Microbacterium > Microbacterium sp. NPDC057658. The sequence goes on along the minus strand of NZ_JBHVHT010000001.1, from coordinate 43,714 downwards.
GAGCTCGACGGCGGGGCGATCGCCGAGATCAACTCCTCGTGGACCGTGCGGGTGAACCGTGACGAGCTCGTGGAGTTCCAGGTCGACGGCACGCACGGCTCCGCCGTCGTGGGGCTGTTCGGCGCCAAGATCCAGCCGCGCAACGCCACGCCCAAGCCCGTGTGGAACCCCGACCTGGAGGACAGCCACGACTACGACGCCGACTGGCAGCAGGTGCCGACGAACGACGTGTTCCAGAACGGCTTCCGGCAGCAGTGGGAGGAGTACCTCACCTCTTTCGTCCTCGGCACGGACTATCCGTTCGACCTGCTCGCCGGCGCGCGCGGGGTCCAGTTCGCCGAGGCCGGACTCGCGTCCAGTGCCGAGGGGCGCAAGATCGTGCTCGAGCCGCTGACCCTGGACCGGGCATGACCACGCTCCGCCTGCTCGCCGCCGACGGCCGCACCGCCGACACGGAGCTCCGGGAGGCCGACGCCGTCACGCGGCCGCAGGGCCCGCTCCGCAGCCGGGTGGCCTACGCCGCCGCGCACGTCGTTCCGAAGGCGTACGCGGACAACACCCCGGGGCAGCCGGCCGACATCGACTGGGACGCGACGCTCGCGTTCCGCCGCAACGTGTACTCGTGGGGACTCGGCGTGGCCGACGCGATGGACACCGCGCAGCGCAACATGGGTCTGGATGCGACGGCGGTGCGCGAGCTCATCACCCGCAGTGCGGAGGTCGCCCGCGAGGAGGGCGGCGCGGTCGTGGTCGGGGTCAACACCGACCACATCGAGGAGGCGCGCATCCCGCTCGATCAGGTGATCGCCGCCTATCTCGAGCAGCTGCACTTCGCCGAGGAGCAGGGGGCGGGGCCGGTGCTCATGGCCTCGCGGCACCTGGCCAGGGTCGCGGAGAGCGCGGACGACTACCGCCGCGTGTACCGGGAGGTGCTCTCCCGCGCATCGGTCCCCGTCGTGCTCCACTGGCTCGGCACCGCGTTCGATCCGGAGCTGGCGGGGTACTTCGCGCCCTCGTCCTCCGGGGGGAGCGGCGGTCCCGCGTGGCAGGAGGCCGCCGAGGTGCTGCTCGACATCATCGGCGAGAACCGCGCCGCGGTCGCCGGCGTGAAGATGAGTCTGCTCGACGCGGAGTCCGAGGTCTGGGTCCGCGAGCGGCTGCCGGAGGGCGTGCGCATGTTCACCGGCGACGACTTCCACTACGTCGGCCTCATCGGCGGGGACAGTCTGACCGATGCGGCCGCGCCCGAGGGGTCCGCGTCACGCGGCCACTCGGATGCGCTGCTCGGCGCGTTCGCCGCTCTCGCCCCGGTGGCCTCCGCCGCGATCCAGGCGCTCGACGCGGAAGACCCCGAGCGGTACCTCGCCCTCCTCGGACCGACGGAGGAGCTGAGCCGACAGGTGTTCGCGGCACCGACCTTCTATTACAAGACCGGGGTCGCCTTCCTGTCGTGGCTCAACGGTCATCAGCCGGCGTTCCAGATGGTCGGGGGGCTGCACTCCGCGCGGAGCCTGCCGCACCTCAGCCGCATCGTCGAGCTGGCCAACGGAGCGCTCGCCCTGGAGCGGCCGGAGCTCGCGCGGGAGCGCTGGCACGGCCTGCTCCGGCTGAACGGGGTGGACGCATGACCGCCTCGCGGAGCCTGGCGGCGGAGAGTGAGTCCCGGGCGGCCGGCGTCGGGACCGTGCCGCACCCGCGGCTCTCGATCAACCAGGCCACCGTGAAGCACGCGGATCTCGCGACGGCCCTGCGCGTCACGGCGGCCGCGGGGGTCGAGGCCATCGGCCTGTGGCGGGAACCCGTGCAGGAGGTGGGCCTCGATGTCGCCGCCCGCATGCTGACCGATTCCGGCCTGCGCTTCACGACGCACTGCCGCGGGGGCTTCTTCACGCTGCCCGTCGGTCCGGAGCGCGAAGCCGCGCTCGACGACAACCGGCGGGCGATCGAGGAGGCGGCCACCCTCGCGGCGGCCGGTGCGGAGGGCTCGACCGCGGTGCTGGTCCTCGTCGCCGGGGGCCTGCCCGACGGGTCGCGCGACCTCATCGGGGCGCGCGAGCGTGTCCGCGACGCCATCGGCGCCCTCGCGGACGACGCTCGAGCCGCAGGGGTCACCCTCGCGATCGAGCCGCTGCATCCGATGTACGCCTCGGACCGTGCGGTGGTCTCCACCCTCGGTCAGGCGCTCGACATCGCCGAGGACTTCGACCCTGCCGTGGTCGGTGCCGCCGTCGACACGTTCCACATCTGGTGGGATCCGCAGGTGCTCGACCAGATCGCCAGGGCCGGACGCGAGGGCCGCATCGCCACATATCAGGTGTGCGACTGGAAGACCCCGCTCGCCGCAGACCCCCTCCTCTCCCGGCACTATCCGGGGGACGGTGTGATCGACTTCGCACCCCTCACCCGGGCCGTGCAGGACACCGGCTACGACCGTGACATCGAGGTGGAGATCTTCCACGCCGACGTGTGGGCCGACGACCCGGCCCGTGTGGTCCGCCGTACGGCCGAGGCCTTCGCGACGGCGGTCGCCCCCCACCTGTGAGTCCCGGCCCCGTCCCCACCGAGGTTCCGGATGCACGACCCCGCCACGGATGCACGCCCTGTTCCCGGGTGTCGGTCGTCCCGTCGTCCTCAGGTCGTGCATCCGTCCCGGTCTCGGTCGTCGTGTATCGGACCCGCGGGGGGACACTTGCACGACTAGGGTGCGTGGGCACGGTCAGACACGGGTTTCCGTCGTGCAGGCGGGGCGAGGTCGTGCACGTGGGACTCGACACGGGGGATGGAAGGGGCCGGGACGTCCGACCCAGGAAAGCGGGAGGACTGAGAGGATGACGGGATGACGGGGATCCGTGCGGGGCTGTGCTCGGTGACGTTCCGGGCGCTGCCGCCGGAGAGGATCGTCGCGCTCGCGGCCGCCGCGGGTCTCGACGTGATCGAGTGGGGCGGAGACGTGCATGTGCCGCCGGGGGATGTCGATCGCGCGGCGGAGGTCGCGCGGATGACCACGGATGCCGGACTCGCCGTCGCGTCCTACGGGTCGTACTTCCGCGCCGGTCGGGAGGAGTCGCTCACCGCGGTCCTCGACAGTGCTGCGGCCCTGGGTGCTGATCGGGTACGGGTGTGGGCCGGTGAACACGGCTCGGCGGAGGTCTCCGCGCACGAGCGTGCCCGCGTCGTGACCCGGCTCCGCGCGGCGGCGGTCGAGGCGGCCTCCCGGGGCATCGGGCTCGCCCTGGAGTTCCACGGCGGCACGCTCGCCGACACCGCGCCGGCCACCCTCGAGCTGCTGCACGAGGTCGATCACCCGATGCTGTCGACGTACTGGCAGCCCACGGTCGGTGCCACCGTCCCCGTGGCGCTCGAGGAGCTCCGCCGGCTCGGCCCCCGTGTCTCCGCCGCTCATGTCTTCTCCTGGTGGCCGCGCACCGAGCGCCACCCGCTCCGCTCGCGGTCCGCACTGTGGACTCGGTTCTTCGCGGACGCCGCCGCCTCCGCGCACCCGCCGCGCGACGCGCTGCTGGAGTTCGTGCCCGACGACGCCCCGGAGCTCCTCGCCGGGGAAGCCGCCGCCCTCCTCGGGTTTCTCGGGCGGCAGCCGTGAGCGCCCCTCGAAGCGCTTCCGTTCCCGTCGGTAGGCTCGGAGCATGACCCCGTCCGCCACACCGGCAGAGCCGCCGGCCGCGCGTCGCCCCCGTCACGCCCGGGGACCGGCACCCACGCTGCACGACGTCGCACTCGAGGCCGGAGTGTCCCTGGCGACCGCCTCCCGCGTGCTCAACGGTTCCGAACGCAAGGTCGCGGCGCCCTTCCGGGAGCGGGTGGAGGCCGCCGCCGAAGCCCTCGGCTACACGGCCAACGTCTCCGCGCAGGCGACCGCCCGCGGACGCTCACCGGTGATCGCGCTCCTCGTCGCGGACATCGCCGACCCCTACTTCGGCCTCATCGCCTCGGGCGTCGCCCGGGGTGCCGACGAACAGGGGCTCGTCGTGACCGTGGCCATCACCGAGCGCGACCCGGCGCGGGAGGCGCGCATCGTCCGGGCGCTGCGCGGACAGCGTCCGCAGGGCCTCATCCTCGCCGCCTCGCGGACGCAGGAGGAGGGGCAGGCCGAGACCGCTCGCGAGCTCGCCGAGTTCACCCGCCTCGGCGGCCGCGTCGTCGCGTTCGGCGCGGACGGCGACGGCGACCGCCGGGTGGAGATCGACAACCGGGCCGGGGCCGCCGCGCTCGGCCGTCGCATGGCAGAACTCGGATACCGCTCGGCGGTACTCGTCGGGGCGGCGGAGGGCGTGCGCACCTCGGACGACCGGCTGGCGGGATTCCGGGCCGGATTCGCGGAGGGCGGCGGAGAGGTCGCGCAGACCGTCCGCGGTGACTTCCGTCGGGAGTCCGGGGCAGCGGCGATGACCAAAGCCCTCGCCACCGGTGTCCCCGCGGGCACCGTCGTGTTCGGCATCAGCGACGTCGTCGCGATCGGCGCGATGGCGGCCATCCGTGCAGCGGGCCGTGAGGTCGGCACGGACATCGCGGTCTGCGGCTTCGACGACGTGCCCTCGAGCCGCGACGTCACGCCGGCCCTCACCACGGTCTGCGTGCCGCTGAGCGACGCCGGCTATCAGGCCTTCCGCGCGATCGTCGACGAGGACTGGCAGCAGCCGACGCTCCCGCTCGAGGTGGTCGTACGCGCGAGCACCCCGGGGCTCGGGGCATGACCCGGGTCGTCATCGCGCCGGACAGCTTTAAGGGCACGATCACGGCGGCGGAGGCCGCTGCGGGGCTCGCCGACGGCTGGCGGGAGGTCGAGCCGGCTGCGGACATCGTGCTCCGTCCGATGGCCGACGGCGGGGAGGGGACCGTCGCGGCGTTCGCGACGGTCGTACCGGATGCACAGTGGATGCCGGTCACGGTCGACGGTCCGGCGGGTGCTCCCGTCGAGACGTCGTGGCTGCTCCTGCCGAGCACGACCGACGCCCCGGGCGGCACCGGCGTCGTCGACATCGCCTCGACCTCGGGCATCGAGCTCCTCGACGGTCTGCGCCCCGGGGATGCCGACACGACCGGCTTCGGCCAGGCGATCGCTGCAGCGCTCGATCACGGCGTCTCGCGCCTGATCCTCGGCATCGGCTCCAGCGCCTCCACCGACGGGGGCACCGGCCTGCTCACCGCCCTCGGGGCACGTTTCCTCGACGCGGACGGCGAACCGGTGGCGCGGGGCGCGCGTGGTCTGGCGGACATCGTCACGGCGGAGCTCGGGGCCCTGCGTGGGGCGCCGGATGTCCGCGTGCTGACCGATGTCACGAATCCGCTCACCGGCCCGCGCGGCGCGGCAGCGGTGTTCGGCCCGCAGAAGGGCCTCACGGCGCCGGAGGACATCGCCCGTGTCGACGACGCGCTCGCCCATCTCGCCGTCCTCCTGCCCGTCGACCCGGAGCTGCCGGGCACGGGGGCCGCCGGCGGGACGGGCGCCGCTCTCGTGCGCTGGGGCGGGGTCCTCGCCCCGGGGGCGGCCGAGGTGGCCGCGCTCATCGATCTGGTCGGAGCCGTCCGTGGTGCCGACGTCGTGATCACCGGCGAGGGATCCTACGACGGACAGTCAGGCGACGGGAAGGTGCCGTCGTTCCTCGCCGCGCTCGCGGCGGAGGCGGGGGCGCGACCGCTGCTCGCCGCAGGACGGATCGCGGAGGATGCGGACACGAGCCTGTTCGCGGAGGCGGTGTCGTTGACCGCGCTGGCGGGGTCGACGACCGCCGCCCTGACCGATCCCGCACGCTGGCTCCGGGTCGCGGGCGCGGCTCTCGCGCGGACGCGGTGACCGGCCCGGACGCCCCGCCCGTGGGGGCGACGACGGCGGGGACACGGCCATGCGTTGACACGGCAGAACCGTCGGCATAGACTCGCAACACCGAACGGGAATGCGCTTTCCCGAATCCTTCACGAAGATGTCGAGGACCCCATGTCGTCTGCCCCCTCCGCGACCATGACCCTGGCGCTGGCCGCCGATCGTCCCGAGCCTCCGGGCATCGTCCGCTGGTGGAGCCGCCACTGGCACCCGCTCGTCTTCGTGCTCGCGGTGCTCGCGCTCTGGTGGGTCTCCACGAGCCTCGGATGGGTGCCGGCCTTCATCATCCCGTCGCCGGCCGACACCTGGGCCGCCTTCACCGACAACGCCGCCTACCTCGCGCAGAACACCTGGGTCACCACCTACGAGACCGTGATCGGGTTCGTCATCGCGGTCGTCGTCGGCGTCCTCGTCGCGGTGCTCATGGTCTACTCGCGAGGCCTGGAGCAGACGCTCTATCCCGTCATCCTCTTCGCGCAGGTCATCCCGAAGATCGCCATCGCCCCGCTGTTCGTCGTCTGGCTCGGGTTCGGGGCGGAGCCGAAGATCCTCGTGGCGGTGCTCATGGCGTTCTTCCCTGTCGTCATCTCGGGCCTCGCGGGTCTGCGCACCGTCGACCCGGAGATCCTCCAGCTCGCGTCGACCATGGGAGCCAGCCGCTTCAAGACCTTCCTCAAGGTGCGGCTGCCCGCGGCTCTGCCCGAGCTCCTCTCCGGCCTCAAGGTCGCCGCGACCCTCGCGGTCACCGGTGCCGTCGTCGGCGAGTTCGTCGGCGCGAACGAGGGCCTCGGCTACGTGATCCTCCAGGCCAACGGCAACCTCGACACCGCGATGCTCTTCGCCGCGCTCATCATCATGTCGCTGCTCGGCGTCATCCTCTTCGGCATCATCCAGATCGCCGAGCGCTTCCTCATCCCGTGGCACGCCTCCAAGCGCGACGTCGCCGCAGCCACCGTCCGACTCTGACCCCCCTCGCCCCCACGAAAGAAGGCACTGATGAAGAAGTCAGGCACCATCCTCAGCTCGATCGCCCTCGCGTCCGCCGCGGTGCTCGCCCTCTCCGGCTGCGGAGGATCGACGGCCCCGGCGAGCTCCGGCGACGGTGACGGCGGCGAGCTCACGCCGGTCACCCTCATGCTCAACTGGTACCCGTACGGCGAGCACGCCGCGTTCTACTACGGCGTCGACCAGGGCATCTTCGAGGAGCACGGCATCGACCTCACGATCAAGGCCGGCCAGGGCTCGACGAAGACCGCGCAGGCCGTCGGGCAGGGGCAGGTCGACTTCGGCTGGGCGGACACCCCCGCCGTCCTCGCGAACATCGACAAGGGCGTCGGCATCAAGAGCGTCGGCGTCTTCCTGCAGACCACGCCGTCGGCCGTGCAGGTCTTCGCCGACTCCGGCATCTCCAGCCCGGAAGACCTCAAGGGCAAGACCATCGCGGTCTCCGCGGGCGACGCCCCGACCACGACCTTCCCGATGTACCTCGAGGCCGTGGGCCTGGAGGAGGGCGATGTGACGCAGCAGAACCTCGACGCCGCGGGCAAGATCGCCGCCATGCTCTCGGGCAAGGTCGACGGCCTCATCGGCTTCGCGCACGACCAGGGACCGACCATCGCCGACAAGAGCGGCAAGGACGTCGAGTACCTGCGCTACTCCGACGCCGGCCTGAACTTCTTCAGCAACGGTCTCATCGCGCCCACCGACACCATCGAGAACGACCCGGAGCTCGTCGAGGCGCTGGTCGCGGCGACCTCCGAGGCCTTCGAGGCCGCGCAGGAGGACCCCGAGGCGGCCGTGGCGGCGATGGAGGGCAAGGACCCGCAGATGCCGTCGCAGGAGGTGCTGCTGCACCAGTGGGAGGAGACCATCGAGCTGCTCCACACCGACGCCACCGAGGGCCAGGCTCCCGGCGCGAACGCCACCGAGGACTGGGAGTCCACGCTGGAGGTGCTGTCCGAGGCCGGGCTCATCTCGGGCGACGGCGACGTGGAGACCTACTTCGACGACGCCTTCACCCCCGGGAAGTGAGACCGATCGTCATGGATAGCCACGTGCAGCAGGAACGCGGACCCGCGGCCACGAGCACCGCTCCGGCGCTCGAGGTCTCGGATCTCGCGATCACCTTCGCCTCCAAGCGGCGCCAGGTCACGGCTCTCGAGGGCGTCGACCTCCGCGTCGAGGAGGGGGAGTTCCTCTCCATCGCCGGGCCCTCGGGATGCGGGAAATCGACGCTCCTGAAGGCGGTCGCCGGACTCACCGCTCCGAGCCGCGGCAGCATCCGCCTGCGCGGCGACGAGGTCCGCGGTCCGCGGCAGGATATCGGCTACGTGTTCCAGCGGGCGGCGCTTCTGGAATGGCGCAGCGTCCGCGGCAACATCCTCCTGCAGGCCGAGATGCGCGGGATGGACATGCGCAAGGCCCAGGCCCGCGCCGACGAGCTCATCGAGATGACCGGTCTCACCGGCTTCGAGAAGTCGCTGCCGCACGAGCTCTCCGGCGGCATGCAGCAGCGGGTGTCGCTGTGCCGCGCGCTGCTGCACGAGCCGCGGGTGCTGCTCATGGATGAGCCCTTCGGTGCGCTCGACGCCCTCACGCGCGAGCGTATGAACGTCGAGCTCAACCGGATCTGGAGCGCCACCGGCACGACCGTGCTGCTCGTGACCCACTCGGTCGCGGAGGCCGTCTACCTCGCCAGTCGGGTGATCGTGATGGGGCCGCGCCCCGGGCGGATCCTGGAGGAGCACCGCGTCGACCTCCCGGCCCGCCGCGGCTACGCCGATGTTCTGGAGAGGGAGGAGTTCCACCGCGTCTCGAGCCGCGTCCGCGAGCTCCTCGGCTCCTCCACCGACGCCGACTGACCCGCCCCGTCCCGCCCCCGCCCCCGTCCCCGCCCCCGCCCTCCGCCCCCGTCCCGCCCGCGCCCCTCGCCCCCGCCCGTGTGCGGGATCAAAACCGCCCCTCCCCAGCGTCCCCCGGGCCCGTTTTCGATCCCGCGGCAGGGGCGGTCGGCGGACCGGGATCGAAAAGGACCGTCCGGGACCCCCGACGGGCCCGTTTTCGATCCCGCAAGAGGACCGGCGGACGGGCCGGCGCCGACGGCCCGACCCGCGACAACAGGAGGGGCCTCATCGCCCGAGCGTGCACGGAAGCCGACGGCCCGGCGCGCGGGATGAAAAATGCTCCTGCGAAACGCTGATGAGGATCGTTCTTGACCCCGCACCGGGTGGTGCACCGTACGACCGTCCCATTGTCAGCAAGTCCCGGAGCGGGATCGTCTCCCGGGTGCGGCTGGATCGATCACGTCCCTCCCCGAGGCCTGCCGCGCCCGCTTTCGATCCCGCCCGGGCTCTGCGCGTCGGCTCCCGCCGCGCCCCGGCTAGCGGGATCAGGAAAGTCCCTCTCCAGTCCGTGCCAGGCCCGTTTCCGATCCCGCCACCGGCTTTGCGCCTCGGCTCCCGCCCGGCCCGGGGGTGACGGGATCAACAACGTCCCTCCCCGAGGCGTGGCGGGCCCGTTTCCGATCCCGCCGCGGGCTCGTCCGCCCGGCCTCGGGTGGGCCGGATCACCAAGGTCCCTCGACGGCGCCAAGCCGGGCGGGATCGAAAACTCCCCCCGGCGGTGGCCGAGGGGAGCGGTTTCGATCCCGGAGTACCCGCGGGACGCGGCGCCGGGGGAGGGAGGATCAGTCGCCGAGGGCGGCGGACACCACGGCGCGGGCCTCGGCCTGCACCTCCGCGAGGTGCTCGGGACCGCGCAGGCTCTCGGCGTAGAGCTTGTAGACGTCTTCGGTTCCGGACGGGCGCGCGGCGAACCAGGCGTGCGGAGTCTGCACCTTGAGGCCGCCGATCGCCGCACCGTTGCCGGGGGCGTGCGAGAGCTTCGCGATGATGTCCTCGCCGGCGAGGGTGGTCGCGGTCACCGACTCCGGGGCCAGCTTGCCGAGCGTCGCCTTCTGCTCAGGGGTCGCGGGGGCGTCGACGCGCTGGTAGGCAGAGGCGCCGAAGGCGTCCTCCAGCTCCGCGTAGCGCTGCGACGGAGTCTTGCCGGTCACCGCGAGGATCTCGGCCGCGAGCAGGCAGAGGAGGATGCCGTCCTTGTCGGTCGACCACACGGAGCCGTCGTGGCGCAGGAACGAGGCGCCTGCCGACTCCTCGCCGCCGAACGCCACCGAGCCGTCGAGCAGTCCGGGCACGAACCACTTGAAGCCCACCGGAACCTCCAGCAGACGCCGCCCGAGCGACTCGGCCACGCGATCGATGATCATCGACGACACGAGCGTCTTTCCGACGGCGGCCTCGCGCGGCCAGTGCTCCCGGTGGGAGAAGAGGTAGTCGATGGCGACGGCGAGGAAGTGGTTCGGGTTCATGAGCCCGGCGTCAGGGGTGACGATGCCGTGCCGGTCCGCGTCGGCGTCGTTCCCGGTGAGGATGTCGTAGTCGCCCTTCTTCGCCACGAGCGACGCCATGGCCGACGGAGACGACGGGTCCATCCGGATCTTCTCGTCCCAGTCGAGGGTCATGAAGCGCCACGTGGGGTCGACCTCGGGATTGACGACCGTGAGGTCGATGTCGTGCATCTCGGCGATCAGCGACCAGTACTCCACCGACGCGCCGCCCAGCGGGTCCGCCCCGATGCGCACGCCGGCGCGGCGGATCGCCTCGATGTCGATGATCGACGGGAGGTCGCGCACATAGGCGTCGCGGAAGTCGTACCCGGTGATCGCGTCCCAGTCCACGTCGGCGAAGCGCTCGCGACGGACCTCGGTCAGGCCGCCGGCGATGAGCTGATTGGCGCGGTCGGCGATCCAGCCGGTCGCATCGGTGTCGGCGGGACCGCCGTGGGGCGGGTTGTACTTGAAGCCGCCGTCACGCGGCGGATTGTGCGAGGGGGTCACGACGATGCCGTCCGCGCGGCCCGGGTCGTCGGCGGCGCGGTCGCGGTTGTACGTGAGGATCGCGTGGCTCAACGCGGGGGTCGGCACCCACGAGTCCCGGGCGTCGACGCGCACGTCCACGCCGTTCGCGAGCAGGACCTCGATGGCGCTGCGCTCCGCCGGGAGGGACAGCGCGTGGGTGTCGCGCCCCAGGAAGAGCGGACCGGTGATGCCCTGCGCGGCGCGGTAGTCGACGATGGCCTGCGTCGTGGCGAGGATGTGGTTCTCGTTGAAGCTCTTCGTGAGCGACGAGCCGCGGTGCCCGCTGGTGCCGAACACGACCCGCTCGCTCGCGACATCCGGATTCGGCACGCGGTCGTAGTAGGCGGCGATCAGCTCGTCGACGTCGATCAGGTCACTTTCCTCCGCGGGGAGGCCGGCACGGCTGCTCATGCTCTCAGTCTGCCCCGTGCAGCCGATACGCGCATCCGCCTTGACACGCGGGAACCCCATGAGTCACCGAGGGATAGGCTGAACGCCGTGACTGCACGCCGCACCTACAGCTATCTCGGACCAGCCGGAACCTTCACGGAGGCAGCGCTCGACCAGGTGGCCGAGGCCAGGGGACAGGACTGGCGACCGGTGCACAACGTGGGCGAGGCGCTCGCGGACGTCCTCGAAGGGCGCAGCGACGCGGCCATGATCGCGATCGAGAACTCCATCGAGGGCGGGGTGTCCACCACGCAGGACGCGCTGGCGACTCTGCCGGGGCTCCGGATCATCGGCGAGTACCTCGTGCGGGTGAACTTCGTCCTCGTCGCGCCGCGCGGCACCACTCTCGACCAGGTCGAGGTCATCGCCGCGCACCCCGTCGCCTACGCGCAGTGTCACGGCTGGCTCGGCGAACACCTCCCGACCCACTCGCATGTGCCGGCGGCGAGCAACGTGGCCTCGGCCATCGGCGTCCTCGACGGCACCTCGCCCGCGCAGGCCGCGATCGCCGCTCCCGGCATCGTGCAGCACTATGACGTGGATGTGCTCGCCGAGGGCATCGGCGACAACGCGGCGGCCGTGACCCGGTTCGTCCTCGTCACCCGCACCACGCGTTCGCCCGCGCCGACCGGTGCCGACAAGACCTCGCTGATCGTCGAGCTCCCGCATGACCACCCTGGTTCTCTCCTCGAGATGCTGGAGCAGTTCTCGACGCGCGGCATCAACCTCTCCCTCATCGAGTCCCGGCCCATCGGCGACGAGCTCGGCCGGTACCGGTTCGTGATCGACGCGGACGGTCACATCGAGCACGAGCGGATGGCCGACGCCCTGCTCGGGATCCGCCGCTTCAGCCCCCGTGTGGTGTTCCTCGGGTCGTACCCGCGTGCTGACCGGCAGATCGTGCAGTATCCCGACCGCTACTCCGACGAGATCTTCATCGAGGCCCGCGACTGGCTCCGCGGCATCCTCTCCGGCGAACCCGAGTCCTGACGCCGCACGCACGCGCGTGCCTCCCGCGTGCGTGCGTCCTGCGTTCGGGATCGATAACGCACGTTCCCGTACCGGCCCGCGCCCGATTTCGATCCGGCATGCCGCGCCCCCGGTTGGCGGGATCGATAACGAACGTTCGCCGAACGATCTGCGCCCGTTCTCCAACCGGCGCACCCCGCCGCCGCGATCCCCGACCGCAGCAGGTATCGCGGGATCAGAATCGCACCTCGTACCGGCTCGGGAGGTGCTGTTTCGATCCCGCACGACGAGGAGCGGGTCAGTGTTCCTGGAACCGCGGCCAGGCGCTGCCCGGCAGCATACGGGCGTGCAGCGCGCCCTTCGCGGAGGCGAGGCTGGGATAGGTCCCGGCCGCCGCGTCCGCTCCCGCCATGGTCACCACATAGCCGTTCTCATCGTGGCGGATGCTCCCCACCACCCCGTTCGTCCCGTACGCGACCCAGAGTGCGAGTGTCTTGGTGCTCATCGTCGAACCCCTCTCTCTGCCGCCGAGGCTACGCCTCCCTGACAGCCGGAGCCAGCCCCCTCATCGCGGAGAGGACCGAAAGCCCAGCCATGAGCACGTCTCATCCAGGGATGCCGTGGCGAACCGTGAGTGCGCGACGCACACGGGCGGCGAGGGCAGCGCCACCGTCGCGCAGATCGAGCTCGGTCACGCGGATCACGAGCCATCCGTGGTCCTCGAGGTCGCGCTGACGCCGGATGTCGATCCGCCATTGATCACGGTCCGTCCGATGGCCATCGCCCTCGTACTCGATGGCGATGCGGCATTCGGGGTAGGCGAGGTCGACCCGGGCGAGGAAGCGTCCGTCCACGGAGACGATGTGCTGGATCGCGGGCTCCGGGAGGGCGAAGCTCGTGAGGAGCAGCCGGGTCTCGGTCTCCTTCGGCGACTCGACGCCCGGTCGTGCGAATGCCAGCCCATCGCGTATGCGACCGCACCCGGGAAACCGCCCCCATCGCGTCAGCTGTCGATCGATGCTCTCGATGGTCGCGACCGGCCGGCCCATCCGCAGCCCCGGATAGACGTCGGACGATGTGACCAGCGCATCGAGCGCCACGACGACCGGCGTGAACACGAACTCCCGCGCGCAGAGGAACAGTGCGCTGACCGGATCGACCGTCGGAACTCCGTGGATGTGCCATGTGTCCGCCCGTCCCGGGGCGATGCGGCGCCCTCGGACACCGACCGTCCTTGGCGGTGAGGTCCCGGTGTGCACGGCGACGTCGAGGGGCTCATCGGGCGACCATCGGACGGGCGCGGGAAGCCCCCACAGCCGGAGGGCCGTGCGTCCGGCGAATGCCTGGCCTTCACGGAGGCGTGGAAGGTACGCGGCGACTCGATCGTCGAACGTGGCGGGTTCGTTCGCCGACCGCACTCCGGCGAACGGCCGCGCGAGGTCTCGGCTGGAGTATCTCTTCCGCCCGACCCCGATGGCCGCTGCGTCACGGACGGCGAAATGAGGGCCGAGGTCAGGCGGGAGAGGGATCCGGTGTCGCATGCGTCCATGCTGTCCGTGCAGGGTCGGCGTCCGGACGGTCGATCATCCTCCGCCCGACTCCTGTGGACAATTCGAATCAACCTGCGATTGTGGCGGATGTCTCTTCCTCGCGCCGGATCAGAAGTGTCCCTCCAGCGACCGCTGAAGGCACGTTTCCCGTCCCGCATGCCGAGACAGCGAGAGGCTCCCGGACGGAGCGAAAGAGCGCGTTGCGGGACCTGCCGGGGCCCCGATTCCCGCTCGCACGGGGTGGTGCGACGACGACGGCCGGCGCGCGGGATCACAAAGGTGCCGCGGGAAGCGCGCAAGGGAGCGTTATCGATCCCGCACCAAGTGACCGACCGGACGCGGGATCAGGAAGGCGCTGCGGGAAGTGCGCAGGGGAGCGTTATCGATCCCGCACCAAGTGACCGACCAGACGCGGGATCAGAAAGGTGCTGCGGGAAGCGCGCAGGGGAGCGTTATCGATCCCGCAGGGCGGAAGGAACCGGACGCGGAAGCAACCGGACGCGGGACCGACCGGACGCGGGATCAGAAAGGCGCCGCCCGGGCCTCGTGGGGGAGCGTTATCGATCCCGCGACGGAACTCCCCCGTCCCGCGACGCGACTCACGCCCCCGCGACGAGCTCCAGCGTCTGCGCCCGCCCCGCGGCCGAGTCCTTCGGCTCCGCGTCATAGGCGCCGGCGACGGGGGAGAGCATGACCTCGTCCACCCCGTAGGTCGACGCGAAGGAGCGCACCTCGGCGGCGACGGACTCCCCGGTGCCGACGAACCACCGCGACCGCGCGGCCTCGACCACCTGATCGGTCGCGGCGTCGTGCTCCGCGGCGAGGGCCTGCTCGACGGTCTCGAGCGCGACGAGCGGCTGGTTGAGTCGGAGTCGCGCCATCATCCGCAGCTGCGGCAGGGCACGGGCCTCCGCCTCCTCTGCGGTCGGGGCGGCGACGGCGTTCACGGTGAGGAAGGTCCGCGGCTCCGGGTGCTCCTCGCTCGGGCGGTAGTTCGTGCGGTAGAGGTCGAGGGCGCGTTCCAGGCCCTGTCCGGAGAAGTGGTTCGCGAACACGTACGGCAGGCCGAGGGAGGCGGCGAGCTGCGCGGAGTAGTCGCTCGACCCCAGCAGCCACACCTCGGGCACCCCGGTCGCGGCGGGAGTCGCCCGCACGGTGTACTCCCCGCCGGAGGTGAAGCGCACCGTGGCGCCGTCGGCGGTGAAGAGCGCCGCGATGTCCTGCACGTGGCGGGGGAACTGCTCCACGTCGCTGGTGGTCCCTGACCCGCGGAGGAGCTGAGTGATCACGGGGTCGCTGCCCGGCGCGCGGCCGAGGCCCAGGTCGATGCGGCCGGGGGCGATGGCCTCGAGGGCGGCGAACTGCTCGGCGACGATCAGGGGCGCGTGGTTCGGCAGCATCACGCCGCCGGAGCCGAGGCGGATGCGCGAGGTGCGCGTGGCGGCGGCCGCGATGAGGACCGGCGGCGTGGTCGACGCGACCGCGGGCATGTTGTGGTGCTCGGCGAACCAGTACCGGCGATAGCCGAGCCGGTCGGCGGTCGCGGCGAGGGAGAGGGAGGCGGTGATGGCCTCGGCACTGGTCTGGCCGGAGCGGACCGGCACGAGGTCGAGGACGGAGAGGGCGACGTCGTTCATCTCCGGATGCAACCTCGGCGGCCGCTCCGGCATTCCCTACGCGGCGAGGCGCGAGGCGGGGGTGAGCGCGTCGGCGAGCGCGTTCCTGGCGAGGCGATAGCGGATGAGCCAGGCGGCGCTGAAGCTCTGTTCCGGCAGGTCGTGCAGCGCCGCGCGGTCGTGGTTCGGCAGTCCCTCCCGCGCGGCTTCGCGCAGGAGGTCGTCGCGGGTCGCGGGGTACTCCATCTCGGTGAGGAAGCGGTCGAGGGTCGGGGAGAGTGCCATGGTTCGTCCTTTCCGTGAGAAGAGGAGGAGAGGGGTGGGGGCGGTGCCGCAGCACCGCCCCCGGGTGATCAGGCGTCGATCGCCTGGCGCTGTTCGCCGGACTCGACGACGATCTTGCGTGGCTTCGCCCGTTCGCTGACGGGGATCACGACCGACAGGACACCGCTCTCGTACGAAGCGCTGATGTTGTCGAGGTCCACTCCGTCGCCGAGCGAGAACTGGCGCAGGAACGATCCGGCGCCGCGCTCGCGGGCGAGCCAGCGCACGCCTTCGCGGGTGTCGGCCGTGCGCTGTGCGCGGATCGTGAGCTGCCCGCCGTCGAGGTCGACGTCGATGGAGCCGGGGTCGGCGCCGGGGAGGTCGGCGTGCAGGATGTAGCGGTCCCCGTCGCGGTACAGGTCCACCGGCATCGACCGGGGCGCGCGCACGGAGTCCAGGACGCTCGCGGCGAAGCGGTCGAGCTGGCTGAAGGGATCGAAGGTCAGTGCCATGAGGTGTCTCCTTTCGTGCGGCCCTGCAAGGGCTGAGGTGGTGTGCAGATTATCTGCACCTGAGGTATAGATTTGTTATAGAACACACGCAGGAATCTTCGCAACCCCGATCCGGAGACGAGGACATTCATGACCGCACGCGACTCGCGCACCCCGCTCTACGGCATCGCCGTGGCCGCGCAGCTCGTCGACCTGCCCGAGGCGACGATCCGGCTCTTCGAGAGCAAGGGCCTCCTCGCGCCCGCCCGGAGCGACGGCGGCACGCGCCGGTACAGCGACGATGACATCACCCGCCTGCGTCGCGCGGCCGAGCTCCGCGGCGACGGCATCAACATCGCCGGGATCGCGCGGGTCCTCGACCTGCAGGATGAGAACGCGGGCCTCCGGGAGGCTCTCGATGCGGAGGCGCCGGAACGCGAGCGCTCCCCCCGCGACTGACGCCCGGCGGACAGGGGGTGCCGACGACGCCGCTACGCTTTCCGCATGGAAGCCGGGATCTTCTACGTCCTCGTCGGAGCTGTCGCCGTGGCGGCCGTCGCGCGATCGCGGGGGTGGCCGGCCCCGCTGCTCGTGACCGTCGTGGCGCTCGCCGCCTCGTTCCTGCCGTTCGTGCCGGAGCTGGAGATCGACGGGCACCTGCTGCTCGGGCTCGTCCTGCCGCCGCTGCTGTATTCCGCCGCCCTCGACGTGTCGTTCGTCGGGTTCAAGCGCAGCCTGCCGCAGATCCGGCGCCTCGGGATCTGGCTCGTGCTGCTCACCGCGTTCGCCGTCGGACTCGTGGCCTGGTGGATCCTGCCGTCGCTCACGCTGCCCGGCGCGCTGCTGCTGGGCGCCATCGTCGCCCCGCCGGACGCGGTGTCGGCGGCGGCGATCGGCCGTCGTCTCGGTCTACCTCGCCGCATCATGACGGTGCTGTCCGGGGAGAGCCTCATCAACGACGCGACCTCGCTCACGCTCTACCGGGTGTTCGCGGCCATCCTCGCCGGGGCGACGGTGTCGATCTGGGGAGGCATCGGGCAGTTCCTCCTCGCGGTCGGCGTGGGGGTGGGCATCGGGCTCGTCTTCGGGATCGTCCTGCATCAGCTGCGCATGCGCATCGGCGACCCGGTGGTTATCGGCACCTTCGGTCTGCTCGCCCCGTTCGGCGCGTACAACATCGCGGAGCACCTGCTCGGCTCCGGCGTCCTGGCAGTCGTGGCCATGGGACTGTTCGTCGGCTTCAACGCCCCGCGCACCGACTACACGACCCGGCAGCAGGAGGCGCCGCTGTGGCTCTCGGCCGACCTGCTGCTGGAGAGCTTCGTGTTCGCCTACATCGGCCTCCAGTTCCCGCGGGTGCTCAGCGATCTCGGCAGCGAGTCGGTGGGGCACATCCTCCTGCTCTCCGGCGCCGTGCTGCTCGTGGTGCTCGTCGTGCGGCCGCTCTACATCTACCCGATCAGCGCGTGGTCGAACTTCCAGGACCGCCGCCGGCTCGCCCGCATGGATCGCGGCATCGCATCCGGGGAGTTCGACGAACGGCGACGGCGGTCCCGGCGGTGGCGCGACCAGAGCACGGATGAGCTGCGGACGCAGATCGTGCGGGAACGCATGGCCGGACTGCGGCTCACGTGGAAGGACAACGCGGTCATCTCGTGGGCCGGCATGCGGGGCGTGGTGACCCTGGCGATCGCGGTGGCCGCCGCCGATCTGGCCGGGCTCGACACCGAGGCCTCGCACGCCATCGTCGTCGTCGCCTTCATCGTCACCGTCGGCACGCTCCTGCTGCAGGGGCTCACCCTGCCGCTGCTCATCCGGCGGCTCGAGATCGCCGGGGATGAGGAGCACGCGGAGGACGTCGCGGCGCTGGAGATGGTCAAGGCCAAGAGCCGCGAGGCCGGCAAGGCGTACCTCGCCGAGAAGCGCCGGGAGTGGGAGCAGAAGCACGGCGAGGTCGACCTCGGCATGTTCGATGCCTTCACCAAGCGCATGACCCGGGTGGAGAAGGACACCGACGACGCACAGCAGGTCGAGGACACCGTCGCCCGCCCCTCCTATGACGACCTCGTCGCGCTGACCAAGGGATGGCTGCAGGTGCGGCGGGAGATCCTCGTCGCGGAGCGGGACGCCGGCGAGCTGGACGAGGAGATCATGCGGGAGCTGCTGGCCGCGATGGACGCCGAGGAGCTCGCGCTCGACACCCGCGGCGCGACCCGCCCCCTGAGCCGCAACTGACCCCTCCTTCCCGCCACCCACCCCCTTCCGGTCGACCCACCCCTTTCCGCCCGTGCGTAAAGGGCCGGGACGCACGCAAAGGGGTGGGTCGGCGGGGAAGGGAGAAGGGGGATAAAAAGAGCGCCCCACCTTCGAGAGGAAGGTGGGGCGCTCGTGAGGAGACCGGGTCAGCGGGCGCCGGCGGGCTCCGGGGTGGAGGCGGCGTCGGCCTCGGGAGCGTCGTCGCCGGAGTCGTCGGCGAAGGGCAGGCCATCGCGCGGCGCGTTGTAGAGCTCCTCGTCGAGAATGCCCTCGCGCTTCGCAACGATCGCGGGGACGAGCGCCTGACCCGCGACGTTCACGGCCGTGCGGCCCATGTCGAGGATCGGGTCGATCGCGAGCAGCAGGCCGACGCCCTCGAGCGGCAGACCCAGGGTGGACAGCGTCAGCGTGAGCATGACGACCGCGCCCGTGGTGCCGGCGGTGGCGGCGGAACCGACGACCGAGACGATCACGATCAGCAGGTACTGCACGAAGTTCAGCTCGATGCCGAAGAACTGCGCGACGAAGATCGCGGCGATGGCCGGGTAGATCGCGGCGCAGCCGTCCATCTTCGTCGTCGCGCCCAGCGGCACGGCGAACGAGGCGTAGGAGCGGGGCACACCGAGGTTGCGCTCGGTCACGCGCTCCGTGAGGGGCAGCGTGCCGATGGAGGAGCGGCTCACGAAGGCGAGCTGCACCGCCGGCCACACACCCGAGAAGTACTGCTTGATGGAGAGGCCGTGCGTGCGCACCAGGATGGGGTACACGACGAACAGCACGAGCGCGAGGCCGATGTAGACCGCGGCCGCGAACCAGCCGAGCGACGCGAGCTTCTCCCAGCCGTACTTGATGACGGCGGAGCCGATGAGGCCGAACGTGCCGAGCGGAGCGATGCGGATGATCCACCACAGCACGCGCTGGATGACCTTGAGCAGGGACTCGGTGAAGACGAGGAACGGCTCCGCCTTCTTGCCGGCCTTGAGCGCCGCGATGCCGACGACGGCCGCGACCACGATCACCTGGAGGATGTTGAAGCCGACGCTCGAGGTGAACGCGCCCTCGGTGGCTCCGGGGGAGGTGCTGACGGTCAGGCCGAGGAAGTTCTGCGGGATGAGGCCGAGGAGGAAGTTCCACCAGGTGCCGACCGTGTACGGCTCGCCCGGCTCCAGGCCCTCGCCGGCGCGGCTGCCCGGCTGGATCACGAGGCCGAGGACGATGCCGATGATGACCGCGATGAAGGCGGTGATCGCGAACCAGAGGATCGTCTGCCCGGCGAGGCGGGCGGCGTTCTGCACGCGACGGAGGTTCGAGATGCTCGCGACGATCGCGGTGAAGATCAGCGGGACGACAGCCGCGCGGAGCAGCGTGACGTACGAGCTGCCGATCGTGTCGAGGGTCGCCGACAGGGCGGTCGGGTTCTCGGCCGTGGCGCCGAGCTGACGGCCGATCAGACCGGCGGCGATGCCGAGGACGAGGGCGGCGATGATCTGGAAGCCGAACGAGGTCAGCAGCTTCCGGACCGGCCTGCGGGTGTCTGGCGCCTTCTGGGCGCGTGCGGTGGTGCTCATTGAGGTGGGGACTCCAGAATCGCGGCGCGCCGGGTGCACGCCATGAGGCTCAACGCTAGGAGAGCCTGAGAATTCCCTGGGCGGATATGACGAAGGATGACGGCCGCCCTCCCAGGCCGTCACCCTTCGCTGCGTGCCGCCCTCAGGGCGTGACGCAGTCCTGGAGGTTGTCCTGGATGATCTGGGTCGTGAGGGCCTTGTCGGCCTCGTCCCGCTGCTTGTCCTCGCCGTCGGCGATGTAGCCGAGCGTCTCGTCGCTGAGGTCGGAGTCGACCAGGGCTTCGGCCAGGCAGGTGGCGGCGTCGTCGGTCATGGCCTCCTCCTGCGGGGTGCCCTCGAAGACCTTCTGGATGCCGTCGGCGACCTCGTCGACCGAGGGGCGGCTCTCTCCCGCGCAGGCGGCGAGGGAGAAGGCGAGGGCAGCGGCCGGGACGATCGCCAGGAGGCGGAGGCCGCGACGCGAGGGGATGCGGGTGCTGGTCATGCGACGACGCTATCCACTCACAGCCGACTCATAGAAGGGGCTTGCAATCCGGTGCGCGACCGTGCTCGCCCTCCCGCCGACCCACCCCTCTTCGTGCGTCCCGGCCCCCTGCGTGCGTCCGTAAGGGGCCGGGGCGCGCGGAAGGGGGTGGGTCGACAGAAGTCAGCGATCGGCGAGGACGAGGAGGTCGCCGACCTCGCAGTCGAGCGCCTCGCAGATGGCCCGCAGCGTGGAATAGCGGATCGCGCGGGCGCGGTCGTTCTTCAGCACGGACAGGTTCACGATGCTGACGCCGACGGCGGCGCTCAGCTCCGTCAGCGTCATCCCGCGGGCCGTCAGCAGCTCATCGAGACGGCAGTGGATGCCCGTGAACTCGTCGTCGCTCTCCGCCGGGCTCACACCAGGCCCTCCGTCTCGCGTTCCAGGGCGGCCCGTTCCTGCTCCACGCGCATGCCCTGACGGAACACCGCGGCGAGGGCGAGGAGGCCGAGCGCCGCGGCGAACGGCAGCGGGGTGACGGTGAGCCAGTAGGTCTGCGGATACCAGGTGCTGTCTGCGGGCAGGGCCTCCCGCAGTCCGGTGGTGGCGGCGATGCCGCTCAGGAGATCGGAGAGCACGCCCAGCACCCCGAACGCGATCGCACCCCCGACGAGGGCGCGGGTCACGGTGCGGGAGAACGCGCGGCCGCGGAGGGTATGGAAGCAGATGAGTGCGAGGACCACCGCGGGGATCGTCGTGAGGGCGAGGCTGCTGAGCTGTGCGGCCGCGGCGAGGAGGCGCAGCCCGAGCGACGCGTGGCCCACCGTGAAGTCCGAGAGCTCCGTGCCGCCGCAGCTGAGCATCGTCGTCGTGCTGTCGCCGTACTCCGAGCACGGGAGGCTCGAGGGCCAGTCGAGGAAGATCGTCGTCGCACCGTGCAGCTCCGCCCAGTCCACGGCGAACGCTTTGACGACGATGACCACCGCGCCCAGTGCGGAGAGCGTGATCCACCATCCGGACAGCGTGAGCGCCGCGTCGAGGGCGACCGTGCGGCTGCCACGGCGGCGGCTGTTCCAGACGACGAGGGCGACGACGGCCGCACAGACCGCGAGCGCGATCCCGATGTTGAGCAGAGACGGCCAGACGGCCTCCGAGCCGAACGAGATCATCAGACCAGTCCCTCCGTGTCGCGCTGCAGACGGCGGCCGATGGTGAAGACGCCTGCCACGAGAGCCAGGGCGAACGCCCACCCCGCGGGCGCGAGATCGAACTCCATGAGCAGCGTCCACAGCACGTCCTCGACCGCGGGGTCGGTCGCGGCGAGATCCTTCACGATCTCGGCCCGCCCGATGCCGCCGGCGAGCTGCCCGAACAGGGTGCCCGCCATCAGCAGGCAGGCGGCGACGGCGAACATCCACCCGAGGGAGGCGCGGAACGGGCGGGAGCGGATGAGGGAGACGCCGAGCCACCAGACCACCGCGCACAGCGCCACGGTGGCGAGAGCGGGGAGCGCCGTCTCGAGCAGCAGCAGCCAGCGGGCGCTCGTGGGCGGCGCGGTGAGCGTGACAAGGGCGGAGTCGACGGTGGCGCCCTCGACACCGGCCACGCCGTCGAGGGCGGAGAGGTCGACGTCGTGCACCGGCATCGCGACCGTGGGCGAGGGGGAGAACAGGGCACCGGCAGCCTGGGCGACGGCGACGATGGCGCCGATCCCGACGCTGACCGCACCGGTGGCGATGAGCCCGAGCGCGATGCCGTCGGCGAGCGAAGGGCGTCTTTCCGTGGCGAGCATGAGCTCCTCCTGAGAGTCAGGGTTTATCGACTTTCGTTAACATAACGACTGTCGATAAACCCGTCAAGGCCTCGCTATGCCCACGGCGAACACGGGCATACCCGCCATTTCTGGTCGTTACTCTCGATGTACAAGCGCTTCATGCGTCTTCGCCCCGTGCGAATAAGGAGTCAACATGTTCGAGAGATTCACGGACCGAGCCCGTCGAGTGGTCGTCCTCGCCCAAGAAGAGGCGAAGATGCTCAACCACAACTACATCGGCACCGAGCACATCCTGCTCGGCCTCATCCACGAGGGCGAGGGCGTCGCAGCCAAGGCGCTGGAGTCGCTCGGCATCTCCCTCGACGCCGTGCGCGAGCAGGTGCAGGACATCATCGGCCAGGGTCAGCAGCAGCCGACCGGCCACATCCCGTTCACGCCGCGCGCCAAGAAGGTGCTCGAGCTGAGCCTCCGCGAGGCCCTGCAGCTCGGTCACAACTACATCGGCACCGAGCACATCCTCCTCGGCCTCATCCGCGAGGGTGAGGGCGTGGCCGCTCAGGTGCTCGTCAAGCTGGGCGCCGACCTCAACAAGGTGCGGCAGCAGGTCATCCAGCTGCTCTCCGGCGCCCCGGGCCGCGAGCCCGCGTCCGTCGGCGCGCAGTCCAACGACACCCCATCGGGTGCGCAGGGCGGCTCGCAGGTGCTCGACCAGTTCGGTCGCAACCTCACGCAGGCCGCGCGCGACAACAAGCTCGACCCGGTGATCGGGCGCGAGAAGGAGGCGGAGCGGGTCATGCAGATCCTCTCCCGCCGTTCCAAGAACAACCCCGTCCTGATCGGCGAGCCCGGCGTCGGCAAGACCGCCGTCGTCGAGGGCCTCGCCCAGGCGATCGTCAAGGGCGATGTGCCCGAGACGCTGAAGGACAAGCAGCTCTACTCGCTCGACCTCGGCTCGCTCATCGCCGGTTCCCGCTACCGCGGCGACTTCGAGGAGCGTCTGAAGAAGGTCACCAAGGAGATCCGCACGCGCGGCGACATCATCGTCTTCATCGACGAGATCCACACCCTCGTGGGTGCGGGTGCCGCCGAGGGCGCGATCGACGCGGCCAGCATCCTCAAGCCGCTGCTCGCCCGCGGTGAGCTCCAGACGATCGGTGCCACCACGCTCGACGAGTACCGCAAGCACTTCGAGAAGGACGCCGCGCTCGAGCGCCGCTTCCAGCCGGTGCAGGTGAACGAGCCGACGCTGCCGCACGCGATCAACATCCTCAAGGGTCTGCGCGACCGGTACGAGGCGCACCACAAGGTGCAGATCACCGACGGCGCGATCGTGGCCGCGGCGAACCTCGCCGACCGCTACGTCTCCGACCGCTTCCTCCCGGACAAGGCCATCGACCTGATCGACGAGGCCGGCGCGCGCCTGCGTCTGTCGATCCTGTCCAGCCCGCCCGAGCTGCGCGAGTTCGACGAGAAGATCGCCGCCGTGCGCGAGCAGAAGGAGATCGCCTCCGAGGAGCAGGACTTCGAGAAGGCCGCCTCCCTGCGCGATGAGGAGAAGAGCCTCCTCGCCGAGCGGCTGCGTCTCGAGAAGCAGTGGCGTGCGGGCGACGTCGCGACCCAGGCGGTCGTCGACGAGGGCCTGATCGCCGAGGTGCTCGCCCAGGCGACCGGCATCCCCGTGTTCAAGCTGACGGAGGAGGAGTCCAGCCGACTCGTCTTCATGGAGAAGGCGCTGCACCAGCGCGTCATCGGTCAGGAGGAGGCCATCGCGGCGCTCTCCAAGACCATCCGTCGTCAGCGTGCCGGCCTCAAGGACCCGAAGCGTCCTTCGGGCTCGTTCATCTTCGCCGGCCCCACGGGCGTCGGAAAGACCGAGCTCGCCAAGGCGCTCGCGGAGTTCCTCTTCGACGACGAGGCCGCGCTCATCTCGCTCGACATGAGCGAGTTCGGCGAGAAGCACACCGTCTCGCGGCTGTTCGGTGCCCCTCCCGGGTTCGTCGGCTTCGAAGAGGGTGGCCAGCTCACCGAGAAGGTGCGGCGCAAGCCGTTCAGCGTGGTCCTCTTCGACGAGATCGAGAAGGCGCACCCGGACATCTTCAACTCGCTGCTGCAGATCCTGGAAGAGGGTCGCCTCACCGACGGTCAGGGTCGGATCGTGGACTTCAAGAACACGGTCATCATCATGACCACGAACCTCGGTGCGCGCGACATCGCCGGCGGCCCCGTCGGCTTCCAGATCGAGGGCAACAACGCCACGAGCTACGAGCGGATGAAGGGCAAGGTCAACGAGGAGCTCAAGCGGCACTTCAAGCCCGAGTTCCTCAACCGCGTCGACGACATCATCGTCTTCCCGCAGCTGAGCAAGGACGAGCTGGTGCAGATCGTGGACCTGTTCACGAAGCGCCTCGGCGAGCGTCTGCTCGACCGCGACATGACGATCGAGCTGTCGCAGTCCGCCAAGGAGCGCCTGATCGAGATCGGCTTCGACCCGGCCCTGGGCGCCCGTCCGCTGCGTCGCGCGATGCAGCACGAGATCGAGGACCGTCTGTCGGAGAAGATCCTGCACGGCGAGCTCGACTCGGGCGACCACGTGAAGGTCGATGCGAAGGACGGGGAGTTCCTGTTCGAGCACGGCCCGCGCGGGGAGAAGGTCGCGGTCGGCGTCAACACCGGCGGCGGCGCGATCTCCGGCACGCCCGACCTGGCGATCACCGGCAACGACTGATCCTCGACACGATCACCCGAAGGGGCGGATGCGACAGCGTCCGCCCCTTCGTCGTCCCCACTTCGCCCTCGCCCCGGGCACGACTTCGGAGACGACAGGCGACACACGGGGCGACGCCCCGGGGCGCCGGGGTGTCGCCCGGGATCTCCGAAGCTGTGTCGCGTCTGAGAGCCGACGGGAGGGGCGGGTCCTAGGCTGGTCGGGTGAGCGCGTACATCGTCCGGCCGGCCCGCAGCGCCGACATCGTCAGCATCCGGAACCTGCTCCAGCCGATGGTGGAGCAGCGCATCCTGCTCGGCAAGGATCTCGCCGTGCTCTACGGCGCCGTGCAGGAGTTCGTCGTCGCCGAGGCGGACGGGGAGCTGATCGGCTGCGGGGCTCTGCACGTGATCTGGGAAGACCTCGGCGAGGTGCGCACCCTGCTCGTCCGCGACGACTGGCTCCACCACGGCGTCGGTCGGGCGATCGTCGAGCGGCTCGAGGAGAACGCGCGGTCGCTCGGGCTCACCCGCCTGTTCTGCCTCACGTTCGAGGTCGACTTCTTCGGGCGTCGCGGCTTCACCCCGATCGGGGAGCAGGTCGTCGATCCGGACGTGTACTCGCAGCTCCTGCGCAGCGGCGACGCCGGCGTCGAGGAGTTCCTCGACCTCGCGCATGTGAAGCCGAACACGCTCGGCAACACGCGCATGCTCAAGGTGCTCTGAGCCCCGGACCACCGCCTCGCGCCTCCCAGGCTCGCGGACGGGGATCGCTTAACCTGGAGGCATGCCCCGTCACTCCGCCGCCGTGTACCGTCGTCGGCGTCTGGCGGTACTGCTCGGGCTGATCCTCGTCCTCGCGATCGTCGGCGCGTCCGTCTGGCTCCTCATCGCCCGGCCGTGGGCGTCCACGGGGGCGCAGGAGCCGGCACCCGCACCGACCTCCTCCGCCTCCTCGGGGCCCACACCGTCCGGATCGGCCTCGCCCGCCCCCTCGCCGTCGGCGGATGCCACTCCGGCCGTCGTCCCCTGCGAGGCGAAGGACATCGAGGTCACGGCCGTCACGGATGCGGAGTCCTATCCCGACGGCGCTCTGCCGAAGCTCTCCATCTCCCTGACCAACAAGGGCACGAAGGACTGCACGATCGACGTGGGTTCCACGACCCAGGTGTTCACGATCTCCAGCGGCTCGGACGAGTGGTGGCGCTCGACGGACTGCCAGGAGAACCCCAGCAGCATGATCGCCACGCTCACCGCCGGGTCCACCGTGGTGAGCAAGGAGCCGGTCGTCTGGGACCGCACCCGGTCCAGTGTCGAGACCTGCGCACAGGAGAACCGTCAGCGTGCTCCCGGCGGTGGCGCCTCGTATCACGTGGGCGTCTCGATCGGCGGGTTCCCCAGCGCCACGACCACCCAGATCCTCCTGTTCTGAGCGCGCGACGGGCACTTGTGCTGACAGGGCCCGGTCTTTGGGATACCATAGAGGTGACTCTCCCGCTATGCGGCAACATGCCATCCCCAGTGGCGTCGAACTACAGCGTCCCCAGCGCTTCGACACCGCCGCTCGAGAGTCCGAGGGCCCTCTCGAGTACCCCAGTCCCCAATGGAGGACTCGAGAGGGCCCCAATCTTTCCCCGGCGCCGCCGCGCCGCCCCGATGCCTAAGCTGGAGGCATGGCAGCGAAGAAGGCGAAGTCCGGGAAGAGCGCGAAGAAGAAGCCGGCGCCCGAGGACTTCCGGTCCGAGGCTCTGGCGCTCGCCCTCGAGAAGCAGGACGTCGCCGCGGTGGCCCTCGCGCTGCGGCACGGCACCACCGTCGTCCCGCTCATCAAGCCGGGAGCGCGCGACAATCCGCTCGACAGCGGCGAGGTGTGGACCTATCGGGACCCGAACTCGGGTGACCTCGCCCTGCTGCTCTTCAGCGACGCGAAGAACAAGCCCGCCAACCTGCCGCCCGGGGTCGGCATCTACGACGCCGCCTGGCTGCGCGCGTTCCTCTCCGCCCACCCGATCACGACCGTGTTCCTCGACATCGCCGGGCCTCACCCGATGCAGGCCGACCCGGTGGAGCTGCTCAAGGCGCTCGACGCCTGACCCGGGCGCCCCTCCGACTCAGAACGGCGGGATGTCGCGGTCGGGGCGACGGGCGCTGTTCCGCGCCCTCACGTCGCCCAGCGCCGCGCGCAGGGTCTTCGAGCGGTCGTCCACCACCTGCTCGTAGCCGAGCCGGGCGGCCTCGGAGCGCCGCTGCGCCGCCTGCGTCACCGGCCGCACCTCGCCCGCGAGGCTGAGCTCGCCGACGGCGGCGACCGTGCGCGGCACCGAGATCATCTGGATGGACCCGGCGACGGCGATCGCGATGGCGAGATCGGCGGCGGGCTCCGTGAAGCGCACCCCGCCGACCGTGGACACGTAGACGTCGAGGCTGCCGGTGGGCACGCCCGCCCGGCGCTCGAGGATCGCCAGCACCATGGCCACCCGCGAGGAGTCGAGGCCGTGCACGATGCGCCGGGGGTTCGGCGCGTTGCTCGGCACGGTGAGCGCCTGCACCTCGACGGGGAGGGCGCGACGGCCCTCGAGGGAGATGGCCACGCAGGTCCCCGGCTCGGAGGCGCCCTGCGACAGGAACAGGCCGGAGGGGTCGGGCACCTCGGCGATGCCGTCTCCGGTCATCTCGAAGCAGCCGACCTCGTCGGTGGGACCGAAGCGGTTCTTGAGGGCACGGATGAAGCGCAGCGAGGTCTGCCGGTCGCCCTCGAAGTGGCACACGACGTCGACGAGGTGCTCCAGCACCCGGGGCCCCGCCACCTGGCCGTCCTTGGTCACATGGCCGACGATGATGATCGGCAGATCGCGCTCCTTCGCCACCCGGATCAGGGTCGCGGCGACCTCCCGCACCTGGCTGGGCTGACCGGCCGCGCCGTCGGTGAGCGACGACGACACGGTCTGCACGGAGTCGACGATGACGAGCTGCGGCTGCACCTCGTCGATGTGGCCGAGGATCGTGGCGAGGTCGGTCTCGCTCGCGAGGTAGAGCTCGTCGTGCAGGGCGCCCGTCCGCTCCGCTCGCAGGCGCACCTGGGCCGGCGACTCCTCGGCGCTGGCGTAGAGCACCCGTCGCCCGCTCCGCGCGGCCTGCGCGGCGACCTGAAGCAGCAGGGTGGACTTGCCGACGCCGGGCTCGCCGCTGAGGAGGATCGCGGCTCCCGGCACGATGCCGCCGCCGAGCACCCGGTCGAACTCGCCGACCCCACTCGTGCGGCGCGGCGCGTCCTGCGTCGTGATCTGCGTGATCGGCCGCGCCGCGCGATCGGCGGTCGGTGCGAGCGCGTTCACGCGACGGAGGATCCCGGTCTGCGCGGCCTGCTCCTGGACCGTGCCCCACTGCTGGCACTCCCCGCAGCGGCCCACCCACTTGGCCGTCGTCCACCCGCACTCGGTGCAGACGTACGCGGGGGGAGCGGGTTTCCGGGTGGCCATGCCCCCAGGCTATCGGCGGGATCAGACATCCCTATCGACCAGGCGATTATTCACGGCCCGCTTCCCCCGGCGGCCCCCGGCCCCGGCCGATAATTGAGACATGTCCAACGGCGGGTCCGTCTGCGGGCCGATCTCCAGCTACTCCCGGGTGCGCATCCTGCACCTCCTCTTCGAGGCCGGGCACTCCGGCGCCTCCGGAGAACTCGCGATCGGCGACCTGTGCGAGGCCACCGGCCTCCACCCGAACACCGTGCGCGAGCACCTGCAGCGGCTCATCGAGGGCGGCTACGTCATCCCGACCGTGGAGCACCGCACCACCCGGGGGCGCCCTCGGACGCTGTACCGCGCCGCCACCGGGGCCCCGGACGCCTCCAGTCCGGTCGCGCGGAACAAGGCCAAGGCCGCCGCCCGTCGCGGCGACCTGCTCCGCAGCGTCCTCCCCGGCACCGGGACCGCCCTCGGCAAGGACGCCACCTACCAGCTCGACGCCCTCGTCGAGCACCTGGAGGAGAGCGGCTTCGAGCCGGTCGTGGACGACCGCGGTCTGACCGTCGACCTGAGTCCGTGCCCGCACGCGGCCGGCCGGCCGGAGGACCGCCCGATGCTGTGCCAGGTGCATCTCGGGCTGATGCAGGGCATCCTTGCAGAAGCGGGGGGTCCGCTCGAAGCCGAGTGCGTGCGCGAGGCCGCGCAGCCCTCCGAATGCACCGTGCAGCTGCGCGACACCGCCGCGCAGGCGTCGAACAGAACGGGAGTCGCTCATGGAATGGCTTGATCCGCTCGCCCTGGCCCGATGGCAGTTCGGCCTGACGACCGTCTACCACTACCTCTTCGTCCCGCTGACGATCGGCATGGCGCTGGTCGCCGCCATCTTCCAGACCGCGTGGGTGCGTACCGGCAAGGTGCAGTACCTGCACCTCACCCGCTTCTTCGGCAAGATCTTCCTCATCAACTTCGCGATGGGCGTCGTCACCGGCATCGTGCAGGAGTTCCAGTTCGGCATGAACTGGTCGGACTACTCGCGCTTCGTCGGCGACGTCTTCGGCGCCCCGCTCGCCTTCGAGGGCCTGCTGGCGTTCTTCTTCGAGGCGACCTTCATCGGCCTCTGGATCTTCGGCTGGGACAAGCTCCCGCAGAAGATCCACCTGGCCACCATCTGGTGCGTCTCGATCGGCAGCATCCTGTCGGCGTACTTCATCATCGCCGCCAATGCGTTCATGCAGAACCCGGTCGGCTACACGTACAACGAGGTGACCAACCGCGCCGAGCTCACCGACTTCTGGGCGCTGCTGACGAACCCCGTCGCCCTCGCCGCGTTCCCGCACACCATCTTCGGCGCGCTCATGTTCGCCGCGGGTGTCGTCATCTCGGTGTCCGCCTGGCACCTGGCCCGCGGGCAGCACTTCGACACCATGCGCGTCTCGCTGAAGTTCGGCCTCTGGGCGATGATCTTCTCCACCGCGGGCGTCGTGCTCACGGGCGACCAGCTCGGTCTGGCGATGTACGCCGCACAGCCGATGAAGATGGCCGCCGCCGAGGCGACGTTCAACACCGTCTGCGGCGCCGATGCCTCCTTCAGCATCTTCACGCTGGGCACGCCGGACGGAAGCTCGGAGCTGTTCTCGATCCGGGTGCCGTACCTGCTGTCGCTGCTGTCGACCCACACGCTCGACGCCTGTGTGCACGGCATCAACGACCTGAACGCCGAGTACGCCCAGACGTATGCGAGCACCGGTCTCACCGACTTCGCCCCTGTCCTGTGGATCACCTACTGGTCGTTCCGCTGGATGATCGGCCTCGGCATGGCCGCCGCCCTCGTCGCCGTCGCCGGCCTCTGGGTCACCCGCAAGAAGGCCACCAAGCCGGTCGCGCCGTGGATGTGGAAGGTCGCGATCTGGTCGTTCCCGCTCGCGCTCGCCGCCAACATCATGGGCTGGGTGTTCACCGAGATGGGTCGACAGCCCTGGATCGTGTTCGGTCTGATGTCCACCCGCGACGGCGTCTCGCCCGGCGTGAGCGGACTCGAGGTCCTGATCTCGCTGATCGCCTTCACCGCGATCTACGCCGCGCTGGCCGTGGTCGAGGTCCGGCTGATCGTCAAGGCCGCCCAGAAGGGGCCGGACACCGACGAACAGCCCCATGAGGAGACGGCTCAGCTGCCGTCGGTCGTGTACTGAGAGGAACGAGCATCATGGATCTCGCAACGATCTGGTTCTGGGTGGTCGCCTTCCTGTTCGTCGGCTACTTCGTCCTCGACGGGTTCGACTTCGGTGTCGGCATGTCGCTGCCGTTCCTCGGCAAGAACGACGTGTCGCGCCGACAGGTCATCAACACGATCGGTCCCGTGTGGGACCTCAACGAGACGTGGGTCATCGTGGCCGGGGCCTCGCTCTTCGCCTCGTTCCCCGAGTGGTACGCCACGCTGTTCAGCGGGTTCTACCTGCCGCTGCTGCTCATCCTGCTCGCGCTCATCCTCCGCGGCGTCTCGTTCGAGTACCGCCATCAGCGGGAGAGCAGGAAGTGGAAGCAGGGCTTCGACCGGATGATCGTCATCGGCTCGGTCGTCCCGGCACTGCTCTGGGGCGTCGCCTTCGGCAACATCGTGCAGGGGGTGGCGATCGATGAGAACCACATCTACGTCGGCGGCTTCTTCTCGCTGCTCAACCCGTACGCGCTGCTGGTCGGCGTGACGACCCTGCTGCTCTTCTTCCTGCACGGCGTGCTGTTCGTCGCGCTGAAGACGGACGGCCAGGTGCACGAGGACGCGCAGAAGCTCGCGAAGAAGGCCGCCATCCCGACGATCCTCGTCGCCGCCGCGACGGTGATCTGGACGGTCGCGATCGCGATGGGCCGGGAGGCTCCGCTGCTGTGGCTCGTCATCGGAGCCGGTGCGCTCGCGGCGGTCAGCCTGATCGCGGCAGTCGGCTTCTCGCTCGTCCGCCGCGACGGGTGGGCGTTCTTCGCCGGCATGCTCACGGTCATGTTCGCCGTCGTCATGCTGTTCTCCGCCCTGTTCCCGTTCGTGATGCCGTCGACCATCGATCCGGCGTACAGTCTCACGATCGCCAACGCGTCCAGCACTCCGTATACG
This sequence comes from Microbacterium sp. NPDC057658, assembly GCF_042799975.1. Lineage (NCBI taxonomy): Bacteria > Bacillati > Actinomycetota > Actinomycetes > Micrococcales > Microbacteriaceae > Microbacterium > Microbacterium sp. NPDC057658. The sequence goes on along the minus strand of NZ_JBHVHT010000001.1, from coordinate 12,283 downwards.
CTGCAGATCATGAGCTGGACCGCGCTGATCGCCCTCCCGCTGGTCATCGCGTACCAGACCTGGACCTACTGGGTGTTCCGCAAGCGCGTCACCCGCCGGTCGATCGAGGGGGCTCCGGCGCACGCGTGAAACCCGTCGATCCGAGGCTGCTCCGATACGCGGCCGCCGCCCGGGGATTCCTCCTGGCGTCGGCCGCGATCGGCGTCTTCCAGACCGCGGTGACGATCGCCTTCGCGTGGCTCCTCACCGAAGCGGTCGTGGGGGCGATCGCGGGGCGCGACGTCACCGTGACCCTGCTCTGGCTGCTCGGGGCCGCCCTCCTTCGGGGTCTGCTCATCGCCGCCTCCGACGCCGCGGGCACGCAGGCCGCCGACCGGACCGGGATGCAGCTGCGGGCCGCGCTCGTCGCGGCCGTCGGACGCCTCGGCCCCGGGTGGCTCGCGCAGCGGAATCAGACGCAGATCGCCGTCACCGCCGGTCACGGCCTGGAAGCCCTGGACGCGTACTTCGCGCGGTACATCCCGCAGCTCGTGCTCACCGTCATCGCGACGCCGGTGCTCGTCGCGGTCATGTGGTGGCAGGACTGGCCGAGCGGACTCACCGCCGTCATCACCCTGCCGCTCATCCCGCTCTTCCTCATCCTCATCGGCATCGCGACCCGCACGGTGCAGAAGAAGCAGTGGCAGACGCTGCAGCACCTCGCCGCCCGCTTCGCCGACACGGTGCAGGGGCTGTCGACGCTGCGGCTGTTCGGCCGGGACCGTCGGGCGGCCGACCGCATCGAGGTGACCGCCGACGAGTACCGTCGCGAGACCATGAAGGTGTTGCGGTTCTCGTTCCTGTCGGGGTTCGCGATGGAGCTGCTGTCGTCGCTCGCGGTCGCGCTCATCGCGGTCGCGGTCGGGTTCCGGCTGCTTTCGGGCGATCTGAGCCTGGAGGTCGGGCTCTTCGTGCTGCTGCTCGCCCCGGAGGCCTTCCTCCCCATCCGTCAGGTAGGCGTGCAGTTCCACGCGGCGGCCGAGGGCGTCGCGGCCACGGAAGACGTGTTCGACGTGCTGGATGCGGCGCGCGACCGGGACCGGGGCGGCATGCGCCCGCACGACCTCGGCACGGACGCACGACCGAACCCCGTGGACTCGTCCGGCAGCCGGGTCGACGTCGTGCCGGCGGGGCGGGAACTCGTGGTGGACGGACTCCGCGTGCGGGACCTCCCGCCGGTGTCCTTCGTCGCGGAGCCCGGGTCGGTGACCCTGATCGAGGGGCCGAGCGGCTCCGGGAAGTCGAGTCTGCTCGCCGCCCTCCGCGGGGCGGTGGACTCCACGGGCACGGCGACCTGGGGCGGACGGGACGTCGCCGAGCTCGCACCGTCCGACTGGCTCGCCTGGGCCGGGCAGACGCCGGGGCTGATGCGCGGCACGGTCGCGGAGAACGTCGCACTCGGGGATGCCGGTCCCGACCTCGCCCGTGTACGCCGGGCGCTCGACGCCGCGTGCGCCGAGGGCATCGAGGCCGACCGTGTGCTGGGTGTGCAGGGCGCAGGGCTGTCGGGAGGACAGGCGCAGCGCGTCGCGGTGGCCAGGGCGCTGTACCGCCACGACGGAATGCCGGAGCGGATGCTCGCGCTCGATGAGCCCTCCAGCGCCCTCGACGCCGACACCGAGGAGCGGCTGTGGCGGTCGCTGCGCGCGCGAGCGGATGCCGGCGCCACCGTCCTGCTCGTCTCGCACCGCCGCTCGGCCAGGGACATCGCCGACCGGATCGTGGCGCTGGGGGTGAGCGCATGAACGAGACGACCCGCAGCGACCGGGTCCGGGAGGTGCTCCGGCTCGCGCAGCCGCCGTTCCGCCGCTTCCTCCCCGGGCTGATCTGGGGCGTGCTGTCGGCGGCCGCCGCCGTGAGCCTCCTCGCGGTGAGCGGCTGGCTGATCGTGAGCGCGTCGATCGTCGACTCCCTCGTGCCGCTGTCCATCGCGGTCGTCGGGGTGCGGTTCTTCGCCGTGACCCGAGCCGTCACGCGGTACCTCGAGCGGCTCAGCGGTCACGACGCCGCCCTCCGACAGCTCGCCACGACCCGGTCCGACATGGTGCGCCGCCTCATCCCGCTCTCGCCGGCGGGGCTCGGCGCGACGGACCGGGGCCAGGTGCTCGCGGCTCTCGTCGACGACGTGGAGAACCTGCAGAACCTCCCGCTCCGGGTCGTGCAGCCGCTCGCCGTCTCGGGCGTGGTCGCCCTCGGCGCCGTCGGCTTCCTCGCCTTCGTCTCGCCGCCGGCCGCGCTCACGCTCGCCGTCTGCCTCCTCGTCGCCGCGCTCGCCGCCGTCGGGCTCGGCTGGATCTTCGGCTCCCGTGCGGAGGCCGCGGTGTCGGCGCGTCGGGCCGAGGTGTCCGCCGCCCTCGTCGACTACTTCGGCAGCCTCGACGTGCTGCTCGCGTTCGGCGCGGAGGCGCAGGCCCGAGAGCGGATCCGTGTCGCGGATGCCGCCCTGCGTCGGGTCGTCGGTCGGGCGTCGCTGGCGCAGGCCGTCGCGGCCGGAGTGGTCTCGCTGATGGCCGGCGCCGCCTCGGTGTGGGCGCTGGCGGTGGCAGCCCCGGGCCTCGCCACGGGAGCCATCGACGCCCCGTGGCTCGCGGTCGCGGTGCTCGTGCCGATGGTCGTGTTCGAGGTGTTCGGCGCCGTGCCGATCGCGGCGGCCTCGTGGCGGAGCGTCCGCGCGAGCGCGGAGCGCATCGTGGACGTGCTGCCCGAACAGATGCCGCCGGAGCTGCGGACCGACGCGGGGGAGGACGTCGCGGTCGACGGCGTCCCCGCGCTCACGCTGCGGGGAGCCACGGCGCACTGGCCCGGAGGGGCGGCGGCGCTGACCGGGGTGGACCTCGACCTCGCGCCGGGTGAGCGGGTGCTCGTCTCCGGGGCGAGCGGGGCGGGCAAGAGCTCGCTGGCGGCTGCGCTCGTGGGCTTCCTCCGCGTGGACGGCGAATACCGGATCGGCGATCTCGACGCGGCGGCGCTGTCCGGGCCCTCGCTGCGCCGCGTCGTCGGTCTGTGCGAGCAGCAGCCGCAGCTCTTCGACGAGGACGTGCGGCAGAACCTCCTCTTCGCCAGGGACACGGCCACCGACGAAGAACTCCTCGCCGTGCTCGACCGTGTGGGACTCGCGGCGTGGGTGCGCGAGCGCGGAGGGCTCGATGCGCGGGTGGGCGACCGCGGTGCGCTGGTGTCCGGCGGCCAGGCGCAGCGGATCGCTCTGGCTCGCGCGCTGCTCCGTGGCTTCCCGGTGCTCGTGCTGGACGAGCCGACGGCGGGCGTCGACCCCGAGGCCTCGGACGCTCTCCTGCGCGACCTGCTGCAGGCGACGGGGGAGCAGTCGGTGCTGCTCATCTCGCATGTGGCGCCGCCCGCGGGGACGGTCGACCGGGTCGTGCGGATCGAGGGCGGCCGGACGGTCTGAGCCTCAGCCGACGAGGTTCATGTCGGCGGGCGGCTCCATCACGATGCCCTGCGCCTCGAACGCGCGACGGCGCTCCTCGATCCGACGGTGCATCTCGACCTGGGCCTCGTCCACCACACGCGGGTCGAGGTCGACCGTCGGCGGATGCGGGTCGCCGTGGTGCGCGGCGATGTATGCGTCGAGCTCAGGGCCGCTGGTCCAGGAGGTGATGAGCGCATACCGGGGCCCTGTCCCGCGATGCCACACGGCATGCCAGAAGCGCTGCGTGTCGACGATGATCCGGGAGCCGGCGCGCAGCGGCAGCCGGACCTCGGTGGCCGGGTCGAACCGGTCGGAGCGGAGGATGAGCATCGAGTCGGTGTCGTCGGTGAGGTTGTAGTACCCGCGGACCACCCAGCCCGTGCCCGGCTCGTTGAGGCGGTTGTTGTCGTCCTGGTGCAGGTTGTAGATCGCGTCGGCGTAGTCGTTCGGCTGGAGCTCGATGACCCGGCAGCGGCCGACGCCGGCGCCAGGGGCCAGGGCACGGCGCTGCAGGGTCGGGGCGATCGCGACCTGTGAGGGAATCCAGACGCCGTCCTTGTCGGTGCGCGGCGGCGTGTGGTTCCAGAAGCCGTTGCAGTCGATCTCGCCCGCGTAGCTCGTCAGGGGTGCGAAGCGGGTGATGCCGGAGGAGCGCCAGCCGACGTACTCGAGGTCCTGCCACTCGGACGGGTCCACCGGGGTGGTCTCGTCGTCGAGGACCACGTATCCGGTCTCGGCGAGCGCCGCAGACGTGATGAATCCCATGCTGCTTGCATCCTTCCCGTCGTTCTGCCCCCGGAGGCGGCGGGTTCTTAGGCAATCCTAATCCCGACCTCCCCTCGGCGACCCACCCCCTTGCGTGTGTCCCACCCCCTTCCGGCCGCACGCAGAGGGGTGGCTCGGCCGGAAAGGGGTGGGTCGGCGAGGGATATCCTGAGGCCATGACGCAGCCCCAGGGTGCCCTTCTCGTGGGCAGTGTGAACTTCGACGACGCCGAGACGACGATGCGCACCGCTGCGGAGCTGCTCGGCGACCGGTTGCGTCGCATCCCGGACGGCGAGGTGGGCAAACGGTTCCACTGGATCATGTTCCAGCCCGACGTCATCGGCCAGGCGGACGGCATCGAGCGGATCGGCGACGAGCCCATCCCGTTCCCCGCCGGCATCGACGCCCGGGGCCTCCGGATCGCCGAGGGCGTGGACCCGGCGACGATCGCGCTGCCTCCGCTGGAGTACGCCTCCGCGGCGATCGAGTCGTACGGCCTCTTCGCCCGGCTGCGGGAGGAGGGAGTGGTCGCCGCGGGCACCCGGTTCCAGGTCTCGCTGCCCACCCCGCTCGCCGTCATCTCCTCGTTCTTCCACGGCGACGACCGGGCCGCGATCGAGCCCGTGTACACCGCCGCGATGCTCCGCGAGCTCGACGAGATCCTCGCCGCGATCCCGCACGACGACCTCGCGGTGCAGTGGGACGTCGCGAGCGAGATGGGGATCCTCGAGGGCGCCTCCGGCTACGGCGCCGTCATGGAGGGGTGGTGGCCCGGCGACCCGTTCGACGGCCTCGTCTCGCGTCTCGCCGCCCTCGTCGATGCCGTCCCGGACGACGTCGAGGTGGGCGTGCACCTCTGCTACGGCGACGCGGGGGAGAAGCACTTCTTCGAGCCGACCGACGCCGGCTCCCTCGTCCGCTACGCCAACGCCGTCATCGCCGCGGCCCACCGTCCGCTCACCTGGCTGCACCTTCCCGTGCCGATCGGCCACGATGACGAGGCCTACTTCGCCCCGCTCGCCGCGCTCACCCCGGTCGAGGAGCTCTACCTCGGCCTCGTGCACCGGGAGGACGGCGCGGAGGGTGCGCGTCGCCGGATCGCCGCCGCCGTCCCGTTCGCGCCGGAGTTCGGCGTCGCCACGGAGTGCGGCATCGGGCGCGCCCCCGCCGGCTCCACGGAGGGCATCCTCCGCGCCCACGCCGAGGTCGCCGCCGCCTGGTGACCCGCCGATTCGCGCGCTCGGCCCCGGTGTCGTAAACTGATCCGCGGTGACGTGTCCGAGCGGCCGAAGGTGCAACTCTCGAAAAGTTGTGTAGGGTAACCCCCTACCGTGGGTTCAAATCCCACCGTCACCGCCACCACGAAGGCCCCGACTCCCCTGGAAACATGGAGATGCGGGGCCTTCGTCATGTCCGGGATCGCGAGCGTGATAACGTAGATGTCGTTCACGGGCCTATGGCGCAGTTGGTAGCGCGCCTCGTTCGCATCGAGGAGGTCAGGGGTTCGAATCCCCTTAGGTCCACAGGAACAAGAAAGCCCCGGGTCAGTCGCCCGGGGCTTTCCTGCGATCGGAAGTAACATCGCCGGCTTCCGCGCCGCGCAGCGCGCGGAGTGCTGAGGGCGGGGCGGGCGGCTGCCGGGCGTCACGTACGTCATGGACGATGAGCGGCCACGGGTCCGAGGCGATCTCGTACGCGATCCTCCGGAAAACCGGATCGCCCAGAAAGCTCCAGGTGTCGGTCCACTCCGAAAAGGTGACGTCGCCCCGCGGGTTGATGACGGCGCTCGGATCATCGGCTCCGGCCAGTGCCGCGCGGAATCGCAGCCGGAAGTGATCCACGGCGAGGTGATAGTCACGCGACAGGAAGGTCTCGTCGTAGGCGGGGACCTCCACTCCGGCCGATCGGTCGAGCACCGCGCGAATCCAGCCATCTCGCGTGTCCGGTGTCGCTCCTTCCTGGAGCAGGATCTCGGCTGAACGCGAGACGAGGCTACTGGGCGTCAGGTAGAGCCGCACTTCGTCGTCCCGCGCGGACACCCAGTGCAGGTCCGTCGGTGTCTGGGTCGGCGTGGGCGCCGCGAATACGCACTCGTCGACCAGTGTGAGCAGAGCACCGTCGCTCCACGTGCTATCTGCGAAACAGATCGTCTCCAAGAACTCGATCGCGTCGCGGAAGGCCTCGCCGGCATCCTCATCAGGGGCGCTGCGGTCGAGGAGAGCTTGCAGCGCCGACCAGCGGCGCAGGAACGAGGCACCGCCGCGGGGCGGACGCACGAAGTGACGGTGCTCGGCGATCACGAGCGGAAGGAAGGCGAAGACGAGAGCCAGGGGTGAAGTCAGCGCGCTTCCCTCGAACTCCGGATGCGGGGTGGTGAGAGCGATGCGCAGGGCGATCAGGTCGCACAGATGCTCGGCTTCTTCACCGTCGGCCTCGCGCAGGAGCGCGCTGGCGTCCCGACCGGCGATCTCCACCTGTTCCCCGGTGGCGACGGCTGCACGCAGCGCGTGCCCGAACTCGTGCGCCAGCCAGAACACGAGGGACCACTCGGCGGCATGCACCGAATGCGCGAGGATGCCGCCGGGAGGATCGAACTCGAACGGCTGCACCAGCCCTCCAAACGCGATCGACCAGTTCTCGAAGGCGAGGATGCGACGGACGACGGGGAACGCCTCTCCCCACGCTCGAGCCTCGGTCGACGATGAGGTGTTGACGCGGGAGTACGTCCATGACGTGTAGCCGAGGAAGACGTGACGGGTGAAGTCTGCGATCGCGTCGTTGACGAGGATGTTCCCCCCATCGTGCCGCGCCTCATAGAACGTCTCCAACGGGATGCCGTTGTGGAGCGAGCTCACCGTCACGGAAGCATGAACCCTTGCGGCGACCGGGTCATCGGCGACGGTCTCGCCGATGGCGCTCCACAGCCTCCGCAGTCGTTGTTCGATGACCGGAACCGAACGCAGTCTTATCTGTTCGTCGATCTCGTCCTCGGCATACGATGCCCAATCGACCGAGGACTTCCAATCGTTCTCGTAAGCGACGGAGGGGTCGTGGGGCACCCCCTTCCACCCCTCGAAGAGCGAGCGCAGACGCTCGGGACGGGGGAGGGCGGCACCGTCAGATGGCGGGGGCAAGGTCATCGCAGTAGCCGGCAGCCATCTTGCGAACGATCAGACCGACGACATAGGCCGCGGTGAGGGGCGTGAGCATCGACTCCGTCGCCACGACCTGATCGACGACCGTCGACACCGCATACGCGATGGTCACGTTGTCGGAATCGGTGCCGAGGACCGCCATGAGCGGAACACACGCTTTCGCCCGAAGCACCGCCTCGTGCTCGGAGTACCACTGGCGTCCGATCGCGGCGAGCCGGGAGGCCGAGAACTGGCCGGCCCCATCGATTACGTGGGCGCCGAGTGCGCGGAAGACCTCTTCCTCACCCGCCGCGAGGGCCCACTCGACCGCGCTGCTTACTGCATTCGTCATCGTTAACCTCCGCTGCGATGATCGCAGACAGCGCCGCCGCTGCGCCCGACACGCCCGGGAATCATCGGTGATTTGCCCGATGTCCGGAACCCACGTAAGTTATTACCTGTTCGCCCCAAACGGTTGAGCGGAGGTCCTCGGACCGGCTCCCGTCAAGCATCGAACACCTCCCGAATCCCACACACTCACAGAGTGAACAGGATGAAGGATGCTGATCCGTTCCCACGGTCAGGCCGAAGAAACTCGGACTTGACAACGGAAACGAGATCGGTAAGATAGAGAAGTTGCCCTTCGGGCCTGGCTGTGATGGCTGGGTCGTGGGAGCATCCGATCCTTGAGAACTCAACAGCGTGCACTTGTCAAATGCCAAATTATCCTCGTCTAGCTTCGGCTGGGTGAGAATTCCTTTGGATCAAAGACCAACCTCTTTGTGGGGTTGGCAACGGATGAAGTCAGCAATGAATTCGTCTCTTTGGTCAGCATCAAACTCGCTGCGTTCCGGTTTTTCCCCGGTTCGTATGCATTTCTTTTTTACGGAGAGTTTGATCCTGGCTCAGGATGAACGCTGGCGGCGTGCTTAACACATGCAAGTCGAACGGTGAAGCAGGAGCTTGCTCTTGTGGATCAGTGGCGAACGGGTGAGTAACACGTGAGCAACCTGCCCCTGACTCTGGGATAAGCGCTGGAAACGGCGTCTAATACTGGATATGTGACGTGACCGCATGGTCTGCGTTTGGAAAGATTTTTCGGTTGGGGATGGGCTCGCGGCCTATCAGCTTGTTGGTGAGGTAATGGCTCACCAAGGCGTCGACGGGTAGCCGGCCTGAGAGGGTGACCGGCCACACTGGGACTGAGACACGGCCCAGACTCCTACGGGAGGCAGCAGTGGGGAATATTGCACAATGGGCGAAAGCCTGATGCAGCAACGCCGCGTGAGGGATGACGGCCTTCGGGTTGTAAACCTCTTTTAGCAGGGAAGAAGCGAAAGTGACGGTACCTGCAGAAAAAGCGCCGGCTAACTACGTGCCAGCAGCCGCGGTAATACGTAGGGCGCAAGCGTTATCCGGAATTATTGGGCGTAAAGAGCTCGTAGGCGGTTTGTCGCGTCTGCTGTGAAATCCCGAGGCTCAACCTCGGGCCTGCAGTGGGTACGGGCAGACTAGAGTGCGGTAGGGGAGATTGGAATTCCTGGTGTAGCGGTGGAATGCGCAGATATCAGGAGGAACACCGATGGCGAAGGCAGATCTCTGGGCCGTAACTGACGCTGAGGAGCGAAAGGGTGGGGAGCAAACAGGCTTAGATACCCTGGTAGTCCACCCCGTAAACGTTGGGAACTAGTTGTGGGGTCCATTCCACGGATTCCGTGACGCAGCTAACGCATTAAGTTCCCCGCCTGGGGAGTACGGCCGCAAGGCTAAAACTCAAAGGAATTGACGGGGACCCGCACAAGCGGCGGAGCATGCGGATTAATTCGATGCAACGCGAAGAACCTTACCAAGGCTTGACATATACGAGAACGGGCCAGAAATGGTCAACTCTTTGGACACTCGTAAACAGGTGGTGCATGGTTGTCGTCAGCTCGTGTCGTGAGATGTTGGGTTAAGTCCCGCAACGAGCGCAACCCTCGTTCTATGTTGCCAGCACGTAATGGTGGGAACTCATGGGATACTGCCGGGGTCAACTCGGAGGAAGGTGGGGATGACGTCAAATCATCATGCCCCTTATGTCTTGGGCTTCACGCATGCTACAATGGCCGGTACAAAGGGCTGCAATACCGTGAGGTGGAGCGAATCCCAAAAAGCCGGTCCCAGTTCGGATTGAGGTCTGCAACTCGACCTCATGAAGTCGGAGTCGCTAGTAATCGCAGATCAGCAACGCTGCGGTGAATACGTTCCCGGGTCTTGTACACACCGCCCGTCAAGTCATGAAAGTCGGTAACACCTGAAGCCGGTGGCCTAACCCTTGTGGAGGGAGCCGTCGAAGGTGGGATCGGTAATTAGGACTAAGTCGTAACAAGGTAGCCGTACCGGAAGGTGCGGCTGGATCACCTCCTTTCTAAGGAGCATCTGACGCTTCGGCGTCCAGAACCCAGATCGAAGGCGTACGTTCTTCGCTGGGAGCTCATGGGTGGAACATTTGACATGGCATCGAGATTGTTTCTCTGATTAGTACGCAGCTTGCTGCAGGAACGTTGGGGGGATGGGTTTCGGTGCCTGCACGCTGTTGGGTCCTGAGGGACCGGATGCGGGTCTTTCGGGATCTGGTCTGTACCTCTGGGCCTCTTGTTGTCTCTCCGGTTGGGGAGGTGGTGAGGGGTACCGCCCGTACTTTGAGAACTACACAGTGGACGCGAGCATCTTGCAACTGGTCTTTGATCAGTTGCGCAAGATGATCTTAAAGATCATTAGTCAATTTCTGATTCAGTCTTCGGACTGGTCGGGTTTTTGATTCAAACTCATGTGATTTCAAGTCTTTAAGAGCAAACGGTGGATGCCTTGGCATCTGGAGCCGAAGAAGGACGTAGCAATCTGCGATAAGCCTCGGGGAACTGATAAGCAAGTTTTGATCCGAGGGTGTCCGAATGGGGAAACCCCGCTGGGCGGCGTGCCGACCTAGTGACTCCCGCCTGAATATATAGGGCGGGTAGAGGGAACGTGGGGAAGTGAAACATCTCAGTACCCACAGGAAGAGAAAGCAACCGCGATTCCGTTAGTAGTGGCGAGCGAAACCGGATCAGGCTAAACCGAGTGTGTGTGATATCCGGCAGGAGTTGCATATTCGGGGTTGTGGGACTCACCAGTCAGTTCTGCCGAGCTGGCGACGTTACAGAAGCGTATAGACGAACGGTCTTGAAAGGCCGGTCATAGAGGGTGCCAACCCCGTAGTCGAAATGCGTGTTCTGGCGTGGAGAGTATCCCAAGTAGCACGGGGCCCGTGAAATCCCGTGTGAATCTGTCAGGACCACCTGATAAGCCTAAATACTCCCAGATGACCGATAGCGGACAAGTACCGTGAGGGAAAGGTGAAAAGTACCCCGGGAGGGGAGTGAAATAGTACCTGAAACCGTTTGCTTACAAACCGTTGGAGCACCCCTGGTAGGTGTGACAGCGTGCCTTTTGAAGAATGAGCCTGCGAGTTAGCGATATGTGGCGAGGTTAACCCGTGTGGGGTAGCCGTAGCGAAAGCGAGTCTGAATAGGGCGATTCAGTCGCATGTCCTAGACCCGAAGCGAAGTGATCTATCCATGGCCAGGTTGAAGCGACGGTAAGACGTCGTGGAGGACCGAACCCACTTAGGTTGAAAACTGAGGGGATGAGCTGTGGATAGGGGTGAAAGGCCAATCAAACTTCGTGATAGCTGGTTCTCTCCGAAATGCATTTAGGTGCAGCGTTGCGTGTTTCTTGCCGGAGGTAGAGCTACTGGATGGCCGATGGGCCCTACAAGGTTACTGACGTCAGCCAAACTCCGAATGCCGGTAAGTGAGAGCGCAGCAGTGAGACTGTGGGGGATAAGCTTCATAGTCGAGAGGGAAACAACCCAGACCACCAACTAAGGTCCCAAAGCGCGTGCTAAGTGGGAAAGGATGTGGAGTTGCTCTGACAACCAGGAGGTTGGCTTAGAAGCAGCCACCCTTGAAAGAGTGCGTAATAGCTCACTGGTCAAGTGATTCCGCGCCGACAATGTAACGGGGCTCAAGCACGCCACCGAAGTTGTGGCATTGACATTATTGGTAGGCCTTCGTGGTCCAGCCGTGTTGATGGGTAGGAGAGCGTCGTGTGGCCAGCGAAGCGGCGGTGGAAACCAGCCGTGGAGGCTACACGAGTGAGAATGCAGGCATGAGTAGCGAATGACGTGTGAGAAACACGTCCTCCGAAAGACCAAGGGTTCCAGGGTCAAGCTAATCTTCCCTGGGTAAGTCGGGACCTAAGGCGAGGCCGACAGGCGTAGTCGATGGACAACGGGTTGATATTCCCGTACCGGCGAAGAACCGCCCAAGCTAATCCAGTGGTGCTAAACGTCCGAGCCTTCACATCGTTGCCTTCGGGTGACACCGTGGAGGGGAGCACGTGACCCCATGCTGGTGCGGTTAGCGTATTAACAGGTGTGACGCAGGAAGGTAGTCCAAGCCAGGCGATGGTTGTCCTGGTGCAAGTGCGTAGGCCGAGTCGTAGGCAAATCCGCGACTCATACAGGCTGAGACACGATGCGGATAAAAAGTGGATGATCCTATGCTGCCGAGAAAAGCATCGACGCGAGGTTCTAGCTGCCCGTACCCCAAACCGACTCAGGTGGTCAGGTAGAGAATACCAAGGAGATCGAGAGAATCGTGGTTAAGGAACTCGGCAAAATGCCCCCGTAACTTCGGGAGAAGGGGGGCCTTCGACGTATTAGGACTTGCTCCGAAAGCGTTTGGAGGCCGCAGAGACTAGTGGGTAGCGACTGTTTACTAAAAACACAGGTCCGTGCCAAGTCGCAAGACGATGTATACGGACTGACGCCTGCCCGGTGCTGGAAGGTTAAGAGGACCGGTTAGCCGCAAGGCGAAGCTGAGAATTTAAGCCC